>NZ_JBXAQN010000006.1:0-834 GCF_058807275.1 Ferrovibrio sp. GW821-FHT12D07 | reverse complement strand
GCCCGGCTTGTAGATCTGGTCGAAGACGCCGCCGTCGCCGAAATGCGCCTTCTGGGTCTTGGCCCAGCCGCCGAACTGCTCGTCGATGGTGAACAGCTTGAGCTGCGGGAAGGTCGCGGCATGCTTCTTCGCCACCTCCACGTTGCGCGGACGGTAGTAATGCTTGGCCGCGATCTCCTGGCCTTCCGGCGTGTAGAGGAAGTTCAGATAGGCCTCGGCCAGCTTGCGGGTGCCGCGCTTGTCCACCACCTTGTCGACCACGGCGACCGGCGGCTCGGCCAGAATGGAAATGCTCGGCACCACGATGTCGAATTTGTCCTTGCCCAGTTCATTGATGGCGAGGAAGGCCTCGTTCTCCCAGGCCAGCAGCACGTCGCCCAGATTGCGCTGCACGAAGGTGATGGTACTGCCGCGTGCGCCGGTATCCAGAACGGGGACGTTCTTGAACAGCGCCTGCACGAATTTCTTGCCGTCTTCCTCATTGCCGGTCTTGCGGGCAGCATAGCCCCAGGCGGCAAGGTAGTTCCAGCGCGCGCCGCCCGAGGTCTTCGGGTTCGGCGTGATCACCTTCACATCGGGCTTGATCAGGTCATCCCAGTCCTTGATGACCTTGGGGTTGCCCTTGCGCACCAGGAAGACGATGGTCGAGGTATAGGGCGAGGCGTTGTCGGGCAGCTTCTTCTGCCAGTCGGTCGACAGCAGCCCGCGCTCGGCGATCTCGTCGATATCGGAGGCCAGCGCCAGCGTCACCACATCAGCTTCCAGGCCGTCGATCACCGAGCGCGCCTGCTTGCCCGAGCCGCCATGGCTGACGCGGACCGCCAGCTTCTGCTT
>NZ_JBXAQN010000005.1:0-1191 GCF_058807275.1 Ferrovibrio sp. GW821-FHT12D07 | reverse complement strand
ATGGCCAAGGCAAAGTTTGAGCGTAACAAGCCGCACTGCAACATTGGGACGATTGGTCACGTTGACCATGGCAAGACCTCATTGACGGCAGCGATCACGAAGGTGCTGGCTGAAAGCGGCGGCGCGTCGTTCACGGCCTATGACCAGATCGACAAGGCGCCGGAAGAGAAGGCGCGCGGCATCACGATCTCGACCAGCCATGTCGAGTACGAGACGGCCAATCGCCACTACGCCCACGTCGACTGCCCCGGCCACGCTGACTATGTGAAGAACATGATCACCGGCGCCGCCCAGATGGACGGCGCGATCCTGGTGGTGTCGGCCGCTGACGGCCCGATGCCGCAGACGCGCGAGCACATCCTGCTGGCCCGCCAGGTCGGCGTGCCGTCGCTGGTGGTGTTCATGAACAAGTGCGACATGGTGGACGACGCCGAACTGCTCGACCTGGTCGAGCTGGAAGTGCGCGAGCTGCTGTCGAAGTATGATTTCCCGGGCGACGACATCCCGATCGTGCGCGGTTCGGCGCTGGCCGCCCTGGAAGACAGCAACAAGGAACTCGGCCACGACGCCATCCTGAAGCTGATGGCCGAAGTCGACCGCTACATCCCGCAGCCGGAGCGTCCGAAGGACAAGCCGTTCCTGATGCCGGTGGAAGACGTGTTCTCGATCTCGGGCCGTGGCACGGTTGTGACCGGTCGTATCGAGCGCGGCATCATCAAGGTCGGTGAGGAAGTCGAGATCGTCGGCCTGAAGGCGACGGTGAAGACGACGGTGACCGGCGTTGAAATGTTCCGCAAGCTGCTGGACAGCGGCGAGGCTGGCGACAACGTCGGCGCGCTGCTGCGCGGCGTGCAGCGTGAGGACGTTGAGCGCGGCCAGGTTCTGGCCAAGCCGGGTTCGATCACCCCGCACACCAAGTTCAAGGCCGAAGCCTACATCCTGACCAAGGAAGAGGGCGGCCGTCATACCCCGTTCTTCACCAACTACCGTCCGCAGTTCTACTTCCGCACCACCGACGTGACCGGTGTTGTGGCCCTGCCGGCCGGTGTCGAGATGGTGATGCCGGGCGACAACATCGCCATGGAAGTCGAGCTGATTGCGCCGATCGCCATGGATGAAGGTCTGCGCTTCGCCATCCGCGAAGGCGGCCGCACCGTCGGTGCAGGCGTCGTCGCCAAGGTCATCGCGTAA
>NZ_JBXAQN010000004.1:0-109593 GCF_058807275.1 Ferrovibrio sp. GW821-FHT12D07 | reverse complement strand
ATGAAGGTCTGCGCTTCGCCATCCGCGAAGGCGGCCGCACCGTCGGTGCAGGCGTCGTCGCCAAGGTCATCGCGTAAAGTAACGCGACGACTGACGCGCATGCAGGGGTGTAGCTCAACTGGCTAGAGCACCGGTCTCCAAAACCGGGGGTTGGGGGTTCGACTCCCTCCGCCCCTGCCAGCGTGGCAGACGTAACGAGTTTAGAGTTTAGGATAACAAGGCGATGGCCAAAGTCAGTCCGATCGAGTTTTTCCGGCAGGTCCGGCAGGAGACCGTCAAGGTCACCTGGCCGAGCCGTAAGGAAACCCTGATCACCACCGCGATGGTGTTCGTGATGGGACTGGTGGCCGCGCTGTTCTTTTTTGTGGTCGACACGATCCTGCGCTTTGGTGTGCAGACGATCCTCGGCCTGGGGAGCTGAAGACGATGGCGGCGCGGTGGTACATCGTCCATGTCTACGCGAACTTCGAAAAGAAGGTCGCGCAGGCGATCCGCGATGGCGCGGCACAGAAGGGTATGGCCGAGCACTTTGAAGAAGTGCTGGTCCCGACCGAGGAAGTGGTGGAAGTCCGCCGCGGCCAGAAGGTCAATGCCGAGCGTAAGTTCTTCCCCGGCTATGTGCTGGTGAAGATGACCATGACCGACGAGACCTATCATCTCGTCAAGAATACACCGAAGGTCACCGGCTTCCTGAGTTCGGGCGGCAAGCCGTCGCCGATCACGGAGGCCGAGGCGCAGCGTATCGCCAATCAGGTGAAGGAAGGCGTGGAGCATCCCAAGCCTTCGGTCACCTTCGAGGTGGGCGAGCAGGTGCGCGTTGCCGACGGCCCGTTCACGTCGTTCTCCGGCGTGGTGGAAGAAGTGGACGAAGAGCGCGCGCGCCTCAAGGTGGCTGTGTCGATCTTCGGTCGCGCCACCCCGGTGGAGCTGGAATACAGTCAGGTCGAGAAGCTCTGATCTGATTGCTTGCGTACCCGGGCAGCGTATCGCCCGGTTCACCGCGTGGGAGACAGCTAAGGTCCACATTCGCCGGACCGACCCTGTCGCACCACGCATCCGCTAGCGGGGGAGCATGGCTCCTCGAAGCAGGAAAGGAAGACCAGTATGGCGAAGAAGATTGAAGGCTATATCAAGCTGCAGGTTCCAGCCGGTAAGGCCAACCCGTCGCCGCCGATCGGCCCGGCCCTGGGCCAGCGCGGCGTCAACATCATGGAATTCTGCAAGGCGTTCAACGCGCAGACCAAGGACCTCGAGCAGGACATGCCGATCCCGGTGGTTATCACCGTGTATTCGGACCGTTCGTTCACCTTCATCACCAAGACCCCGCCGGTGACCTACTTCCTGAAGAAGGCCGCCAACATCAAGTCCGGTTCGAAGACGACCGGTCGTGGTGACAAGGTCGGTTCGGTGACGATGGATCAGGTGCGCGAGATCGCCAAGGCCAAGATGAAGGATCTCAACGCTCACGACATCGATGCGGCGTCCCGCATGATTGTTGGTTCGGCCCGCTCGATGGGCCTGGACGTTCGTGGCGAATAAGGGGAGATCCGGACAATGACCAAAGGCAAGCGTTACACTGCGGCTTCCAAGACCGTGAACCCCGACCATCGTTACGGCGTCAATGAGGCCGTGAAGATGGTGAAGGCCAATGCGAAGGCCAAGTTCGACGAGACCATCGAGATCGCCGTGAACCTGGGCGTTGACCCGCGTCACGCCGACCAGATGGTTCGTGGCGTCGTCACGATGCCGTCGGGCACCGGCAAGACCGTGCGCGTCGCCGTCTTCGCCAAGGGCCCGAAGGCCGAGGAAGCCAAGAAGGCCGGTGCCGATCTCGTCGGCGCCGACGATCTGGCCGAGATCATCAACACCGGCAAGATCGAGTTCGATCGCTGCATCGCGACGCCTGACATGATGGCTGTCGTGGGCAAGCTGGGTAAGGTGCTGGGCCCGCGCGGCCTGATGCCGAACCCGAAGCTCGGCTCGGTCACCATGGACGTCGCTGGCGCCGTCAAGGCGGCCAAGGGCGGCCAGGTTGAGTTCCGCGTTGAGAAGGCCGGCCTGCTGCAGGCTGGCATCGCCAAGGCGTCCTTCACCGAGGAGCAGATTCTCGCCAACGTGAAGGCGTTCATCGATGCCGTGATGAAGGCCAAGCCGACCGGCGTGAAGGGTCACTACGTCAAGAAGATCGCGATCAGCTCGACCATGGGTCCGGGCGTGCGTCTCGATCTGACCGACGCGATTGGTGGCGGCGACAATAAGGCCGCTGCGTAATCAATACGAGTTTCCTCAGCCTTCTTTGGAAGGCTGAGGGAGCGATGTTTCGAGAAATCGGAGCATCGAACCTGTCCGAGACTGCAGGCGCACCGGAGCTTTTTAGCCGAGGTGTTTAAGGGAAGTGCCACCTGCATAGACGGGGAACAGAATTTTCAGGAATCCGGTTACGACCGGATTCAGGAAGGTTCGAGCCCTGGGACAGGCGAACCGGGTAATCGGTTTGCCGCGGCGGCCAAGCTGGCAACAGCGAAAGCCGGAGCGACCAAATCGATCGCTCAAGTGCCAACCAGGATCAGGGCAACCTGATTCCTTGTTTAGGAGACGAACAGTGGATCGTGCTCAAAAACAGGAGATGGTGACCATCCTCAACCAGGTCTTTAACAAGGCCGAAGTTGTTGTGGTAACCCAGAATAACGGTCTGACCGTTGCTCAGGTATCTGAGCTGCGTCGTCAGATGCGTGCCGCTGGCGCCAGCTTCAAGGTCGCGAAAAACCGTCTTGTCTGCCTTGCCCTCGAGGGCACCACCTACGCATCCCTGAAGACCCTCTTCAAGGGGCCGACCGGCATTGCCTATGCCAATGATCCGGTCGCCGCAGCGAAGGTCGCCGTGGAGTTCGCCAAGAAGAACGACAAGTTCGTCGTTGTTGGCGGCGCCATGGGCGAAACCGTCCTGAATGCTGATGGTGTCAAAGCCTTGGCGACTCTGCCGTCGCTCGACGAACTGCGCGGCAAGATCATCGGCCTGCTCAACGCGCCTGCGACCAAGGTCGCCGGCGTCGTGCAGGCGCCGGCTGGCCAGTTGGCCCGCCTGCTCAATGCGTATGCCACGAAGGGTTAAGGCTGTAAGCCGAACCGTAACTGTCAAACCAGGTATCGAACCTACACACTAAGGAGTCACTCAAATGGCTGATTTGAACAAGATCGTTGACGAACTGTCGACGCTGACCGTCCTCGAAGCTGCTGAACTCGCCAAGCTTCTCGAAGAGAAGTGGGGCGTTTCGGCTGCTGCTCCGGTTGCTGTTGCCGCTGCTGGCGGTGGCGCTGCTGCCCCGGCTGCTGAAGAGAAGACCGAGTTCAACGTCATCCTCACCGATGCCGGCGCGAACAAGATCAACGTGATCAAGGAAGTCCGCGCCATCACCGGTCTGGGCCTGAAGGAAGCCAAGGACCTCGTCGAAGGCGCTCCGAAGCCCGTCAAGGAAGGCGTCAACAAGGACGAAGCCGGCAAGATCAAGGCCCAGCTGGAAGCCGCTGGCGCCAAGGTCGACGTCAAGTAATCAGTATCGCGTAAGCAGCGGGGCGGGTCCGGTGTGGACCTGCCCCAAAGCTGCCCTATGTAATTAGCCCCACACCCCGTCCGCCGCGGATTTCGGCGGGTCGATACGGTTTCGGATCTTTGGGCGCGGCGATCGCCCGGCGGGATTAATAGGCCCGCGAAAATCATCGCTTGGTCCGAAGCCGCGCGGCGCGACATTACAGTCGCCGCACCAGATAGATTTGGGACAGACATGACCTTGTCGTTCACCGGCCGCAAGCGCGTTCGCAAAAGCTTCGGACGCATCCCGAGTGTTGCCTCGATGCCGAACCTCATCGAGGTTCAGAAGAGCTCCTACGACAGTTTCCTGATGATGCACGACGCTGGCGACCAGCGTCCCGACGCGGGGCTGCAGGCCGTCTTCAAGTCGGTCTTCCCGATCAAGGATTTCAGCGACAGCTCGTCGCTCGAATTCGTCAAGTATGAGTTCGAAGCGCCGAAGTACGACGTCGACGAGTGCATGCAGCGTGGCATGACCTTCGCCGCGCCGCTGAAGGTGACGCTGCGCCTGATCGTCTTCGAAGTCGATCCGGACACCCAGGCCAAGTCGGTCAAGGGCATCAAGGAGCAGGACGTGTACATGGGCGACATGCCGCTCATGACCGACAAGGGCACCTTCATCATCAACGGCACCGAGCGCGTCATCGTTTCGCAGATGCACCGCAGCCCGGGCGTGTTCTTCGATCACGACAAGGGCAAGACCCATTCGTCGGGCAAGTATCTCTACACCGCCCGCGTCATTCCCTATCGCGGCTCGTGGCTGGACTTCGAGTTCGACGCCAAGGACATCGTGCATGTCCGCATCGACCGCCGCCGCAAGCTGCCCGTCACCACGCTGTTCTTCGCGCTCGGCCTGACCCAGGAAGAGATTCTGGATTCCTTCTACAAGAAGGTGATCTACAAGCGCGACAAAAAGGGCTGGCGCACCGATTACAACGCCGAGCGCATGCGCGGCGTCCGCCTGAATGCCGACCTGATCAATGCCAAGACCGGCAAGGTGGTGGCCGAGGCCGCGACCAAGATCACGCCGCGTCTGGCCAAGAAGCTGGCCGAGGAAGGCCTGAAGGAACTGCTGGTTTCCCCGCAGGACATGGTCGGCAAGTATAACTCGCTCGACATCGTCAACGAGGAAAGCGGCGAAATCTATCTCGAGGCGGGCGAAGAGCTCGACATCAAGAAGATCGAGATGCTGGAAGCTGCCGGCATCGAGCAGATTTCGGTGCTCGACGTCGACCACGTCACCATCGGCTCCTACATCCGCAACACCATGGTTGCCGACAAGCACCAGGGCCGCGAGCAGGCGCTGTTTGAAATCTACCGCGTCATGCGTCCGGGTGAGCCGCCGACCATGGATACGGCCGAAGCGCTGTTCCACGGCCTGTTCTTCGACGCCGAGCGTTATGACCTCTCGGCCGTCGGCCGCGTGAAGATGAACGCCCGTCTCGGCCTGGAAGCCGAGGACACCGTGCGCGTGCTGCGCACCGAGGACATCCTGGCCTGCGTGCGCACGCTGACCGAACTCAAGGATGGCCGCGGCGAAATCGACGACATCGACCATCTCGGCAACCGCCGCGTCCGCTCGGTCGGCGAGCTGATGGAAAACCAGTACCGCATCGGTCTGGTGCGCATGGAGCGCGCGATCCGCGAGCGCATGAGCTCGGTCGAGATCGACACGGTCATGCCGCATGACCTGATCAACGCCAAGCCGGCTGCTGCTGCCGTCCGCGAGTTCTTTGGCTCCAGCCAGCTTTCGCAGTTCATGGACCAGACCAACCCGCTGTCGGAGATCACCCACAAGCGCCGTCTCTCGGCGCTTGGCCCGGGCGGTCTGACCCGCGAGCGCGCCGGTTTCGAAGTGCGCGACGTGCATCCGACCCATTACGGCCGCATCTGCCCGATTGAGACGCCGGAAGGCCCGAACATCGGTCTGATCAACAGCCTCGCGACCTATGCCCGCGTGAACCAGTACGGCTTCATCGAGAGCCCGTACCGCCGCATCCGCGACGGCAAGGTGACCGACGAGGTCGTCTATCTGACCGCTATGGAAGAGGGCAAGTACACCATCGCGCAGGCCAATGTCGAAATCGACAAGGGCAAGCTGATGGGCGACCTGGTCTCGTGCCGCCGCAACGGCGATTTCGTCATGGTCCGCCCCGAGGGCGTCGACTTCATGGACGTGTCGCCCAAGCAGCTCGTCTCCGTCGCCGCGGCGCTGATCCCGTTCCTTGAGAACGATGACGCGAACCGCGCGCTGATGGGCTCGAACATGCAGCGTCAGGCCGTGCCGCTGATCCGCGCCGAAGCGCCGCTGGTCGGCACCGGCATGGAAGAGGTGGTGGCCCGCGATTCCGGCGCCACGATCGTTGCCAAGCGCACCGGCGTGATCGACCAGATCGACGGTACCCGTATCGTCGTCCGCGTGTCGGATGAAGCCGACATGTCGAAGTCGAACGTCGACATCTACAAGCTGCTGAAGTTCCAGCGCTCGAACCAGAACACCTGCATCACCCAGCGTCCGCTGGTGAAGGTGGGCGATCAGGTGCGTGCCGGCGACATCATCGCCGACGGTCCGTCGACCGAGCTGGGCGAGCTGGCCCTGGGCCGCAACGTGCTCGTCGCCTTCATGCCGTGGAATGGCTACAACTTCGAAGATTCGATCCTGATCAGCGAGCGCATCGCCAAGGACGACGTCTTCACCTCGATCCACATCGAGGAATTCGAAGTGATGGCCCGCGACACGAAGCTGGGGCCTGAGGAAATCACCCGCGACATCCCGAACGTCGGTGAAGAAGGCCTCAAGAACCTCGACGAAGCCGGCATCGTCTACATCGGCGCCGAAGTTCATCCGGGCGACATCATGGTCGGCAAGATCACGCCGAAGGGCGAAAGCCCGATGACGCCGGAAGAGAAGCTGCTGCGCGCCATCTTCGGCGAAAAGGCCTCCGACGTGCGCGACAGTTCGCTGCGCGTGCCGCCGGGCGTCTCGGGCACCATCGTGGAAGTGCGCGTCTTCTCCCGCCACGGCGTGGAGAAGGATGAACGCGCCCTTGCCATCGAGCGCGCCGAGATCGAGCGTCTGGCCAAGGACCGCGACGACGAGAAGGCGATCATCGAACGCTCCATCTACGGTCGTCTGAAGGAACTCCTGAACGGCAAGCAGGCCGACAAGGGTCCGAAGGGCTTCAAGGATGGTGGCAAGATCACCGACGAGATCCTGCACGAGCTGACCCCCGGTCAGTGGTGGCAGATCAGCGTCAAGAACGAAAAGAACATGGCCGACATCGAGGCCTTGAAGAAGCAGTATGATGCCGCGACCTCGCGCATCCAGAAGCGCTTTGAGGACAAGGTGGAAAAGCTGCAGCGCGGTGACGAACTGCCGCCCGGCGTGATGAAGATGGTCAAGGTCTTCGTCGCGGTGAAGCGCAAGCTGCAGCCCGGCGACAAGATGGCCGGCCGTCACGGCAACAAGGGCGTCATCTCCCGCATCGTGCCGGAAGAAGACATGCCCTACCTGGAAGACGGTCAGCCGGTCGATATCGTGCTGAACCCGCTGGGCGTGCCCTCGCGCATGAACGTCGGCCAGATTCTGGAAACCCATCTGGGCTGGGCTTCGGCCGGCCTGGGTCGCCAGATCGGCGAGATGCTCGACAAGGTCAACCGCAATGCGGCCAAGGCGGCCGACTTGCGCACGATCATGAAGGGCGTCTACTCCAAGCAGGAATATGCCGACAAGATCAACGATCTGTCGGATGACCAGGTGCTCGAGCTCAGTGCCAACCTGCGCCGCGGTGTGCCGATGGCCACCCCGGTGTTCGATGGCGCGCATGAGCCCGACATCGTCGAGATGCTGGAGAAGGCGAGCCTGCACAGCTCGGGTCAGTCGACCTTGATCGATGGCCGCACCGGTGAATCCTTCGATCGTAAGGTCACCGTCGGCTACATCTACATGCTGAAGCTGCACCACCTGGTCGACGACAAGATCCATGCTCGTTCGATCGGTCCGTACAGCCTCGTCACCCAGCAGCCGCTCGGTGGTAAGGCCCAGTTCGGCGGTCAGCGCTTCGGTGAAATGGAGGTCTGGGCTCTCCAGGCCTACGGTGCCGCCTACACCCTGCAGGAAATGCTGACGGTGAAGTCGGACGACGTGGCGGGTCGCTCGAAGGTTTACGAGTCGATCGTGCGCGGCGACACCAACTTCGAAGCCGGTATTCCGGAATCGTTCAACGTGCTGGTCAAGGAGATGCGGTCGCTCGGCTTGAATGTCGAGCTCTCGCAGCGCTCCTACTGATCGCCACGAAACCTTTCCTCCGATAGGAGACGACAGACATGAACGAACTGAGCAACGTATTCGGCCAGCCCCAGGGCGCCCAGGCCTTCGATCAGATCCAGATCTCGATCGCATCGCCGGAGCGCATCCGTTCCTGGTCCTACGGCGAGATCAAGAAGCCGGAAACCATCAACTACCGCACCTTCAAGCCGGAGCGTGACGGTCTCTTCTGCGCGCGCATCTTTGGCCCGATCAAGGACTACGAGTGCCTGTGCGGCAAGTACAAGCGCATGAAGTATCGCGGCGTGATCTGCGAGAAGTGCGGCGTTGAAGTCACGCTCTCGAAGGTGCGTCGCGAGCGCATGGGCCATATCGAACTGGCGTCGCCGGTTGCGCATATCTGGTTCCTGAAGTCGCTGCCGAGCCGCATCGGCCTCATGCTCGACATGACGCTGAAAGACCTCGAGCGCATCCTGTACTTCGAAAACTACGTCGTGGTGGAGCCGGGCCTCAGCCCGTTGAAGCAGTTCGACCTGCTGACGGAAGAGCAGCTCTTCACCGCCCAGGACGAATACGGCGATGACAGCTTCGTTGCCAAGATCGGCGCCGAAGCCATCCGCGACCTGCTGATGGCGCTCGACCTCGAAAAAGAGCGCGACAACATCCGCCAGGAACTGGCCGAGACGACCTCGGAACTGAAGCCGAAGAAGCTGGTCAAGCGTCTGAAGCTGGTTGAAAGCTTCATCGAGTCCGGCAACAAGCCGGAATGGATGGTGCTGACCGTGGTGCCGGTGATTCCGCCGGAACTGCGTCCGCTGGTGCCGCTGGATGGTGGCCGCTTCGCGACTTCGGATCTGAACGATCTGTATCGCCGCGTCATCAACCGCAACAACCGCCTGAAGCGCCTGATCGAGCTGCGTGCGCCCGACATCATCGTGCGTAACGAAAAGCGCATGCTGCAGGAAGCCGTCGACGCCCTGTTCGACAACGGCCGTCGCGGCCGCGTCATCACCGGCGCCAACAAGCGTCCGCTGAAGTCGCTGTCCGACATGCTGAAGGGCAAGCAGGGCCGCTTCCGTCAGAACCTGCTCGGCAAGCGCGTCGACTATTCTGGCCGTTCGGTGATCGTCGTCGGTCCGGAGCTGAAGCTGCACCAGTGCGGCCTGCCGAAGAAGATGGCGCTCGAACTCTTCAAGCCCTTCATCTACTCCAAGCTTGAGCTGCGCGGCCTGGCCGCCACCGTCAAGATGGCGAAGAAGATGGTGGAGAAGGAGCGTCCGGAAGTCTGGGATATCCTCGAAGAGGTCATCCGCGAGCATCCGGTGCTGCTGAACCGCGCGCCGACCCTGCATCGTCTGGGCATCCAGGCCTTCGAGCCGACCCTGATCGAAGGTAAGGCCATCCAGCTGCATCCGCTGGTCTGCGCCGCCTTCAACGCCGACTTCGACGGTGACCAGATGGCGGTGCACGTGCCGCTGTCGCTGGAAGCCCAGCTCGAAGCCCGCGTCCTGATGATGTCGACCAACAACATCCTCAGCCCCGCGAACGGCAAGCCGATCATCGTGCCGTCGCAGGACATCGTGCTTGGCCTGTATTACACCACCATGGAGCGCAACAGCCCGCTGGGCGATGTGCTGAAGATCAAGGACGTCAACGCCGTTCTGAAGGCCTGGGCCGAAGACGACGTTATCGTTTACGATCCGAAGACCAAGGTGGAAGTGCCGAAGACGGCCGTGAAGGCCGAGCTGGAGCGCGTGCTGCAGAACGGTGCTATCGTCGAACGCACCCCGGTGTTCTCGACGATCGCGGAAATCCAGCAGGCGCTGGATGCCAAGACGATCACCCTGCATCACCGCATCAAGGCGCGTCTGCACACGGTGGATTCGGACGGCAATCCGATCATTGCCCGCGTCACCACCACGCCGGGCCGCATGCTGCTCAGCGAGATCCTGCCGCGTCACAAGAACGTACCGTTCCGCGTGATCAACCAGCAGCTGACCAAGAAGGAGATCACCAACGTCATCGACGTGGTGTATCGCCATTGCGGCCAGAAAGAGACCGTCATCTTCTGCGATCGCATGATGTCGCTCGGCTTCACCCGCGCCTTCAAGGCCGGCATTTCCTTCGGCAAGGACGACATGGTCGTGCCGCTGACGAAGGAAAAGCATATCGACGACACCAAGAAGCTGGTCGGCGAATACGAGCAGCAGTACCAGGACGGCCTGATCACCCAGGGCGAAAAGTACAACAAGGTCGTCGATGCCTGGTCCCAGTGCACCGATCGCGTGGCCGATGAAATGATGAAGGTCATTCAGACCGACATCGATCAGGTCAGCGGTCAGCGCAAGCCGATCAACTCGATCTGGATGATGGCCCATTCGGGCGCTCGTGGTTCGGCGGCGCAGATGAAGCAGCTCGCCGGCATGCGCGGCCTTATGGCCAAGCCGTCGGGTGAGATCATCGAGACGCCGATCATCTCGAACTTCAAGGAAGGCCTGACCGTGCTCGAGTACTTCAACTCGACCCACGGCGCCCGTAAGGGTCTGGCCGATACCGCCTTGAAGACCGCGAACTCGGGCTACCTGACCCGTCGTCTCGTCGACGTGGCGCAGGACTGCATCATCACCGAGGACGATTGCGGCACCGAGCGCGGCCTGACCGTGCGCGAAGTGGTCGAGGGCGCCGAAGTGATCGCCACCCTTGGCGAGCGCATCCTGGGCCGTACGCCCAGCCTGGACGTCAAGCATCCGCTCACCGGTGAGGTTCTGGTTTCGGCCGGCACCCTGATCGAGGAAAAGGATGTCGACATCATCGAGACGGCCGGCGTGGAATCCATGCTGATCCGTTCGGTGCTGACCTGCGACAGCCAGGTTGGCGTCTGCGGCAAGTGCTACGGCCGCGATCTGGCCCGCGGCACCAAGGTGAACATCGGCGAAGCCGTCGGCGTCATCGCGGCGCAGTCGATCGGCGAGCCGGGCACCCAGCTCACCATGCGTACCTTCCACATCGGCGGCACCGCCCAGGTGGCGGAGCAGTCGAGCCTTGAGGCCGCCTATGACGCGACCCTCAAGATCGCCAACCGCAACCTGGTGACCGACAGCCAGGGCCGCTTCGTGGTGATGGGCCGTAATTGCGAAGTCATCCTGGTTGACCAGAATGGCCGCGAGCGCGCCCGCCACAAGGTGCCCTACGGCGCCCGTCTGGTCGCCGATGAAGGCGGCAAGGTGAAGAAGGGGCAGCGCATCGCTGATTGGGATCCGTACACCCGCCCGGTCATCACCGAGCGCGAGGGTATCGTGCACTACCGCGACCTGGTCGAGGGTGTGTCGATGCGCGAAGCGACCGATGAGTCGACCGGCATTTCCTACAAGGTCGTTTCCGACTGGAAGCAGAACCCGAAGGGTAATGAACTGCGTCCGCGCATCACGCTGCGTGACAGTAAGGGCGAAGTGCTCATGCTCGTCAGTGGCTCCGAGGCCCGCTACTACCTCTCGGCCGACGCCATTCTGTCGGTGGAAGATGGTGCGCAGGTCCATGCCGGCGACGTGCTGGCGCGTATCCCGGTGGAAGGCACCAAGACCCGCGACATCACCGGCGGTCTGCCGCGTGTGGCGGAACTCTTCGAAGCCCGCCGCCCGAAGGATCACGCGATCATCGCGGAGATCGACGGTCGCGTCGAGTTCGGCAAGGATTACAAGGCCAAGCGCCGCCTGATCCTGAAGCCGGCCGAAGAGGGCGTCGAGGCTGTCGAGTACCTGATCCCGAAGGGCAAGCACATTGCCGTTCAGGAAGGCGATTTCGTCCGTGTTGGTGACCATCTGCTCGATGGCAACCCGGCGCCGCACGACATCCTCAAGGTGCTGGGCATCGAGGCGCTGGCCAACTATCTCGTGAACGAGATTCAGGAGGTCTATCGTCTGCAGGGCGTGAAGATCAACGACAAGCACATCGAGGTGATTTGCCGCCAGATGCTGCAGAAGATCGAGATCATCGACCCGGCGGAAACCACCTTCCTGATCGGCGAGCAGGTTGACCGCAGCGAGTTCGAGGAAGTGAATGCCAAGACCGAAGCCGAAGGCCGCAAGGTGGCCAAGGGCATGCCGGTCCTGCTCGGCATCACCAAGGCGAGCCTGCAGACCCGGTCGTTCTTCTCGGCCGCGTCCTTCCAGGAAACCACCCGCGTGCTCACCGAAGCTGCCGTCGGCGGCAAGGTGGACAAGCTGGTCGGCCTCAAGGAGAACGTCATCGTCGGTCGCCTGATCCCGGTCGGCACCGGTGCGATCATGAACCGCATGAAGGGCCTCGCCGCCCAGCGCGACCGCGACTTCGCGGATGCCCTGGAAAGCGAACTGCAGGCTGCCGTCGGCGACGCCGCCGAATAAGCCGCAGGCTCATAGCCAATAGAGAAGGGCGGTCCTCTGGGCCGCCCTTTTTTCGTTATGGCGAGTTGTGTAAAATTTGCCCCGGCAGAGTCGTACCGATCCGGGGGAAAGATGCAGAAGATTGTCGCCGTGCTGGCGCTCGCGTTGCTGGCCGCCTGCAATCATGTCGAAAACGGTTTCAGGATGTATTACACGCCGCAGGAATTCGAGGGGCGCAAGGACCTGATCCCCTTCGACGGCGAACCGATGATCGTGGATGGCGGCAATCCGAATTACGAGATTCATTATCTCTACGGACAGGGCTGGGCGATGATCGGCGAGAGCCGCTATGCCGACAACCTGACGGCGCAGCAGCAGCTGATTGCCAAGGCGAAGGAGATCAGAGCCGAGCGGGTGATCAAGTTCCGCGCCGGCACCGGCATGTCGAATTCGGTAACCCCGGTTTCCACCGGCACCAGCATGTTCTACATGCCCACTAGCTATGCGGTGAACTACTACACGGCGACGTTCTGGCGCCGCCGCAAGCCCTATGGCGGCGGCGTGATCGTCCGCAATCTGAGCCAGGAAGAGGCGATTGCGCGCGGCGATTCAAACGGTGTTGCGATTCATCTGCTGATCAAGGGTTTCCCCGGCGAAAGCTCGGGCCTCAAGGTGGGAGACATCGTCACCCATATCGCCGGCGTCGAAGTGATCAACGCCAAGGATGCCCAGAAGGTCTTCGACTCCCATTCCATGAGCGCCCTGGACTACCGGGTCCTGCGCGATGGAAAACCGCAGACCTTCACGGTGCCCTTCGCCCCGATGCCGACCGAATAGCCCCTTGGTATGAAGCTGATGGAAAGGGCGGTCTTCTGGGCCGCCCTTTTTGCGTTATGGGGGCAGCACTAATCCTAAGCAATTATTGCAGGACTGATGGCAGCCGGCAGTATCGCCTTACGCATCGACGCACTCACGGTGGGGCACGCTGCAGGGGGAATTTCCATGCTGGAAAAGATACAGACTCTTTTCAGAACCATGACGTCCGCAATCATGTCGCTGATTGCGCTTGGTGGATCGGGCTGGGTTGTGAACGCGGCGCTGACCCAGCAGCCTGTCCTGATGGAGCGGATCGAACTGCCGGCCGCTCTGGAGGAGAAGGGATACAAAAGCGAGGTCGTCATCCAGCAGATCCTGGATGAGGTTCGCACGCTTCAGAATCTGTCCCGCAGCGAGCGGGCCAACGTGGCGTTCTTCGACAAGGCGCTGGCGCCCACGCAGAAAATAGATCTGAACGTCGGCGGTCTGTCCGCGACCAATGTCCAGAAGCTGGCCAGTTCGCTGCTGGGCAACGAACCCAGGATCATCACCGGTGAAATCGTGCTGTCGGGGAAACCCGGTGAATTGAATGGACGGTTGCGCGTCGACAATGTCGCCATTTCAAAGCCGGTCAATGTCACCGGCGAAGCGGCCATCATCAAGAAATTCGCCTACGATCTGTTCGCCCATTTCGAGCCCTTCGGGTCTGCTCTGGCGGCTTACCGACTTAAGGATTACGACGCGGCGCGCGCTTCGCTGCAACGCATCGTGGCTGAAGGCTCGCTCGAGGATCGCAAATATGCGCTTTGGCTGAGGGCAAAAATTTCCTCGCAAGCCCAGGAGGAAGCCGATCTGCTCGAGGCGCTGGAGATCGATCCCAAATTCCATCTTGGGCTTGTGGGGCTGGTTGATCTCAAGCGGCGCCAGAATCGCTTCGATGAAGCCCTGGTCCTGGCGGACCGGGGTATCGAAGCCAACAAAGAATCCCCTTACGGCTATCATGAAAAAGGCCGGATCTTCCGCACACAGGCGGCTACCCCGCCGGCGAATGCCGATCCGTCCTATCGATACGGAAAGCTGAGCGAAGCCTTGGCGCAGTTCGAAATGGCCTGCAGCCAGAAGCAGAAATACGCACCATGCTATAATCAGATTGGCGAGATGTATCTGTTCAGGCAGGAACAGGCCGTCCCAGAAGAACAGACCAGGGCGCACCGCGCTGCCCATGACGCATTCCTGAAGGCGATCAGGGTTGATGGCAGCCATATGTTCGCGTTCTCGAACGCCGCCTATACGGCATCATGGCTGGGCAATCAGGCTGAGGCACTGGCACTGATAAACCGGGCCATGTTCATCGACCCGAACAGTACGACCGTCAAAATCAGGCATGCCATGATCCTGTCGCGGATGGGAAGGAAAGACGATGCGGCGGCTCTCGCCAAAGCGATCCTGAATGACAATCCCGGCGTTTTTAATCGCCAGGATCTGGGCTGGGCTGCGAAAACAATGCTGAGAGAATTGTTGTGATTGCGGAAAGCGGTGCTCGCATCGGGCAATAGGGAAAAGCGGCCTCGGGGCCACTTTTTTTCATGCGTGGCAGTGCCATTCGGTCTAGGCTTGGTACAGACGCGCAAGGACCTGCCGCCTTTCGCGGGCCAACCGACCCTGCGCGATCTTACCCAGGCTGAAAAGATGATGCGCAACGACGCCAACGGCGCCGTGGTGGCGATCCTGGTGCAGGGCTTTGCCGGCGAGCGGGCCGGGCTGCTGGTCGGCGACACGATCACCCATGTCAACGGCCGCAGGGTGGTGACCGGCCGTGATGCCCATAGCGGCATCAACTGGGGCACCGTCACCCGGCTGGAATACCAGGTCCTCCGGTTCGGCGTCATGCCGATGACCATCGAGGTCATCCCTGACCCGATGCCGGCGGAGTGGGTATTAATCCTTCTTTTAGATTGTATTGCCACCTTGAAGAGTGGTCTTGAGCTTGTGTGGAGAGTGTACGGTGATGGCGTCCTGGATCGTTCTGGCAATGGTGTGCTTCGCCGGCTTCATGTTGCGTTTCGGGTTTCTGCGCGGCGCCACCGGCGATGACTGGTTCACCAAGTGGTACCTCGGCCAACAGAAGGCCGCGCCGCTGGACATGCGCTACACCGATTCCGCCTATCCGGGCTATATCGGCTATCCGCCACTGCTGTTCACGCTGATCGGCTTCCTACCCGAACGCTATCTCTACATCGCCGGCCGCCTGGTCAGTCCGCTCCTCGATATCGCGATGGCGGTGCTGATCTATGTCGCCGTGATCGCAGTGGTCGGCTTGGATCCCACCCTGCCGCCGGCCGGTGTGGCGATCGAGCATTTCGCCATCGTGATCGTCGCGCTCTATCTCAGCAGCCCGCTGCTGATGCCGACGGCGGCCCGCCTGATGGGCATCAAGGCCCGCGCCATCGGTGAGTTCTTCTGCATCCTGCAGCACGCCGCGCTCGGCGGATATTTCATTTCCGGCCACTGGGGCTTCGTGGTCGTCTCGGGCCTGTTCTGCGCCCTGGTGATCCTCAGTTCGCAGATGGCGATCCAGGGCTCGTTCTTTTTCGCCTTTGTCTTCGCCGCGCTCTATGCCTCGCCGATACCGATTGCGGTTCCGGTCGTTGTCGTTGCGCTGGGCTGGTTCATGCCGCGCTCGCCGTTCCGCGCCATCCTGCTGGCGCGCGTGCACCACATCCGCTGGTACTACAAGAACATCGCCTCGCTGGTGCCGTCCAGCCGCAACAAGGTGAAGGATTTTCTGGACCTGCCGCGCAACCTGGTGCGCAATCCCGAGAAATTCCTGACCTTCTTTTTCTCGATCAACAGCTATGGCATCCTGCTGCTGGCGATGCCCGAGGGCGTCTATATCGCCTGGAAGCTGGCCGACCCGGCGGTGTTCAGCATCATCTGGGACAGTCCGTACCTGAAGTTCTGCGTGATCTCGGCGGCGGCGGCGCTGGCCACCTTCCTCTACACTTCCAGCCCCTGGGGCCTGCATCTAGGCGAGGCCGAGCGCTATTTCAACTTCGTCATTCCCTTCGTCACGCTGCTGTTCGCCTGGCTGGTGCTGCAGGTCGGCGCAGATGGCTGGCTGGTGCTTGCCGGCATGGTCG
Organism: Ferrovibrio sp. GW821-FHT12D07; assembly: GCF_058807275.1. Lineage (NCBI taxonomy): Bacteria > Pseudomonadati > Pseudomonadota > Alphaproteobacteria > Rhodospirillales > Rhodospirillaceae > Ferrovibrio > Ferrovibrio sp. GW821-FHT12D07. Next base: position 93,420 of record NZ_JBXAQN010000004.1, on the reverse strand, counting down.
CCGTGCATCTCGCCATCTCGCAGGGGACGCTGTGGTTCCTGAACTATTCCGGCTTCGTGCAATCGCTCAAGGCGGCGTTGCCGGGTGTCGGTCCCGAGGAGATGAAGGAATTCCAGGACCTGCTCGCCATCGCCAACCGGTTCGCCGACAAGTATGGCGATACCCTGGTGATCACCATGCCGGCCAAATTCTCCTACATGCTGTCGTCCCTGAACACCGGCAAGAAGCTGCGCTTCCTCTATCCCTTCGTGTACAACGAGCGCGGCTTGGCCGACATGCAGGAGGATTTCCCGACCTACTGGCAGCCGCACCTGAACTTCGACCACTTCAAGCAGAAGTATAAGTGCCCGATCGTGGTGATGATGGAGCGGAGCGTCCTGAAGCAGGTCATGGCCCAGGGCGTGGATCTGTCGAAAATCACCATTTACAACGGTCGCATCGGGGCCCTGGTCGTCGCCTGACCGATCTTGTCCGGAAAGGGCGGTCCGCCGCCTTGCTGCTGGGGGCGAATCGCATTACTTCCAGTGCATGGAATGGCAGGATGACGGCGTGGTCCTCAGCGTGCGCCATCATGGCGAAAGCGCCCGTATCGTCGCGCTGCTGACCGAGCATCACGGCCGCCATGCCGGGCTGCTGCGCGGCAGCGGCACGGGGCAGGGGCGGTCGCTTGGCGGCGCCTTGCAGCCGGGCCAGATCGTCCGCGCCGACTGGCGCGCGCGTCTTTCCGAACAGCTCGGCTACTTCACCCTTGAATCGCTCGGCCATCCGGCCGCCATGATGCTGGACGATCCGGCGCGGCTGGCGGCGCTCAGTTCGGTCTGCGCCCTGATCGACACGGCCTTGCCCGAGCGCGAGCCGCATCCGGCGCTGTTCAATGCTACCAAATCGCTGTTCACGCTGATGGCCCAGATGGACGAACCCGGCGACTGGGGCGCGCTCTATGTGCGCTGGGAAATCGGCCTGCTGGCCGAGATGGGGTACGGCATCGACCTCGCCAGCTGCGCCGCCACCGGCGCCACCACGGGCCTGACCCATGTCTCGCCGCGCACCGGCCGGGCCGTCTCGGCCGCCGCGGCAGCGCCTTACGCCGACCGGATGCTGACCCTGCCGGCCTTCCTGGTGCCCGGACGCAGCGGGGCGCTGCCGGCGAATCACCCGTTGACCGATGTCGAATCGGGCCTGGCCCTGACCGGGCATTTCCTGGAAAACCGGCTGTTCGCCCAGCTCCATAAGGCCGTGCCGCAGGCCCGTGGCCGCCTGCTGGAAGTGGTGCATCGCAGCCTGCATCCGTAGAAGAATCAGCCCGTTTGTTGTAAGAACACCGCCATGAGCAAGCACCTCCCGCCCAAAGAGATTCCCGAAGACATCCGCGCCGTCCCGCTGCCGGACGCGCTGTCCGAGCGCTACCTGGCCTACGCGCTCTCCACCATCACCTCGCGCTCGCTGCCCGATGCCCGCGACGGCCTGAAGCCGGTGCAGCGCCGCGTGCTGTTCGCCATGCGGCTGCTCAAGCTCGATCCGGGCGCCGGCTACAAGAAATGCGCCCGCGTCGTCGGTGACGTGATCGGTAAATACCATCCGCACGGCGACCAGTCGGTCTATGACGCCCTGGTGCGTCTGGCGCAGGATTTCGCCCAACGCTATCCGCTCGTGGATGGGCAGGGCAACTTCGGCAATATCGACGGCGATAACGCTGCGGCCATGCGATACACCGAAGCGCGCCTCACCGAGATCGCGCATGTGCTGCTGGCCAATCTGGATGACGAGACCGTCGACTTCCGTCCCAATTATGACGGCGAGAATGACGAGCCCGTCGTGCTGCCGGCCGGCCTGCCGAATCTCATGGCCAATGGCGCCACCGGTATCGCCGTCGGCATGGCGACGTCCATTCCGCCGCATAACCTGCCCGAGCTCTGCGACGCGCTGCTGCATCTGATCAAGCACAAGAACGCCACCATCGAAAAGCTGGTCGAGTTCGTGCAGGGCCCGGATTTCCCCACCGGCGGTATTCTGGTCGAGCCGCTGTCGAGCCGCATCGAGGCCTACAAGACCGGTCGCGGCAGCTTCCGTCATCGTGCCAAATGGGTGAAGGAAGAGCTGCCGCGCGGCATGTGGCAGATTGTCGTCACCGAAATTCCCTATCAGGTGCAGAAGTCGAAGCTGATCGAGCGCATCGCCGAGCTGATCACCGACAAGAAGGCGATGCTGGTCGACGATGTGCGCGATGAATCGGCGGAAGACATCCGTCTGGTCATCATCCCGAAGAACCGCACCATCGATCCCGCCGTGCTGATGGAAAGCCTGTTCCGCACCACCGATCTGGAGACGCGCTTCCCGCTGAACCTGAATGTACTGGACGGCGGCAAGCTGCCGCGCGTGATGAACCTGCGCGAAGTGCTGCAGGCCTATCTGGATCACCGCCACGAGGTTCTGGAGCGCAAGAGCAAATACCGCCAGGGCAAGATCGAGCATCGCCTTGAGGTGCTCGACGGCTACCTGATCGCCTATCTGAACCTCGACGAGCTGATCGAGATCATCCGCCGCGAGGATGAGCCCAAGCCGGCGATGATCAAGCGCTTCAAGCTCACCGATGTGCAGGCCGAAGCCATCCTCAACATGCGCCTGCGCTCCCTGCGCAAGCTGGAGGAGATGGAGCTGCGCGGCGAGCATAAGGAACTGTCGAAAGAACTGGCCGATCTGAAGAAACTGCTGGGCGACGAAGACCTGCGCTGGAGCGCGATTGCCGGCGAAATCCAGGAACTGAAGAAGCAGTTCGGCCCCAAGACTGCACTGGGCAAGCGCCGCACGCTGGTTGGTGATGCGCCGGTGATTTCGGAAGAAGCCTTCGAGGTGCTGGTCGAGCGCGAACCGATCACCGTGATCTGCTCGGCCAAGGGTTGGATCCGCGCCATCAAGGGCCATGTCGCCGATGACGGCACTGCTTCCTTTAAGGAAGGGGATAAGGGCCGCTTCTGGATGCATGCCGAGACCACCGACAAGCTGCTGCTGTTCGGTACCAACGGTCGCGCCTACACCATCGCCTGTGACAAGCTGCCGCGCGGTCGCGGCCATGGCGAGCCGGTGCGCCTGATGATCGATCTGGGCAACGACCAGGACATCGTCACGCTGTTCAAGTATCAGGGCGACCGCAAGTTCCTGGTCGCCGGCTCCGACGGACGCGGTTTCATCTGCGCCGAAGAGGAGATGCAGGCGGCCACCCGCACCGGCAAGCAGATTCTGAATCTGCAAACCCCGGCCGAGGCCTGTGTGCTGACCCAGGTGGAAGGCGACACGGTTGCGGTGGTGGGCGAGAACCGCAAGCTGTTGCTGTTCCCGTTGTCGGAACTGCCCGAGATGACCAAGGGACGCGGCATCACCCTGCAGAAATACAAGGATGGCGGCCTGCTGGACGCCAAGACCTTCACCTACAAGCAGGGCCTGACCTGGACGGATTCCTCGGGTCGCACCAAGACCGAGACCGACCTGAAGGAATATCGCGGCGAGCGGGCGCAGGCCGGCCGCATCGTGCCGCGCGGCTTCAACAAGAACGGCCGGTTCTCGTAACGCCACAGGTTGTCACCCTCGGATTTATTCCGAGGGTCCATTTGTGTGTTCCGATGCATGGATGGTTGGGATGGACCCCAGGGACAAGCCCTAGGGTGACGGTCTTCTCTTAGCTCGCCGCCTTCAGCTTGTCTTTTTCGTAGCCGGCGACACGCTTGTAGTTGTCGGTGATCGCGGTCAGTTCGGCCGGGCTGATCACATCCTCGATCTTGCCAAACGGCTTGTCGCCGGTGCGCTCGAACACCTCGCGCAGGATCGCATCCGGCGGGTTGATGCGGTTGGTCAGCACCACGTTGGTCGTCGCCGGCAGGCGCTTGGCTTCATAGGCCTGCAGCGCCTCGCGCGGGTCGGCGCTTTCGCCCAGCAGGTCGGTCAGCACGCGGGTATCGATGATCGCCTGGCCGGCGCCGTTGGAACCGCGCGGCACCATCGGATGCGCCGCATCGCCCAGCAGCGTGACGCGGCCGTCGGTCCAGCGCTCCAGCGGCTCCTGGTCCACCATCGGGAATTCCAGCGCCATGTCGGCGTCGCGGATCATCTTCGGCACGTCCAGCCAGTCGAAATGCCAGTCGGCAAAGGCGGGCAGGAAGTCGTCCAGGTTTCCTGGCCGGCTCCAGTCGCGCTTGCGGTAGGTCGGCGTCTCGATCTCGGCCACCCAGTTCATCAGCTGGTTGCCGGCGGCGTCGATGTTTTCGCGGATCGGGTAGATCACCATCTTGCCATGGCTGAGCCAGCCGGCGCGCACCATGCAGGCGCCCGACAGGATCGGCTGCATGCGCGTCACGCCGCGCCACATGTTGACGCCGGAATAGCGCGGCTCGCCTTCACCCGGATGCATCTGCTTGCGGATGGCGGAATGAATGCCGTCGCAGGCGATGATAACATCGGCGCTCTGGTCGGGCAGGGCTTCGCCGGTCTCGGGATTGCGGAACGTTGCCGTGGCCTTTTGCGCGTCCTGCGTATAGCCGGTGCATTGCCAGCCGGTCTGGATGCGGTCCTTGCCGAGGCGTCGTTGTGCCGCGTCGAGCAACAGCATTTGAAGATCGCCGCGATGGATCGAGAATTGCGGCCAGTCATAGCCGGCGGCGCGGCCGAGCGGCTCGCGATGGATCAGCTGGCCGAAGCGGTTAAAAAAGGCCGCATCCTTGGTGGTGACCGCCACCTTCGCCAGTTCGCTTTCCAGCCCCAGCCGGATCAGCTCCTTGGTGCTGTGCGGCAGCAGGTTGACGCCGACGCCGATCGGCCTGATCTGCGGCGCCATCTCGAAGACGCGGCAGGGAATGCCGCGCTCGTGCAGGCTCAGCGCCAGCGTGAGACCGCCGATGCCGCCGCCGATGATGATCACATCCATACTGGTACCCTTAACTATGTGCTGAACGCGACGCTTACTCGGCTTCGATCTTGGCTTCGGTGACGACCTTGTTCCAGCGCGCGAGGTCGCTGGCGGTCAGCTTGGCCAGCGCATCAGGCGTGCTGGTCTTCACCACCAGGCCCTGCTTCTGGATGGTGTCGCGCACGCCGGCTTCGCCCAGGATGGCGTTCAGCTCGCTGTTCAGCGCCTTCACCATCGCGTCCGGCGTCTTGGCCGGGGCATACATGGCGTACCACAGGTCGACATCAAAGCCGGTGACGCCCTGTTCGGCCAGCGTCGGCAGCTGCGTCGCGATCGGCGAGCGCTCGGCGCTGGTCACGCCCAGCACGCGCAGGCGGTTGTCGGGCAGGAAGGGCAGTGCGGTATGCACCGGCAGGATCATCACGCCGACGGTGCCGCCCAACAGGTCCTGCACCGCGCCGCCCGACCCCTTGTAGGGGATGTGGTTGAGGTTGATGCCGGCGGCCAGCTTGAAGGATTCCATGGCCAGATGCTGCGGTGTGCCGTTGCCAGGCGAGGCATAGTCGATCTTGCCCGGGTTGGCCTTGGCCAGGGCGATGAACTCCTTCGCGTTCGTTGCCTTCACGGAAGGGTGCACGGTCAGCGCCATCTGGCCTTGCGCGATCAGGCCGATCGGCGCGAAGTCCTTGTTCACGTCATAGGGCACGTTCTTGTACAGCGACGGCGTCATGGTGAAGGTGTTGGCCGTCACCATCAGCGTGTAGCCGTCGGCCGGCGAGGTGGCTACCACCTGGCTGCCGATGTTGCCCGAGGCGCCGACGCGGTTTTCCACGATCACCGGCTGGCCGGAACGGGCGCGCATCTGCTCGCCGATCACGCGGGCCAGGATGTCCATGCCGGTGCCCGGCGTGAAGGGGACGATGATCTTGATCGGGCGCTGGATCAGCGACTGGGCAGCCGCTGATGGAGACAGGGCCGGCAGGCTGAAGGTGGCGGCGGCCGCGACGGCGCAGGCGGCCAGCAGGGCGCGGCGGGTCGAGCGAAGCGGGGCAGTGCGGACGGCGGTCATGATTTTTCTCCCTTGGGGCGTCCCCGGCGGGCACCCATATTCAGCATACGTCTGACTATTACGCCGGCCGATGCCTGTGTCAATTCACGAAATATGTTATGGGATCGGGGACGGGGACGATCATGGCCAAGACAGAACGCAACGAGCATCCGGTACCTGAGATATACGACCGTGCCGGGTTTCAGATTCGGCGCGCACACCAGAATTCGGTGTCGACGTTTTTGCAGATGCTCAAGCCGCATGACCTGACGCCACCGCAATATGGCGCCCTGTCGGTCGTGCTGCGATGGGGGCCGATCAGCCAGATCGATCTCGCACGCAGCCTGGGCTTCGACCGTTCCACCACCGCACTCGTCGTCGGACTGCTGGTGAAGCGCAAGCTGATCGCCAAGACCGCCGATGCGAAAGACCGTCGCAAATTCGCGCTCACGCTCACGCCGGCAGGCAAGAAGCTGGTGCAGTCCTGTGCAGTGGATGCGAATGCGGTGCGCGAGGCGCTGCTCGCGCCTTTCACCAAGCAGGAAGCGGCCGAGTTCCTGCGGCTGCTGCGCAAGTTCAACGATGCTTTCGATGGCGTATCGAAAGCGCCGCCTGTGGTGGGGCGCAAGCCGCGCGGCTGATACTCCTTCTGTAGTACGATGATCAGTGTATGCAAGCGAAGAGAGAAATTCTTTCCGCTGGACAGCTCTTGCGTTGCATCCGTCATGCTCTCGCCGTAATTCGGCAATGAGTTAGAACGCGGGTGTAATTGTGATGTCGAGCATGGCCGGGGTAGGCAGTGCAGACGATCAGTCGATGACTGATTGTGATGATATGCAGGCCAGTCGGCCAATCGGGTGGATCTATGCGCTGATTGATCCGCGCGACCACTGCATTTTCTATGTCGGTCAGACCCGCGATATCGAAACACGCAAGCGCATGCATTTCGCCGGCGGTCATTCCGTATCCGGCGAGAAGATCAAGGTCATCCGCAAGAACGGTCTGCTGCCGCTGGTCGTCATTCTGCAGGCTGATGTACCTGCTGATCGCCTGATGGCGGCGGAGACATTCTGGATCGGCCTGCTGCGGCTGCGCGGCAGCATGTTGCTGAATGTGCCGTCCGATGGAGATGCGCGTCGTCGACTTTGGCATGATGCGCGCAGCGAAGGCTTTGGTGCGCCGCGTCTGGAGCCTGACTTAGGCGATGGTCTGGCGGAGGAGGTGGAACCACCGCCGCATCCTGGCCGCGAGCAGCGTCGGCAGCAGCGTGTGCGCGACCTGGGCCAGCGGATCAACACCGGTAAGGCCTGGACGCGGCAGGAGGAACTGGCGATCTGCGCGCTGTTCCGGCGCGGGTTGCGGGCCGACGATATCGCCCGTCGTGTCGGTCGCTCGCGCGATGCCGTGGCCTCACGGCTGGTCCGGCTCGGACTGGTGGAGGAGCGGGACTGAATCAAAAGGCCGGCCTGACGAGGTCAGACCGGCCGGATGTCAGTCACGGTATGGTTTGTGGCGCTTACAGAACGCCAAAGAGATAAAGCAGAATGATGATCGGGATCGGAATACCGATCAGCCACAGTAAAATGCCACGCATCTCAAAACTCCTCTTTCCATAAATAACCTCCCCATAAACGCTTGATGCGACATTTCGTTTCACGTTTGCGCCGCCGCTTCACGCCGTCGCGCGAAGGCTGTCTGATAGGGCAGCGGTGTTGCCGAGTCTCGCCGCTTGTACTATATTTGTTCTTTAGGTGCCGGGTGGGCTGGCGAGGGGTGTTCTGCATGACATTGCAGGCGGCAGGGTTGGTCAGGATTGGCCAAAATTGGTCAGGATTGGCTGGAATAGGCTCGAATAGGCTTAGATTGGCTCTGGTTGGGCCGTATTTGGCCGCTGGTAGGCTCCAACTGGCCAAGAATGGCACCGGGGCTGGCCCATGCTGATGGATTACCTGCAGGCTGCGTTCCTGGGAATTGTCGAGGGATTGACGGAGTTTATCCCGGTCTCCTCGACCGGCCACCTGATCCTGCTGGTCGATCTGCTCGGTTTCGAGGGCCCGCCGGGCAAGGTTTTCGAGATCGCCATCCAGCTTGGCGCCATCCTGGCCATCTGCCTGGTCTACTGGCCGCGCCTCTGGGGCACGCTTTCGGGGCTGGGGCGCAACGACACCGCCAACCGTTTCGCCGTCAATGTGCTGTTCGGCTTCCTGCCGGCGCTGGTGATCGGCTTCTTCGCCCATGGCTTCATCAAGAGCGTGCTGTTCAATCCCTGGGTCGTGTCGGTGGCGCTGGTGGTCGGCGGGCTGCTGATCCTGCTGATCGAGCGCCGGGTAGGGACGGGCGAGGTCGAAAGCGTCGACGACTTCAAATTCCGCCTCAGCCTGAAGATCGGCTTCCTGCAATGCCTGGCCATGATTCCCGGCGTGTCGCGCTCGGGCGCCACCATCATGGGGGCGCGCCTGCTGGGCGTGCAGCGCGCGGCGGCGGCGGAGTTCTCCTTCTTCCTCGCCGTGCCCACCATGGTGGCCGCCACGGCCTATGACCTGTTCAAGAACTGGAAGAGCCTGACCCTGGACGGCGCGGGGCTGATCGCCGTCGGCTTTATCACCGCCTTCCTTTGCGCCCTGCTGGTGGTGCGGGCGGTGATCGGCTTCATCAACCGCTACGGCTTCACGCCGTTTGCCTATTACCGCATTGCCATCGGCCTCGTGATGCTTGCCGTCCTGTCGCTGCGATAGAAGAATGCCGGGAAAGGGAGGAACCGCTCATGCAACATGAGGGGCTGCCGTCCTCCGTCTACGCGGCTTTCCGGCAGACGGCGACGGCGCATCGCGAAAGCAGTTTTCTCTGCGTGCCGGCGCGTGTTGGCCGTGACTGGGCGCCGGAAGGTCTGGAGTTGACCTACGGCGCGGTTCTGGCCATCGTCGATGCGCTGAAGGACCGCTATGCCGCCGCCGGCTATGGCCTGGGCCATCGCGTCGCGTTGCTGCTCGACATGCGGCCGGAATTCTTTTTTCACTATCTGGCGCTGAACGGTCTTGGCTGCGGAATCGTGCCGGTCAATCCTGATTACCGCCATGACGAGATGCTGTTCCTCGCCGAACATTCCGAAGCCGACCTCGCCGTGGTGCTGCCCAATCGCATCGATGACCTGTGCAAGGTGGCGGCCGAGCGCAGGGCCAAGCCGCTGCCGGTGCTGAACGGCCTCGACATGCCGGTCGATCTGCCCACACCGCAGACGAAACCGCGCGCCGGCAAGCCGGATCACGATACCGAATATTCGCTGCTCTATACGTCAGGCACCACCGGCCAGCCCAAGGGCTGCGTGCTGACCAACTTCTACACGCTGAATGCCGGGCAGTGGTATGCGCGGCTTGGTGGCCGGCTGGCGATGCGGCACGGGCAGGAGCGCTTCTACAATCCGCTGCCACTGTTCCACATGAACCATGGCGCGATCACGGTGGCCTGCGCCATCCTCGGCGCGCATTGCCTGATCCTGACTGAACGCTTCAGTCCGAACCGCTGGTGGCAGGAGATCGCGCAGACGAAGGCCACCATTATCCATTATCTCGGCGTGGTGCCGCCGTTGCTGCTCAACCAGCCGGTCAGCGCGGAAGAGAAGCAGCACACGGTGCGCTTCGGCCTGGGCGCCGGTGTCGAGCCGCAGTTGCACAAGCCGTTTGAGGATCGCTTCGGCTTTCCGCTCTGCGAGGTCTGGGGCATGACCGAGACGGGGCGCATCTTCTGCGACTGCATCGAGCCACGCCAGATTGACACCCGCGCCTTCGGACGGCCGCTGCCCGGCCTGCAGGCCATGGTGGCCGATGAAGCGGGCAACGAAGTGCCGCGCGGGCAGGAGGGCGAATTGCTGGTGCGGCATTCGGCCACCACGCCGCGCTACGGTTTCTTTGCCGGCTACCTGAAGAATGATGCGGCGACTGAAGACTCCTGGCGCGGCGGCTGGTTCCACACCGGCGATGTGGTGCGGCAGGCCGAAGACGGCATGATGGTGTTCGTCGACCGCAAGAAGAATATCATTCGTCGCTCGGGTGAGAATATTGCCGCCGCCGAGATCGAGGCCTGCCTGCAGGCCCATGACGCCGTGGCGCAGGTGGCGGTGCTGGCCGCGCCGGATGAAATCCGCGAAGAGGAAGTGATGGCCTGTGTTGTGCCGATGGCCGGGCAGGCGGCCGGGCCGGAACTCGCGGCGCAGCTGTTCGACTGGTGCTTCGAGCGGCTTGCCTATTTCAAGGCGCCGGGCTGGGTGCTGTTTGTCGACAGCCTGCCCACCACCGGCACCCAGAAGGTGCAGAAGACGCAGATTTTCAGAAGCGGGGAGGACCCGCGCCAGCGCCCGGGGATTATCGACCTGCGTGGCCGGAAGAAGCGCTAGACTGCGACATGATGTGCGTAGCCCCGGTCTTGACCGATGCTGGGTGCCGGTCTTTGTTCTGGACCGGAATTATCGAGGGATTTGATCATGGCGACGACGATTACGGCGATGGTGACGGAACGGCGGCAGCAGGATGCTCGCGCCGTGGCGCTGTGGCTGTTCGCCGTCGCCGGATTGGTGGCCCTGATGGTGGTGATCGGCGGTCTCACCCGCCTGACCGAGTCCGGCCTGTCCATGGTGGAGTGGAAGCCGATCACCGGCTGGCTGCCGCCGCTGTCGGATGCGGCCTGGGCAGCCGAGTTCGAGAAGTACAAGCAGTTTCCCGAATACCAGAAAGTGAATATCGGGATGACGCTGGAAGGCTTCAAAAGCATCTTCTGGCTTGAATACATCCATCGCCTGCTCGGCCGCCTGATCGGCGTCGCCTTCGCGCTGCCGATGATCGCCTTCTGGATTGGCGGCCGCATTCCTGCCGGCATGAAGCGGCATCTGGTGCTGATGTTCCTGCTCGGCGGCAGCCAGGGCGCGCTGGGCTGGTTCATGGTGGCCAGCGGGCTGGTCGATCATCCTGATGTCAGCCACTACCGCCTGACCGCGCATCTGGGTCTGGCCTTCTTCATCTATGCCTATCTGCTCTGGGGTGCGCTATCGCTCATCCGTCACGGCGGCATGGTGTCGGCGAAAGGCGGCGGTATTGCCGCGGTGCTGACGGTCGTCGTCTTCCTGCAGGTGCTGTCGGGCGGTCTGGTTGCCGGTATGAATGCCGGCCTTGCGTATAATACCTGGCCGCTGATGGACGGCGCCTTCATCCCCGATGGCCTGCTGATCGTGCAGCCCTGGTGGATAAACTTTTTCGAGAACGCGATGACCGTGCAGTTCCAGCATCGGATGCTGGCCTACACCATCTTCGTGATGGCGCTCGCCACGTCAGTGATGCTGAAGCAGCGCGCACCCACTGGCCTGCGCCATGGCCTGCTCACTGCCGTGCTGGTGCAGGCGGGACTGGGCATCGCCACGCTGCTGCATCATGTGCCGGTCGCCCTGGGCACGCTGCATCAGGCCGGCGCGGTGGTGGTGATGGGTGTCGTCGTGGCGCTGTGGCATGACCAGGCGCTGAAGGCCGCCAGCGATGACTGAGATTGTCCTGCTCTACTGCACAACCGCGAGCGTCACCGAAGCCGAGGCGATCGCCGAGACGGTGGTGGGGCAGAAGCTGGCCGCCTGCGCCAACATCATTCCGGGCATGAAGTCCGTCTACTGGTGGCAGGGCAAGATGGAGAAGGGCGAGGAAGCCGTGCTGATCCTCAAGACCCGCCCTGATCTGGTGGACGCTGCCACCGCCGCCGTGAAGGCCGCCCATAGCTACAGCGTGCCCTGCGTGCTGCCGCTGACCGTCGGGCAAGGCGGCAATCCGGATTACATCGCCTGGCTGCTCAAAGAGACCACAAGGTCGTGATCGGTCTTTTCCCGGGACGCCACGAGGACTACATCTGAGTGATCAGCCCCTGGAGCCCGCCATGTCCCGCCTGACCATTGCTTCCGCCTTTGCCGCCCTGATGCTGGTGGCCGCCGCGCCGGCCGCCTTTGCGTTCGAGAAGGGCCGCGCCATTCCGGCGCCGGTGACGGATGTGGCCGCGAAGGGCTCAGCCTCGGCCGTCGCCATCTTTGCCGGCGGCTGCTTCTGGGGTGTCCAGGGCGTGTTCCAGCATACCGAGGGCGTGCTTAATGCCGTGTCGGGCTATGCCGGCGGCGACCAGGCCTCGGCCGACTACAAGAAGGTGAGCAGCGGCGTCACCGCCCATGCCGAGGCTGTCGAGATCACCTACGACCCGGCCAAGATCAGTTATGGCAAGCTGCTGCAGATTTATTTCTCGGTCGCCCATAACCCGACCCAGCTCAACCGGCAGGGTCCTGATGTGGGGCCGCAATACCGCTCGACGATCTTCCCGATCGATGGCGAGCAGGAGCGGGTGGCCAAGGCCTATATCGCCCAGCTCAATCAGGCCAAGGCTTTCGACAAGCCGGTCGTGACAACCATCGAGCCGGGCAAGGCCTTCCACGTGGCCGAGGACTATCATCAGGATTACATGACCCTGCATCCGACCCAGCCCTATATCGCCTTCAACGACCTGCCCAAGATCGGCGAGTTGAAGAAGTTCTTCCCGGCGGTTTATCGCGATAAGCCGGTGCTGGTGAAGGCCGGGTCCTGATTGTTGCGGTACATTTTCGGGCTTGCCTGAGCGGGCTGTGGGAGTAGGCTTCGCGGTATCCCCAGGAGAGTCGCGATGTCCCGCTATTCCGGTTTCCTGACGCTGACTTTTTCCAGCGTCGCCCATACCTTTTCCCATCTTTTCACGCTGCTCTACGCCACCGTGGTTCTGGTGCTCGAACGCGAATGGGGCATGGGCTACGACACGCTGTTCGCGCTCTCGATTCCGATGAGCGTGCTGTTCGGCGCCGCGGCATTGCCTGCCGGCTGGCTGGGCGACAAGTGGAGCGCGTCGGGGATGATGGCGTTGTTCTTCCTCGGCGTCGGCGCCTGTTCGATCCTCACCGGCTTTGCTGATACACCGCTGACCATCTGTCTCGGGCTGGCGGGCCTTGGACTGTTCGCCGCCATCTATCATCCGGTCGGGATTCCATGGCTGGTGCGCAATGCGGTCAACCGCGGCCGCGCGCTCGGCATCAACGGTGTCTTCGGCTCGGTCGGCACGGCGGCTGCCGCCATCGTTGCCGGCCTGCTCGCCGATCTTTACGGATGGCGTGCTGCTTTCATTATTCCGGGCATCGTCTGCTTGATCGTCGCTGCCGCCTTCATATGGGCGCGGCAGTCGAATCTGCTGCTGGATCGCGGCGATGATCTGGTGCCGAGTGCACCGCCGGGCAAGAGCGACATCTGGCGCGTCTTCTGGGTGATGTCGGCCACCATGCTGTGCACCGGACTGATCTTCCAGGCCACCGCCTTTGCGCTGCCCAAGGTGTTCGACACGCGCCTGTCTGGTGTGTTCAACGACAGCATGCTGGGCATCGGCGGCATGGTGACCATCGTCTATACCGTCTCGGCGCTGTCGCAGCTTGTCGGCGGTGAACTGGCCGATCGCTATGCGCTACGTAGCGTCTATGCCGCCGTGCAGTGGCTGCAGATACCGGTGATTATCACAGCGATGATGCTGATCCATCCAGCCTTGGTGCCGGTAGCGGCGCTGATGGTCAGCCTCAATGTAGCGGGGCAGGCGGCCGAGAATTCGCTGCTGGCGAAATACACCCCGCCGCAATGGCGCGGGCGCGCGTTCGGCGCGAAATTCGTGCTGACGCTCGGCGTGTCGTCACTGGGCGTCGCCGTGATCCCGGTGATCTACCGCGTCACCGGCACGCTGGACGGGCTGTTCATCCTGCTGGCGGTTGCTGCCGTCGGTGCGGGCATCTTCGCGCTGCTGCTGCCGCGTGATAAAGCCGAAGCGTCAAACGCTGTGGCGCAGCCGGCCGAGTAATCAGGCCGCGTTCAGGGCCCGATCCAAATCCTTGATCAGATCGGCCACGTCCTCGATGCCGATGGACAGGCGAATGACATTGTCGCCGGCACCAGCCGCCGTGCGCTGTTCGGGCGCGAGCTGGCGATGCGTCGTCGAAGCCGGGTGGATCACCAGGCTGCGCGTGTCGCCCACATTGGCGAGATGCGAGAATATCTGCACGGTGTCGACAAACGTCATGCCGGCGTCATAGCCGCCCTTGAGGCCGAAGGTAAAGACCGAGCCTGCGCCTTTGGGCATGTAGCGCTGCGCAAGCTGATGATACTTGTCGCCCTTCAGGCCGGCGTAGGACACCCACTCGACCTTGGGATGGTTCGACAGGAACTCGGCCACGGCCTGGGCATTGTCGCAATGCTTGCGCATGCGGAGCGACAGCGTCTCCATGCCGGTCAGGATCATGAAGGAATTGAAGGGCGAGATCGCCGGGCCGAGATCGCGCAAGGAGATCGCGCGGCAGGCCACCGCGAAAGCCATGTCGCCGAAGGTCTCCCAGAAGGTGAGGCCGTGATAGGCCGGCGACGGTTGCGACAGATGCGGGAACTTGTCGTTCTGGCCCCAGTCGAACTTGCCGGAATCGACAATCACGCCGCCCATCGAGTTGCCGTGGCCGCCGAGGAACTTGGTGGCGGAATGCAGCACGATATCGGCGCCATGCTCGATCGGGCGGCACAGATACGGCGAGGCCATGGTGTTGTCGATGATCAGCGGAATGCCGTGGCGATGCGCGATCTCGGCCAGTGCCGCGATATCGACGATCACGCCGCCGGGATTGGACAGACTTTCGGCATAGATCGCCTTGGTCTTTGGCGTGATGGCTTTCTCGAAACCGGCAAGGTCGTCAGGGTCGACAAAGGTGGTATGCCAGTCAAAGCGCTTGAAGCTGACGCCGAGCTGGGTGATCGAGCCGCCATAGAGCTTGCTGGACGACACGATATGGTCGCCCGGATTCATCAGCATGTGGAAGGCGACGGCCTGAGACGCATGGCCGCTGGCCACGGCAGTCGCGGCGCGGCCGTTTTCTAAAGCTGCAACTTTCTGCTCCAGCACCGCTGTCGTCGGGTTGGTCAGGCGGGTGTAGATGTTGCCGAAGCTCTGCAGGTTGAACAGCGAGGCGGCCTGGTCGGCATCCTCGAACACAAATGCGGTGGTCTGGTAGATCGGCGTCGAGCGCGCACCGGTGGTCGGGTCGGGCGCGGTGCCGGCATGAACCTGCAGCGTATCGAAGCCGTAGGGCGAGGTGTTTTCGGCCGCGCGGCCGGTGGGAGCCGCAGCCTTGTTCTTGTCAGCCATAGGCTTAAATCCTGCGATTGCGCTTGGAATTGATGACGCGGGTGTTCACACCCATCCAGCCGATTTCCTGGCTGAGCCGTCCGTATTCGATCTTGGGGCAGCGGTTCATGACGACGTCCAGTCCGGCGGCTTCAGCCGTGCGCGCGGCATCGTCATTGCGCACGCCCAACTGCATCCACAGCACTTTCGCGCCGATCTTTATGGCTTCAGCGGCAATCGGCGGGATGGCTTCTGAATTGCGGAAGCAGTCGACCATGTCGACCTTCACCGGAATATCGGCCAGCGACGCATAGGACTTCTCGCCCAGGATGTCCTTGCCGGCTTCCTTCGGGTTCACCGGAATGACGCGGTAGCCCTTCTGCTGCAGGTATTTCATCGCAAAGAAGGAGGGGCGGTTCCAGTTGGCGCTGGCGCCCACCATGGCGATGACGTTCACCTTGCGCAGGATGCTGCGGATGTAGTCGTCGTCGTAATTGTCGTGATCGGTCTTTTCTAGCGTCGTACTCATGACTTCAGCGGCCTTCCCATTGCGGGTCGCGTTTTTCGATAAAGGCATCGATGCCTTCCTCGGCATCGCGCGCCAGCATGTTCATGGTCATCACCTGGCTGGCATAGTCATAGGCCTGCGCCAGCGGCAGGTCGATCTGGCGATAGAAGGCTTCCTTGCCGATCTTCACAGTCAGCGGCGACTTGTCGGCAATCTGCTTCGCCAGCGCCAGCGCCGCCCGGGCCAGATCGGCATCGGGTACCACGCGATTGACCAGGCCAATCTCGGCGGCGCGTGCGGCCGACTGCAGGTCCCCCGTCAGCAGCATTTCCATGGCATGCTTGGGTGCGATATTGCGCGACAGCGCCACCATCGGCGTCGAACAGAAGAGTCCGATATTGACGCCCGGCGTGGCGAAACGCGCGCTCTCGGCCGCCATCGCCAGATCGCAGCTTGCCACCAGCTGGCAACCGGCGGCCGAAGCTACGCCATGCACCTGGGCGATCACCGGCTGGGGCAGGGCGACGATGGACTGCATCAGCATCGAGCACTGGCGGAACAGCGCCTCGTAATGCTTCTGGCCGGGATTGGCGCGCACCTCTTTCAGGTCATGGCCGGCGCAGAAGCCCGGACCATTGGCGGCCACAATCACAGCTTTGACACTGCGGTCCTGCCGGATGGCATCCAGCTCGGCCTGCAGCGCATTCATCATCCCGGTCGAGAGGCTGTTATAGGCCTGCGGACGATTGAGGGTCAGCCGGACGATCCCGGCTTCCGGCTGGTCGCGCAGAACGGGGGCGGATGACGGGGTAAGGTCGGGCGCGGCGGACACAGGCTTCTCCGAAGGGGTAATGGTATCCATGATAGGGGGGTGAACGCGCCGGGGGAAGCTGCCGGGCGACCTCTTGCCCGGAGCCGCATTTTTGCCCCATTACCGGGCCATGAAAGCGGAACCCGGCCCCCCGCGGCCCCGTTGCGCCACATCCCCGGCCGGCGTAAAACCGCGCAAAGGCCACGGCTCGAATCGCAAGCTTCGGGCGCATGCCGAACAACAAGAAAGTCCTGCATCCATGATCCGTCCGATCCGTAAAGCCGTGTTCCCGGTGGGTGGCCTCGGCACCCGTTTCCTGCCCGCCACCAAGGCGATGCCGAAGGAAATGCTGCCGGTCGTCGACAAGCCGCTGATCCAGTATGCGGTCGAGGAAGCCCGTGCCGCCGGCATCGAGGAATTCATCTTCGTCACCGGTCGCGGCAAGCAGGCTATCGAGGATCATTTCGACCGCTCCTACGAACTGGAAGACGTGCTGAAGGATCGCAGCAAGACCGAGCTGCTGGAGGCGATCAACAGCTGGATGCCGCCGGCGGGCGCCGTTTCCTATACCCGCCAGATGGAGCCGCTGGGCCTCGGCCATGCCGTGCGCTGCGCCAAGGCGCTGGTTGGCGATGAACCTTTTGCCGTGCTGCTGGCGGATGACCTGATCCTGTCGAAGGACGGCTGCTTGGCTGAAATGGTCGCGGCCTACAACAAGGTTGGCGGCAACATGATCGCCGCCATGGATGTGCCGCACGAGCACACCAAGCGCTATGGCATCATCAAGCCGGGCAAGGATGCCGACAAGCTGGTGGAAGTGAAGGGTCTGGTGGAAAAGCCGAGCCCGGATGCCGCGCCCAGCAAGACGGCGGTCATCGGTCGCTATATCGTGCAGCCCCAGGTCTTCGACCATCTGGACAAGGTGCAGCGTGGTGCCGGCGGCGAAATCCAGCTGACCGACGCGCTGGCCCGCATGATCGGCGAAGTGCCGTTCAACGGCCTGCGCTTCAGCGGCACGCGCTATGACTGCGGCGACAAGATCGGCTTCCTGCATGCCAATATCGCTTTCGCGCTCGACCGTCCGGACATGCGCAAGGATGTCACGGAAATCCTGCAGGGTTACAAGACGCTTTAATCGTTGACGGCCTAGCCGGGGGAACAGACCAATGCGTGTAGCGATGATCGGCACCGGCTATGTCGGCCTGGTGTCCGGGACATGCTTCTCCGAATTCGGCCATACCGTCACATGCGTCGACAAGAATCCTGATCGCATCGAAAGCCTGAAGCGCGGCCAGAGCCCGATCTTCGAACCGGGCCTGGATGATCTGGTGGCCCGCAATGTGCGCGCCGGCCGGCTGTCCTTCAGCCATGATGTCGCCGCCGCTGTCGCCAATGCCGATGCGGTGTTCATTGCGGTGGGCACGCCGTCGCGGCGTGGCGACGGCGAGGCTGACCTGACCTATGTCTATGCCGCCGCCAAGGAGATCGCCGCCTCGCTGCAGGGCTATACACTGGTGGTGACCAAGTCCACCGTGCCGGTGGGCACTGGCCGCGAGGTCGAGCGCATCATCCGCGAGACCGCGCCGAAGGCCGATTTCGAGGTGGCCTCCAATCCGGAATTCCTGCGCGAGGGCGCGGCCATCGAGGATTTCATGCGGCCCGACCGCGTGGTCTGCGGCGCCGAAAGCGACCGGGCGCGCGAGCTGCTGCGCAATCTCTACCGGCCGCTGTACCTGAACGAGACGCCGATCCTGTTCACCGCGCTGGAAACGGCCGAACTGATTAAATATGCGGCCAATGCCTTCCTGGCCACCAAGATCACCTTCATCAACGAGATCGCCGATCTTTGCGAGAAGGTGAATGTGAATGTGCAGGATGTGGCGCGCGGCATCGGCCTGGATGGCCGCATCGGCGGCAAGTTCCTGCATGCCGGTCCGGGCTATGGCGGTTCCTGTTTCCCGAAGGATACCCAGGCGCTGGTCGCCATCGGCAAGAAGAATGCCGCACCCATGCGCATCGTCGAGACAGTGATCGACATCAATGATCGCCGCAAGCGCAGCATGGCCGAGAAGGTGATCGCGGCTTGCGGCGGCTC
This sequence comes from Ferrovibrio sp. GW821-FHT12D07, assembly GCF_058807275.1. Lineage (NCBI taxonomy): Bacteria > Pseudomonadati > Pseudomonadota > Alphaproteobacteria > Rhodospirillales > Rhodospirillaceae > Ferrovibrio > Ferrovibrio sp. GW821-FHT12D07. The sequence goes on along the minus strand of NZ_JBXAQN010000004.1, from coordinate 74,872 downwards.
GGTGAAGGGCAAAACCGTCGGTGTGCTGGGCCTGACCTTCAAGCCCGAAACCGATGACATGCGCGACAGCCCCAGCCTGGAGATCGTGCCGGCATTGCAGGCGGCCGGCGCCAGCATCCGCGCCTACGATCCCGAGGGCATGCCGGAAGCCAAGAAGCTGTTGAAGGACATGGTCTGGTGCGAGGACGCCTATGACGTCGCCGCTGGCGCCGACGTACTGGTGCTGATCACCGAATGGAACCAGTTCCGCGCGCTGGACCTGACGCGCCTGAAGGGCCTGCTCAAGCAGCCGCTGGTCGTCGACCTGCGCAACGTCTACAAGCCGGCCGAAATGCGGCAGGCCGGCTACACCTATTATTCGGTCGGCCGGCCGCCGGTTAAGCCCTAAGGCTTTTTCTTTTCCGGTATCAGGTACCAGCCCAGCGTCAGCACCAGCAGCGTCATGGCCAGGCCGAAAGTCCACTGATAGGCCGCGACCGGATAGCTGCCATCCGCACCGCGCGGCCACTGGCCGATCAGCCAGCCCATGCCGGCCTGCGCGAAGAAGGCGAAGCCGAAGACTACACCATTCAGCAGGGTGTTGACCCGGCCGGCCTGTTCCAGGCTGAACTGGCTGCTCAGGATCGGATAGGCCAGCACGGTGGTGTTGCTGAGCAGGCCGAAGGCGATCCACAGCAGCGGATTGGTCGGGATCCAGCCCGAGGTCAGTGCTGCCAGCACGATGATATAGAGCGCCACGCCCCAGACCATGGTGCGCGAGAGCGGGAAGCCGCGCTGCTGCAGCCGGTCGGCGGCGATGCCGGTCAGCGTGAAGCCGGCGGTCAGTGCGGCGGCCACGATGAACAGCACCTGTGCGGCGGCGGCGCGGTCGAGGCTGCCCACGTCGCGCAGATAAGGTCCGGCCCACAGGCCCTGAATCGACAGGCCGCTACCCATGCCCATCATCGAGACCGGCGCGATACGCCAGAAACGGCGGTCCATCAGGAACTGTCCGCATTCGCGCAGCTGGGTGGCCAGGCTGCTGGTCGCGACCGGCGTGGCGCGCTCGCGCTCGGGCACCACGAAGAAGATCGCAGCCGATGCGCCGAGCGTCAGCGCGGCCAGGCCCCAGAACAGCGCGGTCCAGTGGAAATGTTCCAGCGCCAGTTCGACGGGCAGGGTTGCGGCCAGCGCACCCAGGCCGCCGGCGGTCATGAACACGCCGTTGGCCAGCGCCCAGCGTTCCTTGGGCAGCCACAGTGCAATCGCCTTCATGGCCGACATCAGTCCACCGGCAACGCCCAGACCGACCAGCGCGCGGCCGATGACCAGATGGCTGAGACCACTGCCCACGGCAAAGACGACGGCACCCAGCGCGGCCGAGAGCAGGAACATGGCCTGCACCCGGCGCGGACCGAAGCGGTCGAGCAGGATGCCCAGCGGCAGCTGCACAAGGGCGAAGGTGATGAAGTAGGCGGCAGTCAGTGTGCCGAGATCGGCGGCGCCGATGCCAAGGTCGCGCTGCAGGTTCGGCGCGATCACGGCGTTCACGCTGCGGAACAGGTAAGACATGAAATAGCCGCAGGCGAACGGCAGCAGGACGCGGAAGGCCACGAAAGCCATGCTGAAAGGAGAAGCCGACATCACACACGATCCTCTTAGGTTATGCCGTCCAGCCGGCCCGGGTGACCGGACAGAGGGAAGCAACCAAGGGGCGGGATGCCATGCCACCCGACGGATCGGGACGGCAAATCAGGGCTTCGGGCGGTGGTGATATTAGAGGCAATCGACGCATTTGTCAGCGTCAAGACGATAGGCTTTTTAGTGACGGCCTACGTGATGCTGTACAGGTCGACGGGGGCGGATTTTCCCGGCAGCGGGAAGGTGCCAAGGCTTTGGGATGCCATGCCCCTGGGCAGGGATGCCGCGGCAAGGGCCTCGGCCGAGGCGATGATCCCGCCGGATAACGTCTTTGCCACCACCTCGATCTTGGCGGTGGTGTTGACCGTGTCGCCCAGCAGAACGATCTCGCGCTTGACCTCGCCCATTTCGCCGGCGATCACCGGACCGGCATGCAGCACGGCCCGGAAATCCGGCGCGACGCCGAACTCGCTGCGATAGCGATCGGCCCGCTGGTCGAATCTCTGATGGGCGTCCCGGGCGGCGGCATAGGCGCCGGCCGGATCCTTGCCGTTCTCCAGCGACCAGGTGGCGATCATCTCGTCGCCTACATATTTGTGCACGATGCCGCCCCAGGCGAGCACGGCTTCGGTCAGATCGACGAAGAAGCGATTGAGCAGGCCGTGGAAGGCCATGTCGCCGATCTTTTCGGCGATGGCAGTCGATCCGCGCATGTCGAAAAAGACCATCAGCCGGTGCTCCTGGCGCGGCCGGTGGTATCGGCCGCGCAGCATGGCGCCCAGCACGCCCGGCCCGAGCAGCATCGACATTTCCATGACGAAGTTGATCAGCAGGGCGAAGCCGACCGAGAAGACGAAGGTGACCGCGGTGATGCGGTTGAGGCCGAAGCCCGGATCGCCGGGTGAGCCGAGCAGGCTGCTGCCCAGCCAGTCGCCACCCAGGATGGCGGCGGTATAGACGATCTCCTTGATCGCCAGCAGCTGCCAGAACGGACGGCGACGCAGGCCATGGGCGCCCTCGACCAGATAAAGCTCGAATGAGGCGATCACGCCGCTGACGACCATGCCGGTGAAAGCGCCGCGCAGGCTGCCATGCAGGAAGGTATGGGCGCCCAGCTCCAGATCCATGATGGTGGCCACGGCGGTGCCATAGGCGGCGCCGAGCACAATGCCGAGCATCATGAACATGAGCAGCAGCTTCAGACGGCGGCGACGGGTGTGGGTCAGGTCCATGGGGGCTTTATGAAAAATGCCTGCCGATCATAGAAAGCCCGGGCAGGGGTGGAAAGGCGGGCCGGCCGCTGTGCTGTGTTGCCGGGCACAAAAATGGAAAGGGCCGCGGCAATCTGCATCGCCGCGGCCCTGATGACTGGATGATGACGGGAGACTCAGGCGTCGGGCGAAACGACCGAGCAGGTCATCTTCTCGCGCTTGAGCTGCTCGCAGGCCTGACGGGCATCGGCCTGCGTCAGGCCGGTGAGGCGGGCGCGGTAGAGCGTGATCTTGTTGCCGGTGTCGACGGCGTCGACCAGCGGCTCGGCGGCCGGCAGCGTGGTGCGCGCCCTGGCGACCAGCTTCTCGGCGGCGGCGGCCTGACGGAAGGCGCCGAGCTGCACCGCCCACTGGCCGTTGCTGGCCTTCGCAGAGACAGCGGCTTTCTTGGCCTTCTTGGTCTTGGCCGGGGTGGGCGCGACGGTCGCCGCCTCGGCGCTGGAGATCAGGCCGAAATGACGATCCGGCTTGCTGCTGTCGGCCATGACCGGGGCGTTGGTGTCGCCGTTCTCGATCTTGTCGAAGGCGGCATCCAGCAGCTTGATCATCTGGTTGTCGCGGGCGACCACGCTGGAGCCGCCGAACACCACGCCGATGACGCGATGGCCGTCGCGCTTGGCGGAGGCGACCAGGTTGAAGCCCGAGGCACGGATGAAGCCGGTCTTGATGCCGTCCACGCCTTCATAGCGCTTCAGCAGATGATTGTGATTGTTGAAGACCTTGTCGTTCCACTCGAATTCCGGGGTCTGGAAATACGCGTAGTAGTTCCGGTGGTTCTTCAGCAGCGCCAGCGCCAGAACCGACATGTCGCGCGCGGTGGTCTTCTGGGCCGGGTTGGGCAGGCCCGAGGCATTCTTGAAGGTGGTGCTGGTCATGCCGAGCGTGCGGGCGCGGCGGGTCATCATGTCGGCGAAGACGGCTTCGTTGCCGCCGGCGATGGCTTCGCCGAGCGCGACGGTGGCGTCGTTGGCCGACTTGGTGACGGCGGCCAGAATGGCGTCCTTCACGGTCAGGGTCTGGCCGGGGCTGAGGCCGATGGCGGAGGGGGCCTGGGTGGCGGCATGGGGCGAAACGGGGATGCGCTGGTCCAGGCGGAGGCGACCCTCCTTCAGGGCGTCGAAGGCCATATACAGGGTCATCATCTTGGTCAGCGAGGCCGGGTAGCGCGCAGTGTCGGCTTCATGGGCATGCAGGACGCGGCCGGTATCGGCATCGATCACGATGGCGGAATAGCCGATCGCCTTCGCGGGAGAGGCGAATATGGCGGTAATCAGGATGAAACAGATTGTTACAAGAACGGGCAGATTCCACCCCTTGGCCACGCGGTTCGCCTTCATTATGCCTTCCTCGATTGCCCTAATACTCGGACGACGACCGGGAGCCCCCCAGGCCGCGAATCGGATGCAGGATATTTAACCATGGCACCCTTTGTCCAGAATATTGTTCAGTAACGGCTTGAATCTACTTGGATTCAAGGCGACTAACGTCCCGCAGAAAACTGCAGAGAACAGGAACTCTATGTCGACGACGTTTAAGAAAGTGTTGGCTCTGACGGCCATTCTGGCCGCGCCCGTGGCGGGCTGCGCCTCCCAGGGACCGACCGACAACCCGATCCGGCGCAACATGAGCTGGGACCGTTATGTCGGCGGCGACGACATCTTCCGGGCTTGCGCGCCCGGCCAGCCCGATCGCATCCGGCTGGTCTATAATGCCCGGCAGTACTACCAGCAGAAGTCCTATGACTTCTCGGCCCAGCCCGATGGCGGGGCGATGCTGGAAGCCCGGGTGGTGGGCCGCGGCAATCTGAACGATCCCAAGACCCCGATCTCGATCCGCGATCCCATGGGACCCTGGCGCGGCCCACAGGCCCTGTATCGCCTGACGCCGGCCGAGATGGCCAAGGTAAAGGCCGCGATGACCTCAGCCGGTTTCGAGGCGCCGGCACCCGACGGCCTGTTCCTGCGCGGCGATAGCTTCTACTGGACTGCCAGCGCCTGCCGGGACGGCAAATTCCACTTCCATGCCTGGGGCTACCCGTCGCCGGAATTCGACCGCATGGCCGTGCCGATGATCGAGGCGCTGGCCCCGTACGACAAGACCGGGGTGGAGGCGACCAGGCCCTATGAGATCCCGCTGCCGCCCTACAGCCTGCTGGTCAATAATGACTCCCGCTACCATGGCGGGCCGCCGCCGCATCAGTATCAGGTCGGGAAACAGGGTCTGCGGTATAGTCAGGGTACGTTGTTCTAAGGGTTTCGTAGTTTTCAGCCGATTCTGGTGCGGCGCACAAGATTTTTGTGCACCGCACCATTTTTCCATTGACCACACGCTTAGGGATGCCTAAATTCGGGGCGTTGCGATGCAGCATTTCTGCCGTCCCCGCGCAGGCGGGTCTGGCCCCGTTACAAACCCGGACAGCAAGGACGAACCCCAATGACCACCAAGACCAAGAAGATCGAAACCGAAGCCCTCAACGGCGCCTCGTATGAATCCGTGATCGTTGCTTCCAAGGAGCAGGTCGAGAAGGCCATCAAGGCCAGCACCGAAGCCCTGGAAAACGCCATGGCCGCTGGCAAGGACCAGGTCGACGCCTTCGTGACCGCCGGCAACGTTGCGGCCAAGGGCTTTGAGACCATCAATGCCGAAGTGATCGCCTACAGCAAGAGCCAGTTCGAAGACCAGGTTTCTGCCGCCAAGGCGATGATGGGTGCGAAGACCCTGCAGGAATTCATCGAGCTGCAGAACGATTACGCCAAGAGCGCCTTCGAGGCCTACACCGCCTACAGCACCAAGCTGAGCGAAGTGGCCACCAAGGTTGCGCAGGACACCTTCGCGCCGATCAATGCGCAGGTTCAGGCGACTGTCGAAAAGATGGTCAAGCCGCTCGCCGCCTAACAGGCGCCGCCTAATCGGGCGGATGATCTGGGACGGCTTGATCGCCGTCACATTTCCTCCCCGGAGTTAGAGTGCAATACCGGGCCCGGCTGCAAAGCCGGGCCTTTTTTTGTCCCAAGGGTGCTGGTATTTTTAACCTGTGAGGCCATATCATCCTCCGTGCACCCCTTTTGGTGCCACAGTGGCTGGATTGAGGCATGAGCGAACGGGACGGACGAGACGGGCGTGGACGCACCGAAGTGGGTGTGGTCACCAAGACCCGTCCGAAAACGCAGAAGCCGCCCATGTATAAAGTGCTGCTGCTGAACGACGATTACACTCCGATGGAGTTTGTCGTTCACGTGCTGGAGCGCTTTTTCAACAAGGCGCGCGAAGATGCGACGCAGATCATGCTGCATGTCCACCAGAAGGGCGTCGGCATCTGCGGCGTCTTTACCTATGAAGTGGCTGAGACCAAAGTAACCCAGGTGATCGATTTCGCGCGCCAGCACCAGCACCCGCTGCAGTGCACGATGGAACGCGACTGAGGAAGGCGGAAGGCGCATGGCATCTTTCTCCCGTACGCTCGAACAGACCCTGCACCGCGCGCTCTCGCTCGCTGGGGCGAAGAAGCATGAATTCGCCACGCTGGAGCATCTGCTGTTCGCCCTGACCGAAGATCAGGATGCGATCGCGGTCTTGCGCGCCTGCAACGTGGATGTCGAAAAGCTGCGGGGGCGGATCGGCACCTTCATCGATGAAGACCTGCGCGGCCTGGTGGTGGGGGCGGCACAGGATGCCAAGCCGACCCTGAGCTTCCAGCGCGCCGTGCAGCGTGCGCTGTTCCATGTGCAGTCGTCGGGCCGTGAGGAAGTGACTGGCGCCAATGTGCTGGTGGCGATCTTCTCCGAACGCGAAAGCCATGCCGTGCATTTCCTGCAGGAGCAGGACATGACCCGCCTGGATGCCGTCAGCTATATCAGCCATGGCGTCGCCAAGTCGCCGGGCCGGGGCGGCGAGCGTCGTCCGGTGCGCGGTGCCGACAGCGATATCGAGCAGCGGGCCGAACGTGCCGACCGTGGCGAGCGGGAGCGTGGCAGTGCCGACCGTAATGCCGCGAACAAAGACAAGGAGGCGCTGAGCGCCTACTGCGTCAATCTCAACGAGAAGGCCAAGGCCGGCAAGATCGACGCCCTGATCGGCCGCGAGGCCGAGCTCGAGCGCACGATCCAGATCCTGTGCCGCCGCACCAAGAACAATCCGCTCTATGTCGGCGATCCCGGCGTGGGCAAGACCGCGATTGCGGAAGGTCTCGCGCGTCGCATCGTGCGCGCAGAAGTCCCCGACATCCTGAAGGATGCGGTGATCTATGCGCTCGATATGGGCAGCCTGCTGGCTGGCACGCGCTATCGCGGCGATTTCGAGGAACGTCTGAAGCAGGTGATGCAGGAGCTGGAGAGCCAGCCCGGTTCGATCCTGTTCATCGACGAGATTCACACCGTGATCGGCGCCGGCGCCACCTCGGGCGGCGCGATGGATGCGTCAAACCTGCTGAAGCCAGCGCTGGCGTCTGGTGCGCTACGCTGCATCGGCTCGACGACCTATAAGGAGTTCCGGTCCTATATCGAGAAGGACCGTGCGCTGCTGCGCCGCTTCCAGAAGATCGACGTCAACGAGCCGACCCCGGCTGATGCCGTGAAGATTCTGAAGGGCATCAAGGGCTATTACGAGCAGCATCACGGCGTGCGCTATACCGAGGATGCCATCAAGGCGGCGGTCGAGCTGTCGTCGAAATACATCAACGACCGCAAGCTGCCTGATAAGGCCATCGACGTGATCGACGAAGTCGGCGCGGCCGAACTGATGAAGCCGGAAAGCAAGCGCCGCAAGACCATCGGCGTGAAGGAGATCGAGGCCATCGTCGCCAAGATCGCCCGTATTCCCCCCAAGTCGGTCTCGCGCGAAGACAAGGAGTCGTTGCGCAACCTGGACGCCGAGCTGAAGCGCGTCGTTTATGGCCAGGATTTTGCCATTGATGCGCTGTCCAGCGCCATCAAGCTGGCCCGCGCCGGCCTGCGCGAACCGGAAAAGCCGATCGGCAACTATCTGTTCTCGGGTCCTACCGGTGTCGGCAAGACCGAGGTCGCACGCCAGCTCGCCACCATCATGGGCGTCGAGCTGATCCGCTTCGACATGTCGGAATACATGGAGCGCCATAGCGTCAGCCGCCTGATCGGCGCGCCGCCGGGTTATGTCGGCTTCGACCAGGGCGGCCTGCTGACCGATGCGGTCGATCAGCATCCGCATTGCGTGCTGCTGCTCGACGAGATCGAGAAGGCCCATGGCGACCTGTTCAACATCCTGCTGCAGGTGATGGACCACGGCAAGCTGACCGACAACAACGGCAAGAGCGTCGACTTCCGCAACGTCGTGCTGATCATGACCACCAATGCCGGCGCGTCGGAAATGTCGAAGAACGCCATCGGCTTCGGTCGCGACATGAAGGAAGGCGAAGACGAAGAGGCGATCAAGCGCCTGTTCACGCCGGAATTCCGCAACCGTCTGGATGCCGTGATCCCGTTCGCGCCGCTGTCGACCGAGGTGATCAACCGCGTGGTCGACAAGTTCGTCGCCCAGCTGGAGGGCCAGCTTGCCGACCGCAACGTCACTGTCGCCCTGACCGACGAGGCCCGCGCCTGGCTGGCCGAGCGCGGCTACGACAAGCTCTATGGCGCGCGGCCGCTCAGCCGCGTCATCCAGGAACACATCAAGAAGCCGTTGGCCGACGAACTGCTGTTCGGGCAGCTGGCTAAGGGTGGTCATGTGCTGGTCAAGGTCGTGGACGATAAGCTCGCCTTCGAATTCACCGCCGAGAAAGCTGGCGGGAAGGGCGGGGCGACCGACGGCACGCCGGACGGCAAGATCCCTGAATACGCGCATTAAGGGTTCGGGACACAGTTTTCTCCCGAATCCATAGACATAAAATCTCCGTAAAATTACAGTGGTGCCATGGGGCGCCGACCGGTTGATCCGGTTGGCGCCGCAAGGGCCGCATGGTTGACGTGCGGCCGGCCAAAAAAGAAACAGGAGGCTATATGGCTAATATCCGCATGAAGGCGGCGCTGCTTGCCGGCGCTCTCACCCTCGCTCTGCCGCTGATGGTGGCGCCGGCATTTGCACAGGGCAAGGTCCTGCGCTGGGCCAGCCAGGGCGACTATCTCACCATGGATCCGCATAGCCAGAACGAGGGGCTGACCCGTACCGGCAGCTTCCAGAGCTATGAAGGCCTGGTCGGTTACAGTGCCGATCTGAAATTCGTGCCCGCGCTCGCCACTTCGTGGAAGGCGGCCACCGACACCATCTGGGAATTCAAGCTGCGCCAGGGCGTGAAGTTCCATGACGGCTCCGACTTCACCGCTGACGACGTGGTGTTCTCGATCAAGCGCGCCCAGCATCCCAATTCGGACTTCAAGACCTACATCGCCAGCGTCAAGGACGTGAAGAAGATCGACGCGCAGACCGTGCATGTCGAGACCAATGGCGCCAACCCGATCCTGCCGAACCAGATCGCCAACATCTTTATCATGTCGAAGGCCTGGGCGGAAAAGAACAGCGCCGTCAATCCGCAATCCTACAAGGACAAGGAAGAGACCTTCGCTGTTCGCAATTCGAATGGCACCGGTCCCTTCATGCTGAAGCAGCGTGAGCAGGATGTGCGCACCGTGATGGTGCGCAATGCCACCTGGTGGGGCCTGAAGGACAATCCGCATAACATCGACGAGATCGTCTATACCCCGGTCACCACGCCGGCGACCCGCGTCGCGGCTCTGGTCTCGGGCCAGCTCGATTTCGTGCTCGATGTGCCGGTGCAGGACGTGGAGCGCGTCAAGCGTTCGCCGGGCCTGCAGGTGAAGAAGACCAACGAGATCCGCTCGATCTTCCTGGGCTTCGACGTCGGCAGCCCGGAACTGAAGTATTCGGATGTGAAGGGCAAAAACCCCTTCGCCGACAAGCGCGTGCGTCAGGCCTTCTACCATGCCATCGACATGCAGGCGATCTCGCAGAAGGTGATGCGCGGCGATGCCGTGGTCGCCGGCATGGTCACCTCGCCGGGCGTGCATGGCTACAGCAAGGACCTGGACAAGCGTCTGCCTTATGACGTCAACAAGGCCAAGGCGCTGCTGAAGGATGCCGGTTATCCGAACGGCTTCGGCATCAAGCTTGATTGTTCGAACGACCGCTATGTGAACGACGAGGGCATCTGCCAGGCCGTGGTCGGCATGCTGGCCCAGGCCGGCATCAAGGTCGACCTGGCAGCGCAGACCAAGACGCTGTATTTCCCCAAGCTGCAGAAGAAGGATACCAGCTTCTTCCTGCTCGGTTGGGGCGTGCCGACCTTCGACAGCCACTACGTCTTCTCGTATCTGGTGCAGACCCCGGACGGCAAGAACGGCAGCTGGAACTTCACCAACTACTCCAACCCGAAGCTGGATGGCATGTTCAATGCCATGCTGAGCGAGCTGGATATGGCCAAGCGTGACAAGCTGATCGCCGACTCCTGGCAGATGATCAACGACGAGGTGATCTATCTGCCGCTGCATCACCAGGTGCTGAACTGGGCGATGGCCGAGAAGCTGGACATGCCGATCATCGCGGACAACGTGCCGCGCTTCCACTTCGCCAAGATGAAGTAAGTTCCCGCCGTGCCCGGTCGTTGGCCGGGCACGGCGCCATTTATGCGTTAGGTCCCATGCTCGGTTACATTGTCGGACGATTGGCGCAGGCGCTGGCGGTGATGCTCGCTGTCGCGCTGGTCGCATTCCTGCTGTTCAATTACGTCGGTGATCCCATCAACAACATGGTGGGGCAGGACGCCACCACGGCCGATCGCGCCGATCTACGCGAACAACTCGGTCTCAATGATCCCGCGGTCCTGCAGTTCGGCCGCTTTCTGGGCAATGCCGCGCAGGGCAATTTCGGCCTGTCCTATCGCCTGAAACGTCCGGTATCGGCCCTGATCCGCGAACGCATGCCGGCAACCTTGGAGCTGGTTTTCCTTTCGGCGCTGGTCGCCGTGGTGGTCGGGCTGCCGCTTGGCGTCTATACGGCGTTGCGTCGCGATGGCTGGCTGAGCCGGATGATACTGACTACCAGTCTGGTTGGTGTCTCGCTGCCTACCTTCGTGATCGGCATCGGACTGATCTATCTGCTGTCAGTGCAGTTCGACCTGCTGCCCAGTTTCGGGCGCGGGCAGGTGGTCCAGCTCGGCTGGTGGAGCACCGGTTTCCTCACCAAATCCGGCTGGGCCGCGATCATCATGCCGGCCATCACGCTGAGCCTGTATCAGCTCACCCTGGTGCTGCGGCTGGTGCGCACCGAAATGCTGGAAGTGCTGCGCACCGAATATATCAAGTTCGCCCGCGCGCGGGGCCTGAGTAACCGCATCGTCCATTTCCACCATGCCCTGAAGAACACCATGATGCCGGTGGTCACCATCGTCGGTTTGCAGATTGGTGGTCTGATTGCATTCTCGATTGTCACCGAAACCGTGTTTCAGTGGCCCGGCATGGGACTGCTGTTCATCCAGGCCGTCAGCTTCGCCGACGTGCCGGTGATGGCTGCTTATTTGGTGATGGTCGGCGCCATGTTCGTCGTGCTGAACCTGATGGTTGATCTGGCCTATTTCATGATCGACCCGCGCCTGCGCATCGACCGCTCCAAGGCAGCGGGGCGCGCGACATGAGCGCTGTCACCATGTTGCGCCGCTGGTATGACAGCGATCTGGCCTACAGCTTCCGTCGTTCGCCCGCCGTGGTGATCGCGGCCGTGGTGGCGCTGGTGATCATCCTGGCGGCCGTCTTCGCGCCACTGGTGTCGCCATTCAATCCCTTCAATCCGGGCGCGCTGAAGCTGATGGATGCCTTCACGCCGCCGGCCTGGACGGAAGAGGGCAAGTTGACCTATCTGCTTGGCACCGATGACCAGGGGCGTGATCTGCTGTCCACCATCCTGTATGGCAGCCGCATATCGCTGCTGGTCGGATTTTCCGCCATCGCTTTTGCGGCCGTGTTCGGCACACTGATCGGCGTGCTGTGCGGCTATCGCGGTGGCTGGCTCGACATGGCTGTCATGCGCACGGCCGATGTGCAGTTGACCATCCCTAGCATCCTGATCGCGCTGACCATCGATGGTGTGGCCCGCACGGCGCTGCCGCGCGAGCTGCATAACGAGATCGCCATTTTCGTGCTGATCTTTGCCATCGGCATCGCCGACTGGCCACAATTTGCCCGTGTCGCGCGCTCTGCCGCCATGGTCGAGCGCCACAAGGACTATGTCTCGGCCGCCCGCGTCATCGGCCAGCCGTCCTGGGTGATCGTGTTCCGGCATGTGCTGCCCAATACGCTGGGCCCGGTGCTGGTGCTGGCCACCGTGGGTCTGGCGCTGGCAGTGCTGTCGGAAGCGACGCTGAGCTTCCTCGGCGTTGGCGTGCCGCCGACCCAGCCCTCGCTGGGCACCCTGATCCGCGTTGGCCAGAGCTTCCTGTTCAGCGGTGAATGGTGGATCACCTTCTTCCCGGCACTGACGCTGGTGCTGCTGGTGCTGGCCGTGAATGTGCTGGGGGACTGGCTGCGGGATGCCCTGAACCCGAAGCTGCAGTAAGAAGGGGATTGCGCGCTAGTTCACCACCTTGCGCGCCTTGTCCTTCCAGTATTTCTGCCTGGCCGCATCGGCAGGGATGCCGGGTCGGCCATCGGCATAAAGCCGCGCCAGATCCTGCATGGCAGCGACATGGCCGCCCTTGGCCGCCCGTTCCAGCCAGTGCAGCTCTTCCTTCGGATTGGCATCGCCATCCTCGCTGGTGGCGTAATGCAGGCCCAGTGCATAGGCCTCCGCCAGATCGCCAAGCTCGGCAGCCTTGCGGCTGGCGCGCAGCACTTTGGGCGTATCCTTCATGAAGCGATAGCAGTCGGCCAGCAGCGTCCACAGCCGCGCATCCTTCGGCGTGTCGAGCACGGCCAGCTCCAGTTCCTTGGCGGCCTGCGGATATTCATTCACCAGTGCGGCATAGCCGGCGAACCGGTAGCGGTAGCCGGAATCACCCCTGGACACCTGGATGGCCTGGCGGAAGGACTGCAGGCCTTCGGGATAGAAGCCGCTGGCGAAATAGGCCTGCCCCAGCAGGGCATGCAATTCGGCATCCTGCGGCCGGGCGGCAATGGCGCGTTCGCAGGCCGAGGTCTGGCCGCGATCGGCTTCGCGATGACACAGGGTCACGTCATCCTCGGCAAGCGCCGGCATGGCCCAGAGGGCACACAGCAGGAGAAAGACGCGCCAGATTTTGGTCATGGCCGGCGTCAGAGCCTGGCCTTGATATCGGCAGCCAGTTTCGCAATGGCCTCGTGATCGCCGGGCGAGAGGCTCCAGTTCAGTTTTGCGTTATCGCCCAGCCGGCGCGGCAGCACATGAACGTGATAATGCTGCACCGACTGCGCCGCGCCCTGACCATTGGCCTGCACGATATTGAAGCCGTCGTTCGGCACGGCATCCACCACCGCGGCGGCGATCTTCTTCGCGGTGCGGGCGACGGCAGCGATGCTGTCGTCATCGGCTTCCAGAAGATTGGGATAATGCCCCTTGCTCAGCACCAGGGCATGGCCGTGATTGAAGGGGTTGATGTCCATGATGGCGAAGCTGCGGTCGTCTTCGTAGAGTTTGAAGCTCGGCGCTTCACCCTGCACGATCTTGCAGAAGATGCAGCTTTTGTCGTGCGGCAACCCGGCCATGCTTCCCTCCCGTCTTTTCCCGCATGTTAGCGCGGCCTTTGGAGGGATGCTATTCGCTTTCCTCGACAGGTTGCACTTGACGAAATGGTGAATGTTCGTCCAAAGCGGCGATCATGTCACCCATATGGGCGCGTTCCTGTTTCAGGTAACGGGCCACGGCATCGTGAAAACCGGGATCGGCCAGCTTGTGGATAGAATAGATCGCCACCGGCAGGTATCCACGCGCCAGCTTGTGCTCGCCCTGCGCACCGGCTTCCACGCGACCGAGGCCATGACGGATTGCGTACTCAATGGCCTGATAGTAGCAGCATTCAAAATGTAAACCGGGGTGATACTCGATGCAGCCCCAGTTGCGGCCGTAGAGCGTGTCGCTGCCCAGCATGTTCCAGGCACCGGCGATCCAGCGGCCTTCACGTTTTGCCATCACCAGCACAATGCGGTTCGGCATCGTCGCCTGCAGGCGATGGAAGAAGTCGCGATTGAGATACGGCCGGCCCCATTTGCGGCTGCCGGTATCCATATAGAACTCGAAGAAGGCATCCCAGTGCGCATCCGTCAGGCTATTGCCCTGGAAGATTTCAATCTCGATGCCGGACGCCACCGCCTCGCGGCGTTCCTTGCGGATCGCCTTGCGTTTGCGGGAAGCGAGCTGCTCGAGGAAGGCGTCAAAGTCGCGATAGCCGTCATTCTGCCAGTGAAACTGCTCGCCGACCCGCAGCAGGATTTCGTCATTGTCGGCCAGTTGATCGCTTTCGGCCTTGGTCAGGAAGTTCACATGCAAGGAGGAGAGGCCGTAACGCCGCATCACTTCTTCGGCGCCTTGCAGCAGCACATCAGCGATGCTGGCGAAATCCTGATCGGGCGCCACGAGGAAGCGCGGCCCGGTGACTGGCGAGAAAGGCACGGCGGAAAGCAGCTTGGGGTAATACTGCCCGCCGGCGCGGCTATAAGCCTCGGCCCAGTTGTGATCGAAGATGTATTCGCCCTGGCTATGGCCCTTGATATAGAGCGGCAGGCAACCGATCACGCGGCCGTTGCTCTCGGCCACCAGATGCGTGGGCTGCCAGCCGGTGCGTGGCGTGACGCAGCCGGATTGCTCAAGGGCATCGAGGAAGGCATGGGCAATGAAGGGATTGTCGCGTCCGGCGCAGGCGTCCCAGTCAGTAGCCGGGATATCGGCGATCCGCGCCAGTGCGCGGATGCTGATCCCGGTTTCTGCTCCGCCTGTGCCGCCGGCTGTCATACCGTCGTAGACAGATCCTCGAAGATCACGTTGTCGGCATGGGCGGCTGCCCGCGCACGTTCGGCGGCGGTGCGCACGGTCCAGCTCAAAAGAGGCAAGCCGCGTCGCCGCGCCGCCGCAGTGATCTCGGAGGGGAGGTCACGCACGTCATAGGCCAGGAAGTCGGGATTGCCGTAACCGGTCATCAGGGCGCGCTTCAGTTGCATCCGGGTAAACCAGTTAAGGCCCTTGGTCATATTGGCAAGGTCCGTCGATATCTGGCCGCGTACGATCTGCGGTGCATTCTTCTGGAACCACTTCACGGTACGCGGATTGAAGGATTGCACCACGAAGGGGCCGGGATAATGCTGCAGCATGCGGGCGACGCTGGTTTCCAGCGGTCCGACCGGCTCACCCTTGTCCTTCTTGATCTCCACCACCAGCGGAACGGCGCCCTGCACCTGGTCCAGCAGGTCGCGGAAGCTGGGTACGGTTTCCTCGGTGCCAAGCAGCTTGAGCGGCTTCAGGTCGGCCAGCGCCATCTGGCAGACGATGCCGTCCTGGCCGCAGAGGCGTTTGAGATCGGGATCGTGGAATACCACCACCTGGCGGTCGCCGGTGATGCGCACATCGGTCTCGATGGCGTAGCCGGCATCGATGGCTTTCTGGAAGGCGAGGCGCGAGTTCTCCGGCACGCCCATGGCGATGTCATGCAGACCGCGATGTGCCACCGGCGTCTTGGTCAGCCATTTGGGAAGATCATCCGGGCGGGTCATGGCAGTCTCAACGTAAGAGGAAAACGGCATCGGCCTCGAAGGCGATGTCCATCGGCAAGGACGGCGCCGCTGTGGTGGTTCGTGCCGGGCGGTTGTCGACGCCGAACAGGTCAGTCAGCAGATCGGTGGCGCCGTTGGCAACCTTCTGCGCGTCGACGAAATCCGGCGTCGTATTCACCAGGCAGAGCAGCTTGACGCAACGGTCGATGCGATCGAGTTCGCCGTTGCAGGCAACGTTCATATGCGCCAGCAGGTTCAACACGGTCAGACCGGCGGCGGCATAACCTTCCTCGAAGCTCAGATCGCGCCCGACCTTGCCACGATAGCGGATTTCCGGTCCCCAGGTAGGACCGACGCCGGCCACATGCACCAGCTTGCCCACCGTGACGAAGCCGACATAGGTCGCCACCGGCTGCGGGGCCGGCGGAAGCACAAGGCCCTTGGCCTTGAGAGCCTCAGCGACCTTGCCGCTCATGGATCAGGCGATCTCGAAGATGGCATCCACTTCGACGGCTACGCCGCGCGGCAGCGACACCGCGCCGACGGCGAAGCGCGCATGCTTGCCGGCATCGCCGAAGACATCGACCATCAGATCGGACGCGCCATTCACCACCTGCGGGTGGTCGATGAACTCGGGCGTGCAGTTGACGAAGCCGCCAAGCTTGGCGCAGCGCACGATGCGGTTCAGGCTGCCGCCAAGTGCGTGACGGGCCTGCGAGATGATGTTGAGGCCGCAGAGGCGGGCAGCCTGCTTGCCGGTTTCGATATCGATGCCGGCACCCAGTTTGCCGATATAGCGTACTTCGCCGTTGAAGATGGTGATCTGGCCGGCGACGAACAGCAGGTTGCCGGCGATCACGGTCGGTACGTAGTTGGCGGCCGGTGCGGCCGGGGCAGGCAATTCAATCTTGAGGGCGGCGAGGCGGGCGTCGTGGCTCATGGCGAATCCTGGGGGTTGAACGGCACGGAAAACCTGTGCCGGTTCTAGCCCGGATGACGCGCGGCTGGCAACGCGCCTGCCCACCGGCCGGCGGTTATTGCAGGTGGCGGGCCTGTTTGCGGCTGTACATCGCCCGGTCGCAATCCCGCAGCAGGGTTTCGAGCATGGTGGAGCCGTCATAGGCGGCGAGACCATAGCTGATGCTGGTGGGGATCAGGCTGTCGCCATGGCGCAGCGGCTGGCGTTCGATCCGGGTCACCAGTTCGCCCAAGCGGCTTTCGGCCTGGGTCGGACAGGCGCCGGGCATCGCCAGCACGAATTCATCGCCATGCAGGCGGGCGAGACAGTCGGTGGCGCGGGCAATCGGAGCCAAGCGCTCGGCCACATGACGCAGCACGGCATCGCCGGCGGCGTGGCCATGGCGGTCATTGATCGCCTTGAAACGGTCGAGATCGAAGAAAGCCAGTGTGCCGCCACGATTTTCGCGCTTGGCGCGGGCCAGTTCGGCCTGCATGAAGCTTTCAAAGGCGCGACGGTTGGGCAGGCCGGTGAGTTCGTCGGTGGTGGAAATCGCCTGCAGTTCGGCGATGCGGCGTGCCTGATCGACAAGCTGCTGCTCGCTTTCGGCGGCGGCGGTGAGAATCTGCTCGACCAGATCATGCTTGCGCGGATCGGGGTCGCGGCGCAGCGCCAGGCGCAGCCGCAGAACCAGACTGGCGAAACCCGGCGTGGTGTGACTCTCCGCGTGCGGGGCGGCCAGATTGAAAACAGAACTGTCGTTGGCAGGTTTCATGACACTCATCCACTCTTGCCCCTTAGGCATAGCAAGCGGTGTGCCAAGGGTAAAATGACGGAAAACAGCCATTTATTTAGATGGACTCAGGCAGATTTTGCCGATCATCGCAGGGGCAGCAAGGCCAAATGGCGGCGAGATGGACCAAGCGGGCCGGACGGGCCGGGAATGGCGTCCCCGCGTGCTCAATCGCGGCGCGTTGCCGATGTTGCATGGACGGGTGCGCAGTCGGGTTGCTGTTTGTGTGCAGAGCGACATGTTTCTTTCCAATTCGGCTAAGGCTATTCTCGAACAGCGTTTTTTGGATTTACCCCCAGCCCGGATTTGGCCGTGTCGATGCGCCGCGCGTTGTTTTCGCTGTTTTTGCTGCTTGGCTTGGCCGGTCTGCCGGTTCGTCCCGCTCCGGCGGTCGATAACAGCGCCGAGCTTCAGGCCATTGCCAAGGGACTGGTCAGCCACCGGGCGCTTTACACCCTCTCTGTCGCCCGTCTTGACCCCCGCAATTACCGCAACGGCGTCGCCGGTGGCCTGAGCCTGGAATTCGTCCACGCCTGCGACGGTTATGTGCTGAACCAGCGCTTCGTGATCGAGACCAGCACCGAAGACGGTGCCGTGCTGACCAACATGACTCTGAATTCCTGGGAGGCGCTGGATGGGCAGCGGTTCCGCTTCAAGATGAAGGACGAGGTCAACGGCGACCTTGAGCAGGAGCTGAACGGCGAGGCGAAACTGAAGGGCGGCACGGGTGGCGAAGTGCGCTTCACGTTGCCCGAGGATACTGATCTGTCGCTGCCGGCCGGCACGCTGTTCCCCACCGATCATACAGTGCGGCTGCTGGGACTGGCGCGCAGCGGCGGCAACTGGCTGCAGACCTCGGTCTATGATGGTTCGTCAGCCGACTCATACAGTGAAGTTGGCGGCTTTATCGGCGGCGAGATGGCAGTGGAAACCGGTGAGAATCCGGTGCTGGGGCCGCTGAAAGGCCAGCGTTCCTGGCGCATTCGTCTGGCGTATTTCTCGTCTGACAAGCAGTCCGATACGCCGGAATACGAGATCGCCTATCGCCTGTATGAGAATGGCGTCGCCGACGACATCGTGTTCGATTATGGCGACTGGGCGATCCGCGCATCGCTGAAGCTGCTGGAAATAAAGCCGCGCGACGCCTGCTAAAGTATCGAGCCGCCCTTTGCTTCTGGTGGCCAGAGCCAGGCCGCGCCGCGCACGCCAGAGCTGTCGCCGTGTTTGTTCTTCACCAGCGGCGTCGTCACCACATCCGAGAAGACAAAGGCGCCCCACAGGCGCGGCACGTTGCGATATAGGCGGTCGAGATTCGACAGACCACCGCCCAGCACCACCACATCGGGATCCAGCACGTTGAGAATGGTGGCCAGTCCGCGCGCCAGACGGTTCTCATAACGCTGCAACGCGGCCTCCGCCTGCGCATCGCCAGCTTCGGCGGCGGCGGCAATCTCGCTGCCTTTCAGAGCGCGGCCCGTCGCCTCGACGAAATCACGCTCCAGGCCGGTGCCGGACATATAGGTCTCCTGGCAGCCGCGCTTGCCGCAATAGCATTGCGGGCCGGGCAGTTCGTCGGGCTGCGGCCAGGGCAGGGGATTGTGGCCCCATTCGCCGGCAATTGCATTGGGCCCGCTGATCACGCGGCCATCCACGACAATCCCTGAACCGCAGCCGGTGCCGAGGATGGCGCCGAATACGACGCCATGGCCGGTTGCCGCGCCGTCGCTGGCTTCCGACAGCGCAAAGCAGTTGGCGTCGTTGGCGAGCCGCACCGGCCGGCCGGTTGCCGCGGTCAGGTCTTGGTCCAGCGGATGACCAATCAGCCAGACCGAGTTGGCATTCTTGATCAGCCCGGTGGCGGGCGAAATGGTGCCCGGGATGCCGACGCCGATCGGCCCCTGTGCGCCAGCCTCGGATTCGACGGCCAGGCTGAGGTCGCGCAGCGCCTGCACCGTGGCGTTGTAATCGCCGCGCGGTGCAGGCACCCGACGGCGTGCGCGGATGCTGCCGTCTTCATCCAGTGCGATGGCTTCGATTTTCGTGCCGCCGAGATCAATTCCGATCCGCATGCCCATCACGTTTCTGTCAGCAATGTCGTCACGTGGGTCTGCATCAGCGGCCAGCTTTCGATCCGGTGATGGCAATCCGGCGCGGGCCCGAGCAGGGCCGCCAGCCGCGGATCGGCGATGTAATGCAGGCGGTGCACCGCCGGTGCCATCTGGGCGACCGAACTGTGGTTGTGTGGAATGTCGTCGATAAACACGGCTGCCGCAGCGGTCTGCCGCAGCATGGCGGCGACGGCTGGCCCCTTGGGACCGCTGTTGGCGATCAGCGGGAAGGGCATGCCATGTCTGGCCAGTGCCCGGCTGCGTGCGGCCCGCGCCGCCATCGGTACATTGCTCAGGATCACGATCTGGGCTGCTTTGCCCAGTTCCGCAAGGGCATCGGCCGCACCCTCGACCGGGTCCATCATCTCGGTGGCCTCGGCGAAGAACCGCTGCAGCAGGGGATGCAGAACCTCGGCATCCACCGGACTGTCGTCGCCGCGACGGCGGATATTGCCGTGCAGGGCATAGGAGGCCCAGTCGAAATAGAGCTCACGGGTGGCCAGGAAGGTTTCCAGGCCGCGCATGAAGTAAAACAGCACCTCGTCGGCATCGACGATCAGCAGCGGTTTGCCGGCCTGCAGGGGCAGAGTGGCCAGCTGTTCGGCAACCGGGGCGGGAAGCTCAGGCAAAGGTGTGGATTTCAGGCTCATCTGTCAGCGTTAATGTCATCGTAAACGGCTTGGCCCGGACCGATCAGAATGCTACAAAATACTGGATACACAGGAAAATCGTGTCGGGCGTAGGCAGTAGACACTATCCGGGGACGGGGGCTGATGAGCAAGACCGTATTGATCGTTGAGGACAACGAACTCAACATGAAGTTGTTCCACGACCTGCTGGATGCCCATGGCTACCAGACCCTGCAGACCAAGGACGGCATGGAAGCGCTGGCCATGGTCCGCAAGCATCGCCCCGATCTGATCCTGATGGATATCCAGCTGCCGGAAGTTTCCGGTCTGGAAGTCATCAAGTGGATCAAGGAAGACGACAACCTGCGCACCATCCCTGTCGTGGCCGTCACGGCCTTTGCCATGAAGGGTGACGAAGAGAAGATGCGCGAAGGCGGTTGCGACGCTTATATCGCCAAGCCGATCTCGGTGGGCAAGTTCATCGAGACGGTGAAGCAGTTTCTCGAGCCCAAAACCTGATTTGCAGCAGATAGAGTAGACCGATGACCGCGCGCATTCTGGTCGTCGACGACATCCGCACCAACATCAAGGTGCTGGAAGCGAAGCTGACCAGCGAATATTACGAAGTGATCACCGCCGCCAGTGGCCCGGAGGCGCTGCGGGCGGCTGTCGCCCAGAAGCCTGATCTGATCCTGCTGGATGTGATGATGCCTGGCATGGATGGCTTCGAGGTCTGTCGCCGTCTGAAGGCCGATCCGGAGACGGCCCATGTGCCGGTGATCATGGTGACCGCCTTGGGCGATCCCGAGGATCGCGTGCAGGGCCTGAGCGCTGGCGCCGATGACTTCCTGACCAAACCAGTCGATGACATTGCCATGTTCGCGCGCGTTCGCTCGCTGCTGCGTGTCAAGCTGATGCTCGACGAGCTACGCATGCGCGAACGGACGTCTGCATCGCTCGGCGTGATCTCGCCGCCGGTGCCCAGCCTGGATGAAGATTACGTCTCGGCGCGGATTCTGCTGGTGGAAGACAATCCGCGCGACCAGGTACGCCTGCAGCGCATGATCGAAGGCCAGTTTCAGATCGAGATTCTGGCCGACGGCATGGAAGCGTTGAGCCGTGCGCGCCAGACCGAATACGATTCCATCGTGATCAGCCTGGGCCTGCAGAATCCCGATGGCCTGCGGCTTTGCTCGCAGTTTCGCACCACGGAAGAAACCCGCAACGTGCCGATCCTGCTGCTGGTGGGACCGGACGACCAGAAGCAGCTGGTGAAGGGGCTGGAGATCGGTGTCACGGACTACGTCGTGCGTCCGATCGACCGCAACGAATTCATCGCCCGCCTGCGCGCCCAGGTGCGCCGCAAGCGCTATCAGGATCGTCTGCGCCTGCATTACCAGCAGAGCATGGAGATGGCGGTCACCGACCCGCTGACCGGCCTGTACAACCGTCGCTATATGGCCTCGCATCTGTCTACGCTGTTGAGCCAGAGTGCAAGCCAGCATGGCACGGCGGTGGCGATTCTCGATCTGGATCACTTCAAGTCGATCAATGACACCCACGGCCATCCGGTGGGCGACGAGGTGCTGCGCGAGCTGGGCAACCGCATCGTGCGCAACATCCGCGGCATTGACATGGCCTGCCGTTACGGCGGTGAGGAATTTGTCGTGCTGATGCCCGACACCGATCTGGAATCCTCCGAGGTTGTGGCCAGCCGTCTGCTGCAGGCCATCGGCACCAAGCCGATCGTCACACGCGGCGCGGGGGACCTGACGGTGACCTGCTCGATCGGCTGCACGTCATCGAATGACGCCGATACGGCGGATACCCTGCTCAAGCGCGCCGACGATGCGCTCTACGAGGCCAAGAACGGCGGTCGCAACCGCATCGTCTACCGCAAGGTCTGACGGCTACTGCTTTCAAGGCAAACAAAAAGCCCCGCTGAAGATCGGGGCTTTTGCATTTCAGGTCCGGCGCGAAACGCGCTCTGGACGGGAAACCTTACTTGATCTTGGTTTCCTTGAATTCGACGTGCTTGCGCGCCACCGGGTCGTACTTCTTGAACGACAGCTTCTCGGTCTTGGTGCGCGGGTTCTTCTTGGTCACATAGAAGAAGCCGGTGTCGGCGGTGCTCAGAAGCTTGATCTTGAGGGTGGTCGGCTTGGCCATGACTCGTGTTCCAAAATAGCGTGTGGCTGGGATTGGCGGCGCAGCATAGGGATTCGCACCCCGATGTCAATCTCTTAAGGATTATGGTACTGTCTCAGTTTGAACCCCCTGAGTTATCAAGGGGATGCTTGACCGGTAATGCAGGTCAGCCCGTAAGTTGCTATAATCGCAACATGGTGACGAAACCCAAACGCCCCCGCGATATTAACCAATTGGCCAAGCTGGTCGCCGACATGGCCACCGGGGAGGCCAAGAAGCCGGTTCAGCCAGATGCTGGCAAGAACCCCGCTGCCGTGGCCCTGGGGCGCCTAGGCGGCCTCAAGGGCGGCAAAGCTCGTGCTGAGAGTTTAACGTCTAAAAAGCGTCAGCAGATTGCTAAAAAAGCTGCAAAAGCACGCTGGAATAAGCAAGCATAGAATTATTATTATGCTTGCTTAAAAGCAAGCATGGAGGTAATTTCGGTCTGCAAGCATGGAGGCTTCGCGGATGGCGGATGATAGTGCGCGTCAAAAAAAGGGGGGCGATGAGCGAGCCAAGAGACTGAGTCCCGAGGAACGGCGCGCAATAGCGCGCCAAGGCGCTCAGGCCCGTTGGGCTGCAATTCGTGACGCCCCTGGTGATTTGCCAAAGGCTACTCATGCTGGTGAGCAGCCGGTCGGAGGGTATGTAGTCCCCGTCTACAATTTATCTGATGGCCGCCGCGTCATGTCGGAGCGTGGTTTTTTGGCGGTCATCGGCGCTAAAGGACGTGGTGCAAATAGTGGACATCGATTAGTCAAAATTCTGGCCGATCCAGCAATTAACTCATTTATTCCAAACAATATTTTGGTGGACATCCAAAATCCGATTTTATTTCTCTCCCTCACCAACACACCCACGCATGGGTATCAGTCAAACGTCCTCTACGATTTCTGCGTTGGTTTCTCCAAAGCTCATTCTGCTGGGCTTCTGCGAACCGAAGTGCAGAGACGATATGCTCGTTATTGCGAAGCGCTTTTGTATGCGTTTGGCCGAATGGGCATCGATGCTTGGATTGATGAAGCCACCGGGTTTCAGAATGTGCGAGCACGCGACGCACTTAATAAACTGCTGGAGAAGTATCTCGCCCAACATTGGGCAGAGTGGGCGAAAACTTTCCCAGATGAATTTTACGAGCAAGTTTTCCGATTACGAGGCTGGAAGCATGACCCAGATTCATTGGCTAAGCCGGGAGTATTGGGTCACATAACAAACGATATCGTTTATTCCAGATTGGCTCCTGGGGTATTAGAGGCATTGCGCGAGAAGAACCCGGTCGTCGAAGAAACAGGCCGACGCGCAAGAAAGCATCACCAATGGCTAACTCGCGAACATGGACACCCGAAGTTGCGAGAGCACATCAGCAACTTGATGTTCATGATGAAGGGCCACACGACTTGGGCACCTTTTTATCGTGCCCTTCAACGCTCCGCACCTAGATTGCACGAAACTCCAGAGTTCGATTTCGGGGATTACTGAAACTGAACAGGCTAGACATCAAGAAGCGTGCCCAAATCCTCGGCCTTCTGGTTGAGGGCACCAGCCTGCGGGCGACTTCGCGACTGGCGGATGTGTCGATCAACACCGTCACGAAGCTGCTGGTAGATGTGGGTACGGCCTGTGCGGCCTATCAGGACCAGGCACTGCGGAATCTGCCGTGCAAGCGCATTCAGGTCGATGAGATCTGGTCCTTCGTCTACGCCAAGCAGAAGAACGTCCCCGATGAAATGAAGGGCGAGTTTGGTGTTGGCGATGTGTGGACCTGGACCAGCATCTGCGCCGATACCAAGATTGTCCCGTCGTGGCTCGTCTCGGATCGCAGCCGAGAAGCGGCCGTTGAGTTTCTCGACGATCTGCGGGTCCGCATGACGGATCGCATCCAACTTACCAGCGATGGCCACCACGCCTATCCGGATGCGGTTCAGATCACCTTCGGCTCGGATATCGATTATGCCGCGCTGATCAAGCAGTACCGCAGTGTCGCGCGTGAGGGGAAATACAGCCCCGGCGAATGCATTGGCATCAAGAAGGAAGTGCTGGAAGGGCGGCCCGACAAGAAGCACATTTCCACTAGCTTCGTAGAGCGCCAGAACCTGACTATGCGGATGTCCATGCGGCGCTTCACACGCCTGACGAACGGCTTTTCAAAGAAAGTCGAGAACCACAGCCACGCAATTGCGCTGCATTTCATGTTCTACAACTTCGGCCGCATCCATAAGAGCCTGCGCGTGAGCCCCGCTATGCAGGCTGGTGTGAGCGATCATTTGTGGACGCTCGAAGAAATCGCTGCCTTGGCTGATTAAGGCGAGTATCGTTTCCCCCTTAAAATAGGAGGGGAAGATGGCAAGTCAGAAAGCTACGTTTTCATTCGGCGATGATGGTGGGGCGCATATAACGGCCGCTGACCGTCAAGCGCGAGCCCTGGAGTTCATCGCTCATTATCTGGATCGGATAGAAGGTCACCTTGAACAACTGTCAAATGCGGCCCAGCGGGAGAATGGGCTGGCGAAGGTGGGGAGTGAAATAGCCCAGATTCGAACACTGCTGGTTCAGAACCGAGGGCGCTAAAGCCCAACCGGGTAAGATCATCTTCGCTGAGATTATTCCAGTGCTTCAGAATGTGCCGCATCTGGAGGACGCTATAACCGCGCAACATGAATTCAATCGGGCGCGGGATAGGCAGAGTGTTGACCATATAAACCCCTCTCGGGGCTTATTCGGCCTCCTTGGCCAAGAGCCCCCGGACAGCCCGGGATTTATCCTCTAGTTCCCGGATGGGCTCCCGGAGATTGCCCAGCAGGGGGCCGACGTAATACTTCACGGCGGCGATTAAGGCGTCCGCAGCATTGGCCAGTTCCAAGGCGGCACGCCCCAGTGTGCTCAACTCCTCAACCTTGACCTCCAGCACTTCTACGCGCGCCGGTAAATTGAAGAATGCAAGCAATGACTTAAAAGCGCCGTTGGCCATGAATCGCTCCCTTTTGCGGGAGAAAGTCTAGTTCACGGCACTTTTTAAAGGAAGCTCAGGCGCTTACCGGAAACTTTCAAACTGAGACACTACCAGGATTATCCCAACGGATCATGGGCTTACCTTGGCGATAGCGCCAGAAAGCCGTGCGTTTGGGCTGCAGGTCCGGTTCCAGCCCGGCCACCAGACCCAGTATGAACTCGGTGATGTCGGCCAGCGGCAGCCGGAGCGCCACCGGGACCGGTCGGAAGGCCAGGTCCAGCAGTTCGCCTGAACCGGCCAGAATGACTGGCAAACCGGTGACGTCCTGCAGGAAGAAGCGGGCATGGAAACGGATCGGGCTGTCCGACGGTGTGATAGCCCGGCAGAGGTAGCGCAGGCCCGACAGGTCGGGCCGCAGCCGGCCATGTTCCAGTTGGCCGAGCAGGATGCCGGTCTCTTCCCAGGTTTCGCGAACGGCGGCTATGGCCAGAACTTCATCGATACGATCATGTTTTATGATCAACGGCTTGATTGGCTTTTCTGATCTGTCAGATGAGTCGAGCCGGCCGCCCGGGAAGGCGTAAACACCGGGCAGGAAGCGATGCTTCCCAGCGCGCCGGCCTATCAGGACCTCCGGCCCGGCGGGGCTTCGGCGGACCAGCACCAAACTGGCGGCATCCCGGGGAATGACCGGCCGGGTCATACCAGGTCCTGCTGCCTCTGGCCCCGGCGCATGTAGTGGAAGGGCACCGGTCGGGCCGGATCGGCGGCGGCAGCCGGGCTGAGCCAGGCCGCCAACTCGGCCAGCACGAACTGGGTGATGCCGGGCAGCAGCAGGTCGCCGGTATCGGCCGGGGCGATCCAGGTCAGCTTGTCCAGTTCGGGCGAGGGGCGCAGCGCGCCCTCGGCCGCCTCGGCCGGGGCAGCGAAGAAGCGGGCATCGAAGCGGCGCGGCCGTCCGGGCGGCGTGATGGCGCGACAGATATAGAGGAGCGTGGAAGGATCGGGCGCGAGGCCCCCGGCGCAGAATTCGGTCCAGTTTGGTGGCAGGTCTTTCTGCACTTTGGCCCGGCCGGCGATGCGCAGGCCGGATTCCTCGAAGGTCTCGCGGATGGCAGCGAGCGCCAGCGCCAGCGCCTTGCGCGGGCCGGTGCCCTTGGCGCGATCCAGCCGCGCGGTGCTGACCGGATTGAGCGGCGCGGCGGGACGAATGCGGTAGTCGGCCAGATCGAGGCGCCCCCCGGGAAAGACATAACGGTTGGGCATGAAGGCGCTGGCGCCATGGCGCTCGCCCATCAGGACTTCGAGGCGGTTACCCTGCCGGCGATACAGCACCAGCGTGGCGGCATCGCGGATCGCTTGCAGCTTCGAGTCGGCGTTTCCCATCGGGGACAGTATAGCTTCAGTGCGGCTCGCTGCCGAAGCCATGCATACGTCTGGCCCATTGCAAACCAATCAGCACGCCCTTGATGCGGGGCGGCAGCCACAGGCTGAGCAGTACGGTCAATGGCAGCCACAGCACCATATGCACCCATTCCTGCGGCTGGACCTTCTGTTCCAGCAGCAGCATCAGTGGCACGATGATATGGGCGACGATCAGGATGGTGAAATAGGGCGGGGCATCGTCGGCGCGGTGGCCGGCCATGTCGAGGCCGCAGTCGGCGCAGGTGTCGTTGACCTTCAGGAATCGGCCATACATCCGGCCGGTGCCGCATTGTGGACAGCGCTGCTTCCAGCCGCGCCACATCGCCTGTCCCGTCGGCCGCTCGATCAGGTCGTCGAGCGACAGCGGCATTACAGCCAGCCTTTCCGCCGGAACCACCAGTAGGGCAGGATCGCGGAAGCGACCATCAATGCCAGCGCGAAGGGATAGCCCAGCGCCCATTCTAGTTCGGGCAGCGTCTTGAAGTTCATGCCGTAGATGCTGGCGATCAGGGTCGGCGGCAGGAACACGGTGGCGGCGACCGAGAAGATCTTGATGATCTTGGTCTGCTGGATGTTGATCAGGCCCAGCGTCGCATCGAGCAGGAAGTTGCCCTTGTGCGCCAGGAAGGCGGCTTGCTCGTTCAGTGACTGCACGTCGCGCGCCAGCGTCTTCAGCCAGACGCGGCTTTCCTTGGTGCCGCGCTGCTCGGCCATGGTCAGCGTCAGGAAGGCGATCAGGCGCGTCAGCGACAGCAGGCTGTCGCGGATGCGCGAGGTCAGGTCCTCGACATGGCCCAGCGTGCGCACGGCTTCTTCAAGATCGACCTCGGCGGTCTGCGGCTGATCAGTCTGTTTCTTGTAGCCAAAGATGGTGCGCGAGATTCCATCCAGATCCTTGCCGGCGATTTCAAGCACGTCGGCGGCGCGGTCGATGATCGAATCTAGGATGCCGCAGAGCGCTGCATCGGGCGAGGCCATCAGCGGCGGCTGGCGCTGGGCGCGGGCGACAAACTGGCGGAAGGCGAGCGGATCGGCGTAGCGCAGCGTCACGGTGGCGCGCGGGGTCCGCATGAAGGTGACGGCGGTGGTCAGCGGCTGCGGCGTCTCGGCCTGATACAGCACGTTGGCGGTCATGAAGCTGGCATCGCCCTCGCGATACAGACGGCTGGAGATTTCGATCTCCTGCATCTCTTCGCGGGTCGGGACTTCGATGCCCAGCAGCGTCTCAATGGCCTTCTCTTCGGCCTGGCTTGGTTCAAGCAGGTCGATCCACACGACGCCCTCGGGGAGGGTCGAGTTGGGGGTAAGCTCAAGGCGCTGTAGTTGGCCGCTTTGCGGCAGGTAGGCAGTGATCATGCTGGCCGTCCCTGGTGTTCCGGCGCTGTCCCGGCGGTGCAGCGCGGCGCCCTTGTAGCCCTGTAAGCCGGGCCTGGGAAGCCCTGAAAACCCACCTGCGGCAAATTTGCCGCAGGGAGGATCATGGCCTGCGGATAGGGCAGTTTTATGGCGGACCAGGCTTAGGGAGAGACGGGCGTGGGCGCGGGCAGGGGCAGGCTGCGGGCCTGCATGACGCTGCGCAGGCGGTCGGGATAATCCGAGATCAGGCCGTCCACCTTCATGGCAATCAGTTGTTCCATGATGGCGGGGTCGTTCACCGTCCAGGGGATTACCTGCAGGCCCAGTTGCTGCGCCTCGGCCACCAGCTCCGGCGTCACATTGCGCCAGAAGGGCGACCAGATCTGTCCGCCTGCCGCTTTGACGAGCGCCGGCGTCGAGGCATGGTCATCGGCATCCAGCCCGCCGAGCCAGGGGCTGGCGCCGGGCTGGCCACGCTGCACATTGTCGGAATTGCCGCCCTCGATGGTGAGATAGGCGCGCGGGATTTCCGGCGCGAGACGGCCTGCCACTTTCAGCGTGCGCCAGTCGAAGGACTGGATCGAGGCACGGCCGGCGAGGCCGGCACTGTGGATGGCGAGCACCAGCGCGGTAGCGAAGCGCTCAGGCGGCGCGCTCTCATCCGGCTTTGCGGGGTTGATCTTGGTCTCGATGTTGAAACGCACGGCGGTGTTACCGCTTTTGGCGACCAGCGCGAAGACATCGCCCAGCAGTGGCATCCGCGTACCATCCACCGGCCTCTGGTCCGGATAGGTCTGGCCATAGCGGCTGCTCGGATCGAGCCGGCCGACATCATAGCGCTGCAGCTCGGCCAGCGGCGTCTGCCAGATGACCGGGCCGGGCGTGGCGATCCACTTGCCGTCCAGGCGCGCCAGATGCGGCAACAGCATCGGATCATGGCCGACCACAAGATGGCCGTCCTGGGTCAGGTTGACATCGAATTCCAGGGTAGAGACGCCCAGCGACAACGCCGTGGCGAAAGCCGGCAGGGTGTTCTCGGGGGCAAGACCGCGGGCGCCGCGATGGCCCTGCAGGTCGAAGGCGAGGGCGGGCGCTGCGATCAGAAGCGTGACGATGGCAGGAGCAAGATGGCGGATCATCGGTTCTTCTTGCTCCTGTGCTTGGCCCAGCTCGGGCGATTGGTCGGTTTCTTGATCACGGGTTTTGCGTCGCCGCCACTATGCTGGCGGCGCGGGCGTGCGCCGCCGCTGCCGACGATCTCGAAACGCAGGCCGCCGGTCACCGGTGTGGCTTCAGCCAGCAGCACGGTGGCAGCATCGCCCAGACGATAGCGCTTGCGGGTGCGTTTGCCGACCAGGGCGCGATGGGCCTCGTCATGCTCGTAATAGTCGTCGCCCAGCGTGGCGATCGGCACGAAGCCATCGGCGCCGGTCTCGTCCAGCTCGACGAAGAGGCCGAAGCGGGTGACGCCGGTGATGCGGCCCTCGAATTCGGCGCCGACATGATCGACCATGAAGGCGGCGACGAAGCGGTTCAGGGCATCACGCTCGGCCTGCATCGAGCGGCGCTCGGTCAGCGAGATATGCTCGGCGATGCCCTCGAAATTCGCATCATCCTCAGGTGGCAGGCCCTCGTCGCCCAGACCAAGGCCGCGGATCAGCGCGCGATGCACCAGCACGTCGGCATAGCGGCGGATGGGCGAGGTGAAATGCGCGTATTTGTTCAGGTTGAGGCCGAAATGGCCGCGGTTCTCTGGCGAGTAGGTCGCCTGCATCTGGCTGCGCAGCACCACTTCGTTGATCAGCCGCTCATGCTCGCTGCCCTTCGCGGCCTCGAGGATGGCGTTGAAATGCATGGGCCGCAGGCCCTGGCCCTTGGCCAGGCGGTAATCCAGCGTGGCGAGAAACTTGCGCAGGCTGTCGATTTTCTCGTCGGATGGCTGCTCGTGCACGCGGTACATGCAGGGCTGCTTCCGCTTTTCCAGTTCCTCGGCGGCCGCGACATTGGCCGTGATCATGAAATCTTCGATCACCTGGTGGCTCAGCATATGCTCACGCGGCTTGATCGCCGCGATATGCCCGTCCTTGCCCATTACCACCCGGCGCTCAGGCGCATTGATGGCCAATGGCTGGCGTGCGGCACGCGCCTTGTTCATGGCGGCATGACAGGCGTAGAGCGGTTTCAGCACCGGTTCGAGGAAGGGCTTCGCCGCTTCGTCGGGCTCGCCGTCGATGGCCATCTGCACCTGGCGATAGTTCAGCCCGGCGGCGCAACGCATCAGGCCGCGCACGAATTTGTGGCGGATCTTGTTGCCGTTGGCGTCGAACCACAGATGCACGGCCATGCAGGCGCGGTCCTTGCCCTCGACCAGCGAGCAGAGGTCGGCTGACAGCGCCTCGGGCAGCATCGGCACGACACGGTCCGGGAAGTAAGTGGAGTTGCCGCGCTGGCGCGCATCGTGGTCCAACGCGGCACCCGGCCGCACATAATGGGCGACATCGGCGATGGCGACGATGGCATGCCAGCCGCCGGCATTCTTCGGATCGTCGTCGGGTTCAGCGAAGACGGCGTCGTCATGGTCGCGCGCGTCTTCCGGATCGATGGTGATCAGCGGGATGTCGCGCAGGTCGTCGCGCTTGCCCAGCGTGACCGGCTTGGCTTTCTGCGCGTCATGCAGGGCGGCATCGCTGAACTTGGTCGGGATGCCCAGCGTGTGGATGGCGATGAGGCTCAGCGCTTTCGGATCGGTGCTGCTGCCGATCACCTCGATCACCTTAGCGGTCTTCAGTCCGAACCGGCGGCCGGACATCGGCTGTGCCACCACGATCTCGCCAGCCTTGGCGTGGCCGCGATGTTCAGGCGCGATGATGTATTCGTGCCGAACCTTCTTGTCGGTCGGCTGCAGGCGGCCTTCGCCGGTCTCGGTGAGGGCGAAGACGCCCAGCACCGGCTGTTCTTCCTTTTCCAGCCGTTTGATGACGCGGCCGACATAACGGTTGCGGCCGGCGCGCTGCAGGCGGGCCAGCACGCGGTCACCGACGCCGACATCGGCCAGCTCGCGGCGGCGCTGCTTGCCGCTGACTTCAAAGACGATACGCGGCGCTTCGCCTTCGCCGGTCCATTCCACCGGCCGGCCCATCAGGTCACCGTCGCGGTCGATGCGGAAAATGTCGACCAGCGTCACCTCGGGCAACTCGCCCTTCGGCGTCATGCGCTTGCCATGCGTGGTGTTGACGTCGCCCTCGGCCTTCAGTTCGCGCAGTAGGCCCTTGAGCTGGACGCGCAGCTCCGGACCGACGCCGAAGGCTTTCGCGATCTCGCGCTTGCCCACCTTGCCGGGATTGTCGGCAATGAACTTCAGGATGTCCTGTTTGGACGGAAGACCGGGATGATCTTTCTTCTTGGCCACGCCGCTTACGCTGCTACGGCTTTCTTGGCCGCAGCTTTCTTCTTCGGTGCGGCCTTCTTGGCCCCGGTAGCCTTCTTGGCGGCTGCCTTGGGCTTGGCCTCGGGCTTGTCAGCCTTGGCGGCCTTTGCCGCCTTCGGAGCGGCAGCCTTCTTCGCCTTGGGTGCAGCGGCTTTCTTCTTGCCCTTGCCACCCTTCTTGGCGCGGCTGGCAATCGCCAGGAGGGCCATGTCCATGGTCATCGCATCGACTTCGGTGCCGCGCGGGATCGGGGCGTTGGTGGCGCCATGCTTCAGATAGGGGCCATAGCGGCCATCGATCACCTGGATCGGTGCGTCGTCATCAGGATGCTTGCCCACGTCGCGCAGCACCTTCAGCTCGGCGCGCTGGCGCGGGCCTTTGCGACGCGCATCGGCCTCGGCGATCTTCTCGACGGCATGGTTGATGCCGATCTCGAGCGCCTCCATGGCGTCCTTCAGTTTGGTATAGGCACCGTCATGCAGCAGGTAGGGGCCAAAGCGGCCCAGGCCTGCGAGGATTTCCTTAGCTGTGACCGGATGCATGCCGACGATGCGCGGCAGCGCCAGCAGTTTCAGCGCCATTTCCAGCGTGACGTCTTCGATGGTCACGCCCTTGGGCAGCGAGGCACGCTTGGGCTTGGTCTTCGCCTTGCCTTCGCCTTCCGCTTCACCCAGCTGCACGTAGGGACCGAAGGGACCCTGGCGCAGGGTGATCATCTGGCCGGTGGCCGGATCGGCGCCGATTTCCTGCGGGCCGGAGATGGCGATGTCGCCATGACCGTTGCCGCCGGCGCTCAAGGGCCGGGTGTAGCTGCATTCCGGATAGTCCGAGCAGCCGATGAAGGCGCCGGTGCGGCCGGCCTTGATTGCCAGCTGGCCCTTGTTGCAGGCGGGGCAGAGGCGGGCGCTTTTGCCGTCTTCGCGCGGCGGGAAGAAATGGTTTTCCAGCAGCGCATTGATGGCATCCAGCACTTCGCCGCGACGGCCCATCTTCTCGTCGATGCGGGTCACCGCATCCTTCACCGAGAAGGGGATTGGGTTTTCCTTGGCGTCATGCAGGCTGAAGTCCTGCCAGAAATCTTCCAGCACTTTCTTCCATTCGAGCTTGTGCTCGGCGATCTCGTCCAGCTTCTCTTCAAGGCCGGCGGTGAAATCGTAGGCGAAATACTGTTCGAAGAAGCAGACCAGGAAGGCATAGGCGAGCCAGCCGGCGTCTTCCGGCGAGAAGCGCTTGGTTTCCAGCTTCACGTAGGAGCGCGCCTTCAGCACTTCCAGAATGGCGGCGTAAGTCGACGGCCGGCCGATGCCGAGCTCTTCCAGCTTGCGCACGAGGCTGGCTTCCGAATAGCGCGGCGGCGGTTCGGTGAAATGCTGTTCCGGCTTGATGCCGTTTTCCTTCAGCGCTTCGCCGACGGCCATCTTCGGCAGGCGTGCGCCTTCTTCATCGTCGCCCGTCTTGTCGTCGACGCCTTCCTCGTAGAGCTTGAGGAAGCCGGGCGACAGCACGACGGTACCGGTGACGCGGAACACGCCGGTCTTCTTCGCATCGGTGATATCCACCGTGGTGCGTTCCAGTTCGGCGGATTCCATCTGGCTGGCCAGCGCACGCACCCAGATCAGTTCATACAGCTTGAGCTGCACTTCATCGAGGTAGCGTGCGACCGCCTTGGGGCGACGACGGAAATCTGTGGGGCGGATCGCCTCGTGGGCCTCCTGCGCGTTCTTCTGCTTGGTCTTGTAAACGCGCCAGCTTTCCGGCACGGCCTCGCGGCCGAAATCCTCGGCGATTACGTCGCGGGCGGCGCGGATGGCTTCGTCGGCCATGCTGACGCCGTCGGTACGCATATAAGAGATGAGACCGGTAGTCTCGCCGCCGATAGTCACGCCTTCATACAAACGCTGGGCGATCTGCATGGTCATCTGCGCCGAGAAGCCGAGCTTGCGGGCCGCTTCCTGCTGCAGGGTCGAGGTGGTGAAGGGCGGTGCCGGATTGCGCTTGGCCGGCTTGATCGAGACGTCGGCGACCGAATAGCTCAGGCCGGTCAGCTTGGCGACGGCGCTGGTGGCGGCAGTTTCATTATTGATGTCGAACTTGTCGAGCTTCTTGCCACCCAGCTCGATCAGGCGTGCGTTGACCGTCTGGCTCGACTTGGTGCCGAAATCGGCGCCGATGGTCCAGTATTCGCGAGCACGGAAGGCTTCGATCTCGGTCTCGCGCTCGCAGATCAGGCGCAGCGCCACCGACTGCACGCGGCCGGCCGACTTGGCCGAGGGCAGCTTGCGCCACAACACGGGCGAGAGGGTGAAGCCGACCAGGTAATCCAGCGCGCGGCGCGCCTGCTGGGCATTGACCAGGTCCATATCAATGTCGCGCGGATTGGCCATCGCCTCCAGCACGGCGGACTTGGTGATCTCGTTGAAGACCACGCGCCGCACGGTCTTGCTCTTTACGACCTTGCGGTTGTTGAGCGCTTCCAGCACATGCCAGGAAATCGCCTCTCCCTCGCGATCCGGGTCAGTCGCCAGGATCAGGGTGTCGGCGTCTTTCAGCGCACCGGCGATGGCACGGATTGATTCCGATCCGCGGCCCGACATTTCGTAGTGCATGGCGAAGTCTTTGTCCGGCTCGACCGAACCGTCCTTGGCCGGCAGATCGCGGACATGGCCGAAGGAGGCCAGGACCGTATGGCCGGGACCGAGGTACTTCTCGATGGTCTTGGCCTTCGCCGGGCTCTCGACAACTACGACTTTCATAAGGCGCGGTTTTCCAACAAAAAATCAAAAAAATGGGGGCGAACGGGGACCCGTCGCGGCCCGGGGAACATGGGCGATGGAATCCCCCTTGTCAAATCCAGGGGGGTAAGCAGCCATATAAAATGTCTGTTTTCCGCAGATTATTGGGTGTAGCGGTCTTCCGCCGAAGGCTCGATCGGGAAGGCGGCGACCAGCAGCATCCGGACCTCGTCGGATCCGGCGGTCAGGGGCAGGGCCAGGCGCTCCCAGCTACGCTCCACCTGCCACTGCGAGCGCTTGTCGCGGGAGGTGTAATCAAAGGTGGCGGTATAGCGCCGTGACATCGGCATCCGGCTGTGTACCACAGCGTCATATTCGGTGCGCAGCAGTTCGGCCTGCTGGGCCGGCAGCTCGTTGACCCGTTTGCCGGTCATGTCGACCTTGAACTGGTTCACAAAGGTGGAGCCGTAGAGACGATATAAGTAGTCACCGTCGTCCTTGCGTTCGACCAGCATCAGGTTGCCCAGCCAGGGCTTCATCTCGATGGGGTCGATATCGGCACGGTCGGGCATGGGGCGGCCATCGCGCTTGCCGGCCCAATAGGCATACAGCGCCTGGAGCGTTTCCAGCGTCAGTTGCGGTGCGCCTTCCAGCATCCGTCCCATTAAATTGTCTGCTACCCCCGGTCGTGCCGAACCGGATGTCAACCCAACATCCGGTATGTTTCGACACAGCATACCGCAAGTGGCAGAGAATGTCAGCCGGCGGCAGCGGCCCAGACCTGGCTTTTCAATGAAATCGCATACCCCAAAAGGGCTGCGAAATACCCCCTCTGCGCCCGCAACGACACAGGAAGGCCTTGCTATAACTCGATACCTGTCAGGCGGCTGTCCGGGCCGTATGCGTGTGAAGGGATCAGCCATGAAAATGCCAGCCAAGATGACTGTGCCGATTGCGGCGCCGGCCGCCGCGCTCCTGCTGATCCTGGTGGCGCTGGGCGTTCGTGCCGCCGAAGATCCGGCCGAAGTCGCGAATGTGGTCGCTGCCACCAAACAGGCGCACCCCGACAATGCAAAGCTATGCCAGTCCGGTCAGCCCGGCATCCTGAATGCCGTGTCCATGCAGGTGAAGGCGCTGGCCATGGATGGCAAGGTCAATGGCAACCAGCAGGCGCTCGGCGTCGAGGCCAGTGCGCAGATCGGCAAGGAATGCTTTGGCGGCGGCTGATCGGCGATCTGCGCTTACGCCGGCTTCTCGTGCGTCTCGGCCGGGCGGGCGAATTGCGGGAAGTTCGGATGCATCGCCAGCGGGATTACATCCACCTTGGTGAAGCACGGATAGAGCGGCATGCCGCGCAGCGTGGCCGCCACGGTATCGGCATCGGGCAGGTTCCACAACACCATGGTGCCCAGCGCGTTGGCGCGGCGCCAGACGCCGACGAGCTGACGCTTGGCCAGCATCTCTTCCGACTTGCGCCATTCCGCCTGCACTAGTTCCTGGAACTTGTCGCCGGCGCGCAGATATTCGATGCGTACATCCACTAGATACAGGTTGCTGTCCGGCTTGGGGTTGCTGTCGGGCTTTTCATGCGCCGACGCGCCGCGCGCGAATTGGGGGAAGTTCGGATGGCCGATCAGCGGCGTGACGGTCACGTCGGTGAAGAAGGGGTAGAGCGGCATCGCGCGGACCTGGTTGCCGGCGGCCTCGTTGGTCGGCACGTCGATGATGAACATCGTGCCCATGCCGTTGGCCTTACGCCAGATGCCGACGAACTGGCCCTTGGCCAGCAGCCGCTCTTCTTCATCCCACTCGGCACGCACGAGCTGCTGTGCCTTATCGCCCAGGCTGGTGAAATTGAACTTCACATCGATCATGAACAGCATCTGAAAATCCTCAGCCTACAATACGCTTTTTCACGAACGAGCCCGGTGCGGGCTCGACTACCTTGAGTTTGCCGTCGCCCGGCTTGCGCGCCGGCACCTTCGGCCCGGACTTGGCAGACAGCCACTTGTCCCAGTCGCTCCACCAGGAGCCGGGATATTCCTTCGCATCCTTGATCCAGTCCTCCACATTGGGGGGATTGGTTTTCGTGTCGTTCAGCCAATGCTGGTACTTCTTGGCATCCGGGTGATTGATCACGCCGGCGATATGGCCCGAGCCGGCCATCATGAAGCGCACCGGACCGCCATAAAGCTGCGTCGCCTTGTAGACCGACTTGTAGGGCGCGATATGGTCGTCCTTGCTGGCCTGGATATAGACGGGAATCTTGATCTTGCGCAGATCGAGTCTTTCGCCGGCCAGTTCCAGCTTGCCAGGCTGCGACAGCAGATTCTGCTGGTACATGTTGCGCAAGTAGAAGCCGTGCATCTTGGCCGGCATGCGCGTGCAGTCGGAATTCCAGTATAGCAGGTCGAAGGGGAAGGGCTCTTTGCCCAGCAGGTAATTGTTGATGACAAACGACCAGATCAGGTCATTGGCGCGCAGCATGTTGAAGCTGGTCGCCATCTCGCCACCATCGAGATAGCCTTTTTCCGACATCAGGCTTTCCAGGTATTTCACCGTATCTTCGTCAGTGAAAACGCTGAGTTCGCCGGCTTCTGAGAAGTCGACCTGGGCGGCGAAGAAGGTGACGGCCTTGATGCGATCGTCGTTCTTCGCGGCCATCCAGGCCAGCGCCGAGGCCATCAGCGTGCCGCCGATGCAGTAGCCGATGGCGGTGACCTCATCCTCGCCGGTGGCCCTCTTCACGGCATCGAGGCCGTCAAGGATGCCTTCGCGCATGTAGCTCTCGAAGGTCTTGTCGACCAGCGTCTCGTCGGGCTGGTTCCAGGACACCACGAAAACGGTGTAGCCCTTTTCCGTCATCCACTTGATGAAGGAATTCTGCGGCTTCAGGTCGAGGATGTAGAATTTGTTGATCCAGGGGGGCACGATATAAAGCGGTCGCTTGTAGACCTCCTTGGTCGTCGGCTCGTACTGGATCAGCTGCATCAGGTCGTTCTGGTAGACCACCTTGCCCGGCGTGACGGCGATATTCTCGCCCACGGTGAAGGCCTTGGAGTCCACCATCTTGATGTTGAGCTTGCCGTGGCCGCGGTCGATGTCCTCCAGCAGGTTTTCCAGCCCCTTGACCAGATTCTCGCCCTTGCTGTCCATGGTGGCGCGCAGGACTTCGGGATTGGTCAGTGCGAAATTCGACGGTGACAGCGCATCAACGAACTGGCGGGTATAGAAGTCGACCTTGCGGGCGACCTTGGGATCGACGCCGTCCACATCGGTGACAGTCTTCTGCACCCAGCGTGCGGTCAGTAGGTAGGACTGCTTCAGGTAGTCGAAGACGGCGCCATCCTGCCAGGCGGGGTCCTTGAACCGCTTGTCGCCCTTGTCGGGCAGCACCATCGGGGCGGTTTCCTTGCCCAGGAAGCGGTCGGTGGCATTGGCCCAGAGCGCAGCGTAGTCCTGCCACAGCTTCATCTGCGCCTCGGCCAGCTTGGCCGGATCGGCCATCAGCTTCTGGGCGATCTCCATATAGGCCCCGGCTAGGTTCAGCGGGTCGGGATTGGCGGGGGCAGGGGGCCTGCCCTGGGGATTCTGGGCCGCCTCGGCCTGCTGCCGGGCGGTATAATCGGCCAGCAGCTTCTGGCTCTGCTCGGCCACCCGGGCCCAGGTCTGGGCCCAGACAGCCGGGTCCGGCAGCGGAATATCACTGTCAGGCTTTAAGTTGCTGTCCGGTCTGCCACTGTCCGGTTGCTTCGCCATCCGACAGTCCTTATTCTCGGGGCCCGTTTCCTCGCCTGTACGATTCCGGCTCTTGGCCGGATTTTCTCGGCACGGATTGAGGTTAAGGGATAGGGAATCCCCCTGCAAGGCTGTCAGGCCGACCAGGGTGATCCCGGGGTGACCCGGGCGTTTTTTTGGGCTTTAAGGGGTAGGAACATATGGCTGGGATCGGCACGGCTTCCGCCGGCATAGCGACGCGGGGCATGCAGGGTCTGCGCGACCGGGGCCATTTTGCTCTCAGTCTGCGCGGCGCTACGGCTGCGGCATTGCTGGCCACCATGCTGGGCCTCAGCGCCTGCGGCACCTGGGCGGACCCGACGCAGCTGTTTGGCGGCGATGACGACGATGCCCCGCCGACCGCGGCCAGCGCCACGTCGGGCAATGCCCCGAACAGCGACCGTTTCCCCAATCTGGCCCGTGTGCCGGCTCGTCCGGTCGAGACCACATCCACCGGCGAACGCCGCCAGGCGCTCGACAATCTGGCCGCCGACCGCAGCAATTCCCGCTATACCGACGAGGAACTGCGCGCGCGTCCGGCCGATACCACCACGCCGCCGCCCGCGCCCCGCGCACCGGTGACCCAGCTTCCGGCTGCCGCACCGTCGGCCCAGCCGCGCGGCGCCGTGCAGCCGGGGAACGGCCAGCAGACGCTGCAGCCGCCTCCTCAGCAGATGGCGCAGCAGCCGCAGGCCATGCAGGCCGCACGTCCGGCCAATACGAATGACACTTACTCCCAGTATCTGGCGCAGTCCTCGGCGACGACCCTGCCGACCGGCCTGCAGCAGGGCAGTGGTGGTGCGTCCTATGCATCGGTGCCGCTGCCCGGCTCGTCGCAGCTTCTGGCCATCGTGCGTTTCAACGGCAACGAGACCTCGCTTGGCAGCGACGACAAGGCGCTGGTCAACAAGGTGGCCGAATACGCCAAGGGCGTGGGCGGCAAGGGTACGCTGCGCGTGGTCAGCTATGCGCCGGCCAATCAGGGTGTCGTCGCGCAGCGCCGCGCCGAACAGGTCGCGTCCGAACTGCGCCGTCGCGGCATTCCGGCCGCGCAGATCCGGCTCGACAGCCAGACCGCGTCGACTGCACCGGCTTATTACGAGACGGCAGCACGAGCTACCGATCAAAACCGCCGGGTTGAAATCTACATCGTAAACTAAACAGATTTCAGCTAAGGATCGGCGGGGGCGCGGGGCGAACAGCTGCCGCGCCTTCGTGTAACTGAAGCCCTGTAAACTTCCTGCAATCAGTATTGTCAGTGGACCCGAAGACCATGGATACCGAGTTCTACCGCATCAAGCGCCTGCCGCCCTACGTGTTCGAGGAAGTGAACCGTATGAAGGCTGCCGCACGAGCTCGCGGTGAGGACATCATCGACTTCGGCATGGGCAACCCCGACAACGCCACGCCGCCGCATATCGTGGCCAAGCTGGTGGAGGCTGCCACCAATCCGCGCGCGCATCGTTATTCGTCCAGCCGCGGCGTGCCCGGCCTGCGCAAGGCGCTGGCAAATTACTATGGCCGCCGTTTCGGCGTGACGCTGGATGCGGAAAAGGAAGCCATTGTCACGCTCGGTTCCAAGGAAGGTCTGGCCAATCTGGCCATGGCGATCTCGGCGCCGGGCGACACGGTGCTGGTGCCCAATCCCAGCTATCCGATGCATGCCTTCGGCTTCGTCATCGCCGGCGCCAATGTGCGTAGCGTGCCGATCGGCCCGGGCTTCGATTTCTTCGCCGGTCTGGATCGCGCCTATCGTCACAGCGTGCCGGCGCCGATCGCGCTGATCGTCAGCTTCCCGGCCAATCCCACGGCGATGACGGTCGATCTGGCTTTCTACGAGGCCATCGTCGACTTCGCCAAGAAGCGCAACATGTGGGTGATTTCCGACCTGGCTTATTCGGAAATCTATTTCGAC
Organism: Ferrovibrio sp. GW821-FHT12D07; assembly: GCF_058807275.1. Lineage (NCBI taxonomy): Bacteria > Pseudomonadati > Pseudomonadota > Alphaproteobacteria > Rhodospirillales > Rhodospirillaceae > Ferrovibrio > Ferrovibrio sp. GW821-FHT12D07. Next base: position 35,068 of record NZ_JBXAQN010000004.1, on the reverse strand, counting down.
GGCAATCCGCCGCCCTCGATCCTGCAGGTGAAGGGTGCGCGCGATGTTGCGATTGAGTTCACCTCGCTCAGCAAGACCTACAACATGCCGGGCTGGCGTATCGGTTTCGGCGCCGGCAATTCCACGCTGGTCGGCGCGCTCGCGCGCGTGAAGTCGTATCTCGATTACGGCGCCTTCACGCCGATCCAGGTAGCCGCCACCGCGGCGCTGAACGGCCCGCAGGACTGCGTGCAGGAAATCCGCCAGACCTACCAGTCGCGCCGCGATGTGCTGGTGAAGGGGTTGAACGCTGCCGGCTGGGATATTCCGATGCCGGGTGCGTCGATGTTCTGCTGGGCGCCGATCCCGGAGCGCTATGCGCATATGGGCTCGGTCGAGTTCTCCAAGCTGCTGCTGCGCGAGGCCGAAGTGGCGGTCGCGCCGGGCATCGGATTCGGCGAATACGGCGACAACTTCGTGCGTCTGGCCTTCGTCGAGAACGAGCATCGCACGCGGCAGGCCGTGAAGAACATCAAGAAGCTGCTGGCGTCGCCGTCCAATCTCCCGGACGAGAAGGCGGCCGTGAATGGTTAAGGCGTACAAGACGGCCCCGGCGCCGCTGAGAGTCGGCGTAGCCGGTCTGGGTGTGGTGGGGCAGGGCGTGTTGCGCCTGCTGCATCAGCATGCCGATGCATTGGCCGCGCGTACCGGGCGGTCGATCAAGGTCGCCGCCGTGTCCTCGCGCGACAAGCGCAAGAAGCGCGACATCCCGAAGGGCAACTGGCGCTGGCATGCCAAGGCCATCGATCTGGTGGCCGACCCCGAGGTCGAGGTCGTGGTTGAGTTGATCGGCGGCGCCGATGGCGTGGCGCGCAATCTGGTCGAGGCCGCGCTCAAAGCGGGCAAGGGCGTGGTCACTGCCAACAAGGCGATGCTGGCCATGCATGGCGCGAAGATCGCCGCCCTGGCCGAGCAGAAGGCCGCCCCGCTGGGCTTCGAGGCGGCGGTCGCCGGCGGCATTCCGATCCTGAAGGCACTGCGCGAGGGCCTGATCGGCAATCGCGTGCAGGGCATCACCGGTATTCTGAACGGCACCTGCAACTACATCCTGACCGAAATGCGCGAGACCGGCCGCGATTTCCGCGACGTGCTCAAGGAAGCGCAGCAGCTTGGTTATGCCGAAGCCGATCCGAGCTTCGATATCGACGGCGTCGATGCCGCGCATAAGCTGGCAGTGTTGACCTCGCTGGCTTTCAACACCAAGGTCGATTTCAAGGCCGTTCATGTGGAAGGCATCCGCAACGTCTCGGCAGTCGATATCGCCTTTGCCAAGGAATTCGGCTACCGCATCAAGCTGCTGGCGATTGCCCGCCGCACGCCCAAGGGCGTCGAGCAGCGTGTGCATCCCTGCATGGTGCCGGCCAACACGCCGATTGCCCATGTGGACGGCGTGTTCAACGCCGTCGCCGCCGAAGGCGACTACGTCGGTCGCGTGATGTTTGAAGGCCGTGGCGCCGGCAGCAACCCGACGGCTTCGGCCGTGGTGGCCGATCTTGCCGATATGGCGGCTGGCCGCTATGCGCCGGCATTCGGTGTGCCGGCGGCCAGCCTGCAGCCGCTGAAGGCGGCCGCGATGTCCGAGCATGTCGGGCGCTACTACATCCGCCTGATCGTGCGCGACCAGCCCGGCGTGCTGGCTGATGTGTCGGCCGTGCTGCGCGACGAGAAGATCTCCATTGAAAGCCTAGTGCAGCGTGGCCGCTCGGAAGCCGAGAACCAGCCGGTTGCCGTCATGCTGATCAGCCATGAGGCGCGCGAGGCCGATATGACCCGCGCGATGAAGAAGATCGGCAAGTTACGTTCGGTGCTGCAGGCGCCGGCGCTGATCCGTATCGAACCGCTCTGACAGACGGGGGCCGCCATGGCCGCGACCAAGACAGCCAGCGTTAAGAAAGCCAAGCCGGAGAAGGCAGTGGAAAGTCCCGCCGTGACGATTTCGGTGGAACGCAACCTCACGCTTGAAGTCGTACGCGTCACCGAAGCCGCCGCCATCGCGGCGGCGCGGCTGACCGGTCTTGGCGACGAGATGGCGGCCGACCAGGCCGCCGTCGACGCCATGCGCACGGCGCTGAATGATCTCGATATTGACGGCACCATCGTGATTGGCGAGGGTGAACGCGATTCCACGCCGATGCTCTATATCGGCGAGAAGGTCGGCCGCGGCAAAGGTGCGCGGATCGATATCGCGCTGGATCCACTGGAAGGCACCTCGGCGACCGCCAAGGGTGGCGGCAATGCCCTCTGCGTCATCGCCTTCGCCAATGCCGGCTGCTTCCTCAATGCGCCCGACGTCTATATGGACAAGATCGCAGTCGGCGCCGACCTGCCAGACAATGTCGTCGACCTTGACCTGCCACCGGCGGAAAACCTCAAGCGACTGGCCAATGCCCGGGGCGTGGCGGTGTCGGAACTGACGGTCTGTATTCTTGATCGCCCGCGGCATATGGACCTGATCCAGCAGGTGCGCGATACCGGTGCGCGTGTGTCGTTGATCTCCGATGGTGACGTGGCCGGCATTATCGCCACCACCGATCCTGCCACCGGCATCGATATCTACATGGGCTCGGGCGGCGCGCCGGAAGGCGTGCTGGCGGCTGCGGCGCTGCGCTGCATCGGCGGCCAGATGCAGGCGCGCCTGATCTTCCGCAACGAGGATGAGCGCAGCCGCGCGCGGCGTCTGGGGATCGAGAAGCTGGACCGCAAATACAGCCTGACCGACATGGCTTCGGGCGATGTCATCTTCTCGGCCACTGGCGTCACCGACGGCACCATGCTGCAGGGCGTGAAGCGCGTGCGCGGCGGCTTCCGGGTCAATTCGCTGGTCATGCGCTCGCAGACCGGCACCATCCGCCGCATCGAGGCGGTGATCCGTACTCCCAGCGTCACTTGACCATGCTGGTCGATACCGTGCCGGCTTTCCTGGGCGTCACGAGTTCCGTAAAGGGGCAGCGCTGGCGTCTGCGCAATACCGATGACCGTCTGGCCATGGCACTGGCGCAGCAGGCCGGCTTGCCGGAAATCCTCGGCCGTGTGTTGGCCGGGCGTGGTATCGCCATTGAGGACCTGGAAGACCATCTCAATCCGTCACTGCGGCGTATGCTGCCCGATCCTTCGCGTTTTCGCGACATGGATGTCGCCACCGACCGGCTGGCTGATGCCATCGTCCAAGGCGAGAAGGTTGCCGTCTTCGGCGATTACGACGTTGACGGTGCGACTTCGACAGCACTGCTGAATCGTTTTTTCCGCGCCATCGGGCGCGAGCTGCGTGTCTACATCCCGGATCGCCTGAAGGAAGGTTACGGTCCAAATGCGCCTGCTTTGCGCCGGCTGGCGCAGGATGGCGTGAAGGTGGTAGTGACCGTTGATTGCGGCACGCTGGCCTTCGCGCCTCTCGAAGACGCTGCCAGTGTTGGACTGGACGTCATCGTCGCCGATCATCATCTGGCCGAGCCGGAACTGCCCAGGGCTGTCGCGGTGGTCAATCCCAACCGTCTGGACGAGACGCCGGGCTTCGGCCAGCTCGCCGCCGTGGGCGTCACCTTCCTGCTGATTGTCGGCGTCAACCGTCGCCTGCGCGAGCGCGGTTATTATACCAGCGACAACCCGCAACCTGATCTGATGGCCTGGCTCGATCTGGTTGCGCTGGGCACCGTCTGCGACGTCGTGCCGCTGACCGGCCTCAATCGTGCGCTGGTGACGCAGGGTCTGAAAATCTTGCGGTCGCGCGGCAATGTCGGACTGGCGGCACTGGCCGATGTGGCCGGTGTCAGCGAGCCGCCGGGTGCCTATCATCTCGGCTTCCTGCTGGGGCCGCGCGTCAATGCCGGCGGACGCGTCGGCCAGGCTGATCTGGGAACAAGGCTGCTTTCGACCGACGATGCGCGGCTGGCGCAGCAGATGGCTGGCGAACTCGACCGCTACAATCGCGAGCGACAGGAGATCGAGGCCGGCGTGCTGCATGAGGCCATGCAGGAACTCGAACATGTACCCGAGACGGCAGCACTGGCGCTGGTGGCGCGGCAGGGCTGGCATCCGGGCGTGATCGGCATCGTGGCGGCGCGCGTGCGCGAAAAGGCCGGGCGGCCGAGCTTTGTCATCGCGCTGGATGAAAACGGCATCGGCAAGGGCTCGGGCCGTTCGATCCCCGGCGTCGATCTTGGCGCGGCGGTGGTCGCGGCCGGGCAGGCCGGGCTGCTGATGAATGGCGGCGGCCATGCCATGGCGGCGGGCCTGACGGTAGAGGCTGCCAAGCTGAACGAGCTGAAGGCCTTCCTCAACGAGCGCCTTGCCGCCGCTGTAACAAAGGCTGGCGCGTCATCCTCGCTCGGTTTCGATGGTGCGCTGGCCATCGGTGGCTGCAATGCTGAACTCTGCGACAAGCTGGAACAGCTCGGCCCCTATGGCTCAGGCAATTCGGAGCCGCGCTTTGCGCTGACCGGCGTGCGCGTGGTGCAGGCGGATGTGGTGGCAGAGAAACATGTGCGCTGCTTGATCACCACCGGCGACGGCAGTGGTCCGCGCCTCAATGCCATGGCGTTCCGATCCATTGATAATGAACTCGGCGCCGCGTTACTGCAGGCGCGCCAGACCGGCGCAGCGCTGCATGTGGGCGGCCATCTACGGCCCAATCACTGGCGCGGCGAAAAGCGCGTGCAGTTCCTGCTGGAAGACGCCGCGCTGCCGAGTTGATCAGGGCGGCGGTTCGGCTGCCGGTGGAGTGATGCCCCGCACCCGCTCGCGGTGCAGGATATACAGGCCGCTGGCCACGATCAGGGCGATGCCAACTGCGGCCAGTTCGTTCGGCACATCGCCCCAGACCAGATAACCGACTAGCAGGGCGAGCGGCAGGCCGGTATAGCGCAGCGGCACGATCACCGCGACTTCGGCATGCCGGAAGGCATCGACGGCGAGCTGATAGCCAAGTGCGATGCAGCAGGCGGCCAGCGCCAGGAAACCGAGACCGCGCCAGCTCATCGCCACCCAACCTTCGGCCAGGGTCAGGCCGAGCGCCACGACGGTCAGTAGGCCGACATTGGTAAGAATGATGATCGAGGAGGGGATTTCGGCCGCAATGCGCCGGGTCATCAGGTCGCGCGCGACAATGAAGATGGCCGCACCGACGCCAAGAATTGAATAGGCGTTGAAGTTCGCAGCACTTGGCTGCACCACCAGCAGCACGCCAAGAAAGCCGGCCACCACCGCGGCCCAGCGCCGCCAGCCCACCGGCTCGCGCAGCAGTACGGCGACCGCTGCCGTCATCATCAGGGGCGAGGACATGTGAATCGCCATCACGTTGCTGATCGGCGTGTGAAACAGTGCAATCATGTAGAGATAGCTGCTGACCAGGTCGACACCGCTGCGCAGCACCACCTGACGATCGAACATCCGGCCGATGCGGCGTCTGGCCTCGGTGGCCATGATCACGCCTAGGATGATCGTGGTGGCGATCAGGCCACGGATGGCGAGAATCTGGCTGGCCGGGACATCACCAAAAACCAGTTTGCACAGCACTTCGTTGATGACGAAGAGGAAGACGGCCAGTGAAAAGGAAATGATACCGCGGCGGTTGCCGGTGCCTAACAACCGGTCGAAATGCGACATGTCGGGAATCAGCGTTTGGCGTCCGGATGGGCGTGGATGGGATCAACCCAGGGCACGTTCTCGGGCTTTTCGGCCGGCTCGATGTCCAGATTGACCACCACCGGCTCCTGGCCGGACCGTACCAGTACGCATTCCAGCACCTCATCGGTGCTGGCGTTGATTTCCTGATGCGGCACGAAGGGCGGCACGAAGATGAAGTCGCCCGGGCCAGCCTCTGCGGTGAATTCCAGATTGTTGCCCCAGCGCATGCGGGCTTTGCCCTTGACCACGTAGATCACGCTTTCCAGATCGCCATGGTGATGTGCGCCGGTCTTGGCATTGGCATGGATATGTACGGTGCCGGCCCAGATCTTCTGGGCGCCGACGCGGGCGTTGTTGATCGCGGTGGCGCGATTCATACCCGTCGTCTGTCCTGCCGTGGTCGGGTCGAGCTGGTCGCCCCGGATCACCCGTACGCCATCATGCTTCCAGTCGGTATCGTGCCCGCTGTGAGAATGCCCACTGTGAGAATGATCGTGATCGTGACCCATGGGCCTCCTCCACTCGCTATAGGCGAATGGTAGGCACGCCGGCCGTTCAGGGCAAGAGCTTCACTCCCGGTGGCGGGGATCAAGCGCGTCGCGCAGGCCGTCGCCCAGCAGGTTGAAGGACAGCACGATGATGAAGATCGAGATGCCGGGATAGATTGCCATCCACGGCGCCTGGGTCAGGAAATCCTTGGCCGAGTTCAGCATGCTGCCCCAGCTGGGTGCTGGCGGCTGCTGGCCTAGGCCGAGGAAGGAGAGGCTGGCCTCGGCGATGATGGCCGAGGCAATCGTCAACGTCGCCTGCACCATCAGTGCCGGCAGGATGTTGGGCAGGATATGGCGGAAGGCAATGCGCAGCGACGAGTTGCCCACGGCACGCGCCGCCTCGATGTAATCCTCCACGCGCACCGCCTGCACCTGCGCACGCGTCAGGCGCACGAAGATCGGCGTGGCCGAGATACCGATGGCGATCATCGCATTGGTTAGGCTGGGGCCGAGGAAGGCGGCCAGCGCAATCGCCAGGATCAGGAAGGGCACGGCCAGCATGGCATCGGTGATGCGCATCAGGACACCATCCACGATGCCACCGGCGTAACCGGACAACAGCCCGATCGGAATACCGAGGCCGAGCGCAATGGCAACTGACAGCACGCCGGCCAGCAGCGAGGCGCGGGCGCCGAAGATGACGCGGCTGAGCACGTCGCGGCCGAGTTCGTCGCCGCCGAACCAGTTGGCCCATGATGGCGCACCGCGAACCGCGCCCCAGTTGGCCTCGATGGGATCATAGGGCACGATCAGCGGTGCGAAGATGGCGGCCAGCAGGAACAGCACGACGACGACCAGGCCGACCACGGCGCCCTTGCGCTTGAGCAGACGACGGAAGGCGCGCTGCGCCGGGCTCTGTTCCACGACGGGTTTCTTGATAACGGGGGCTGACATCACGGCATCGCTCATGCGCGCAGCCTCGGGTTCACCAGGAAATAGGCAATGTCAGCGAGCAGGTTCAGTACGATATAGGCCGTGGCGGTACAGAGTACGACGCCTTGGACGACCGCGTAGTCGCGGTTGAACACGGCATCAACGATCAGCTTGCCGAAACCCGGGATGGAGAAAATCTGCTCGGTCAGCACCGCGCCCGACAGCAGCTGGCCGAATTCCAGCGCACCCAGCGTGATCACAGGCACGGCAGCATTGCGGAAGCCGTGCTTGGCGATCACCACACGCTCGAACAGGCCCTTCGCGCGGGCGGTCCGGATATAGTCGCTCGACAGCACCTGCAGCATGGCGCTGCGGGTATGGCGCATCATCACGGCGGAGATGGCGTTGCCCAGCACAAAGGCCGGCATGATCATCGATTCAAGATTGCCCAGCAGGTCTTCGCGCGGGCTGATGTAGCCCGAGGCCGGCAGCCAGCCGAGTTCGACCGAGAACAACAGGATCATCATGATGCCGAGCCAGAAATTCGGTGTCGACAATCCCCATAGTCCAATGACATTGGCGAGGTAATCGGGCCAGCGCCCGTTATGCAGCGCCGAGATCACACCCATCGGCAGGCCAATGGCCAGCGCCACCAGCATGGCCATCACGGCAAGTTGGATGGTGACCGGCAGCTTCTCGACCAGCAACTGCGAGACCGGCAGCTGGATGCGGATCGATTCACCGAAGTCGCCCTGCAGCACGCCGCTGATCCACAGCCAGTATTGCACCGGCAGGGGCTTGTCGAGGTTGTACTTGGCCCGGACTTCCGCGATGGCCTGCGGATCGCGCTCCTCGCCGGCCATGGCAATGGCCGGATCGCCGGGCAGCAGTTGCTGCAGCCCGAAGATGATGATCGACACGAACAGCAGTGTCGGAAGCAGGATGGCGATGCGCCGGAACAGGAAGCGGGTCATTGTCTGGTCACGAACGTAAAGAGAGGGGCGGGGCCACAGATCTCTGCGGCCCCGGCAGGCTTAGCTGTTCTTCATGCCGACGAAGCGGATCAGGCCGTCCGGATATTCCTTGAAGCCGGTCAGCTTCGGGGAATAGGCCCAGAGCCACTTGCGATGCAGCATGTAGATGATGGGGCGTTCGGCATTGACGATCTTGGCTGCCTTTTCCCAGGCCACGCGACGCTGGGCGATGTCGGTGGTCAGGCGGCTGTCATTGAGGATTTCGTCCAGCGCCGGATTGCACAGACCCGAATAGTTCAGGGGCTGCTTGCAGCCGTGGAAACTGTACAGGTTGCCGTCCGGATCGGGACGACCGCTCCAGGCCAGGATGTAGGCCTCGAAATCACCCTTGTCGGCCATGTTCAGCGAGGTCGCAAACTCCGTTGCCTGGATGCGAACGTCGATGCCGGCCTCCTTGGCCATCGCCTGTACCACCTGTGCGATGTTACGGGCATCGGTGGTGGTCGGCGTCACCAGATTGACCACCGGATTGGTATTACCGGCTTCCTTCAGCAGCTGCTTGGCCTTGGCCACATCACGCTTCGGAATCGGAACGGACTTCACATAGTTGGCGTTGCTCGGCGGAACCCACTGGTTGCCCGGCGTGGCCAGGCCATCGAACACCACCTGCGAGATGCCGTTGCGGTCCAGCGAAAGCTCGAAGGCTTCACGGATTTTCTCACTGGAGCCGATCGGCGACTTCGCCTTGTCGCTCTTTCCGATGTTGATGGTGATGCCGTAATAGCCGATCTCGGTGATCGAGCCGAACTTCAGGCGCTTGTCCTTCTGCACTTCCTTGGCATCGGTACCGGCCAGACGCTCCAGGATGTCAAGCTGGCCTGACTTCAGATTGGCGAGGCGGACAGTGGCATCGATGAAGGGGCGGAACTCGATGCGCGACAGGTGCACATTGTCCTTGTTCCAGTAGCCGGCATATTTCTCGACGACGATGCGATCCTGGGCGATGCGCTCGACGAACTTGAACGGACCGGCGCAGACCGGCGTGGTGGCGAACTTGTCGCCAAGCTCCTTGCCGGCCTTGGGCGAGATCATCATGCCGGCGCGGTCGGTCAGCGTGGCCAGCAGCGGCGCGAAGGGCGCCTGGGTGTTGAGGCGCACGGTCAGCGGATCGATCACATCGACGGAGGTAACAGCCGAGAGCTCGCCACGGCGCTGCGAACCCTGCAGGGTCTTGTGGCGGTCGATGTTGTACTTCACCGCTTCGGCGTCGAACTTCTCACCGTCATGGAAGGTGACGTTCGGGCGCAGCTTCATGGTCAGCGCCTTGTTGTCGTCCGACCACTTCCACTCGGTGGCCAGCTGCGGAATGACCTTCAGGTCCGGATCGATGTCGACCAGCTTGTCGCAGAGCGCCGAGAAGACGACGCGGCTGACGAAGGTGCGGGCCAGGGTCGGGTCCAGCGCATCCGGGTCTTCGGCCAGGCCGAATTTCAGCGTCTGCGCAGACGCGGCGGTCGCCGTGCCTAGAAGCAGGACTGCGGCCAGCGCCGCCCAGGTGGTCTTGTTCAACATTTTCAGCCTCTCCTTGTTATTGGTCGGAAACAGATGAATGGGCATTGACAAAGCGGGCCTGCAGCCGCGCCAGCCGTTCGGCGCCGGACGAAACGCTTTCCACCGGCAATGGTGCCGCGACCGGCAGCTCGCGCCAGCGGTGGCAGGCAACCGTGTGGCCGCCGATATCTTCCATCACAGGCACCTTGCTGCGGCACAAGTCGACGGCGAAGGGGCAGCGGGTATGGAACCGGCAGCCGGCCGGCGGATCGATCGGGCTTGGCACATCGCCGGTCAGGATCACGCGCTGACGCACGGCATTGGGCTGCGGCACCGGAATGGCCGAGAGCAGCGCGCGCGTATAGGGATGGCGCGGATTGGTGAAGAGTTCGGTCGTGGTGGCGACCTCGACGATCCGGCCCAGATACATCACGGCGATGCGCTGGGCGATATGACGCACCACGGCCAGATCATGCGCGATGAAGACCATGGCGATCCCCAGGCGCGCCTGCAGGTCCTTCATGAGGTTCAGCACCTGCGCCTGCACCGAGACATCAAGCGCCGAAACGGCCTCGTCGGCGACGATCAGGTGAGGTTCGACAGCCAGGGCACGGGCGATGCCGACGCGCTGACGCTGGCCGCCGGAAAATTCATGCGGATAGCGCCGGGCATGCGCTGGTCGCAGGCCGACCAGGCTCAGCAGTTCTTCCACGCGTGCCTTGCGCTTACCGGGCGGTACCAGGCCGTGCAGCATCAGCGGCTCGCTCAGGATATCGCCCACCGTCATGCGCGGATTGAGCGAGGCGTAAGGATCCTGGAAGACGAGCTGCATGTCGCGGCGCAGATCGCGCAATGCAGTGCCCTGCAGCGTGGTGATGTCGCGGCCATCGAACTTGATGGTGCCCGCGGTGGGATCGATCAGGCGCAGCACCAGCCGGCCGGTGGTCGACTTGCCGCAGCCACTTTCGCCCACCAGGCTGAGTGTCTCGCCGGCCTTCAGGCTGAAATCCACATCGTCGACGGCGCTGACATGGCTGACCGGACGGCCGAACCAGTTGGTGCGCGCCGTGAAATGCTTGGTCAGGCCGGAAACTTCGAGAAGGTTGCTCATAGCAGGGGTGCCTTGATGCAGGCGACCGCATGGCCCGGCGCGATCTCGCGCAGCTCCGGTATGGCGGCGCGGCAATCCGCATCGCCAAACGGGCAGCGCGGATTGAAGCGGCAGCCATCGGGCGGATTCATCGGATCTGGCACGCTGCCTTCAATGGCGGCGAGGCGGTCCTTGGTCTGGTCCAGGCGCGGGATCGAGCCCAGCAGGCCAATGGTGTAGGGATGCTGCGGCGTGGCGAACAGTTGTTCGACCGGGGCCTGCTCGACGATGCGGCCGGCATACATGACAGCGACATGGTCGGCCATCTCGGCGATCACGCCCATGTCGTGGCTGATCAGCATGATGGCCGTGCCCAGGTCGCGTTGCAATTCGCGCAGCAGGTCCAGAATCTGCGCCTGCACGGTCACATCCAGTGCCGTGGTTGGCTCATCGGCGATCAGCAGTTCGGGTCCGCAGGCGAGCGCCATGGCGATCATGGCGCGCTGGCGCATGCCGCCCGACAGCTGGTGCGGATAATCGTCCACGCGCTTTTCCGGCGCGGGAATGTTCACCTTGCGCAGCATGGCGATGGCGGCCTCGCGCGCCTGTGCCTTGCTCATGTCCTTGTGCCGGATCAGGCCTTCCATGATCTGGTCGCCGATGGTGAAGGCGGGGTTCAGCGAGGTCATGGGCTCCTGGAAGATCATCGCCAGGCGATTGCCGCGCAGATCGCGCATCTCGTCCTTGGCAATGGTGCTCAGGTCCTGTCCGGCAAAGCGGATGCTGCCACTGGCAATGCGGGCGCCACGGCTGGGCAACAGGCCCATTACGGTCAGCGAGGTGACAGACTTGCCACAACCGCTTTCGCCGACGATCCCCAGGGTCTTGCCGCTGTCGACCGTGAAGGATACGCCGTCCACGGCGCGGAACTCGCCGCCGTCGCTGGCAAAGAAGGTACGCAGGTCATCAACTTCGAGCAGCGCCATCAGCGCGTCCCCATCATGGCTTCATGTTTCTGCACTTCCGCCTCGATCACGCTGCGGTCCCAGATTCCACTGGGGTTCCTCGTCGTAGCGTAAAACTTGAGAAAAGCGGCATAACGTCCCTGTGACACACCGTAGAGGCGACGCAGTTCAGCCAGCGGCTCGGCATGGTCGTCGACGCGCAGACTGAGCGTCGGATAATCCTCGCTGGTATGGATCAGCAGCGCGGCTGACTGCTTGCCGCGCTTGTCGCCGCCCTGGGCCTGACCGGCATCCAGCGCATCGAGAAAGCGCTCGGCGAAGGGCTTTGTGCTGGCGGCAAAGCTTTCATAGGTGGTGGCCACCACGGCTTCACCGGCCAGCATGTTGCCGGCGACCGAGAAACCGTCGCCGGTCTTGTGGCCGCACCAGCCGATGCAGGCATCGCCGGTATGAGCCGCCGTGCGGCCTTCGCGGTCGACCACATGAAGCTGCCGCGCCGCTGCACCCTCATCGGAAAAAACCAGCCAGTTCACCACATCGGAGGCGGCCATGCCGTTTTCCAGCATCGCCAGGCCGCGCGAACCGTAGGTGGGGTTGATCAGCGCCTGTGTCGCCAATGCGCCATGACCGCTTTTCGCATGCGGGCAGAGTGCACCGACGGCAAAGAACTTTGTCGTCACGGCAACGCCATAGGCGCCGGTCGCCGGATCGCGGGCGACAATCGACCATGTCATGATCAGCGAACTCCGCTCATCGGCCGGTCCTCATCGACCAACTGCGTAGCCCTGCATGCCGCGCGGATTGGCGCCGGCGGTCAGCAGCGTGCCCTCGGACGTTTCGGTGGTGCCGCAGGCGGTGAGGCGGCCTTCGGACCAGTCGCCGCCGACCTCCACCTTGTGGCCGCGCGCCTTCAATGCCTCGATGGTCGTCTTGTCGAAGCGGCCTTCCAGGCCGAGATGACCGGGCTTGGACGGACGCGGATAGAAGGAGGAGGGGAAGTGTTCGCTGTGCCAGGCCGGGCTGTCGATCGCTTCCTGCAGGTTCATGCCATGATGCACGACCTTGAGGAACATCTGGGGTGACCACTGGTCCTGCTGGTCGCCGCCGGGGGTGCCGAAGGCCAATGCCGGCTTGCCGTCCTTCAGCGCCATCGAGGGCGACAGCGTGGTGCGCGGGCGCTTGCCGGGCTTGAGCGAATTGGGCAGGCCTTCTTCCAGCCAGAACATCTGCGCGCGCGTGCCAAGGCAGAAGCCCAGTTCCGGAATCAGCGGCGAGCTCTGCAGCCAGCCGCCCGAGGGCGTGGCCGAGACCATGTTGCCCCAGCGGTCGATCACATCGATATGGCAGGTGTCGCCGCTGGCCGCGCCGCGGCCGGTGACCTTGCCGTCGCTGCCTTCAAGACGACCGACGGTCGGCTCGCCCACGCCGACGCCACCGGCTTCACCGGCCTTGATCGAGGTCAGCTTCGCCGCCTTGCCCATCGGATCGCCCGGGCGCAGCTCCAGAGATGCCGTGTCGCCAATCAGCTTGCGACGCTGTGCGTTGTAGGTGTCGGATAACAGCGCCGCCATCGGCACATCCACATGATCGGGATCGCCATACCAGGCCTCGCGGTCAGCGAAGGCCAGCTTGGATGCTTCCACCAGCGTATGGATGAAGTCCGGACCTGCCGGGTCCATCTTCGCCAGGTCGAAACCCTTCAGCAGCGCGAGCTGCTGCAGGAAGGCCGGACCCTGGCTCCAGGGGCCGCATTTCGCCACCGTCCAGCCGTGATAGTCATAGGTCAGCGGCTTTTCGATATAGGCCTGCCACTTGGCCATGTCGTTACCGCTCAGCACGCCGCGATGGCGACGGCCCGAGGCATCCATGGCTTCGGTGCCGGACGAGAATTTGTCGATGGCTTCGGCGATAAAGCCTTCGCGCCATGCCTTGCGTGCCGCTTCAATGCGCTGCTCGCGGCTGCCGCTGCCGGCCGTGGAAAGCTTGCGATAGGTGGCGGCCAGGCCGGGCTGGTGGAACATCGCGTAAGGCTTGGGCAGGTTACCGCTCTTGTCGAGCCACAATGCGCCCGAGGTCTTCCATTCATCCTGGAAGAGTTTCTGCACCGTGCCGATGGTGTCGATCACGCGCGGTACCAGCGGGCAACCGTTTTCGGCGTAATGAATGGCAGGCGCCAACGCTTCGGCCAGATCGATGGTGCCGTAGTCGCGCAGCATCAGCAGCCAGCCGTCGACGGCGCCGGGCACGCAGGGTGCCAGCAGGCCGGAGCCGGGAATGAGGTCGAGGCCCAGTCCCTTGAAATGCGCGATCGTCGCCTTCTCGGGCGCCGGTCCCTGGCCACAGAGCACGTCGATGCGGTTGTGCTTGGCGCTCCACAGCAGGGCGGGCAGGTCACCGCCAGCGCCATTCAGATGCGGCTCGCACAGATGCAGCACGAAACCGGCGGTGACGGCGGCATCAAAGGCATTGCCGCCGCGCTCCAGCACGCCCATGGCGACAGACGATGCGATCCAATGGGTGGTGGCCACCACGCCGAAGTTGCCTTTGATTTCGGGGCGGGTGGTGAAAGCGAACGGAATCTTGGTCATGAGGGGTCCGGGGTGCTGGCAGAAGGACTGGATGGTGCGTGAGACAGGCCCTGATCGTCGTTCATCGCCCGGAGCAGGGCTTCTCTATGCGAGGCGATGTGTTGGCGCATGATCGCGCCGGCCTTGGCGGAATCGCGCTCCGCGATGGCGTCGGCGATCTCGAGATGCTGGTTGGCCGAGCGCACCTTGCCTTCGGGCGTGCGGGCGCGCTGGCGCATGCTCTGCCACGACGCGTCGTAGCGGATCTTGTCGATCACCTCGAACAGGTCGAGGAACAGGCGGTTGCCAGCAGCTTCGGCCAGGCTGCGATGAAACGCGCTGTCCCAGCGTTCCAGCGTGGCCGGCTCGGTGTCGAGGCCGGCGGCGGCGACGCGCTCGGCCAGCTTGCGGATCATCGCCACCTGTTCGGCGCTGGCGCGGTGGGCTGCCAGTTGCGCGATGCTGGGCTCGATGTGCAGACGCACTTCCATGATCTCATAGAAGTTCGTGCGGCTGGCGAGACGGCTCAGCGTCGGCGCGGAGGAAGAGGGTGCCGGGCCGATGAAGGTGCCCTTGCCCTGGCGGCGCCAAATCTTGCCTTCGGATTCCAGTTCGGCCAGCGCCTGGCGCACCATGCGGCGGCTGATGCCCCAGCGTGCCGATAGATCGCGCTCGGTGGGCAGCGGCTTTTCAGGGAAGCCGGCCTGTTCCACCAGCAGGCGCCGCAGCATGGCGACGGCCTCGGCGGCGGTATGCAACGGCTGGGCCGGGACTTGGGCAGACGTCTGATGACTCTGTCCGGTCTGACCCTGTATTTGCCCCGGAATTGGCGCCTGGGGCGAGCGCGGCAACATTTCGTTCATGAATACGAACCTAAACACAATGGTTCGGATGCCGCAATCCTAAACATATGATTCAAATGCCAATTTAATGGGCGAATTGCTGCCTCTTCCGGCACGGAAGGGTGGAATGAGGTGAACCATTATGAAAATTGGTTTCACTCAGGCCCGGTGTTTCGGTGCCTTCGACGCGCCCCGGAATCGGAAAAACGAAGGTGTCCCAACAGCATCGGCGCGGTGTGCCTGGCAACAGAGCAGCGACTATTGATTTGTCAGGTCGGACCCATTACACAGCGCCTCACGCCGGGCGACCGGCGATGCGGTTCGTTTGATTCGATCCGCCACAGGCCGACCCCATCGTCTAGAGGCCTAGGACGTCACCCTTTCACGGTGAAGACACGGGTTCGACTCCCGTTGGGGTCGCCATCCTCTCTGGATGGACAGACCAACACACTGATTGCAATAATACAGGCACTTAGCCAGACTGTCTTAGGAATTCTCCTAGGACACTCTTAGGAATTTTCCGTTCGCCAGACGACGGGTGCCGCGTGAAATACCTGTACGAGAACAACGGTGGTTTTCGCTTCAGACGGCCTGTGCCGAAGCAGATTCGGGCGCTGGTCGGATTCGCCGTCTTCGACCGACACCTAAAAGGAATCAAAGATCGCGCCCTCGCTGAGAAGGAAGCGCGCAAGCTCGCGGTTTACACCGACGAGGTATTTGACGCCGCGCATCGGGAACAGGCTAACCAGCCGCACGTGAAGCGCCGTGTCAAAGAAGTCCTGGGCGCGCTGCTGTATGAGCAACGCTTCCCTGGCGACACCACCGTTACGCGTCTAGCAGTGCATGAGCTGCTGAATGAGCTGAAGAACGATCTTGAGGGATTGCCTCCGGCTGCGATCCTAGCAGACGCGAAGATGCTCCAAGACGACGGTGAGCTACCGCACCTCTCTGACGGCACCCCAATTCAAGCGATGATCGTTAAAGGGCTGCGGGATGACATTGCCAAGCTCTCGGCCGTTTACGAGGGTGTAAATGCACAACCGCTGCCGGACGCGTTTGAAAAGGTAATCGAAGTCTGGCGCAAAGAGCGTAACCCGTCTGAGAGTGCGGTACGCGAGTGCCGCCGCGCAGTGAGATACCTGCAAGAGTCGTTAGGAGAGCCTGTTCCGTTGTTTGCGCTTACGAAGGCTCACATGCGGACATTCCGGACCTGGCTGTATGACTACAGGCAGGCCGATGGAGAACCCTTCGCGCAAGGGTCAAGGCACAAGCACTTCGGCTACATCAAGCTACTGCTGCGGATCGCCAGTGACCACGACATTATTGAACAGAGTCCCGCAGCCGACATCCTGATCCCGAAAACATCAGTAGATGAGCAGGGCTTTACTAAGCGTGCTTCATTCTCTTATGAGCAGGTGCAAAAGGTTGCTCAGGCCTGCCTTGCGCTCGCGGGACTGGGCGGCGAAGACGACAAGGCACGTGCATGGATCACGCTGATAGCTCTCGCGACTGGGGCGCGCCTCGGTGAAATTGCCAAGGCGGCCCCAGCGCAGTTTCAGGATCGAGACGGGGTTTTCTGCCTTCACATCCGGGGTGAGGTGAAGACGAGCGCCAGTGTGCGCTACCTCCCAATCCCGCAGTACCTATTGGACAATGGGTTTAAGGCCTACCTGACCGACGAGCGGAAAAAGCGCGCAATGCTGTTTGATTACGGCGGCGTGAAGGCACTTAGCAGCGCCGTTTCAAAATGGGCTAGCCGCTTTCTGACGGAAATCGGGGTGAAGACTGGTGAGGCCGAAGTCTTCCATTCCTTCCGGCACACCATGGAAGACGTGCTCCGGTACATCGAGGTCGATAAAGACCTCCGTAATCGGGCACTGGGTCACGCGGCCGGAGACGTGGCGGCTACATACGGCCAGGGCCATGCTCTGTTGCAGGTCAAAGCTGCTTTCGATAAGGCTTTAGACCTTATGCTTGGCAAACAGCCCAAGCGAAAGACCGGTAAAACTCGCACATCGTAAGTTGTGGGAATTTCCAGGCCGCTCGTTTGGGGATTCTTGTCGGACTGGAATTAGGACAAGGTGTAGCCCACCAAAGGGATGGGCCCTGGCCGCCGTTCTTTTGACTCTACAGCGCCTCGATGGCGTATGGGCTACTACCCTGGCCGTGAAACGCAGGGCCTCTGTACGAGTCTAGAAATGCCTTTTGTGGCATGGGCGAATTTCCCCCTCAGGCTTCACCAACCCTCCTTAATCCGGCTGGTTATGGCTCCCTATTATTATTGAGACGGTATTAGAACTCCTGAGATAACCCCGGACCTATATCCTCCGGTTTAAGGAAGACAGTCATCCCAGGTGGGGCATTAATCGTCACATGAGGGACAATCCCACACTGCCGGTGAAACTCGGTTTTCATGGTTATGATTGCTTGCCGGGCATCCTTGGCTTTTACGATCAGCGAATCATGAACCGTCAGTGAAGGGGCGTCTTGCTCCCGTTTTAAACGGAGCATGGTTGCAAAGATGGCTTCGCTTTCTAGGTACTGAAGGTCTTTGGAGTCTCTTTCACCGCTCAGCCAGTCTCGTAAGACAGGGTGATGTTCAAGCATTGCTTCCTGGACGGGGGTGATGGGGTATTTTTGCAAAGCAGGGTTCTTAGCGAGAATCCCTTTGCCCCATCGCTCGGGTAATGCGCCTTTACCCAGGGCATAGGTGAGCCAGATTTTGGCAATCTGTCTCTCTATCCCAGAGACACTATAGGGGTCACTTACAGCAGGATTGAACGGAACACCGAAGAGACCATAGATCATGGTCAGGTGACTGGCCCTTAGGTCCAGCTCATAGACCGGTTCACCATCAATGGTCATCTTCAGCCGGTCGGCCTTGCTGTCGTAAACATAGGTTTCATTACCCACCGAATACAGGCGACCTCCACGGGTGAGACTGCCGTCATTGAAGATGCGCTTATAGCCAATGAAGCTTGCGCCTTTGATCCGGCCGCTCAAATAGGCGTTCAACTCCTGTATGTCGGCTTTCATCGCCTGTATGGCTGGGGTGTCGGGTAGGCGCTGGCGTTTGCCCTTGAGCTTCTTGTTATTACTCCAGCCTTCCGACGTTCCACGGAGCTCAAGAACGTGCTTAGGGGCAAGCTGTCGGAAATGGTTAGTCAGTTTTGCTAGCTGAATACCTGAGGCTGTTGCCTTGTCTACGAGGAGAGGCAGGGCCCTGAAGCGGGTCGTGTAGCCGACTTGGTATTTGAACTCTCCTACCGGCCGCGAATAGCCTGTCTTCTTTTCCAGGTACCCCAGAGCTTCAAGCGCCGTGACACAGGCTTTGAAGTCAGCGTATGAGGGGGCATCGTCGTTGTGCCGAAATGACCCTTCAGCCATTGACCGGTAGCACCAACCGTCATGGCGGCTTAGTACCTCCGTGTCACTGTCGATCAACTCCGGTGAATAGACCTTGCGGAGTTTGTCTCGGCTTCGGGCTGCGGCGAGAAGGTCGCCAGCGATGCCAGAGAGACAGTCGCGGAAGGCGGTCAGCTTTTTCTTGCGATCACGAACCCGCTTTTCCGATGCCAGCACCTCGGCCAACAGTAGGTCTATGAAGCAGTCTGCTGCCGGTGAGGCTGGGCGACGCAGGGACGTGATTTCTGATGCCGCCCACAGCTCCGCCCAAGCCTTGCCTTCCAGCGTGTGAAGAAAGGTCTTCAGGACAATCATATGATCTACCAGCTATGCCACTGATTTATCTGAATGGCACAACATATAGTGGTCATGAGTCAGGCTTGTTCTTGTGCCGTCATGATCGCTGCATGAAGGTGTCGGCAAAGTGCCAATGCCTCTGCAAGAGACAGCAGCGTGCTCGCCTCGGCTGTGATGTTTCGGCCCTTGAGTGGCCGTCTGGTGATCTCCAGGCCGATGCGCGGCTGGCGGGGACCAACACTGAAGCCCTCGACCACCACCCGTGTTTTGACGGTCGGGCCAGAGCTATCCACCCGGCCCATGTAGCCGGGGCTCGGAATGGTAATTCTACAATTGTGGACGGTTTTTCCGCGTCGTTGCTGGCTCATTTGCACGTCTCCGAAAAAGTAATTCTACAATTGTGGAATAAGTATTGTGTAACAATGGCTTATCCACGAATTGATACTACCTCAGCCGCGTTCTTCAGCAAACTGGGGCTGGTTTTCTAGGTTTTCAGCATGCTATAGTAAATCTGACAACGAACGTAGTTAGATAGGCTATATTCATGCCATCAGGCAAATTCGTCGCTTATTACCGCGTCTCGACCGACCGGCAGGGCCGTTCCGGACTGGGCCTCGATGCGCAGCGCCAGGCGGTCAAGGATTGGCTGAATGGCGGTCACTGGTCTCTAGAGGGCGAGTACACCGAGGTGGAGAGCGGTGGGCGGTCTGATCGCCCCCAGCTTCAGAAGGCGCTGCGAGCCTGCCGCGTGCATGGCGCAACGCTGGTAATCGCTAAGCTCGACCGCTTGTCTCGTGACGCGCATTTCTTGCTGGGGCTACAGAAGGCAGGTGTGCGCTTCGTCGCCGTCGATATGCCCGAAGCCAACGAAATGGTAGTTGGCATCATGGCCGTGGTCGCCCAAGCCGAACGGAAGCTGATTTCTGATCGCACCAAGGCGGCGCTTCAGGCGGCGAAGGCTCGGGGCAGGGTACTAGGCGGTTGGCGTGGCGGCCCCAAGCCCTCCGATGAAATCCGACAGCAAGCGGCACAGGCCGTTACCGCCAAAGCCCGAGAGCGAGCAGCCGACCTTGCAGCCGATGTTGCTGCTATCCAAGCTGAGGGTATCACCAGTGCCAATGCGATTGCTCACGCGTTAAACGCGCGCCGAATACCAACGCCACGTAATGGAAAATGGTATGCGTCGTCTGTTCAAAGCCTATTGTGCATGCTTGCGGCTTGACGTTCCGCCTTCTCTTGAAGCGTCTTCACTCTCCAAGCGAAGAGGGGGGGCGCAGGAGTCCCACCCATCAGTAATCAGACCCCCCGGGGGTTTAAAATACGGCTTTCAAAAAACCGCTAAAGCCCATTGTTATTGTTATTGGGACCTTGCCGTGGTGTGAAGGCCGGGACTTTTTACCCAGCGTAGAACCCTGGTTCGGTTTCCAGCTCTCTCTTAATTCGAGTGTTCCGCGCCGTCTCTATCCATTCGCGGTACTGCGCTAGCGCCAGGGCGTAAGCAACAGAATCCTTCGTGCGTTGAAGGTCTCTAGTCGTGTCTGGATATCGGAGCACGTACTTAATGATATTCGCCCGGTAGAAGTCTTCGGTTAATCCTAGATACCCTAGTAAGTCCATCAATCGTTCGCGCGAAAACGGCTGTGAGGTCCATCCGTTCTTATCGAGCCATGCGTTCGATATGGTAATGAGCCTGATTAGCTCAGCTGCGGCAGCGGGATATTTAGAGCCAAAGACCCGTTGAATGATGGCAGGGTCGGATAGGTGATATTCAAGCCCCAAGTCGGGAGTCATCGTCGGCTAACCTCCGTGTTGTCTGGAGGTGTGGCATGTTAACGGAAGAGTTAGCTTTTAATAAAGCACAATATCTCACGGAACACTCACCACCTTGCCTTCAGTGTGGGCGATCATGTTGTCCCGAGCTAGTTTAACGGCATAGAGGCTTAGGAATTGTCCCCGTGAATCTCTTCGGCCGCATAGACAGAGAAAACGGACTGGGCGGGGGGCTGAAAAGCCAGCTTTCAAAAAGCCAATAAAGCACCCTTATTATTATTGTTGCCCTTATCTGATTGAGGCGTGCGGTAGGATATAAAAATTGGGAGGCAGATATGAGTTCAACATCTCTTGCGCTTTTGGGGCGAAACTTTAGGTCTGATACGGCCGCACGTTTGTCAGAAGAAAAGTATACTGTTGCGAAGTTGCAGAGAATGTCAGATGCAAAACTGACTGCAATTGGGCTGGCTGATTTTGAGATCGAATCTCTTCGAGACAAACGGCCCCCCATACCGACTGATACAATCCATCAGGTCCTGTTTAGGAATAAGTACACTTGCTGCATTTGTAGGAAATCGGAAAAAGAAATAATTCTTCATCACATCGACTCGTGGGCAAGTAGTCGTGATCACTCGGCCGAAAATTTAGCAGTCCTATGCCACGAGCATCATGGTGAAGCTCACACTAAACATGACCTCAGTCGGAATCTAACCACTGATGCTTTGCGGCAGGCGAAAGACAATTGGGAGAGTGAAGTAAAGGGGGCTGATACTCGATTGATTTTGGAGCTATCAGAAGTAGATGGGGTGCGTTGGGACTATGCCAATGTACAGCGTCTTTTCGAGCTTGCTTTGGAAGTAAAGGTCAATTTTAGAAGTTTGTCGCATTACCGGTATTGTTGGCTGAAGGGATATATTTTTCCCACGGGGCTTTTGAAGAACCCGGATAGCTGGTTGGGTAGTGGCACTCAATTCTACATGTATGACTTTGAAGGCATAATTATGCTTACAAGTTATGTCGAAGAAGTAATAAGGGCCACTTTACGGGGCGTGAGCATTGCCAATTTCTCGGACTGCCTAGACTCTGGGTTTGTTCAAGCTGTTATTTCTCCTGGGATGCTTGTGTGTTTTCACGGGGCGCACACTTTTAAATCGGATGGCAAGCGGAGCGATGGCAGGGGACAGACTGCTATCGTTAGTCGAACAGCGAACAATGTACGATTTTGGTACATGATAGATAGATATGAAGCAATGTCGTCTTCCTCTCGTGGAGTGCATCTGCGTGGCAGGACGGTGTGCTTTAGTATTGCCCGTGTAATGGACGTTGCGAAAAATGATGGTGTTGTAGAGGTTAAATGTTCGGCGCTTGTTATAGGTGGCGGATTTGATGCTCTAAAAACTAGAGAGTATTGGGGCGGTCCTCGCCCTCGGCGTCGTAGAGATATAATTCTCTAGTAGTCCCTATTTAGAAATTTGGCGCGCCAGACTGGGATGCTATCTCTTGCAGATGTTTATGCACGCACCGGGCGGACGCCAGCTCGTGCAGCGAGACGCTGGCGTACTTGATCGTATACTTGAGCTACCTCCGGCATGGAAACGGTAACAGCCAGAGCAAATGGGATCTCTTGCTCGTCAATACGCGCCGTTTCTTTCTCTCTTTGGATGGCAATTTCACACATCATGTCCTGCGATACGACAGGAGCGCGTTCACCAATCCACCGCCTAGAAATCAAAGTGCCGCGACGTGATTGATTGTGATCAGGTTGGGATCTGGCGGGATCCACGCGCAGGCGTTCCAGCTCGGTTGGTTCCATAAGTGATAGTCTGACGGCACGATACGCACGACGTCCCGGTAGGACGGGAGTGAACCAGGCAAGTGTTGCGGAGAGGGAATGGAGACGGGCTTGTCCCGCCATGCATTGTGGAATTGGAACTTGGACTTTCATTGAAGCTTCGCGACCGAGGGTACCGGTTGCCCAGAAAGTAGCTCTGTCCGCAGCGCAAGCTACTGCATCATCCGCATTGACAAGTCCGTACCCAAGGTAGCGGCGTACATTGTCTCTTTGCTCGACATGTTGATGATTGTCGGCCGGTCCGGTCACGCCGACAATGAACTCGCGTGTAGTGTCAGGCCATAAAGCTTGATGGCAAGTGAGAGCTTTTAGAATTAACGCACGCTGGGTGGCAGACAATGCTAAAAAGTCATTGCCATATGTTTCTTCCAATGCGTCGTGTATTCGGTGCGCAGTTCGGGAGGCCAAGGCGGCTGCAGCACTAGTACCGTTTGTAAAGCCTTCCTGACGAGGGTTGCCTCCTACTGGAGGCGCTGCAACGCGAATACCAGCAGCACGAACTGGACCGACCGGGCCAACTTCAACCACGTCGCCGCCGCTTCGCCAAAAGCGATAATGCTCTCGTGCCCCAGAGAATAAGACGTCTGGTTTGACGGCGTCACTAAAGCCCGGTCCGAGACGGCTACTCGGATTAGCCATGTCAAATTCTTGATAAGGATACACGCTATTGGCAGGTAGAACGCGCTCCCTACCAGGAACAGCATCCTGGTTCGCGGCACCAACTGTGATTCCATTTACCGTTTCAGCGGGTGATAAAATCCTGCGTTCGCCCTTCTGTCTCTCAACGGCGGACAAAAAGTGATTGGCTCTTTGGCGCACTGCGGCCCTCTCAACTTCGGCGGAGGTGCGATAGGGGGGGACGGTAAAGCGCTCTCTGTAATTTCCCGCGCTAACGACAAATAAAATTCCGTATTGCCACGAGAAGCGGTCCAGCAGACGCGCCCATGCTGAAATCTGACCATGGAACGATCTGCGCTCATTGCAGACAGACAAGTTCACAATGATGACGTTGCGTCCAATTGCCTCTCTACCCTCCCGGAGAGCACGGACTGAGGTGTAAATTACGTCAACGGCGAGCCTATCGGCTGGTATGTTTTCGCCGTTTTCATCACCTTCCATAATCGGAATTGATAAGACCGTACGCGGTAAAGCGGATTCATTGCGGTTTCTATCACCGTGCACGACAAGGGAAGCCATCGCAGTCCCGTGGGTGCGATGCTCGACAAGAGTCGTCCCTTCCAAATCATGCAAGTCTTCAACATTAAGGCGGCCATTTAGAAGCGGATGGTTGGCGACTGGCACGCCGTCAAGAATTGCTAGTATTGGTGCGCCCTCTGGCTCAGGTTGTTGCCGTACTGCCTCGGTGTTCACTTCTTCTACTTGAATTGAACTGGCGAGGCTTTGAGGACGAATGTGCATTACCGGCTCTAGGCCAGCCAGTCCATCCTGGCTCCGTGCGATGATTTGCCGTATGGCTGAAACTGGCAAATCAGCGAGCACTGCATGATATGCAATATCGGGGAGTCGAAATGAAGAAATGATTGCGCCGCCGACTGCGCGAATGGCTGCTTCTAGTTCTCGGCGCGCTGTAGTTCCGGAATCTTCGGAGGCGCGGTATACAAGTTCTACTTCGATACGGACGAGCTCGTTTTCTCCTCGACCCTCGATTTGATCTTCCAGAATAGACTGTTCTTCGTGAGAGACGCGATCATCTGGTCCCCATCGACGTAAGTCTCGTAATAAAGCGAACACATCGCGCCAAGGAGTAAAGCCGCGTTGCATCGGTTGCCCGGCAACCCACCGGGCCCATAGGCTCAGGATTTGTCCCAATGCGACGGCGTCGGGGACGAAGAGATAGGCGACAGGAGTGACATCGTCGTCGTCACCAGGAAGCTCTTCTTCGTCGATAAACTCCAGACCTGGCACACGCCGTGCTGCTTCAGCAAATCGTTGAATAGATCCTCGAACTTCAAAGACGAGTAAGGATTCAGGCGCAATCGCCGCAGGATCTTGCCGCAACTGCAGTTGAGCAGCCGCGCCACGTTGTAGAACTTGTGCTAGGCGCTGAAGTCTTGGGCCAAAACGTCGATTTTGATGCGGGACGCCGTACGGATCAGGCCTTCTTGGTGCCCCTCGTGTGCCTGGTTCCCGCTCGCCGTTGTCCTCGGCTGCCAGCCTTAACAGCGGCTTTGTTGGGTCGGTTTCCATTCTGCTCTGCCGGTTTTACGCGAGATGCCCACAAATCAAGCTCGGATTTGAGAGCATCGTCGACGCTAGTTTCCCCTAGCGCGAGTATATATCGGCGGCGCACGTTTTGAAGGAAATCTTGGGTTTCTGCGAAACTAGCAGTACCCAGACGCTTAGAAATTGCATCCGGGTGTAACGCAGGCAGTTCGGCCCAATGAGAGATTTGCCTTTCAATATAATGAGCTTGTAAGGCGTGGGTGGGTTGTGGGAAGTCCAGGCGTATCTCAAAACGCCGCCAGACAGCCCGATCTAGCAATTCGGCGTGATTAGTTGCTGCTATGGCGACGACATAACTGGGTAATTGATCAAGCTGCATAAGCAGGAATGAAACTACCCGCTTAATCTCGCCAGTTTCATGCGTATCGCCACGTTCTTTGCCAATGGCATCAAACTCATCAAAAAACAGCACACACGGTTGCGTCTTCACATAATCGAAGAGGCGGCGCAGCCTAGTGTTTGTCTCACCCAAGAAACTGCCAACTAGCACGTCGTATCGAATGACAAAAAACGGCAGTGCTAAAGCTTCAGCGATAGCCTCTGCATAAGAGGTTTTGCCATTTCCTGGAGGGCCAGATAGCAGCACGCGATGGCGAGGCTCGACGCCGTGTGAGCGTAATACGGAAGCACGCCGGTGTTCTTCAATAAGCTGTTGGCCAGTATGCATGGCCGGCAATGGTAATATCAGGTCTTCGAGCCTGACTTGCGGCTGCTTTTCTAGAACCGCCTCTCGGCCAGAACTTACGCTGTTAGAAGAGGCGGTGAGAGCGGGAGGGCTTACGGAGATGGTGTTCAGCACACGCTGAAGACGGTCGGCCAACCCGTTGTGACTTTTGGCGCGCTCGTCCGCGACCATCGCCTCAACGGTCGATTTCAGCATATCCTTATCGCCAGAGGCTCCAGCCCTGACTAAGGATAGAAGAAGATCGCTTTTCGCCATTTGCCCGACTCAAAAAAGAGACTCGTGTACCTAGTGGAAATTCTACCAAACCTGAAGAAAAAGGTCTTAAGGCTGGGAGTAATGGGGACAACAAGCGTAAGGGTTTGATTTGCCATGAGTGCAGTATCACTCAGGGTCTAAACGATCCATTTACGGCGTAAGTTTAGGAAATTTTCTAGGAATTTTTTGATTTGATTATTTTAATAAGCTATTGATATATAACAATATGATTTAAACGTCTCTTCCTCCCGTTGGGGTCGCCACTTCCGGCGATCAGCTGACAATCGGTTTTCTGCAGATGCCGCGCGGCACGATGCGCGTCGCGCGCAGTCGATCACGCCATGTGAAACGGCGTCGGCCCTGCGCGTTCGGCCAGCAACTGGCGGCGCGCTTCGGCGGCGCAGCGCTCGAAGGCGTGCATCACTTCATTGGCGGCGACGCCGGCCGGCGTCACCAGGCGCACCACGGTGAGCAGCAGGTCGCGGTCGCTCATCTCGCGCACGCGGCAACTGACCTTCGACAGGTCGATCTCGACCGATGCGCCCAGGCGATGTTGCAGCCATTCGGTCAGCAGGCGCATGCGCCTGCTGCGCAGCCGGAGTTCGAAATCCTCCGGCGGCATGCTTTCGCCATCCTTGCGCGTCGGCGCATGGCTCAGATCGCAGCTCATATCCACCCATTCCGTGGACGTCGCCGGCCTGCCTGCCGGTTACGCCCGCTGACGTATCCATGACCATCGGGACATGCGGAACTGGTCCGCAGATCGGCGACGTGAAACCATCATCTTCGGTGTCATATCCGGGTATGGTATCGGAGCCGGACAGAACGAAACCGGTGAACGACAACCAGAACCAGTCTGCATACCATTGGATGATCTATTCTATACTTCCTCAACCGCAGGGACTATATGCCCTGTATTACTCTGACTCAAGCTGTTCGTTTCCGCTTCATGGAAGCACGACGGGTAGTTGGTTGGAATGTCAGGCGTATTCGCGTAGAGCGGGGTCTGACGATCGAGGCGCTGGGCGGTGATGCAGAGGTTGATGCCTCCATGGTGGCGCGCATCGAACGCGGCCGGGTCAACTCCAGTATCGACCTGCTTGAACGCCTGGCGCGTGTGCTCCGGGTGCGCATGGTCGAACTGTTCGTCGAGCCCCTGCCGGGTGCACCGATTCCCAAACCGCTGAGGGGTGGGCGCCGTCCTGCAAAGTAGGCCAGCAGAATAGGAACGTCAGCTTTTCTCGGGCGCCTTGGCCACGAATTGCCGGTTGCGATAGCTGGCGCCGAAGTACACATCCACGCTCGCCACCTGGCCGTTCACCACGGTCAGGTATTCGGTGTTGCGGAAGGAGAGGTCGTCCCGCGTCGTGCACAGATAGGTCACGAAGGCGCCCTCCGCTGTCGCCTGCACCAGTTCGACGCGGAAATCGCTGAAGCGGTCGCCATTGGGCCAGCAGCGCTCGAAGAAGGCCGTGCGGTCGATGTGGTCGTCATAGGGACTGGTGAAGGTGAAGCGCTCCGCCGTCAGTGTCTCGGCCACATCGCGCCGTCGTTCGCGGAAGGCATCGTAATAGGCCCAGACGATGGCCGAGACCTGTGCCTCAGTCTGCTGGGCCGGTTGGGTCTGGGTTGCGCTCATCGGTTCCTCATACGTGACGGTATTCCTGTAAACAGAAACACCGCAGCGCAGGACCGGTTCGCCGTCTTTCTGATATAACCGCTCATCTGCAGACGAGATCAGGAGAGACCGCCATGGCCCGCGCTCAAGCCAGTATCGGAACCGCCCGTTATGCGGTCAGCATCAAGGCCGGGCATCATGCCGTGGTGGCGGACGAGGGCACCGGGCTTGGTGGCAGGGATGTCGGTCCCGCACCATATGAGCTGCTGCTCTCGGCACTCGGCGCCTGCACGGCGATTACGCTGAAGATGTATGCCGAGCGCAAGGAGTGGGATTTGAAGGCGGCGCATGTCTCTCTGCTGTACACGCGCGAGAAGGACCAGGGCCGCATCGACCGCACGCTCACCTTCGAGGGCGCGCTGGACGATGTGCAGAAAGCGCGGCTGGCTGATATCGCCGAACGCACGCCGGTGACCCTGACGCTGAAATCCGGCACGCCCATTCACACCAAGCTGGGCTGACGTCATGCAGAGCCGCAATTTCGATTTCACCGGCGCGCAGGGACAGAAACTCTCCGGCAGACTGGAACTGCCCGATGGTCCGGTGAAGACCTATGCGCTGTTCGCGCACTGTTTTACCTGCACCAAGAAATCCATTGCCGCCGTGCGCATTACCCGCGCGCTGGCGGCGCGTGGCATCGGCGTGCTGCGCTACGACTTCACTGGCCTGGGCGACAGCGAAGGCGATTTCGCCGACAGCACTTTCAGCGCCGATGTGCAGGATATTGTCGCGGCTGGAAAGATCATGGCCGAAGCCGGCTTTGCGCCGCAGATTTTGATCGGGCATTCGCTGGGCGGCGCGGCCGTGCTGGCGGCAGCGCTTGAGATGCCGGAGATCAAGGCGGTCGCGACCATAGCGGCGCCCTTCGATGTGGAGCATGTCACCGGTCAGTTCGGCGACACGCTGCACAAGATCATCGCCGAGGGCGAGGCACGGGTCGATTTGGGCGGGCGGCCATTTACGGTGCGCAAGTCCTTCGTCGACGACCTGCATCGGCATGATCAGAAGGACCGCATCGCGCATTTGCACAAGGCGCTGCTGGTGCTGCATGCGCCGCAGGACCTGACGGTTGGCATCAACAATGCCAGCTCGATCTTTATGGCAGCGAAACATCCGAAAAGCTTCGTGTCGCTTGATGGCGCGGATCACCTGCTGACCCGGCCCGCTGATGCCGATTACGCGGCCGAGGTGATCACCGCATGGGCCTCGCGTTATCTCGCCGCCGCTCCGGCGATGGCGGATGCCCCCCTGAGGGACGGCGAGGGCGTCATCATCGAGGAAACCCGCGCCGGCAAGTTCCAGGTCGCGGTGCGCACGCCCGGCGCGACCTTCTTCGCCGACGAGCCGGTCTCGGCCGGCGGTATGGGCACGGGCCCGTCACCTTATGATCTGGTCAGTGCCGGCCTGGGCGCCTGCACGGCGATGACGCTGCGCCTGTATGCCGATCTGAAGCAGCTGCCGCTGACGCGCGTGAAGGTCGCGGTGGGTCATGCGAAAGAGAAGGGTGGCGGCACACCATCCGATGTCTTCACGCGCCGCATCAGCCTGGAAGGCGCGCTGACATCCGAGCAGACGACGCGGTTGCTCGCGATTGCCGACAAATGCCCGGTCCATCGCACCCTGGAAGGTGGGGCCACGGTGAAAACCGACCTGGGTAATCCCCCAGCACCGTCCGGTCCCCCCGAGGAGCATCAGCGTGAGATGCAGGAAACCTGCGAGAGCTGCTGAACTTAGTCATTGGTATTGCTAAGTTTTATAATGCACACTATTAATAAGTTATATAAATTATTTTACGATAGACATGCGATAGATATTTCTGCTCTCATATCATGAATGTGAAATGAGAGTCGGAGCGCGCCCCATGCTGCGCCAGAGCATCCCCCAGAGCGTGTCTATGAATGGCAAAAACACGATCGTCGGCAGCAAGGCGGCACGTCCGCCCGCCGCCAGTATCCTGTCGCCGCGCCAAGCCAAGAAGCGCCTGCCGCCGCTGATGTCTCTGCGCACCTTCGAGGTTGTCGCGCGTCATCTCAGCCTGATCAAGGCGGCCGATGAACTCTGCGTCACGCCGGCGGCCGTCAGTCATCAGATCCGCACGCTGGAAGCGCATCTCGGTCTGCCGCTGTTTCGCCGCAACGGCCGCAGCATCATCCTCACCGATGCGGGGCAGGCTTGCCTACCGGGCATCCGCGACGGCTTCGAGCGTCTGGGTGATGCGATCAGCCAGCTTGAGACGCTGGGCGAGGGCGGCGTGCTTACGGTTTCGGTGGCGCCGTCGTTTGCCGTGAAGTGGCTGGTGCCGCGGCTCGATCGCTTCCAGGAGAAATTCCCGATGGTCGATGTGCGCGTTGCCGCCTCGAACCAGCTCGCCAATTTCGCCAACGACAATGTCGATCTCGCGATCCGCTACGGCTCGGGCCGCTATCCCGACCTGCAGGTCGAGCGCCTGTTGCCCGAAGCGATCTTCCCCGTTGCCACGCCTGAGCTCGCCGCGAAACTGAAATCGCCGCAGGATTTGGCGCAGGTCACGCTGGTGCATGACGACAGTCCCGATGACGACCAGTCCTGCCCCACTTGGCAGATGTGGCTGCGTGCGGCCGGCATCAGCGATGTCGATTGGAATCGTGGCGCGCGCTTCACGCAATCGAGCTTGGTGCTGGAAGCGGCGCTACATGGCAAGGGCGTGGCGCTGGCCAAGGCGACGCTGGCCGAAGCCGATATCAAGGCCGGCCGTCTGGTGCGGCTGTTCGGCGACCAGACGCCGATCGACTTCGCCTATTACATCGTTGGCCCGCAGCGCAAGCTGCAGCTGGCCAAGGTAACGGCCTTCATCGACTGGCTGCGCAGCGAAGTCGCCGGTTAGGCGACGGACGCAAAGGGTTCCCAATGCGGATGCAGCGTGCGGATCTGCGTGCGATGCAGGCGGCGGCGGGCTGACGGATCAAAGCCGTCGCGGCGATGCATGACGGCGATGTTGTTCCACAGCAGCAGGTCGCCGGGCTTCCACTGATGCCGCAGCACGAAGCGATCCTGGCGCGCATGCGTCCACAGATCATCCAGCAGTGCATGGCCAGCTGAAGCTTCCAGCTTGTCGACCTGACGGTTCAGCGTGCGGCCGAGGAACAGGGACGGCCGGCCGCTGACCGGATCGCTGTTGAGGATCGGATGCCAGGTGCCGGCGCCCGCTTTGGTATTGGTGCGTGCGGTACCGGCGCTGGTATAGCCGGCATCGTGGAAGATGCTGTGGCGCGCGATGGTGGTTTTCAAACCCGTCGGCAGCGTCTCGTAGGCGCCGAGCAGATCAAGGAAGTATGTATCGCCGCCGCCGTTCTCGGGCAGCTCGCGTGCCAGCAACGCGCAGGCGACGGGCGGATCCTGCACATAAGTCATGTCGCTGTGCCAGGCCAGTTCACCATCGCCCAGGCCGCCCAGCGCCTTGCCCTCGCGCTTGATGTTCGACACCACCGCAATCTCGGCGAAGCCATCAAGGCTGGATTTCTCGGTGTCGAAATTCGGCGCCGGATCGAGGCGGCCAAGGGCGCGGCTGAACTGCAGCAAGTCGCTGTCACTGGCATGGCCCTGGTTGCGGATCACCACCACGCGCGCCTGCCGCCAGGCATCCACCACGCGGCCGAGCAGTCGCTCGTTCTGCGGTTGCGCCAGGTCGAGGCCCAGGATTTCCGCGCCGAACTGCGCAGAAAGGGGACGGATATCGAGCGCCATGGCAAAGCCTCCAGCAGTCTGTGTCTGCGCCCAGTTTCACGCGGTCCCGCGTAAAAATCACGCAAATAAATGTATATCGAGATTCAAGAACGTTTGCGTTTGTGAAATTGGAACCGCGCCTTATTCCTCATGGTCAGACTTCTGTCCGTCTCCCCGGACCAACAAAAGGATCGACCATGCGCTTTTCCCGTCTCGCTTCCGCCCTTGGACTTGTCGCCACGCTGACGCTCGCCGCGCCTTTGGCGCGGGCCGAAACGAATGAAGTGCGCATCGCGCAGCAGTTCGGCATCGGCTACCTGCCGCAGATCATCGTGCGCAATCAGAAACTGATCGAGAAGCATACGGTGGCGCAGGGCCTGCCGGCGGCCAAGGTTACCTGGGCGCGCCTGAGCGGCGGCGCCGCGAGCAACGATGCGCTGCTCTCGGGCAGCCTGGATTACGCCGCCGCCGGCATCGCGCCGGTGCTGGTGCTGTGGGACAAGACGCGCGGCAACCTGGATGTGCAGGCGGTTGGCGCGCTCGATGCCTCGGCCGCTTTCCTCAACACCACCAATCCCAATGTGAAGACCATCAAGGACTTCACCGAAAAGGACCGCATCGCGGTGGCTGCCGTGCGCGCTTCGATCCAGTCGTTGTGGCTGCAGATCGCTGCCGAGAAGGCCTGGGGCCCGGGCCAGCACAACAAGCTCGATACGCTGACGGTGACGCTGCCGCATCCGGAGGCCACGGCGGCGCTACTGTCGGGCAAGTCGGAGGTCACCGCGCATTTCGGCACGCCGCCGTTCAACTTCCAGCAGCTGGAAAACCCGAAAATCCATCGCGTGACGACGTCGTGGGACATCCTCGGTGGCCCGGCCAGCGTCAACCTGCTCTATACCACAGGCAAGTTCCGCAAGGAAAACCCCAAGACCTATCAGGCCGTGTTCAACGCCTTTGAAGAAGCCTTTGCGATCATCAACCGCGACCCGAAGGAAGCGGCGCGCATCTTCGTCGAAGAGGAAAAAGGCAGCTACACCGTTGAAGGCATCGAGAAGCTGCTGCGCGATCCGTCGGTCAAGCTGAGCTGGGCGCCGCTCAACACCCAGCAGATCGCCGATTTTCTTCATCGCACCGGCGCGATCAAGAACAAGCCGGCGTCGTGGAAGGACTACTTCTTCCCCGAGATTCATCCGCAGACCGGGAGCTGAGCCGATGAGCCCGGCCAGCATCGCCCGCCTGCCCAGTCCGCTGTTGTCGGCGCGTGGCGTGACCCTGCAGTACAAGACGGCCGACCGCCTGGTCACCGCCGTGCAGCGCGCCAGCTTCGATGTGCATGACTCCGACCGTTTCGTGCTGCTGGGGCCAAGCGGCTGCGGCAAGTCGACTCTACTGAAATCGATCGCCGGATTCCTGCCGCCGGTCGAGGGCGAAATCCTGCTGGATGGTGCGCCGGTGCGCCGGCCGGGCCCGGACCGCGTGATGGTGTTCCAGGAATTCGACCAACTGCTGCCCTGGAAGACCGTGCGCGAGAATGTGGTCTTCCCGCTGACCGAGAACCGCGTGCCGCGCAGCATCGCAGTGGAGAAGGCGGATCATCTTCTGGAGAAGGTCGGGCTCTACAAGTTCCGCGACGCCTATCCGCACACGTTGTCGGGCGGCATGAAGCAGCGCGTGGCGATTGCGCGCGCCATGGCGCTGGAACCGAAAGTCCTGCTGATGGACGAACCGTTTGCGGCGTTGGATGCGCTGACCCGCCGCAAGATGCAGGATGAACTGTTGAAGCTGTGGGAGGACGTGCGCTTCACGCTGCTGTTCGTTACCCATTCCATCGAGGAAGCCATCATTGTCGGCAGCCGCATCCTGCTGCTGTCGCCGCATCCCGGTCGCGTGCGCGCCGAGTTGAACGTGCCGCAAAACCATGGTCCGGCCGGCGGCGAGGCACAGACCGCGCTGGGCCGTCGCATCCACCATCTGCTGTTCGGCGATACACCGGTTCACAGCGAAGGCAGTCATGAGGAGGTCCGCGCGCATGGCTGAGGGCATCCTGCCGCATCCGCTGGAGCGGCCCGAATTCATCCGCCCGGTCGAGGCCGCTTTCGGCGATGTTGAGGTCGAGCGCAAGCTCAACCTGGCTGAACGCATCTTCCGCATCGATGCGGTGCGCCAGGTTTCGCTGCTGCTGATCCTGGCGGCGATCTGGCAGGTCTATGCGGCTTACCTGAACAACCCGCTGATCATTCCGACGTTTCGTGATTCCATCGTGGCGCTGTGGGATGGCTTCGTCACCGGGCCGCTGCTGATCCGCGCCTGGACCTCGGTGAAGTTGCTGCTGGCCGGTTATCTCGCCGGCATCGCAGTGGCCACCGTGCTGACGCTGCTGGCGATTTCGAACCGCATCGGCACTGATCTGCTCAGTCTTCTCACCGCCATGTTCAACCCGCTGCCGGCGATCGCGCTGCTGCCGCTGGCGCTGCTGTGGTTCGGTCTGGGCGAGAAGAGCCTGATCTTCGTGCTGATCCATGCAGTACTCTGGCCGCTGGCGCTCAATGCCTATAGCGGCTTCCAGGGCGTGAGCGAAACGCTGCGGCTCGCGGGGCAGAGCTTCGGCCTGCGCGGCCCACGCTATGCTTTCAAGATTCTGATCCCGGCGGCGTTCCCGGCCATTCTCACCGGCCTGAAGATCGGTTGGGCCTTCGCCTGGCGTACGTTGATCGCCGCCGAGCTGGTCTTCGGCGTCAGCTCGGGTTCGGGTGGTCTGGGCTGGTTCATCTTCGAGAACCGCAATCAGCTCGAAATCGCCAATGTCTTTGCCGGCCTGCTCACCGTGATCGGTATCGGCCTGCTGGTCGAAAGCATCATTTTCCGCAGCCTTGAGCGCATCACCGTGCGCCGCTGGGGCATGCAGCGCTAAGAGAAGAGGGACACATGGGTATTGCACAGACCAAGCCGGCCTTTGCCTATCGCCGGTTCGACGCGCCGCTGGGTGGTGAGATTCACGGCCTCGATCTCTCGCACCCACTGGATGACGAGACCTTCAATGCCGTGCGTGAAAGCTTCCTTGATGCACAGGTTCTGGTCTTCCGTGGCCAGCAGACCCTGACGCCGGAGCAGCAGATCGCCTTCAGTCGGCGGTTCAATACACTGCAGATTCACGTGCTGAAGGAATTCCATCTGCCCGGCCATCCGGAAATCCTGGTGGTGTCCAACGTGGTGGAAGACGGGCGCAAGATCGGCCTGGGCGATGCCGGCCGTTACTGGCATTCCGATCTCTCCTATGTGGCCGAACCCAGCCTGGGTTCTATGCTGCTGGCGCGCGAGCTGCCGCAGGATGGCAGCGGCGACACGCTGTTCGCCAACATGTACCAGGCTTACGAGACGCTGCCGAAAGAGATCAAGCAGCGTCTGGCCGGCCGCAATGCCGTGCATTCCTACACGCTGAAATACGATGCGCTGCGTGCCGTTTCCAATGCCCGCAATGCGCTGACCGAAGACCAGAAGCGTCAGGTGCCGCCCAGCAGTCATCCGGTGGTGCGCACCCATCCGGAAACCGGCCGCAAGGCGCTGTTTATCAGCGAGGGCTTTACCTCTGCCATCGAGGGCATCCCGGAGGGCGAAAGCGAGGAACTCCTGAAGTTCCTGTTCGCTCATTCCACACAGCCGGCCTTTGTCTACCGCCATCAGTGGCGGCCGGGCGACATGGTCTTCTGGGACAACCGCGCCACCGTGCATCTGGCTGTTGGCCCGACTCCGGGCCAACGCCGCACGCTGCACCGGACCACCATCAAGGGCGACATCCCGCGCTGAGGATTGGCCTCGTTAAAGATTGCGTTCACCAGACACACAGAAGGGGACTTCATCATGCGACGACAGTTTCTGAAATCCGCCCTGGCGGCTGCGGCCGTCAGCCTGATCCTGCCGCTTGCCGCGCAGGCCCAGGACGCAACCCTGCTCAACGTGTCCTACGATCCGACACGCGAGCTGTACCAGGATGTCAACGCCGTCTTCGCCAGGCAGTGGGAGACGCAGGCGAAGCAGAAGCTGGCGGTCCGCGTCAGCCATGGCGGCTCGGGCAAGCAGGCGCGCTCGGTGATCGACGGCCTGGAAGC
>NZ_JBXAQN010000003.1:0-308420 GCF_058807275.1 Ferrovibrio sp. GW821-FHT12D07 | reverse complement strand
ATGAAGGTCTGCGCTTCGCCATCCGCGAAGGCGGCCGCACCGTCGGTGCAGGCGTCGTCGCCAAGGTCATCGCGTAAGTACGCCGAGCGAACCAGGATAGAGAGACATGGATAGCCAGAATATCCGCATTCGCCTCAAGGCGTTTGATCATCGCGTGCTCGACCAGAGCACCAGCGAGATCGTCAGCACGGCCAAGCGCACTGGTGCGCGCGTGCGTGGTCCGATCCCGCTGCCGACCCATATCGAGCGGTTCACGGTGAACCGTTCGCCGCACGTCGACAAGAAGTCGCGCGAGCAGTTCGAGATTCGCACTCACAAGCGTCTTCTCGACATCGTCGACCCGACCCCGCAGACGGTGGACGCGCTCATGAAGCTCGACCTCGCCGCCGGCGTGGATGTCGAGATCAAGCTGTAAGGGAACGGAACCCATGCGGACCGGATTGGTTGCACGCAAGCTGGGCATGACCCGGCTGTTCACGGACGACGGCACGCACGTGCCGGTGACCGTGCTGAAGGTGGACAACTGCCAGGTTGTGGCGCAGCGCACTGAGGAGAAGGACGGTTACACCGCTCTTCAGCTCGGTATCGAAGCCGCCAAGCCGAAGAATGTGTCCAAGGCCCTGCGCGGTCACTTCGCCAAGGCGAATGTCGAACCGAAGCGCAAGGTTGTTGAATTCCGCGTCCCGGCCGAAGGCCTGGTCGAGGTTGGCGCCGAGCTGTCGGTTGAGCATTTCCTCGTTGGTCAGTTCGTCGACGTGACGGGCACGACCATCGGTAAGGGCTTTGCCGGTGTCATGAAGCGGCACAACTTCCGCGGCCTGGAAGCCAGCCACGGCGTGTCGGTCAGCCATCGTAGTCATGGTTCGACTGGTCAGCGCCAGGATCCGGGCAAGGTCTTCAAGGGTAAGAAGATGGCCGGCCATATGGGCGATCGTCAGCGCACGCAGCAGAACCTGCAGATCGTGCGTACCGACGCGACCCGCGGCCTGATCATGGTCAAGGGCAGCATCCCGGGCTCTGAGGGACAGTATGTGATGATCCGTGACGCGGTGAAGAAGCCGGCCGCCAAGGATCTGCCCATGCCGGCCGCTCTGAAGTCCGCCGAGAAGTAAGGTAGATAACCATGGCCGATAAAATCGAAATCGCCGTGACGACGCTGGAGAACAAGGACTCGGGCAAGCTTACGCTGTCCGCGGACGTGTTCGGCCTGCCGCCGCGCGCCGACCTTCTGCAGCGCTATGTGATCTGGCAGCTTGCCAAGCGTCAGCAGGGCACGCACAAGACCAAGACCTATGGTGAAGTTGCCGGTTCGACCCGCAAGATCATCAAGCAGAAGGGCACCGGTGGCGCCCGTCACGGTGGCATCCGCGCTCCGCAGTTCCGCGGCGGCGGTAAGGCTTTCGGCCCCGTGCCGCGCAGCCATGCCATCGATCTGCCGAAGAAGGTCCGCAAGCTTGCGCTGAAGACCGCTCTGTCGACCAAGCTGGCCGAAGGCAAGCTGAAGATCGTCGACAGCGCCGTTCTGAAGGCTGGCAAGACCAAGGAACTGGCCGGCAAGTTCAAGGGCCTGGGCCTGGACAATGCGCTGGTCATCGACGGCAACACGCTGGATGTGAACTTCGCCCGCGCCGTGCGCATGCTGCGTCATGTCGACGTGCTGCCGGAGCAGGGCGCCAATGTGTACGACATCCTGCGCCGCGACACCCTGGTCCTGACCAAGGCTGCGGTTGAGGCTCTGGAGGCTCGTCTGAAATGAGCAACGTGAACCACTACGATGTGATCCTTTCGCCGGTGATCACCGAAAAGGCGACCCGTACTTCCGAGTACAACCAGGTCACCTTCAAGGTGCCGCTGTCGGCCACCAAGCCTGAGATCAAGGCCGCCATCGAGGCGCTGTTCAAGGTCAAGGTGAAGGCCGTCAACACCCTGCGCGTTAAGGGCAAGGTCAAGATGTTTCGTGGC
This sequence comes from Ferrovibrio sp. GW821-FHT12D07, assembly GCF_058807275.1. Lineage (NCBI taxonomy): Bacteria > Pseudomonadati > Pseudomonadota > Alphaproteobacteria > Rhodospirillales > Rhodospirillaceae > Ferrovibrio > Ferrovibrio sp. GW821-FHT12D07. Next base: position 306,458 of record NZ_JBXAQN010000003.1, on the reverse strand, counting down.
GAGCTGGGCCAGCGCTCAGATTGGAAGAAGGCGATGGTCACCCTCGCCGACGGCCACAAGATCGACGTGACGACGGGGATCTAAACCATGGCGTTGAAGAATTATAAGCCGGTTACGCCGTCCACCCGCCAGCTGGTCCTGATCGACCGCTCGCAGCTCTTCAAGGGTCGTCCGGTCAAGGAACTGACCGAAGGCCTGAAGAAGACCGGTGGCCGCAATCATTTCGGTCGTATCACGACCCGTCATATCGGTGGTGGCCACAAGCGCCGTTACCGCATGATCGACTTCAAGCGCCGCAAGTTCGATATCGGCGGCACGGTCGAGCGGATCGAGTATGACCCGAACCGCACCGCGTTCATCGCGCTGATCAAGTACGATGACAGCGAGCTGAACTACATCATCGCCCCGCAGCGCCTGAAGGTTGGCGACCGCGTGGTGTCGGGCGAGAAGGCCGACATCAAGCCGGGCAATGCGATGCCGCTGAAGTCGATCCCGGTCGGCACCATCATCCACAATGTGGAGATGAAGCCGGGCAAGGGCGGCCAGATGGCTCGTTCGGCGGGCAGCTTTGTCCAGCTGGTCGGCAAGGATCAGGGCATGGCCCTGGTTCGCCTGACCTCGGGCGAGCAGCGCCTGGTGCAGGCCGAGTGCATGGCCACGATCGGTGCGGTGTCCAACCCGGACAACCAGAACACCAATCTGGGCAAGGCCGGCCGCAAGCGCTGGATGGGCATTCGCCCGACCGTGCGCGGCGTTGCCATGAACCCGATCGACCATCCGCATGGCGGTGGTGAAGGTCGTACCTCGGGCGGTCGCCATCCGGTGACCCCGTGGGGCAAGAACACCAAGGGTAAGCGTACCCGTAACAACAAGCGGACGCAGAAAATGATCCTGCGCCGCCGCCCGTCGGGCAAGCATAGCTGATCGGGCTAGGAGGTAGATCGTGACACGTTCTGTCTGGAAAGGCCCGTTCGTCGACGGGTATCTGCTGAAGAAGGCCGACAAGGTTCAGTCTTCGGGCCGCAAGGAGGTCATCAAGACCTGGTCGCGCCGCTCGACGATCATGCCGCAGTTCGTCGGCCTGACCTTTGGCGTCCACAACGGCAACAAGTTCATCCCGGTGAACGTGACCGAGGAAATGGTGGGTCATAAGTTCGGCGAGTTCTCGCCGACCCGCACCTTCCCCGGCCACACCGCGGGCGACAAGAAGGCGAAGAAGTAACCATGAGCAAGCAGGCACGCGAATCCCGCCTCGGCGAGACCGAGGCCATGGCAATCGGGCGCAACATCCGTGTTAGCCCGCGCAAGCTTGGTGTGGTTGCCGGCCTGATCCGCGGCAAGCGGGTCGAGGCGGCTCTGTCCGAGCTGAGCTTCTCCAAGCGTCGTATCGCTCAGGACGTCAAGAAGGTCCTGCAGTCGGCGATCGCCAATGCCGAGAACAACCACCAGCTCGACGTCGACCGTCTGGTCGTGTCGGAAGCCAGCGTGGGCAAGGGCCTGGTCATGCGTCGCTTCCATGCTCGTGCGCGCGGTCGCGGCGCCGGCATCCAGAAGCCGTTCAGCCACCTGACCATCGTGGTGCGTGAGCGCGAAGAAGAGAAGAAGGCGCCGGCCAAGAAGGCCAAGGCGACTTCCGAAAAGGCTGATGCAGCCCCCGCCAAGAAGGCCAAGTCGGCCCCGAAGGCGAAGAAGGCTGAAGCGCAGGAGCAGGCGTAATGGGTCAGAAAGTCAATCCGATCGGGCTTCGCCTCGGCATCAACCGCACGTGGGATTCCCGCTGGTATTCCAGCGACAAGGAATATGCCGGTCTGCTGCATGAGGATCTGAAGATCCGCAAGTATCTCGAGCAGCGCCTGGCTCAGGCCGGTGTTGCCCGTATCGTCATTGAGCGTCCGGCGAAGAAGGCCCGCATCACCATTCACTCGGCTCGTCCGGGCGTGGTGATCGGCAAGAAGGGCGCCGATATCGAGAAGCTGCGTTCCGACCTGGCCAAGATGACCAAGTCTGAAGTGCATCTGAACATCGTCGAGATCCGCAAGCCGGAGCTGGACGCCAAGCTGGTTGCCGAGAATATCGGCCAGCAGCTGGAACGTCGCGTGGCGTTCCGCCGTGCCATGAAGCGCGCCGTGCAGTCGGCGATGCGTCTGGGCGCCGGCGGCATCCGCATCACCTGCAGCGGCCGTCTCGGCGGCGCCGAAATCGCGCGCGTCGAGTGGTATCGCGAAGGTCGCGTGCCGTTGCACACGCTGCGCGCCGACGTCGATTTCGCCCGCGCCACTGCCAAGACTGCCTATGGCAGCTGCGGTGTGAAGGTGTGGGTGTTCAAGGGTGAAATCATGGCCCATGACCCGATGGCGCAGGACAAGCGTATGGCTGAGCAGACCCAGGGTCACCAGGGTCATCAGGGCCGCCAGGGTTGAGCCGGGAGTAACGAGACATGTTGCAACCCAAGCGTACTAAGTTCCGCAAGGCCTTTAAGGGCCGTATCAAGGGCGTCGCCAAAGGCGGCACCGATCTGAATTTCGGTGCCTTCGGTCTGAAGGCTCTGGAGCCGGCGCGCGTTACCGCCCGCCAGATCGAGGCCTGCCGTCGTGCGATCACCCGTCACATCAAGCGTCAGGGCCGCATGTGGATCCGCGTGTTCCCCGACCTGCCGGTTTCGAAGAAGCCTGCCGAAGTCCGCATGGGCAAAGGCAAGGGCGCGCCGGAATTGTGGGTGTGCCGCGTCAAGCCCGGCCGCATCATGTTCGAACTGGACGGCATCCCGGCGGTTCTCGCCAAGGAAGCTTTCCTGCTTGGCGCCGCCAAGCTGCCGATCAAGACCAAGGTCGTCACTCGTATTGGTGAGGGAGCGTAAGCCATGAAGGGTAACGAACTGGTCGGCAAGACCAAGGATGAGCTGGCCACCAAGCTCGTCGATCTGAAGAAGGAGCAGTTCAATCTGCGCTTCCAGAAGGCGACCGGCCAGCTTGAGAACACCGCGCGCGTCACCCAGGTGCGTCGCGACATCGCCCGTGTGCGGACGGCCCTGACGGCCACCGCCAAGAAGGCGTAAGGAGAGAAGAGATGCCGAAGCGCGTACTGCAGGGCGTCGTGGTGAGCAACAAGGGCAACAAGACTGTCGTCGTGAAGGTTGAACGACGCATCATGGATCCCGTTTACAAGAAGTTCATCCGTCGTTCGAAGAATTACCATGCCCATGACGAGAACAATTCTCGGAAAGAGGGCGAGGTTGTGTGGATTCAGGAATCGAAGCCGATCTCCAAGCTTAAGCGCTGGGTTATCGTCGAAAACGCTTCCTGATCCGCATCAAGATATTTAGCGAGGTACAGGTCCAATGATCCAGGTGGAAACCAATCTCGACGTCGCCGATAATTCGGGCGCGCGCCGAGTCCAGTGCATCAAGGTGCTGGGCGGTTCGAAGCGCAAGACGGCGCAGGTCGGCGACGTTATCGTCGTCTCCGTGAAAGACGCCATTCCGCGCGGCAAGGTGAAGAAGGGTGACGTGCATCGCGCCGTCATCGTCCGCACCGCCAAGGAAATCCGTCGTCCCGATGGCAGCGCCATTCGTTTCGACCGGAACGCCGCAGTGCTGATCAACAAGCAGGAAGAGCCGATCGGCACCCGCATCTTCGGCCCGGTGACGCGCGAGCTGCGCTCCAAGGGCCACATGAAAATCATTTCGCTGGCGCCGGAGGTTCTGTAAGCCATGGCCGAAGCTATGAAGATCAAGAAGGGCGACAAGGTCGTCGTGATCACCGGTCGCTCCAAGGGCGTGACCGGTGAGGTGCTGAACGTCAGCCGCGAAAGCAATCGCGTGACTGTCGCCGGCGCCAATAAGGTGACCAAGCATGTCAAGCCGAGCCGTACTGCGGCCGGCGGCATCGAGCAGCGTGAAGCCCCGCTGCATGTTTCCAACGTGATGCTCGCCGACCCTAAGGACGGCAAGCCGACTCGCGTTGGTGTGAAAATCCTCGAAGATGGCCGCAAGGTGCGCGTTGCAAAGCGCTCCGGCGAAGTCATCGATCGCTGATGGAGGCTGACATGGCCAATCCGCGTATGAAAGACATCTACGAAACCCAGGTGCGCAAGCAGCTGATGGAAAAGTTCGGCTACAAGAACGCCATGGAAGTGCCGAAGATCGACAAGATCGTCGTCAACATGGGCGTGGGCGAAGCCGCGCAGGACTCCAAGAAGCTGACGGCCGCTGCCGCTGAAATGGCCGCCATCACCGGCCAGAAGCCGGTGCTGACCAAATCGCGCAAGGCAATCGCGAACTTCAAGCTCCGCGAAAACCAGGGCGTCGGCTGCAAGGTCACGCTGCGTCGCGAACACATGTACGAGTTCCTGGACCGTCTGATCAACATCGCGCTGCCGCGCGTCCGCGACTTCCGCGGCGTGAATGGCAAGAGCTTTGACGGTCGCGGCAACTATGCGCTCGGCCTCAAGGAACAGATCATTTTCCCTGAGATCGATTACGACAAGGTCGCTGATGTCCGCGGTATGGACATCATCATCTGCACCACGGCGAAGACGGATGAGGAAGCCAAGGCTCTGCTGGCCGCTTTCCGCATGCCGTTCCAGAACTGAGCCGAGAAGGGACGCCCGATATGGCAAAGACGAGTTCTGTTGAGAAAAACGAGCGCCGCCGCAGGCTGTCGGTCCAGTTCGCCGCCAAGCGCGCGAAGCTGAAGGCGACGATCAAGAACAAGAGCATCACTCCGGAAGAGCGTTTCGAGGCGGCCCTGAAGCTGGCCGAACTGCCGCGCAACTCCGCGAAGATCCGTGTGCGCAACCGTTGCGAACTGACCGGCCGTCCGCGCGCCGTTTATCGCAAGCTGAAGTTGTCGCGCAACATGCTGCGTGAGCTGGCCTCGAATGGCCAGATCCCCGGCATGGTCAAGTCGAGCTGGTAAGGAGAGCAAGAGATGGCTCTGACCGATCCCCTGGGCGATATGCTGGCCCGTATCCGTAACGGCCAGCAGGCGGGTAAGGCGACAATCGCTTCCCCGGCTTCGAAGCTGCGTATGAACGTGCTCGAAGTGCTGAAGAAGGAAGGCTACATCCGCGGCTATGAGCTGCAGGAAGAAGCCAACAAGCGCAATCTCCGTATCGAACTCAAGTATTATGAGGGCGAGCCGGTGATCAAGACCATCGACCGTGTGTCGAAGCCTGGTCGTCGCGTTTATTCCGGTATCAAGGACCTCACCAAGGTTCGCGGCGGTCTCGGGATTTCGATCCTGTCGACCCCGCGTGGCGTGATGTCCGACGCTGAGGCTCGCGCTGCCAATGTTGGCGGCGAAGTCCTCTGCCGCGTGTTCTAAGGAGTCGATCATGTCGCGTATCGGCAAGCATCCGGTTCCGGTGCCTCAGGGCGTCCAGGTCCAGTTGGCCGGGCAGACCCTGACCGCCAAGGGCCCGAAGGGTGAGCTCAAGCTCACCATCGTCGAGGATCTCGACGTCACGCTCGTTGACGGCAAGATCACCGTCAAGCCGCGCCAGGTGAACCGCCGCTCGCGCTCCATGTGGGGCATGCAGCGGACCCTGGTCAGCAATCTGGTCAAAGGCGTCAAGGACGGCTTCAACCAGGAACTCGAAATCAACGGCGTCGGTCTGCGTGCGGCTTTGCAGGGTAAGAACCTGCAGCTGAACATGGGCTTCAGCCACGAGGTTATCTATCCCATTCCGGCCGGCATCGAGATCAAGGTGGAAAAGCCCACTTCGATCAAGATTTCGGGCGCGGACCGACAGCTCGTTGGCAAGGTCGCGGCGGACATCCGCTCGGTCAAGCCGCCGGAGCCCTATAAGGGCAAGGGCATCAAGTATGCCAACGAGACTATCCTCCGCAAGGAAGGCAAGAAGAAGTAAGGATCGCGACGATGAGCAACAAGACTCGCATGAACGATCTGGCTGCCCGCCGCAAGGCGCGCAACCGGACTCGTATCGTCAAGGCGGCCCATGGCCGTCCGCGCCTGAGCGTGCATCGCTCGTCGCGTTACATCTACGCCCAGGTCATCGACGACGTGAAGGGCGTGACCGTTGTGTCGGCCTCTTCGCTGGAGTCCGGTCTGCGTGGCTCGCTGAAGACCGGTGCCGATACGGCTGCCGCTTCGCAGGTGGGCAAGCTGATCGCCGAGCGCGCCAAGGCCGCCGGCGTCACCGAGGTGACCTTCGACCGCGGTGCGTACCTCTATCATGGGCGCATCAAGGCGCTCGCCGAGGCTGCGCGCGAAGCCGGTCTGAGTTTCTAAGAAAGGTTCGGGTATCATGGCTGCTACTCAACGGGGTGAACGAGGCGACCGCGACCGCGGCGACCGCGGTGGTGATCGCGATCGCGGCGAAGGCGATATCGTCGACAAGCTGGTCAGCATTAACCGCGTCGCCAAGGTGGTGAAGGGCGGCCGTCGCTTCGGTTTCGCCGCTCTCGTCGTCGTCGGCGACCAGAAGGGCCGCGTCGGTTATGGTTCGGGCAAGGCCCGTGAAGTGCCGGAAGCGATCCGCAAGGCCACCGAGCATGCGAAGCGCAATATGATCCGCGTCACGCTGCGCGAAGGCCGCACGCTGCATCACGACATCGAAGGCCGTCATGGCGCCGGTAAGGTCGTGCTGCGTTCGGCTCCTCCGGGTACCGGCATCATCGCCGGCGGTCCGATGCGCGCCGTGTTCGAGACCCTGGGTGTCGCTGACGTGGTGACCAAGTCGCTCGGCAGTTCCAACCCGCATAACATGGTCAAGGCGACTTTCGAGGCGCTGAAGCAGCTCAACGCGCCGCGTCACATTGCGTCGAAGCGCGGCAAGAAGGTGGCCGACATCCTCGGCCGCAAGTCTGAGACCGAGGAGTAAGTCATATGGCTCCGGCAAAGAAGAAGGCCGCCAAGGCGGCCGGCAAGACGGTCAAGGTTACTTGGATCCGTTCGGCCAACAAGCGCACTGCCGATCAGCAGGGCACTCTGGTTGGTCTCGGTCTGCGCAAGCTGCATCAGACCCGCGAGCTCGAGGATACGCCCTCGGTGCGCGGCATGATTGCCAAGGTGCAGCACCTGCTCCAGGTCGAAGGCTAAAGGATTAAGCGGTCGGTTCCATCAGGGCCGACCCGAGCGGAAGGGTTAGAAACATGCGTCTCAATCAGATTGCCGACAACGAGGGCGCCCGCAAGAATCGCATGCGCGTCGGTCGCGGCATCGGTTCCGGCAAGGGCAAGACCTCGGGCCGCGGCGTCAAGGGTCAGAAGGCCCGTACCGGCGTCAGCATCAAGGGCTTCGAAGGCGGTCAGACCCCGATCTATCGTCGTCTGCCGAAGCGCGGCTTCAATCCGCTGAACCCGGTTCACTTCGAGACCGTGAACATCGGCCGCCTGCAGTCGGCCATCGAGAAGAAGAAGCTCGATGCCACGCAGCCGATCGACGAAGCGGTGCTGAAGAAGGCTGGCCTGTGCTCGCGCAAGTCGGGCGGCGTGCGCCTGCTGGGCACCGGCGAGTTGAAGGCCAAGATCACTATCACCGTCAGCGGCGCTTCGGCGACGGCCAAGGCGGCGGTGGAGAAGGCCGGCGGCAGCATCACGGTGCTGATCGCTCCGAAGGCGGAAGCCGAGCCGAAGGCCGAGAAGAAGGCCAAGGGCAAGAAGAAGTAAGTCAGACCTTTTCAGGTCCGGAGGCGGGGCTCAAAAGCCCCGCCGTCCGTCTCAGGTTCACGCGGTCGGATTTTTAGGGTTCTCGCACATGGCATCGGCAGCGGAACGCATGGCTGGCAGCCTCAATCTTGGGGCCTTCAGCAAAGCGACCGAACTGAAGAAGCGCATCTGGTTCACGATCGGCGCGCTGATCGTCTACCGGCTTGGCACCTATATTCCGCTGCCGGGCATCGACCCGCAGATCATGTCCGACATTTTCCGTCAGCAGGCCGGGGGCATCCTCGGGATGTTCAACGTCTTCGCCGGCGGCGCGCTTGAGCGCATGACCATCTTCGCGCTCAACATCATGCCGTACATTTCGGCTTCCATCATCGTGCAGTTGCTGACGGCGATCATGCCGCAGCTCGAAGCGCTGAAGAAGGAAGGCGAGGCGGGGCGCAAGAAGCTCAACCAGTATACCCGCTATGGCACTGTTGCTCTGGCGATCGTCCAGGCCTATGGCATCGCGGTCGGCCTTGAAGGCATGACCGGCAGCCGCGGTGGCGCAGTGCTCGATCCGGGCATGTTCTTCCGCCTGGTCACGGTCGTGACGCTCACTGGCGGCACGCTGTTCCTGATGTGGCTGGGCGAGCAGATCACCCAGCGCGGCATCGGACAGGGCACGTCGCTAATCATCTTCGCCGGCATTGTCGCCGAGCTGCCGCGCGCCATGGCCGCGACGCTCGAGCTGGGCCGCACCGGCGCGCTCAGCACCTTCTTCATCCTGTTCCTGATGATCCTGATCGTCGGCGTGATCACCTTTATCGTGTTCATGGAGCGCGCGCAGCGCCGCATCCTGGTGCAGTACCCCAAGCGTCAGCAGGGCGCCCGCATGTTTGGCGGTGAGAGCTCGCATCTGCCGCTGAAGCTCAATACCTCGGGCGTCATTCCGCCGATCTTCGCGTCTTCGCTGCTGCTGATGCCGGCGACCGTCGCGCAGTTCAGCGCCGGTGCCGGCGCGCCTGGCTGGATCACCACCGTGACCACGCTGCTTGGCCATGGTCAGCCGCTCTATATGGCGACCTACGTCGCCCTGATCGTGTTCTTCTGCTTCTTCTATACTTCTGTCGTATTCAATCCGACGGAAACTGCAGATAACCTGAAGAAGTACGGCGGCTTCGTGCCCGGCATCCGTCCGGGCCAGCGTACCGCCGAGTATTTCGACTACGTGCTGACTCGTTTGACGGTGGTTGGCGCCGCCTATATCTCCGCGGTCTGTCTGCTTCCGGAATTCCTGATCTCGCAGTATTCGGTGCCGTTCTATTTCGGCGGTACCTCGCTGCTGATCGTGGTCAGCGTGACCATGGATACCGTCGCGCAGATCCAGTCGCATCTGCTCGCACACCAGTATGAGGGCCTCATCAAGAAGGCCAAGCTGAGGGGGGCGCGGAAATGAGGTTGATCCTGCTCGGACCGCCGGGCGCCGGTAAAGGCACCCAGGCCCAGCGTCTGATGGCCAAGCATGGCCTGGTCCAGCTTTCGACCGGCGACATGCTGCGCGCTGCGGTGAAGTCCGGCTCGGCCATCGGCCTCAAGGCCAAGGCGATCATGGACAGCGGTGCCCTGGTCTCGGACGAGATCGTGGTGGGCATCATCGCCGACCGGATCGACCAGCCGGATTGCCGCAAGGGCTTTATCCTGGATGGCTTCCCGCGCACCACCAAGCAGGCGGAAGCGCTGGACAAGATGCTGGCCGAGCGCAAGCTCCGCCTGGATGCCGTCATTGAAATGAAGGTCAATGACTCCATTCTGGTTGAGCGAATCACTGGCCGATTCACCTGTGCCAAGTGCGGCGCCGGCTATCATGACAAATTCCAGCCGACCAAGCAGCCCGGTGTATGCGACCGCTGTGGCTCGACCGAGTTCACCCGCCGGGCGGACGACAAGGCCGAGACCGTGGTCCCCCGGCTGAAGGCCTACCACGAACAGACCGCTCCCTTGCTCCCGTATTACGACGGGCGGGGTATTCTGAAGCGGGTCGATGGAATGGCCGAAATTGACGATGTTACCCGTCAGATTGAGGCGGTTTTAGCATCGCTCTGACCGCACTTAAGTAGTTGACTGAGTAGGAAGAGTTTCTATAATCGCGCCCCTTGGGCAAGGGGCGCGAGCAGGATAAGAGGCAGCGGATCCCGACGTAAGTCATTGACTTCGTTGGGTTTGTCTCGTGTCTGAATGTCGCCCAAGTGATCGTTCCGGTAAGGCCGGAATGAGTGATTCGAGGAGAAAAAGCGTGGCGCGTATTGCTGGCGTGAACATTCCGACCAACAAGCGGGTCGAGATCGCATTGACCTACATCTACGGCATCGGCCGGGTGAAGGCGAAAGAAATCTGCGAGAAGGTGGGGCTCCCGACGGAGCGCCGCGTCAATCAGCTGACTGATGCTGAGGTGCTGCAGATTCGCGAGACGATCGACCGTGATTACAAGGTTGAAGGTGACCTCCGTCGTGAGATCGCGATGGACATCAAGCGTCTGATGGACCTCGGCTGCTATCGCGGCCTGCGTCACCGCAAGGGCCTTCCGGTCCGCGGTCAGCGTACCCATACCAACGCCCGTACCCGCAAGGGCAAGGCTGTCGCTATCGCCGGCAAGAAGAAAGCCGCGCGATAAATCGTTAGCCCCCGTTTTCGAAGGACTACAGGATCCCCATGGTCAAGGACAAGGCCGCGCGCCCCCGGCGCAAGGAAAAGAAGAATATCACCTCTGCCGTTGCGCATGTGAATGCTTCGTTCAACAACACGATGATCACCATCACCGACGCGCAGGGCAACACTATTGCCTGGTCGTCGGCTGGCAGTCAGGGCTTCAAGGGCTCGCGCAAGTCGACCCCGTATGCCGCGCAGGTCGCGGCCGACGTGGCCGGCCGTCGCGCTGCCGAGCATGGCGTGCGCACCCTCGAGGTCGAGGTGAAGGGCCCGGGTTCGGGTCGCGAATCTGCGCTGCGCGCTCTGCAGGCCGTCGGTTTCGTCATCACCAGCATCCGCGACGTGACGCCGATCCCGCACAACGGCTGCCGTCCGCCGAAGCGCCGCCGCATTTAAACGGTCCGCGCCGGATTTAGGTCCGGCGCAGAAAAGAACAACGCGGCCGGCCGCCTCTTTCAGGGCGGCTGTAGTCGCAACCGAGGTGGTCTAGGCGGAGTTCCGCTCCCGCCGCAACCGAACGAGGTTAAGGTGATCCAGAAGAATTGGACCGATCTGATTAAGCCGAACAAGCTGGTTATCGAGCCGGGCGCCGTGCCGGGCCGGACCGCGACCATTGTTGCCGAACCGCTGGAGCGCGGCTTCGGTCTGACCCTGGGCAACGCGCTGCGTCGCGTGCTGCTGTCGTCGCTGCAGGGTGCTGCCGTCACGTCCATCAAGATCGACGGCGTGCTGCATGAATTCTCGTCGATCCCCGGCGTGCGTGAAGACGTCACCGACATCGTGCTGAACATCAAGTCGATGGCGCTGAAGATGCACGGCGAAGGCCCGAAGCGCATGCACCTGAACGCCCAGGGTCCGTGCGAAGTGACCGCCAAGATGATCGAGACCGGTCATGACATCGAAGTGATGGACCCGAGCCACGTGCTGTGCACGCTGGATGCCGGCGCCACCATCCGCATGGAACTGACCGTCGAGACCGGCAAGGGCTACGTGCCCGCGTCGGCCAACCGTCCGGAAGATGCGCCGATCGGCCTGATCCCGGTCGACGCGCTCTACAGCCCGGTTCGCAAGGTCTCCTACAAGGTCGAGAACACCCGTGAGGGCCAGATTCTCGACTATGACAAGCTGACCATGCAGATGGAAACCAACGGCGCGATCAAGCCGGAAGATGCCGTGGCCTATGCCGCCCGCATCCTGCAGGACCAGCTGCAGCTCTTCATCAACTTCGAAGAGCCGAAGGCTGAGAGCCGCGAGAAGGTCGCCAGCGAGCCGGAATTCAATCCGAACCTGCTGCGCCGCGTCGACGAGCTCGAGCTCTCGGTGCGTTCGGCCAACTGCCTCAAGAACGACAACATCGTCTACATCGGTGATCTGATCCAGAAGACCGAAGCAGAGATGCTGCGTACGCCGAACTTCGGCCGCAAGTCGCTGAACGAGATCAAGGAAGTTCTGGCTCAGATGGGTCTGCATCTCGGTATGCATGTCCCCAACTGGCCGCCGGAGAATATCGAGGAACTGGCGAAGAAGCTTCAGGATCAATACTGATCCTGTCCGCCTGACGAAGATCGAGGAGAGTCCCTATGCGTCACCGCAATGCCGGCCGCAAACTGAACAAGTCCAGCGCCCATCGCCGTGCGATGTTTGGCAACATGGCTGCGTCGCTGATCAAGCATGAGCAGATCACTACCACGCTGCCCAAGGCCAAAGAGCTGAAGCCGCTGATCGACAAGCTGATCACGCTCGGCAAGCGCGGCGATCTGCATGCCCGTCGCCAGGCCCTGTCCTTCCTGCCGGAGAAGGCAGCGGTGGACAAGCTGTTCTCGACCCTGAACGAGCGTTATGCCTCGCGCAGTGGCGGTTACAGCCGCGTGCTGAAGGCCGGCTTCCGCTATGGCGATGCCGCGCCGCTCGCCGTTGTTGAACTGGTTGATCGCGATGTTTCCGCCAAGGGTCAGGATTCAGGCCCGGTGCAGGAAGCCGCCGAGGCTGAAGCCGCCGCCTGAGGCGCTTCGATCACCTGATATGAAAATGGCGGGCCCTAGTGCCCGCCATTTTTTTTGCCCGCGCTTCGGGACGATGGGTCAGGAGCGCAGTTCCTGCGAGATTTCTTCTTCCGAGATGGCGGCGAAGATCACGCCGATCAGCAACATCTCGACGCGGTTCTGGCCCAACGGCAGGACCAGTGAATGATGGTCGACATACTGTTCGTCGACCACACCCTTGCGACGGATGAGGGCGGGCTTGCGGGTTTGCAGCACCTGCACATAGGTTTCGCGCGCGAGCGCGGCGAGTTCCTGCCAGGGGTGATCTTCGAGATATTTCCCGGTCATGTCGAAGCCCTGACGATGGGCGACATCGCTGCCGAACAGGCGATAGCGGAAACGGATCGGATCCATTTCCACATCGATCAGGATCAGACTTCCGAGGATAAAACGCAGCTCCAGGGGATCGATGGCGTCGCGGCCAGGATGTGTGCCCCCGGCGCGCTTGCTGTCCCAGTAGGTATAAAGCTGCTGCAGAAGCGGCTGTTCCAGGTTCATGCCGCCAGCATCCAGCGAGGGAATGAAGACGGGGTTAATTCTTGCTGGGCCTGACCCATTGAAAACCTTTCGGAAACATCCTTATTTAAACACGGTCATGACGCGCGCAGCCATCCTTCGAATTCTGACCATTTCTCTCATGGCACTGCTGGCCCTGCTGCCGGCGGCCCGTTCCGGTGCGCAACCGGCCGGTACGCAACCGCAGCCGCGTGTCCCGGCCAGCCGGGCCGAAATCCAGTTCAGTTTCGCCCCCCTGGTGCAGCGCGCCGCGCCGGCCGTGGTGAATGTCTACACCCGTCGGGTGGAGCGGGTGCGGCGCTCTCCTCTGATGGACGACCCGTTCTTCCGCCGTTTTTTCGGCGACCAGATGCAGGGCAACCAGCCGCGCGAAAGGGTCGCGCAATCCCTGGGCTCGGGTGTGATCGTCGAGGCCGAAGGGATCATTGTGACCAACAACCACGTGATCGACGGCGCGACCGAAATCGTGGTGGCGCTCAGCGACCGCCGTGAATTCGAGGCACGCGTGATCGCCGCCGATCCGCGCTCCGATCTGGCCGTGCTGCGCATCGATGTGCAGGGGGAGACGCTGCCGTATCTGGAGTTCAGCGATTCCGATGAGTTGCTGGTGGGCGATCTGGTCGTCGCCATCGGCAATCCTTTCGGTGTCGGCCAGACCGTGACGCAGGGCATCGTCTCGGCTGTTGGCCGGGCCATCTCGGACGACCTCACGGCACAGTCCTTTATCCAGACCGATGCCGCGATCAATCCGGGCAATTCCGGCGGCGCGCTGCTTACGCTCGACGGCAGGATTGCCGGCATCAATACCGCGATCTTTTCCCAATCGGGCGGTTCGGTTGGCATCGGCTTTGCCATTCCGGCGAACCTCGTGTCTTCCACGGTCGCCAGCGCCATGGCGGGGAAGGGCATTCGTCGTCCCTGGTTCGGGGCCAGCGGTGAAACGGTCACGTCCGAGATTGCACAAGGGCTTGGTCTGTCCCGTCCCAATGGCGTGTTGATCGGCGAGGTCTATCGCGGCGGCCCATCAGATCGTGCCGGCCTGCGCGCCGGCGACGTCGTGCTGGCGATCGATGGCCGCGAAGTCAACGATCCGCAAGCGCTGCGCTTCCGCATTGCCACTCGCAAGCTGGGTGATACGGCGCGCGTCGATATTTCCCGTCGCGGGCAGCGCCAAAGCCTGCAGATAGCCCTGGCCGAGGCGCCGGAAAATCCACCGCGCGACAGGACGCAGCTGACCGGCAATCAGCCACTGGCGGGCGCCACCGTGGCCAATCTTTCACCGGCCTTCGCCGAGGAGATCGGCATCGATACCCTGGAACGCGGCGTGATTGTGGCTGACGTCGCGCCGGGTTCACCGGCTAACCGTCTGCGGGTGCGCGTGGGCGATGTCGTCGTCAAGATCAACAATCAGGATGTGGCCGATGTGCGCGGCCTGCAGGGGCTTCTGCGCGGCGGCAGCCAATGGACTGTTGTTCTCCGGCGTGGCAAGCAATTACTGTCGGTCACGGTGCGGGCATGACCAAGAAAACCGGTGGTACTGCAGAGACGCTGTTCAGTGCGGCAGGTATGGAAAAGCCGCCAGCCGGTCCGTTGGCTGATCGCCTGCGCCCGCGGACGCTGGACGATATTATCGGTCAGAATCATCTGCTGAAGGGCGAAGGACCGCTCGCCCGCATGGTGCAGGCGAAGAAGCTGGCCAGCCTTATCCTCTGGGGCCCGCCGGGCACTGGCAAGACCTCGATCGCGCGCCTGTTGGCGGATGCCACCGAGTTAGAATTTGCACCACTCTCGGCCGTCTTCTCCGGTGTCGCCGACCTGCGCAAGATCTTTGAGGCCGCGCGGGAGCGTCGGGCACAGGGCAAGCGTACGCTGCTGTTCGTCGATGAAATCCATCGCTTCAATCGCGCCCAGCAGGACGGCTTCCTGCCTTATGTGGAAGACGGAACTGTGGTGCTGGTTGGTGCGACAACCGAGAATCCCAGCTTCGCCCTGAACTCGGCACTGCTGTCGCGCGCTTCGGTCGTGGTGCTGCATCGTCTGGATGATGCGGCGCTGGAGGCTTTGCTCGCCCGTGCTGAAGTCATTGAGGAGCGTCCGCTGCCGCTGACGACCGAGGCTCGCGCCGCATTACGCGCCATGGCTGATGGAGATGGCCGCTATCTGCTGAACATGGCCGAGCAGATTTACACTCTGCCGGCCGATGTTGAACCGCTTGATCCGGCGCGATTGGCCGAGACATTGCAGAAGCGTGCGCCGATCTATGACAAGACCCAGGACGAGCATTACAATCTGATCTCGGCGCTGCATAAGTCGCTGCGCGGATCCGATGTCGATGCGGCGCTCTACTGGATGGCACGCATGCTGGCCGGCGGGGAGGACCCGCTCTATATCACGCGACGCCTGGTGCGGTTCGCGGCCGAGGATATCGGTCTTGCCGATCCCAATGCGCTGCTGCAGGCTTTGGCGGCCAAGGACATGTACGACTTCCTCGGATCACCGGAAGGTGAACTCGGCCTGGTGCAGGCTGTGATCTATCTGGCCACCGCGCCAAAGTCGAATGCCGCCTACAAGGCGGAGAAGGCGGCCAAGCGTGCCGCGCGCGAGCATGGCTCGCTGATGCCGCCGATGCATATCCTGAACGCGCCGAACAAGATGATGAAAGAGCTGGGCTACAGCGCCGGCTACAACTACGACCACGATGCCGAGGACGGCTTTTCGGGCCAGAACTACTTCCCCTCGGATATGGACCGCCAGAACTTCTATCGACCGGTGGAGCGGGGATTTGAGCGGGAAATCCAGAAAAGGCTGGACTACTGGCAGAAGCTGCGGGCCCGCCGGCAGGGGGAAGACGGTCAATCCTGAGGGCGTTAACCAAGACGCAACCGCTGACCGCTAGGCTGAACTGGTGTATTTTGGGACTATGGCGTCCGCAATCGGCAAATTCCTGGACAGGTTCTCCGTGCTTCAGAAGCTCGGCATATACGGTGGTGCGGCTCTCGGCCTGCTGATCCTCAGCGGGGTGGTGAACTATGCCGTCAATGCGCCGAAGGAAAAGGCTTTCTATGTACCCGGCCAGGTTCCCAGCCGTGACGACTGCTTCTACGGCAAGCTGGCGCAATTCAAGAATGTAACCCGCCAGATCATCTTCCAGGCCGCGCAGGAATGCGAGATCGAGGTTCAATCGGTCGAAGGCCATGAACAGCGCCGTCAGGAATGGGTCGCCCGTCAGGCTGCCCGGGCGCAGCAGAAGCCTGCCGACCCTGTTGTCCAGCCGCAGCCGGAAGAGCCACAGGAAAAGGATCGCCTGCGCCGTGTCTGGCGCTGAGCGTTTTTCGTCTTTCAGTCAGAGTCATCAATCCATGTCCCAGGTCATCACCCGCACCGTCAGCGACGGCGAAGCCGACTTACGGCTCGATCGCTGGTTCAAGCGTCACTATCCCTGGCTTGGCCACGCCAAGCTGGAGAAGCTGCTGCGTACCGGTCAGGTGCGTGTTGATGGTGGTCGCGCCAAGGCGGCGACCCGCCTGGAGATCGGGCAGACCATCCGTATTCCGCCACTGGGTGAACCGCCGCAAGTTGACGAGCGTCCGCGTGAGCCGCGGCCGGCCCGGGCGACACCGGCACGCATTGCCGAACTCGAAGCTGCAGTCCTGCACAAGGATGATGCCGTCATTGTCATCAACAAGCCGCCGGGACTGGCGACCCAGGGCGGCACCGGACAGACCGAACATCTCGATGGCCTGCTGGGCTTCCTGAAATTCGGCAATGCCGAGCGTCCGCGTCTGGTGCATCGCCTGGACAAGGACACATCCGGCGTCATCCTGCTGGCGCGCACGGCTTCGGCTGCCGCCAAGCTTGCCGGTGCGTTGAAGGCGCGCGAAGCGCACAAGCTTTACTGGGCGCTGGTCATGGGGGTGCCCGAAATCCGCCAGGGCAAGATCAGCATGCCGTTGTCCAAGCTGCCGGGCGCTGCTGGCGAGAAGATGGCGGCCGACGAAGAGGATGGCAAGAATGCCGTCACGCTTTATCGCACCATCGATACCGCTGGCCGTCGTGCCTCGTGGCTCGCCATGGCGCCGCTCACCGGCCGCACGCATCAGCTGCGCGTGCATGCTGCGCTGATGGGCCGGCCAATTGTCGGCGACGGCAAATATGGCGGTGCCGAGGCGCATCTCACCGGTGGTGTCAGCCGTAAGCTGCATCTGCATGCTCGCGGCATCCGGCTGGCGCATCCCGATGGCGGTATCCTTGAAGTGCGGGCACCGTTGTCGGAGCATATGCGGGCGACCTGGGACTTTCTCGGTCTGGAGATCGAGAAAAGCGCCGACGCATGGCTGGAATAGACCAGCCGCTGCTGCCAGACCATCTGCGACAGCGGGCGCACCCGCTGCGTCCCGACCTTGCTGCCGAAGTTCATGCCCGCCCGCCACTGCCCTTGGCAGCGCCCGGTCGTGTCCTGCATCTGGGCATGATGCTCAAGGGGCAAGATGAAGCTGCGGCCGAGCATGCACATCTTGTTGCGCTCTGCCGGGCTGTGAAGGCGGCTGAACCCGAAGCTGGCGTGCGCCATGTTGCTGTCCCGTTGCCCGAAGACGGGCACCTGATATGGGAAAAGCGCACCGAATTCTCGACCTATACACTGTACCTGCACCGCGCTGCGGGAGCTGCCATGGCAGCCAGCCGCTTACCGCTGCCGGCGGACTGGCTGGCGCAACTGCCTGGCCGGCTGATGATCGCAGCCGATGTGACAGTGCTGGCCGGCAGTGAACAGGCACCCGATGCCACCATGCTGGAAACGCTGTTTGACGGACCGACGTTGGCTGCCAGCGGCCTGGCCGGCGGGCAGGCGACGGTATGGACGGATTTTCATCTGGGCGTCGACGATGCCGTGCGCTTTTTGCTGCATGATCGAGGCCTGACGCCGGCACAATGCGGGCGCATCGTGATGCGGCTGCTGGATATCGAAACCTATCGCATGATGGCGCTGCTGGCCTTGCCGCTGGCGCAGCAGGTGGCGCCGCGCATCACCATGCTGGAGCAGGAGCTGGCCAAGTTATCGGGTCGCATGGTCGATGTTGCGCATGAAAGCGAGCAGACGCTGTTGCGCGAAATTGCCGGTCTGGCTGCCGAGGTCGAGACTCTGGCGGTGGAGACGCCGTACCGGTTCGGCGCAGCTCGGGCCTATCATGCTCTGGTCGAACGCCGCGTCGCCGAACTACGCGAGATCCGCATCGAGGGGCAGCCGACCATCAGTGAGTTCATGGAACGTCGGCTTTCACCGGCCATGCGTACCTGCATCACCATGGCCGAACGCATTGAGGGCCTGTCGCGGCGGGCGACCCGCATCGCCAACCTGCTGCGCACCCGCGTCGATGTGGCGCTGGAGCGGCAGAATGTCGAGCTGCTCGATGCGATGAACCGCCGTTCGCGTCTGCAGCTGCGCCTGCAGGAAACAGTCGAGGGCTTGTCGGTTGCCGCGATCACCTATTACACGGTTGGGCTGGTCGGTTATGCCGCGCAGGCCCTGCATGCGGTAGGATTGCCGGTCGACAAGGAGATCGCCATCGGTATCTCCATCCCGGTCGTTGCCTTGGTCGTCTGGTGGGGATTGCGACGCTTTCGCCGTTCGCTCCAGAAAGCCGGGCTGCACTAGGCGCGTTTTTTTCAGCGCAGCGCGGTCTTGATCGTCTCGGCCAGATAATCCGCCACGGCACGCACACGCGGCGCCTTGCGCAAGTCGCGATGAATCACCAACCACAGCTCGCGCGTCACCGGCGGCTTGCCGCTTTCGGCAACCAGCTCTGGATATTGCCGGGCGATATAATCAGGCAGCAGCACGGCGCAGGCGCCGGCGCGCGCCGCCGCCACCATCGGGATCATGCTGTTGCTGCGCAGAACCGGGCGCAGGCCCGGCTGTTTGGCCAGCCACTGCATTTCCGGCAGGTCGGGCAGGCTTTCGTCGAAGGCGGCCACGGCCGTGCTGTCCGCAATATTGGCGTGGCGATACAGGCGATAGGGCACCGCACCAAGCCGGCTGGCGTAGAGCTCGCCGGTCTTCGGCCGCGCCCAGCGGATGGCGATGTCGGCTTCGCGCCGTGCCAGGCTGAGCGAACGATGATCGACCAGTATTTCCAGTTCCAGCCGCGGCCAACGCCGACGCATCTCCGCCAGGTAGGGCGCAATGGTGTGGCTGGCAACGCCTTCGGTCGTGGTGATCCGCACCAGCCCTTCGACCTGCTCGCCGCGCTGCGCCTCGGCCAGGCGACCCAGCCGGAGCAGTGGCGCCTCGATCTGTTCGGCGGCCTGCAGCACCGGGGCGGCAAGGGGAGTCGGGCGGTAGCCGCGTGCCCGTCGTTCGAACAGCTGGAAGCCCAATGTCTCTTCCAGGATCGCGATCCGCCGCGCCACCGTGGCGTGGTTCACCTTCAGCACCCGGGCCGTGGCCGAGAGACTGCCATGACGCGCCAGTTCCAGGGCGTAGCGCAGGTCGTTCCAGTCCGGCTGGATGCCCATCTGGGCATCTGTGCGTTTTTGCATAGGCATCGCGCGATCTTATGGAATTTGCACAAGGCCCGCCATGGCCTAAATCAGGGCATATAGTCCTCAATCGGAGTGTGCGTGATGACCCGTCCCAAAACCCTGCTCGAAATGGCCGGCGCTGCCGGCGTGCCGTTCCAGTGGGACAAGGCTGCCCTGGTGGTGGTGGATGCCCAGAATGAATATCTGGCCGATGGCGGCCTGCCGCTCACTGGCGTCGAGGCCGCCGTGGCCGAGATCGGCCGTCTGCTGGCCGCCGCCCGCGCCAGCGGTGCGCCGGTGATTCATGTGCGTCATCATGGCCGGCCGGGCGGAGCGTTGTTCAATCCCGAAGGTCCGAAGGCAGAGTTCATCGCGACCGTGCGACCGCTGGATGGCGAGACCATCGTCACCAAGGGTCTGCCCAACAGCTTTGCCAAGACCAATCTGGACGAAGTGCTGAAGGGGCTGGGCCGTCCGGATGTGATCATCGCCGGTTTCCAGAGCCATATGTGCATCAGTGCCACGGCGCGCAGCGCGCTGGATCATGGCTACCGGGCTGCCGTCGTCGCCTCGGCCTGCGCCGATCGCGATCTGCCCGATCCGACCGGCAGCGGTGCGATCTTGGCCACCGAGATGCATCGCATCACCATGGCGGCGCTCAACGATCGCTTTGCGGTGGTGCTGAAAGACGCCAGCGCTATTTCGGCGCAGGCAGCGGCGTAGCATTCACGCCGCTGCGCGGCACGGGGTTCATTGTGGGCACCGGCGCCTGCACGGCGTTCGGTGTTTCCGACGGCCGCGTCCGCGTGCGGCGGTCCGTCGGCAGGGTGTCCCAGATCTGGTTGGCCTCAGCCACGCTCAGCTTCTGATCGCCCGGCCGGCAGGCCCGGCTGCGATAGAGCACGCGGCGATCGGTATAGAAGCACCAGATGGCTTCGGTCAGCTGTGCACGCTGCAGCAGCTGGGCTTCTTCCGTATTGATCCAGCGACTGCCGGTCGGACAGGCCTGCGCTTCGAAGACCTGGCCGGTGCTGTCGCTATAGCACAGCGCATAGACACCTTCTCCCACGCGCGCCGGGTTACTGTCATAAGGCGTGATGGTACCGATGGCTGCACCGCCGCCAGGCGGAACATTGGCTTGCGGCGCGTTGCCGATGCCGCCACGCGTGGCGGGCTGATAGGTGCGGGGCTGTACTGGGGTGATCTCCGGCGCACCGCGACCCGCCACCGGTGTGCGTGAATTGGAGGCCTGGAACTGGCGCTCGGCGACGTCGCTGCCGACAGGACTGTAGCCCGGTGCACAGCGGCCGGTCTGGCTGATGTAGAGCAGGCCGGCCTCGGCATTGAAGCAAGGCGTGACAGGGCGATCGCTGGGAGTGCTGGCACTGTCTGATGCGCGCGGACGGTCGCTGCCGCCGCCCATGCCGCGATACAGGCTGCGATTCAGGTCGCGCACGCTGTTCTCCATGCCGCTACAGCCGATCAGGCCGAGGGCGAGAAGCAACAGCGCGAGACCGCGACCGCCGCGCATGATGGGATCAGCCGCGGCCGCGATAGGCGGCGACGCCCTGGTCGGGCAGCCACAGGCCGGCCGGCGGCTTGCCGGTCTGGTAGAAGACATCGATCGGCATGCCGCCGCGCGGATACCAGTAGCCGCCGATGCGTAGCCAGCGCGGCTGCATCGCTGCGACCAGGCGTTTGGCGATGCCGACGGTGCAATCCTCATGGAAGGCACCGTGATTGCGGAAGCTGTTGAGGAACAGCTTCAGCGATTTCGATTCAACAATCTGCCGGTTCGGCACGTAATCGATCACCAGATGCGCGAAGTCGGGCTGGCCGGTCATCGGGCAGAGGCTGGTGAACTCCGGCTGCGTGAAGCGGATCAGATAGGTCACACCCGGCTGCGGATTGGGCACGGTCTCCAGGACCGCATCTTCCGGGCGCGCCGGCTGGGCGGCCATCTTGCCAAGCTGGGTCAGGCCGGCGACCGAAGAGGCGCGGCGGGTGGCGGAGCGGGATTTCGTCGGCTTTGTCATGCTATCTATCTGCCACAACAACGCCTTGATTGCATCCCCGTGCCGCCATGATCGGCCAACAGTGTGACACCCGTACCGACCGAGGCATCCGGGTGGATGTACCGTCGGTGTCTACGCCCCCGAAGGAGGCACCCATGACCCGCTTTAAAACCCTCGCCACCGCCCTGACCGTTGCCGGCGCCCTGTCGTTCGGTGCTGCCGGCGCCTATGCCCAGGCCACCCCGGCGCAGCCCGCGACTCCGGCCCAGCCCAGCGTGAGCGGCCCGGCCGCACCGACGGCGCCGTCGGTCAAGAAGGCCGAGGATCACAAGGCCGACCAGCACAAGGATGCGAAGAAGGCCGAGCTCAAGTCTGACCTGAAGAAGGAAGACCAGCGCAAGGCCGACCTGAAAAAGGACCAGCTGAAGCAGGATCAGGCCCGTACCGACCAGAAATCCCGTGATGCCAGGAAAGCCGTCAACTGAGGCGCAGTGACGGTTTATTGGGGCTCCCGTCTTCGGACGGGGGCCTTTTTTTGTTGGTTTTCAGCCCCAGAAGCCGTCCCGAGTTGAGCCCGGCAGCCGGGCATGCGAGTCTGGGGCATGGATTCCTCCAAAGACATTTCAGGCCCCGATTTCGTGCCGCCCAGGCTGGTGCTGTTCGACTGCGACGGCACCATGGTCGACAGCCAGCATCACATCGTATCCGCGATGCATTCCGCCTTCGCCGCCAACGGTCTGATCGTGCCTGAAGCCGATACCGTGCGCCGCACCGTCGGTCTGCCGCTGGATGCCGCGATTGAAAGCCTGCTGCCCTATGGCGCCGGTTCGTTGACGGCCGTCGTCGATGCCTACAAGCAGGCTGCCATTGCCCAGCGCCTGGTGCCCGACCATCACGAACCGCTGTTTCCCGGTCTGGTCGATGCCATGGACCGGCTGGAGGCGGCCGGCTACCTGCTTGGCATCGCCACCGGCAAGGCGCGCCGTGGCCTCGACTTCACACTCAAGACCCACGGCCTGACCGGCCGCTTCGTCACGCTGCAGACCAATGACGTCGTGGCGGCCGGCAAGCCGGCACCCGACATGGTGCTGCAAGCCATGGCCGAGACCGGCGCGGATCGCGGCTCGACCATTGTGGTGGGCGACACTACGTATGACATGGAGATGGCCCGCAATGCCGGGGTGAGGGCGATCGGCGTCGCCTGGGGCTATCACGATGAAGATGTGCTCTGGAATGCCGGGGCGCAGAAAGTCATAAGAAACTTCGAGGAACTTCCTGATCTGGTGATCGAACTGATGGCCTGATCGTTACTGTCTTTGACGGGAGGTGCCGCATGCGCGTGCTGAAATGGATTGGCGTCGTTCTGGTGCTGCTGGTGGTCGCTGCCGTGGTCGCGGCGCTGACCGTGGATGTGAACCGCTTCAAGCCGCAGATCGTGGCAGCCGTCGAAGAAGCCACCGGTCGCAAACTCGATATTGCCGAAGACATGAAACTCAGTCTCTGGCCGCTGGGCATTGGTGTGAAGCGCGTCAGTTTCGCCAATGCAAGCTGGGGCAGCCGGCCGCAGATGGCCACCATCGGCGAGTTCACCGCACAGGTCGATCTGATTGCCCTGATCCGCAGCCAGGTGAAGGTCGACAGCCTTGTGCTGAATGACGTTGATCTGCTGCTTGAGAAGGACCGCCAGGGCCGGGCCAACTGGGATTTCGCCGGCCAGAAGCCGGCCCCCGCGCAGCAGCCGCAGGCACCTGCCGGGCAGAAGTCTGGCGGGGGCAGCATTCCCGCCATCGAGAATGTCTCGCTCAAGAATGTGAAGCTGGCCTATCACGATGCGCAGAGCGGCTCGAAGACCGATGTCAATCTCAGCGAGTTTTCGATCAAGCAGGCCAGCGGCAACATGCTGGCGACCAAGCTGGTCGCCGTGATCAACGGCAACGAGATCAAGGCCGATGGCACGCTGGGCAGCCTGGATGACCTGATAGCGCCCAGCCGGCCCTGGCCGGTGAAGCTCAATGTCACCGTGCCCAACGCAAAGCTCGCCGTCGATGGCAGTATTGCCCAGC
The DNA here is from genome assembly GCF_058807275.1 of Ferrovibrio sp. GW821-FHT12D07. NCBI lineage: Bacteria > Pseudomonadati > Pseudomonadota > Alphaproteobacteria > Rhodospirillales > Rhodospirillaceae > Ferrovibrio > Ferrovibrio sp. GW821-FHT12D07. The sequence goes on along the minus strand of NZ_JBXAQN010000003.1, from coordinate 282,988 downwards.
CGATGCAGGGCAAGGGCATCGCATTAAAGGTTTCGGCCGAGGCCCCTGATCTTGCCAAGTTGGCGGCGGCTTTCGGTGCCAGCGCGCCGGCGGTGCCGCTGACCTTCCAGTCCGAAGTGAAGGATCTCGGTCCGCAGCGCTATGCGCTCAACAACATCAACGCCAGGATCGCGGACAGCGATCTCACCGGTACGGCCGAGCTCAACCTGGCCGGCGCAAAGCCGGCGGTGAAGGCCGATCTCGCTTCCAAGAGCATGGATGTGAACCAGTTGCTGCCCAAGGATGCCGCCAAACCTGCCGGCAGTGCCGGCGGGAGTGGCGGCGCGAAAGCGCCTGCCGGCGACGGCCGCCTGTTCAACAACGATCCGCTGCCGCTTGATGGTCTGAACGCCGCCGATGCGCAGATAACCTACAAGGCCGAGCATCTGAAGGCGCCGGCCTTCGACGCGCAGGGCGTGGCGCTGGCGCTCACGCTGAAAGATGGCGTGTTGAACGTGAGGCCGGCTGTCGCATCACTCGCGCAGGGCAACCTCAACGGCGACATCACATTCAATGGCAAGTCCAAGGCCTTGAATGCAAAGCTCGATGGCAAAGGCATCGTGTTGAGCGAATACCTGCAGAAGGCCGGTATCACCGATATCGTGCGGCGTGGTGCGCCGACCGATCTGGCGCTGGATGTCACCAGCCAAGGCGCCAGCATGCGGCAGCTCATGGCCGGCCTGAACGGCAAACTGGTCCTGAAAGTGGGTGAGGGCGAGCTGAAGGAGGAATACATCCGTGACTTCCTGCCCGGGATGGCGCGCGCCGTCGCGGCGCTGGATCGAGCCTCCGCCAAGACCAAGTTGCATTGCGTGGTCACCGGTCTCGACATCAAGGCCGGCGTGCTGACGCCCAAGGCGATGCTGGCCGAAACTGGCAGCATGACCATGACCGGCGACGGCACCGTCAACCTGGGTGCCGAGCAGTTGAACCTGCGTCTGGTGCCGTCCTCGCGCGACAGCGGGCTGGCCGCCGCGCTGCCGCCGGTGATGGTGCGCGGCAAGCTGACCGATCCCAGCTTCACGCCCGATCCTGCTGCCCTGGCCAAGAACGTGCTGGGCGCGGCCGCCGGCATGGCCGCCCTGGGTCCGCTGGCGCTGCTGTCGCCGGCGCTGGGTTCAGGAGGCGATGATGCCGCGACGGCTTGCGCCAAGGCTGTGGCGTTGGCCGAGGGGCGTCCGGTGCCGGCCTCGGCGGCAAAGTCTGGTACGCAGCCGGCCGAGCAGCCGAAATCGGATAATCCCGTCGATAATCTGAAGCGGGGCCTGGGCAATCTGTTCAGCCGTTGATGAGCTGTGGTGTCGTCGCTATAAGCCGCAGGCATGAAGCGGTTCTATAAAGAGGCGACGGCGCAGGCCGAAGCGGATGGCACGGCCACCGTGCGGCTGGACGGCCGCATGCTGAAAACGCCGGCCAAGGTCGAGATGCGTCTGCCGACACTGGCGCTGGCCGAGGCGATCGCCGCCGAATGGCAGGCTCAGGAGGGCGAGATCAAACCCTCGACCATGCCGCTGATGCAGCTGGCCGCCACCGCCATCGACCGCGTGGCCGTCGACCGCAGCTTCGCCACCGATGACATCCTGCGCTACAGCGGCACCGACCTGCTGGCCTATCGCGCGGATCAGCCTGCCGCACTTGCCGAAAAGCAGGCCGCTGTCTGGCAGCCGCTGCTGGACTGGTTCCGCGAACGCTTTGATGTGCAGATCGCGGTCACCAGCGGCATCATGGCGGTTGACCAGCCGCCGGAGCTAAGGCCTCGCCTGCAACGGGTCTGTGAAGGCTGCGATCAATACCAGCTGACCGCGCTGCATGCGGCCACCACCAATACCGGCTCGGTGGTGCTGGGCCTGGCCCTGCTGGAAGGACGAGTCGACGCTGCCGCAGCCACCGAAGCCGGTCTTCTGGACGAACTGCACCAGGTCGAACGCTGGGGCGAAGATGCGGAAGCTGCCAAACGTCGCGCCGGACTGGCTGCCGACCTCGAGGCGACCACCCGATTTCTCGCTTTACTGCAGGTCGCCTCTTAGTGCTATTCCCTCCGGTTGTGCCTAATCCACAGGCACAACCTTTTCTGGGCGGGGCTGCGAATCGCTTGTTATAGTCACTCGCGATCACGGGGACTTGATGTCGGCCTTCAGGGGGGCCCGACATATGGCAGGAACAGATACGCCGAAGCGGCAGCGGCCCAAAATGGGCTATGGCGAGCTTCTGGCCATCATTGCGGATCACGAAAAGTACCGCCAGCGCCTGCCCGGGGGGCGGCGGGCGATCCTGCATTATCGCGACCTGTCCCATCTCTCGATGGCCGGCGTTGATCTCGCCGGGGCTGATTTCACGGGCTGCAATCTGCAGGCGGTCAACATGGCCGACACGAACCTGAGCAGTGCCGTGCTGTTCGGCGCCGATCTGCGGGGCGCCAGCCTTCAGAATGCGCGTCTGGATCATGCCGACTTGCGCGGTGCATCGCTGCGTGGTGCCGATCTCACTGGTGCGAAGCTGCAGGAAGCCGATCTCTGCGACGGCATGGTCGCCCAGCGCGATCCCGTCGGCGGCACGCATCTGGTCAAGCCCGATCATGACGCGGTTGATCTTGGCGGCGCGAAGCTGGTGGCGGCCGATCTCACCGGCGCGAACATGACCGGCGTGACGGCAGGGCGAACCGACTTCAGCGATGCGGTTCTGATCAACTGTGTGCTGTCGCGCGCCAATCTCTCGGCGGCCAAACTTTCCGGCGCCAATCTCTCAGGCGCTGATCTGACTGGCGCCAATCTGAAAGACGCTGAACTGCGCGGCGCGGTTCTGGTCGGCGTGCGGCTGGAAAAGACGCAGCTTGCCGGTGCCGATCTGCGCGGGATTCTGGACGACACGCCGCACGGCCGTTCGATTGCCGAACTCGATGTCAGTATCGACGAAGCATTTCGCCTGTATCGCCTGTGGGTCGAGACCGACGGTCTCAAGGGACGGCTGTTCGATTTCAGCGGCTACGATCTGCGCAGCATCGGCCCGCGCCCCGGTCTGGTGCTCACCGGCGCGATGCTGGAAGGGGCGGTGCTGCAGGGCCTCAACCTGGAGCGCGCCTCGCTGCAGGGCGCGCGCCTGGTCGATGCCGACCTGCGCGACTGCAATCTCGCCAGTGCCGATCTGCGTGGTGCGAACCTGAGCGGCGCCATGCTGGTGCGCGCCGACCTGCGTGATGCAGACCTCAGCCCTCTGATGGTTGGCCTGGTGAAATCCTTTCCCGCCAATCTGACGCGCAGCCTGTTGCGCAGCGCCGATCTGCGGGGGGCTCGGTTGCGGCAGGCCTGGCTGGATGATGCCGATATGTCGCGCGCCCTGCTGGACGGCGCTGATCTGGCCGAGGCCCGACTGCCCCAACGTTAAGCCTGATCTGCGGTAATTCCGGTTCAGTCTGATATATCAGCAGCGATAAATTCCTTTTATCGCAAGGGTTTCCATTCTTCTATTGCACTGCAGCGCCGACTATTTTGCCGCTCCCCGCGATGTGCTATTGCCGTGTCACGGCCATGTCATAAGGCGCCCCATTCGAGACAGCGCCAAATCGGGGAGTTGCATGCAGGACATCATCCGGCAGTTGGAAGAGAAACGCGCACAGGCGCGGCAGGGCGGCGGGGCGAAACGCATCGAAGCCCAGCATGCCAAGGGCAAGCTGACCGCCCGTGAGCGCATCGAACTCCTGCTCGATCCCGGCTCCTTCGAGGAGTGGGACATGTTCGTCGAGCATGACTGCACCGATTTCGGCATGGATGGCCAGAAGGTGGCCGGCGACGGCGTCGTCACCGGCTATGGCACCATCAACGGTCGCGCGACCTTCGTCTTCAGCCAGGACTTCACCGTCTTCGGCGGTTCGCTCTCGGCCAGCCATGCCGGCAAGATCTGCAAGATCATGGACACCGCCATGAAGGTGGGCCTGCCGGTGATCGGGTTGAATGATTCCGGCGGCGCACGCATCCAGGAAGGCGTCGACAGCCTTGCCGGTTATGCCGAGGTGTTCCAGCGCAACGCGCTGGCCTCCGGCGTCGTGCCGCAGATTTCCGTCATCATGGGGCCCTGCGCCGGCGGCGCGGTCTATTCGCCTGCGATGACCGACTTCATCTTTATGGTGAAGGATAGCAGCTACATGTTCGTCACCGGTCCCGATGTGGTGAAGACCGTGACGCAGGAGGTGGTGACCCAGGAGCAGCTTGGCGGTGCGGTGACGCATACCACCAAGTCCTCGGTGGCCGACAATGCCTATGAGAATGACGTCGAGGCGCTGGCGCAGACGCGCCGCATGTTCGACTTCCTGCCGCTGAACAATCGTGAGAAGGCCCCGGTTCGCGAGACCTGGGATCCGATCAACCGCCAGGAGGCCTCGCTCGATACGCTGGTCCCGCCCAATCCGAACAAGCCCTACGATATGAAGGAGCTGATCGAGAAGGTGGTGGACGAGGGCGACTTCTTCGAGGTGCAGCCCAATTACGCCAAGAACATCATCATCGGTTTCGCCCGCATCGGCGGCCAGACCGTCGGCATCGTCGCCAACCAGCCGATGGTGCTGGCCGGCTGCCTGGATATCGACAGTTCGCGCAAGGGCGCGCGGTTTGTGCGCTTTTGCGACTGCTACGACATCCCGATCGTCACCTTCGTCGACGTGCCCGGCTTCCTGCCCGGCACCAGCCAGGAATATGGCGGCATCATCAAGCATGGCGCCAAGCTGCTGTTCGCCTATGCCGAGGCGACCACGCCGAAGGTCACGGTGATCACACGCAAGGCCTATGGCGGCGCGTATGACGTGATGGCCTCCAAGCATCTGCGCGGCGACGTCAACTATGCCTGGCCCTCGGCCGAGATCGCCGTGATGGGCCCCAAGGGCGCCGTCGAGATCATCTTCCGTGCCGAAATGAATGACCCGGCCAAGATCGCCGAACGTACGGAAGAATATCGCCAGAAATTCGCCAATCCCTTCGTCGCCGGCCATCGCGGCTTCATCGACGATGTGATCATGCCGCATAACACGCGCTACAGGATCGCCCGCTCGCTCGCCATGCTGCGCGAGAAGAAGCTGGAGAACCCCTGGAAAAAGCACGACAACATTCCGTTGTAAGGGTAGCGCGTATCATGGCCGAGAAACTGTTCAAGAAAATCCTGATCGCCAATCGCGGTGAAATCGCCTGCCGCGTGATCAAGACCTGCCGCAGGCTGGGAATCAAGACCGTGGCGGTCTATTCCGATGCCGACGACGGCGCGCTGCATATGCGCATGGCCGACGAGGCTGTGCATATCGGCCCGGCGGCTGCCGCCGAGAGCTATCTGGTGATCGAGAAGATCGTGGCCGCCTGCAAGCAGACCGGCGCGCAGGCCGTGCATCCGGGCTATGGTTTCCTGTCGGAGAACCGCAAGTTCGCCGCGGCCCTGAAAGAGGCCGGCATCGCCTTCATCGGCCCCAATCCGGATGCGATCTACGCCATGGGCGACAAGATCGAGTCCAAGAAGCTGGCCCAGAAGGCCGGCGTCTCGACGGTTCCCGGTTATCTCGGCGCGATTGCATCGACAGAGGAAGCCATGAAGATCGCCACCGAGATCGGCTTCCCGGTGATGATCAAGGCCTCGGCTGGCGGCGGCGGCAAGGGCATGCGCATCGCGCGCTCTGCCGACGAAGTGGCGCAGGGGTTCTCGTCTGCCACCAATGAGGCCAAGAACTCGTTCGGCGATGACCGCGTCTTTATCGAGAAATACATCGAGCAGCCGCGCCATATCGAAATCCAGGTGCTGGGCGACAAGCATGGCAACGTGATCTATCTGGGCGAGCGTGAATGCTCGATCCAGCGCCGCCACCAAAAGGTGGTCGAAGAGGCCCCGAGCCCGTTCCTCGACGAGAAGACCCGCAAGGCGATGGGCGAGCAGGCCGTCGCGCTCTCTAAGACCGTGAACTACGACAGCGCCGGCACGGTCGAATTCATCGTCGGTCCGGACCGCAGCTTCTACTTCCTGGAAATGAACACCCGCCTGCAGGTGGAGCATCCGGTCACCGAACTGATCACCGGGATCGACCTGGTCGAACAGATGATCCGTGTTGCAGCCAACGAGACGCTCAGCATCAAGCAGAGCGATGTGAAGCTGAACGGCTGGGCCGTGGAAGTGCGCATCTATGCTGAAGACCCGGTGCGCGGCTTCCTGCCCAGTACCGGTCGCCTGGCGCGTTGGCGCACCGCACCGGAATCCGATGTCATCCGCAACGACACCGGTGTGGTCGAGGGCAGCGAGATCAGCATGTTCTACGATCCGATGATCTCCAAGCTCTGCAGCTTCGGCAAAGATCGCGCGGAAGCCATCTCGACCTTGTCGGCCGCGCTCGACGAGACCTGGATTGCCGGCATTGGCCATAACGTCAACTTCCTCTCGGCCGTGCTGGATCATCCGCGCTTCCGTGAAGGCCGGCTGTCGACCAACTTCATTGCCGAGGAATGGCCTAACGGCTTCAGCGGCACCGAGCTGCCGGATGATCGCCGGAACACGGCGCTGGCCGTGGCTACGCTTTTGCATATCCGCAACGAACTGCGCGCCCGTCATCTTGGCGGCAAGCTGGGCTTGCCCGAATGGGTGCCGGATGCCCAGTGGATCGCGGTGCTGAACAAGACTGAATACAAGATCGACGTCACGGATGCCGAGGGCGGCTGCGATGTGAAGATCGGCCAGGGAAGCAAAGCTGGGGGTAAAGCCTTGAAGGTCCGCAGCGACTGGAAGCCGGGCCAGGCCTTCTTCCGCGGCACCGTGAATGGCCAGACCGTGGTGGCGCGCGTCTCGGCACGGCCCGATGGCGTGCGGGTCGTGCATGGCGGCGCCGAGCTGGATGTGGCGGTGCGTACACCGCGTGCGGCCGAGCTGGCGCGTCTGATGCCGGAAAAGCTGCCGCCCGACATGTCGAAGTATCTGCTCTGCCCGATGCCGGGTTTGGTGGTCTCGATTGCTGTGGCCGAAGGCGAAGCGGTCAAGGCCGGGCAAGCGCTGGCCGTGGTCGAGGCTATGAAGATGGAAAACGTGCTGCGCGCTGAGCGCGATGGCACCGTGAAGAAGGTCAACGCCAAGAAGGGCGACAGCCTGGCGGTTGACCAGGTCATTCTCGAATTCGCGTAAAACAGGAGCCGATGATGTCTGCTGCCACGATCAACACCACGCTGCTCAATCATGTAATGCCGGGCTTCTATAATTCTGGCATGCGCGCCTGGCGTATTGCGCTCGCCATGGTCGCCGGTTCGGCGCTGCTGGCGCTGTCGGCCAAGGTGCAGGTGCCGTTCTGGCCGGTGCCGATGACCCTGCAGACTCTGGCCATCCTGGTGATCGGCATGAGCTTCGGCAGCCGTCTGGGCACCGCCACCGTGCTGCTCTATCTGGCTGAAGGCTTCGTCGGCCTCCCGGTTTTTGCCAGCGCCGCTGCCGGCCCGGCCTATTTCATGGGGCCGACCGCTGGCTATCTCGTCGGCTTCGTGGTGTCGGTCTGGCTGATCGGCTGGCTGGCCGAGCGCGGCTGGGACCGCTCGTTGCTGCGCGGCGCGGTCGCGATGACGGTGGGCCATGCTGTGATCCTGGCCTTCGGCGTCGCCTGGCTGTCGACGCTGGTTGGCGTGGAGCGTGCACTGGCCGTTGGTTTGTATCCCTTCTGGGCTGCGACAGCGGTGAAGACTGCTTTGGGCGTCGCCATCATGCAGGCCGCCTGGAAGCTGGCGCTGAAGCGTCGCAGCCAGGACTGATCGTCCCGTGAAGCTCTACCGCTATCTCACCGGCAAGGATGATGCTGCCTTCTGCCATCGCATCACGGCCGCGTTGAACAACGGCTGGGAACTGTATGGCGGGCCGACGCTGACCTATGATCCAGAACGCAAGATCGTGGTTGCCGGTCAGGCCATCATCAAGACCAAGCCCGGCGAGTACACGCCAGAGCTCAAACTGTCCGAGCAATAGATCACATTTGAATTGGAAAAGCCCGCCATGTGCGGGCTTTTTCATGTCTGGCCATCAATAGGCAGGTGCAGGCATGGACTGCGTTTTTGCCGGGGATGGCATTGACCGCAAGGTGGGGGATATTTCCTTGTCGAGGACCGCCTGGATGCTGCGATAGATCAGTGCGCCGATATCGTTCTGGTACAGCCAGAGACTGTTCGCCTGACCGCGGAAATTCGGTTCACCGCCCATCGCGCCGTCGGGCCGGTAGCCTGAGCCCAGGCCAAGCCCGAAAATCTGCGGCAGCGGCTTGCCGTCGGCCCGCAGCACGCGGCCCTCGGCATCCACCGCCGCCAGCCCGCGTTCGGCCTGCAACGGCAGCCGCCGTCCGCGATGATCAAAGACCGGCAGCGCTCCCGCACTGTAGCCGAAAGCGGGGATCACCACGGCCGCATCTTCCAGAATGCGCTGCAGGTCTTCCGCCGGCACTGTCTCCAGTTGCTGCATGGCCACGCGGCTTTCCGGGATTGCGCCCGGCTTACCGGCGATCTGCCGCCACAGGTCGCGTCCGTTGCCGCGCAGGCCGCCCAGACGATGCACACGGTTGGTGCGCGGGCAGATATCCCCCGCTGTCACCGGATAGTCGTCTGCCTCGGCGGCTGCCTGGTCGGGATAGAAGACCGGCGAGCGACGGCGCGCCAGGATCAGGATCTGCTGATCATTCAGCTGACCGGCATCGAGCAGATGCGTCAGGGCCCATGCCGCCGAATAGGCGCTGTGCGAACCGCCGAGAATGACGATCCGGCCGCTTTCCGCCGTATCCAGTACGCGGGCGATCTCGGCCAGCCCCTCGGCGGTCAGCAGGCGGTCGGACGGGATCATGTGATGCAGGCGGCAGTCGGCCAGCCGCAGGCCCGGCCGCAGCTCTTCCCAGAGCTGCCGGCTCCATTGCTGGCGACCACCCAGCGCCATCACGGCGGTGCGTGCCGCCACATGGCTTTCACGGCCCAGATCGTCCTGCAGTGTCACCTCCATCGTGCCATCGCGTTGCAGGTGCAGCGCCAGAGCCCGGGTGCGGTGGCGGATGTCGCAGCCCGGATGCTCGGCAAAGGCCTGCTTCATCGCCAGGCCGATACGGCGCATGAACCGGTCGACCAAGGCGAGCGGCGGAAAGCTGTGGCGATAGGCTTCCATCTCGCGCGCCACCGGATCGGTGCGCATGCGCCGGAGTGCCGCGATCGCCAGCGGCGCTTCCAGGCATTCCAGATAGGCCGCGCCGAGAGAGTCTGAATTGATGGCATAGCGGCCCAGCGTGCCGCCGAGATGATCCTGCCGGTCGATCAGGCTGACGCCTTGCGACAGCCAGGCCCGCAGGTTACCGGTCTGTGCCGCCCAGACCAGCGGTCCCATGCCGCCGGGGCCGCCGCCAATGATGATGGATGCCTGCATGTGGTTTGTCATGGCGTCACCCCAGAACCTGGTGGAACAGGTCGACAATGCGCCGGATTACCGTGTCGTCCACCGAGCGCGAGGTCGGCAGGTTGAGGCCGGTCTTCGACAGCGCCAGGCTGGTCGGGCAGGGACGGGCATATTTCTCATACGGCGGCAATACCGACAGGGGATGGAAGAAAGGCCGCATCTCGATCTCGGCGGCCTGCGCCGCGGCCAGCAGCTCGGCGCGCCGGTCTTGGGGCACCTGCAGGCAGGTCAGCCACACCACCGGCTGGCAATGGGACGAGAGCTGGGGCGGGAAGCTGACGCCGGGGATGCCGTCCAGCGCCTCGCGATAGCGCTCGGCCAGTTTGCGGTTGCGCGCCAGAATATGGTCGATGCGCCAGAGCTGCGACTGGCCGATGGCCGCCTGCAGGTTGGTCATGCGGTAGTTGTAGCCGACGCGTTCATGCCAGTAGGACGCGCCCGGTGTCATGCCGTGGTCACGTAGCTCGCGCAGCGTTTTGGCCAGCGTATCGGAGGCTGTAACGCAGATGCCGCCTTCGCCGGTGGTGACAATCTTGTTGGCATAGAAGGAGAAGCAGGAGATATCGCCGAACTGGCCGACGCTGCAGTTGTCGTAGGCCGCGCCATGGGCTTCAGCGCAATCTTCGATCACATAGATGCCGCGGCTGCGGGCAAAGGCCGCGATCGGCCCGATCTCCGCGGGGCGGCCATAGAGGTGGACGGGGATGACGGCCTTGGTCCGCGGGGTGCAGGCCAGCGCGAATTCGGCAACGCCCATGCTCCAGCTCTGCGGATCGATATCGACAATCACTGGCGTGGCGCCGCAGTAGAGCACGGCATTGATGGTGGCGGCGAAGGTCAGGTCGGGGACGATCACCTCGTCACCCGGCCCGACGCCAAGAGCAACCAGCGCCAGATGCAGCGCAACGGTGCCGTTGGAGACAGCCACGCCATGCTGCAGGCCGACGAAACCCGAAAACTCTTCTTCCAGCTTGCCGATGTACGGCCCCTTGCTCGAAATCCAGGACGAGATGAAAGCGTCGAGGATGGAGCGGAATTCGTGATGTGTCAGATCGGGTTTGGCCACCTGGATATACTGCCGGCTGCGGTCGATATTGATGCCGGTCAACTGGCCGTTCACGCCGAGGATGGGTTGAAGGATATCCTCATCCACGGTGACGTCATTGCGCATTCGGTTGCCGTCGATGGGCACGGCGCTGCTCATGGCAAGGTGGCGTTCCAGAGTCGGATCGCTGATTGCGCTGCCATCCAGGATGGCCCGGCGGATGTCATCGAGTGAAACGCGACCGACCGGTCTTTCGTCATCCTCCACGATCAGACAGGTGCCCAACCCATTGTCCAGGCACTTCTCGACCGCGGTGAAGATGCTCTCCGACCGATGGCAGACGAACGCACGATGACTCTGCTCTTCTTCCGTCTCCAACAAGGGCATGTCACCCTCCTCAGATGAAGAAAAACCAACATCGCCAGCCGTTTTTTACTGAAGGTTTGACCGGAACCGGTCGGGCCGCACGTGACGGCAGATGGCGTCTTGTTTTTTTAATGTCGCAAGGATCGATGCGATGGTTGCGACACTCGCTTTCCTAGCAGCGAGAGCGTCTATCCGATGGGTTGTGGCGTCATGTGAATCCTCAAGGGTTCGTGCAGCAGATAACGGCGCTGCGTGAACAAGATCAGCGTCATGGGGGCGGTTTGGCCAGTGATTAGGCGGTGGCACGACTGTAGAGAAATCCCGTTTCGTCTGTCTCCGATAGAAACCCATGGTTTGATCGCGATTCTTTGTCCCACGCCGGGATGTGGCGACACTTTTTGATCACTGGTGTGATGGTGCCATTGTCGGCATCTTTTTACGGTTCTCACTCATTGATCAGGTCTGCGATGACATGTCTGTGGCTGACACTGGCCGATCCGGAGCCCGCGACCAACGGGCAGTACCTCTATTCAGGCGGCCTGATTCGCGCGCTGGCGAAAACCGGCGCCACCTTGTCGGTGATCGGACTGTCCCGCCCGGAATCTGCACCGCGCGTTGACAGTCGCCATCTGGCCTGGCATCTGGCCAGTGATGCGCCGGCGTCGAAATGGGCCGGACTGCTGTCCATGCAGCCCCAGATCACCACCCGCTGCCATACCGCCGGCCTGCGCTGCCATCTGGCTACAGCCCTTTCAGGCCGGCAGTGGGACACCATCGTCTTCGACAGCATTTCCATGGGCTGGGCGCTGGATGCCGTGTTGCGCTACCGCAAACGGCAGATGCGACCGGCCACCTTGGTTTATCTGTCGCACAATCACGAGCGGACAGCGGCTCGACATATCGTCGGCATCGATCCCGGCGCGTTGACAGCGCTGCTGAAGCGGTTGGACGCCGCCAAGGTCGAGGCTCTGGAACGCCGGCTGGTACAGGAAGCCGATCTGGTATCGGCCAACACACCCGAAGACGCAGCACTGTTTGCGGCTGAACGGCCGGGCCGTCCGGTGATCGTGCTGCCGCCCGGCTATGGCGGTACCCCCTGTGCGCAGCGCCGGATCGACGGCACGGTGCCGCGCCGGGCTGTGGTGGTCGGCAGTTTCGACTGGCTGCCCAAGCGCGCCAGCCTGGAGGCTTTCCTCACTGTGGCCGCGTCTGCGTTTGACAAGGCCGGCGTGGAGCTACAGGTCGTGGGGCAGGGTGAGGTGTCTTATCTGGCTACCCTGCGTCAGCGTTTCCCAACGGTTGTTTTCACCGGTGCGGTGCCCGATGTGGTGCCCTATATGCGGCAGGCGCGCATGGCGCTGGTCCCCGACCAGCTCGGCGGCTTCAAGCTCAAGGCACTGGATTATGTCTTCAACCGCCTCCCGGTCTTTGCCATGCAGGGTGCAGTGCCCGGTGTGCCGCTGCAGCAGGGCAGCGGTATCCGGAATTTCGAAACCCATGCGTCGCTGGCGCAGGGCGTGATCGACATGATGGATGATCTGGATGCGCTGAATGCCCAGCAGGAGGCCGCCTATGCGGCCTGCGAGGCCGCCTTTGCCTGGCCACAGATCGGCCGCCATCTGGCGCTCGGCATCGCGGCAGCCGGCTGGCGCGGTCGCCGGCCCGGAGACCGGCGACCGCTGGTTGCAACACCTGGCCAGGTTGCTAATTAATCGGGCGGCTGGCTAGAGCGCGCTCAGCCGGTCGGCGATCTTGGGCAGGGTGGCCGGCGATTCATCCGGCGGCAGGAAGATGAAGTTGTAGATGTAGCGCCCGAAGCGCTCGCGCTGTTGCAATGGTGCGGTCAGGTCGGGCAGGTTGTCGGGCCGCTGCATTTCGGCCGGCGAAAAGGTCTTGATCGGGCGCAGGTCGCCCTGATGGATGTAATAGCCCTTGTAATCGAGCCGGTCGAAATACTGCCGTGCTGTGGTCAGACCGCCGGGCGACAGCCGTTCATCCACTTCCACCAGCATGCGCGGGCGGCAACGCCGGATGGTCTCGACGGCGCCATCGAGCACCGCCTGTTCATGGCCTTCCACATCGATCTTGATGAAGCCGACCTTGCCGTCATAGACGTTGTCGAGCCGGTCCATCGGCACGCTGATCGCCTGATGACCGGGATAGGTGGCCGATGCCTGGTCCGAGATGGTCGAGCAGCCGGTGACAACCACGCCATCCACCACCGGCATGTAAAGTTCGGCCGTCCCAGTGCTGCGCGACAGCGCCATGGTCCGTACATCCACCTTGCTGGTGAATTTCTCGCGCAGCGTCTCTGCCAGCGCCGGCATCGGCTCGAAGGCGATCACCTGCTTTGAATATTTCCGCATGAAATGCACATAGCTGCCGTCATTGGCGCCGACATCGATGGAATCGCGGTCGGGCCGGCAGAGGAATTCCAGCAGGTGCAGTTCTACCTCGCCATAGCGGCCGTAGAACTGTTCTTCACGCCAGTTCAGTACGGCCTGCGGGCAGAGTGCACGCAACGCCCGCTTGCTGTCCTGTAACCAGGTCTGCCCTGCTGTCTCGGCCTGCATGACGGTCTCCATTCGCTGATCGGTCGGAAAAGCTTATGGGCAATCGGTCCGGAGCGGCGTGATCAAGCGGTGTCGCGTCTTCGCCGGTGGTGGTCGCCCGGACCTCCGGGCGACCATTGGTTATCGGATCAAAGATCGCTGTCGCGGCGACGCTGCTGGTGATCCTGCTGGCGACGGACGTCCTGCTGCCGTTGGACCTCCTGCTGCTGTACCTGCTGCCGCTGGGCGTCCTGCCTCTGGGTTTCCTGGTGCTGGCGCTGCTGCATTTGCCGCTGCTGGTCCTGTTGCTGTACCTGCTGGCGCTGCGTCTCCTGACGCTGACGATCCTGCTGTTGCTGTTGCACCTGCTGTCGCTGCTGCTCCTGACGCTGCATGTGCTGGCGCTGCGCATCCCGCTGCTGTTGTGCGGCCTGCTGACGCTGCTGGCGGGCCGCATCCTGTGCACCGGACTGCTGCTGGATGCGTTGCTGCTGCGTCTGCTGGTCCGGGCGCTGGCGTTCTTCGCGTTGCGGGCGCTGTTCCTGTCGCTGCGGCTGCACCTGCTGCCCCGGATTCTGCAGGGGCTGCGGGTCCTGTCGGCGACCATTCTCCGGCCGGGCATTTTCCGGACGCTGCGCTTGGTCGCGCGATATCGCACGCGGCGTGGCCGCGGTCGTGTTCGCTGGATTGTCGCGCCCGGCCTCGCGGTTGCGCTGCTGGCCGTCCGGACGGCTCACCTGCTGACGGTTGACGGCAGGTTGCTGCTGCGGGCGGTCATCGCGCCGCAGTTCAGCCGGGTTGATGCGCGGCCCCGGCGCGGCTTGGCGCTGTGGGGCATTGCCCTCGTTGCGGATACCCATGCGTTGCGCCGTCTGCGGCGACATGCCGGCGGTGGCCATGGTCGGCTCGATGCGGGCACGGCGGTCCACGCGCGCGGTGTCGATCTGGCGGTGGTCAACCTTCTGCAGGTCGCGCTGCACCGGTTGTGAGTTGCGCATGGTGTTCGACGACACCACCGTGGCGCTGTTGCGGTTTGCAAAGCGGTTCACCGTAGTGTTGTTCACGTTCGTCACATTGGTCACCCTGGTGATATTGGTGACATGGGTGACGTTGACGTTGCGAATGTAGGTCCGGCTGACGCGATAGGGCGGATAATACGGTTCACGCCAGCCCAGCGGCACCCAGCCGACATTGCGGCCGATCGACACGCTCAGCGAGACGCCGCTGCCGCTGCCGAAGAAGGCCACCAGCGCCGGAGCATAGACCGGCCGGTAGTGATGGTGGTGGTGACGATGCGGGTGACCCGGGCTCCAGGCCCAGCGATCATGCACCATCACCCATCGGCCGTAATGGAAGGGCGCGAAGCCCCAGGGCTCGTCAGCAACCCAGGTCCAGCCCCAGGGCGGTACATAGGCCCAGTGACCATGACGATAGGGCACCCAGCCGGCTTCCACCGGCGGATACCAGACGCTGCCGTATTCGGGCACGCTCGACCAACTGCCATAGGTCGCCAGGTCCTGCGCGCCGGTCATGCCCTGTACCTGTGTGGGGACGGCAGCAGGCGCGGCGACGGGCACAGCAGCCTGCTGCTGCGGTCGCGCGACTGGCTGTTTGGCCTGCGTCGGCATCTTGTCTTCGGCCAGCACCGACTGCACGAAACGGTCGGCCTGCAATGGTGCAAGCGCAGTCTTCACCGGTTCGTCGCCATCGATGGGACCGCTGAGCTGTGCGGTCTGGCCGGCGGGCACGGTCTGGTTCAGGCCGCGACCGCTCAGCCGGGCGCTGCCGGTGATGGCGGTGACGCTGCCGGGCCTGTCGTCATCGCCGGCCGTGATGGCATAGCGGCCCGGCTGGGTGATCTGCACAGAGCCGCGCGGCGTCTGGACGGAATAGACATCGTCCGGCGCCAGGTCGGTAACCTCCAGATAGGCATTGCCCTGCGGCAGGCTGGCCTCGAAGCGGGTGTCATCCAATGCGGTGACGTTCAGTTCGCTGCCGCTGTCCATCACCAGACGGTTGGCGCTGCCCAGATACAGTTCGGCGCGCGCGCCCGGTTCGGTCCATAGCGCGTTGCCTGCGGTGAGGGGATAGTTCAGCGTTGCCGGGCCCCACTGGTCTTCGTCGGCGGTGTGGAAGGACACGGTGCCTGTCATCTTTGCGATACGGCCGACACGGGCCGGCGGGTCGCCGGCATCGCTCTGCGCGGTGATCGGCGGGCCGGGCCATGCCTTGGTGTCGCCTGATTGCTGGGGTGCCGGTTGCTGAGCCGATTGGGCGAAGGCGGTGGCCAGCGGCGTGAGGGCGGTGCTGGCGACGAGGCTGGTGATGGCACAGACGGTCAGCGTGCGTCGCGCGATCTGGCCGGCGACAGTGAACCCTCGGTGGACGGGCATGCCTTGCTCCTGGGAAGCGGCCGGCGACTCCTCGTCGACCTGCACCCCAAGTTCACGAACCGCTCATGGCGGCTTTGTGTCAAAACCCGCGCGGATTGGCGGCGGAGGCTGTGATTATTCGAGGGCTTGTTTTGATGAGTGCCGCCCATACATCAACGGAAAGAGTTCCACCGCGGCGCAATACTGTGGGCTGACGCTGGCTTAAATTGGTCAGCGTTGGTCGAAATTGGCCAAAGTTGGCTCGAATTGGCTGAAATTGGCTTCGGATTGGATGCGATTGGCACCGGGTTGGCGCCGTTTGGCCGCTTTAACCCGACTGCAGATACTGGATGGCAGCGTCGCGCTCGAACAGATAAAGCAGCGTCAGCAAGGCTTTACCACGCTCACTGGCCAGTTTCGGGTCGCGTTCCAGGATCAGTTTCGCATCGTCGCGTGCCGCCGCCAGCAAATCCCCGTGGGCGGCGAGATCGGCGACGCGGAATTCCGGCAGGCCGCTTTGCCGCGTGCCCAGCACTTCGCCGGCGCCGCGCAAGCGCAGATCTTCCTCAGCGATGCGGAAGCCGTCGTCGGTCTCGCGGATGATCTTGAGCCGCGCCTTGGCGGTTTCGCCCAGTGGGCCGGAGTAGACGAGCAGGCAGGCGCCCGGCTTGCCACCGCGCCCGACGCGGCCACGCAACTGATGCAACTGCGCCAGGCCGAAGCGTTCGGCATGCTCGATGATGATCAGCGTGGCATCCGGCACATCGACGCCGACCTCGATCACCGTGGTGGCGACCAGCAGTTTGGAGCGACCGGCGGCAAAGGCCTCCATCGCCGCGTCTTTCTCGGTGGGTGTCATCTTGCCATGAACGAGCCCGATGCTGCCCTCGCCAAGCTCTGGCTCCAGCGCTATTTTAAGCGCCGAATGGCGCTCGGCGGCGGCGGCGAGATCGAGTTGTTCGTTTTCCTCCACCAGCGGGCAGACCCAGTAGACGCGTTCGCCGGCGGCGATCTTGCGCTTGGCGGCGGCGACCACATCCTGATAGCGGTCGGCGGCAATCGTACGCGTGTCGACCGGCGTACGGCCCGGCGGCTTTTCGGTCAGCAGCGAAATGTCCATGTCGCCATAGGCGGTCAGCGACAGCGTGCGCGGGATCGGCGTCGCCGTCATCACCAGCACATCGACGCCCCCCTTGTCGCGCTGTCCCTTGGCCGCAAGTCCCAGGCGCTGGCTGACGCCGAAACGATGCTGCTCGTCGATCACGGCAAGTGCCAGATCATTGAACACCACGTCGTCCTGGAACAGTGCATGCGTGCCGACCAGGATATCGATTTCGCCGCTGGCCAGGCGCTCCAGCAGAGCCGCGCGCGGCTTGCCCTTGTCGCGCCCGGTGAGCAGCGCCAGGGTCAGGCCAAGTTGCTCGGCATAGGGCCGCAGCGTTTCGGCATGCTGGCGCGCCAGGATTTCGGTCGGCGCCATCAGCGCGGCCTGTGCCTTCGCTTCCACCGCCAGCAGCATGGCGTTCAGCGCCACCATCGTCTTGCCGCTGCCGACATCGCCCTGAAGAAGCCGCAGCATGCGCTTCTCCGATGCCATGTCGCCAGCGATCTCGGCATTGGCAAGCTTCTGTGCATTGGTCAGCGGCCAGGGCAGCAGCTTTTCCAGCTTATCCCGCAGGCTGCCATCACCGATCAGCGGCCGGCCCGACAGCCGCTTCAGCCGTCGCCGGATCAGCAGCAGGGCAAGCTGATTGGACAGCAGCTCGTCGAAGGCCAGACGCTGTCGCGCCTGCGTGAAGGGCGCCAGGTCGTCGGCGCCTTCAGGACGGTGTGCCGTCAGCAGCGCCTCGCGCCAGCCCGGCCAGCCTTCACGTTTCTGATACGCCGGATCGAGCCATTCCGGCAGATCCATCACACGGCTGAGCGCACCATCGATGATCTTGCCCAGTGTACGCGGCATCACACCGGCGGTGAGCGGATAGACCGGCTCAACGGCGGCCATCTGTTCGAGTTCTTCCTCGGTACCGAAGCGGTCGGGATGCGTCATCTGCACCTGGCTGTCGAACAGCTCGACCATACCGCTGACCACACGCGTCTCGCCCTCGGGCAGACTGCGCTTGAGGAAGTCTTCGCGGCCGTTGAAGAAGACCAGCGTCAGCCGGCCGCTGCCGTCATGGCCGACCACCTTGTAGGGCAGCCGCGGCGTGCGCGGTGGTAGGTGCTTGTCGATGGTGAGGCGGATGGTCGCGATGCGGCCCGGCTCGGCCTCAGCGATGGCGGGGCGGTAGCGCCGGTCGATCAGGCCGCTGGGGAGGTGCCACCACAGATCCACCACGCGGCCGCCGCCGACCAGCTTTTCCACCAGTGGGGCAAGCTTGGGGCCGCAGCCTTTCAGGCTGGTGATCGGCGCGAAGGCGGGAAACAGCGATTCCGGACGCATGGGGTGGGAATTTTCTCGGGAAACCTTGAGAATCTACAGCTTCGCGTACTATATCCTGCCCACGTTCCGGAAACACCCCCACAGGGCAGGTCATGGCCGAGGATATCGAAATTCGCCGCAAGCGCCTGCTGCACCGCAGCCTCTATACCGGCATGAAGGAAGTCGACATCCTGCTGGGCAGCTTCGCGCGCCGGCATCTGCCGACCTTTACCGATGTCGAACTCGACCAGTACGAGGCCCTGCTGGAGAATTACGACGATCCCCAGATCTATGCCTGGGCCATTGGCCGCGATCCAGTGCCCAAGCATCTGGATACCGGCGTGATGAAGCTGCTGAAAGCTTACAAGCTGCCGCTTTGATATGAGTTTTGTGCTTCCAGATATCCTGAGCCGGAAAGGCCGCTGGGCCTTGGCCGGCGCGCCGGAGGGGCAGGATGCGCGCCTGCTGGTTGCCCTTGCCGCGCGGCAGAAGGGGCAGGGCGTGCTGCATGTCTGCCGCGATGACGCGCGCATGGCGACCCTGGAAGCGGCCCTGAAATTCTTTGCGCCCGATCTGCCGGTGCTGGTGCTGCCGGCCTGGGACTGCCAGCCCTATGATCGTGTCTCGCCCAATGCCGAGATCGCCGCCCGGCGCATGGACACGCTCAACCGGCTGGCGGGTGAGCGTCCGGATCTGCCCTGGCTGGTGCTGACCACGGTGAACGCGGCGCTGCAGCGCCTGCCGCAGCCAGGCTGGTTTGCTGGCACCGGTTTCCATGCGGCCAAGGGCAGTCGCATCAAGCCGGAAAGCCTGATCGAGTATCTCAGTCGCAACGGCTACAGTCGCGTCTCGACGGTAAACGAGCCTGGCGAATATGCCGTGCGCGGCGGCCTGGTCGACCTGTTCCCGCCGGGCAGCGAGGCGCCATATCGCCTCGACTTCTTCGGCGACGAGGTCGAGAACATCCGTCGTTTCGATCCGGCCAACCAGCGCACCATCGACACGGTGACCGACCTGTCGCTGACTGCCATGAGCGAAGTGCCGCTCGACCCGGACTCCATCGCGCGCTTCCGCGGCGGCTATCGCGAGTTGTTCGGGACGATCACCAAGGAAGACCCGTTATACGAAGCGGTGTCGGCCGGCCGCCGCCAGATCGGCATGGAGCACTGGCTGCCGCTGTTCTTCGAGCAGCTTGCCACCGTATTCGACTATATCCCGCAGGCGACGGTGACGCTGGATCATCTGACCGGTGATGCGGTTGACGAACGCTTCAAGGCGATTGCCGATCACTATGACGCCCGTCGCGCCGCGATGAAGCGTGGACTGGAAGAGGGCGGCGCGCCCTACAAGCCGCTGCCGCCGGACAGGCTGTACCTGACCGCAGGTGAATGGACCGCACGGCTAGAGCGGCGTGCCGTTGGTACGCTGTATCCCTTCGATGCCGTTGGCGGCCCGGATGTGGCCGTGGTCGATCTGGGCGGCCGGCCGGGCCGTGACTTCGCACCGGAACGCACGCAGGCGGCGCAGGCTGCCGAAAAGAAGGCGGCGGTCGTCAGCGTCTACGATGCACTGGGCGGCCATCTGGCCAAGCAGGTGACGCAGGGCAAGCGCGTGCTGTTCGCCACATTCTCCATCGGCGCGCGCGACCGTCTGGCGCTGGTGCTGAAGGATCATGGCCTGCCGACACCGCAGCCGATCGAACAGGCCAGCGAGATTGAAGGTTTGGCCAGAAGCGTTCCGGCCATCGCTGTGTTGCCGCTGGAGCATGGTTTCGAGGCGAAGGACATCTGCGTCGTCGCCGAGCAGGACATTCTGGGCGACCGACTGGTGCGGCCGCGCCAGAAAAAGCGCCGGGCCGAGAATTTCATCGCCGAAGCCAGTGCGCTGCAGCCGGGTGATTATGTCGTACATATCGATCACGGCATCGGCCAGTACAAGGATCTGGTGACGCTGGATGTGGCCGGTGCGCCGCATGACTGCCTGCTGCTGCATTACGACGGCGGCGACCGGCTGTATCTGCCGGTCGAGAATATCGAGATGCTGTCGCGCTACGGGTCACCTGACGCGGAGGTGACGCTCGACAAGCTGGGTGGCGTCGGTTGGCAGAACCGCAAGGCGCGCATGAAGCAGCGTCTGAAGGACATGGCCGGCGAACTGATGAAGGTGGCGGCCGAGCGCGAGCTGCGGCAGGGCGAGCGGGTGCTGCCGCCAGACGGACTGTACGAGGAATTCTGCGCGCGCTTTCCTTATGAGGAAACCGAGGACCAGGATCGTGCCATCGGCGAGGTACTGGACGATCTGGCCAGTGGCAAGCCGATGGACCGTCTGATCTGCGGCGATGTCGGTTTTGGCAAGACGGAAGTGGCGATTCGCGCCGCCTTTGCCGCCGCCATGTCGGGCCAGCAGGTGGCACTGGTCTGTCCGACCACGCTGCTATGCCGCCAGCATTACCGCACCTTCTTCCAGCGCTTCCGTGGCCTGCCGCTGCGGATCGAACAGCTATCGCGCATGGTTTCAGCCAAGTCAGCTGCTGATACTAAAAAGGGCCTGACTGACGGGACGGTCGATATCGTCATTGGTACGCATGCCCTGTTATCCAAGAGCATCGACTTCAAGCGGCTGGGCCTGCTGATCATCGACGAAGAGCAGCATTTCGGCGTCAAGCACAAGGAGCGCCTGAAGCAGCTCAAGGCCGAAGTTCATGTGCTGACCATGTCAGCGACGCCGATCCCGCGTACGCTGCAGCTTGCCCTGTCTGGCGTGCGCGAGCTCAGCCTGATCGCCACGCCACCTGTCGATCGCCTGGCTGTGCGCACCTTCGTGACGCCTTTCGATCCGGTGGTGATCCGCGAGGCGCTGTTGCGTGAGCATTTCCGTGGCGGCCAGAGTTTCTTCGTCTGCCCGCGTATCGAATTCCTCGATACCGCGATGGCCTTCATCCGTGACCATGTGCCGGAACTGAAGGCCGTGGTCGCGCATGGACAACTACCGCCGACCGAGCTGGACGATGTGATGAACGCCTTCTACGACCGGCGCTACGATGTGCTGGTGGCGACCAATATCGTGGAAAGCGGCCTCGACATTCCATCCGCGAATACATTGGTCGTTTATCGTGCCGACCTGTTCGGGCTGGCGCAGATGTACCAGTTGCGCGGCCGTGTCGGCCGTTCGAAACTACGCGCCTATTCCTATTTCACCTATCAGGGCGGCCGGCTGCTCAGCACCTCGGCCGAGCAGCGCCTGCGTGTGTTGCAAAGCCTGGATACGCTGGGTGCCGGCTTCACACTGGCCTCGCACGACCTGGACCTACGCGGCGCCGGCAACCTGCTGGGCGAGGAGCAGTCGGGTCATATCCGCGAAGTTGGCTTCGAGCTGTATCAGGAAATGCTGCAGGAGGCGATTGTGGCCGCCCGGGCGACGGCGCGTGGCGAGAAGGGCGGCTCAGGCGAGAAATGGTCGCCGCAGATCCAGATCGGTACAGCTGTACTGATCCCGGAAAGCTATATCGCCGATCTGAACCTGCGCATGCAGCTCTATCGCCGCGTGGCCGATCTGGAGAACCGTGCAGATATCGATAGCTTTGCCGCCGAGCTGATTGACCGTTTCGGGCCGCTGCCCGAGGAAGTCCATCACCTGCTCGATATCGTGGCGATCAAGAAGAACTGCCACGATGCCAATATCCTGAAGATCGAGGCGGGCCCGAAGGGCGCGACGCTGACTTTCCGCGACAACCTGTTTGTCGATCCAGCCGGCCTGGTGCTGTTCATCCAGTCCGAACGTGGCAAGGCCAAGCTGCGGCCCGACCACAAGGTGGTGCTGATGCATGACTGGCCGGAGCCGGAAGATCGCCTGAAGGGGGTGTTGCATATCGCGTCCCGGCTAGCCGAGATCGCAGGCAAGGCGAAGAAGAAAGTCGCCTAAGAAATCGCCTAAGAAATCGCCTAAGAAATCGGTTGTCCGAGCGGACGTTCCGACTTATAGGGCGGAAAGCTCTGGCCGGCACCGATATAGGCAACGCTGCCATCGGGACCGAACAGCGGCACAGCCACCACTTCCAGCAGCCAGTCGTATCCCAGTGTGCGCGCTTTCACATGAGCATAGATTGGCATGGCGGCATGATGGACCATGGTCGCCCCCTTGAGCAGGAAGGGCCGCCAGGCGGGATCGGGATGCTCGTCCAGCCATTTGCCGGTCAACTCATGGCCCAGGCGCTCGACGATATCGGTGCCGACCAGGCGATAGCGGAAGCGCAGCGGATCGGCATGCACTTCCAGCAGTGACAACGAGCCGAGCAGGAAGCGCAGGCGCAGCGGATCGAGGAATTCCTTGCCAAGTGACTGGCCAGATTCACGGGCGTCGAACCACAGTTGCAGGAACTGCCGCACATTGGAGTCCTGTACACTGTCGGCATCGGCGACGAAACCGAGGCTCGGCGTGCCTTGCGGTGTTGTGGTGGAACTCTCGACGTTCATGCTCAGCCTTCGGCGGCCTGTGCCGGCTCTTGCGGCTCGGCGGCAACCTTGTCGATGACCTGCAACAGGGCCTCGGCCGGCTGGGCGCCGGACACACCGTATTTGCGTTCGAAGATGAAGAAGGGCACACCGGTGATGCCCATTTCGCGCGCCATCAGGTCTTCGGACTGGATCACATCGGCATCGCGGCCTTCATCCAGAAGCTGCTTCACCAGCGCGCTATCCATGCCCTCGGCGGCGGCGGCATCGGCCAGCACCTGATGGTCGCCGATATCACGGCCATCGAGGAAATAGAGGCGGAAGAGACGCTCTTTCAGTTCGTTCTGGACGCCCGACGCCAGCGACCAGCGCAGCACGCTATGGGCGGCCAGCGTGTTGGGCGTACGCTTGATGCCGTCGAAATTGAAGGCAATGCCTTCCTTGGCGCCTTCGCCGGACACGCGGGCATAGATTTCCTTGGCCCGGGCCGGGCCGCCGAATTTGGTCTCGACGTATGTCTTACGGTCGATGCCTTCGCGCGGCATGTCCGGGTTGAGCTGGAAGGGCCGCCAGCCGATCTCGAATTCCATGTCCGGCCGCTTGGCCAGGGCCTGTTCGAGGCGGCGCTTGCCGATGAAGCACCAGGGGCAGATGACGTCGGATACGATTTCGATGCGCATGGCCCAACGGTAGCGCAGGCCTGCCGGCCAGACCAGTCCCCGGAGCCCGGGAGCCTTGACCGGGTGGCGGGGACAACCCAGCATCCAAGTCTAGGAAAAGAACGGAGGATTTGATGAGCCAGGGAACCAGCCTGACGGGCAAGGTGGCGGTTGTGACAGGGGCCAGCAGCGGGCTGGGCGAGCGGTTTGCCGAACTTCTGAGCGGGGCCGGGGCGACCGTGGTGCTGGCAGCGCGGCGGACCGAGCGGCTTTCGACCCTGGCAGAGCGGCTGGGGAAAGCAGGCGGCAAGGCCGTCACGGTGAAGCTGGATGTGAATGACCATGCGAATATCCAGGCGGCCTTTGCCGAGGTCGCCGACAAATTTGGCGGCGTCGACATCCTGATCAACAACTCCGGTGTCAGCAGCCAGGGCAAGATTGTCGATGTCACACCCGAAGATTTCGACTTCGCCATGAATACCAATGCCAAAGGCGCCTTCTTTGTGGCGCAGGCGGCGGCCAGGGACATGATCGCCAAGAAGAAGGCTGGCCGGATCATCAACATCGCTTCGGTTGCCGGCCTGAAGGTGCTGAGCCAGCTTTCGGTCTACTGTATGTCGAAGGCGGCCGTGGTTCATATGACCAAGGCGATGGCGCTGGAATGGGGCCGCTACGGGATCAACGTGAACGCGATCTGCCCTGGTTATATTGAGACCGAGATCAACCGCGAACACTGGCAGACGCCGGGCGGGCAGAAGCTGATCGAGATGCTGCCCCGCCGTCGGGTCGGCGACGTCAAGGACCTGGACGGTCTGATCATGCTGCTGGCCTCCGACGAAGCGCGCTTTATCAATGGCGCGATCATTGCCGCCGATGACGGTCTGACTGTAACCTGAGGCCAGACGACATGAGGGCCGCGTGAGCATATCGCCGGAGACGGAAAAGCCGAAAATCCTGGTGCTGTTCGCGCATCCGTACCCGCATCTGTCGCGCGCCAACCGCGCCATGGCCGATGCGGCCCGGGAGCTGCCGCATGTCACGCTTCACGACCTCTACGAGACCTATCCCGATTTCCATATCGACGTGAAACGGGAGCAGGCGCTGCTGACCGACCATGATGTGGTGGTGATGCAGCATCCGTTCTACTGGTATTCCTGTCCGTCGCTGCTGAAGGAATGGATGGACTCCGTGCTTGAATACGGCTGGGCCTATGGCACCGGCGGCGATGCGTTGCGCGGCAAGGAACTGGTGCAGGCGGTATCCACCGGCGGCCCGGATGAGGCCTACCAGGCTGGCGGCTATAACGGCGTCACCATGGCCGAGTTGCTGCGACCCTTCGAGCGCTCGGCCACGCTCTGTGGCATGACCTATCGCGAGCCATTTCTGCTGCAGGGCGTGCGTCTGAAGAAGCAGATCGAGGTCGAGGCCCATGCCGTGGCCTATCGCGACTGGCTCAACGCCTATCCGCATCCCAAGGCCGCCGCAGTCTGCCAGCAGCCGGCCGTGCCGGCCATCGACCGTTAGGCCCCGCCATGGATGGCTTGCTGTTCAATGCGGTGATCTACCTGGCGGCAGCGGTGATCACCGTGCCGATCGCCAAGCGTTTCGGGCTCGGTTCCGTGTTGGGTTACCTGATCGCGGGCATGATCGTCGGTCCCTGGGGTTTGAAGCTGATCACCGATGTCGAAGCGATCCTGCATTTTTCCGAGTTCGGTGTGGTGCTGCTGCTGTTCGTGATCGGTCTGGAACTCAATCCGCGCCGGCTGTGGCAGATGCGCTGGCCCATTCTCGGTCTTGGCGGCGGGCAGGTGGTTGGCAGCACGCTGGCGCTCAGCGGACTGTTCATCCTGCTCGGTTGGTCCTGGCAGGTGGCGCTGGCGGCTGGCCTCGGCCTGTCGTTGTCTTCCACAGCCATCGCATTGCAGCCGCTGACCGAGCGCAACCTGCTCGGCACGCCGGGTGGGCGTTCGGCTTTCTCGATCCTGCTGTTCCAGGATATCGCCGTGATCCCGATGCTGGCGCTGCTGCCATTGCTGGCTGTTGCGCCGGCGGTGAGCGGCCAGAGCGAAGGCTGGGTCGGCGCCCTGAAGGCCATCGCCGCCATCGGCATTATCGTCTTCGGTGGCCGCTATCTGACCCGGCCGCTGTTCCGCATCATCGCCGAGACGGGACTGCGTGAGATCTTTACGGCAACGGCGCTGCTGATCGTGGTCGGTATCGCGCTGATGATGCAGCTGGCCGGTCTGTCCATGGCGCTGGGTGCCTTCCTGGCCGGCGTGCTGCTGGCGGAGTCCGAATATCGGCACGAACTGGAAAGCGACATCGAGCCATTCAAGGGATTGCTGCTCGGTTTGTTTTTCACAGCCGTCGGCATGTCGGTCGATTTCGGACTTTTGGTGTCGAAGCCCGGCACCGTGCTGGGCATGGTGCTGGCGCTGCTGCTGATGAAGGGCGTGGTGCTGTTCGTGATCGGGCGGGCCAACCGGCTGCCCTGGAGCCAGACGGCGCTGTTCACCTTCCTGCTGGCGCAAGGCGGCGAATTCGCCTTCGTGATGTTCGGGGCGGCCTCCGGTTTCGGGATCATGGACGCCGAGACGGTGGCGTTGCTGACCGTTGTGGTGGCGCTGTCGATGGCCAGCGCGCCGCTGCTGGTGGTGTTCAATGACAGGATGATCGAGCCGCGCTTTGTGACCTTCGACGACCGGCCGCATGACGTGCCCGAAGACGAGGGCAATCCGGTGATCATCGCCGGTTTCGGCCGTTTCGGCCAGATCGTGGTGCGTCTGCTTTATGCCAACCGCATCGGTGTCACGGTTCTGGATCACGATCCGGAAATCATCGATACGCTGCGGCGTTTCGACTTCAAGGTCTTTTACGGCGATGCCACGCGGCTTGACCTGCTGGAGGCGGCGGGTGCGGCCAAGGCCAAGGTGCTGGTGGTGGCGGTCGACAGTCAGGAGGCTTCCCTGCAACTGGTCGATCTGGCCAAGCAGCATTTCCCCAACCTGAAGATCGTGGCGCGTGCCCGTGACCTGCCGCATGCCATGGAACTGATGAACCGTGAAGTTCCGGTGATCGAACGCGAGACCTTCCGGTCGGCGCTGCATATCGGCGAAGAGACGCTGAAGGCGCTGGGTCAGTCGGCTTATGCAGCGCGACAGAAGACACTGACCTTCAAGACCCATAACGAACAGCTGCTGCTGCAGCTGCACGCCTATTGGGAAGACGACATGGAGAAGCGGATTTCGCTGCAGCGGCAGGCGCGGGCCCGGCTGCAGCAGAATCTGGAAGCCGACGAAAAGGCCCAGGAGGCCGCGCGCGGCCTCGGCTGGGACCAGGACTGATCTTTAAGCGATATCCATCCGGCGCAGCATCTGCTGGCTTTCGGTGATCACCGTACTGGGACCGAAGGTCATGCGGCCGCTGAACATGCTGGAGAGCTTGTCCATCAGAGTGCTGTAGCGGTTCCAGCTGGCCTGACGCTCGCCGTCATTTTTGCCGGCGTCCCATTCCTTGATATAGGCGCCGCCGATCTGCTGCATGGCCAGATGATCATTCTGTGCCGCGATGTCGCGATAGGTCTGGGCAAAGGCCGGCGATTCCTCTAACAGCTTGGTGATCTCGGCAGCCTTGGGGTGATTACCATCGATCAGGATGCGGCCGCCGGCGCCCACGTTCAGTTCGAGAGGGATGTTCGGATCAATGCCGGCATTGGCCAGACGCTGGTGCAGCTGGTCGGCAAATTCTGCCGTGCGCTTCTGCATCGTGGCGGCAAGTTTATCCAGTCGCACGCTCTTGGCCTTGTCGTCATAGGCGCTGCCGAACAGGGACTTGGCCAGCTGGTCCGGGGTTGGCGCGACACCGTTGGGGGGCGAGGTTTCCTGGGGTTTACCCTGCTTTTCCTTGAGGAAATCCGAGAATTTGGCCGCAATCATCGTGGCCGGCGTATTGCTGGCAACGGTCTGGTGGGCGCTCATGGCGTCGCCGAACGGGCTCTTGGCGGCGGTGGCTGCGATACTCATGGTGATCCCCATCGGTTCAACTCTGATGGGGTAACTGCAAGCCAGGTGCCAGCTTTCAGCCGGTCGCGAGCCTCTTGCGCTGGACCTTGCCATTGGCGGTGCGGGGCAGGCTGGCAATGACGCGCCATTCGCGCGGGCATTTATAGGCAGCGAGCCGGGCCTCGGCATATCGGGCGAGTTCGGCCGGGTCAGGGGTCTGGCCTTCGCGAGGTACGATGAAGGCGGCGATCACCGAGACATCGGCGCGGACCTTCAGTTCAGTGACGGCGATTTCGGCTACGGCCGGATGATCGGCCAGTGCCAGCTCCACTTCCACCGGTGAAACGCGGTAGCCCATGGCATTCATCACGTCGTCGTTGCGGCCGTGATGCCAGAGATAGCCGTCGGCATCCAGGCTGGCGAGGTCACCACCACAGAACCAGTCGCCGCGATAGACCAGCGCTTCTTCCTCCGGCCGGTGCCAGTAGCCGAGCATCAGCGACGGCTCGGAGCGATGTACAGCCAGAAGCCCGGTTTCGCCCATGGGCAATGGCGTCGGATCATCGCTGTCGGCCGACAGGATGGCGACGCGGCGCCCGGCCTGCGGCTTGCCGGGACTGCCGGGCTTGATGGTCATACCCGGACCGGTGGAGATATAGGTTGAGATTTCCGACATCCCGAGCGCCTCGTAGAGCGGCTTGCCGGTGCGGGTCTGCCATTCCTCCAGCAGTGGCGGCGGCAGGGCTTCGCCGGCAGTGGCGCCATGCCGCAAGGCCGATAGGTCATGCGCAGCGAGGTCACAGTATTTCAGAATCTGGCGATACAGCGACGGCACAGCCGCGAAGATGGTGGCGCGATGACGTTCCAGCAGCCTTGGCCAGACCTGGATGTCGCGGGGGCCATTGTAGAGCACGGTGGTGGCGCCGACGGCCCAGGGATCGACCAGGCCGACGCCCAGCGTGTAGGTCCAGTTGAAGGCGCCGGCATGCAGCATCACGTCGCTGTCCTGCAGGCCGAGCCAGCCATGATGCATGGGGCGGCGACCCCAGGCGGCGCGATGGGCATGCAGCACGCCTTTGGGCTTGCCCGTCGTGCCCGAGGTGTAGATCAGATAGGCCGGATCGTCGGCTGCGGTCTCGGCATAGTCGCTCAACGGCGCAAAAGCTTTCAGCGAAGCGAGTCTGGCCGGATCGAGCAGGATGACGTCGGATGGCAGCCTCAGGCCATCGGCGAGATCGGCACTGGCCGCGACGACAGCAGCGCCGGAATTCTCCAGTAGATAGTCGGCTTCGGCTGCTGTGAGTTGCGCGCTGGACGGCAGCGCCACATACCCGGCCGCCATGGTGGCGAAATAGGTCAGCGCGTAATCGGCATCGTTGGCCATGCGGATCATGATGCGGCTGCCGGCGGGCAGGCCCAGCGATTGCAGCCCGGCCGCCAGCCGGCGCACAGCCAGATCGGCCTCGGCGAAGGTGAGGCGGGTCTCGCCGGACTCTCCCACGAGGATCATCGCCGTCTTGTCGCCGCGCCGTCGGGCATTCTCGGCCAGGCAGTAGTGCGCGATGTTGAACCGTGTCGGGACAGGCTCCCTGGTCATGCGGTCTGCCCCGGTTTGGCATCGGGGGTGCGCAGGTAGAAGAGCAGGGCGGAGAGGAGGATCGCGCCCTGGATTCCGAAGATGATCCGATAATCAGTTTCGGTCGGCACCTGGCCCTTCGGGGCCAGTCGTCCCATCAGGAAGCCGGTCAGAATCTGCTGGAAGGCGCCACCGCCCATGGTGCCGATATTCAGTGTGGTGATGGCGCGGCCAGCCAGCGCGGCGGGAAACACCGAACTGGCATGGGCAAAGATCATGACGATGCAGCCGTTCATCACGCCCATGAAGGTGAACAGGGCCGTGATGACAAAGACGCTGAGACCGGGCACGGCCACGATGACGGCGAGGCAGACAAGCTGCGCGCCAAGCCCGACAGCCAGCAGCCATTTGCGGGTATTGAACACGCGATCCAGCGGACCCCAGATGAAATAGCCGCCGGCTGCGCCCAGTGCCATGAAGACCAGCACATTGCCACGCGCCTTGGCGTCCATGCCATGCACGTCATGCAAATAGGGACCACCCCACAGGCCGAGGATGGTGATGAAGGTGGCGTAGGCGCAAAAAATGATGGCGAAGAGATACGGGAAAGCCGGATGGCGGATGATCGCGCTGATGCCGCGCAAGGCCTGTCCCAGCGTTTCACCGGACGGTTTCACCTTTTCCGGTGCGGGATGATCCTTGATCGCCCAGAGTGACAACAGGATCAGTGCCACGGTGATCGCGGCAGTGAGATAGAAGGCCGAGCGCCAGCCGTAAGCGGCCGTGAACCAGGCCAGTGGTGCGGTGGAGGCCACGACGCCGAGATTGCCCACAGCGATCAGGATGCCGGACATGGTGGCGAAGCGATCGGCCGGGAACCATCGGGAGAACAGCACCATCGGTCCAGTGAGTAGGGCTGCACAGCCGAACCCCAGCACCACGCGCGCCAGGCTAAGTTCGGTCAGATTGCGGCCATGGGCAAAAGCAATCGCGCCGATGAAGGCGATGCACAGCGTCGCAATGATGGTGCGGCGCGGGCCCCAGCGGTCCAGCGCGATGCCGACCGGTAGCTGACTGACCGAGAAGGTCAGGAAGAAGGCGCCGGTCAGGATGCCCAGGTCCTCCGGCGTCAGCAGTAGCTCGGTCATCAGATCGGGTCCGATGACGGCATTGGCCGAACGGTAGAACTGGCTGATGGTGTAACTCAGGCAGGCGCACAGCAGGATGCGCCAGGCGACGGGCATTGGGGCCTCTTGATCCGAATCTCGGGCGGCGGTTGATCCGAGTTTAAATCATTTCGGGCTGCAGGGTAGCTGCAGAGTCAGCCGGTTGGCAGACCGATAGCGGCACCGGCATGGCTGATCATGCGGGTGGCGGCCTCGAACTGCATGAGGTCCTCGCCGATCAGGACCGGTCCGGCGTAATCGGCGCGGACCTCGGCCAGCAGGCTGGCCCGGTCGAACTCGACCGGGACGAAGTGGTTGAGGATCAGGCAATGCGCCCGGGCCTGCGCCGCGACCTTGCCCACCTCGGTCGACAGCGTGTGGTAGCTGGCGACATTGGCGACGGTTTCCGGTGTACGGACGCCGGGCAGCAGCAGCATCTCCCGGTGTATGAAGCATTCATGCACGATGGCATCGGCATCCCGGGCGGCCTCGATCAGTTCCGGACAGAAAGCCGTGTCACCGCTGAAGGCCACCTTGTGCTTGCCGTTCATGAAGACATAGCCGAAGGCGGCTTTGACCGGCTGGTGCCGGACAGCCACGGCTGTCACGGTCAGATCGCCATCCCGGATGATTGCGCCGGGTTCGACTTCAGTGATGTCGAGTTCCAGCGCCGTGGTGGAAGGGCGTTTCTCATGGGCGATGCGCTGGTCGAGCTCGGGCTTCCACAGGGCCATCAGGCCGTTCAGGTATTGCCGGGTGCCGGCCGGGCCATAGATGCGCTGGGGCCGGTCGCGGCCCTGATGCCAGCTGGAGATGATCAGCTGGAACAGGTCGATGATATGGTCGGAGTGCAGGTGGGTCAGCAGCACGGCGTCGATCTGCTTGCCGGATGTACCGGCGGCGATCAGTCGCTGGGTGACGCCTGACCCGCAGTCGATCAGGAAGCGGCGCTCGCCCCAGGTCAGCAGGCTGGAGGGCCCATAACGGCTGGTCGAAACCTGCGGACAGCCAGTGCCGAGCAGGGTGACGCGCATGGATCAGCGCAGGCGCAGGATCGGCACTGGCGCACCGGCCTTCAGGGCCGGGGCCAGCGGTGGCCGCACGATCAGGCAGTCGGCCTGGCTCAGCAGGCGCAGCATCGAGCTGTCCTGCCGGGTGAAGCTGCTGGCGACCAGGCGGCCGTCCTCCTGCTTCAGCGTTGCGCGCAGGTAGTCCTCGCGCTTGTCATTTTCGTTTAAATCTGTCCCGTTAACAGCTGTTTCAAAACGGATTTCCCAATTCAGGCCCAACATGCCCCGCAGGGCTGGCAGCAGGAAATTATAGCCACAGACGATGGCGGAAACCGGGTTGCCCGGGAGGCCGAGCAAGGGCACCGTACCGCGGCCGCCCAGGTCAGCCCGACCGAACATCAGCGGTTTGCCGGGCCGCATGGCGATCTTCCAGAAGTCGATGCCGGTGCCGTCGCCACCCAGGATTTTATGGATCAGGTCGTGCTCACCGACACTGGCGCCGCCGAGCGTCAGCAGCAGGTCGCAGCCGGCAGCAGCAGCAGCCTTGGCGCGCAGGTCGGCTTCGGTGTCTCGGGCGATACCCAGATCAATGGCGCTGCCGCCATGCATGTCGATCAGGGCGCAGAGTGCGATGTTGTTGGAACTGACGATCTGGTTCGGGCCGATCGGCTCGCCGGGGCGGGCCAGTTCGTCGCCGGTCGCCAGCACGGCGATGCGCGGTTTGCGGCGGACGGCGAGCCAGGGCACGTTCATGGCGGCGGCGACGCCGATATCGGCCGGGCTGAGCTGTGTGCCGGCTTTGAGCAGGATTTGCCCTTCGGCGAAATCCAGACCGGCCTTGCGGATCCACTGGCCGGGCTTGGGCGCTTCACGGACGGTGAGGCGGCCGTCGCTGCCCAGATCGGCGTCTTCCTGGATCACGATGGCATCGGCACCATCGGGGATCGGCGCACCTGTGAAGATGCGGACGCATTCGCCAGGACCGACGCGGCCCTCATGGCGACCGCCGGCAGCGGCGGCGCCGACGGGCTTCAGGATCGCAGGAATGGTGGCGAGGTCAGCCTGACGACAGGCCCAACCATCCATGGCGCTGACATCGAAGGGTGGCTGGGTGCGGCGGGCGGCGACGTCTTCGGCCAGCACGCGGCCGGCAGCGGCGGTGAGGGCGACGGTTTCCGGCGGCATGACCGGCAGGGCGGCAACGATACGGGCGCGGGCTTCGGTGACCGCCAGCATGACTCAGGCCGCGTTGAAGTCGCCGGACTTACCGCCGGATTTGTGCAGGAGCTTCACATCGGTGATCTGCATGCCGCGATCCACCGCCTTGGCCATGTCATAGACGGTGAGCGCTGCGACGCTGGCAGCAGTGAGGGCTTCCATCTCGACGCCGGTGCGGCCTTTCAGCTTGCAGGTGGCGACGATATCGATGGCATTCCCTTTGGTGTCGGGCGTCAGCTCCACCGTCACCTGGCTGAGCGCCAGCGGGTGGCAGAGCGGGATCAGGTCAGACGTTTTTTTGGCGGCCATGATGCCGGCGATGCGCGCCGTGGCCAGCACGTCGCCTTTGGCGGCCTGGCCCGACAGGATAAGGTCCAGCGTCGCTTTCTGCATCAGCACGCGCGCACTGGCCTTGGCCACGCGCTCAGTCTCGGCCTTGGTCGACACATCGACCATATGGGCCTCACCGGCAGCATTCAGATGGGTCAGCTTGTCGCTCACGCCGCTAGCTCCTTGCCAGTCAGCAGCAGTCGCGTGGCGGATTCCACATCAGGTTGCCGCATCAGGCTTTCACCGACCAGGAAGCAGCGCGCGCCGCATTGTGCCATGCGGTCAAGATCGGTTTTGGTGTAGAGGCCCGATTCCGCCACCAGCATCTTGCCGGCCGGCACGCGGGCAGCCAGCGCTTCGGTGTTAGCGATGTCGATTTCGAGCGTCTTCAGGTTGCGGTTGTTCACGCCGAGCAGCGGGCTCTTCAGCTTCAGTGCGCGCTCCATTTCTTCGGCGTCGTGCACTTCCACGAGAACGTCGAGGCCGTAATCGCCAGCAACCGCTTCGAGTTCCGTAGCCTGCGCATCACTCAGTGCCGCCATGATGATCAGGATGCAATCCGCGCCCATCGCGCGCGCCTCGACCACCTGATAGGGATCGAGCATGAAATCCTTGCGCAGGATTGGCAGGTCGACGGCGGCGCGCACCTGACGCAGGTAATCGTCGCTGCCCTGGAAATACGGCACGTCAGTGAGTACCGACAGGCAGGTCGCGCCGCCAGCGGCATAGGCGCGGGCCAGCGCCGGCGGGTCGAAATCGGCACGGATCAGGCCCTTGGAGGGCGAAGCTTTCTTGATCTCGGCGATCAGGGCGTAGCGACCGGCATCGGCCGTGGCTTGCAGCGCGCGGGCAAAGCCGCGCGGAGCCTTGGTCGCTCGCGCTTGCTGTTCCAGCTGCGGCAGCGGCACGGCTTTCTTGCTGGTGGCGATATGCACCAGCTTATCGGCATTGATCTTGGTCAGCACATCGCTCATGACGACTTCTTCTCATCCGCGTCCGGATCGGCCGGCGGAGGTTCATGGGTGATTTCAATCAGGCGGGCCAATGCTGCGCGGGCCTTGCCGCTGTCGATAGCCTGGGCCGCCTGGGCGACGCCCTCGCGCAGGTCTTTCGCCTTGTCGGCGATCATCAGTGCGGCAGCAGCGTTCATCAGCACAATATCGCGGAATGCACCGGGCGTCCCATTCAGAACGCCACGCAACGCCACGGCATTGGCGGTTGGCTCGTCGCCCTTCAGGTCGTCCATACGCGCGCGCGGCAGGCCGGCATCTTCCGGCGTGATCTCGAAATGGCGCAGCTTGCCGCCAGCCATTTCCGACACATAGGTCGGGCCGGTGGTGGTGATCTCGTCGAGGCCATCGGAGCCATGCACGACCCAGACTTTTTCCGCGCCGACCTTGCCCATCACCTCAGCCAGCGGCTGCACCCACTGGCGATCGAACACGCCGATCAACTGGCGCTTCACCAGGGCCGGGTTGCTCAAGGGGCCGAGGAGGTTGAAAATGGTGCGCGTGCCGAGTTCAACGCGGGTCGGGCCGACATGGCGCATCGCACCGTGATGGCGCGGGGCCATCAGGAAGCCGACACCGGCCTCGGCAATGGCTTTCTCGATCAGGCGGAAGTCGCAGTCGATATTGACGCCCAGGGCGGTCAGCACATCGGCCGCACCAGTCTTGGACGACACGGCGCGGTTGCCATGCTTGGCCACCGGCACACCACAGCCAGCCAGCACGAAGGCCGAGCAGGTCGAGACATTCCAGGTGCCCTTGACGTCGCCGCCGGTGCCGACAATGTCGATGGCGTCGGCTGGCGCCTTCACGCCATGGACCTTGGCGCGCATGGTCAGTGCACCACCGGTGATCTCTTCCACGGTTTCGCCGCGCACGCGCAGCGCCATCAGGAAAGCGCCCATCTGCGACGGTGTGGCGTTGCCCGACATCATGACATCAAAGGCCAGGCGCGCATCGTCGACGCTGAGCCGTGCGCCGCCGGCCACCAGACCCAGCAGCCGTTTGAAATCCGTAATATCCCCGCTCATGCCGCCTGTCCGCGCTCCGCAATCGTCTTCACCGGCAGGCCGCAATAGCGCACAAAATTACCCAGCATCGCAAGGCCGTGCTCGGACGCGATGCTCTCGGGATGGAACTGCACGCCATGGATCGGCAGGTCATGGTGGCTAAGCCCCATGATCACGCCGTCTTCCGCGCGGGCTGTCACCTTCAGACTGTTCGGCAGGCTCGCCGGGTCGACCGTCAGGGAGTGATAGCGCGTGGCCAGGAAATCCTGGGGCAGGCCAGTAAAGATACTTTCGCCAGTATGGTTGATGCGGCTCATCTTGCCGTGCAGGGGCTTGGGCGCCCGCACCACCTTGCCGCCGAAGGCCTGACCGATGGCCTGATGGCCGAGGCAGACCCCGAAGAGCGGCAGGCGGGTCTCGGCTGCCTTGTCGATCATGGCCAGACAAATACCGGCCCGGTCGGGGTCGCAGGGACCGGGGGACAGCACCACGCCGGCGGGCTTGAGCGCCAGGATCGCCTCGGGCGTGGTTTCATCGTTACGGAAGACCTTCACATCGGCGCCGATCTGGCCGAAGTAATGCACAAGGTTCCAGGTGAAGCTGTCGTAGTTGTCGATCAGGACGAGCATGGGCCGATTTCCTCTGGACCGGCAGCCTAACATGACGATGCTGCATCGCGCCACGGCCTGACACCCGTAATGCTAGTACACTAAAGAAGGTTTTCATTGGGAATCATGGGCTTGCGGGGACGGTAAAAACCCAGAACAATCGGGCCCTCTGAAGAATCGGAAGGAAAGTGCCATGGCTGATATGCAGCCGCTCAAGCAGCAGAGGGGCGGAATTCGCCAGCGCCTCTATATGGCCGTCGGTGCCATCGCCTCTTTCGCCCTGATTTCGGCGGCCGCGGGCTGGTTTGCCCTGTCCCGTCTGGACAGCGCCATCACCACAGTGACGGATGAAGGCGTGACCTCGGTTGTGGCAGCGTTGGCGCTGGCCGAGCGTGTCGCGGACCTGGCCGGTGCAGCTCCCGATCTGGTTTCGGCCAGCACGGAGGCCGAGATCACAGCCACGGCCGCTGACATTAAGACCCGTGAATCCGAGATTCGATCGGTGCTCGATCTGGTGTCATTCCGGGTCACCGGTGCGCGGCTGGAAGAAATCAAGAAGGAGACGGATGGCCTGCTGGCCAATATCGGTCGTCTGCAGCAGCTGGTCAGCGCCCGCATCCGGATCACGGTTCAGCGCGAGGCCGAAACACAGGAACTGGCGAAGGCCCATGCCAATTTCCTGCAATTCGCAAATCCCCTGATCGATGATGCCGTGACCGACCTGGCCGGCAGCATGTCGACCGTGACACGAAGTGGTGATCTCAGCCGCATCGAACGGTCGCTGACCCGCATGGCCAACAACGATGTGATGCTGGTGCAGGCCACAGCCACGCTGATCGGTGAAGTCAACAATGCCGTTGGTCAACTGGCAGTCGGTGCACAGGCCGGTACGCGTGCCGAGCTGGAAGCGTCGGCGAAGCGCTTCGTCACGACATCGGAGCGTGTCGCCAAAGCGCTGGTGGTGGTCGAGAAGATCAACCCGCATCCTGAACTCAGCAAGGCGACCAAGACAGTCCTTGGTTACGGCGATGATGGCTCGGGCCTGTTCAGTTTCCGGGAGCAGGAGCTGGACTCTCTCGAGTATGCCCGCTCGACCCTGAAAACCAGTCGTGATGCGGCCAAACGCCTGGGTGATGTGACGCAAAAGGTTGTCGATGATGCCAATCTGGAAGTTGCTGAAGCAACCAATAGTGCCAAGAACAGCAGCCGCACCGGCAAGATGATCCTCATCGCCGTGGCGCTCGCCAGTCTGGGCGCAGCCTTCTTGGTTGGCTGGCTCTACATCAGCCGCCAGGTTGCCGATCCACTGACGGCATTGACCGGTGTGATGGATCGCCTGTCCAACCGCGAATGGGCCACTGAAGTGCCGGCCCGTACGCGCGGCGATGAAATCGGCGCCATGGCGCGTGCCGTGCAGGTGTTCAAGGAAAACGGCCTGCAGAACGAAGAGCTGCAGCAGGAAGTCGAGCGTAACCGCCAGAGCGCCGAAGAACAGCGTCAAGCGCAGGAACAGTTGCTGGACCGCGCGGTTGGCGAGGTCGTCGGTGCGGCTGCCGGCGGCGACCTCACAGCCCGCATCGACACCAGTCAGTTGGATGGCATGATGGCCCGGCTGGGCGAGCGCATGAACGGCATGCTGGAGACGGTGGAAAATGTGTTCGGCAATCTGGGCGATGCACTGGGCGCCATGGCAGACGGCGACTTCACGCATCGTATTGCCGCGAACTATCAGGGAGTCTACGACCGTCTGAAACAGGACGCCAATCGTACCGCGCAGCAGCTGGCTGAAACGGTCGGCCGCGTCACCGGCGCCGCCTCGACGGTGCGCGATGCAGCCACCGAAATTTCCAGCGGCAGTAACGACCTGGCGCAACGCACCGAACAACAGGCTGCCAGTCTTGAAGAAACGGCGGCATCGATGCACCAGATCACCGCCACGGTGAAGCAGAATGCCGATAATGCCGAGGCCGCCAACGGTCTGGCCGCCACCGCACGCAACACGGCTGAAAAGGGCGGCAGCGTCGTGCAGCAGGCAGTCGAGGCGGTCAGCCGGATCGAGGGCAGTGCCCAGAAGATCAGTGACATTGTCGGCCTGATCGACGAGATCGCCTTCCAGACCAACCTTCTGGCCCTGAACGCCAGCGTCGAGGCGGCCCGCGCCGGCGAGGCCGGCAAGGGCTTTGCGGTGGTGGCGCAGGAGGTGCGGGCCCTGGCGCAGCGATCGGCCGATGCTTCCCATGAGATCAAGAGCCTGATTCAGGCCAGCACCGGTGAGGTGCGGGAAGGGGCCCGGCTGGTCAAGCAGACCGGCGAAACCCTTGCCGACATTGTCACGGCAGTGAAAAAAGTCGCCGATATTGTGGGGGAAATATCCTCGGCCAGTCGTGAGCAGGCCGTCGGCCTGGAAGAGGTGAACACGGCGGTCTCGAATATGGACGAGATGACCCAGCGCAATGGTGCCCTGGTGGAGCAGACCACGGCCTCGGCCACGGCCATGGCCCGGCAGGCCCAGGAATTGGCTGATTTAGTGGGTCAATTCCGGGTTTAGGGGGACAATTTAACTATTGAACCCGCCGGCTGGCGCGTTATACCCATCACCATCTTTCACTGATGGAGGTCGACATGGCCACGGATGCCATTCGGGTCGCGATTTTGGGTGCCAGCGGGTATACGGGTGCGGAGCTGCTTCGCATCATCCTGCGTCATCCGCGCATCCGTGTGGTGGCCCTGACCGCAGACCGCAAGGCCGGCGAGGGGATCGATACGGTCTTCCCGCAATTCACCGGCCTCAATCTGCCGAAGCTGATCACCATCAAGGAGGTCGACTGGAGCGGCGTGGATGCCGTCTTCTGCGCCTTGCCGCACGGCACCACGCAGGAGGTGATCGCCGGCCTGCCGACGCACCTGAAGATCATCGATCTGTCGGCTGACTTCCGGCTTCGGAATCTGGACGAATACGCCAAGTGGTACGGCCACGAACATCTGGCGCCGAAGCTGCAGAATGAGGCCGTCTATGGCCTGACCGAGATGTATCGCGACAAGGTTGCCAAGGCACGGCTGGTGGCCAATCCGGGTTGCTATCCGACCTCGGCACAGTTGCCGCTGATGCCGCTGCTGGAAGCCGGTCAGATTGATGCCGATGATATTGTGATCGACGCCAAGTCGGGTGTTTCTGGCGCCGGCCGCGCACTCAAGGAAGGCTCGCTGTA
The DNA here is from genome assembly GCF_058807275.1 of Ferrovibrio sp. GW821-FHT12D07. NCBI lineage: Bacteria > Pseudomonadati > Pseudomonadota > Alphaproteobacteria > Rhodospirillales > Rhodospirillaceae > Ferrovibrio > Ferrovibrio sp. GW821-FHT12D07. The sequence continues at coordinate 244,533 of NZ_JBXAQN010000003.1, read as the reverse complement.
TTGCGAAGCTGCCGAGGGTACGCATGCCTATGGCATTGGCTCTCACCGGCATGGCCCTGAGATCGAGCAGATTCTGGCGGACGCCTCCGGTCAGCCGATGGTGGTGAACTTCACGCCGCATCTGATGCCGATGAATCGCGGCATGCTGGCCAGCATCTATGTGAAGACCAAGCCGGGTGTCAGCGTCGACGACCTGCGCACCACGCTGCTGAAGCGGTATGCCGAGGAACCCTTCGTGCAGATTCTGCCGCAGGGTGTCTCGCCGCAGACCCGCCATGTACGCGGCACCAATGCCTGCCACATCGGCATCTTTGCCGATCGCATCAAGGGGCGGGCGATGATCTTCTCGGCCATCGACAACCTGATGAAGGGTGCCAGTGGCCAGGCGGTGCAGAACTTCAACGTGATGTATGGCCTGCCGGAGACCACCGGCCTGGATCAGATCGCCCTGTTCCCCTGAGAAACTGATTGTGAGTCTGGTTCTGCCGTTCGGCGACAAGCATCCGGTCATTGCACCGGATGCTTTTGTTGCGCCGAACGCAGCGGTTATCGGTGATACCCAGGTCGGCGCGCGCAGTTCGATCTGGTTTGGCGTCACCCTGCGTGGTGACGTGAACAGCATCCGCATTGGCAGCGATACGAACATCCAGGACGGCAGCGTGGTGCATGTGACTCGGGCGAAGTTCGCCACGGTGATCGGTTCCAGCGTTACCATCGGTCACATGGCGCTGATCCATGGCTGCACCCTGGAAGACCGCTGTTTTGTCGGCATGCAGGCCACGGTGATGGATGCCTGTGTAATCGAAACCGATGGCATGCTGGCCGCTGGCGCCCTGCTGACACCCGGCAAGCGGGTTGCTGCCGGTGAACTCTGGGCCGGGAGACCGGCCAAACTGATGCGCCGTCTGGACGCGGACGAACTGCGAAATATCGCGGAAACGGCGGCACATTATGCCCGGCTGGGTAGTGCGTATCGCGAGCAGCTGGCGGCCAGCCGTTAAGATATTGTTGAAATCCGGCCTGTAAGGTTCCACGTATACAGAAACAATAATCCGGCCTGCGCCGGTTCTGTGGATGGAAACATGACCATCGGCGTTAAGACCCAGGCTCCGTGGCCCGATGATCTTTACGATCAGATCAAGTCGCATGGCGAGTTCCTGTCCGGCCGCCTGGGCAAGCTGACCCGCGGCAAGCAGCTGACATTGGTTGGGGCCGATCTGACGGGGATCAAGCTCGTCGGCATGAACCTGCAACGCACAATCTTCCGCAGTTGCCGTTTCTACTGCGCCGACCTGCGCAATTCCGACTTCAGCCAGGCCGTTCTGACCGGCTGCGACTTCTCTGGCGCCGATCTGACCAATGCGCGCTTCATCTGGGCGAATTTGCGTGGCGCTGACCTCTCGCGAGCCATTCTGAAGGGGACGCGCTTCGAGAATGCCGATATGCGGCCGATGACCGATCCGCCCGTTCCGCCTCATGGCAAGGGCGGCGCAGTATCATTAAGCGACACCACGCTGCATAACACCAATCTCAGTCAGGCCAAGCTGCTGGGGGCATCTTTCGTGGGTGCGATCCTGGATGGCTGCATTCTGGATAATGCCGACCTCGAAGGGGCTGACTTTTCCTATTCAACGCTCAGCAACGTGCAGTTCAAGAATGCCAAGCTGCATGATGCGAATTTCAAGCTGGCGGATTTCCCGCCCGAAATCCTGAACCAGCTGCAGGGCAGCGGCGCCAGGATTCCGAAGGAAATTCCGGTCGATGTGATCGAACAGGTGTTACGGGATCATCAGGCCTGGATCGATACCGATGGCCAGGTTGGCCGTCGCGCCATTCTGTCGGGCTGGTATTTGTCACGCGCCCATCTGGTGCATGCCAACCTGAACGGTGCGGACCTGCGGCAGGCCAATCTGTCGAATGCCAATCTGCATGGTGCCCGCCTGATCTGTTCGGATTTGCGTGAAGCCAATATGATGTATGCGAACCTGACGGATGCCGATCTGCGTGGCGCGCTGACGGAAGGGTCGCGCGGGTTGCCAGTCGTATTGAACGAGAAGAAGACCTGACCGTCAGCGACGGGCAGTGGAAGAGCGGCCGAGAGGTGATTTCTTCGGCTCGTTGGCCGTAAGGCCTTTCACGGCGCGCAGGATGCGGCGCCAGACCAGCATGCCGGCAAAATTGTTGTTCAGCGTCATTTCGGTCAGTTGCCGGTTGGCATGCGATTCCGCACGGCGCGGGCCATGGTCGGCGATCAGGTCGCGCGCAGCGCGCCAGATTTCAGCATCGGAACTCATGGGTGCAGACTGACGGCAAATCGTTAGCAGGGTCTTAAAGTATATCGCGGACTTTGTGGACGGCGACCCCGAGATTGTCGAGCAGGTCCCTTTGCAGCTTTTCCGTGGTTCCACGCACACCCTGGGCGAGAACCACATACATCGCGTCGATGTGAATGCTGATCACTTCCAGCTGCGCTTCGTTGGGCAATGCCAAGCCGGTAATGAAGTCCTTGAGCGATTTCGCCAGATGGCCGAGCAGGGGGTATCCGAAGATACCGCCCATGCCTTTGATATCGAAAGCCAGCTCGGAAATCGTGGACAAGATGAAAATCCGGGATAGCGGATCACTCTCGGCGGCTTTCACCTGAATCCGCATCTCGCGCAGCTTTTCCAGCACATCATTAGAGAAGGAATCTGCAGAAGCGCTGATGGCGCTCTCGATCCGGCTGCGCACATCGTCGGTCAGCACAATATCGACACCGGTTGTATGGTTAACCGCGCGCTGACGCAGTTCCTGCGGCGCCTTGATAATCTGCGCTTTGTTGGCCTTGCTCATAGCGGCAGTGAGTCCCCCGTCATACTGGCTTGAATAGCATAGCCAATATACCCGTCGGACGGGCAGGGTGGTTATATCGCCCTGCCCATACCCTTGTACACTGCCCGGAGGGTTAAGAGCCGATAACCCCACCATCCTGTTTGGTGATGACCACGATGGATGGACGTGGCGGCATGTCGGGCCGGAAGTCGGGCCAGCGTGTTGCTGGATCTTCAAAAGTCGAGCCCTTGCCGCTGATGGTGAATTTCTCAGCACCATCAGTCGCCGGATGCTGCACGGCGACAAAGAAAGTGCGGCCATCTGGCGTGAAGCAGGGACCGCACATCTCGGCACCCACCGGGACGCGGAAGAACATCTTTGACAGACCGCGGTTGGGGCCTTCGGTTTCGACGGCCCAGATGCCATCGGCCGTGCCGCTGGCCTTCTCCCAAGCTTCGCCCTGGTCGGTCGAAATCCAGAGCCGGCCCTGATTGTCGAAAGCGCAGTTGTCGGGGCAGGAGAACCAACCGTCCTTCGATGTTGCCGGATGAAATTTGCCGGCGACCTTTTCATCTGCCGGATTACCGCCCTGCAGCAGCAGCGACCAACTCGCCTTCGGAGCGGCATGATCGCCGTTGATGGCGGTCATTTCCAGGACCTGTCCCCATTCGTTGACGGCGCGCGGATTGGAGGCGTCGCGCTGTTCCGCCGTACGGCGATTGTTATTGGTCAGCATGACATAGACCTTGCCGGTCGCCGGATTGGCATCGATATCCTCCGGACGATCCATCTTAGTGGCCCCCAGCAGATCGCTGGCACGGCGTGCCTCAATCAGCACATCGGCCTGGCTGTTGAAGCCGTTGGTCGCCGTCAGCGGACCCTGACCATGGACCAGCGGCAGCCAGTCGATCGAACCATCTGCATTGTAGCGGGCCACATGCAGGACGCCCTCATCGAGGATGCCAAGATTGGCCTGCCGGTCGGCGGCGTTGTAGCGCCGGCTGGATACGAATTTGTAGACATATTCGAAACGTTCGTCGTCGCCCGAATAGACCACCACACGGCCGTCACCGTTGATCACCACAGCAGCCCCTTCATGCTTGAAGCGGCCAAGCGCCGTCCGCTTCTTGGGCACGAATTGCGGATTGTGGGGATCGATCTCAACCAGCCAACCGAAGCGGTTGGCCTCATTCGGTTCCTTGTTGACGTCGAAGCGCTCGTGATACTGGCCCCAGTTATACCAGTTGTCCGGCACACCATAGCGCTTGTGGTTGCGCTCTTCCGGATGATTGGGATCGAGCTTGCCCCAGAAATAGCCGTGGATATTTTCTTCCGCGGTCAGCACGGTGCCCCAGGGAGTCATGCCACCGGCGCAATTGTTGAACATGCCGAGTACGCGACGACCGGTCGCATCGGCCTTGGTGCGCATGCGGACATGGCCCGCGGCCGGGCCGGTCATTTCCATCGGGGTCGAGACATCAATACGACGCGCATAGCGGCTGCCAGCCGTAACGCCCCATTTGCCGTCGGTATTCTTCTCGATCTCGATGATGCTGGCGCCATGGGCGGCCATCTCGACGGCCACTAGGTCCGGTGTCATGTCCCTGAACAGCTTGTCCTTGGCTTCCTGCCGGCCGACGCCGGGGAACATGACTTCTTCGTTGGTGTATTCGTGGTTCACGAACAGCAGGCCACGCGTGGAGCTGTCGCTGCCCAGCGGCAGCGGAAGAAAACCGATGAAGTCGTTGTTGTAACCGAACTGCTTCGACTGGGCGGCTGCAGTCTGCTGGCGTACATTGAATGCCGGTGCATCCGGCGTCACAGCATCACCCCAACGGATCAGGATGTCAGCGTCATAGCCCGGCGCGACATGATGTGTGCGATCCACGCCATGGCTGATCTCGGTGAAGGTGAAGCGGCTGGCCACGGTGGGCGCGGTCTGGGCCAGCGCGGTCAGTGGCGACAGGCTCTGGCCGACCGTCAGTCCGGCTGCACTGGCCAATAGACCTTTCAGGATATCGCGACGGCCGTAACGGTGGAGGACAATCTCCCCCAGGGTTGGATTGGGGCTTTCGTTGATGCCAATATCCTGAGACGCTTCATAGGCTTCGCTCCGGCTGAGGCCGGCGGGGCGGTCGTGGGGCATGGTCTTCTCCTGGAATCGGGCTGTACATCCCGTCTGGAACACCTAGCTTGCCTCTGTGACGGGTTGATGAACCTTGCTGCGGCGCAACCGTGACGACAATTGAATCGGGGTAATTCGACTAAAGTCAGGGGGGCGGTTTACGGACGTCAGACACGGACAGCTTGCATGTACATGCAGAGGTAACGCTAAGATAAAACCAACATAAAAAAAGCGAACAAACGATCAGGCCGGAAAGGCAACCGGAGTCAAAATGGCTCTGTGGCGGGAGGAAGTATGCTGGGATTAGCCAATCTACCGACCGGATTACGCGTCGGTCTGGCCATTGTTCTGCTCGCCGTAACGACTCTGGGTTGGATTTGGGTCGGCAGCCAATCAATAACCATTATCGTTTCCGCCGTGGTTGTATTCATCCTGGGCAGTCTGCTGATCCTGTCTCTGGCTGGCGGCAGCGCAAAGGCTGCCGACATTCTCGGAAACTGGCCGGCTTCGGCCTCCCGGATATCGGAAGCCCCGGGTAGCCTGCGCCAGCCGCTACAGCAGCTGGCCCGCAGCTGGACCGACGAAACCGGCCGTCGTGAAGCCCTTGAGCGTCAGATGGCGATACTGCAGACGGAGCTTGAGCAGCTCCGCCGCAACGACAGCGCTGTGCTGGGTGAGATGGCCGAACTCTGCGCCGCCATCGGCAACGGTGTGCTCAGCCGGCGGGTTTCCTCGCATGACGACGAGGAATCCGCTCATGTGCTAGCCGAGAAGTTCAATCATATGGCGACCACCCTGGATGCGGTGGTGGGTGACCTCAAGCGCCTGTTCGGCCGCATGGCCGAAGGTGATTTATCTGTCGGCATGGACAGCGACTATGCCGGCGATTTCGGCGTCATCAGCCAGGGTTCGACACAGGTAGCCGAACGGCTGGGTGGCGTGATCGGCACCATCGTGCAGGCGGCCAATTCGATTTCCAGCGCCTCCGTGCAGCTCAACCGTGAAGCCAAGGGGCTGGCGGACAGCGCAGAATCGCAATCTGAAAGCCTGGATCGCACGGCGGCCGAGGCAGCCTCCATGAGCGAGGCAGCGAAAGCCAACGAGGCGGCGGCGAAACGTGCCAGCCAACGTGCCGAGCAGGCGCGGGCAGCCGCGCAGAATGGCGTGACGGTCGTCCGACGCTCGGTCGATGCGATGAACGAGATGGCGGAGATGTCGCAGCGCATTTCCGAGATCACCTCGCTGATCAACGAGATTGCTTTCCAGACCAACCTGCTGGCGCTGAATGCCTCGGTGGAAGCCGCGCGTGCGGGTGAGGCGGGCAAGGGCTTTGCTGTGGTGGCACAGGAAGTGCGCGCCCTGGCGCAGCGCTCGGCCAATGCCTCGAAGGATATTGGTGCAATCATCAAGCAGTCCGACGACAAGGTGAAAACCGGCGTCAACCTGGTGACCGAGACCGGCAAGGTGCTGAACGGCATCGTCGAGGCCATCGATTCAATGGGCGAACAGCTCGATGAGATCGAGCAGGCCAGTACGGACCAGTCGAGTCGCGTGAATGGCGTGACTGGGGCCATTAGCGAGATCAATGCCGCAACGCGCGGATATCTGGCCGTCGTACAGCGTACCGGCAAGGCCATCCAGGATATCGACCTGCAGGTCGCCAATCTGGCCACCCAGATCGCTTTCGTCACCACGACGGTTGACCGGCCGCTGCTGGTTACGGCGCAGGATGGTGCGGCCCGGATCAGCGATGTCTTTGAAGACGCGATCCGTCGCGGTGAGATCGGCATGGAAGATCTGTTCGATGAAACCTATGCGCCGATCAAGGGCACCAATCCGCAGCAGTTCATGACCCGCTTCGTCAAATTCACGGACTCGATCCTGCCCAAAATCCAGGAGTCCCTGCTGGATTCAAATCCGGCAATCACCTTCTGCGTCAGTATCGACCGCAACGGTTTCATTCCGACGCATAACCTGAAGTATTCGCAGCCGCAGGGTGCCGATCCGGTCTGGAACACGGCCAACTCGCGCAATCGTCGCCTGTTCAACGATCCAGTCGGGCTGGCCTGTGGCCGCAACACCAAGTCTTACCTGCTGCAATGCTATCGCCGCGACATGGGTGGCGGTGTGTTCGTGCTGATGAAGGATATGTCGGCACCGATTACGGTACAGGGGCGCCACTGGGGTGGCTTCCGCATCGGGTACAAGACCAACTAGGCACAAAAAAGGCCGCCTGATGGCGGCCTTTTCTATTGAATGGTACAACCGTCAGATACGCTCGATCACCATGGCAATGCCCTGGCCGACACCGATGCACATTGTACACAAGCCATAGCGGCCGCCGGTACGCTCCAGCTGATTGATCGCCGTTGTGATCAGGCGGGCGCCGCTCATGCCCAGCGGGTGACCGATGGCGATGGCGCCGCCGTTCGGGTTCACATAGGTGGCATCGTCCGGCACCTGCAATTGGCGCAGCACGGCCAGCGCCTGGGCAGCGAAGGCTTCGTTCAGCTCGATCACATCCATATCGCGGATGGTCAGGCCGGCTTTGGCCAGCACTTTCTCGGTCGCGGGCACCGGGCCGATGCCCATGATGCGCGGCGGCACGCCAGCCGCGGCGGTCGCAATGATGCGGCCGCGCGGCGTGAGGCCGTGCTTCTTGGCGCCGGCTTCGGACGCAATGATCAGCGCCGCAGCGCCATCATTGACGCCCGAGGCGTTGCCGGCTGTCACCGTACCGCCCTGGCGGAAGGGCGTCGGCAGCTTGCCCAGCGCTTCCAGCGAAGTATCGCGCGGATGCTCGTCACGGTCGACGACCACCGGATCGCCCTTGCGGCTGGGGATAGTCACTGAGGTGATCTCGGCTTCGAACAGACCCATTTTGATCGCATTCAGCGCGCGTTGCTGACTGCGCAGTGCGAAAGCGTCCTGATCGGTGCGGCTGATCTGATACTGCTCGGCGACGTTCTCGGCCGTCTCCGGCATGGAGTCGACGCCGTATTTCTGCTTCATCAATTTATTGACGAAGCGCCAGCCGATCGTGGTGTCGTGGATGTCAGCGGTGCGCGAGAAGGCGCTTTCGGCCTTGCCCATCACGAAGGGAGCGCGGCTCATGCTTTCCACGCCGCCGGTGATGATCAGGTCGGCTTCGCCGGTCTTGATCGCGCGGGCACCGGCACTGGCAGCTTCCAGACCCGAACCGCACAACCGGTTCACGGTCGCGCCGGGTACCTTCTCCGGCAGGCCGGCGAGCAGCAACGCCATGCGGGCGACGTTGCGGTTGTCTTCACCCGCCTGGTTGGCGCAGCCATAGATCACGTCGTCGATGGCTTCCCAGTCGACGGCGGGATTGCGCTGCATCAATGCCTTGATGGGGACTGCACCCAGATCGTCTGCACGCACGGCAGACAGCGCGCCGCTATAACGGCCCACGGGTGTACGGATGGCATCACAAATAAAAGCCTCGGTCATATGTCTCTCCCTAAGGTCTCTCGGCCGAGTTGAATTCACGCCCCCGGATCAGACCTGAATCAGATCAGACTGGCGGCGTGCGGGAGATGATGGCGGAGTAAAGTGCGGAGTCAACATTTCCCCCCGAACAGACCGCGATCACCGTGCGGTTAGCGCACGGGACTTTGCCGTTCAGAATACTGGCCAGTGCTGCGGCACCGCCGGGTTCCACTACCAACTTGAAGTAATGGAAGGCTGTTGCCATCGCGGTTTCGACTTCGGCATCCGTGGCGGAAACGGCGCCGGCCAGTGTGGTCTTCATCACGCCGAAGGTGATATCGCCAGGATGGGGTGCCATCAGGGCGTCGCAGAACGTGTTGCCCTTGCCAGCATGGCTGACGATCTTGCCAGCCTTGAGCGAGAGGTCGATATCGTCGAACTGGTCAGGTTCGGCACAGAAGACATCCGTCCCCGGCAGGCGGTCCTTGATCGCCAGTGCAATGCCCGAAATCAGGCCGCCACCGGACGCCGGCGCAATCACCGCATCAGGTTTGATGTCGCGTTCGGCACACTGGGTAGCGATCTCCAGTCCGATCGTGCCCTGACCGCACATGATGTAAGGATCGTTGAAGGGCGGTACCAGCGTCATGCCGCGTTCGTCGCGATAACGCATGCCGATGGCTTCGCGGTCTTCCTTGTAGCGGTCATACAGCACGACCTCGGCGCCATAAGCGCGGGTGTTGTCGATCTTGATCTTCGGTGCATCGCTCGGCATCACGATCACGGCCGGCGTGTTACAGATCTTAGCGGCCCAGGCACAGGCCTGGGCATGATTCCCGGACGAGAAAGCGACGATGCCACGCTTGCGTTCGTCGGCATTGAGGCGGCTGATGCGGTTATAGGCGCCGCGGAATTTAAACGAGCCGCTGACCTGCAGGGGCTCGGCCTTGATCAGCAGGCGGCCACCCAGCTTCTCGTTCAGGAACTGGCTTTCGAGTAGTGGCGTGCGCACGGTGATGCCGCGCAACTGGCGGGCCGCATCCTCGACATCGGCAACGGTGGGCAGGACAGGCAGCTTGGCAGGCGCGTTCATCAGGTTTCTCCGGCAGGCAGATATGCAGCCGGCTTCCGAAAACCCGACTGCGGAATGACGGGCAGTATAGAACCTGACCGCGCCCGGTTACAGGCCTGCCAGGAAGCTGTCGAGGGCGGCTTCCGCCTCCGGCTCATCCAGCATGGGGATATGGCCGACGCCGGGGACAGTTACCGCGATCATACCGGCATGCTCGCGTTTCATGCGGATAAAGGTATCGGCGGTCAAAACATCGGATAGAGCGCCACGCAGGGCCAGTACCGGCAGATGCCGCAGGCCGCGGAACAGCGGCCACAGGTCGGGCAGGGGCCGTTTGGCCTGCTCCTTCAGGGCGACCGAGATATTGAGATCGTAATCCAGCCGCAGGCCGCCGCGCTGTTCGTCCTCGGTGAAGCTGGTGCGGGCGATCCGCAGCCAGCCTTCATCGTTGAGGTTGGGATAGGCCGTGGCATAGGCCTGACGCCAGGATGTGGCGCCGGTTTCGTAATCCGGTACGAAGACGCCGCGGCCGACATATTCGGCAATGCGCTGCCGACCGGCTTCGCTGACCTCAGGGCCGATGTCGTTGATGATGGCGCCGGCCAGAACGGAGGGCATGACCGCTGTCATCGCCATGGCCAGAATACCGCCCAGCGACGTACCCAGTACGATTACCTTCGGGATACGGGCAGCTGCCAGCAGATGCTGGATGTCGCTTATATAGATGGCGGCTTCGTAGTTGCGCGGATTGGGGTCAAAGGCTGAGCGGCCGCGGCCGCGATAATCCAGACAGACAATCCGCCGCACACCGGCATGACGCAGGGCGAAGTCATGAAAGTCTTTCGAGTTACGGGTCAGGCCGGTCAGGCAGAGCAGTGGGGTACGTCGACTGGTGTGATCGCCATACTCGCGGTAACTCAGCCGCAGGTCGTCCTGGGCATGAAAGCCATGCTCGACGTAATCCCGGATCGTCATCCGGTCAGTCCCAGCACGGCAGGAACATCGCTCAGGTTGCGAAGCGTGACGTCTGGTGGATTGGGCAGGCGTTCGGCAGGCTGACCGCTGCGATTGATCCAGATGGTGAAGAAGCCGGCGCGCTTGCTGGCATGGATATCCCAGCCATTGCTGCTGTGGAAGGCAATCGCGGATGCCGGCAAATCCAGGCGATCTATGGCCAACTTGTAAATACGAGGATCAGGCTTGTAAATGCCGATCTCTTCGACAGATAGCTGATGATCAATCAGACTGGCAATTCCGGATGACCTGCAGGCAGAATCCAGCATAGCCGGCGCACCATTCGACAGGATGCCGGTGACGAGGCCCGCGTCTTTCAGTTTGCGCAGCATAGCCGGCGCTTCAGGATAGCAGGCCAGATTGTAGTAAAGATCAAGCAGACGTTTGCGCAGGTCGGCATTGTGTGACAGTCCGGCCTCGTCCAGCGCGTAATCGAGCGCATCGGATGTCACCTGCCAGAAATCGGCATGGGCGCCCCCCATCAGGCTGCGCAGCCAACTGTAGTTGAGTTGCTTGGCGCGCCAGGTATCGGCCAGCACCTGCCATTGCGGGCCGATCTCGGCTGAGAGGGTACGGGCAGCCGCGCTGACGTCGAACAGAGTGCCATAGGCATCAAAAAGACAGGCTCTGACGGCTGGCGTGCCCACCATGGATCAGCAGTTCGCAGCGTTGCAGGCTTGGCGCAGCGTGCCGCGCATATCGGTCTGGATACGATCAACCGGCATGGCGATGCCACCCATCAGGGCGCGGTAAACCTGCACGCTTTCGAGAACGCGCTGCACGTAGTTGCGCGTCTCGGTGAAGGGGATCAGTTCGATCCAGTCAATCACATCGACATGCGGCTGACGCGGATCGCCCCAGTCCTGAATCCACTTCCGCGCACGGCCTTCGCCGGCATTGTAGCTGGCCAGGGCGAGCACATAGTTGTTGTCCCATTTCTGCAGCAGGCCCTTCAGATAGGTGGAGCCAAGCTGCACGTTGTAGCCGGCATCGTTGGTCAGGCGGCCCTGATCGAAGCCGAGCTTCAGATCCTTGGCGACATCCTTGGCGGTTGCAGGCATGAGCTGCATCAGGCCACGCGCACCCACCGGCGAGACGGCGAACTGGTTGAACTCGCTTTCTTGTCGCGAAAGGCCCAGTACCAGTGCGGTTTCCGGATCATTGATCCGCAACATCGGTTCGACCAGCGGGAAAGCCTCGCGTACCAGAATGACCCCCTGCCGCGCCGAGCGCTTGCTGGAGGCGACGGCCAGATCGACCCGACGCAGGTTGCGCGCCAGCTGGGCCACCAGCTTGTGCTCTTCCGGGCTGTCGGCTGTATTGACCAGACGAATGATGAAGGGGCGCAGGCGTTCTTCCTGATCCAGCTCGACCAGAATCTGCGCGGCCCGTACCACTTCACGGCGCTGGAACAGGCGCGTTGCTTCCGGCGTCGGGCGGATCGGGTCTTGCAGGTCGAGCGGTGCCTTCGGGTCCAGTTCCTGAGCGGCCAGCTGGCCATAGAAGGTGGTGCTGTTGCGCGCAGCCTGCGCATACCAGCTGCGCGCCTGTTCAGCATTGCCCAGGGCAGCATGAGTGCGGGCAAGCCAGTAGGCCGCCCGCGACTGGCTGACCGGAAAGCGCACGCTGTCCTGCAGGGCGGTGAAATGCTTCAGGGCCGCTTGTGGCTCCTGCAGCAGGCGGAGTGCGATCCAGCCTGCCATCCATTCGGCATCCGCCATCGCGCTGCCGGCCTTCAGCCCGTGGCCGGCGGCCAGACGATAGGCTTCGGAGATGCGGCCTTCCGCGATTGCCTTGCGGGCGCGGAAGTGGCGTTCGACCCACCATTTCTCGGCACGGCCAAGATCGTCAGGGGCGTTGTAGAGAAGAGCCTCGACGCCGTCGTTCATGCCGCGCTTGCGCTGCCAGCGCAGGCGGTCGTAGTTCAGGCCGCCGTCATCGCGCAGATGTGATGGCAGACCGGCCACCAGCGTTTCGGCGCCAGCGACATTGTTGGCCAGTGCGATGCGGGTTTCGGCCAGACGACGGCCGTCCTGGTCCAGGCGCGGGATCATGCGGCGGGCGGCCTCAATGTTGCCATCCCAGAGCAGGCGGTCGGTGCGGGCGGCGTTGTCGGCCGGCGTGAAACGGTCGCCGAATTCGGCCCACAGCACCTTCTCGTCGCGCTGCGACAGATTCCCGTCGACCCAGGCGCGCCGCATGATCGGGAAGGCATCCTTGTCACGGCCCAGCCGCAGCAGGGTCTCGCCGAGGCGCAGCAGGCCAAGGCCGGTCTCCGGCGGATGCGCATCGAACCAGGCCAGGATGCGGCCATCGCCGATCGAGCCGTCGATGGCTTCTTCGGCGCGGCGCAGCAGCGCCTCACGGGCCGGCCAGTCGGGCTTGGTGTCAATGAAGGTGGTGATCTCATCGAAGCTGGCGCCGCTGTTGGCGGTCTGTAGCCAGAGCCAGCGGACCAACTGGGCGATCAGGGGATTCTTGGCGGTGGCTGCGATCCGGCGGGCCGAATCAAACCGCCCGGCGCCGGCTTCCTGGATCGCCTTCTGGCCGAGCTGGCGGTCTTCGGCCGAGAGGATGATGTTGTCGGCGGGCAGCTTGGTCTGCTCGGGCCGGGCTGGCGGGGTGCCTTTGCGCGGCTTTTCGCCCGGGACGGGGACGCTGGATGTGGAAGCCAGATCGGGCGCATGTTTGGCCGGCTGCTTGGCGACGGCAGGAAACAGGCTCAGACAGGCCAGCAGGACAGCGCCGCCGGCTAGCCGGCGCCCCCAGAGACCAAGACAATCGATACAATGCAGTGGCACGGCGAATCTTTCGCAAATCCAAAGGGATGATAGCAGGCGGCGCGCCCTGGCAAAAGCACGGCTTGCCCTTGATGGGGCCTGCCGGCGCGGGTAAGGTCGCGGCTACTCCGTTTCGTAACGTGCAAAGGTAAAGGAACCATCATGTTCAAGGGCTCGTTCGTCGCACTGATTACCCCGTTCCGTAAGGGGAAAGTCGACGAGAAAGCGTTCGGCGATTTCGTCGAATGGCAGATCGCCCAGGGCACCCATGGCCTGGTTCCGGTCGGCACTACCGGTGAATCGCCGACACTGAGCCATGACGAACACAAGCGCGTGGTGGAAATCTGCATCGAAGCGGCTCATGGCCGTGTGCCGGTGATGGCTGGCGCCGGTTCGAACTCGACCGATGAAGCGATCGAGCTGACCAGGCATGCCGAAGAGGCCGGTGCCGATGCCGCGCTGATCGTGACGCCGTACTACAACAAGCCGACCCAGGCTGGGCTGTACGCGCATTACAAGGCGATCCACGACGCCACCGACATTCCGATCTTCATCTACAACATCCCACCGCGCTGCATCATCGACATGTCGGTCGAAACGATGGCCGCGCTGTCCAAGTTGAAGCGTATCGTCGGCGTGAAGGATGCCACCGGCGATCTGGTGCGGCCGCTCAAGCAGCGCATCGCGTCGGGCGCCAAGTTCTGCCAGCTCGATGGCGACGACGCGACTGCGCCGGGTTTCAACACCCATGGCGGCAGCGGCTGCATCTCGGTGACTGGCAACATCGCGCCCAAGCTGGTGGCGCAGATGCAGGAAGCGAGCCTTGCCGGTGACCATGCCAAGGCGCTGGCGATCCAGGAAAAGCTGATGCCGCTGCATTCGGTGCTGTTCACCGAGGCCAGCCCCGGCCCGGTGAAGTATGCCGCCGAGCTGCTGGGCATCTGCACGGCTGAAGTGCGTCTGCCGCTGGTGCAGCCGACCAAGGAGACCCAGGCCAAGGTGAAGGCCGTGGTCAAGGCGCTTGGTCTCGTCGGTCCGAAGGCCAAGGGAAGCAAGTCCGTGTCCAAGGCCAAGACCGGCAAGAAAAAGAAGAAGTAAGTATTCATGGTCCAGCAATCGCGCACGGTCGCTGAAAACCGTCGTGCGCGCTACGATTTTCATCTGGACGAAACCTATGATGCCGGCGTGGTTCTGGTCGGCTCTGAGGTGAAAAGCCTGCGCGACGGTCGTGCCAGCATCCAGGATGCTTACGCGACCGAGCAGGGCGGAGAGATATGGCTGATCAACTCGCATATCCCCGAGTATCACGGCGCCAACCGGTTCAACCATGAGCCTCGGCGGCAGCGCAAACTTCTGCTGAACCGCAAGGAAATCGGTAAACTGATCGGGAGCCTGAAGCGCGGGGGCGTGACACTCGTGCCGCTCACCATATTTTTCAACGAGCGCGGTCGGGCCAAGGTGAAGATCGCGCTGGCGCGCGGCAAGAAGTTGCACGACAAGCGCGAGACGGAAAAGAAGCGCGACTGGGATCGTGAGAAGCATCGGCTGCTGCGCAGCCGATAGCTAGATACGGAGGCGGCGATGAGCGATGAGTACAAGCCCGGATTGCTCGGCCAGATCAAAGACAAGCTGATAGCCTCCAAACAGCAATGGGCCAAGGACGGCCGGCTGCTGACCGGCGAGACCAGCAGTCCGGACAAGCGCCGCCTGCCACCGGGCCAGCGTCTGGTGCGCGACTGGCCAGTGCTGGACCTGGGTGTACAGCCGAATATCCAGCTGGATCGCTGGCAGCTTTCGGTCGGCGGCTTGGTCGCCAAGCCGCTCAAATTGAACTGGAACGATTTTCTCGACCTGCCGCAGACGGATACCGTATCCGATATCCATTGCGTCACGGCCTGGTCGCGCTACGACAACCGCTGGAGCGGCGTGCTCGCGCGGGATTTCCTCAAGGCCGTGCAGCCGCGCAAGGACGCCAGGCACATCGTGTTTCAGTCCTATGACGGCTATGCCACCAATGTGACCCTGGAAATGTTCTCGGCCCCGGATGTGCTGCTGGCGCATTCCTGGGAGGGGCAGCCGCTGACGCGCGAGCATGGCGGGCCGGTGCGCATCATTATGCCGCAATATTATTTCTGGAAATCGGCGAAGTGGGTTAAGCATATCGCGTTCCTGGATCAGGACGCGCCGGGCTACTGGGAAGTGCGCGGCTATCACAATACCGGCGATCCGTGGAAAGAAGATCGCTACGGCTGAGAGGCTGCAGTTCGGGGGGCGTAGATGGATCAGCAACGTGGACTGATATACGGCGAACAGCCCGGCATGCGCTTTGCGCTCATTCTCGACGGCGCTGGCGGTGCCCGCGAAGTCGGCTGGGATGAAGTGCGGCGCTGGCGGCCGGCGCAGGGCATTCTCTGGGTGCATCTGGAACGCGATCATGACGTGGCGGCACGCTGGTTGCGCAACGAAAGTGGCCTCGACGCGGTGGTCTGCGATGCGCTGCTGGCCGATGAATCGCGGCCGCGCATCCAGGAAACCGCCAACGGCCTGATCGCCGTGCTGCGCGGCGTCAATCGCGATCCGAACGAGAATACACTCGACCTGGTGCCGATGCATCTCTGGGCCGATGAAACCCGGATGATCTCGTTGCGCGACAGGGACCACTATCTGCATGCGCTGCGTGATATCCGTGAATCCTTCAGCGACGGGCAGGGGCCTCTGCATATCGGTCATCTGCTGACCAAGATTACCCGCCGCATCATGAAGTACATCGAGCCAGTGCTGGAGCAGCTGGAGGATGAGGTCGACGAGTTCGACCACCAGATCGAGGAATGCGATGTTCGCGTGGCGCGCGGCGACCTCAGCAATATGCGCCGCCGGGTGATTTCACTGCGTCGCTATATGGCGCCGCAGCGCGAGGCGATGTTCCGCCTGCAGGGTGCCAGCGTAAGCTGGATCATGCCACGTGACCGTCAGCGCTTACGCGAACTGACCGATAAGGTGCTGCGCAGCGTGGAAACGCTGGATGCGCTGCGTGACCGCCTGACCATCCTGCATGAAGACCTGACCACGGTGATGAGCGAGCAGATCGCCCAGACCACCAACCGCCTGACGGCGCTGACCGCCATCCTGCTGCCACCGAGCCTGCTGGCCGGCCTGCTGGGCGTGAATGTCGCCGGCATACCCTTTGCGGATCAGCCCTGGGCCTTCGGCGCGCTTTGCGCTGCCACGGTTACACTGATCGGCCTGGAAGTCTGGCTGCTGCGCAAGATGCGCTGGTTCTAGGCGTCACGGCGACCAGATTATCTCCGGATCGAGTGGATAGATAGGCCGCGGCACCTGTCGCCAGGGCACATTCTTCAGCACCGGCGTGGTCAGGCCTGGCACGTCCACCTCGATGATGCGGTCATCGGGATAGAACTGGTCGAAGCCGGCGCGGAAATGGCCGCGTGATTTCACCACCAGACTGCGCAGGCTGGCGATGTCGATCCCGAAGGTCTCGAAAAACATCGGGTCCAGCGCCTGGTGCCGGTTGGTCATCACCACGACCTGAATGCCGTCGACAGCGACGACAGCTGCAGGCCCCATGTTTAGGGTGCGACCGGCGGCCATGCCGCGCCGGCCTACGAATATCCCCTTGCTGAGTGCGACTACACGGCCTTTGGCCGTGAAGGGTTCGGAGAAGGTGGTGGTTTCGTCGCGGTTGAAGCGCACTTCGAATTCGGCACCGACACCCAGCCTGTGCGCTTCGGCCGCCAGCGGCGGGTCGTAGACGGGACCGATGGCGCAGCCGGTGACGCCGGCCTTGTGGAAAGCGGCGAGAATATAGGTCGTGTTGCCACGGCCGCCGCCGCCGGGATTGTCGGCCACATCGGCAAACAGCAGGGACGGTTTCGCGGCGTCACGGCTGCAGGCCAGCGCCATCTCGGTGCAGCGCTCGAGGCTGATGAGGTTAGTGGTGAACCGGTGCCGCTGGCTCCAGGCATAGGCCGCGACATCACGGGCAACAGTTTCGGCCACCTTGATATCGGTAGCGGTCGCGATCACCGACATGCCGTTCTTCGGTGTATCGCCTAGCGAGAAGCCCGAGGATACCGATACATCGATCACACCGTTGCCCAGTTTGGACTGGCCATAGGCGATCACATCGGCATAGGGACCGGATTTGGTGTTCTGGCTAGTCGATGGCGGAATGAAGGGCAGCTTGACGAAAGCGGCCTTGGGTTTCAGGCCCTGCAGCATGGCATGCAGGTGCCGGGCGCAGTCGGCGCCGCGATCCGGCATGTCGGTATGCGGGTTCTCGCGATAGGCGACCAGGATATCGGCCTGTTCGACCATGATGGTGTTGACGTTGGCATGCAGGTCGAGCGTGGCCACGATCGGCACATCGGGACCGACGATTTCACGTATGGCGCGAAACACGGTGCCGTCAGGATCGATATCGACGGTTGCGATGGCCGCGCCATGCTGGGACAGGAACACGCCGTCCACCGGGCCGGCATCCCGCAACAATTGGCACATGCGGGCAACCGTTTCCTCGAAGAAAGCCTGGTCAACCGGGCCAGAAGCGCCAACGGCAGCCATCACCAGCGGCACACGCTCCCAGTCGCCCAGCCGGTCCATCTCGCCGGTAAAGCCGGTCAGCGTGGTGGGGCTGCGGGGATTGGCGCTGGTCAGGTCGGCCAGCAGGGCATCGCTCTCCAGCAACACGGCGGCCTCGAACTCGGCACGTGTTGCCACCGGGGCATGGCCATTGCTCTCGAGCATGAAACCACCAATAGCAATACGATGTTTGCGCGACATGGGGCTATGTCATCCTGTTAATTGACACTGTCGTGAATTGCAGTCTGTTATAGATTCAACGCGACGCCAAGAACCAGAAGGATATCGAAATGCTTCCAATATCCCGCCGTCACTTTCTCGGAGGCACCTTCGCCATGCTGGCGGTTGCCAGCGTTCCGTTCCGTGTCACGGCGCAAGGCGCGCCTGCACTGGTGATTGGCACCAAGCTGGAACTCAACACACTCGATCCGCATTTCTTCAACGGCTTCCCGCAGGCTTCTTCCCATTCGCTGATCTTTGATGCCCTGCTGGGGATCGACAGCGAGCTCAGACTGATTCCGGGCCTGGCGACCGCCTGGCGCAATATCGATAACCTGACCTGGGAATTCGATTTGCGGCCGAATGTGAAATTCCATGATGGTTCGGATTTCACGGCCGATGACGTGATCGCCACGCTGGAGCGCGTGCCGAAGGTGCCGAACAGCCCGAATCCTTTCACGCAGTTCACCCGCCAGATCGTGAAAAGCGAAAAGCTGGGCGATCACAAGATTCGCTTCCGTACCGACACGCCGGCGCCGACGCTGCCCTCTGATCTGGCGCGCGTCTTTATCATTTCAAAGAAGCATGTTGCGGCCAGCACCGGTGATTTCAATGCGGGAGCCAGCGGGGCTGCCATCGGCACCGGTCCGTACAAGGTGGTGGAGTGGACCAACAGCCAGCTACTGGTACTGAACCGCAACGATGGTTACTGGGGCGAGAAACAGCCCTGGGCGCGGGTGACCGAAAAAACCATCAAGGGTGATGCCGGGCGGATCGCCGCCCTGCTGTCGGGCGATGTGGATGCCATCGACGAGGTGCCGACACTCGATATTCCGCGCATCAAGCAGGACAAGCGCTTCACCATCAGCAGTGGAGCCTCGGCCACGGTGCAGTATATCGCCATGGATGCCGTGCGCGATGTCAGCCCCTTCATTTCGGCCAAAGACGGCCAGCCGGCATTGCTGGGTAATCCACTGAAAGACAAACGCGTGCGCAAGGCGCTGTCGCTAGCGATCAATCGCCAGCTGATTGTGGACCGTATCCTGGATGGTTCGGCCACGCCGGCCTCACAATTCCTGCCGTCGCGTTTCGATGGCACCAGCACCAGGCTGAAGGTCGATTCCTTCAATCTCGACAGGGCCAAAGCCCTGCTGAAGGAAGCGGGTTATGCCAACGGCTTCAAGATTACCCTGCATGCCACGGGCGACCGTTATCCCAAAGACAAGGATATCGCCCAAGCCGTCGGGCAGGCGTGGACGCGGCTTGGTCTGCAGGTCAGCGTCGAGGCGTTGCCCGGCACGGTCTTCTTCAGCCAGGCCACCAAGCAGGAATACTCGGTCTTCATGGCCCAGTATGGCACGGATGAAGCGTCGATCGGCCCGCGCGCCCTGGTGCACACACCAGGCGGCATCTACGGCACGGCGAACCGGACCAAGTTTTCCCATACCGACATTGATGCTGCCATCGAGAAGGCGCAGGCGGAAATGGATCCGGTCAAGCGCAAGCCGCTGGTGCAGGCTGCCATCGACATCACGATGGAAGAGCAGGCAATCATCCCGGTCTTCCATCCGAATGCGGAGATGGCCAGCAAGGCCAATATCGGCATCACGCCACGACCCGAACGGCGCTTCAATGCGCTGATGATGAAGCCGAAGGCTTAATCAGCCGGTAACCGCGACGATCTTGTCGAAGACGTCGTGAAACATCCGCTCGGTCAGACGACCGGTATTGGTGTTGTAGCGGGAGCAGTGATAGCTGGAGAACAGTGTCACGCCGTTGGCCAGCTTGTGCTGCGCGTTGTGGCCGAAGGGTGCTGCAGCGCGCTTCACCTTTAGCGTATCCAGCGTGGCGACATGGGCAATCTGGCCCAGCGCCAGGATGGCCTTGAGGTTGGTCAGTGCCGCAATCTCGCCGGTCAGGAAATTGGCGCGGCAGATCTTGGTTTCGGCGGGTGTCGGCTTGTTCTCGGGCGGCACGCATTTCACTGCATTGGTGATATGGCTGCGCACCAGCTGCAGGCCGTCCTTCGGATCGGCTTTGAATACGCCCTTCGCGAAACCGTACTTGATCAGCGTGCTGTACAGCAGGTCGCCGGCATAATCGCCGGTGAACGGCCGGCCGGTACGATTGGCGCCTTTCAGGCCGGGCGCCAGGCCGACGATCAGCAGGGCCGGCTGCGGATCGCCCCAGGGCGGCACCGGACCGTTGAAGAAATCCGGATAGGCGACGCGATTGGCGTTGCGAAAATCGGCCAGGCGAGGGCAGAGCGGGCAGTCATGGCCCGGCAGGGCGGGGGCAGTGGTCATAATCGCGGTGTATAGCGATTGGGCGTTCAGATCAACGGAGATGCCAGTCTAGCGCAGATGCTTGCGCGGATCGGCTGTGTCGATTTCGTCGAAATCATCCATCGCCTGCGCCGGGCTGGACGGGGCAGTATTCCCGCCCGCATTGCCCTGGCCGCTGCGCAGCGTGGCATGCACGCCGGCGGTGCGGGAATGGTCGCGGGTGGCCTGATCGCGCATGATCTTGGGCATAAGGTCCTGCAGCTCGATGAAGGTATCGGCCTGTCGGCGTAGTTCGTCGGCCACCATGGGGGGCTGGGTCTTGGTCGAACTGACGACGCTGACGCGAACGCCCTTGCGCTGCACGGCTTCCACCAGCCGACGGAAATCGCCATCGCCGGAGAACAGCACCACATGGTCGATATGCGGGGCCATTTCCATCACGTCGATGGCCAGTTCGATATCCATGTTGCCCTTCACCTTCCGGCGGCCCATGGCATCGGTGTATTCCTTGGCCGGCTTGGTCACCATGGTGAAGCCGTTGTAGTCGAGCCAGTCGATCAGCGGCCGCAACGGGGAATATTCCTGATCTTCCACCAGTGCCGTATAGTAAAAGGCACGGACGAGATGTGACTCCTTGCGGAAGCTGTCCAGCAGGCGGCGGTAATCGATTTCGAAACCCAGGCTGCGTGCTGCGGAATACAGGTTCGCACCATCGATGAAGAGCGCGACGCGCTCCTGCGTATAGAACTTCATGGCTATCCCTTTGCTCAATGACTTTGAAAGCAATGACACTTAAAATTCTTATGCCATCTTTCTTAGTCGTTACGGCATTCATGGCAAGGGAATTCGCATCGTGAATGGCGGGATTTACATTGCGCTGGGCGCCAACCTGCCGGGTCCCTGTGGCGAGCCTCGCGCAACGCTGGAAACAGCGCTGCGGATGCTCGCGGCCGAGAATGTCGTCGTGCTGAATCGCTCCTCCTGGTGGCGGTCGGCTCCGCTACCGGCATCGGATCAGCCCGATTTCATCAATGGCGTGGCCGAAATCGGCACCACGCTGTCGGCGCATGACCTGCTGCAGCAGCTTCACCGGATCGAAACGATCTGCGGACGGGTCCGTCAGCAACGGTGGGAGGCCCGGACACTCGATCTTGACCTGATCGATTACCGGGGGGAAATCGCCCCCGGTGAGGTCCCGCCCGGAACTCCGGTTTTGCCCCATCCGCGGCTGCAGAACCGGCTGTTCGTGCTGCTGCCGCTGCAGGAAATCGCGCCGGACTGGCATCATCCGGTCAGCGGGCAGGGTCTGTCAGGGCTCATTCAGACGGCGGAACCGTTGAATATCAATAAGTTATAAGGAATTTCTTGGGGATCGAGCAGGTTTTCTGCTTGAATAGGGGCCTTGCATCCTCGCGGGATCGCCCTTAATAAGCGCCTTCCGCCGTAATTCACTGTTTTGCCCAAGGGTAGACCATGGCTCGCGTCACCGTCGAAGATTGCGTCATCAAGATCCCGAACCGCTTCGAGCTGGTTCTGCTGGCCGCCCAGCGCGCCCGCGCCATCGGCACCGGCGCCTCGCTGACCGTGGATCGCGACAACGACAAGAACCCGGTCGTCGCGCTGCGTGAAATCGCCGACGAGACCGTGGATATCGAGGGTCTGCGCCAGCGTATGATCGGCGATATGCAGGACAGCCCGGAAGTCGACGAGCCGGAAGAAGACAATATGGCCAACCTGATGCAGTCCGGTGAATGGGCCGGCGTGCAGCAGGACAACGAGGACCTCGGCGAAGGCATGGGGATCGATGAGGTCGACGGCGACGATGCTGACGAGGCCGAGGAAGCTGAGCCAGCCGCTGCTCCTGAGGCTGACGAAACCTGAGCCTCTGACCGGCCTGCAGGGCTGGTCTGATCATAAAACCTACAGTTTGTGATGCGGCGGGCTTGTTCCCGCCGCATTTTCGTTCAGAATTAGTCTTTAGGTTCAACCGTTTGCCAGAGGTGAAACGGACTAAAGACCATGCGCCCGCGAGTCATGCGCCAAGTTGAGCTGGTAGAAAAGGTTCTTGCCTACGATCCCGATGCGGACGAGGACCTGCTGAATCGCGCCTATGTATTCTCGATGAAGGCCCATGGCGCCCAGAAGCGGGCCTCTGGCGATCCCTATTTCTCCCATCCGGTCGAGGTGGCCGGCATCCTGGCCGGCATGAAGCTGGACAGTACGGCCATCGCTACCGGCCTGCTGCACGACACCCTCGAAGACACTGTCGCCACGCCCGAGGAAATCGAGAAGAATTTCGGCGGCGACGTGCTGCGTCTGGTCGATGGCGTGACCAAGCTGTCGCGCATCGAGCTGCAATCCGATCGCGCACGCCAGGCCGAGAATTTCCGCAAGTTGCTGCTGGCGATGTCGAACGACATCCGCGTGCTATTGGTCAAGCTGGCCGACCGACTGCACAACATGCGCACGCTGCATTTCATCAAGACGCCCGAGAAGCGTCGACGCATCGCCAAGGAGACCATGGAAATCTTCGTTCCGCTCGCCGATCGCATCGGCATGATGGAGCTGAAGGAAGAACTGGAAGACCTGGCTTTCGCTGAATTGAATGGCGATGCCCGCGCCTCGATTATTGCACGCCTGGACCAGTTGCGCAGCGAGGGCGGCAGTCTCGTCGACCGTATCGCCGACAAGCTGAAGCGGACACTGGCTGAGAACGGTGTCGATGCCTGGGTCTCGGGTCGTGAAAAGCGCTCCTTCTCGATTTGGGAGAAGATGCAGCGCAAGAACATCGCCTTTGAGCAGCTCTCTGACATCATGGCTTTCCGCATCGTCGTGCGTGACGAGGCGGCCTGCTATCACGCGCTCGGGGTGGTGCATCAGACCTGGCCGTCGGTACCCGGCCGCTTCAAGGACTACCTGTCGACGCCGAAGCAGAATGGCTATCGCAGTCTGCACACCACGGTGATCGGACCCGAGAACAAGCGCATCGAAGTGCAGATCCGCACCCAGGAAATGCATGACATCGCCGATCTGGGCGTGGCCGCGCACTGGACCTACAAGCAGAACGGCCATGGCAATGCCGCCGCACCGGAAGCCGAGGCGCGCCAGTATCGCTGGTTGCGCGAACTGCTGGAAATCCTGGAGCAGACTGCCGATCCGGAGGAGTTCCTGGAGCATACCAAGCTCAACATGTTCCAGGATCAGGTCTTCTGCTTCACGCCGAAGGGCGATCTGATAGCCTTGCCGCGCGACGCCACCGTGGTCGATTTTGCCTATGCCGTGCATTCCGACGTGGGCGATACAGCTGTCGGCGCCAAGGTCAACGGCCGCGTCGTGCCGCTGCGGACGGTGCTGCGCAACGGTGACCAGGTCGACATCTTGCGTTCCAAGGTGCCGGCGCCCAATCCGACCTGGCTGAACTTCGTCAAGTCCGGCCGCGCCAAGTCCTGCATCAACCGCTTCATCCGCCAGCAGCAGCGCGGCCAGTACCAGGAGCTGGGCAAGGCTATCCTGGTCAAGAAGTTCAAGGAACAGGATGCCTCGGTCAGCGACAAGGTGCTCGATCCGGTTGTGAAGGTGCTGAAGCTGCGCAATGCCGACGACGTTTATGCCGGCGTGGGCGAGGGCAACATCACCGCCCGTCAGGTGCTGAACATTGTCTTCCCCGGCCAGAAGGAAGACGAGGCCGATAAGGCTGCGCCGCAGTTGCGTGCGCACAAGCCGGCAGACAAGGCCGGTGTAGGCGGCATCTCGATCCGCGGCCTGATCCCCGGCATGGCCATGCATTTCGCCGGCTGCTGTCATCCGCTGCCGGGCGATCGCATCGTCGGCATCGTCACCACTGGCAAAGGCGTTACCATCCATACCATCGACTGCGATGCGC
This sequence comes from Ferrovibrio sp. GW821-FHT12D07, assembly GCF_058807275.1. Classification (NCBI taxonomy): domain Bacteria; kingdom Pseudomonadati; phylum Pseudomonadota; class Alphaproteobacteria; order Rhodospirillales; family Rhodospirillaceae; genus Ferrovibrio; species Ferrovibrio sp. GW821-FHT12D07. The sequence continues at coordinate 220,295 of NZ_JBXAQN010000003.1, read as the reverse complement.
TGGAGCAGTTCGCCGAACAGCCCGAACGCTGGCTTGATCTGGCCTGGGATGCGGCTGATGGCACACAGGGCCATGTCGGCCGCGTCAGCCTGGTGATCAACAACGAGCCGGGCGCGCTCAGCGCGGTGACCACCATCATCGCCAAGCACAAGGGCAATATCACCAACCTGAAGATCACCAACCGTAGTCAGGATTTCTTCGAGATGTTCGTGGATATCGAGGTCCGCGACGTGAAGCACCTGACCAATATCATTGCCGCCCTGCGCGCCACGCCGGTCATCAGTTCGGTCGAACGCGCCAAAGGCTGAGAATAGCAGGAACAGAGAAGAGAACGATGAACCGCGACGACGTTTTGCAGCATTACCGTGACTCCGGCGCCTTGCTGGAAGGCCATTTCCTCCTGACCTCCGGCCTGCACAGCCCGGTCTACATGCAGTCCGCCCGCGTGATGATGTATCCCGAACGCGCCGCAGCGTTGTGCAAGGCGCTGGCCGACAACATCCGCGCCAAACTCGGCCCCAAGCCGGTCGATCTGGTCTGCTCACCCGCCATGGGCGGCGTGGTGGTCGGCTACGAACTCGCGCGCCAGCTTGGCGTGCCGGCGATCTTCACCGAACGCGTGGATGGCAAGTTTTCCCTGCGCCGCGGCTTCGATATTCCCAAGGGCGCCCGCGTGCTGATGGCCGAGGATGTGGTTACCACCGGCAAATCGAGCCGCGAATGCATCGACTGCATTGCCGATCATGGCGGTGTCACTGTTGGCGCATCCTGCATTGTCGATCGCTCGGATGGCGAGGTCGATCTCGGCGTGCCGTTGTTTGCGCTCTGCGGCTACAAGGTCATGGCCTATCGTGAGGATGAACTGCCGCCGGAGCTGCAGAAGATTCCAGCGATCAAGCCTGGCTCGCGCGGCCTGAAGTAGGAGAGACCGATGGCGGTGCGCCCCCTGCGTCTTGGCGTGAACATCGACCACGTTGCCACTATCCGCAATGCGCGTGGCGGCAAGCATCCCGATCCGGTGCGCGCTGCCAAGATGGCTGCCGGCGCCGGCGCCGACGGCATTACCGCGCATCTGCGCGAGGATCGCCGTCATATCTCGGATGGCGATATCGACCGGCTGATGGCGGAAATCAGCCTGCCGCTCAATCTGGAGATGGCGGCGACTGAAGAAATGCTGACCATCGCGCTGCGTCATCGGCCGCATGCCGTCTGCATCGTGCCGGAGCGTCGCGAGGAGCGGACCACCGAGGGCGGCCTTGATGCCGTGGGCCAGCATAATCATCTCGCGCCGATGATCCGCCAGCTGTCGACGGCGGGCAGCCGCGTGTCGCTGTTCATCGAGCCGTCGGTTCAGCAGCTCGACGCCGCCAAGGCGCTCGGCGCGCCGGTGGTGGAGTTGCATACCGGCCGCTATTGCGAAGTCACCGCTGCCGAGCAGCAGGCCGAGCTGGAGCGCATCCGCAAGGCCGCAGCCCATGCCGAGACCATCGGCCTTGAATGCCACGCCGGCCATGGCTTGACCTTCGAGAATGTTGCGCCGGTTGCTGCTATCCCCACCATTGTAGAACTCAATATCGGCCATTTCCTGATCGGCGAGGCGATCTTCGGCGGTCTGGATGGCGCGATCCGTCGCATGCGCACGCTGATGAATGACGCGCGCGGCCTGAACGCGAAATCGGCATGATCATCGGCCTGGGCTCGGACCTGATCGATATCCGTCGCATCGAGCAGACGATCGCGCGCTTCGGCGACCGTTTTCTGGAGCGCATTTTCACTCCCGTGGAACGTGCGCGCTCGGATCGCCGGGCGATGACCCGGATCGACTCCTACGCCAAGCGGTTCGCTGCCAAGGAGGCCTGCGCCAAGGCGCTGGGCACCGGTCTGCGCAAGGGCGTGTTCTGGCGCGACATGGGTGTGATCAATATGCCGGGCGGCAAGCCGACCATGGCGCTCACGGGCGGCGCGCTGGCCCGTCTGCAGAGCATGCTGCCCGAGGGCCATGAGGCCGTGATCGAGGTCTCGCTGACCGATGAGCCGCCGCTCGCCCAGGCTATTGTCATTATCTCCGCGCGCCCCAAATTACCTGATTTTCCGGGATCGCCGGCGGGAACTTGACTTTGACTGGGCCTTGGCCGCTTGATGCAGCGCCGATGGGTCTAAAATCGGCCATAAGGGATTGATTTATATGGATCAGGAGCAGGCAGTGGCGAAGATGAAGTCGCGGGCTGGCGATATCTGGGAAAGCCTCCGCACGCTGGTCTTTGCCGTGCTGATCGCGGTCGGCATCCGCACCGTCGCCTATGAGCCGTTCCATATCCCGTCTGAGTCCATGCTGCCGACCCTGCTGGTCGGCGACTATGTCTTTGTCTCCAAATATGCCTATGGCTACAGCAAGTATTCCCTGCTGTTCAGCCCGCCCCTTTTCGAGGGTCGAATCCTGGGCTCGGAGCCAAAGCGGGGCGATGTCGTGGTCTTCCGCTGGCCGCGCGATCCTTCGATCGACTACATCAAGCGTCTGGTCGGACTGCCGGGTGACCGGCTGCAGATGCGTGATGGCGCGCTCTACATCAACGGCGAGGCGATCAAGCGCCGCCGGGTCGAGGATTTTGAACGCCACGACCGGTTTGGCAATGTGATCGACCGCGAACGCCAGTGGGAAGAGACCCTGCCCAACGGCGTCGTTTACCGTACGCTCGATATCAACATGTACAGCAGCAGCGACAATACCGGCATTTATACCGTGCCGCCGGGTCACTACTTCATGATGGGCGATAACCGCGACAATTCGCTCGACAGCCGTATCGGGTTGGAATCCGGCGGCGTCGGTTATGTGCCGGCGGATCACCTGATCGGGCGTGCCGATGTGCGCTGGATTTCCATCGACCAGAACGCGTCGCTGCTCAAGCCCTGGACCTGGTTCAGCGCGTTGCGCTGGAACCGCATGTTCACTGGTATCGAGTGAGCCCATCGCGCGTGAACGCCGAGACCCGCAAACCCGCCCTCGAACAGCTGCAGAAGCTTCTCGGCCACAAGTTCGCCGATACGAAGCTGCTGGAAGAGGCGCTGGTGCATCCCTCGGCCAATCCGCGTCGCAGCCGCGCCAAATCCGCCCGCCAGAAAGAGAAGACCGGCGCTGCGGCTGAACCGGCGCCATCCACCCAGCGTGACTACAACCGCCTGGAATTCATCGGCGACCGTGTCCTGGGCCTGATCGTGGCGACGCTGCTGGCTGAACGCTTTCCGCAGGCCGAAGCTGGCGAGCTGGCACTGCGCTACAATTCCCTGGTCAAGCAGGAAAGCTTGGCTCGCTTCGCCCAGTCACTGGCGCTGGGCGACTATATCCAGCTCTCGCGGTCAGAGCGTGATTCCGGCGGCGCCGGCAAACCGGCCATTCTGGCCGATGCCTGCGAGGCCGTGGTTGCCGCGCTCTATCTCGATGGCGGTCTGCCGGCCGCCGAGCGCTTCGTGCGCCGCTACATGGAGCCGATGGTCACCGAGGTGACCGGCGGCGACAAGGATCCGAAAACGGCGCTGCAGGAATGGGCCGCGGCCCGTGGCATGGCGGCGCCGCGTTATGAAATCGTCAGCCAGGAAGGTCCGCCGCATGAGCCGCGCTTCACCGTGTCGGTGAAGCTGGGCAGCGGCAACCTGGCCAAGGGACAGGGCGGCTCGAAACGGGCCGCCGAACAGGAAGCGGCCGGGCATCTGCTCGGGCAGCTGTCAGCCGGGAAAGCATGACTGAAGAAACTGGAGTTGAAGCGGCGAATACCCAATGCGGGTATGTCGCCATCGTCGGCGCGCCGAATGCAGGCAAGTCCACCTTGTTGAACCAGATGGTCGGGGCCAAGGTCTCGATCGTCTCGAAGAAGGTGCAGACGACACGTGCGCGTATCACCGCCATTGGCATGGAAGGGCGGGCGCAGGTCATCTATCTCGACACGCCTGGTATTTTTGTCCCCAAGCGGCGGCTCGACCGCGCCATGGTCAGTGCCGCCTGGAGCGGTATTGACGAGGCCAATGCCGTGCTGCTGTTGATCGATGCCGAACGCGGTTTCGACGATGAGAGCCGCGCCATCATCGAGGCATTGAAAGATCGCAACCGCAGGGGTGTGCTGCTGGCGCTGAACAAGGTCGATGCCATTCCGCGCGAAAAGCTGCTGGGCCTGGCCCAGACCCTGAGCGAGGCCTATCCCTTTGAGCAGGTCTTCATGATCTCGGCGCTGAAGGGTAGCGGCGTCGAAGACGTGCGCCGTGCCCTGGCCAAGCTCATGCCGGTGGGGCCGTGGCTCTATCCCGAAGACCAGCTGGCCGATGTGCCGATGCGTTTCTTGGCCGCCGAGATCACGCGCGAGCAGGTCTATCGTTCGCTGCATGACGAACTGCCCTATGCGATCACGGTCGAGACCGAGAACTGGAAAGACCAGAAAGACGGCTCCGCGCGGATCGATCAGGTGATTTTCGTCGAACGCGACAGCCAGAAGAAAATTGTACTGGGCGATGGCGGCCAGATGGTCAAGCGCATCGGATCCTATGCCCGCAAGGAGATGGAGGAGCAATTCGAGCGCCGCATCCATCTCTTCCTGTTCGTCAAGGTCCGCGAGGACTGGGGCGATGACCCCGAGCGCTACGAAGCCATGGGGCTGGATTTCCCCAAGGGCAAAAGTTAAGAGCGGCTGCTCCGGCTCAGATGCCGATCAGCAGCATGATGACTGGCATGGTGATGAAAGCCAGAACCGTGCCGATGGTGACGATGGCGGCCGCGAGCGGCGCATCGCCTCCCATCTGTCTTGCAAGAATGTAGCTTGCGCTGGCTGTTGGCATGGTGCCCCAGAGCACCAGAATTTTGGTCTCCAGTACGCCAAGGCTCCAGAGACGGCTCAGCCCGAACAGCACTGCCGGATAGACCAGCAGCTTGAGCGCGCAGGACAGCGCCACGGCGCGACCGCCCATGCGGATCGCCTGCCATTGCAGGCCGGCGCCCACGGTCAGCAGGCCCATCGGTGCCGCCATGCTGCCCAGCATCTTGAACACCGGCGCGATACCCGCCGGGAAAGTGATGTCGAGCGCATTCATGGCGATGCCGAGCAGGCAAGCGATGATCAGCGGGTTCTTGGCCAGGAACAGCAACTGCGACCGTAAGCTGGTGCCCTGGCCATGTGCGCCATAGCGCGCCAGCGTCAGCACGCAGAGAAAGTTCAGCAGCGGAATGGCCAGCGCGATGGCGACGCCAAATAGCGTGACGCCGGCGCCGCCTTCCAGCGCAGCGACCGCGCCCAGGCCGACAAAGGTATTGAAGCGCATGGCCCCCTGGAAGACGGAGGTGAAGCCGGGGCCGTCGACACGGGCGAGAGGGCGCAGCAGATAGACCAGCACGGCCTGCAGCAGGATGCCGGCCAACAGTGCGCCCAGCATGCTGGTTGGGTCGAGACCGCCCAGCCGGGCGCTGCTCAGGTTGTCGACCAGCAGCGCGGGGAAGAAGACGTAATAGGTGACCTTGTCGGCCAGCGGCCAGAAGGCATCGCCGGGAAAGCCGACGCGCTTCATCCCGCCGCCGATCGCGATGAGCAGGAAGATCGGAACGATGGCGAGGATGACGGTCAGCATGAGAGACTCGGGCGAGGAACTGCTTGTCCGGAGTCTAGCGGATGATCTCTGCCGGCACTAATGCTGGGCGAGGATGATCAGCAGTTCCATGGCGCGGTTGGCAAAACCGAAACCCAGATAGAGGGCAAGGCCGCGCAGGGCAGCATCCTGCAGGGTGACAGCCTGCGCCTGCCATGTGCCAGCGGATGGGGCGTAGTGTCGCTGCGGCATCGAGAACCGGTTGCGGACCGGTTCGGCGGATACGGTGATGGTGGGCATGTCGATCACGGCCGGCAGATTGCGGCGCATGGGCTCGGCTGCCAGATACTCGGCGACGCGTGTGCGGCCGGGGCCATAGATGCGACGCCAGCGGAAAGCTTCGGCTTCGGCATTGTCGGCGCTGTCCAACGACGCGCGCGGAATCCAGCTGTCCGCCAGCTTTGTCAGCACGACGTATCGCGGGATGACGATCTCAGTCTGCACGCCCATGACGGGAACTTCTCAAACCATTCTTAATAAACGTTAAACTGCGTTAAACTTTTACGTGACCGGTGAACGATTTCTCTGGAACTGGAAGGAGATAGGGCGGTTTTCCTTGATGGAGCACCATCATGGTTAAAACACAAATTGGCAGAAAATGGTGGCATTGGGCCTTGGGACTCGTCGGCGTCCTGACGCTCGCCGTGGTGGTAGCGATGCTGCTGTTCGACTGGGACTGGCTGCGCAATCCGGCGCAGGGCTTCATCACGGCAGCTACCGGACGCAGCACCAAGATCAACGGGCGTCTGGTCGGCGAATGGTCGCTGACGCCGCGCTTCGTGATCGAGGACTTCCACATGGCCAATGCCGATTGGGCGAGAGAGCCTGAACTGGTCAGCTTCGAACGCGCCGAGGTGGTGATCGATCTACGCGAACTGCTGCGCGGCCGGACCGTGTTGAAGGAAATCCGGCTGGTGAAGCCGCAGCTGGCGCTGGAGCGCCGCGAGGACGGCGAGGGCAACTGGACCTTCGGCATCAAGGCGGCCAAGGATGTCGCTGCCCCTGAGGAACGCGCGGAGATGCCGCTGATCGGCCGCCTGCGCATTGAAGATGGCCGGTTCAAGTATCATGACGAGAAAGCCGGCGTGGATATCGACGCCGAGATCACCACTGTGGTCGGTGCCAACAACGACAACCGGGACCGGGTGCGTCTGGGTGGCCGCGGCAGCATGCATGGCGAACCGTTCCGGCTGCGCATGATCGGCGGGTCGCTGCTGTCGTTGCGCGAGAATGAAGAGCCCTATCCGCTGACGATTGAGATGGAGGTTGGCCAGACCAAGGGGCGTGTGTCCGGGACGCTGGCCGATCCGATCAAGTTCGAAGGCCTAAATCTGGAAATCGCACTCAGCGGTCCTGATCTGGGCAAGCTGCAGATCATTACTGGTGTGCCGCTGCCGATGACACCGCCTTATGACCTGAAGGGACGCTTGCATCGCGATGGTTCGATCTGGCGCATCGAGAACATGGCCGGCCGGGTCGGCAACAGCGATCTGGGCGGCATGGTGAAAGTCGATACCGGCCGAGAGCGGCTGTATCTGGAAGCCGACTTGCGGTCGAAGGTTCTGGATTACCGCGACATCGGGCCGCTGATCGGCCTGCGACCCGAAGAAGAACGCGCGCCCAATGTGGCGGCTGCCACCATGAGCGAAAAGCAGGCTGCCGCAGCCAAGGCGAAGCAGCCGGCCAAGCCGGTCGCCAAAGGACCGCCGCCAAAAGTACTGCCCGATGCACCGCTAGCGGTTGAGCAGATCCGCGAGGTCGACGCCAAGGTGAAATTCCGCGGCGACAAGGTGAATGCTCCTAACATGCCATTGAGTGGCGTGGAGCTTGACCTGGTGCTGGAGAATAGCGTGCTGCATCTGCGGCCACTGAAACTGGGGGTGGCCGGTGGCTTGGTCGATGCCGATATTCGCATTGATGCGCGCAACAATACCGTGCTGACGCAGTATGACATCAAGCTGAACAAGTTCCGGCTCGAGGATTTCTTGAACAATGCCGGTCTAAAGAATGCCGGCAGCGGCCAGATCGACGGTCGTATCCGTCTCACCGGCTATGGCGATACCGTGCAGAAGTCGCTCGGCAGCGCCAATGGCGATTTGCGCATCACCATGAATGGCGGCTCGCTGTCCAATCTGGCCATGGAGCTGATCGGCCTGGATGTGGCCGAGGCCGCTGCGTTCTGGGCCGGTGGCGACAAGCAGATTCCGCTGCGCTGCTTCGCTGCTGATTTCAATGTGCAGGAAGGCATCATGGCGCCGCGCACCTTTGTGCTGGACACCACCGACACCACGGTGACCAGCGAAGGCAGCATCAGCCTGCGCGAAGAGTTGCTCGGCCTGACCTTGAAGGCGCATCCCAAGGATCCCAGTCTGCTGTCGGCGCGCACGCCGATCACCGTGCGGGGCGCTTTCAGCCGCCCCAGCATCGGTATCGAGGCGGGACCGCTTGCCGCACGCACGGCCGGCGCCATTGCGCTCGGCGTGCTGCTGACGCCGCTAGCCTCAATCCTGGCTTTCATCGAGCCGGGTCTCGAACGCGACAGCGACTGTGCCGCGCTGCTGCTGCAGGTGCAGACGGGCAAGCCGGGATGAATACCCGTCTGCTCAGTATCGGCCGCCTGTTCTTCGGCGCGGGCAGGGCTATGATCAACAGCCTGTCCTTCGAACTGGCCGGCCACATCGCCTATACCGGCCTGCTGGCGATCTTTCCCTTCCTGATCTTCCTGGCGTCGCTCGCCGGTTTCCTCGGCAACGTTGCCGGCAGTATGGCTTCTGTCCAGACTATGCTGCATCTGTTGCCATCGGATGTGGCCAAGACACTGGAGCCGGTGATCCACGAGGTGCTGGACACCCGCGACGGCGGCCTGCTCACACTCGGTCTGCTCGGCGCGCTCTGGGTCGCATCCAGCGGGATAGATGCGCTGCGTATCGCGCTCAACACCGCCTACGACATCAATGAGGAGCGGCCCTGGTGGCTGATCAAGCTGGGCAGCATCGGCGCCATCATCGTGGGCGGATTCGCCTTCCTGATGCTATCGGTGCTGGTCGTGCTGGGTCCGGTGATCTGGAAGGCGCTGCTCTGGGCCTTCCCGCTGGGCGAGGCCGACAAATGGGCCTTCAGCCTGTTCCGCTACACCCTGGCCGGGCTGGTGCTGCTGGCCGGCCTGCTGGCGCTGCATCGCTGGTTGCCGGGCAAAAGCATCCCGATACGCTGCCTGCTGCCGGGCGTGGCGGCGACTGCGGTGCTGTGGATGGCGTCGGCCAGCCTGTTCTCGGTCTATGTGGCCAAACTCGGCAGCTACAGCGCCACCTATGGCAGCCTGGGCGGGGTGATCGTCACCCTGGTCTTCTTCTACGTCTCGGCGGTCCTGTTCATTTTTGGCGGCGAACTGAACGCGGCCCTGCTGCGCCGCAGCCAGAAAAAAGCCGCATCCCCGCCAGCCGAGGCTCTGGCCGAGCGCTGAGCCGCTGGTTATGCTCCGTTCCCTGTATTTATGCCTCGAGGGACGGACCAGCATATGGCAACCAAAAAGAAGAAGGCCGCGCCGGCGGCCAAGCGCAAGGGCGGGAAAGCCGACAAATCCAATCTGCCGAGCCGGCATGTCACCGTCGGTCCCGATCGGGCGCCGCATCGCAGCTATTATTACGCGATGGGCCTGACCGAGAAGGAAATCAAGCAGCCCTTCGTCGGCGTCGTCACCACCTGGAACGAGGCCGCGCCCTGCAATATCACGCTGGCGCGCCAGGCCCAGTGGGTGAAGAAGGGTGTGAAGGCCAACGGCGGCACGCCGCGCGAATTCACCACCATCACCGTCACCGACGGCATCGCCATGGGCCACCAGGGCATGAAGTCGTCGCTGGCCAGCCGCGAAGCCATCGCGGATTCCACCGAACTCACCGTGCGCGGCCATTGCTATGACGCGCTGGTCGGCCTCGCCGGCTGCGACAAGTCGCTGCCCGGCCTGATGATGGCCATGGTGCGCCTGAACGTGCCGTCGATCTTCATGTATGGCGGCTCGATCCTGCCCGGCAAGTTCCGCGGCAGGGACGTCACCGTGGTCGACGTGTTCGAAGCTGTCGGCCAGCATTCGGCCGGCAAGATGAACGCCCGCGACCTGCATGAGCTGGAATGCGTGGCCTGTCCCTCGGCTGGCAGCTGTGGCGGCCAGTTCACCGCCAACACCATGGCCTGCGTGTCTGAAGCCATCGGCCTGGCCATTCCGGGCTCGGCCGGCGCGCCGGCGCCGTATGAGACCCGCGATCAATATGCCGAAGCCTCGGGCAAGCAGGTGATGGAGCTGATCAAGCTGGGTATCCGCCCGCGCGACATCGTCACCCGCAAGTCGCTGGAGAATGCTGCCCGCGTCGTCGCTGCCACCGGTGGCTCGACCAATGGCGCACTGCATCTGCCGGCGATTGCGCATGAGGCCGGCATCCGCTTCGACCTCGACGATGTGGCCAAGATCTTCAAGTCGACGCCCTATATCGCCGACCTCAAGCCGGGTGGGCGCTACGTCGCCAAGGACATGTACGAGATCGGCGGCGTCAGCGTCGTGCTGAAGGAACTGATGAAGGGCGGCTACCTGCATGGCGACTGCCTGACCGTCACCGGCAAGACGCTGGAGCAGAACCTGAAGGGCGTGACCTTCCCGAAGAACCAGGATGTGGTGCGTCCGATCACCAACCCGATCACGCCGACCGGTGGCGTCGTCGGCCTGAAGGGCAACCTCGCGCCGCGCGGCGCCATCGTGAAGGTGGCAGGCATGGCGCGGCTGAAGCATGTTGGTCCGGCGCGCGTCTTTGACTCTGAGGAAGACGCATTCGAAGCCGTGCAGAAGAAAAAGTACAAGGAAGGCGACGTCATCGTCATCCGCTACGAAGGCCCCAAGGGCGGCCCGGGCATGCGCGAGATGCTGTCCACCACCTCGGCCATCTATGGCCAGGGCATGGGCGAGAAGGTGGCGCTGATCACCGACGGTCGCTTCTCGGGCGGCACGCGCGGCTTCTGCGTCGGCCATGTCGGCCCGGAAGCGGCCGTGGCCGGCCCGATCGGTCTGATCAAGAATGGCGACATCATCACCATCGACGCGGTGAAGGGTGTGCTGAGCGTCAACGTCACCGCGGCCGAGTTCGCCCGGCGCAAGAAGAAGTGGAAGCCGCGCAAGACCGACTACCAGTCGGGCGCGCTGTGGAAATACGCACAGACCGTGGGCGACGCGCATGACGGCGCGGTCACCCAGCCGGGCGGCAAGGCGGAAACCCACGAATACGCCGACATCTAAATCGACCACCTACAGAAGGGCGCCCATCCGGCGCCCTTCTTCGTTTCAGTGCGAAAAACAAACAGGCCCCATGACCTATCGCATCGCCATTGCCGGCTTCCAGCACGAGACCAACACCTTTGCGCCCGAGAAGGCCGAATTGCACAAGTTCATCGAGGGCGAGGGCTGGCCGCCGCTGACCGAGGGCAAGGCGATCTTCGAGGTCTTCGAGCCGATGAATATTCCTATCGGCGGCTTCATCCATGCGGCCAAGCCAAAGAAATGGGTGCTGCACCCGATCGTCTGGGCCTCCGCGCAGCCGTCGTCTTATGTCACCACCGAAGCCTTCGAGTATGTGGCGAAGAAAATCCTCGATGGCGTGGCTGCCCTGAAAGGCAAGATCGATGCGGTCTATCTCGACCTGCATGGCGCCATGGTCACTGAAGCCCATGAGGACGGCGAGGGCGAGTTGTTGCGCCGCCTGCGTGCGCTGGTTGGCCCGGATATGCCGATCGGCGTCAGCCTTGACCTGCATGTCAACATCACGCCCGAGATGGTGGCTTTGGCCGACGTGCTGATCGCCTACCGCACATACCCCCATCTCGACATGGCGGTGACCGGCGCGCGCGTCGCCCGCCACCTGGAAAAACTCTTAAGCGGCGAACGGAAAAAGCAGGCGAAGGCCTTCCGCCAGTTGCCGTTCCTGATTCCGCTGACCGCGCAATGCACCTTCATCGAACCGTGTAAAAGCCTGTACGACACGCTGTCCGAGATGGAACGCGGCGCGGTCTCGTCGCTCAGCTTCGCGCCCGGTTTCCATCCGGCCGACATCCATCACTGCGGACCCACGGTCATCGCCTATGCCGACAGCCAGGCCGAAGCCGACAAGGCCGCCGATACGCTGACGCGCCTGATCACCGAACGCGAGGCCGAGTTCAAACTGAATCTGCTCACGCCCGACGCGGCCATTGAGGAGGCACGGCGGCAGATCCAGGCCGGCGCACGCAAATCCATCGTGCTGGCCGACGTGCAGGACAACGCCGGCACCGGCGCGACCTCGGATACCACCGGACTTCTCGAAGCCCTGATCCGCCAGCATGTGCCGGACGCGACACTCGGCCTGCTGTTTGACCCCGAGACCGCCAAGATCGCGCATCAGGCGGGCGAGGGCAGCGAGATCGAGATCGCGGTCGGCGGCAAGCGCTTCGACGGCTCGAAGCCTTATCGCAACCGCTTCAAGGTCGCCGGCCTGGGCAACGGCAAGTTCCTCTGCACCGGGCCGTTCTACAAGGGCACGAAGATGGCGCTCGGCCCGATGGCGCGGCTGCAATGCAATGGCGTCGACCTCATCATCAATTCGGTGCGCGTCCAGGCCGCCGACAAGGAGATGTACCGGCACCTGAATATCGAGCCGGGCCAGCGCCAGATCGTGGGCGTGAAAAGCACCGTGCATTTCCGCGGCGACTTCACCGACATCGCTCACGATATCCTGAACGTGGAGAGTCCCGGCGCCTTCGTCGAACGGGCAGAGACCCTGCCATACAAGCGTTTACGTAAGGGTATCCGGCTGAGTCCCAAAGGTCGGGCCCACTCCGGGTAATCAAAATACGGTCCTTTTAGGACTTGCTCCTTCCGCGTGTCGTTCCATACTCTGCGGCGGGAAAATACCCGGCATGGCTGGTGGGACGGCCATGCACGGGTGGCATCAGGGGGAAGACCATCGTGCAACATCCGGCGCGCCTTATGGGCGCATGCATTCTCGTGCTGGCCATGCTTGGCGCCTGCGCCAACCGGCAGGCGCGGGTAATCGAAGTCAAGCAGGCGCATGACGAGCAGATGAACTGCCAGCAGCTGCGCAGCGAGATTTCGGCGACCAATCGCCTGATCGGCAGCTACGGCACCGACACCACGCAGCAATCGGATCGCAACCGCCAGGCGGCGCTGGGCGCTGTTCTCATGCCGGTGGCGCTGATGAACCTGGATACCGGCAGCGCGTCGCAGAACGAGGTCGCCGCCTATAACAACCGCATCATCCACCTGCAGGGCATCGCCAAGATAAAGGGCTGCACCAATGAATAGCCGTCTCACCAAAATCCTCCGTCGCACACGCCCCGTCGTCGCACTGGGCGCGCTGCTGCTGCTGGCCGGCTGCGCGCAGCCGGCCCGCGTCTCGCAGATGGCCGCGCCCAACATGCTGACCCCGGTGGTCGCGGCCAATCCGGAACTGGCCGAAGGCGTGACCATTGCGGCCGTCACCGGCGGCAAGGGCACGAACCCGATGTGGACCTCACAGGTCGACAATCCCGAATTCCAGGAAGCGCTGGAGCGCTCGCTGGAATTCAACGGCATCCTGGCGCCCAGCGCGGCGAAGGCGCGCTATGCCGTGTCGGCCGAACTGATCGACCTGAAGCAGCCGCTCATGGGCTTTGCCATGACGGTGACGCCGCGCGTGCGCTACCGCCTGGTCGACACCGCGAGCGCGAAGGAGCTGCTCAACGAGGAACTCACCACGCCCTACACGGCCGACTTCAGCAGCTCGCTGGTGGGCGTCGAGCGCCTGCGGCTGGCCAACGAGGGCGCGATCCGCGAAAGCATCAAGCGCTTCCTCTATCGCCTGGGCGAAACCTGGATCGCCATGACCGGCAAGCCGGCCAGCATGCCGGCGGCACCTCCGGCCAGTGCGCCGGCCGGCGGCGCTCCGGCGGCTGCCGGGAAGCCGATGTCCTGACCGGAAGGGCCTGATCTGACCTTTGACCGGATGGCGCCTGCATACGCAGGGATGCCGTCCGGTCGCGCTTAAATCTGCTTATCCGTCCTTATTCGACGCTTATCCGGCGTTATCGGACCCTTATCCGACGTTAGCGGAGGCTTATCCAGCCTTGTCCGCGCTTATTCCTTCCTGTTCGTTTTGCTTCGTTTGCGTTCGTTTTGGTTCGTTTGCCTTCGTTTCGCTTCCCGCGCGTTCGTTTGGCTTCGTTCTGGTTCATTCCGGTTCGTTTCGGTTCACTGGGGTTCGTTACGGTCGGCTGCGGTCCATTGGAGTCCGTTAGCGCCCGGTAGAGCCCACTGGAGCCCGTTACGGCCCGTTGCGGTTCGCCGCATGCCTTCGTATTCAGGCCTGCCCGCATGAGAACATTTAGGAAACTAAAGCCGGATTTCAAGCGGGGCGGCAGGTGGACCTTCGCAATAAATCCGAGGGTGACGATCCCTGACGGCCGGCTATCATTGGACTCATAAGAAAAGCGTCTGAGGAAGCGTCATGACCAGTGCCCCCGGTGACACCGCCAGCGATAGCCCGCGTGCGGCCCCCTATGTGAAGGCAGCCGAACTATTCACCGCCGATGAACTGCGCTCGCTCAGCCAGCGCTCCGACCTGATCGGTGCGGCTTTGGTGCTGCACGCCTGGGCGCTGATCCTGGCGTCCATGGCCGTCTTCGCGGCCTTTCCCAATCCGCTCACCTTCGCCCTGGCCGTGGTGGTGATCGGCGGGCGGCAGCTCGGCCTGGCCATCCTGATGCACGATGCTGCCCATGGCCTGCTGTTCAAGACGCGGCGGTGGAACGAGTTCGCCGGGCAGTGGCTCTGCGCCTGGCCAGTGGTGACCGACCTCAATCTCTACCGGCCCTATCACCTCAAGCATCATCGCTTCACGCAACAGGCCGAGGACCCGGATCTGGTGCTCTCGGCGCCGTTCCCGATCAGCCGTGAGAGTCTCAAGCGCAAGGTGTGGCGCGACATCACCGGGCGCACCGCCTACACGCGGCGCAAGGAGCAGGTGATGCTCACCTGGGGCAACGAAAAGGGGTTGTCGTGGCGCGAGCGCTGGGGGCGACTGAGCCAAGGCGGGCTGGTAGGCGGCGTGGCCGCGAACCTCGTGCTGTTCGCGCTGCTGAGTGCCGCCGGTTACTGGTGGCTCTATCCGGTGCTATGGCTGCTGCCGCTCGCGACCTGGTATCAGCTGATCAGCCGCATCCGCAATATCGCCGAACATGCCGTGGTCCCCGACAATGACGATCCGCTGCGCAACACGCGCACGACCCACGCCGGCTGGCTGCTGCGCACAGTGCTCGCGCCATACTGGGTGAACTATCATCTGGAGCATCATCTGGCGCTGAGCGTGCCCTGCTGGAAATTGCCGGCAGCGCACCGCATGCTGGTGGCGAAAGGCCTGCGCGACCGGATGGAAGTGCGCAACAGTTACGCCGAGGTGCTGAAGATGGCGGCGTCAGCGACGGTGGATGGACCGAAGAACGGGGCAGGCGGGCCGAAGGCGGCGCATATTTAAATGAGAAACGGCAAAATTGAAGGCTCTATTTTCGAGCCTTGTTTGATGTTCGGAACGACGGTTTAAGTAGAAAAATCTTATGCTTTTATGAAGTGGGGGCAAAAATTCTCTGCAAATTTTCTCATACATTTCCGTCATTCGTCGCACAGTTTATTCAAACTGGTAGGGTTCTGCGGCGGCGTTTCCGCGAAGAGACTATAACAGATATGATGATGGCCAGCCTTCTCACCATCGGGGGAAGAAGGATATTGGTTGATTTTCCAGACGAACCGTTCACTGGCGCGGATATGCAGTGGAATTTTGTCAACTCGGATGGAACATTCTTTCGTATTTATATTCAAGCGAAACAACTTTACGGTTTGGGCAATATTTGGAAGCGGCATAGTTATAAAGGGCTGTTTCATAAGATTGGCGCGACGTATCAAATCAATACACTTTGCGCCAATGCGCGTAATGAAGGCAGCGGCACCTACCCATTATACGCTTTTTATAATCCGATCCGATCATGTGACTTAGCTTCCACCGCAGGTGCGCCGGGGGTGAGTGGAGTAAACTTAATTGATGGGTATTTTATGGAAGCACTGGCGACGTATGGCGGGTTCAAGCCACGATATAAAAGTTTGGGTATTTTAAATTATTTCTTTTTTCATTTATCTGATTTGTTTTGCCCGCCTACAATCAAAAAAATCGGCCCCATGGCTTGGTCGCCAAGCTCGTCCATTTCCTATCTTGTCCCGACTCAAGGTGGGTTAGGTATTGAGATGCTACCGACTCCTGTGGAGATTCGGGAGCGCCTTTCCCGACAAAGAGAGCGCTTAATTCTTTTGGTTAATGACCTTCCGCTTAGCATAAAGAGTAAATTTGACTTGCCTAAAGTGCCTAGTGTTTCTGACAAAATACCGAATGATATTCGGTATGCTATCGCGAAAATGCGTGACGAGAGATATCTAGCGGACAGAGAGCCCTTGCCATATTGGCGGCTGATATTTCTTTCTGGCGAATAAGATCTGCGGGGACGATATAAACAATCACCGTTTCTCCGGCGGAATCCCCTTCACCTTCTCTGACAGCGCCCTGATCTCCGGCAGCTCCTGCGACAGCAGCACGCGCTTGTCCGACGGCGGGCGCTTCGCCACCGACAGCCCTGGCCGCCATTCCGTCGCGGGCCGGATCGGGCGCGGGGCGAAGCCGCCGCCGCAATTGGGGCAGACATTCTGCAGTTCCTTCTCCACGCAGCCGGCGCAGAAGGTGCACTCGTAGGTGCAGATGCAGGCATCCGTCGCGTTGGGCGGTAGGTCCTTGTCACAGAATTCGCAGTTCGGTCGCAGCTGAAGCGCCATGATGCTCTCCTTACCGGTGTGTATCCGCAGGCGGCCGCTCCGGCAGCCAGGTGCCGCTCCAGTCGCCCAGCGCGGCAATCACGGGCAGCAGCGCCTTGCCCTTGTCGGTGAGACTATACGCGCCATAGGCCTTGTCACCGGGAATGCGCGTGGCGGTCATGATGCCCTGCTGGGTCAGGATGCGCAGGCGATCCGAGAGCAGGGCGCTGGATACGCCCAGGCTGGCCTTGAATTCGTTGAAGCGGCACCGGCCGGCAAGGGCGTCGCGGATGATCAGCAGCGACCATTTCGGGCCGATGAGATCGAGCGCGCGCTGCACCGGGCAGTCCGCTGCGTCGTCAGGGGTGATTGGTGTTGGCGTCATGGCTTCGAACCGCAGTCTTGCCGGATGCTCGCGCAGGCCGGCGATAGAGTGGCCCGGAATACAGAGGGACTGCATTCCGGGCCGGACGCATCCTGCCGGCCCCCCGCAACGGAAGTCGGCAGGCGGCGACAGTTTATTCAGGCACGGCGATGCCCGAGCCGCCGAGTTCGGCCGGGAAGTCCTTGAGCTTGGGCAGCCCGTCCTTCATCGGCAGCACGGTCTCTGAATAGTTCACATGCACGCCGGCCTGGAACTTCACGCTGGGCAGCGTGGCGGCATAGACATCGGTGAGGCCGAAGGTCGGGTGGCCGGTCATTACATGACCGCCGCAGACCTTGCAGAACTGGCGCTCGCTGGTCGGGTTCTTGGCGAAGGTGGCGAGGAATTCCTTGCCCTTGGTCACCTTGACGGAGTCAGGCTTCCACAGCGTGAAGGCATTCACCGGGCCGGCAGACCAGGAACGGCAGGATTCGCAATGGCAATAGCCCATGGCTTCCGGTGCGCCGGTGGCTTCAATATGCACGGCTCCGCAAAAACACTGACCGGTATGTGTGTTGGTCATTGACAGTCTCACTCGGTAACGGGGTGGTGTTGCGGGGGGAATTCATGGTTCGGTGCTCAGCTCTCGATGCCGGCGAGCACGGTCTCGAAGGCGCCCAGCACCACGGCCTTGCGCTCGAGCGCCCAGCCCACGAAGCTGCCGCCTTCCAGCGTGCTGAGCAGCACCAGCGCCACCTGCGGCGGCGTGATATCGGCCTTGAGCGAGCCGCCGGTGCGGCCGTCTTCCAGTACGCCGCGCAGCCAGGCGAGGTGCACCTCGAAGAAATCATGGATATGCGGATGCATGGTGTCGGGCAGCGCCGAGCGTTCGGCCGCCAGCGCGCCGCAATAGGGCAGCATGCCCTTTTCGAAACCGGCGAGAAAAAGCTGGGCATAGGCGCGCAGGCGGTCGCCGGCCCGGCCATGCCGGTCGCGGATGCCGGCCAGCTCGGCCTTGAAGCGCACCATGTATTCCTCGGTCAAGGTGACGACCAGGGCTTCCTTGCTGGGGAAGTAATAATGGATGCTGGCCTTGGTGATGCTCAGGCGCTCGGCCAGGTCGGCATAGCTGAAGGCGGCATAGCCCCGGGTGCGGATCAGGGTTTCCGCTTCACGAAGAATCATATGGCGCGTATGCGAGGTCATAAATCTGTACTTACCAACTGGTAGGTAAGTTTGTCGATCCATACCCCGGTCACATGGCTGTGAGACCGGATTATCCTTTATTTACAAGATGTTTATGCCAGAACGGCAGCGGACTGCCCGGCTGCCCGGGCCGTTTTCTCCCGTATTCTGCCGCTCCGTACCCTGCGGCTGCCCGGCGCGAGGACGGACGACTCAAGGGGTCTGCGGCCGGGGCAGACGTCTTCACCCGGGTGGCAGGCCCACCTGCACGGCCTGCGCCGGCACCGGCATCGGGACGACCATCAGGACGGTCATCGGGACAGATGTTGCTCACTGAACAGCGCGTCGGGGATCGGAAACGCGCGCATCGTTTTCGCCGCGACAGCACCATCGATGCCGTTGCCATCCATCTTTGCAACGAACCCATGCCGCGTTGCGGTGTTGAACCTGCAGCAGGCTGTTCTATGTGAGACAGACGCAGAACCGTTCAGGGGAAGGTGTTTCCTATGGCTACGCTTGACCACGGCACGCTTGACCACGGCACGCTTGACCAAGGCATTGTCGCGCGCAGGTCTGACCTCCGTCATCCCGGTATGAAGCTGCCGGGTCCCGATCACCCGATGGTGATCGCGCCGTTCAAGGGCCGCGTGCGCGTCATATTCAACAGCAAGGTGGTGGCCGACAGCAAAGCCGCGATGCGCCTGCAGGAAGCCAGCTATGCGCCGGTCTATTATGTGCCGCGCGATGACGCCGACTGGAGCGTCTATCATCCGAGCGAGACGCAGACGCATTGTCCCTACAAGGGCCAGGCTGCGTATTTCACGCTGGATGTCGACGGCAAGCGCGCGCCTGATGCGGCCTGGTCCTATGAGAATGCCTATCCGGCCGCGGCGACGATCGCCGGCTACCTGGCCTTCTATCCCGATCGCGTCGACCGCATCGAAGTGATTGCAGACTGATCGTCTGCGACTTCACCCCTGACTCTCTCCCATGCAAGGAGTCCGTCACCGATGAAGCTATACATCGCCCCAACATCTCCCTTCGCCCGCAAGACCCGTGTGGCCATCCACCAGCTTGGTCTGGAGCGGCATGTGCAGGAGAGCATCGTCGATCCATGGACCAGCACGGCGCTGCGCCAGATCAATCCCTTGTCGAAAGTGCCGACCCTGGAATGCGACGACGGCACGGTGCTGATCGAGTCCGATGTGATCTGCGAGTATCTGGATCACACGGCGCAGACGCTGGGTCGCGACGGTGCCCCGTTGTTTCCGCCGGCAGGCGAGGCGCGCTGGACCGCCCTGCGCCGGCAGGCGGTGGCCGATGGCCTCTGCGTTGCCGCGGCGCGGCTCTATGCCGACGAACAGCGGCCGGCTGGTGAACGCTCGCCTGCCGTGATGCAGCGCCAGCGCCAGGCGATTGCCGCAGCGCTCACGCATCTGCAGCGCGATGCCTCCTGGCTCGATCCCAAACTGCAGGATATCGGCGCCATAGCGGTGGCCTGTGCACTGGCCTATTTCGGTTTCCGCTGGCCCGACAGCACCGGCTGGCGCTCGGCGCATGCCTCGCTCGCCGCCTGGTTCGATGCTGTCGACACTCTGCCGGCGATGCGCAAGACCGGCTATCACCAGCCGGAGGCCGACATCCATCTGTTTCGCCGCGCAGGCTACTAAAGCGTCTTGATCTGGAAGATCGCGGCGATCTTGGTCTTGAGCTGGTCGACCGAGAAGGGCTTGACGATATAGCCATCGACGCGATGCGTGCGCGCGGCCTTCACCAGTTCGATGCCGGCATGACCGGTCAGCATCAGGAAGGGAATGGCGGGCCGGACGTTGCGCGACAGACGCAGCAGGTCGATGCCGGTCATCTGCGGCATGTCCCAGTCTGAAATGATCAGGTCGAGTGACTGGCTGCTGTCGACGATCTTCATCGCCTCCAGGCCATTGGTTGCCGGGATGATGGTCTTCACGCCGATGCGGTTGAGGCAGGAGATGGCAAGCTGGCGCGTGAAGGATTCATCTTCGGCCAGCAGCACCACGAGGTCCGCGAAACCCAGGATCGGAGGCTTGTCGTCCGGCATGACCGGCTCAGGCGGCGATCTGGCAGGTGACCGGCGTATGGTCCGAAGCCTTTTCCCGACCGCGCGGCTCAGAGTCGATCTCGCAGGATTCCAGCCGGTCGGCCAGTTGCGGCGACAGCAGGAAGTGGTCGATGCGCAGGCCGTTATTCTTCGGCCAGGCGCCGGCCTGATAGTCCCAGAAGCTGTACTCGACCGTGCCGGGATGCAGCGCGCGCCAGGCTTCGGTGAGGCCGAGATTGGTGAGACGGCGCCAGGCGCGACGGCTGTCGATGTAGCACAGCGCATCCTCGGCCCAGCCGGCCGGATCGTACACATCGGCATCGGCGGGACAGATGTTGTAGTCGCCCGCCATCAGGAATGGCATGTCGCCGTTGAGCAGGTCGGCGGCACGGCGGGCGAGGCGGTCCATCCAGCGCAGCTTGTACTCGTATTTCTCGCCCGGGCGCGGATTGCCGTTGGGCAGATACAGGCCGCAGATCGTCACGCCCTGAATGTCGGCTTCGATGTAGCGCGCCTGTTCATCGGCATCGTCGCCCATCAGGCGCGTGCGCACGGCGTCAGGTTTGGCCAGGCTGAGCAGGGCCACGCCGTTGTAGCTTTTCTGGCCATGGGTATGGACGTGATAGCCCAGCGCCTCGAATTCCATGCGCGGGAAATCCGGGTCCTGGCATTTGATTTCCTGGAACAGCAGCACATCGGGCTTGTTGGCCGTCGTCCATGCCACGACGTTGGGCAGACGGGCCTTGATCGAATTGACATTCCAGGTGGTGATTCTCATGGCCGCAGTATCGGTCAGGGCGGCGGTCCGGGCCAGTGCCCCGCAGGGTTAGCCGGATCAGACCGAGAAGGAATTGCCGCAGCCGCAGCTGCTGGCGGCCAGCGGATTGCGGATCTGGAAGCCGGCCCCGTTCAGGTCCTCGACGAAATCGATTTCCGAACCCTTGAGGTAATCCAGCGACACGGTGTCGATCAGCAGCTTCGCGCCATCGCGGCTGATGACGACATCATCGGCGGTGGGGGTTTCGTCCAGGCTGAAGCTGTACTGGAAGCCGGAGCAGCCGCCGCCCGATACGCTGATGCGGAGCCCCAGACCGGCATTGCCCTCGGCTTCCGCCACCTTGAGGATGCGGCGCGCCGCCGAGGCCGACAGCGTGACGCCGGGCTGTTCCGCGCCGATGGGGGCGGAAACAGTGGAAGAGGCGGTCTGGGTTGCGGTGTCGGTCATGTTCGCTTAACGCTTGATTTACCAATAATTTGCCACATTCGGAAGGCAATTTAGGGACTTAGGCGCGGAAGTCAATTTCGGCTCCGATTCGCCCGCTATCGCATTGGCCTGCGTACATTGCGACAGGGCAGTCATATGGTTAGTTTCCGCTCCGATTCAGCGTTTTTGAGAAAAGCCTTGCCGAAATGAACGTTTTTGCCGAATTCCGCCAGTCGGTGATCGAGGCCGTCCAGAGCCTCGGACTGCCAGGAATCGCTTCTGGCGACCTGCCGTTGAAAGCCGTGACCGTCGAGCCGCCGCGCGATCCGGCCCATGGCGACCTGGCGACCAATGTGGCGATGGTGGTGGCCAAGCCCGCCGGCATGACGCCGCGCGCGCTGGCCGACAAGCTGAAGCCGCTGCTGGAAGCACTGCCGGCCGTGGATGCGGTCGAGATCGCCGGCCCGGGCTTTATCAACCTGCGCCTCAAGCCGTCGCACTGGCAGGCCCAGGTCGGCGTCATCCTCAAGGCCGGCCTCGATTACGGCGACTCTAAGCTGGGCAACGAAGCCAAGGTGAATGTCGAGTATGTCTCGGCCAATCCGACCGGCCCGATGCATGTCGGCCATTGCCGCGGCGCGGTGTTCGGCGATGCGCTGGCCGCACTGCTGGACAAGGCGGGCTACGACGTCACCCGCGAATACTACATCAACGATGCCGGCGCGCAGGTGGATGTGCTGGCGCGGTCGGCACATCTGCGCTACCGCGAGGCGCTGGGCGAAACCATCGCCATTCCCGAAGGCCTGTATCCGGGCGACTACCTGAAGCCGCTGGGCGCCAACCTTGCCAGCAAATATGGCGACACCTTCCAGACCGCCGATGAAGCCGACTGGCTGTCGCTGTTCCGGAAAGAGGCGACCGACGCGATGATGGACATGATCCGCGAGGACCTCGCGGCACTGAATATCCATCACGCGACATTCACGTCGGAAAAGGCGCTGCACGAGAGCGGCGCAGTGCAGCAGGCCTTTGATCGCCTGAAGCAGCGCGACCTGATTTATACCGGCGTGCTGGAGCCGCCGAAGGGCAAGTTGCCCGAAGATTACGAGACGCGGCCGCAGGAACTGTTCAAGTCGTCGGAATACGGCGACGACACCGATCGTCCGCTGAAGAAATCGGATGGCAGCTGGACCTATTTCGGCGCCGACATCGCTTATCATGACGACAAGTTCCGCCGTGGCTTCAACCAGATGATCGACGTCTGGGGCGCCGATCATGGCGGCTACGTCAAAAGAATGAAGGCTGCCGTCAAGGCCATGTCGAATGACGAGGCCGATCTGGACGTCAAGCTGGTGCAGATGGTCAACCTGCTGGATGGCGGCGAACCGGTGAAGATGTCCAAGCGTGCTGGCACGTTTGTGACCTTGCGCGACGTGGTGGACGAGGTCGGCAAGGATGTCGTGCGCTTCATCATGCTGACGCGCAAGAACGACGCCCCGCTGGAATTCGATTTCAAGAAGGTGACCGAACAGTCGAAGGACAACCCGGTCTTCTATGTGCAATACGCCCATGCGCGCATCTGCTCGGTGCTGCGCAACGCGAAGAACGAAGTGTCGGCCGTCGATACCGCCGATGCTGCGCTGGCCAAGGCTGATTTCACCAGGCTGTCGCATCCGGCCGAACTGGCGCTGGTCAAGCAGCTGGCTGCCTGGCCGCGTCTGGTGGAATCCGCCGCCGAGGCGCATGAGCCGCATCGCGTCGCCTTCTTCCTGCAGGAGGTCGCAGCCGGTTTCCATGGCCTGTGGAATGTCGGCCGCGATGATACCTCCGTCCGTTTCCTGTTGCCTGATGATGTCGATCTGACCCGGGCGCGGCTTGCGCTGCTGCGCGCCGTGGCCCTGGTGATCGCGTCGGGTCTGTCCGTGATGGGCGTGACGCCTGTCGAAGAGATGAGGTGAGACCATGAGCGACTTTCGTGGAGACCGCAGCGCCCGTCCGGTGCCTGGCGAAGACGCCCCGATGCGCAGCCCCAAGCGCCTGATCACCGCCGGCATTGCATTGGGCGCTGTTGTCGCCTTCGGTATCGGCATCTGGTTCGCCTACGATCAGGGCGTGAAGCGCGGTGCGTCCGGCGCGCCGCCTCTGATCCGTGCTGACCAGGGCCCGACCAAGGTTGCACCCGAAAATCCGGGCGGCATGCAGGTGCCGAACCAGGACAAGCAGATTTACGAGCGCCTGCCGGGCTCGCAGACGGCGACCGGCAACCAGACCGAAAAGCTGCTGCCGCCGCCCGAGCGTCCGTCTGCAACACCGACGCAGCCCAATACCAGCGTGACCGTGCCGACGCGTCCTGCGCCGAGTTCCGTGCCCAACCAGTCATCCGGGCTGCCGAACCGCACCGATGCGCCGAGCCCCACGCCGGTGCCGCAGGCCCAGCCGGGCCAGCCGCAGCCGGTGACACCGCAGACACAGGCTCCGGCCCAAACGCAGACGCAGCCCGCACCGCGCACGACTGCCGCACCGACGCCGGCGCCCGCTGCGCCTGCTGCAACCACGCCGACCGTAACGGCGACGCCGGGTGGCGCGGCCCGCATCCAGCTCGCCTCGCTGAAGGATCAGGCGGCGGCGACTGCGACGTGGAATGCGCTGCAGAAGAAATTCCCCGCCGAACTGGGCGGCCTGCAGCCGTCCTATGAAAAGGTGGAAATCGCCGACAAGGGCACGTTCATCCGCCTGCAGGCAGGTCCGCTGAAGGATCGCGCCACCGCACAGGCTGCCTGCACCGCGCTGTCGGCTAAGAACCAGGGCTGCATCGTTGTCGGACGTTAATCAGGTTGAGTGGGGCGCCTATGCCCCGGTGGTGGTCGGCTGCGCCGGCCATCAACTGACGGCGGAAGAGCGCGTACTGTTTGGCGTGCGCAAGCCGCTGGGCCTGATCCTGTTCGCGCGCAACATCGACAATCCGGCACAGGTGAAGGCGCTGATCAGCGATTTCCGTGGCGTGGTCGGCAATGCCTATGCACCGGTGCTGATCGACCAG
This sequence comes from Ferrovibrio sp. GW821-FHT12D07, assembly GCF_058807275.1. Classification (NCBI taxonomy): domain Bacteria; kingdom Pseudomonadati; phylum Pseudomonadota; class Alphaproteobacteria; order Rhodospirillales; family Rhodospirillaceae; genus Ferrovibrio; species Ferrovibrio sp. GW821-FHT12D07. The sequence continues at coordinate 195,939 of NZ_JBXAQN010000003.1, read as the reverse complement.
GAAGGCGGCCGCGTGGCACGCCTGAAGCCGCCGCACTGGCCGGTATTCCCGCGCGGTAGCGTCTTCGGGCAGCTTTATGCGCAGGATCCGCAGCTTGCCGAAGAGGCGGCCTATCTGAATTACCGCTGGATCGGCAGCATCCTGGCCGAGCTCGGCATCGACGTGGATTGCGCGCCGGTCGCCGACGTGCCGGTAGAGGGCGCACATGACGTGATCGGCGATCGCGCCTATGGCCGCGACGCCAAGGTGGTGACGGCGATTTCCGAAGCGGTCATGCGCGGCCTGGCCGATGCCGGCGTGCTGCCCATCATCAAGCATATTCCCGGTCATGGCCGCTCGCATACCGACAGCCATCTCGATCTGCCAGTCGTGGAGACGGCGAAGACTATATTGGAAATGAGCGACTTCCTGCCCTTCGTCGGGTTGAAACATGCGCCCTGGGCGATGACCGCGCATATCGTCTACAGCGCACTGGATGCTGACCAGCCGGCGACGCTCTCATCCAAGGTGATCGCCGAGATCATCCGTGGCCATATCGGCTTCGACGGCGTGCTGATCTCCGACGACCTGACCATGAAGGCGCTCAAGGGTACGCCGGCCGAAACCGGCGTCGCCTCGCTGAAGGCTGGCTGCGACCTGGTGCTCCACTGCTCGGGTAACCTGCCGGAGATGCAGGCGCTGTTCGCGGCGCTGCCGGCGATGACCCCGCGTGCCGCCGCCCGTGTGAAGGCAGCCCGTATTGCGCTGCCGGCGCCGAAGGCCTTCACGGCCGAGGAGAAGGCGCGGTACGAAAGCCTGATGGAGCAGGTGCCGGCGTAATGAGCGACGGCATTCTCCAGACGCTCTATATCGCTTCGACCTGGATACTGCCGGCGCTGCTGGCCATCACCCTGCACGAGGCCGCCCATGGCTTTGCCGCCTGGCGGCTGGGCGACGACACGGCGCAACGGGCAGGGCGGCTCAGCCTCAATCCGCTGCGGCATGTCGACCCGGTGGGGACCATCGTCGTCCCGGCGGTGATGTTGCTGTTCCGGGCACCCTTCCTGTTCGGCTGGGCCAAGCCGGTGCCGGTGAACTTCATGGCTCTGCCGTCGCCGCGCCGCGACATGGCCCTGGTGGCCGCCGCCGGACCCGGCATCAATCTGGCTCAGGCCTATCTCGCCATGCTGCTGTTCCACCTGTTACCCGAGCGTGGCGGCGAGAACGTGATATGGGTGGCCGAAAATCTGAATAATGCTATTAGTATCAATCTCATATTGTGCATATTTAACATGATACCTTTACCCCCGCTGGATGGGGGCCGGGTGGCGGTTGGATTGCTGCCCCTGGCACTGGCGCGTCCCTTGGCCCGGATGGAGCGCTATGGCATGGTTCTGCTGCTGATTCTGTTGATGATCGTCCCTCTGGCGGCGCAGCAATTCGGCAGCGACTGGAACCCGCTTTTTGAGCTGATCACGCCGATTGTCATCGGCCTGCGGGACATCCTGCTTGCGTTGTCCGGGCACGGCGGCTAACACCGCCGCCCAGTTTGATTTTTTGTCCTCCGGGACCCAAGGATTCGTGCCTGTGACAGAAGCTGCCGACACTCCTGCGCCCGTACAGGCTCCCGAAACCGGGGCACCTGCCGGCGATGCCTTCGATGCCGGCCAGCGCGATGGCCTGGTGGACGGCCTGCGCATCGGCGAACAGCTCGTCCTGACCCTGGACGCCTTTGAAGGCCCACTCGATGTCCTGCTGGCGTTGGCCCGCGAGCAGAAGGTCGACCTGCGCAAGATTTCGATCCTGGCGCTGGCCGAGCAGTATCTGAAATTCATCGCCGAGCTGCGCAAAGTGCGCATCGAGGTCGCCGCCGACTATCTGGTCATGGCCGCCTGGCTGGCCTACCTGAAGTCGCGCCTGCTGCTGCCTGAACCTGAGAAGGAAGGCGAGCCGTCCGGCGCCGACATGGCCGCCCGCCTGGCTTTCCAGCTGCAGAAGCTGGAAGCGATGCGCAAGGCCGTCGAGGACCTGACCCGACGCGACCAGGTCGGCCTGGCGATGTTCCTGCGCGGCAAGCCCGAGGGCGTGCGCGTGATCCGCAAGTCGATCTACAACGCCACGCTTTATGAACTGCTGAAGGCCTATGCCGAGTTCCGCGCCTCCAAGGGCTCGAGCGAAGTGCTGACCATGAAGATGGCGCGCCGCCGCATCGTGTCGGTGGAAGAGGCGCTGGCGCGCCTGCGCAACATGATCGGCCAGATCCCGGACTGGGCCACGCTGCAGTCCTTCCTGCCGGTCGATTCAGAAGACCCGTTCACCGTGAAGTCGGCGCTGGCCTCCACCTTCAACGCCAGTCTCGAAATGGCCAAACAGGGCCTGATCGAGCTGAGGCAGGTGCAGACCTTCGGCCCCATCTATATCCGTCGCGGCCAGGGCAACATGCCCGCGGTCGAGACCGCCAATCCGGAAGAGTAAGACGTATGCAGTCCGAGACCGCTTTGCCGACCGATGACCGGCTGGAAGAAGAAACCACGCTGATGGCTGCCGCCTTCAACGATGAAGACGATATCGTATTGCAGGCTGCCGGTGCCGCGCCCAAGCGCGATGACGAAGACGAAGACGAGGATGACGACGACTTCGACGACGATGACGATGATTCGGACGACGAAGACGGCGACGACGATGATGACGATTCCGATGATGACGAAGAGTCGGATGACGACGAAGATGAAGACGAGGATGATGAGGACGACGAGGATGAATCCGATGAGGATGAGTCCGGTGAAACCGCGTCCTCCGATGCGGCCGAAGCCGTAGCGCCGAAGAAGCCGCGCGCGCCGCGCAAGAAGGCCGTGAAGGAAGAGGGTGAGGACGAAGACGAAGACGAAGACGCCGGTCCGGAAATGACGGATGAGGAGCGCGAAGCGGCCTTCGCCAGTGCCATTCGCATCGCCGAAGCCCTGCTGTTTGCCGCCGCCGAGCCGCTGGACGAAGCGACGCTGCGCAAGCGTCTGCCCAAGGGCACCCGTGTGCCGGCCGTGCTGGCCGCCCTGCAGGACGTTTACCGCCCGCGCGGCGTGGTGCTGAACAAGGTCGCCGACCGCTGGGCCTTCATGACCTCGCCCGACCTGCAGCACATGCTGGAAGAACATCGCCAGGTGCAGCGCAAGCTGTCGCGCGCCGCGATGGAGACCCTGGCCATCATCGCCTATCACCAGCCCTGCACGCGCGCCGAGATCGAAGACATTCGTGGCGTCGGCCTCAGCAAGGGTACGCTGGACCTGCTGATGGAAATCGAGTGGGTGAAGGTGCGCGGCCGCCGTCGTGTGCCCGGCCGTCCGGTCACCTATGGCATCACCGATGAGTTCCTGCTGCATTTCGGCCTGGAAAACGCCGATGCGCTGCCGGGCATCGAGGAACTGCGTGCATCCGGCCTGCTGGAAGCCCTGCCGGCATCCGGCGGCATTCCGATGCCGGGCGAGAGCCTGGATGAAGCTGGCGAGGACCCGCTGGACGACGGCGACGATGGCCGCGAATACCTCGAGCCGCTGGTGGACGAGGAAGCCGACGACGCGAAGAACAAGGCTGCCAAGTCCGACGATGCGTGATCGCCCGCAAGGCGGAGATCGCGCAGATGGCCTCGACCTGATCGGGGTCAGTCACGATTACGGCAAACGCCGCGCGGTCAGCGACATCAGTTTCAACGTGGCGCCGGGTGAAATCCTCGGCCTGCTCGGACCCTCGGGCTGCGGCAAGTCGACCACGCTGCGCCTGGCCGCAGGCCTGGAGGATTTGCAGATCGGCGAAATCCGCATCGGCGGCCGCACGGTCGCCGGCCGCAGCATCAACATCCCGACCGAACACCGCCATGTCGGCATGGTCTTCCAGGATCATGCGCTGTTCCCGCATCTGAGTGTGGCGCAGAATATCGCCTTCGGCCTTGGTCATCTGGATGCCGCCGAGCGTGCCGCGCGGGTCACGCTCTGGGCCGGGCGACTGGGACTGTCCCAGCATCTGGATACCTATCCGCATCGCCTGTCGGGCGGCGAGCAGCAGCGGGTGGCGCTGGCCCGCGCCATGGCACCCGAACCGAGCGTGATGCTGCTGGACGAACCATTCTCCAGCCTCGACAGCCGCCTGCGCGACCAGATCCGCGACGAGACCGTCATGGTTCTGAAACAGGCCGGCACGGCGACGTTGCTGGTGACGCATGATCCGGAAGAGGCCATGCGCATGGGCGATCGCATCGCCATCATGCATGCCGGCCACATCGAGCAGCTGGATACGCCAGCCAAGGTCTATGCGACGCCGGCCACGCCATTTACGGCGCGTTTTCTGAGCGAGACCAACGAAGTCCCGGTGAAAGTGGCCGGCGGCAGCGTCGAGACGCCGTTCGGCCGTCTGCCGGCGCCGGCAAAGCTGGGAGACGGCAGTGCCGCCATGCTGATGTTCCGGCCCGAGGCGCTGCAAGAGCGCGACAGTGGCGGTATCGCCTTCACGGTCGAGCGCGCCACGGCCCTGGGTGCCTATCGCCGGCTGGAAATCAGCGGCAGCGGCGGGCTGCGTCTGGCCGCCCGTTTGCCGGCCGGGCCATTGCCGTCGGCCGGCACCGTCCTACATTTCGGCCTGAACCCGGATTTCTGCTTTGTTTTTCCGGCCGCTTAGGGCGGCTTCCGGACACGAAGTTCGGGGGCGGAAGATTGCCTTGGACGCGCCAACTCTGCCATAGTGCAGCGCTGCGGTGCCTACCCTGGAAGACTGCCTGGGCCGGCCCGCGTTGGAGGAGATAAGGGTATGGGTAGCTTCAGTTTCTGGCACTGGCTGATTGTCCTGCTGGTGATCCTGATCATCTTTGGCGCCGGCAAGCTGCCGCGGGTCGCCGGCGATCTGGCTTCGGGCATCAAGAATTTCCGCAAGGGCATGAAGGAAGAGGGCGCCGACGACAAGGCCGACGCCCAGGCGCCTGTCATCAACCAGCAGACCCCGCCGAACGGCAACACGCCCAGTGGCGTGTCTGGCGGTACGCCGGCCGACAAGACCGCGCAGCGCTGAGCAATGGCGGTCGGCACAAGTCCGGCTGCAACAACGGTACGGATGGCGTAGGCGGCGATGTTCGACATTGCCTGGTCGGAACTGGGTGTGATCGCGGTGGTGGCGCTTGTCGTCATCGGCCCGAAAGACTTGCCCAAAGTGCTGCGCACGGTGGGTCAGTGGACCTCGAAGGCGCGCTCGATGGCGCGCGAGTTCCAGAGCGGCATCGACGACATGGTGCGCGAGGCCGAACTCGACGAACTGCGCAAGGCCGCCAAGTCGGTCAGTGATTTCTCGATCGAGAACGAGGTCAAGAAAACCTTCGATCCGGATGGCTCCCTGGAAAAGCAGTTCCAGGAGCATAACCAGGCCATCATGGATGCCACCGCTGATTTGAAGGGCGATGCGACCTCGGCCGACAGCGTGACCAAGATTGATGATCCGGGTCCGGACGCCAAGCCGGTCGAGCCGGCTCCGGCCGCGCCTGTCACCGACAAGACCGAGACCAAAGCGTGAGCGAGACTGCGAAACCCGAAGATGAGGTTGAAGCCTCCCGCATGCCGCTGCTCGATCACCTGATCGAGCTGCGCAACCGCCTGATGTGGGCGATCGGCGCGATCTTCATTGCTTTCGGCGTCTGCTATTTCTTCGCGCCGCAAATCTATTCCCTGCTGATGCATCCGCTGATCGAGGCGGCGGGCACCGAAGGCCGGCGCATGATCTTCACCGCGCCGCAGGAAGCCTTCTTCACCTATATCCGGCTCGCCTTCTGGGCCGCGATGCTGGTCAGCTTCCCGGTGATCGCGGTTCAGGTCTGGATTTTCGTTGCGCCGGGTCTCTACAAGCACGAGAAAAGCGCCTTCATGCCGTTTCTCGTGGCTACGCCGGTGCTGTTCGCCATCGGCGGCAGCTTTGTCTACTACTTCATCATGCCGCTGGCGCTGAAGTTCTTCATCGGCTTCGAAAGTCCGGGCGGCGACGGCAGCATTCCAATCCAGCTTGAAACCAAGGTCAGCGAGTATCTTTCGCTGGTGATGACGCTGATCTTCGCCTTCGGCATGGCCTTCGAGCTGCCGGTGCTGCTGACCCTGCTGGGCAAGGTCGGGATCGCTACCTCGGCGGGCCTGGCCGCCAAGCGACGGTATGCGATCGTCGGCATGTTTGTCTTCGCGGCGATCGTGACGCCGCCGGATGTGATTAGCCAGGTCGGCCTCGCCATTCCGCTGATCCTGCTCTACGAAATCTCCATCATCTCGGTGCGCATGATCGAAAAGGATCGCGCCAAGCGCGAAGCCGCAGAGAAGGCAGCCGCCGAACAGGCCGAACAGGAAGAGAAGAAGGACGAGCCGGCGAAGACCGAATATACGCCGCCGGCCCCCTGAAGGTAACGCGTCATGCATGACATCAAACTGATCCGGGACAATCCGGAATCTTTCGACCGCGCTATCGCACGCCGCGGCGTCGCGCCGCAGGCGACTGCTCTGATTGAGATGGACCGCAAGCGCCGGGCAGCCCAGACCGAGTTCGATGAGCTGCAGGGCAAGCGCAACACGCTGTCCAAGGAAATCGGCGTTGCCAAGGGCAAGAAGGATGAGGCCCGCGCCAATGAGCTGATGGCTGAGGTGGCTGCGCTCAAGGAACGTCTGAGCCTGCTGGAAGTCGAGCAGAAGGCCCATGAGGAAGCGCTGACCGATGCGCTGTCGCGCATTCCCAATCTGCCGGCCGATGACGTGCCGGACGGGCTGGACGAGAAGGGCAATGTCGAGCTGCGCCGCACCGGTGCGCCGAAGACCTACAGCTTCAAGCCGCAGGAGCATTTCGACCTTGGCGAGGGGCTTGGCTACATGGATTTCGCCGCTGGCGTGAAGCTGGCGGGCGCGCGTTTCACGGTGCTGCGCTCGCAACTCGCCAGGCTGGAGCGGGCGCTCGGGCAGTTCATGCTCGACCTGCACACCACTGAATTCGGTTATACCGAAATGCAGCCGCCATTGATGGTGAATGACGCCTCGGCTTTTGGCACCGGCCAATTGCCCAAGTTCGGCGATGACCTGTTCCGCACCACGACCGGCTACTGGTTGATCCCGACAGCGGAAGTGCCGCTGACCAATCTGGCCCGCGACCTGATCATCGACGAGAACGAGCTGCCCTGGCGCTTCACCGCGCTGACCGCCTGCTTCCGGTCTGAGGCCGGCGCGGCTGGCCGCGACACGCGCGGCATGATCCGCCAGCACCAGTTCAACAAGGTGGAGCTGGTCAGCATCGTCACGGCCGACAAGTCGGTCGAGGAACACGAGCGCATGACCCAGGCCGCCGAGGCGGTGCTGAAGAAACTCGATCTTTCGTTCCGCACCATGCTGCTCTGCGCCGGCGACATGGGCGGCGGCGCCCGCAAGACCTACGATCTGGAGGTCTGGCTGCCGGGGCAGAACCAGTATCGCGAGATTTCCTCCTGCTCGAATTGCGGAGACTGGCAGGCGCGCCGCATGAACGCGCGCAGCCGCGCGCCGGGTGAAAAGCAGACCCGTTTCGTGCATACGCTGAACGGCTCGGGCCTTGCCGTCGGCCGGGCCATGATCGCGGTGATGGAAAACTATCAGCAGGAAGATGGCAGCATTGCCGTTCCAGATGTACTGAAGCCTTACATGGGCGGTCTGACCAAAATCGAAAAGGCTGCCAAGTAATGCGTATTCTGGTGTCCAATGATGACGGCATTCATGCGCCGGGCCTGAAAATCCTGGAGAAGATCGCCAAGACGCTGTCGAAAGATGTCTGGGTTGTCGCCCCTGAATACGAACAGTCGGGCGCGTCGCATTCGCTGACGCTGACCCAGCCGCTGCGTCTGCGCAAGATCAACGCGCGCAAGTACGCCGTGCGCGGCACGCCGACCGACTGCGTCATGATGGCGATGCACCAGATTTTCAAGGACAAGAAGCCCGACCTGCTGCTCTCCGGCGTCAATCGCGGCGCCAATCTGGGCGAGGACGTGACCTATTCGGGTACTGTCGCCGTCGCCATGGAAGGGTCGCTGCTGGGTGTGCCGTCGATCGCCATGAGTCAGTGCTTCCAGCATGGTCATCCGGTGAAGTGGGGCACGGCCGAGGCGCATGCCCCCAAGCTGATCAAGAAGCTGGTCAAGGCCGGCTGGCCCAAGGACACGCTGATCAACATCAACTTCCCCGACGTGGTGGCGGATTCCGTGACTGGTGTTGAGGTCGTGACGCAGGGCAAGCGCGAGCTGACCGATCTGCTGCTGGATGCCCGCGTCGATGCGCGCGGCGTGCCGTATTACTGGGTTGGGTTCCGTCGCCAGAAAAACAAGTCCAAGCGTCATACCGATCTGGGCGCGACCGAAAACGGCGCGATCTCAGTGACGCCGCTGCAGCTTGACCTCACTCATGCTGCCAGCATGAAAGCGCTGAAGGCGGCTTTGAAGTAATCGTGGACACCCGCGTCATCCAGTTGCTGATGGAACTGCGTAAGCAGGGCATTGCTGATACGCGCGTGCTGGCCGCCATGGAGCGCGTGCCGCGCGAGCAGTTCGTGGCCGAACAGTTTCTCAAGCACGCCTATGACAACATCGCCCTGCCGATCACCCAGGGGCAGACCATCAGCCAGCCCTATGTGGTCGCCTATATGACCGAGGCGCTGCAGCTGACCGATCGCATGAAGGTGTTGGAGATCGGCACCGGCTCGGGCTATCAGACCGCAGTGCTGACCCGGCTGTGCCGGCGCGTCTACACCATCGAACGCTACCGCTCATTGTTGACCGTAGCCGAGCAGCGCCTGAATACTCTGAACATCACCAATGTCACGACCAGGCTGGGCGATGGCAACAAGGGTTGGCCTGAGCAGGCACCGTTCGACCGCATTCTGGTGACCGCTGCCGCCGACCAGCGACCGGAAGCTCTGATTGCCCAACTTTCGCCGCAGGGCGGCATCATGGTCGCGCCGGTGGCCGTGAACGCCACCGAACAGGACGTGATCCGCTATACCCGCGAGGGTGAAACGGTGCGCGAGGAGCGGCTGCTGCCAGTGCGTTTTGTGCCGCTGCTGCCCGGGATCGCGCGGGAAGCCGCGACTCAGGGCTAACCAGCCTATGAAAACCGGCGAATTGCCTGAGATTGTGGCAGGCCGGGAAGGGCCTTAGACTCACGCCCGATGGTACGGATTCGCATATTTGCCCTGATTGGCCTGTTCGGTCTGGCTGCCTGCGCCACGCAGGAGCCGGCCCCGGTCAGCTATGGCCATCGCGGTGGCGCCCAGTCGGGCATCGTCAGCCGTAATCCGCCCATGCCGACGACAGGCCGTGGTGTGCCCCAGGCGGCACCGCAGGGTGCGGTGACCATGACGCCACTGGATGGCAGTGCGCCATCGCCATCACAACAGGCTCAACCTCAATCCCAGATGCAGGGCGGCGGCGAAGTCGTCACAGTGCAGCCCGGCGAGACGCTCTATGCCCTGTCGCGCCGCACCAACCGTCCGGTGCGCGCCATCATCGACGACAACGGCCTGCAGCCGCCGTACACGCTCAATCCGGGCCAGCGCATCCGTCTGCCCGGCGGCCAGTTCCATACCGTGCAGCGCGGCGAAACGCTTTACAGCATCTCGCGCAGTTTCGGCGCCGATCTTTCGGTGATGGCGCAGGCGAATGACATACCGGCACCCTATACGATCAGTGTCGGCCAGAGCCTGCGCATTCCACCGCGCACCGGTTATGCCGTGACATCGGCTGCTGCGCCGGCACCCGAAAGCCCGACGGCACCGCAGATGCCGGCACCGCGCGGCTTCCAGGCTGAAAGCCTGCCGCCACCATCAGCGACCAGCACACTGCCGCCGGTCGAGCAGCAACCCTCCACCGAACCGCAACCGTCGGCGCCGCTGCCGGAAGCTACGGTGCCGGGCCGCAGCGCGCCCGTACCGCCGGCTGAAACCGCGCAGCCGCAGGTCGCTGCCGCCCCGACACCGCCGCCCACCGCTGATCCACAGCAGGATACCGTGCTGCCGCCGCGCTCGGGCCGCACTTTCTCATGGCCGGTGCGCGGCCGGGTGCTGGCCGGCTTCGGCCCGACACCAGACGGCCTGCATAATGACGGCATCAACATCGCCGCGCGTGCGGGTGCGCCGGTGATCGCGGCCGAGAATGGTGTTGTGGTTTATGCGGGATCGGAGCTGAAAGGTTTCGGTAACCTGCTGCTGGTGCGACATGCCGATGGCTGGATGACGGCGTATGCCCATCTCGACAAGGCGCTGGTCAAGAAGGGCCAAAAAGTCACCAAGGGCCAGGCGATCGGCACCGTGGGCAACACCGGTGGCGTAATGCAGCCGCAGCTGCATTTCGAAATCCGCCGCGGCACCCAGGCCGTCGACCCGGCGAAATTCCTCTCGGTCGCTTAAACTTTACTTCGGCGCTGTCAGCGTCTTGCCCAGACGGCCGGCCAGATCCTGGATGAACTGCCAGGCAACACGGCCCGAGCGCGCACCGCGCGTCATCGACCATTCCACGGCCTCGGCGCGCAACTGCTTCTGGTCGATCTTCAGATCATAGGCCTTGCAGTAGCCATCCAGCATCGCGAAGAAATCTTCCTGGCTGCACGAATGGAAACCGAGCCAGAGGCCAAAGCGGTCCGACAGCGAGACTTTCTCTTCCACGGCTTCATGCGGATTGATCGCAGTCGACTTCTCGTTCTCCATCATGTCGCGCGGCAGCAGATGCCGGCGGTTCGAGGTGGCATAGAGGATCACGTTGTCCGGGCGGCCTTCGATGCCGCCATCCAGCACGGCCTTCAGCGACTTGTAATGCTGGTCTTCCGCATCGAAGGACAGGTCGTCGCAGAACAGCACATAGCGGCGCTTCGAGCCGCGCAGCAGGGTCAATAATGCGGGCAGGGTGGGGATGTCTTCGCGATGAATCTCCACCAGCGCCAGAGCATGGGCCTTCTTGCCGTTGATCGCGCCGAGCACCGCCTTGACCAGCGATGACTTACCCATGCCGCGCGCACCCCAGAGCAGCGCGTTGTTGGCAGGCAGGCCCTTGGCAAAGCGCTGGGTGTTGTCGAGCAGGATGTCGCGCACCCGTTCCACGCCCTGCAGCAGCTGGATCGGCACCGCGTTGACTCGCTCGACCGGGGCAAGCCAACCCGGGGCGGGATCGGCATGCCAGATGAAGGCGTCGGCCGCCATCTCGTCGAACGCCGGGGCCGATGCTGGGGCCAGACGCTCCAGTGCCGAAGCGATGCGCACCAGTGCGCCAGCCACGTCGGGCGGGGCGGTATCCTTGCGGAAAGCGGTGGCCTTGGTCCCGGGTTTCGGGGTCGATTTTTTGGGCATGCTTATTACATCGCAATACAAGTGGTGTGATCCGCCATTCTGCGGATGCATAGGCTTCCGCGCAACCGGTAGGCATGGGCCAACCGGTAGCGGGACCGGCCGGTTTCCGCCATAATCCTGGCCCTGAAAAAACACCAGTCCACAGGCTTTCCAAGGAGGACCGTATGTATCCCGAAGTGCAGCTTTATATCGATGGCGCCTGGGGCAAGGGCGCGAGCGGCAAGTCGCAGCCCGTGCTGAATCCGGCCACCGGCGAAGAGATCGGCAAGGTCGCCCATGCCGATAAGTCCGACCTCGACCGCGCGCTGGCCGCCGCCGACAAGGGCTTCCGGGAATGGAAGAAGGTTTCGCCTTACGACCGTTACAAGGTTCTGCGCAAGGCTGCCGACATCATCCGCAGTCGCGCCGACGATATCGGCAAGATCATGTCGATGGAGCAGGGCAAGCCCTTCATCGAAGCCAAGGGTGAGACGCTGCTGGCCGGCGACATCATGGACTGGTTCGCCGAAGAAGCGCGCCGCACCTATGGCCGCATCGTGCCGGCACGCGCCGAGGGCGTGTACCAGCTGGTGGTGAAGGAACCGGTGGGCCCCGTTGCCGCCTTCACACCGTGGAATTTCCCGATCAACCAGGCTGTGCGCAAATGCTCGGCGGCGCTCGCTGCCGGCTGCTCGATCATCCTGAAGGGCCCGGAAGAGACCCCGGCCGCCTGCGCCGCGCTGGTGCAGGCCTATGTCGATGCCGGCGTGCCGAAGGGCGCGATTCAGCTCGTCTACGGCGTGCCGTCGGAAATTTCGGAATATCTGATCCCGCATCCGGTGATCCGCAAGATCACCTTCACCGGCTCGACCCCGGTGGGCAAGCATCTCGCCATGCTGGCGGGCCAGCATATGAAGCGCATCACCATGGAGCTCGGCGGTCATGCCCCGGCCATCGTGTTCGATGACGCCGATGTCGATACGGCCGTGAAGGTGCTGTCAGCCAACAAGTTCCGCAATGCTGGCCAGGTCTGCGTGTCGCCGACCCGCTTCCTGGTGCATGAGTCGGTCTACGGCAAGTTTGTCGAAGGCTTCACCAGCTTCGCCAAATCGCTGAAGGTTGGCGACGGCATGGACAAGGATACCCGCATGGGTCCGCTGGCCAATGACCGTCGTGTGCAGGCCATGGAAATGTTTGTTGCCGACGCGGTGTCGAAAGGCGCCAAGATCGAGACCGGCGGCAAGCGTATCGGCAACAAGGGCAACTTCTTCGAGCCCACCGTGCTGACCAACGTCAACAACGACATGCGCATCATGAACGAAGAACCCTTCGGCCCGCTGGCACCGATCGTGCCCTTCTCGAGTTTCGATGCAGTGGTGGAAGAGGCGAACCGTCTGCCTTTCGGTCTGGCGGCCTATGCCTATACCAAGTCGGCCAAGACGGCTGCGGCCATCGGTGCGGCCTTCGAAGCAGGCATGGTGTCGATCAACCATCACGGCCTGGCGCTGCCGGAAGTGCCGTTCGGTGGCATCAAGGATTCAGGCTACGGTTCGGAAGGCGGCTCGGAAGCCATCGAGTCCTACCTGAATACCAAGTTCATCACGCAGGTCGGCCTGTAAGCGCCGCTCGGATATAACCGGACGGTTGATTCAACCATTCTCCAGACTGTGAAATGGAGGGCTTATATGCCCTCCATTTTTTCTTTCGCCCGACTCATGCAGTTCTGTATCCTGATCGCGACGGGTTCCGTCCTGAGGAGCAATGAAGAAAGCAGCATTTGTCGGATTATTGGCCTGGGGCATGGCGTCATGGGCGCATGCCGGCGAGCCACTCACGCTGACCACCACGGAATTTCCGCCTTATATGTCGGCTGCCATTCCCGAAGACGGCGTGCTGGTGGCGCTGACCCGCGCGGCGTTGCGGCGGTCAGGTAGCGATGTGAAGGTGCAGTTCATGCCCTGGGCCCGCGCGCTCAGCGAGGCACGTTCGGGCAATGTCGACGGTCTGATCGGCGCCTGGCACAGCCGCGAGCGCGAGAACTATCTGGCCTTTCCCGATCCGCTGCTGAACACCGAAATCGGTTTCTTCGCCCGCCGCGATAAGACGCCGAAGTATTCTGCCCTGACCGATCTCAAGGGCCTGAAGATCGGAACGGTTCGCGGCTATGCCAATCCGCCTGCCTTTCTGGCCGCCAATCTGGACAGCGAGGAGGAGGGCGACGATTTCGCCAATCTCCGGAAGCTGGAAGGAGGGCGTATCGATCTGGTGCTGATTGACCGCTCGGTGGCCGAATACCTAATCGCGGAACGGCTGCCGGCGGCGCGGCCGCGGCTGCAGTGGCTGGAACCGGCGGTCACCAAAACCCCGATCTACACGACGTTCAGCAAGACGAAACCGGGCCATGAACAGGCAGCCCGCATGCTGAATCAAGGATTGCAGAAGATGCGGCAATCTGGTGAATTTTCCGCGATCCTGCTACGGTTCAGGATTTCGTCCTGATCAGTTTCCGGGACGATTTTTGGCCTTTTTATTTTACTAATCATTTACAGATGGGCTCCATCCTCTTCCTGCTTGGAAAGAGAACCTCCGATGAGCAGCGCGCCGGTCATTACCTATAATGGATCTGTCGACGACAATATCATTGTCCTCGATCGTCATGACACGATTGCCGGTTACGCCGAGACCTATGGCAACCAGCTTGCCGACTGGTACGAGCAAGACAAGATCATCGTACTGCCATACTGGCCTCTGGCCGTCGATCTGGATTATCTGCAGCAGGTTCAGTTGCCCGCGGAAGTGGCGAAGATCGGCTCCATCAACAGGATTGACGGTCCGTTGTTCAAGCGCCGCCCCGACGGCACTTTCATTGGCGCCAACCCGCTGCTCTTGCTGAAGATGGATATGATTGAACGCATCTACCTGCGTGATCAGATCAGTCAGATGTTCTCGATCATCCGGCACGATATCATGTCGCTGTTTCCGCATTATCGTATGAACGAACTCAACATCACGTCCCGCATGAGCGCGACCCGTGATCGCGACATGCATATCGACACCTTCGACCGGTCCATAGGTGGGCACCGGCTGAAATTCTTCATCAACATCGACCATGAACCGCGCCTCTGGCACACGTCATACACGATGCTCCGCACGCTGGAGCTTTATCATAACCGCCTGGGCGACATGCCGATTGGCATAGATCGCAACGACCTGGGCATCGTTCTGAATGACCGGCTGCGCGAAGAAATTCCGTTCCACAAGATTGCGTATCCGACCCTGTCCTGCGTCATCGCCAACGGCGAAACGGTGTTTCATCAGGTTGTCTATGGCAACCGCATGGTCGCCGGCGAGTATGAGGTGGATATCAATACCATGATCCGGCCGGAGAATTTCATTGCCGCACGCCTGCCCAAAGCGATGGCTGAATACGGATACGGCGCTAAAGCTGGCTGATCGCCATGCCGGCGAATGCGGCACCGCCGAGTAGCCAGCCCAGACCGACGTGAAAGCGGAAGACCGCAACCAGCGCCAGCGCTGACAATACCGCCATCCAGGGCTCAAGACTGGACAGTACCGGCAACCGCCAGTCCATAGACCCAAGAGACACAGTCTGCATGTCGCGGAACAGCACATGCATAGCGAACCAGACAGCCAGATTCAGGATCACACCGACGACAGCCGCCGTAATGGCGGCCAGCCCATGGGCAAAGGCCTGTACATGGCGCGCGCGTTCCACATAGGGGGCGCCCAGGAATATCCAGAGGAAGCAGGGCACGAAGGTGACCCATGTCGCCAGCAGACCGCCGAACAACCCGCCCAGGAGTGGATCAAGGCCGCTTTCACGGAATCCGGCAACGTAGCCGACGAAGGTCAGCACCAGAATCAACGGCCCGGGTGTCGTCTCGGCCAGTCCCAGACCGTGCAGCATTTCCTCCGGGCCAAGCCAACGATAGACCTCGACTGCCTGCTGTCCCACATAGGCCAACACCGCATAGGCACCGCCGAAGGTGACGACTGCCATCTCGCTGAAGAAGATACCGATGCGACTGAAGACGTGATCGGGACCGAATGCGGCATGCAGCCATAACAGCGGCCCGGCCCAGAGCAGGCCAAAAATCAGCAGGATGGTCAGGCTGCGACGCCAGCTCGGCGGCACGCTGGGCAGCACGTCGCCATCGTGGATCACCGATGCGGCGATCCATGACGGCTTATGACGGCCGACCAGCCAGCCGATCAGCCCCGCACCCAGAACAATCAGGGGGAAGGGAATCTGAAGTACAAAAATGCCAATAAAGGCTGCGGCACTCAGGCCCAGCAGGAAGCGTGTCTTGATGGCGCGTTTCGCAATGCGCTGCACGGCCTCGAAGACAATGCCCAGCACGGCAGCCTGCAGCCCGAAGAACAGACCACTAATCACCGGGATTTCACGCCACAGCACATAGATGGTGCTGAGAGCCAGCATGACGGCGAGGCCAGGTAGGATGAACAGCAGGCCGGCGACCAGACCGCCTTTCCAGCGATGCAGCAGCCAGCCGATATAGGTGGCGGTTTGCTGTGCCTCCGGTCCCGGCAGCAGCATGCAGAAATTCAGCGCATGCAGGAATTGTGGTTCACTGACCCATTTTTTTTCGTCCACCACGATGCGATGCATCATGGCAATCTGCCCGGCCGGACCGCCAAAACTCAGCAGGCCGATCTTGGCCCAGATTCGAGAGGCTTCGGCAAAGGTGGGAGTGGAATTCTGTGGTGTCGTGTCCATGGTTTTTTCTAGCCTGTTACACGGACGGAGGCCAGTTATGGCTTTCGCTGCGGGCACTGGCGCACCATGCATACAGCGCATCGTACAGTAGCATGCCGCGCTCCAGCATGACGTCATCGTTCAGTAACATGACGGAAAGACCCAAGGATATTGCAAGCAGCCCGGAAGCTTGCGGGGCAAGATCCGGCCGGCCGGTATCGGCGGCCCGCACGATGGTCGCCAGATGCATCAACGCCGGGTCATCAACCAGATCATGGCGCGCGATAAAGGTATCGAAACTGCACAGGTCCCCGTCATGACTGTAAGTGGCGCCTGGAATGTCGTAGGGCGTGGCCTGCCATTCCTTGGCGCGGGCAAAGACCTGATCGGCCGGCACATAGAGAAAGCGCGCATCGGCATCAATGAAGCGGCGGACCAGCCAGGGACAGGCGATGCGGTCGATTTTGGGACGTTCGCGGGTGATCCAGCGGCCAGGCTCAGTCGGTGGCTTGGACTGTAATGGCCCACCGGCTTCGCGCCAGCCTTCGATGCCATCAACGAGATAGCGGGCCTGGAAACCGCGTCGCAGCAACTCGGTCGTGGCATTCTGGCTGACTTCATGGCCATGCACGCAGGCAACGACGATGCCTGTATCGCGTGGCAGATCATACGCCCATTGCGACAACGCCTCCGGCCGCCGCCGGCGGGCGCCGCGAATGGTGCTGCCCGCCTCGACATAGCGCTCTTCACGCCGGACATCGAGCAGATGGGGGAAGCGCCCCGCCGCATGCTCATGCGCCAGTTCAGCAATCGAAATGGAGGGAGGGGGATTTGTATCCATGATGCTACTCCTGCCACACAGATTCTGCGTGGCGACAAGTAGCGGCACTTGGATACCGAGTATCTGGGATACCGGAGTATCTGAACCGGGGAGACCGCGTTATCCCCGTGACCGGAGACTTATCGCTGTCTAGTCGGAAAGGCAAGATCAATTCTCAGGCCAATGAAACCTTGCCGCCGGGATGGCGCTGCAGGGCGCCGGCCAGTTCCTTTTCGGTCAGCACCATCTGCACAGCGGCCGTACCCAGGCCGCTCAGCCGCACCAGATCGTCGATCAGCACCGGCGTGGGCGAAAGCAGACGGTCAAGTTCGGCATGCGCATGATTGAGATCGCTGTCGCTGACAGGTGCTGGCCTGGTGACAGGTAAGGGCGCCACGGACATGCGTTGCTGCGGTGCCAGTATGGCAAGGATATCGTCGATGCGTTCAACCAGCGCGGCACCATTGCGGATCAGATCGTTGCTGCCGTGGCAGCGTGGATCGAGCGGCGAGCCGGGCACCGCCATCACCTCGCGGCCTTGCTCGGCTGCCATGCGGGCCGTGATCAGCGAACCGGACTTCAACGCCGCCTCGATTACCAGCACGCCCTGCGATGCGCCGCTGATCAGCCGGTTGCGGCGGGGAAAGTTCTGCGCCAGCGGCGGCGTGCCGGGCGGCATCTCGGCGAAGATCACGCCGCGTTCGGCAATCTGTGCATGCAACTTGGCATTCTCGGATGGAAAGGCGATGTCGATGCCGGTGCCGATGAAGGCAGCCGTGATACCATCGACGGCCAATGCGCCTTCATGGGCGGCCCTGTCGATACCGCGTGCCAGACCGGAGAGAATGGCGAAGCCTTCACGGCAAAGCTGGGACGCCATATCGCGGGTGAAGCGTTGGCCAATGGCGGAGGCGTTACGGGCTCCTACGATCGCAAGGCCGGGCTGGGTCAGGCGAAGTGGGTCGCCTTTGACCGCCAGCAGCGGCGGTGCGTCTTCCAGTTGCATCAGGCCGACAGGATAGCCGGGTTCACCCCAGGCCAGCAGGGATGCATTGCAGGCCTTCAGGGCTTTCAGTTCGTCGGCGACAATTTTCTCATCCGCAAGCTTGATGGCGCGTTTGCTGCCGCCAAGCGTCGTGGCACGCTGCGCCATATCGGGCAGCTTTTCGATGGCTTTGGCAGCGCTGCCGTAATAGCGGAGTATGTTGTGGAAGGTAATCGGCCCCAGATGCGCACTGCGGATCAGCCGCAGCCAGTCGCGCTTCTCAGATTCACTGAGCGGGCGGGCCGCCATCATCGGGTTTCTTCTTGCCGATCTTCGGTTCTTCGCCCTTGAGCAGGCGGGCGATATTCTGGTGATGGCGGATGAAGACAAAGATCGCCATGGCGAAGCCCATCACGCCGGCCTCGGGGCTGACATAGAACCAAGCGACCACTGGCGTAATCACAGCTGTGAGCAATGCCGACAGTGAGGAAAGCTTGGTGATGCCGGCAATTACGAGCCAGGAGAGGCAGGCGAAGACACCCACGGGCCAGGCCACGCCCAGCATCACACCCAGATAGGTGGCGACGCCCTTGCCGCCGTTGAAACGCAGCCAGACCGGAAACAGATGACCGATGAAGGAGGCGAAGGCCGTCACTAGCATCACGTCGGGACCGTAGTAAGCACCAAACAGTGCGGCAGCGGTGCCCTTGCCGCCATCGAGTAGCAGGGTAGCGGCCGCGAGGTCCTTGCGGCCGGTGCGCAGCACATTGGTCGCGCCGATATTGCCCGAACCGATGCTGCGGATGTCGCCCAGCCCGCTGATCCTGGTCAGCACCAGACCGAAGGGAATTGATCCAAGCATGTAACCGAACACCGCAGCGGCGATGTAGTAGGGCAGACCAAAGGTCCAGAAAGCCTCGTCCATGGGATCAGCTCTCGCGCTTGCGCTGGAAGACAGTCTCGCCGGCGACGACGGTGCGGAGCGCATGGCCCTGCACGCGACGGCCGTCATAGGGCGAGTTCTTGGCCTTGGAGCGGAATTTCTTTTCGTCCACGCGCCAGGGCGTGTCGGGATCGAAGAGCAGCAGATCGGCCGGTGCGCCGGGCGACAGGCGACCGCTGTCCAGCTTCAGCAGTTTGGCCGGATTGCAGGTGAGGCAGGCCAGCAGCTTGAGCAGCGGCACCGAACCGTTGTGGAACAGCCCCAGGCTGAGGGCCAACAACGTCTCCAGCCCGATCATGCCGAATTCGGCCTGGGCGAAGGGCAGCCGCTTGCTTTCCGGATCCTGCGGTGCATGCGCAGACGAGATCACGTCGATGGTGCCGTCGGCGATAGCGTCGACCACGGCCTTGCGGTCGGTCTCGACGCGCAGCGGCGGCTTCACCTTGGCGAAGGTGCGATAGTCGCCGACATCGAATTCGTTCAGCGAGAAGTTATGCGGCGCGGCGCCAGCGGTGATCTTCACGCCGCGCGCTTTGGCGCGACGTACTGCATCCAGGGATTCCTGCGTCGACAGATGCGATGCATGCAGGCGGCCGTTGGTCATTTCCAGCAGGCGGATATCGCGTTCCAGCATGATGGTCTCGGCCATGGCCGGCATGCCTGCAAGCCCAAGTCGCGCCGCCACTTCACCTTCGTTCATGACGCCGCCCTTGGCCAGTGACGGATCTTCGCAATGCTGCATCAACAGCAGATCGAAGGTGGTGGCGTAGGACAGGGCGCGACGCATCAGTCGGGCCGAGGAGATCGATTTCTCGCCATCGGTGAAGGCGACAGCGCCGGCCTGCGACAGCAGGCCGAGTTCGGTCAATTCCTCGCCCTTGGTGCCCTTGGTGATGGCCGCGGCCGGCAGGATACGCACCACGGCAGTATCCGCGCCGCGACGGGCGATGAATTCCACCAACGCCACTTCGTCGATCACCGGGTCAGTATTGGGCATCGCCACCATGGTGGTGACGCCGCCAGCTGCCGCTGCGCGTGCACCTGTCGCAATCGTTTCCTGGTGCTCGGCACCAGGCTCGCGCAGCCAGACATGCATGTCGATCAGGCCGGGTGCGAGGCAATGGCCCTGACAGTCGATCTGCTCGGTGTCGCCGGCAAAATTACCGCTGGCGAGCTTGGGGCCGAGATCGACGATCCTGTCGCCTTCGGTTAGCAGGGCGCCCTTGACGTCGAGGCCCGTGGCCGGGTCGAGCAGGCGCGCGTTGGTGTAGAGTTTGCGGCGACGTGACATGAGGTTTCTTTACGAGCCGGCAGGCGTGCTGTGACGCCAGTTCGGCAGATGCTGGGCCAGCAGCTCCAGGCAGGCCATGCGGACGGCGACGCCCATCTCGACCTGTTCATGGATCACGCTGCGATGAATATCGTCAGCAACTTCAGTGTCGATCTCGATGCCGCGGTTCATCGGACCTGGATGCATGATCAAGGCATCCGGCTTGGCAAACGCCAGCTTCTCGTGATCGAGACCGTAGAAGTGGAAGTATTCCCGCGTGGAGGGCACAAAGGAGCCGTGGAAACGCTCCATCTGCAGACGCAGCATCATCACGATGTCGACGTCGGTCAGGCCCTTGCGCATGTCGTGGAATATCTCGACACCCAAGCGGTCGGCATAGGCCGGCAGCAGGGTGGGCGGCGCGATCAGGCGCACGCGGGCACCCATCGTGTTCAGCAGATGGATATTCGAGCGCGCCACGCGGCTGTGCAGGATGTCGCCGCAGATGGCGACCGACAGGCCCTCCAGCCGGCCCTTGCGGCGGCGGATGGTCAGTGCGTCCAGCAAAGCCTGGGTCGGGTGTTCATGGCTGCCGTCGCCGCCGTTGATGACGCTGCAGCCGACTTTTTGGGCCAGCAGGGCTACCGCACCGGAATCCTGGTGCCGCACGACCAGCAGGTCCGGGTGCATGGCATTCAGGGTGATGGCCGTGTCGATCAGGGTTTCGCCCTTTTTGACCGAGGAGGTGGCCACCGACATGTTGATGACGTCGCCGCCGAGTCGCTTGCCCGCCAGCTCGAAGGAGGTCCGGGTCCGGGTCGAGTTTTCGAAGAACAGATTGATGATGGTCCGCCCCCGAAGGGAGGACTGCTTCTTCTCGACTGCCCGGTTCAGGTCGACATAATGGTCGGAATGATCCAGCAGAATCTGGATGTCCTGGGCGGAAAGCCCTTCAATTCCAAGGAGATGGCGATGAGGAAAGGTGGCCGACGGCCGGGGGCCGGATTGATCGGCGGGAGAGGCGGCGCGACTGGCTGACATTGACGAATCACCATACAGAAATCGCCCTCGAAGGGCAATGAAACCATTAACCAATTTATGCTCTGCTGGCGACCATGATGCAGGATTATCGTCAGAATCAGATCGAGCAGGTCTCCGGGGATTCAACCGCCAGCCAGGCGGTCCGGCTCCTGCAGGTGCTGAACGGTCGCGCCACCGAGGTGCAGGTCGTGACGACCCGCATGTACGAGATGGCGACCCTGCTGTCCTTCGCCGATTACGCCGACGGCTTCCGTCGTGTGCAGGAATTCCTGTCCTTCTGCGATGTGATCGAGAGCAAGCTGGACGATATGCCGCCGGCGACGCGCGAGCCGATCCTGTATGAAGTGACCGCCGTGAAGGTGCGCGCCTTCCATGCACTGCTGAAGGCCATGGGCGCCTATCTGCTGGCGCTGGAAAAGCGCGGCGCGATCAATTTCTTTGCCCAGGCCGTCTTCCTGATGCAGCAGGACGTGCTGATGGAATTCAGCCAGCATGGCCTGACCGACGTGCCGGAGCAGCTGGTGCCGGATGCGATGCCTGAACTCTGCAAGGAAATCCTGGACCGGCTGAAGCGGCTGCTGGAACGCTGCATCGACGTTCCCGACTTCCGTTTCGAAACGTGAGCGCCGGAGCGGCGCGCGTCATGGATGCCGCTATCCTGCAACAGTTGCAGACCGGACTTGAAGCGCACAAGCGCAGCGATCTGCCGGCGGCCGAACGCCTGTATCGTGCCGTGTTGGCCGCCGCGCCCGATACGCTCGATGCCTATAATCTTCTGGGCCGTCTGCTGGTGCAAAGTGGTCGCGCCGCCGAGGCACCGCCACTGCTGCGCCATGCGATCGACCGTGCGCCAGGACAGCTTGGCCTGTGGCTCAGCTACACCGAAACGCTGCTGGCAGCGGGCGATATTGCCGCGGCACGCGACTCTGCCGATACCGCGCGACGCCTGGCACCCAAGGATGCCGACGCCCTGTTCGCGTGGTCAGAGGTCCAGCGCCTGACATCCGCCTGGCGCGATGCCGCAAGCGGCTACAGGGAACTGCTCGCCATCCAGCCGGCCCATGCCGGTGCATGGCTCAATCTTGCGACCTGCCTGCAGGCGATGAAGGATATGCCGGGCGCGCGACAGGCTGCCGAACGCGCGGTGCAGCTGGCCCCACAAGCACCGGAATGTCACAACAATCTTGGCAATCTGGTCGCCATGGCGGGCGAGCATGAGGCCGCGATCCACAGTTTCGACCGTGCACTGGCGCTGCGGCCGAACTATCCGCCGGCCATGATCAACAAAGGTGCATCGCTGCGCGAACTGGAGCGCATCCCGGAAGCCCTGCCGTTGCTGGAACAAGCGGTGACCGCCAGCCATGGTCATCCTGAATCTTATGCGGCGCTCGCGCTCGCCCACCACACCGCCAGCAACCTTGATGCAGCATTGCATTTCTATCGTGAGGCGTTGTCACGTCGCGCGGAAGACCCCGAGACACAATGGAACTTTGCACTGGCCGCACTGGCGACCGGCAATTTCCCCACGGGTTGGCCGGCCTATCGCTGGCGCTGGCGCAAGGCCGAACCACCGCTGCCGCGGCGTGCCTGGCCATGGCCGGTCTGGCCCGGCGGCACGTTGGCTGGAAAGTCGCTGCTGGTCTGGGGCGAGCAGGGGCTGGGCGACCGCCTGCTGTTCCTGCAATACCTGCCAGCCCTGCTAAAGACCGGTGCACAAGTCACCATCGAGACCGATCCGCGCCTGATCCCGCTATTGCAGCGTCGCTTCCCGCGTGTGGAATTCGTGGCTGAAAGCGAGGACGCATCGCCCGACCTTCTGCAGCGTCGCTTCGATGCGCATCTGCCGCTGGGCAATCTGGCTGATGGTCCGCCGCCGGGCATTCCGGTGCTGCAGGCCGATGCCGCGCGCGTAGCCGAACGGGCGGAACAGTATCGCGGTGACAGCGGGGATCGCCTGATCGGGCTGTCCTGGCGCAGTGCAAACCCGGCGCTGGGGGCGGCCAAGTCACTCGGGCCGGCCGACCTGGCGCCACTGGCGGCCATGAAGGATTGCCGCTTCGTTTGCCTGCAATATGGCGTCACCGACGATGAGCATGCCGCACTGCGTGGCCTGTTCGGCACGCGCTACATCCATGATCCGGCCGTGGATGCCCGCAACGACCTGACGGCGCTGGCTGACCAGATCGCAGCACTGGATGCGGTCTTCACGGTTTCCAATGTCACGGCGCATATCGCCGGATCACTTGGACGCCCGGTGCAGGTGTTGGCGCCGCGCGGGAAAAGCCTGTTTTTCTACCTGATGGCCGGCGTCGATCATACGCCGTGGTATCCCTCCATGCGGATTTCACGCCTGAAGAACGGGGAAGGGCCCGAAACCGCGCTGCAGAATGCCATCAGAGGGCTGGAATCGCTGGCAAAATAGCGCCTGCGGTGTTAGCAAAAGGCCCGCCGCTGGCATGTGCCGCGCCCAGACCCTACCTTTAAGCCCATGACGCGCAAAAGCTATTACATCACCACACCGATCTACTATGTGAACGACAAGCCGCATATCGGGCATGCCTATACGTCGTTGGCCTGCGACGTGCTGGCGCGCTTTAAGCGGCTGGACGGTTTCGATGTCATGTTCCTGACCGGCACCGACGAGCATGGGCAGAAGGTGGAGAAGTCGGCCGAGGTCGCCGGCACCGATCCGCAGAGTTTCTGCGACAAGGTGAGCCAGAGCTTCCGCGATCTCGCCAAGACGATGAATTTCTCCAATGACGACTTCATCCGCACGACTGAGCCGCGACATGTGACCGCCGTGCAGGCGCTGTGGCAGAAACTGGTCGCCACCGGAAATATCTATCTCGGCAAATATGCCGGCTGGTATGCCGTGCGTGACGAAGCCTTCTACCAGGAAGATGAACTGACGGATGGTCCGAACGGCCAGAAGCTCGCGCCGTCTGGCGCGCCGGTCGAATGGGTGGAAGAGCCGTCGTATTTCTTCAAGCTGTCGGCTTGGACCGACCGCCTGCTGAAATTCTACGAAGACAATCCCGGCTTCATCCTGCCGACCAGCCGCCGCAATGAAGTGATCAGCTTCGTGAAGGGTGGCCTGAAGGACCTATCGGTATCGCGCACCACCTTCAAATGGGGCATTCCGGTACCCGGCGACGAAGCCCATATCATGTATGTGTGGCTGGATGCGCTGACCAACTACATCACGGCGGCCGGCTACCCGAATATCGAAGGCGAGAAGTATACGCGTTACTGGCCGGCCGATGTGCATATGGTCGGCAAGGACATCCTGCGTTTCCATGCCGTCTACTGGCCAGCCTTCCTGATGGCTGCCGACCTGGCCGTGCAGAAGCGCGTCTTCGCCCATGGCTGGTGGACCAACGAAGGCCAGAAGATTTCCAAGTCGCTTGGCAACGTAATCGACCCGCTGCAGCTGATCGAGGAATATGGCCTCGACCAGACCCGTTATTTCCTGATGCGTGAAGTGCCGTTTGGCAATGATGGTGATTTCCGCCGCGCCGCCATCATGAACCGCATCAATTCGGAACTGGCCAATGGCTTTGGCAATCTGGCGCAGCGTACGCTGTCTTTCTGCGCCAAGAATACCAATGCCTCGGTGCCGACGCCGGGTCCGCTGAATGAAGCCGACGAGGCCCTGCTTGCCCAGGCCGATAGTCTGATCGAGCAGCTGCGCACATCGCTGGACGAGCAGGCTATCCATATCGGCATGCAGCAGTGGTTCGACCTGGTCGACGCCGCCAACAAATATATCGACGTGGAAGCGCCATGGACGCTGCGCAAGACCGATCCGGCCCGCATGCAGACGGTTCTGTGGACTCTGCTAGAGGCAATCCGTCAGCTCGCCATCCTGGCCCAGCCCTTCATGCCGCAGTCTTCGGCCAGGATGCTGGATCAGCTTGGCGTATCGGAAGCCGCACGCAGCTTCGCGCATCTGGGCGAGGCCGGCCGTCTGCGTGCCGGTACCCCGCTGCCCACGCCGCAGGGTGTGTTCCCGCGTCATGTGGAAGCCGCCAAAGAAGGAGCCTGAGATGGCGCTTCTGATCGACAGTCATTGCCATCTGGACTTTCCGGATTTCGCCGAAGAGCGGGATGCCATCATCACTCGGGCACGTCAGGCCGGCGTCGGCCTGATGCTGACGATCTCGACACGGCTTGATCAGTTCGATCGCGTGCTGGCCGTAGCGGAAGCTTATCCGGATGTTTATTGCACGGTCGGCATCCATCCGCATGAAGCCGACGATCATGTGGATGTGGCCGCCGCGAAGCTGATCGAATTGGCCCGGCATCCCAAGGTGGTCGGCATCGGCGAGACCGGCCTGGATTACTTCTACGAGCACAGTGATCGTGAAGCCCAAAAAACCTGCTTTCTGGCCCATATCGTGGCCGCGCGGGAAACCGGCCTGCCGGTGGTGATCCATACCCGCGATGCGGATGAGGATACCGCCGCGATCCTGGATGCCGAAATGGCCAAGGGCAAATTCAAGGGCCTGCTGCATTGCTTCTCGTCCGGCCATGCACTCGCCGAACAGGCCGTGAAGCATGACATGATGGTGTCCTTTTCGGGAATCCTGACATTCAACAAGGCGCGAGGCGTTCAGGACTCCGCCCAGGCGCTGCCGATGCAGAACCTGCTGGTGGAAACCGATGCACCATATCTGGCGCCGGTTCCTCTGCGCGGTAAACGGAACGAGCCTTCCTTCGTGGCGCATACGGCTGCCTTCCTTGCCAAGCTGAAGGGCGTCAGCGTGTCTGAAATCACCGATACGACCACAGCGAATTTCCTGCGCATGTTCGACAAGGTGCCGCGCGACGCCGTCAGCGATCGCCGCGCCGCCTGAGATCAGCATGCGCGCTATCATCCTCGGTTGCGGGACTTCCACCGGCGTGCCGCGTATTGACGGCGCCTGGGGCGACTGCGATCCGGCCGAGCCGAAGAACCGGCGCAGCCGCGGCTCCATTGTGGTAGAGCAGGGCAGTACCCGGCTTCTGATCGATACCAGTCCTGATCTGCGCAGCCAGTTCCTCGCCAACAACCTGACCTCGGTAACGGCGGTGGCCTGGACCCACGACCACGCCGACCAGACTCATGGCATGGATGATCTGCGGATCATGGCCTATACGTCGGGCCAACGCGTGATCGGCTACGCTGACGACTTCACGATGAAACGGCTAAAATCAAAGTTCGGTTACTGCTTCGAGGCTGTCAGCGACGGCTACCCACCGATTGTCGAGCCGCGCCTGATCGATGGACCATTCACAATCGGCGCCATTGATGTGCAGCCCTTCATCCAGAACCACGGGAAGATTCACTCTCTGGGTTTCCGCTTCGGCGATCTGGCCTATTCGAACGATGTCGTTGGCCTGGACGACAAAGCCTTTGAGATTCTGGCCGGCGTAAAGGTCTGGATTGTAGATGCACTACGTTACAAACCGCATCCCACGCATAGCCATCTGGCCCAGACGTTGGAATGGATCGCTCGCCTCCAGCCGCAGCGGGCGATCCTGACCAACCTGAATTTCGAGCTCGATTACAATCGTCTCTGTTCGGAAATTCCACCTGGTGTCGAACCGGCCTATGACGGCATGGTGATCGAATGCTGAGCGTGGTGACGCCCTCGCTGAAATCCATCTGGGCTGTTTCGCAGCGTGGCGCCGTCGGCATGGCCAATCAGGCACTCGGCCTTGCTGAGGCGCTGTTCAATGGCGGCGGGTTCGCTTTACCGCAAAGTTTCGAGCTGGATTATCGCTGGCCCCATACCTGGTCGCCGATGCATCCGCTTTTCGCCAGCCTGAAGGCTGCGACACCGGAGACTGCCGCTGCTTTCGCAGATCAGCCCTGGCCGGACGTGCTGATTACCTGTGGCCGCAAGTCGGCGCTCTGGGCATTGGCGGTCAAGAAGGCCAGCCATGGCCGAACCGTGCTGATTCATGTGCAGGATCCCAAGACTGACCCGCGGCACTGGGATTTGCTGATTGTTCCCGAGCATGATCGCGTGCGAGGTCCCAACGTCATGCTGTCAAAAGGTGCGCTGCATCGCGTGACCCGCATGAAGCTGGACAGCGGCGCCGAAGCCATCCGTCGCGAATACCAGTATCTGCCGCGACCACTGGTCGCCGTGCTGGTTGGCGGCAATAACCGCTACTACACGCTCGATGATGAATGGATGCAGGAGTTCGTCGCGCAATTGCGCAACATGGCCGAGCGATCCGGCTGCGGACTGCTAACCAGCGTGTCGCGTCGCACAGGTGAGAGCGAGACCAATATCCTGCGTGGTGGTCTGGCCAGCCTGCCGGCAGCGCTGTGGGACGGGAAGGGACCGAACCCGTATTTCGGCTTCCTTGGCCTGGCCGATACCATCGTGGTGACCTGTGACAGCGTCTCGATGATTTCGGAGGCCTGCTCGACCGGCAAGCCGGTGCTGGTGGCCCGTCTGCCGGGGCGTTCCAAGCGGTTTGACGCCTTTTTCGAGAGCCTGCTCAGCCAAGGCCTGATCCAGTGGTTCGACGGGCGGCTGATGCAGTGGGAAAACCGCAGGTTGGATGACATGGACCATATCGCCAGTGACGTGCGGACCCGCTTGGGCTGGCGCTAAATTCCTGCATCAATTTGGCGATATAATATAACATTCCCTCCGCTAAACCCTTTATCTTGCGAGCGGTTCTCATTATTAATAGGCCGCCTCACAGATGCAGACCGCGCGAAGACGCGGTGAACCCGGAGTAATTCTGATGAACCATGATCTTTCCTTCATGGCGCTGGTCCTTAATGCTGACCCGATCGTGCAGATCGTGATGGCGATCCTGGTGCTGAGCTCGATCACCTGCTGGGCTATCGTGGTTGAGAAGCTGGTCAGTTTTTCCAAGGCCCGCCGTGCGGCCCGGTCGTTTGAAGCCGCTGTGAAGGCCGATGTCCTGCTGGCCAAGCCAGGCGAGGGCATCCAGGGATCGATCCTGGCCGCTGCGGCGCGCGAGAAGCGCGACGGCATCGATCCGGGCGAAAGCCGTTACGAATACCGGGTGCGTCTGGAAATGGTCATGCGTCAGGCCATGGCCCATCAGCTGCGCAAGCTTGAGCCCGGCCTGCCGTTTCTCGCCACCGTCGGTTCCGCCGCGCCCTTCGTCGGCCTGTTCGGCACCGTCTGGGGCATCATGAACAGCTTCACGGCTATTGCAGGCTCCAATGACACCAGCCTGGCCGTGGTTGCGCCGGGCATCGCGGAAGCGCTGTTCGCCACCGCGCTGGGCCTTGTCGCCGCCATTCCGGCCGTCGTGCTGTACAACAAGTTCAGCACCGACCTCGGTCGCCTCGCAGCACGCTTCAACACTGCCATCAATGAGGCCGCACGCCAGTTCTCGCGCGCCTCCGGTTCGTCGCATGTGGTGCGTCCGCATGCCGAGGCCGGTCAGTAAGGACGAACGCCATGGCCATTTCACCCATCGGCAGCGGCGGCAGCGACTACAGCAACGACGGCTTCGACGGCTACAAGCCGATGTCGGATATCAACGTGACGCCGTTCGTCGACGTCATGCTGGTGCTGTTGATCATCTTCATGGTTGCCGCGCCCCTCATGATGGTCGGCGTGCCGCTGCAACTGCCCAAAACCACCGCCGCCAAGGTAACGCCGCCGCGCGAGCCACTGGTCGTCAGTATCGACAGGGACGGCAAACTGTTCATCCGCAAGGATCCGGTGGATGAGGCCGACTTGATTCCGCGCCTGCAAGCCCTGCGCGGCAGTGAACCGGAGACGGTCATCTACGTGCGCGGCGACAAGACGCTGGAATACGGCAAGATCATGGATTTGATGAGCCTGGTCGGCAAAGCCGGCTTCGGCAAGATCTCGCTGGTTGCCGAAGGTGCCACGCAGGCGGCTGCACCAGCGAAATGAGCGTGATGCGCACCAAGGTCTCATCCTGGACGATTTCGGTTGCGGCGCATCTGATCGCCGTCGCGCTGCTGTTCTTCGGCCTGCCTTATTTCCAGAAGCCGATCATGGCCGAAGAGAAGTTCCAGGGCATTGAGGTGTTGCTGCTGGCCAGCGCGCCACCGGTGCAAGCGACGCCGCAGCCGATGGTGCAGCCACCACCGCCTCCGCCTCCACCGCCGGAAAAAGAACCCGATATCATCACGTCGAACAGCACCGAGCCTGATCTCGAACCTGTACCGCCGCCCAAACCCAAGCCGGTGGTGACCCGTCCGCCCAAACCGCAGCCGCCCAAGCAGGAACCACCGAAGCCGGTGGTGGAGACCCCACCGGCTGCAGCCCCTGCCGAGCAGGCTGCGCCGCAGGTGGCCGCGGCACCCGTCGCGCCGCCGGCGCCAGCCATCTCTGCGCCGCGCCTGCCGTCCAATCCGGATGCGGAAGCCAACTACTATGCGATCCTGCTGGCGACACTGGAGAAGCATAAGGAATATCCGCGCCGCGCCCAGTTGCGCCGCATGGAAGGGGTGGCTCATCTGCGCTTCACCATCGATGACCAGGGGCGTGTGACACGCCACAAGATCGAGCGCAGTTCAGGCTATGATGCACTGGACGAGGCTGTCGAACGGATGATCGCCAAGGCATCACCGCTGCCGCCGATACCCGCTAACCTGAATAAAAGTACTCTGGATGTGGTTGTGCCCATCCAGTTCTTCTTGAAATGAACTGACTTTCAGTCTGGGGAAGACCAATGACGCGACTGATCGCGACCTTTGCCATCCTGCTGGCCCTTTTCAGCGTGCCTGCCGGTGCGGCGGAAGCCGACAAGGCCAAAACCGCCGCCATCAAGACCTATGGCGACATCGCGCAGGCGATGTATGAAGACTCGCTGATCGCCGCCCGCAACTTGCAAAAGGCTGTGGCGGCGCTGGCCACCAAGCCGTCGGATGAAGCAATGAAGGCGGCACGCCAGGCCTGGATTGCCTCCCGCGTGCCTTACCAGCAGTCGGAAGTTCTCCGCTTCGGCAATCCGGTGGTGGATGAATGGGAAGGCAAGGTGAATGCCTGGCCACTGGACGAAGGCCTGATCGACTATGTAGATGCTGGCAAGTATGGCGAAGAGTCGGATGAGAACCCGGCCTATACCGCCAATGTTATTGCCAACAAGCGCATCAAGTTCGGTGGAAAAACGCTGGACGCGCGCGTGATCGACTGGAAGCTGCTGCGAAAACTGCATGAAGTCGGCGGTGTTGAGGCAAATGTCGCTACCGGTTATCACGCCATAGAATTCCTGCTCTGGGGCCAGGACCTCAACGGCACCGGTCCCGGCACCGGCAACCGGCCCTGGACCGACTATGCCAAGCAGGGCTGCACCAACGGCAATTGCGACCGGCGCGGTCAGTATCTGACCGTCGTCACCCAGATGCTGGTCGACGATCTGGCCTTCATGGTGAAGCAGTGGGCACCCGGCGCGGCTGCACGCAAGGTGTTGACCGCCAAGGGCGTCGATACCGGGATCAGTGCCATGCTGACCGGTTTGGGCAGCCTGTCTTACGGCGAACTGGCCGGTGAGCGCATGAAACTCGGGTTGCTGTTGCATGATCCCGAGGAAGAACATGATTGCTTCTCGGATAACACGCATAATTCGCATTACTATAACGTCGTCGGCATGCTGGCGATCTATGGCGGCGAATACACCCGTACCAACGGCACGCAGATCAAAGGCCCGGCGCTGACCCAACTGGTGCGCGTCGCTGCACCCGACATCGATGCCGAGATGCGCGCCAAGCTGAAAGCGACGCTGGATGCCGTTGCCGCGATCAAGCAGCGCGCCGAAACCAAGGAATCCTATGACCAGATGCTTGCCGACGGGAATGCCGAGGGCAACGCTGTGATCCAGGCCGCCATTGATCGCCTGACTGACCAGACCAAGACGCTGGAGCGTGCGGTTGCGGCACTCAAGCTGAAGGTGACCTTTGAAGGTTCCGACAGCCTTGATGCGCCCGACAAGGTCGGCAAGAAATAATCACTCCGGCAGCGCCGGGGTGCATGACCATGTTGTGTGACGATGCCTGCACCCCGTTACCTGATCCTTGCGCTTTGCCTGTTGGTCGCGACCGGCGCACGGGCGGCTGACGATCGCTTGCCGGGCGGTGCGTCGACCAGCCGCAAGCGGGCCGATGCCGCAGCCTTTTCGCATCCTGTCGCAACCATGCCGGTCGAACGGCAGCTCGATTTCCGTGTCGGCGACGGCATCTTCCGCAAGCTCTGGGCCTCGTCACCCAGTTCCACCACCTCATCCGACGGTCTGGGGCCGCTGTTCAATGCCCGTAGCTGCCAGTCCTGCCACCTGAATGACGGCCGTGGCCGTCCGCCGGCCAAAGGCGAACAGCCCGTCTCGCTGATTCTGCGTCTCAGCATTCCGGCACAGAGTGATATCGATCATGCGCTGCTGGCTCAGCTGAAGCGTGGCGTGACGCCGGAGCCAACCTACGGCACGCAGCTCCAGACTTTTTCAGTTCAGGGCCTGCTGGCCGAGGGACGCATCGCTATCAGCTATGCGGATATGCCGGTGCGTTTCACCGATGGCACCGTGGTCACCCTGCGCAAACCGCAATATCGCATCATGGACACCAATTACGGTCCGCTGCATCCGCAGACCATGGTTTCACCACGCGTGTCGGTTCCGCTGATCGGCCTAGGCCTGCTGGAGCTGATCCCGGAAGCGGACATCCTTAAACGTGCCGATCCCGAAGATCTCGATGGTGACGGCATCGCCGGCACTCCCAATCAGGTCTGGAGTCAGGCCGAGGGCAGGGTGATGCTGGGGCGCTTCGGCTGGAAGGCCGGCATGGCGACCATCGCTGACCAGGTGGCCGAAGCCTTTGCCAACGATCTCGGCCTGTCGGCACCGCTGCGTCGCGGGGCCTCGCATGGAGAATGCACGGCGGCGCAACGCGACTGCCTGCGCCTGCCAACCGGCGACGATCCGCGCGAGGGCGTCGAGGTGCCGGCAAAGATGTTTGATCTCACGGTCTTCTATGCACAGCATCTGGCTGTCCCTGCGCGTCGGCAGGCTGGCCAGCCGGCGGTGCGGCGTGGGCAGGGGCTGTTTGCAGCTGCGGGCTGCGAGAGCTGCCACGCCGAACGCTTCACGACCGGGGAGAATGCTGCGCGGCCAGAACTCTCCGGCCAGATCATTTTTCCGTATAGCGACCAGTTGCTGCATGACATGGGCGAGGGGCTGGCTGACAATCGTCCGGAAGGACTGGCTAGCGGCCGTCACTGGCGCACGCCGCCGCTCTGGGGCATCGGTCTGACCAGAACAGTCAGCGGCCATGACAACCTGTTGCATGACGGTCGTGCCCGCGGTGTGCTGGAGGCGATCCTCTGGCATGACGGCGAAGCAGCGGCGGCAAAACGTCGCGTCCTGCAGATGAACCGTAGCGAACGTGACGATCTGCTGGCTTTTATCAGTTCCCTGTAATCCTTGGAGTCTGCCATGCGTCTCTCTGGCCTGATCCTGTGCCTCATCGTTGGTCTCCTCAGCCTACCCGGCCATGCCGTGGAGCCGGAGGCCTACAAGGCCCTGAATCGCGCCGCGGTCGAGACGCATATCCAGCCACGCTATGATGCGCTGGTGACGGCGACCGCCGATCTGGATACAGCCGCGAAGGCCTTCTGCACTGTTCCTTCGACGGTAAAACTGCCTGACCTGCAGTCTGCTTTCGGCCGCACCATGGATGCCTGGCAGGATATCCAGCATGTGCGCTTCGGGCCAATCGACTGGTTCTTCCGCAGCCAGCGGTTCGCCTTCTGGCCTGACCAGCGCAACACCATCACCAAGCAGATGTCCGAGATGCTGGCCAAGCATGCTGCTGGCGCCGTCGATGTCGACACCATGGCCAAGGGCAGTGTGGCGACGCAGGGCCTGCCGGCGCTGGAACGCCTGATCTTCGGTGAAGACGCCAACAAATTGACTGCGGGGAATGAATCCGCCTATCGCTGCCGTTATGTGCAGGCGATCGCCACCAACCTGTCGCATATCGCACAGGAGACGCGCAGTGCCTGGCGCGAGGGCGGCGACAAGGCCTTTGCGAAATCGGTGACTGACACCGGCAAGCCGGATGCGCCCTATCGTGACGAGCAGGAAGCGGCGCTCGAACTGTTCAAGAGCCTCTATACCGCCGTCGAACTCTCGGCCGATCACAAGCTGGCGCGCCCGCTCGGCGCCTCGGTCAACGACGCCCGGCCGCGCGTGGCAGAGTCCTGGCGCAGCCAGCGTTCACTGCGCAATGTGCAACGCAATCTGGAAGCGGCGCAGAACCTCTATCAGTCTGCTTTCTCGCCGGCCGTGACCGACAAGCCGCTGGATGCCGCCATCCGTGACGCCTTCTCTAAATCCCTGAATGCCGCGTCGGCCCTGAAAGTGCCGCTGGAAACTGCCGTGCAGGATAAGGCGGCCCGGCCACAGGCCGAAAAGCTGGCGGCCGAAGTGCTGGCGCTGAAGAAGCTGCTGCTGGAGAAATTGCCACCGGCACTGGATATCCCCGTCGGCTTTAACGCGCTGGATGGCGACTGAGATGATTATTACCCGTCGCACGGCGCTCCCCCTGTTGGGGACCGTGGCCCTGCTGCCGGCCGGTCTGCGGGCGGCTGCGCCGGATCGTCTGTATCTCAATGCTTATGGCGAAAAAGGCGGATTCGGCTTCGCAGCTTTCGATTCCAATGGCACGATCCGATATCAACGGCCGTTGCCGCAGCGCGGCCACAGCTTTGCCCGCAGTCCCGATGGCCGCATCGCCGTGGCGTTTTCGCGCCGTCCCGGCGACTTCGCCTTTGCCTTCGATCCGCAGAGCGGCAATGAAGGGCGCATGATCCCGGCGGCCCGCGACCGCAGCTTCTGCGGCCATGGCGCCATCACGTCTGACGGCCGGTTGCTGTTCGCCACCGAGGTGATTGCTTCGACAGGCGAGGGCGTGCTGGGTATCTATGCGGCGCGCGAAAACTGGAACCGCGTCGGCGAGTATCGTACCCACGGCCTCGATCCCCATGAAATACGACTGATGCCCGATGGCCAGACCCTGGTCGTGGCCAATGGCGGCATCCTGATGCGCGCCGATCTGCCGCGCCTGAAACTGAACATCGCCGACATGGACCCGTCGCTGGTCTATCTCGATGGTCGCGATGGCCGCGTGATCAGCCAGATCAGGCCTGAGAAAGAACTGCATCAGCTCAGCATCCGGCATATCGCCATCGACCGGCAGGGCCGTGTAGCCATCGCCATGCAGTATGAGGGCCCGGAAGAGGACGATGTACCGCTGGTAGCCCTGCATGATGCATCAGCCGGTGCAAAAACCCTGCGCTATCTCGCCATGCCCGAGGAACAGCGCGCCGCGCTGCAGCAGTATTGTGGCTCGGCCGCCATGGATGACAGCGGCCGCTATCTTGCGGTCAGCAGTCCACGCGGCAACCGTGTGCTGGTCTGGGATATGCACCGGGAAGAACTGGTGCAGGTGGGCGAGGCACGCGACGTTTGCGGCATCGCGCCGCAGGCCGGGTCCGGCTTCTTCGCCTCAAACGGCCTGGGACGCCTGTTCAAACTGCGAACGGGCGGCCAAATCGAGGATCTGGCCGCCCGCAGCGGGATTCAGTGGGACAACCACATGGTGGTTGTCGCCTGACGTCTTAGTTCAGGCCGATCGTCGTCAGGTCCTGGAACCAGTGCTGGGCCTGAATGAAGCTTTTCACCTTGGGATGCATGGCATGCGGATTGGTGTCATGCACAACCCAGAGGTAATGCACCTCGTCGACATAAATCTCATGCAGCTTGGCCATGATGGCATCCTGCTTTGAGATGTCAGCCGTGGCGCGCGCCTCGTCGACGAGCGCGTCCACCTTGGGGTTATCATAGAAGCCCCAGTTCACGCCGTTCGGCGAGGTGTACTTGCTGTAGAGGAAGCGGACGAAGGCGTAGAAGGGGTCCGAG
The DNA here is from genome assembly GCF_058807275.1 of Ferrovibrio sp. GW821-FHT12D07. Taxonomy (NCBI): domain Bacteria; kingdom Pseudomonadati; phylum Pseudomonadota; class Alphaproteobacteria; order Rhodospirillales; family Rhodospirillaceae; genus Ferrovibrio; species Ferrovibrio sp. GW821-FHT12D07. The sequence continues at coordinate 160,900 of NZ_JBXAQN010000003.1, read as the reverse complement.
GTTACATAAGCCAGGTTGATCGCCGTGATACCCTGGTTGATGTCGGACTTCGCGCCGCTGCGCCAATGGGTGTACAGGGTTTCCAGTTCGACAACCTTGAATTCGAGCTGGATGCCGACTTCGCCCAGCGCCTGCTGCACGTATTCATTCATCGGCAGCGACAGCATCTGGCCGGTGCCGCCGGTCGCGATCACCACCGTGGCCTTCAGTGGCTTTTCCTTGGAGTAACCAGCTTCAGCCATCAGCTTCTTGGCGGTCGTCGGGTCATACTTGATGTCGAAGCTGGGCTTGCCGAACCACGGGCTGGTCGGATCGACCTGGCCCTTGGCCGGCATGGCCAGACCATTCAGCAGCGCGACGACCTCATCGCGATTGATCGCCAGGTTGGCGGCCTTGCGTACGCGGATATCGGTCCAGGGCGAACCGGGCAGTAAGCTGAAGTGATAAGGCCAGACATGCGGCGTGACATTCTGCACGATCTTCATGTTGGCTTTCTTGAGCTGCGGTACCGCATCCGGCGCCGGAGTCTCGATGATATCGACCTGGCCCGACAGCAGCGCGGCAGTGCGCGCCGAGGCTTCCGGGATCGGCACCAGGACGATCTTGTCGGCCTTGGCGATGCGGGTCTTGTCCCAGTAGTTCGGATTCTTGGTCAGTTCGGCCTGCTCGCGCGGCACCAGCTTGCTGAGCATGAATGGACCGGTACCCGACGGGGTGGAGGCGAACTTGTCCCAGTCCTTGCCGACCTTTTCATACTGGGCTGGGCTGGAAATCAGGAACCACGAGAGCTGCCAGAGGAACAGGGCGTCTTGCGCCTTGGTGGTGATCTCTACGGTGTAGTCGTCGATCTTGCGCCAGCTCGCGACCGAAGGAATACGCGGGCGCACCTGCGAGGCCTGCTTGACATCATAATGTGGCGACTTGTCGTTCAGCACCTTTTCCAGGTTCCAGACCACGGCGTCGGCCGTGAACTCCGAGCCGTCGTGGAACTTCACGCCCTTGCGTAGAGTGAACACCCACTTCTTCGGATCGGCCGGATCGACCTTCCAGCTTTCGGCCAGCCCCGGGACCAGCTTGCCCGGCCGGTCGGCGATGTTCAGTTCAACCGCGACCAAGGGGTCGTAGATGGTATGGCCGGTGAACTGGTAGCCGCCCGCGCCATTGTTCGGCTGGCCGGCGGTAAGCGGAATATCGGCCATCGAGATGCCATAGCGGATGACGCTCTGCGCATGGGCGGCCACCGTTGTCAGGGCAGTACCGGCCAGCAGGGTCAGAGCCAGGGCGGCGGCGGTCACAGTGCGGCGCCAGGACGCCTGCGGAGGGATTTGGGGGAGGCTCATAGAGCGGCTCATGTCGGTATCTCCAGAAATGGTCGCCGCAGTGGATGCCGGGCAACGGCGGAGAAATTGCAAAGAGCGCGCCATACGGAGAAAGCGGCATATACACGGGGTTATGCGAGGACGCCTTGTGAGCCTGCCCAACCGACGTGCAGCAGGCGGCATCGAAAGCAGCGGTTCTGGTTGAACCTATAGCGGTACCATTCCGGCGATGATCGTTCTGACGATAACTGATGTCCTGATCTGGAAGCGAGCGATCCGTAACCGGCCGGACCAAAGGGCTGTATAGAAATATATTTGATTATAATGGCTTAGCTCGCATCTTTTATTTTCCATAATATACATTATCCGATAAACAGATAAAGATTAGGAAGTCAGTTTCGCTGCCCCGTCCGAGGCAAACCGGTAGCACTACGAGGCTAGAGAATTGCCTATCCTACCCGTTTATCAGCGTCGCCACTTCCGACGTTATGGATGTGAGGCAACATGCGAGACGATCAGGTCGAACGGGTGCAACAATCCTTCCGCATCATCCAGCAGCACCGCACGGATTTTGCCGGATTGTTTTACCAGAATCTGTTTGCTGCCGATCCCTCATCCGAGGTGCTGTTTCGCTCGGTGGACATGCCGGCCCAGCAGACCAAGCTGATGGCCACCCTGGAGGTCATTGTCGCCAATCTGTATGACCTGCCTAAAATCACGCAGGCCATTCTGGAACTGGGCGCCCGCCACACGACCTATGGCGTTACCAAGCTCCACTATGATCGCGCCGGCGATGCTTTGCTGCAGACCATCGAAGAGACCTTGGGGCCGGATTTTGACGATGAAATCCGGCAGAGCTGGCAAAATGCCTATGACCTTGTGTCTTTCATGATGCGCTCAAGCAGCCGGATTTAACGTGTATATAAGACTCTTGGAAGCTAAACCCGATCTTATATATAATAATATCTCTATAATATATTGATATTATTGAATATACTACATAATTCCCACATCCAAAGGACGTGATCGCTGGCGCTTGTCGATCCGGACAGGTGCGCCCTCTTGCTGATCAGTTCCACGTGATTGTCATCCGGCTCTGGTAGCGAGGGGCATGATCGAGTAAAGCCCATCCCAAAATCCATCGCCTCTCCAGGAGTCTCCAAGAATGAAGCACGTGGCGTATTCCGGCCGACTGGTCATCCTCGGTTTCGGCAGCATCGGCCAGGGCGTCCTGCCCCTGATCCTGCGTCATATCGACATGCCGACCGACAAGATCACCATCGTGACCGCGGAAGAGCGCGGCCATGATGTCGCCAACGAATACAAGATCAAGTTCGAGAAGATCGCCCTCACCCGCGACAATTACCGCACGGTACTGCAGCCCCTGCTGACCAAGGGCGACTACCTGCTGAACCTGTCGGTTGATGTTTCGTCCGTCGCGCTGATCGAACTGGCCCAGGAACTGGGCGCCATGTATCTCGACACCTGCATCGAGCCTTGGGCAGGCGGTTACACCGATCCGTCCAAGTCACCCTCGCAGCGGTCGAACTATGCCCTGCGTGACTCTGCTCGCGCGCTGATCTCCAAATACAAGAACGGCCCAACCGCTGTACTGACCCATGGCGCCAATCCTGGCTTGGTCTCCCACTTCGTCAAGGAAGCGCTGCTGCATATCGCGCGCGACACCGGCGTCAGCACGACTGTACCCAAGGATCGTGCTGGTTGGAGTGCCCTCGCCCAGACGCTGAACGTCAAGGTCATCCATATCGCCGAGCGCGATACCCAGGTGGCTGAGCACCAGCCCAAGGAACGCGACGAATTCGTCAATACCTGGTCGATCGACGGCTTCGTCGGCGAAGGCTGCCAGCCGGCCGAACTCGGCTGGGGCAGCCATGAGAAGCAGATGCCGGCCGACGGCCGCCGTCACGACTTCGGTTGTGATTCCGCCATCTACCTGCTGCGTCCCGGCGCCGGCACGCGCGTGCGCACCTGGACCCCGCTGGAAGGTCCCTTCCACGGCTTCCTGGTCACGCATAACGAGTCCATCTCGATCTCTGATTATTACACCGTGAAGCAAGGCGACAAAGTCGCCTATCGTCCGACGGTGCATTATGCCTATCACCCCTGCGACGACGCCGTGCTCTCTGTACATGAAGTTGCCGGCAAGAACTGGGAGATGCAGTCGCGTAAGCGCCTGATGATGGACGAGATCACCAGCGGCATGGACGAGCTGGGCGTACTGCTGATGGGACACAAGAAGGGCGCTTACTGGTATGGCTCTCGCCTCACCATCGAGGATGCCCGCAAGTTGGTGCCACATAACAACGCCACTAGCCTGCAGGTGACCGTTGCTGTGCTCGCCGGCCTGATCTGGGCCATCGAAAATCCGACCGCCGGCCTGGTCGAGGCCGATGAACTGGATCACGCCCGCATCATGGAAATCTGCCTGCCCTATCTGGGCGAGATGGCCGGTGCGTACAGCGACTGGACCCCGCTGCAGGATCGCGAAAAGCTGTTCCCCGAAGAGGTGGACCGCGATGATCCGTGGCAGTTCAAGAATTTCCGCGTCATCTGAAACGCGATACTTTCAAACGGGTCCGTCAGCAATGACGGGCCCGTTTCGATTCAAGGTTCTTCAGATCTATCCTTGATCGAGCACACTCCGCAGCTTCTGCGCCAGTTCCTGCAAACGGTACGGCTTCCCCAGAAAAGCATCGCCTGGTTCCAGTTGCGTGGCGTTAGGCATGCTCGAACCCAGGAATCCTGACGTGAACAGGACCTTTAAATCCGGACGCAGTGCGAGCGCCGTCTGCGCCAGCTCCTGACCCGTCATGCCGCCCGGCATGACGATATCAGTGAACAGCAGATTGATGGCCTCGCCATTCTTGAGATGCGCCAGTGCCGTGGCAGGCGTATCGGCCTCCAGGACCTTATAGCCGAGATTGGTCAGCTGTCGGACCGCGATCTGGCGCACGTTGGTGTTATCATCGACCACCAGAATGGTCTCACCGCCGGGCGGGATTTGCGTCCCGGCGTCCTGCTGCGCCGGCGCCTGATCCTTCACATTCTTTGCCGGTGGCAAATAAATGCGGACAACCGTCCCTCGCCCGACTTCGCTGTATATTTTGATGTGACCACCCGATTGCTTCACAAACCCGAACACCATGCTGAGGCCCAGGCCGGTCCCTTGCCCGACGGGCTTGGTGGTGAAGAAGGGATCGAAGACCCGCGCCAAGCTTTCAGGCGGAATGCCGCTGCCTGTGTCGGACACAGCCAGGACAACATAATCGCCGGGAATCACTTCCGGGTGGAGTGCCGTATAGCCTTCATCCAGCGCGCTTTTCTGCGTCGTGAATGTCAGTCGGCCGCCCTCCGGCATTGCATCCCGGGCATTCGTGGCAAGATTGGCGATGGCCGAGCCGAACAATGCCGGGTCGATCATCACTTCCGGAAGGTTGGACTTGGGATCGAACGTGATTTCGATATGCTCGCCTAAAGTCCGGCGCAGCAGCTTTATCATGTCGACGACGAGTTCATTCATGTCGCAACGACGCGGCTGCAATGGCTGCTTGCGGGAAAACGCCAACAGCTGCTTTGTCAGTTCTGCGCCTTGCAGAGCGGCATCCAGAGCTGTCTGCGCGTATTCCCCGGCTTCACCGTCATTTTTCAAATGGTCTTCCAGCAAATCCAGGTTTCCGACCACGACAGCCAGCAGGTTGTTGAAATCATGCGCCAGACCACCGGTCAGCTGTCCGATTGCCTCCATTTTCTGGGATTGCCGTAGCTGCTGCTCCAGTTTGCTGCGCTCTGTAATGTCGCGGGCAATCACCAGGATGCGGGTGTGATCACCGATCTGTATCCGGGACGATGCGATTTCGATAAGCGTTTCCTGATCTCCCGCCGCAAGATGCAAATCAGAGACGCGGTGAAACGCTGCAGTCAGCAATTGATCGATATTGGCCTGAACTTCGGGTGAATCCTCCCTGGCGAGGAAGCTTGTGAACTGGTTTCCCAGGATGTCGGAGCGCGGATGCCCCAGCAGGATTTCTGTCTCGCGGTTGGCTTCCAGAATTACACCAGCTGTATCAAGCACAAGAATTCCATCCTGCGCCTGCTCCATGAACAGGCGGTATTTTTCTTCCGACGCCTGCACCTGCCCTTCCAGGCCGCGGGCGTAGTCATCCAACCGGTCATTGGCAATCGCAAGGCTTGTATGAGACTGCGCCAGCTGAGCGTAAAGCCTGGTGTTTTCCAGCAGGAGTATGATCAGGACGAAACTGGCTGCCAGCAATCCGTAAATCCGGCCGGCATAGAAGCCCAGATCGAACCGCGCGGCATTTAACAGGGCACTGAGCGTGACATCGCAGAACCAGGCGAACATCACCACCATCAGCCATGTATCAAGGATCGAATGCGGGCGTGAACGCCACAAGAGAAGCAAGGCAATCAGGCTGAGGCCGATATCGACCGAAACGACACCGACCAGAGCCGGCGCCATGACATTGCCTCGCATGATGGCTGGCAGGGCAGCATGCCCCATCGTTGTCAGCAGAAGCAGGGCCGTGACGATCACTGCAACCACGGCAATGCTTGCCAGAATGGCATTGCGACTTGATGGCGCAGATATGAAATCCGCGTCGCGCTTTCTCAACAAGGCATAGGCGATAACAGCCAGCGGAAAGCCGCCATGCCAGAACATGTACAGCCAGGCCGTCGTCTGCCCGCCACCGAGCAGCCCGCCCGGTGCGAAAAGGCCGGGGAAGCTCAGGGTATGCAGGACGACCATGAGAGAGGTGAAAAGATACCCGCTGGCCAGAACCAGCAGCGCCCGTGACCGGATGATGCTGAATTGTCCGAACAGCAGCACGGCCGTGATCAGATCATTGACCAGCAGGGCGGACTGGTAGATCGGGATGAAGGCATCCAACCGGGCCAGCGGCATCTTTGCGAAAGGTGCCGCGGCGACAAAGACCAGAATGGAAACGGCAACGACGGCCAGCGCAAGGCGCTGTTCTGCCCGTCCGGCGGACGCCATGGAAAGAAAGACTTTATCCGCAGCCATTTCGCTCTCACTTGGCGAAAATGTGAACTTATGCGCGTCCTAACATTGAGCATTTCAGGTAAAGGTTCAACCGGAAATGCCTGTGTATTGCCTATGCCTGCCGGTTCAACGCATCCTGTCGGCCCCCCAAGGATATAGCCATGACGACATCCCAAGACCTTTCCAGCCTGGCCGAGTTGCTGCGCATCATGGCGCAACTGCGCAACCCCGATGGCGGCTGTCCCTGGGACCTGGAGCAGACTTTCGCGACCATCGCGCCTTATACAATCGAGGAAGCCTACGAGGTCGAGGATGCCATCGCGCGCAACGACCTGCCCGGCCTGAAAGATGAACTGGGCGACCTGCTGCTGCAGGTGGTGTTTCATGCCCGCATGGCTGAAGAGGCCGGCCACTTCGCCTTCCCCGATGTCGCCGCCGGCATCGCCGACAAGATGATTCGCCGCCATCCCCATGTCTTCGGCAATGTCGAAGCCGATCACGCGGATGCGGTGAGCAGCAACTGGGAAAACATCAAGGCAGCCGAACGGGCGGCCAAGACCCAGAGCGCCATCGAGGACGGTCTTTCGCCAGTTCTGGCCGGCGTGACCCCAGGATTGCCCGCGCTGCTGCGTGCCGTGAAGCTGCAGAACCGTGCAGCGCGCGTCGGCTTCGACTGGCCCGACAAACGTCCGGTACTCGACAAGATCAGGGAAGAGCTCCAGGAGCTTCAAGACGAGATCGAAGGCGGCACGCCAGAGGCCATGGCCGAGGAATTCGGTGACTTTCTCTTCGTCGTCGCCAATCTCGCCCGGCACCTGAAACTCGATCCCGAAGCATGCCTGCGTGCAGCGAACCGGAAATTCGAACGCCGCTTCAGTCAGATGGAATCCATTCTCAAGACAGAACATAAGGATTTGGACAGCAGCGATCTTGCCACCATGGATGCTGCCTGGAACGAAGCTAAACAGCGCGAAAAGCGCTAGCACGTATCCAGCCACGATATGGCCCCGGAATAGCCTTCCGAGCGTCCCGCGAGCGCCACACTTCGCTCCGATATCCTGCAATGCACTATTAGCCGAATCAAAAGCTTGTAGCTGCCGCAGGAGACTTTTCTGCATCTGCGGCGGGAACTAGCAGACCTGCGTTCCGGTTTTAATCAGGTCATTCACCAGCGTCAGGAGGATATCGCCATGCGCAAGATCGCCGTCGCCGCCATTTCCGCCCTCGCCCTGCTTGCCGCCGCGCCGCCGGCAGCCGTCTACGCCGCTTCAAGCGGCACCTGGGATCAGATCGAAGGTAACTGGAACCAGTTCGCTGGCAAAGCCAAGCAGCGCTGGGGCAAGCTGACCGAAGATGACGTCACAGTGATCAACGGCAAACGTCAGGAACTGGTCGGCAAGATTCAGGAGCGTTACGGCATCGCCAAGAAGGAAGCCGAAAAGCAGGTCGACGAATGGGAGAAGACCCAGTCCGTCCGCAACTGACCTGCACGCCACCAGGCAAGAAAGGATTTCACCATGGGTGACAGCACCAAACGCGAAGCCAACCTGAAGGCTGCCCTGCCTTCTTGGGATCGTGTCGAAGGCAACTGGAAACAGTTCGCCGGCAGGGCCCGTGAGCGCTGGGGCGAGCTGACCGATGACGACCTCGATGTCATTGCCGGCCGCCAGCAGCAGCTCGTCGGCAAGATCCAGGAACGCTATGGCATCCTGACAGATCAGGCCGAGCGTCAGATCGCAGACTGGCTCAACGAAGTTTCCAAGCCCCAGACCAAAAGCAAGCATTGAGGAGTATTGATCATGGCAACCCGTACACGCCGGCGTAGCGCCGCAACAGCCGATGGTGACATTGACGTCCTCCGCGATCAGGTCGCGGATGTCGGAAGTCAGCTCGGTGCCCTCCTTGAACGCGCCAAGAAGGACGGCACAGCTCTCGCCGAGGCCGAGATCGTTGCCCTGCAGGCAAAGCTGCAGGAAGTGACCGGTGACCTCAAGGATCGTGGTCGCGAAGCCTTGGACAAGCTTGAAGAGACCGTGCAGGAACATCCGGGCGGCAGTCTTCTGGCAGCTTTCGCGGCCGGTGCCCTGCTGGCCATCCTGCTGCGTAAATAATGGCTTCGCCACTTGCAGCCATACTGCCGGGCCTGTTGATGAGCGGCATTCAGGCGGCAGCCTCGAAACGGCAGCGACAGCGCATGGCTGTCGTGGCCGTATTGGGGATCATTGCCTGTGCGGCTCTGTTCGCAGCCTTCGTGCTGTTCGGTTGGGCACTGTTCCTGAACTACGGCCTGAGCATGACGCCACATGGCGCTGCTGCGGCCGCCGGCGGCACACTGATTGGCGTGATCGTGGTAATCGGGATTCTGGCCGCGCTGGCCTGGACCTATTGGCCCCGTCACAGCTTCCAGGGTGATATCGACAAGATTCGCGCCGAGATCGAGCCGTTCGCCCGTAAACACCCTCTAGCTTCAGTGGGTGTGGCTGCCGGCCTGGGCGTGGTGCTGAGTTCCCTGCTGCGAAAGTAGCGAAACGAGTCGTCAGCATGAAAAAAAGAAAAAGGCGCAGATTTCAGTCTGCGCCTTTTTGCTGTTCGGAGTTCTGAAAGATCAGAACGGAATCTCGTCATCCATGTCGTCACGACGGGCCGGCGCGCCACCGCCGCTGGAACGGCCACCGCCGCCACCCGAGCCGCCGCCACTCCCGTAATCGTCACCACCGCCGCTGCTGAAGCCTCCGCCTGCGCCACCACCGCCTTCACGGCCGTCCAGCATGGTCAATTCGCCGCGGAAGCGCTGCAGCACCACCTCGGTGGAATATTTCTCGGCGCCATCCTTGTCGGTCCACTTGCGGGTCTGCAGCGAGCCCTCGATATAGAGCTTCGAGCCCTTCTTTAGGTACTGCTTGGCGACCTTGACCAGATTCTCGTTGAAAATGACCACCCGGTGCCATTCGGTGCGCTCCTTGCGCTCGCCCGAGGCCTTGTCCCGCCAAGTTTCGGAGGTCGCAACCGACAGCTGGGCGATCTCCTCACCCGACTGCATGCTGCGGATTTCGGGGTCGCGCCCTAGGTTACCAACCAGGATTACTTTGTTGACGCTGCCAGCCATTGTTTAACCCCTATCCGTTCTTGAACTAGTCCTATAATATACAAGGCGGGTATAGTGAACAACTGTCCCGTAAAGCGCAATAATCGGCACCCCCAGATACCGGCGTTTATCCATGCAGAAGTTCATATCCGTACGCGGCGCCCGCGAGCATAATCTCCGTAATGTCGACGTCGACATCCCCCGCGACAAGCTGGTTGTCCTGACCGGCCTGTCCGGCTCGGGCAAGTCCTCGCTGGCTTTCGACACCATTTATGCCGAGGGCCAGCGCCGCTACGTCGAATCGCTCTCGGCTTATGCTCGCCAGTTCCTGGAGCTGATGCAGAAGCCCGATGTGGACCATATCGACGGTCTCAGCCCCGCAATCTCCATCGAGCAGAAAACTACCTCGAAGAACCCGCGTTCGACGGTCGGTACTGTCACCGAAATCTACGATTACCTGCGTCTGCTCTATGCCCGCGTCGGCGTGCCCTACTCACCCGCCACTGGCCTGCCCATCGAAAGCCAGACGGTCAGTCAGATGGTCGACCGTGTGCTCGGGATGCCCGAAGGTACCCGCCTACTGCTGCTGGCCCCGATCGTGCGCGGCCGCAAGGGCGAGTACCGCAAAGAGCTGCAGGACCTGCAGAAGCGCGGCTTTCAGCGTGTGAAGGTCGACGGCAAGCTGTACGAGATCGGCGAAGTCCCGGCGCTTAACAAGAAGCTGAAGCACGATATCGAGGTCGTGGTCGATCGCGTGGTGGTGCGCAGCGACATCCAGAGTCGCCTGGCTGATTCCATCGAGACCGCGCTGAACCTGGCCGACGGCATCGCCTTTGCCGAAAATGCCGACAAGGACGAACGCACGATCTTCTCGGCCAAGTTCGCCTGCCCGGTTTCGGGCTTCACCATCGAGGAAATCGAACCGCGGCTGTTCTCCTTCAACAGCCCGCATGGCGCCTGTCCGGTCTGCGACGGTCTCGGATCGAAGATGTATTTCGATGCTGCCATGGTGGTGCCGGAAGAAGGCATCTCCTTACGTGAAGGCGCCATCGTGCCGTGGTCACGCGCCGCGACGCCCTCGCCCTATTATCTGCAGACGCTGGAAGGTCTGGCCAAGTTCTACAAGTTCTCGCTGGCGACCAAGTGGAAGGACCTGCCGATCAAGACCCGTAAGGCCATCCTGCAAGGCTCAGGCGAGGATGTCGTGCCGATCACCTATGACGACGGCATGCGGACTTATACAGTGAAGCGGCCGTTCGAAGGCGTGCTGCCCAATCTGGAGCGTCGCTGGCGCGAGACCGAATCCGACACCATCCGCGAGGAACTGTCGCGTTATCAATCCGCCACCTCCTGCGAAGCCTGTAACGGCTATCGTCTCAAGCCTGAAGCGCTGGCCGTGAAAGTCGGCGCCAAGAACATCGGCGAGGTCTGCGAGTTTTCGATCCTGGAAGCGCGCCAATGGTTCCTCGATCTGACCAAGAAACTGAAGCCCAAGGAAAAGGACATCGCGTCCCGAATCCTGAAGGAGATCAACGATCGCCTCGGATTCCTGGTCAATGTTGGCCTCGACTACCTCTCGATGTCGCGGTCGTCCGGCACGCTGTCGGGCGGTGAAAGCCAGCGCATCCGCCTGGCGTCCCAGATCGGCTCAGGCCTGACCGGTGTGCTGTATGTGCTGGATGAACCTTCCATCGGCCTGCATCAGCGCGACAACGCCAAGCTGCTGGAGACGCTGGTTCATCTGCGCGACATCGGCAACACCGTATTGGTGGTCGAGCATGATGAAGAAGCCATCCGTCAGGCCGATTACGTAATCGACATGGGGCCGGCGGCCGGCGTGCATGGCGGTGAAATCATCGCCCAGGGCACACCTGAAGACATCATGACGTCCAAGAAATCAGTCACCGGCCAGTATCTAACCGGCGCCAAATCGGTCGCCGTGCCGAAGGTGCGTCGCAAGCGTGTTCTGAACAAGCAGATCAAGGTGATCGGCGCCAAGGCCAACAACCTGCAGAACATCAACGTCGATTTCCCGCTGGGCATCTTCACCTGCGTCACCGGCGTATCGGGCGGCGGCAAGTCGACCCTGACCATCGAGACGCTGTTCAAGGCGATCTCACGCAAGCTGAACAACAGCCGCGAGCTGCCGGGTGCCCATGAACGCATCGAGGGTCTGGAATGGCTCGACAAGATCGTCGACATCGACCAGTCGCCGATCGGCCGCACGCCGCGCTCGAATCCAGCCACCTATACTGGTGCCTTCGGTCCGATCCGCGACTGGTTCGCCGGCCTGCCGGAAGCCAAGACGCGTGGGTATGCCCCGGGCCGCTTCTCGTTCAACGTCAAGGGCGGTCGATGCGAGGCCTGTCAGGGCGATGGTTTGATTAAGATCGAGATGCACTTCCTGCCTGACGTCTACGTGCAGTGCGATGTCTGCAAGGGCAAGCGCTACAACCGCGAGACGCTCGAAATCCATTATCGCGACAAGTCGATTGCCGATGTGCTCGACATGACGGTGGAAGACGGGGCCCAGTTCTTCAAGGCCGTTCCCACCATCCGCGAGAAGCTGGAAACGCTGGAAAAGGTCGGCTTGGGCTATATCAAGATCGGGCAATCAGCAACGACGCTCTCTGGCGGCGAGGCACAGCGCGTCAAGCTGGCCAAGGAACTGTCCAAGCGCGCCACCGGCCGCACGCTCTACATTCTGGATGAACCGACCACGGGCCTGCATTTCGAGGATGTACGCAAACTGCTTGAAGTGCTGCATACCCTGGTCGATTCCGGCAACACCATGATCGTCATCGAGCACAATCTCGAAGTCATCAAGACGGCCGACTGGATCGTCGATATGGGCCCCGAAGGCGGCAGCGGCGGCGGTCGCGTCGTGGCCCAGGGAACGCCCGAAGATGTAGCCAAGGTCAAGGAAAGCTATACAGGCCAGTATCTGAAAGAGTATCTCAAACCGGCGGCGCAGCGCGCCACACCGAACCAGAAGAAATCAAGCCGCGCCGCGGCGGAATAACGAAGCCAAGGGGAAGTCGAATCCATGATTACGCGTAAGGCCCTCACCCTGTCCGACGTTCAGGCGATTGCCGCCGGTGCCGAAGCCGAGGCAAACCAGAACAACTGGAAAGTCAGCATCGCCATCGTCGATGATGGCGGCCATCTGCTGCATTTCCAGCGCCTCGATGGCGCGCCGACCCAGTCGACCTATATCAGTCAGGGTAAGGCCAAGGCTGCCGCCTTCTCGCGCAAGCCGACCAAGAACCTGGAAGACGTGATTGCCAACGGCCGCACGGCCTTCCTGACGGCCGCTGCAGTGAGCGACATGGTGCTGCTCGAAGGCGGCGAGCCGATCATCGTGGACGGCGTCTGCATTGGCGCCGTCGGCGTCTCGGGCGTGAAATCCAGCGAGGATTCCCAGATCGCCCTGGCCGGCATCGCCAAGCTGGTCTGATCCATCTCCCATGACAGGCGGCCGCCAGAAGAAGGTCCCGAAGAAGATCACACCGGACTATCTGGAAAAGGCCGCCCTGTTCTATCTGGAACGGTACAGCAGTTCGGTGGAAAATCTCCGCCGAACGCTGGATCGCAAAATACGGCGCTCCATCGCCGAACATGGTGCACCGACAGAAACCGAAGCCGTGGGCTGGGTTACCGCCCTGATCACCAAGCTGCAGCGCAATCACCTGCTGGATGATCGCAAATATGCCGAAAGCCGGGTCCGACGCCTGTATGCTGAAGGCAAGTCACTCGGCCGGATCAAGCAGACGCTGGCCGTGAAGGGTGTGGGAAAAGAGGATGTTGCAGCCGCGCTCGAGCGCTTGCAGGACGAAACCGATACGCCAGTTTCCGATCTGCCTGCAGCCGCGGCCTTTGCCCGCAAGCGCAAGCTGGGACCCTATCGTGCCGACCCCGAGGAACGCCGAGCGATGAAGCAGAAAGATCTCGGCGCTCTGGCGCGCCGCGGCTTCAGCCAAGCGATCGCCATGAAGATTTTAAGCGCTGCCGACGTGCCGGCGCTGGAGGACCTTTTGCATGACGCAGATTAAGCCCGTTCATATCATTGGCGGCGGTCTCGCCGGTTCGGAAGCAGCCTGGCAGGTATCCCGTATGGGTGTGCCGGTGGTGCTGCACGAGATGCGGCCGCACCGTAAGACCGATGCGCACCAGACCGACAATCTGGCCGAGTTGGTCTGTTCGAATTCTTTCCGCTCCGACGATGTCGAAGGCAATGCCGTCGGCCTGCTGCATGAAGAGCTGCGGCGCTGCAATTCGCTGATCATGCGCGCGGCCGAAGTGGCCAAGGTGCCGGCTGGCGGTGCGCTGGCTGTCGACCGTGATGTCTTCTCGGGCGAAGTGCAAACAGCCATCGCCGCCGAACCGCTGATCAAGCTGGAACGCGGCGAGGTTGCCGGCCTGCCGCCAGAGGACTGGGACAACGTGATTGTGGCGACTGGCCCCCTCACCTCGCCGGCGCTGGCTGAAGCAGTCGGTCAGCTCAGCGGCCTGCAGAGCCTCGCCTTTTTCGATGCCATTGCACCGATCATCCATAAAGACAGTATCGACATGGACAAGGCCTGGTTCCAGTCACGCTATGACAAGGTCGGTCCGGCCGGTGATGGTGCCGATTACATCAACTGTCCTTTCGAGAAGCCAAACTATCTCGAATTCCATGCCGCATTGCTGGCGGCTGAGAAAACGGAGTTCAAGGACTGGGAAAAGAGCACGCCCTATTTCGAGGGTTGCCTGCCGATTGAGGTGATGGCCGAGCGCGGTCCGCGCACACTGACCTTCGGACCGATGAAACCAGTCGGCCTGACTGATCCGAGAACCGGTCGCAAACCCTATGCCGTCGTGCAATTGCGCCAGGATAACAAGCTGGGCACGCTCTACAACATGGTAGGCTTCCAGACCAAGATGAAGCATGGTGAGCAGACACGCATTTTCCGTTTGATCCCCGGTCTGGAGAATGCGCAATTTGCCCGGCTGGGCGGCATTCATCGCAACACTTTCCTGAATTCACCCAAACTGCTGGATACCCAGTTGCGCATGAAGGCGATGCCGCGCCTGCGTTTCGCCGGTCAGGTGACGGGCGTTGAAGGCTATGTTGAAAGCACAGCTATCGGACTGATTGCCGGCCGCATGGCTGCCGCGCAGCGTCTGGGCAGCGAACAGACGCCGCCGCCAGCGACCACAGCACTTGGCGCCCTGCACAACCACATTACCGGCGGCGCTGATGCCAAGCATTTCCAGCCGATGAACGTGAACTTTGGCCTGTTCCCGCCGCCGGGAGAAGAAGTGCACAAGAGCGAGCGAAAGCGCGCCCTGAGCCGCCGGGCGCTCAACGATCTGGGCCTCTGGCTCAAGGACCATGCAGCCGCGGCAGCCTAAATCCGCCCGCGCAAGGATGCCCAGAGCAGTGCCAGCTGCTTCTTCAACGGTGTAACACGCGGTTCGGCAATCACCGGGTCGTAACCACTTCCTTGCAACGCCTTCAGATGCAGACTAGCCAGTGTTGCAGGCAGCAATGCCGGCAAGGCTGCGCGTGGTGCCTTTGCATTTTTTGCTGACTGCAGCCGCTGCCTGGCCTCGACGGCCAACTCGGCCAGCACGGCCGGCAGTTTGGCGCTGCAATCGGTCTGATGCAGCTCGTCCGGCGACAGGCCATGCGCACCCAGCAAGCTGGCGGGAAGCAGGACGCGTTGTTGTGCGATCAAGTATGGCGCCGCGCGCAACAGACCGATGAGCGCATAGGCGGTGCCGGCATCTCGTATCAGCGCATCATCGGCCCTGCTCTCCAGCAGCTGCAGCGCCAGCCGCATCAGAGGCGCGGATGTCAGTTCGGCATAAGACAACAGCGCTGCCATATCGGCCGGCGGCTGCTCTTCCATGTCCTGCTCGCGTGCATCAATGAGGGCATTCACCTGTTCGATGTCCAGGTCACGGCAATGGGCATGCAAGGCCAGGACAACCGGATGCTGACGCGGCGTGCCGGCACGAATACCGTCCCAGGCCTCGCGCCACCATTGCAGACGAATCTGGCCGATCATCGGCTGGCTCACGGCTTCCCGTGCCCGCGCGATCTCGGCATTGAACGCGTAGAGCGCGAACAGGCCGGCGCGCCGATCATCCGGTGCGAACAGGGCCGTCAGCCAGCGATCGGGATCGTATCGCTTCAGCTCGCGGGCGCAGTGGTCGTCTGGCGATTCGATCATGTGGAAATGGTGGTTTTATGGTACGGTTCGGCCAGCGAATCAGGGGAATGTTGCACGCAGATCAGCGTCATCGATTCGCCCCTTCCCAGCCCCGTCTCCGGGGCGCCCATCCGCGGACCGCATCAAGCAACGCCTGAACAAGAACAACAAGGACCAGCATCATGGCAAAGATTTTGGAAAACCTCTACAAGGCGCTCGGCGCCGGCGTCGTCCTGGCGCTGGTCGTCTTCCTCCTTGTCCATCGCAACAGCGTTGACGCGGCCTTCGCCAGCTTCTTCGTCCGTTGGCTGCATGTGCTCTCAGGCATCCTGTGGATCGGCCTGCTCTGGTACTTCAACTTCGTCCAGATTCCGACCATGCCGAAGATCCCGGCCGAACTGAAGCCCGCCGTGGGCAAGTTCATCGCGCCGGAAGCCCTGTTCTGGTTCCGCTGGGCCGCTGTGGCCACGGTGGTCACCGGTCTGGTCCTGTCGATCCTGAACGGCTATGGCCACCAGGCCTTCGCCATGCAGGAAGGCAGCCGCACCATTGGCATCGGCATGTATCTCGGTCTGTTCATGGCGGCCAATGTCTGGTTCATCATCTGGCCGAACCAGAAGAAGGCGCTGGGCATTGTCCCGACCGACGATGCCTCTAAGGCCAAGGCAGCCCGCATGGCCATGCTGGGCTCGCGCACCAACTTCGTGCTGTCGATCCCCATGCTGTATTGCATGGTCGCCCAGCAGAATGGCGGCGCCTGGTAAGCCGACGCTCCAGCCAAACGAACGAGGGCGGCCAGTGATGGCCGCCCTTTTTCTTTGTCCTGATGTCTGAGGCCTAGACCGGGATCAGGGCAGCCGCCACGCGACGGCTCTCGCCCATCAGTAGGTTGTATGTGCGACAGGCGGCACCGGTATCCAGCGTCTCTATCACCGGGCCACGGGCACGGACTTGGGCGCGCAGCCCCTTGTCGATGAAGACCATACTGGGTCCGCAGCCAAGCAGCAGGATTTCCACCTCGGCCCCGGCCGCAAAGACCGGCTCCAGCGAGGCGAGTGTCATATTCCTGATATCGGTAATACCCCAGGGCAGGGTCTGCCCCGGAAAGACCAGCACGGATTCCGTCCAGTGCTTACCCGAGATGCGAAAGCCGCCATCGCCATAGGCGTTGATCACCTGGCGATCGACCGGGATACGCGGCAGCAGATCCATGGCTGCCCCCGCCGCTTACGGCCGCTGCGCGGCCGTCTTGGCCTCGGGCTGCTCCGCCGGCTGACCGCGACGCAGGCGGTTCTCGCCCAGGAACAGCAAGATTGGCGCGGCGATGAAGATCGAGGACGAGGTCGCCAACACGATGCCGAACAGCAGCACCAAGGCGAATTCGCGTACCGCCTCACCGCCGAACAGTGCCAGCGGAATGGTCGAGAGGAACACCGTCAGCGAGGTATTGACCGTGCGGTTTAGCGTCTCGTTGATGCTCTTGTCGATCAGGGCACGCAGCGGCAGCGTCTTATACTTGCGCAGGTTCTCACGGACGCGGTCATAGACCACCACCTTGTCGTTCACCGAGAAACCCATCACGGTCAGCACGGCAGCGATGGCAACCAGATTGAACTGGATGTCGGTGACAACATAGAATCCAATGGTCTTGGTGACGTCGAGCACCAGTGTGGCAATGGCACCAATGCCGAATTGCCACTCAAAGCGGAACCAAATGTAGATCAGCATAGCGACCAGGGCCAGGCCCATGGCGAGCATGCCATCCCGGAACAGACCTTCGGACACAGAGGCGCCAACGGCTTCGACACGGCGGATTTCAGTACCAGGATAAGCCTGGGTCAGGGCGCCGCGCACTTTGTCGGCCGCGACCTGCGCCGCAGCATCCTCATTGCCCTGCCGCTCCAGACGGATCAGCACATCATTCGGGCCACCGAACTGCTGCAAGGCAGAATGGCCGAGGTTCAGGTTACTGATCAGGCCGCGCAGTGCCGGGAAATCGGCTGGCTGCTGCAGGCGGGCTTCAATGACGATGCCGCCTTTGAAATCGATGCCATAGTTTAGGCCGGGATAGAAAAACAGCACGACCGAGATCACGGATAGGAAAGCTGACACCGCCAGACCGATGACGCGGCCCTTCATGAAGGGGTAGTTGGTGTTGTCCGGAATAAGACGAAGCTTGTACATGGGGCGCCTCCTTACACCGGCAGCAGCGTCGGGCGACGCTGACGCAGCCAGGTCACCATCATCAGGCGGACCAAAACGGTGGCTGTAAACATCGATGTGAGAATGCCGATCGAGATGGTAACGGCAAAACCCTTTACCGTGCCGGATCCCAACGAGTACAGCAGCGCCATCTTGATCAGTGTCGTGACGTTTGCATCAAAAATGGTACTGAAGGCACGGCTGAAACCGGCCGACATCGCCGCCATCGGCGACTTGCCCAGCTTGGTCTCCTCCCGGATGCGCTCATTGATCAGCACGTTGGCGTCGACCGACATGCCCAGCGTCAGCAGCAAGCCGGCGATACCCGGCAAGGTCAGCGTCGCCTGCAGCAGCGACATCGCTGCGAGAGTCATGATCAAGTTAACCAGTAGGGCCACGTCGGCAAACAGGCCGAACAGGCCGTAAGCCAGCACCATGTAAATCACGACCAGGGCCGCGGCGACGGCAATTGAGATCAGGCCGGCGCGGATGGAATCTTCACCCAGGTCCGGACCGACGGTGCGTTCTTCGACGACCTTCAGCGGCGCAGGCAGTGCACCGGCGCGTAGCAGCACGGCCAGGTCATTGGCTTCGGTCACGGTGAAGTTGCCGCTGATCTGACCCGAGCCGCCCAGAATGGGCTCGCGGATCACTGGCGCACTCAACACCTTGTTGTCCAGCACGATGGCGAAGGGCTGGCCCACGGACTGCTGGGTGACTTCAGCAAAACGTTTGCCACCCGTAGTATCAAAACGGAAGGACACGATGGGCTGGCCACCGCGCTGGTCATAACCCGGCTGCGCATCCACCAGGTTGTCACCGGACACTTCTACCTTGCGACGGACGACGTAGCGTTCGCCACGGCCCTTGTCGCTTTCCAGCACTTCCGAGCCCGGTGGCGGCGCATTGGGATCAGCGCCGGTATCGACCATGCGGAACGTCATCTTGGCGGTCTTACCAACCAGTTCCTTCAGACGCTGCGGATCACTTACGCCCGGCAGCTGCAGGAGGATACGGCTGTCGCCCTGACGCTGGATAGTCGGCTCGGAAACGCCGGTCTGATCGATGCGGCGGCGCACGATCTCGATGGATTGAGAAACGGCATTACGGGCGCGCTCCTGCAGTGCGACCTCGGAAAGAGTCATGCGGATCTGGCCATCTGGCGTGGTCGCGATCTGCAGATCGGTCTGGGTCGCACCGAAGCCGAGACCTGCGGTGCTCTGGACAGCGTTGCCCAGCTTGGTCAGCAGCTGGCGGGCCTGTTCGGTCTGCGATGGGTCGCGCAGACGAACCAGAACGCCATTACTGCCAGAAACACCGAGATTGGTATAACCGATGCGGGCCTGACGTAGCTCGTTGCGTGCGCCTTCAACAACGGCTTCCAAACGTTCACGCAGAACGGCGCTGGTATCCACTTCCAGCAGCAGATGGGCGCCACCACGCAGATCGAGACCGAGACTGATCTGCCGCTTGGGCAGCCAGTTCGGCCAGGTCGCCACAGTGGCAGCCGGGAAGAAGCTTGGGATGCTGAAAATCACACTGGCCAGACAGGCCAGAGCGATCAGCACAATCTTCCAGGGCGCGAAGTACATCATTGCCGTTACACCAGATCGTATCGTTCAAAGAACAAACGGCGCCGGATCATGCGGCGCCGTTCGCAACAGTCAGGAGATCAGCCAGCCTTGGCTTCGCTCTTGTCCTCGGCATCGCTGTCGCTGCCCTTCGAACGGACTTCGCCGATCGTGCCCTTGAGGACCTTCACCTTGACGCCCTCGGCGATCTCGACCTGGACCAGGCCGTCTTCCTGCACCTTCAGCACCTTGCCGATGATACCGCCGGCGGTGGTCACCACGTCGCCGCGGCGAACGGCTTCGATCATGGCCTTGTGCTCTTTCATCTTCTTCTGCTGCGGACGGATCAGCAGGAAGTAGAAGACGACGAAGATAAGGACCAGCGGCAGCAGCGAGGTCAGCATGTCGGTGGTGCCACCGGCCGCCTGCGCATAGGCCTCAGAAATCAGCATGAAACGCTCCCTGTCGTATATGTGCAGCCTGGCGGCAGACATGCCGCCGGCGAGAGACGCGGACTATAGCCGGGGACGCTCCAAAAGCAAGTATCGCGCCCCCTTTCCCAAACCTTTCAGATAGACAAAAGTCCAGATATATCAACTGCCTGCGGTGTCAGGTCGCAGTGGTCGGGATAGCCGAAAGGCACGCGCCATCCTATAATTCATGCAGCACAGTTGGGAGCGGTTGGACCATGCATATCCTGCGGATCGAGGGCATGACCTGCGATGCCTGCAAACGGGCAATAAGCAATGCCATCGGCCTGGCGGCCCCGGGTGTGGCCTTCGAGGTGGACTTGCGGCGCCATCAGGTGAGGTTCAAGGATTTGCCGGCCGATCGGCAGGCTGTGGTGCGCAATGCGATCCGTGATGCGGGTTATGGCATTGTTGAAAGCGACAAGATTTGATGCAGTTTTCGCGGTTCAGTGATGGAGACTGCGCAGCCACCCCAGTGCAGCCGTGCGATCCGAAAACAGACAATGCGTCGACTGTGGAAAGATCGCATTGATTGCCTTGATCACAAAAACAAAGAACGGATCGGTACTTACATAGGCCACGCGTTGCGGGGTGTGATCGCGGCTGCTCCAGTTGGCCATTTTCGCAATGGCCTTCACCGCGCTCCAATCGATCGTGCCATGGAATGCCGTCACATCGATCAAAGTCTGCATCCTGGTCTTGATCCAGCCCCGCTCATATCCCTTCTGCAGGCCGATATAGAGCTGGTCACCATTCGGGGCCCCGACCAGATCGATGGTCAAAATGCCATCCTTGGCACAGATATCGACAAAATCTGCCTTCTCGCCCAGACGGACAGCCGTCTCGCGTTCGGTCGAATGCTGATGCACCACCTGCCCCCACGCCTGTTTAGCCACCCATGACCAGTGGAAGCCCAGAAGGTTAATTTTTGCCTTAGACGGATAGGTAGTAGCGGGAACGTGACAGAAACCTGAGGTGTTACCTCGTGAACGCGGTGTGACCCATGTGGCATCGCCGGGACATCCCGCACTGCAGCGGAACGGTTCTGGCCGGTCCCGGTTAGGCTTGCATCTTCTCCCCGCCCGATCAGCGAGGTCACCATGATCAAGCAGACTGACCGTAGTAACCCGCCCCAGGACCGTGAGGGTCCTTCCAACGCCCGCCGAGCGGCCGACGCGCGCTGGTGGCGCGATGAGGTGGGCATCATGGTTGAGCACGAAGTCTGGCATCTGCCCCAACTCGCCGAGGAGCAGCTGGAAGCCTGACTAGTGGCCAGATGAAAAGAGAAATGGTCGGACTGGCGGGATTTGAACCCACGACCCCTTGTCCCCCAGACAAGTGCGCTACCAGACTGCGCTACAGTCCGACCGGGCTTTGCAGGGCGGCCGGGTAAGCAGGCGGCGCTGCGAAGCGGCGCGCACTATAGCCACCGCCTCCGTCACGCGCAACCGCGCGAAACCCTTGGAAAAAGCGCAAATTCAGCGGTTTTGCCGCGCCACGATATCGGCGTGGATAGACTCCAGGTCCTTCAGGCAGGTCTTCAACGCCTGTTTCATGTTGCCCATGTCGCTCAGAAGATCAAAGGGCATCCCGATCTGGCGGGTATCTCCGGCTTTCCTTGCCGGCACGGCTTCAGCCTCTGGAGCTTTCTTTTCACTCTGAGCCCGCGCGCGCACGGCCTTGGCCAGCCCGCCTTCTCGCAGCAGCTTTTGCACACCCTTGATGGTGTAGCCCTGTTCATGCAGCAGGGCCCGGATTTCGCTTAGAAGCGCGATGTCCTCAACGCGGTAATAGCGACGGCCGCCATTGCGCTTCACCGGACGAATCTGATGAAATTTCTTTTCCCAGAAGCGCAGCACATGCTGCGGCAAATCCAGCTTGTCAGCCACTTCGCCGATAGTGCGAAAGGCAGCGCCAGTCTTGCTTTTTATGGTCTTGTCCTGCAGCTCAGGCTGATCGGCCATGCCTCGGATTCACCAAGAATAATATAGAGTTATGAGCCAGTCTTAGTCTGCTGCGTTACCGCATGCATGCCGGCATTGATCTTTTCCTTCAGCACATGGCTGGCGCGGAATACCAACACTTTGCGCGGATCGATCGGTACTTCCTGGCCGGTCTTGGGATTACGCCCCATGCGGCCGCCCTTGGAGCGAACCTGGAAGGTGCCAAAGGACGAGATTTTGACCATATGGTCGGCGATCAAGCTGTCGATGATCTCGTTCAGAACGGTTTCGACCAGCTGTGCAGACTCACTGCGGGAGAGACCCACCTCCTGGTAGATCGCTTCGCTCAGTTGCGCCCGGGTCAGGGTATTCTCGCTCATCGCCAACGCCCCTTATTATTAAATTTTATAGCAGGCACGCTAACTTAAGGAAAAGCAGGCGTCAACAAGACCTTAGCCGGAGGAAGCGGCGAATCGGGGGCTGTAGGGCCATTCCACCCCTGCGGGGGCTAATTACCAGCGAACCAGAGCGCTGCCCCAGGTGAAACCACCGCCCATGGCCTCCAGAAGCAGGACATCGCCCTTCTTGATGCGACCGTCCTTGACTGCCTCGGCCAGCGCCAGCGGCACTGAAGCCGCCGAGGTATTGCCATGCCGGTCGACCGTCAGGACGACCTTGTCGGTGCTCAGTCCCAGCTTGCGGGCCGTACCGTCAATGATGCGCTTGTTGGCCTGATGCGGCACCAGCCAGTCGATCTGTTCGGCCTTCATGTCGACTGCGGTGAGTGTTTCCTTCACGACATCGGCGAGATTGACGACGGCATGACGGAAAACTTCCTTGCCCAGCATGCGCAGATGACCTGTGGTCTGTGTGCTGGACGGACCGCCATCGACATACAGCAGGTCATGATGCCGACCATCGGAATGCAGGTGCGTGGTCAGCACGCCACGGTCAGTGTTCTGACCGGCACCTTCTTCGGCCTTCAGCACGATGGCACCGGCGCCATCGGCAAACAGCACGCAGGTTGTGCGGTCAGTCCAGTCAATGATCCGCGAAAACGTTTCGGCGCCGATCACCACGGCGGTCTTGGCCTGACCGGCCTTGATGAAATTATCCGCCGTCGCCAATGCGTAGATGAAGCCTGAACAAACCGCCTGCACATCAAAAGCAAAGCCGCGTGTCATGCCGAGCTCAGCCTGCACACGACACGCTGTCGCCGGGAAAGTTTCATCCGGCGTCGCCGTCGCCAGCACGATGAGATCGATATCCTGCGCCGTGATGCCGGCGTTCTGAAGTGCGTCCTGTGTCGCCTTCAGGGCCAGATCGGATGTCTTCTGGCCCTCAGCGGCGATATGGCGCTGCCGGATGCCGGTGCGCTCGATAATCCATTCATCGGTGGTGTCGACCATCTTGGAGAGGTCGGCATTGGTCAAAATCCGCTCAGGCAGGTAACTGCCCACACCCGCCACAACTGAGCGAATCATAATGCCCTCGCACTCGACACTTGTTGTTCGTTCACAGCGGTCTGCGCCGCCAAAGATTCAGCGAAGGCACCCGAGAAATCCGCCTTGATGCGCTCGATCAGGCGATCCTGCGCCATGTCGATGGCAACTTCCAGTGCTGCGGCAAAGCCAACATCGTCGGTGCCGCCATGGCTTTTCACTGCAATGCCGTTCAGGCCCAGCAACACGCCACCGTTGTAAAAGCGAGGATCCATGCGATCCCGCAGCATAGATAGGCCCGATCGGGCCAGCAGGTAACCCAGCTTGGTCAGCCAAGAGCGCTGGAAAGCCGACTTCAACAGGCCCGACATCAGCTTCGCCGTGCCCTCAGCGGTTTTCAGCGCGATGTTGCCCGTAAAACCGTCGGTGACAATGACATCGGTTTCGCCCTTCGTGATGTCATCACCTTCGACAAAGCCGACGAATTCGAATGGCGGGTTGGCCACGTTGCGCAACAGTTCGGCGGCGCCGCGCACTTCCTCATGACCCTTCAGTTCTTCAACACCCACATTCAGCAGGCCGACGCGCGGGCGATGCCGTCCCAGCGCCGAATGCGCCAGATTGGCGCCCATGACAGCGAACTGCACCAGATTGCGCGCATCGCATTCAACATTGGCGCCGAGGTCGAGAACAACAGTCTCGCCCTTCATGGTCGGTAGAAAAGAAGCAATCGCCGGCCGCTCGATCCCCGGCAATGTGCGCAGCACGAATTTCGCCATCGCCATCAGCGCGCCAGTATTACCGGCAGAAACGATGGCCTGGGCTTCGCCACTGGCGACTGTATCAATCGCAAGACGCATGCTGGTGTTGCGGCCACGGCGAAGTGCCTGGCTCGGCTTGTCTTCACTCCCCACCTTCTCGGCGGTGTGGCGAAGCTCGCAGCGATCCTTCAGGGCAGGATATTGACGCAATAGCGGTTCGATCCGTGCGGCATCGCCGAACAGAATGAACTTCACCAGCGGAAAACGCGGCAGGATTGCTGCGGTGCCCTTGATGACCATATCGGGGGCGTGATCCCCCCCCATGGCATCAAGCGCGATGGTAAAGGCCGCGGTCACACCGTTGCCCTTAACCGTTCAAGCATCAGCTCAGGCAGCAGCCGTCTTGGCCACCACTTCACGGCCATCGTAATGGCCGCAGGCGCCGCAGACATGATGCGGGCGCTTCAGTTCGCCGCAATTCGAGCATTCCAGATGGGCGCTCGGCGCCAAGGCGTGATGGGAACGACCCATATCGCGCTTCGACTTGGACTTCTTCTTCTTCGGAACAGCCATGACACAGTCTCTCTCAATAATTCGCGCGAGGCGGTCGCCATCCGCGTTAACTGACCGCCCCAGAATCCCCGCCTATATACTCTCGGCGCGCCCGGGGACCAAGCCCTTTCGCCTCAATCCTTTTTCAACTTCGCCAGGATCGCAAAGGGGCTGACTTTCGCCTCTTCCTCCGCATCCGGCTGATACCCCGACGGCAGGCCGGCTTCGGCCTTGCGCGGATAAGGATCCAAGCCCAATGCCAGCTCCTCCGCCACCACGGCACCGACGTCTATCGCGTCGCCCTCAATGGCATCGGCCGGGTCCTCGGCGTCCGGATCCAGCCATTCGGCCTCGTCCTCCCCCAGGTCTTCAGCCGGTTTCAGGCTGCTTGCCGGGGCAAACAGCCGCTCAAACCCTTCTTCGACACGCTGCAGCACCGTTTCGAGCGATGCAATGCAGGTCTGCTCGACCCGGGCGTCGAGCCGGCCCTTGACCCGAAAATGGCCGTTCAGCGCCGGATCGTGTAAAACCTGCACCTCGGCACTCAATTCCAGCACCGCCGGAATTTGCAGTCGGCGCGCCAGAGCCACCCGCTCGGTTTCACTGGCCTGCAACCGTACCGTCAGTCCCTGCGGACCAACCCGGTCGAGTTCGACGATATGGCTGAATTCATTGCCAATTCCGTCTTTCGCCACGGTACACCCTCTTCCGGCCCGAGCGACTCAGGCCTGGCAGTCAAGGCGGCGGAACATAAGTGCAAGTCGACGGTCGGTCAACTATCCTGCAAGATACTGAAATTATTAACTAAATGTCTGGAAATGCCAATTCCCCGGCCAGGATGCTGGTATCCGTCATGCCGAGTAGCGCCTGATCCGCCCGGCGCAGGTAATCCGCCATGGCATCCGCCGCTCCGTCAGGGGCCTGGACGGTGCCATAGAGATTGCGCCGCAGCGCCTCTGCCAAGGCATGGGGTACCGTTGCGACCAGACCGGCCTCATAGGCTTCAACCCGGCCATAGAAGGCCTGACCCATCTTCTTGATCCGCTTGCCCACCCCGAGGTCACCTACACCGATTTCCCGGAGGTTGCTGTCCATGTCGGCGAACAGCAGATCGAACAGCCGCTGGCTCAACCCCTGGGCCCCGGGGCCATCAATACGCTTCAGCCGGCGCATGGTCAGAAAGGCATGCAGCACAATCATATCGAAACGGCCATCCAGAGTGTCCGGTACGGCATGCTCCAGGTAGAAAGCCGGCTGCCGGGCCTGGGCCACGATCTGGCGATATAGCGCCACGGCGGCATCGTCGGCGGGGCTTCCCTTGAAAAGTGAAATAAGACGATTAAGCATCTGCACTCGTTTTATAAAATGCGCCTTGCAATGGCGGTCGTTTGCGTTTCAGGGCGGCTGAAGATAATATGCGACCCGCGTTATAGCGAGTCTTCAGCGATGTCGATGCATCTCTTCAGAACGGCCCAGATCAACGCTTTTCTGGCTGTCTTGTTGCTCTTGGCTACCGCGGCCTGTACGCCGCGACAGGATTACCGCGGCAGTTTGCTGGATGAAGACAAGCTGAAGCTGGTCCAGGTCGGACAGAGCACAGAGCCTCAGGTAGGTGCTCTGCTCGGTTCGCCGTCGACGATCTCGACATTCCCCGACTGGGGCATGACCTATTACTACATCTCCAGCGAGACCGAGACTGTGGCCTTTCTTGCACCCGAACTGATCGATCAGCAAGTTGTGGCTATCTCTTTCGACAAGGACAACAAGGTCAAAGAGATCAAGCGTTATGGTCTGAAGGATGGCAAGCAGATTGCCTTCGTTGACCGCGAGACGCCAACACGTGGCAAGGAACTCACCTTCCTTGAACAAATCTTCGGTAACCTCGGCCGCTTCAATTCCAGCGGCGCCGCTCCCAGCCTTCCGTCGGGCCGCTAATCGCGCTTGCTGACGCTGGCTTCCGCAAAGGTTGCCATGCCTGTGTGACAGGCGACTGCGGCTTTCAGCACACCGAGCGCCACAGCAGCGCCTGACCCCTCACCGAGACGCATCCCCAGATCCAGCAGCGGCGCCATGCGCAATCTGTCCAGCAGACGACGATGGCCTGGCTCTGCCGATACATGACCAGCAAGGCAATTGGCTAATGCGTCTTCACTGAGGCACGCCAGTACACCGGCAGCAGCACCGACAACGAAACCATCCAGCAACACCGGAACACCACGCAGGCGTGCTGCCAGCAATGCACCAAAGAGCGCTGCGATTTCACGGCCGCCCAGTCGTCGCAAAGCTTCAAGCGGGTCTTGCGATTCTTTCCCGTGCTGCCTCAGTGCTGCATCGACAATTGATATTTTCGCGGTCAGCACCGCACCCGCAACGCCGGTGCCTGGCCCCACCCATGATGATGCATCTCCACCATACAAGGCTGCGGTCAGGGCTGCGGCTGCCGTGGTGTTCCCAATACCCATTTCGCCCAGAATCAGCAGATCGGAATCGGCTGCAACAGCTGCGACGCCACGATTGATGGCATCCAGGCATTCCGGCGCGTCCATGGCTGCAGCCATCGTGAAATCAGCCGTCGGCCGGTCGAGATCGAGGGCAATCACTGAAAGCTCGGCGCCATGTAACCGCGCAAGCTGATTGATGGCGGCACCGCCGCGTTCAAAATTAGCAACCATCTGCATTGTGACCTCTGCCGGATAGGCCGAGACGCCACGCGTCACCACGCCATGGTTGCCGGCGAAGACGACAATGCGAACATGGTCCAGCTGCGGCAGTGAGCGGCGCTGCCAGCCAGCCAGGTGGAACACGCAATCCTCCAGCCGCGCTAGGGCTGCAGCCGGCTTGGTCAGGACCTCATCCCGACCGCGCGCGGCAGCAATGGCGGAGGCATCAGGCTTGGGCAAGGTCTGAAGCGCGGCACGGATAGCGTCAAAATCCCGGTATGCGTCAGTCATCGTTTTATCAGACCTGCCCAGCTTCGCGTCCTCGCATCTGCGTGCTATAAGCCACCCCAGACCTCATCGCAATGCATCATGTCTGATCAAGAACCCGCCACTCAGCAACCCCGCAGCCGTCAGCGCTGGTTCGGCGATCTCCGTCTTGCCCTGATGCTGCTGACCCGCCTGCCCCTGCCCCACACAGCAGAGCCTGTCCTTGGCAACGTGGCCCGCGCGGCCTGGGTATTTCCGGTTGTCGGCATTCTGGTCGGGCTGGGCGGTGGCGTGATCTTCCTGCTCGCCAACAGGATCGGTCTGGGGATATCGAGTTCGGCTGTGCTGGCCCTGGCCTGGCAGGTCATCATGACCGGTGCCCTGCACGAAGACGGCCTGGCCGATACGGCAGATGGTTTCGGCGGCGGCCGGGACCGCGAGCACAAGCTGGCCATCATGCGCGACAGCCGCATTGGCACCTACGGCGTCGTCGCCCTGCTGCTGGCCTTCGGCCTGCGCTTTACCGCCTTGCAGGAACTTGCCAGCAACCTGCTGTCGGTGACCGATGAAATGGACGAGACAGTCAGCCATACCGGCGCGATCATCATTGCGCTGGTAATTTCCGGTGCCGTATCGCGCGCGGCCATGGGGCTGGTCTGGTATCTGCTGCCGCCGGCACGCAGCGACGGTCTTGCAGCCGGCAGTGGGATGGTGCCGCTGGCATCCGCCATCATCAGCATCCTGTTCTCAGCTGTCCTGGCCATCATCCTGCTGCCGGGCTTCACCTTCGCCTATGTGCTGGGCGCGGCCGCCCTGCTGGCACTGGGCATGGCCCTGTTGGCCTGGCGCCAGATCGGTGGGCATACCGGCGATGTCCTGGGTGCCACGCAACAGGTGACCGAGATTGCCGTGCTGCTGACCATTGGCGCCGTTATGGTCGCTGTCTGACGCAAAAGAAAAGGGCCGGGTTGCCCCGGCCCTTTCCGCATCAATCAGTCGCAGGTCTTAGCTGTGCGCCAGAATGGCGAGCAGCAGAAGCGCTACGATGTTGGTGATCTTGATCAGCGGGTTCACAGCCGGACCGGCCGTGTCCTTGTAGGGGTCGCCGACGGTGTCGCCGGTCACGGCTGCCTTATGGGCATCCGAACCCTTACCACCATGATGGCCCTCTTCGATGTATTTCTTGGCGTTGTCCCAGGCACCGCCGCCCGCCGTCATCGAGATGGCGACGAAGATACCCGTGACGATCACACCCAGCAGCATGGCGCCGACAGCGGCAAAAGCCGCAGCCTGACCGGCAATCGCGTTGATGATGAAATACAGCACGATCGGGCTGAGCACCGGCAGCAGGCTGGGAATGATCATTTCCTTGATCGCCGCCTTGGTCAGCAAGTCGACAGCCTTGGAGTAATCAGGCTTCGCCGTACCTTCCATGATGCCCGGGATTTCCTTGAACTGACGCCGCACTTCCACGACGACCGAACCGGCCGCACGGCCGACCGCCGTCATGCCCATGGCGCCGAACAGATACGGCAGCAGACCGCCGATCAGCAGGCCAACCACGACATACGGGTTGCTCAGGGAGAAATCGATCGTCACACCCTTGAAGAAGTGCTTCAAATCCTCGGTGTAGCAAGCGAACAGCACCAGCGAGCCGAAGCCGGCCGAACCGATGGCATAGCCCTTGGTCACGGCCTTGGTGGTGTTGCCGACCGCATCGAGCGCGTCAGTGGTCTTGCGCACGTCCTTGGGCAGGTCCGACATTTCGGCAATACCGCCGGCATTGTCGGTGACCGGACCATAGGCATCGAGCGCCACCACGATACCGGCAAGCGCCAGCATGGTGGTCACAGCGATGGCGATGCCGAACAGGCCTGCCAGCATGTGCGTGGAGATGATGCCGATGACGATGAAAATCGCCGGCAGCGCCGTGGCCTCCATCGAGACCGCCAAGCCCTGGATCACGTTGGTGCCGTGACCCGTGGTCGAAGCCTGCGCCACGCTCTTCACCGGACGATAGTTCGTGCCGGTGTAGTATTCGGTGGCCCAGACGATGGCAGCCGTCACCAGAAGACCGATGATGCCGCACCAGAACAGGCTCATGCCTGTGAAGGTGGCGGTACCGGCCGTCATCTTGGTGTTCATGCCCAGCATGTAGTCGGTGATCGGCCACAGCGCGATCGCCGACAGGATGCCCGTCACGATCAGGCCCTTATACAGCGCGCCCATGATGTTCTGGCTGCTGCCCAGGCGGACAAAGTAGGTGCCAATCACCGAGGTGATGATGCAGGCACCAGCGATCACCAGCGGATAAGCCATCACCTTCGCCATCATGGCTGCATCGGCGGCGAAGTAGATCGACGCCAGCACCATGGTCGCAACGATGGTCACCGCATAGGTTTCGAAGAGGTCGGCCGCCATGCCGGCGCAGTCGCCGACGTTGTCGCCCACGTTGTCGGCGATCACCGCCGGGTTGCGCGGATCATCTTCCGGGATGCCAGCTTCCACCTTGCCGACGAGGTCGGCGCCCACATCCGCACCCTTGGTGAAGATGCCGCCGCCGAGGCGGGCGAAAATCGAGATCAGCGACGAACCGAAGCCCAGGGCTACCAGCGCATCGACCATTTCACGGATCGGCGCGCCCATCTTCAGCAGCACAACGTAGTAGATCGCGACGCCGAGCAGCGCGAGACCGACCACCAGCATGCCGGTGACAGCGCCCGACTTGAAGGCGATGCTCAGCGCATGCTCCATGCCCTTGCGTGCACCTTCCGCGGTACGGACGTTGGCGCGAACAGACACGTTCATGCCGATATAGCCGGCAGCACCCGACAGCACCGCACCGATGATGAAGCCGATGGCGACTTTCAGGCCGAGCGTGAAAGCGAGAATGACCGCAACCACGATGCCAACGATGCCGATAGTGCGATACTGGCGATTCAGATAGGCAGAAGCGCCTTCCTGGATCGCCGCAGCAATTTCCTGCATGCGAGCATTGCCCGCAGATTCAGCCAGCACCGAACGAGACGTCCAGATACCGTACAACAGCGCCAAACCGCCACAGGCGATGGCGAACCACAACTCCGTCATGAGCGTTTCCCTTCGTTCCTCAGATTATTTAATCGAGACGAACCCGACCGGGCATCGCTGCCCGTACGGGTTACACGACTGCTACCATTATTGGCCCCAGACTCGGACGCGGGGCGGAACCGGAATCGTTATGCCAGAGATGCGCTTATGGCGCAATAAGACTTATTTTTCCGAAACTTATGCGGGTGATGCGGCCCGTCGACGACGCAGCAGCAGCCAAGTGGCCGCCATCCCTGCCATCAGGATGAAGGGCAGGCCCGAGAGGGGCACGAAGTCCCAACCCCAGTGATAGAGCATCTTGCCTGATCCCAGCGAGGCCAAGGCCACGGTGCCAAAGACCAGGAAGTCATTTACCGCCTGGGTCTTGTTCCGCTCCGCCGGCCGGTAAACTTCAGTCAGCAGCGCTGTGCCGCCGATATACATGAAGTTCCAGCCGATCCCGACCAGCAGTAAGGCCAACTGGAAATTCAGGACCTCGACCCCGGCCAGCGCCACACCAATGCAGACCACGTTCAGCAACGCACCTGTCAGGATGATGCGCAGCGCCCCGAACCGGGCGATCAGGCTGCCGGTGACAAAGCTGGGTGCGTACATGCCAACGATATGCCACTGGATCACGGTCGCGGCGGCTGCAAAGGGGTGCGCACAGATCTGCATGGCCAGCGGCGTCGCCGTCATCATCAAGTTCATGACGCCATAGCTGAACATGCCAGAAATGGCCGCCACTATGAATGTCGGCTGACGTACGATCTCGCTTAAAGGCCGCCCCTTCTCCTGCACTTCAGCCGTCGTTGGTGCAGGAATATTGATCGTGGTGAGGATCGCCAGCACGGCCACCGGCATCGCTGCGGCCACCAGATACGAAGCCAGGAACAGGTACGGCGAAAGCAGTTCCCGCGTGTATTTCGCCAGCTCAGGCCCCAAGAAGGCAGAAACCAAGCCGCCAATCATGACCCAGGAGATGGCACGACTTTTCATTTCTTGGGGCGCAATATCCGCCGCTGCGAAACGATACAACTGCACGAAAGCCGTAGAACCGCCAAAAATGAATGCACCCAGGCAGAACAGCCAAAAATGCACTAGGTAAATGCCCGAAGCAGCGACCAGTGAGCCCATGATGGCAAACAGGCATCCTGCCATGAAGCCCAGTTTGCGGCCGAAACGGCGCATCAGCATGGAAGCCGGAATGGTTGCCAGTGCCGTCCCGCCCACGACAAAAGTGACCGGCAGCGTGGCTAGCGCCTTATCCTCAACCAGCAGGTAGCCCACCAGCCCGCCCAGCGTGACCTGCAAGGTCACCGCCGAATTCGCCAGGGCCATGCAAGCGGCAAGAATGAACACATTCCGCTTTGCAGCGGCCGGCGACAATACTGTCATAGGGAGTGGACCAGTTCGATTCTACTTATTTCAACTGGCCAATAATATTCAGAAGCAGGACCTGCGTCACCACGTCTCTGCCCAAAACTTCATCCGTGGGACCACGAAGCCGGTCACGCACTGGATATAGGTCGCGGGTACTGAAACGTGACGGCACCTCGAACGGATCCCCCTTCAACAGTTCACGCACGTAGCGATCTCGCAACAGGTGCATCTTTTCATTCACCGCCGGCACGTTATCCGGCGGGACCTCGAGATGCAGAATGATCATGATCTCTCGAGGCTTCTGACCCTCGGGATGCACATAAAGGCTGAACGGTTCGAGTGGAATAAAGGCCGGCCGCTTAATCACGGGCGGTGGCGGCGGATCATTCCGATCAATGGCGGCTTCTTCCTTCTTCTGGGGCGCGACCACCAGGAAATAGATGGCAGCACCGCCCCCCGCCAGAGTGAGCAGCACGATCAGGCCAATAATGATCAGTGCAATCTTGCGCAATGCCGCGCTCCCGAATCAGGCCCTAGTCTATCGTACTGTCAAAATGCTGAAAGCCGCCGCGATCGAAGGGAATCGTCCGACCTTCACCATCCTGGACCAAAACCCCTGTTCCTGATCGCAGACTGCCGATCCGGGTAACCGCCAGATCAACCGCCTGTGACAGGCCGGCGACCCGTTCCGCAAATTGCGGTGGCGCGGTGAACAGCAGTTCATAATCATCGCCACCGGTCAGTATGATTGGCAAAAGATCGGAATCTTCAGTCAGGGCCTGTCGCGCGGCCATCGATAGCGGCACGGCATCGGCACGGATCACAGCCTGCAGACCGGCAGCAGAAGCGATATGGCCCGCATCCTGAAGCAGGCCGTCAGAAACATCCATGGCCGCATGCGCAATGCCGCGCATGCTCTGGCCGAAAGCAACGCGCGGCGTGGGAAGATGCAGACGCGAATCAAACATCAGCATAGCAGCAGACGAGAACAGCCGGCTGTTCAGTTTCACTTCCAGACCGAGTGCTGCATCACCGATGCTACCTGTAACATAGAGGTCATCGCCGACCTGCGCACCGCCGCGCCTGATCATCTGGCCGGCCGGGACATACCCAAAAGCCGTCACGCTCAGCATGATGCCGCTGGGACTGCGAACCGTGTCTCCGCCATGCAGCGTAATGTCGAAAGCTTTTTGTTCCCGCGCCAGTCCGGCACAGAACTGTGCCAGCCACGCCTCATCAACGGTCGGCAGGCCCAGCACAAGCTGATATCCCAGCGGTGCGGCCCCCTTGGCGGCAAGATCAGAAAGATTGACGCGCAGCAGCTTGCGCGCGATGCGCTCAGCACCATCTTTGGCGAGAAAATGAATGCCTTCGATCATCGCATCAGTGGTTACGACCAGCTCGGCGCCTTCAGGCACTGCGATGGTGGCTGCATCGTCGGTTAGATTGAAGCTTCCGGCAGCTTTCCGGCTCAAGGGCGCCAGATAGCGGGCGATCAGATCGAATTCGCCGAGGCCCGGCCCGGCCATGATCGCCTCAGGCCGTGAACTCGCCGGGGCGCAGCTTGCGCGCCACGGCATCGATTACGCCATTGGCCAGCTTGATTTCCCGTGGCCCGAAAAAGGCCCGCACGATTCCGATATATTCGTCGATCACCGTGGCTGCCGGCACGTCGATACGAGCGATGATTTCATAGGTGGCGCAACGCAGCGCATCGCGCAGGATGATCTCCATGCGATCCAGTGCATCGGAGCGCGGCATGGCATCCTTGATGACTTTGTCGATTTCGTCTCCACGCCGCACGACGCCACGCACGATCTCGGAAAACCAGTCGGCATCCGCCTCACGCATCTGCACGCCTTCGATTTCCTCGGACTGCCGATGAGTACGAAAATCGACGATCACGGCTTCGGGGTTGCCACCGCCGAATTCAACTTCATAGAGAGCCTGCACCGCAAACAGCCGCGCGACCGACCTGCGTCCTGCTGGTCGATCGTTGCGTGTCCCCCGGCGCTGCCCTCCTTCACTCATATCGAAAACAGCTGTTTCAAACCGATCATGGCAACAGCAGCCAAAGCCGCCTGCCCGCCCTTGTCCTGACGGTCCTTGCGGGCACGCTCCCAAGCCTGATCTTCGTTCTCGACGGTGATAATGCCGTTGCCGATACAAAGCTGATGCTCGATGGCCAAATGCTGCAGGCCACGCGCGCTTTCATTCACCACGACATCGAAATGCGCGGTCTCGCCGCGGATCACACAACCCAGCGCAACAAAGCCGTCATAGGCCCGCTCGCCCTTGCGGTTCATGGCAAAGCGGATTGCTGCAGGCAGTTCAAGAGCGCCCGGGACATCGATCCGGTCATAATCGAAATCGGACGCTTCGATCACCGCCTTGGCACCCTCGAACAGGGCGTCGGCGATATCCTCATAGAAACGGGCTTCGATGATCAGTACCCGCGGCTTGCGAATCTCGAGCGTCAGATCGCCCATCATCTGGGTTTTGCTCTTGGAAAATGTCTGCGTCTTGGCAGACTTCTTCTTCGCGGCCTTTTTGCCAGCCGGCTTACGCGCCACCATGTTCAGATCTCCCTGCCTGTCTTGATGCGGCGGGTTTCGACAACCGAAAGACCGTAGCCCTCCAGCCCGACAATGGTGCGTTCAATATTTGATAGAACGATCATGTCTTTCACCCCCAGATCGATCAGGATCTGTGCCCCGATGCCATAATCCCGGAGTTGTGCTGACTTTTCAACTGTTTCGCCCATTTTCTGGCGGACCTTGTCAGACAGGGCAGTCGGCCGGGGCTCGCGGATTAGCACCACGATGCCACGTTCGGCCTCGCCGATCATCTGCATGGCGCCGTGCAGCATGCCAGACCGAGCGCCATGGTCGCCCAGAACGTCTTCCAGCACATTCATGGCGTGCATGCGCACCATAACCGGTTTGCCGTCGCTGACATTACCTTTGACCAGGGCAATGTGTTCGGCATATTCGACCCGGTTGCGATAGACCAGCATGCGGAACTTACCGCCCCAGACACTGTCGATCTCACCCTCGACCACCTTCTGGATCAGGTTGTCGTGCCGACGGCGATAGGCGATCAGGTCGGCAATGGTGCCGATTTTCAGATTGTGATGCTGGGCGAATGACACCAGATCCGGCAGGCGCGCCATGGTGCCGTCGTCGTTCATGATCTCGCAGATCACGCCTGATGGATTAAGGCCCGCCAGACGGGCTATATCGACACCGGCCTCGGTATGGCCCGCGCGCACCAGGGTGCCGCCATCACGGGCCATCAGCGGGAAGATATGACCCGGTACGGCGATATCCTGCGGACCTTTGGTGGGATCGATGGCGACCTTGACGGTCTGGGCGCGATCGGCGGCCGAGATGCCGGTGGTCACACCTTCGCGCGCTTCGATGGAAACCGTGAAAGCAGTCTGGTGCCGCGAGGCATTGTTCTGCGCCATCAGCGGCAGACCGAGCTGCTCGATCCGCTGACGCGTCAACGTCAAACAGATCAGCCCACGCCCGTATTTAGCCATGAAGTTGATCGCAGCCGCATCGCACATCTCGGCGGGTATATAGAGGTCGCCCTCGTTCT
Organism: Ferrovibrio sp. GW821-FHT12D07; assembly: GCF_058807275.1. NCBI lineage: Bacteria > Pseudomonadati > Pseudomonadota > Alphaproteobacteria > Rhodospirillales > Rhodospirillaceae > Ferrovibrio > Ferrovibrio sp. GW821-FHT12D07. The sequence goes on along the minus strand of NZ_JBXAQN010000003.1, from coordinate 125,335 downwards.
CGCGATCTTCCTCATCAACCAGGATCACCATGCGCCCCTGGCGCGCTTCCTCGATAATCTCTTCCGAAGAAGCGATATAACGCTTGATGTCATCCATGCTGTTCACGACAGCTTGCTCCACTGCTGCAGGCGCGCCACATAACGCGCCAGCACATCAATTTCCAGGTTGACCTTGTCACCGGCCTTAAGCTTGCCGAGTGTGGTCACCTGCTGGGTGTGCGGGATCAGGTTTACGCCGAAGACCGCACCCTCGACATTATTCACGGTCAACGAAACGCCATCGATAGTCGCCGAGCCTTTTTCGGCAATGAAAGCCGCAAGGCTGTTCGGTGCCTTGAAGTCAATGCGCAGGGATTCACCTTCCGGCTTCACCGCAACCACCTCGCCCACGCCATCAACATGGCCCGAGACAATATGGCCACCGAGCTCATCACCAACTTTCAGACTGCGCTCCAGGTTAATCACGCTGCCGTCTTTCCATTGTCCCAGGATACTGCGCGACAGGGTTTCGGCCGAGACGTCGACTGAAAACCAGTCCGGCCCCTTCTGGACAACGGTGAGGCAGACGCCCGAACAGGCAATCGACGCGCCGATGGCGATCGTGCCGGTGTCGTAGCTGGTGCGGATACGGAAATGAGTGTCGCCGCGGGTTTCGCGGGAGACGACCGTTCCGATGTCGGTAACAATGCCGGTAAACATGACTGTAGTTTTAGAGGGGGCGGACGAAGGTTTCCAGCAGGTCGTCACCCAGAATATCAGCCCGGACCCGCTGCCACCGTGGTGCTTCCGCTACGGTATCAATGCCGAAACCGGCAATAGCCGGTAACCCATCCCCGCCAATGACGCTGGGAGCACGGAACCAGATCATGCGGTCAACCAGATCGGCCCGGATCAGGCTGGCGGCCAGCTTGCCCCCGCCTTCCACCAGAATCCGGGTAATCCCGCGCTCACCCAGCTCTGTCAGGGCCGGGGTCAGATCGGGAAAACCTGCCTTATCAGAGGGCACGGCGATAATCTCCACGCCGCAATCCTCAAAAGCCGCACGCCGGGCCGGATCAACATCCTCGCGTGTCACGATCCATGTCGGCGCCTGTTTGGCCGTCGTCACCACCTTGGCCGTAAGGCTGAGGCGCAGGCGGCCATCCAGGATGACGCGAATAGCCGGACGTTTGGGCAGACCGGACAGCCGGCAGGTCAGATCGGGATCGTCCTGCAGTGCCGTATTGCTGCCCACCATGATCGCATCATGCTGGGCGCGCAGCAGATGAGCGCGCATGCGCGCAATTGGGCTGGTGATCCATTTGCTGTCGCCGGAGTGCGTGCCAATACGGCCGTCCAGGCTGACGGCCAGCTTCAAGGTCACTGCCGGCCGGCCACGTTCACGATGAATCAGGAAACCTGCATTCAGATCGGCAGCAGCATCGGCCAGACACCCCACACTTACATCGACGCCCGCGTCTCGCAGCATCGTGAATCCACCACCGGCAACCCGATGGTCCGGATCCTCCAGCGCAGCCACACATCGTGCGATACCAGCCGCGATGACGGCCTCAGCACAGGGCGGTGTGCGTCCATGATGGCTGCAGGGTTCGAGAGTGACATACAGCGTGGCACCGCGTGCGGCCGCACCGGCTTGCTGCAACGCCATGGTCTCGGCATGCGGCCGCCCGCCCACTTGCGTCCAACCGCGACCAATGATGCGCTTGTCCTTGACGATGATGCAGCCGACCGAAGGATTGGGCCAAGTATTGCCCAGCCCACGCGCCGCCAGCCCCAGCGCGATACGCATATAGCGTTCGTCGCGGGCGGCGGCGGCCTTGTCAGTCATCTTCACTGCCCGGACCGGCCAGCGATCCGATGAACTCCTCGAAATCCTTGGCTTCGCGGAAATTGCGATACACCGAGGCGAAGCGCACATAGGCGACCTTGTCGAGCGCAGCCAGGCCGTCCATCACCAGCTCGCCGATGGTGTCCGACTTGATTTCGCTTTCGCCCGAGCTTTCCAGACGCCGCACGATGCCGTTGATCAGGCGTTCGATGCGATCGGCATCGATCGGCCGCTTGCGCGTGGCGATCATGATAGAGCGTGCAAGCTTGTCCCGATCGAACGGCGCCTTGATGCCGTTCTTCTTGATGACAGTCAGCTCGCGCAGCTGGATACGTTCGAATGTCGTAAAACGCGCACCGCAATTCGGGCAGAAGCGACGACGGCGGATCGCCGAGTTATCCTCGGTGGGCCGTGAATCCTTCACCTGGGTGTCGTCATTGCCGCAGAACGGACAACGCATAGTTCAGTTTCCCCCGCCCTAAATAATCTGAAATCAATAAATCGGAAAACGTCCGCAGAGCGCTTTGACCTTGTCGGCGACAGCATGCTCCACATCGGAATTATCATTGGTCTGCTTGGACAAACCATCCAGCACATCAGCGATCAGGTTGCCGATCTGACGGAACTCGGCCACGCCGAAACCGCGCGTGGTGCCAGCCGGGCTGCCGACGCGGATGCCCGAGGTTATGGTCGGCTTTTCGGTGTCGAACGGCACGCCGTTCTTATTAGTGGTGATGTGGGCGCGTTCCAGGCTTTCGACACAGACATTGCCCTTCAGGCCTTTCGACCGCAGATCGATGAGCATCAGGTGGTTGTCGGTGCCGCCGGAGACCAAATCATAACCGCGCTCCTGCAGCGCTGCCGCCATGGCCTTGGCATTCTCGACCACAGCCTGGGCATAGGACTTGAATTCAGGCGTCAGCGCTTCGCCGAAGGCGACCGCCTTGGCGGCGATCACATGCATCAGCGGACCACCCTGCAGACCAGGGAACACCGCCGAGTTGATCTTCTTGGCCAGCGCCTCGTCATTGGTCAGCACCATGCCGCCGCGCGGACCGCGCAGGGTCTTGTGCGTGGTGGTGGTGGCGAAATGCGCATGCGGGAACGGGCTCGGATGCTGGCCACCGGCGACCAGACCGGCGAAATGCGCCATGTCGACCATGAATAGGGCGCCGATGCTGTCGGCAATCTCGCGGAACCTGGCGAAGTCCCAGAAGCGCGGATAGGCCGAGCCGCCAGCGATGATCAGCTTCGGCTTGTGCTCCTGCGCCAGCTTAGCCACCTGATCCATGTCGATGCGCTGATCTTCCTTGCGCACCGTGTAGCTGACGACGTTGAACCACTTGCCCGACTGATTAGCGGGCGCGCCATGAGTGAGATGGCCACCAGCAGCAAGATCGAGACCCATGAAGGTATCGCCCGGCTTCAGCGCCGCCATGAACACGGCCTGGTTAGCCTGCGCGCCGGAATGCGGCTGCACGTTGGCGAAGTTGCACCCGAATATCTTCTTGGCGCGCTCGATAGCCAGCGTCTCAGCCACGTCGACGAACTCGCAACCATTGTAGTAGCGCTTACCAGGATAACCTTCAGCGTACTTGTTGGTCATCACCGAGCCCTGCGCTTCCAGCACGGCGCGGCTGACGATGTTTTCAGAAGCAATCAGCTCGATCTGGTTTTGCTGGCGCTCCAGTTCATCGGTCACCGACTTGTAGATTTCGGGATCGGCCTGCTGCAGCGTGCGCTGGAAGAAACCGGCATGGGTCACGGTGGGCTTGGCGGCGGTGCTGGACATCGGCGTACTCCGGATCTTGATCGTTTGAATTGGTCAGGCGGCGCTGAGCTTGTCGACGCGGCGCTGGTGCCGGCCTCCTTCGAAGCCGGTATCGAGGAAAGCTTTCAGGCAGTCGCGCGCCGTGTCGGTACCGATCAGGCGGGCGCCGAGCGCCAGGACATTCGCGTCGTTATGCTGGCGTGACAGGCGCGCCATCAGGCTATCGCCGCACAAGGCGGCCCGACAGCCGGGAATCCGGTTGGCGGCAATCGAGATGCCGATACCGCTGCCGCAGACGGCCACACCGAACTGGGCCTGCCCATTGGCGATGGTCTCGCCCAGCTTGCGGCCGAAATCGGGGTAGTCGACGCTATCGGAAGAATTGGTGCCCAGATCGATGACCGCATAACCCTGGGCCTTAAGCTCGTCTCGCAGCAGGTTTTTCAGTTCAAAACCGGCATGATCGGCGGCAAAGGCAACCGTGGGCTTGGACATGGGCGGCACACCTCGGGGGAAGACGGCCGGACCCTACAATATCCGGTGGCTGGTGCCAACCCTACCACCAAGGAAATGGCTATTCCGATTGCCGGACTGGCTTAATGTCTCTGAGAACAAAAAGGGAATTTCAAACTCAAAAAGAAAGCCCGGCGGTCATCCCGCCGGGCCCCTTCCTCACCCTGACTGGCAGGGATCAGTTCACGTAGTCGTAGGAACCATTCTTCCAGACATAGACCTTGTAGGCCGGCGAAGTGGTATCGCCCTTGGCGTCGAACGAAATCTCGTTCAGCGCCGTCTGGAACTTGCTGGTGCGCATGACCTTCTCGACATCCGCAGTCTTGATCGACTTGGCGGTGGTCGCGGCCTGGGCCCAGACCTGCACGGCGGCGTAGCTGTACAGGGTGTAGCCCTCGGGGTCGTAACCCTGAGCCTTGAACTTGTCGACCAGCGGCTTGGCGGCCGGGTTCTTGCGCGGATCGGCGTCGAAAGTCATCAGCGTGTTTTCACCAGCCGGGCCCGAGATCGCCCAGAACTGCTTGTCGACCAGCGCGTCGCCACCCATCAGCGGAGCATTCAGACCTTGCTCCTTGGCCTGACGCACGATCAGGCCGCCTTCGGGATGGTAGCCGCCCAGATAGATCAGCTCCACGCCGGCAGCTTTCATCTTGGAGACGAGTGCCGAGTAGTCCTTCTCACCAGGGGTGATGGCTTCGTACATGGCCTCGGTCACGCCCTTGCCGTTGAGACGCTTCTTGGTCTCGTCGGCCAGGCCTTTGCCGTAAGCAGTCTTGTCATGCAGGATCGCGACTTTCTTGCCCTTGAACTTGTCGAGGATGTAGTCGCCGGCAACGATGCCCTGCTGGTCATCGCGACCGCAGACGCGGAACACATTCTTGTAGCCGCGCTCGGTATAGGTCGGGTTGGTCGAGGACGGCGTGATCTGCAGGATGTTTTCTTCCTTGTACACGTCCGATGCCGGGATCGAGGAGCCCGAGCAGAAGTGGCCGAACACGATGGCCACCTTTTCCTGAGCCGCGCGATTGGCAACAGCCACTGCCTGCTTCGGATCGCAGGCGTCATCGCCGATGATGATCTGCAGCTTCTGGCCGTTGACGCCGCCAGCAGCATTGAGATCGGCAACGGCCATCTCGACGCCACGCTTCATCTGTTCGCCGAAGCTTGCCAGCTGGCCGGTCATCGGACCGTTCAGCGCCACCTTGATCTGGGCCGAGGCCGCACCGGCAAATAGGCCGATCGACGCCACAACCGCCAATCCAGTCATAAGTTTACGCATGATATCCTCTCCCTGTTATGAAACTGAATGAAAGTCTAGATCAGTCTGGGCAGGCTGGGCAACAACCTAGGGTGCCCCCTGCTTTTCGCGCCATCCGAGCAGTCCGGAGCGCTCATAGAGCCACGGATACTGGTGAACCATCAGGTCGACGAGGGTAAGGCGATACCCGAGTGTAGCCAGTGCCCAGACCACAATCACCCCAATGAGGTAGGGAATGATGACCAGGAGCTGCTCCTTGAACAGCGAAAAGGCCAGAAAGCGGTTGGCCGCAGCCAGAACAAAGCTGTAGGGCAGAATCTGCCAGTACGGTCGCCATGTGGCAGCAATGGCCTGCCCCATCAGGAAAGAGCAACCACCGACCAGAACGACGGTCAGGCCCAGGAAGACCCAGATACTTTCACCGAGGATGGCGTTGAGCATCAATGCCCTCCCTCAAGATAGGCCGCACGGATTTGCTCGTTGGCCAGCAGCTCGGCGCCGCTGCCACTCATGGTGATGCGGCCATTGACCAACACATAGCCCCGATGCGCCAGCTTGAGTGCGTGATAGGCATTCTGTTCGACTAGTAGCACCGTCATACCTTCACGATTGACTTCTTCGATGATGCTGAAGATCTGCTTTACCACTAGCGGCGCAAGACCGAGCGAGGGCTCATCGAGCAGAAGCAACTGCGGTCGGCTCATCAAGGCACGACCGATCGCCAGCATTTGTTGCTCACCACCCGACAAGGTGCCGCCCCGCTGCTCGCGACGCTCCTTCAGACGCGGGAACAGTGTGAAGACGCGCTCGATATCGCTGTCGAAATGCGCCGGATCACCGGCTACCGCACCCATACGGAGATTTTCCAGCACGGTCATACGCGGGAAGATGCGCCGGCCTTCCGGTGCATGCGCCATGCCGCGGCGTACCAGTGTATGCGTCGCAACGCCAGTGATGTCCTCACCAGCCAGATGGACCGAACCATGGCGCGGCTTCGGATTGCCGCAAAGGCTCATCAGTAGCGTGGATTTTCCGGCACCGTTGGCACCGATCAGGGCAACGATCTCACCCTTCCCGACTTCAAGATCAACGCCTTTGAGCGCATGCACGGCGCCGTAGTAAGTATGCAGGCCCGCAACCTTCAGCATCAGACGGCTCCCTTTGCGGAAGCCGCACCATCTTCCGGTTCGCCCAGATAGGCGCGGATGACAGCGGGATCGTTGCGCACGGCTTCTGGTGTGCCGTCGGCGATCTTCTTGCCGTAATCCAACACAACGATATGGTCTGAAATTTCCATCACGACACTCATGTCATGCTCGATCAGCAGGACGCCACATTTGTGCTCATCCCGAATGAAACGCAGCAAGGCATTCAGTTCGGCCGACTCTCGCGGATTCAGACCGGCGGCCGGTTCATCAAGACAAAGCAGCACGGGCTCGGTGCACATAGCGCGCGCGATCTCGAGCCGGCGCTGGCCACCATAGGGCAGACTACCCGCTTCTTCATCGGCGGCTGCCGTCAGATGGGTACGTTCCAGCCAGTAGCGTGCGCGTTCCACCGCTTCGGCCTCAGCCTTGGCATAGCCCGGCCATCCGACCAGACCGAGCAGCGTGAAGCCTGAAGCGCGCATCAGCCGGTTATGCTGAGCGACAATCAGATTCTCGAGCACCGTCATTTTCGGGAATAGCCGTATATTCTGGAACGTGCGCGCCACCCGTGCCTTGCCGGCGATATCATTGCCGGCCATGCGCTCGAGATGAAAATACTTACCGTTGTTGTCGAGCAGCAACCGGCCGACCGTGGGTCTGTAAAAGCCGGCAATGCAGTTGAACACCGTCGTCTTGCCGGCACCGTTTGGGCCGATGATCGCCGTGATCTGGTTCGGCATCGCATCGAAGGACACGTCGTTGACAGCAATCAGGCCGCCGAACCGCATGGTGAGATGCTCGACCTTCAGCAGGACAGGCGCGCTCATGATTTGGCCTCCCCTGCTGCCGTTCGGGGTGAGAGGCGTATTGTCGGCTCGCGATACGACAGCAGGCCCTGCGGACGCCAGACCATGATCAGCACCATGGATGCACCGAAAGCCAGCATGCGGAACAGCGAGAATTCACGGGCGATTTCGGGCAGCAGTGTCAGGAAGGCGGCGGCCAGTACGATGCCGGCCTGACTACCCATGCCACCCAGCACCACGATTGCCAGAATCACGGCCGATTCAATGAAGCTGAAGCTTTCCGGGCTGATGAAGCCCTGACGCGTGGCGAAGAAGCTGCCCGCGAAGCCGCCGAACATCGCCCCGATAGCAAAGGCGGTCAGTTTTGTATTGGTCGGGTTGATGCCCAGAGCCTTGCACGCGATCTCATCTTCGCGCAGTGCTTCCCAGGCGCGACCGACGGGCAGCTTGCGAATGCGCATCGTGAACAGATTGGTGATCAGCGCCAATACCAGGATCACGTAATACAGGAAAATGATGCGGTGGACTGAGCTGAACTCTAAACCGAATATCTCGTGGAAGGCTTTCACACCATCCGGCGGCGTACTGGTAAAAGGTATGCCGAAAAATGACGGACGTTGGATGCCGCTGATGCCATTCGGGCCACCGGTCACGGGTGACCAGTTGAGCAGAATCACCCTGATGATCTCGCCGAAACCCAGCGTCACGATGGCGAGATAGTCGCCACGCAGACGCAGGACCGGGAAACCGAGAATGACGCCGAAGGTGGCGGCAAACAGTCCGGCGAGCGGTAGGCTGGCCCAGAAGCCAAAACCGAAATGCTGCGAGAGCAAGGCATAGGTATAAGCGCCGACCGCATAGAAGGCGACATACCCCAGATCGAGCAGGCCAGCCAGACCGACCACAATATTGAGGCCCCAGCCCAGCATGACGTAAATCAACACGACTGTGGCCAGATCAACCACCGTACGACTGGCAAATGGCATGAACGGCAGAATGATCGCAAAGCCGATCAGTGCCGGCATCAGCCATTTGTCTGCCTTGCGGCCGAGATCGCTGAGAAGCGACTTGCGGGTCACCGCCTCGGCTGGCGCAACTTCCTGTGCGATCTTTTCACGATAGGCCCGGCGCCAGTCGAGAGCATAGCGCATGCTGAAACGGCCGATGAAGACCGCAATGGCGGCATAGGCGACCCAGTCGAAGCGAATCTTGATCCCGAGCGGACCGCCGGTATCGACGGTTTCGAAACCCATCAGCGGCAGGGCAAGAATGGCGGCGACAACCGCGCCCATGAAGGCATCGCGCAAACGTTCGACGATGCTCATGTCACACCTTCTCGACTTCCGGACGGCCGAGCAATCCGGTGGGACGGAAGATCAGCACCACCACCAGAATGCCGAAGACCGCGACATCCTTATATTCGATGCTGAAATAAGCCGACCAGAAAGCCTCGATTAGGCCAATCAGCAATCCGCCCAACATGGCGCCGGGCAGGCTGCCGATACCGCCAAGAACAGCCGCCGTGAACGCCTTCAACCCGGCGAGGAAGCCGATATAGAAATCAACCACGCCGTAATAAAGCGACACCATCACGCCGGCAACGGCAGCCAACACCGCGCCCAAGACAAACGTCAGCGAGATCGTCCGATCCGTATTGACGCCCAGTAGCGAAGCCATGGTGCGGTCCTGTTCGCAGGCACGCTGGGCGCGGCCAAGCGGCGTTGCCGCAATCAGCCAGGAGAACCCGATCATCAGTGCAAGCGTCAGCACGACGATCATGACCTGCAGATAGCTGAGCGTGACCGAGAAGGTCTCACCCTTCATCAGTTCGATGCCGCCACGCACCATCGGCTGCAACGGCTTGATACGAGCGCCCTGCACAATCTGTACGTAGTTCTGCAGAAAAATCGACATGCCGATGGCCGAGATTAGCGGCGCCAAACGGGACGATCCGCGCAATGGCCGATAGGCGATGCGCTCAACGGTCCAGCCATACAGGCCGGTGACGACCATGGAAACAATCAACACGATCACCAGCGCGAACGGGACCCAGGTCACACCAACCAGTCCCAGGATCGAAAAGCCGATGACGGCGATGAAGGCGCCGATCATGTAAATTTCGCCATGAGCAAAATTGATCATGCCGATGATGCCGTAAACCATCGTGTATCCGATGGCGATCAGCGCATAAACCGCGCCCAGCGTGATACCGTTGATCAGCTGCTGAATAAAATACTCCATTATCCCCCGTTGTCGCTTTGCTGCTTGGCCAGCCTGTAACGGAGTTTCTGGACTGCCAGCCGTGCAAGTTCCTGCTCCGACACCCGTGGGTCGCCGATTACAGATACTTCCATGCCGGTTGCCGGATCGACTGCAATCACCTTCAACGCCGCCCCGACGCGACGAAATTCAATGATTGCACCTCCGCCACCGCTCCCTGTCGCGTGTGACATAACTTCTCTGTTACCATCGCTTTGCAACCGGGCTCAAGCTTTATGCAACTTTCATCTGTTGAACCGACTTACGCCTGTAGGTGGTTCCCTGAGGGAAACATAATCGTGGAATCGGCTTGTTCGGCCAATATATTTTATATATAAAATACTTTGGATCACGCGAAGGCGCAGCATGAAGATTCTCAATCCGGCGGAATGGGCCAAGCCCAAGGGTTATGCCAACGGCATCGCTGCCGAGGGGCGAATGATCTTTATCGCCGGCCAGATCGGCTGGACTGCGGAATCCGAATTCGAAAGTGATGATCTGGTCGATCAGACACGACAGGCCCTTCGCAACATTGTTCGTGTACTGGCGGAAGCCGGGGCGCGTCCAGAACATATTGTCCGTCTGACCTGGTATGTGGTCGACAAGCGCGACTACATGGAGCGCAACGCAGATCTTGGGAAAGTCTACCGTGAGATTCTGGGACGCCATTATCCTGCGATGACGCTGGTACAAGTCACCGCGCTACTGGAAGACCGCGCCAAGGTCGAAATCGAAGCCACAGCCGTCCTTCCGGCCTGACACAGCTTTTCTCACGGTTTTGTCCCAGCTCCCCGCTGGAACCGCTCTGGCGCATTAACGTTTGGTTCATGAATGGCCGCCTGACGGACGGCCTGCCTCCCAAAGGGAGAATAGAACCATGCGCGAAGCCATCCTCATCCTGTTTGCCGCCTGCATCGCTGCCCTGCCTTTCGTAGCTTTCAACGAATGGTTCCAGACCGCTCCCCGCCACCACGAAGCTGCCAGCCTCTGGGGTGACGATCTCCGCCAGTCGGGCCAGCCCTACAGCATGCCGAAGGTCATGGCCGTGAATGCAACGGTGGAGCGCCGGTAATGCGCACCGCCCTCGTCATCGCCGCTATCATCCTGGCGCAGCCTGCTCTGGTTTTCGCCCAGGCGCCCGCCCCGCAGCAGGAATCGCCAGCGCCCCGCCAGCCGCGTGCGGCAGTGCCCGGCCCGAATGCCGAACCCGGCGTGCCGCAGGGCGAAAAGACCAAGGCGCCGGATTTCTCGGTTGAAGAAAACATGCCCAAGCTCAGCACCGAGCAGGTCGTGGTCATCGGTACGAAGCTGCGCCATGAAAATGGCGACACGCTGGGAACGGTGGATAACCTGATCATGGATCGCGAGGGGCATGTGATCTCGCTGATCGTCGGCATCGACAAGCTGCTTGGCCTGGCCGAAGACAAGGTAGAGATCGAATGGAAGCAGGTCCGCTTCGAGCGCAAGGATGCGGACGCATTCTTCGTTACGGCGCTCAGCAAGGATGAACTCCGCGGTCTTGCGAAATTCACCCCGCCGAAACGTCAGGGCAGCTAAGCCCGTTTCAGCCTAGATCGCGGATCATCCGGATGATGCCCGAGTAGTCGCTCGAGCCATTCCCCGTATCCACGTATTCGGCATAGAGCGCCGTGGCTTCAGAGCCCAGCGGCGTCTGCACCTTGGCGCTGCGCGCAGCCTCCTGCGACAGCTTCAAGTCCTTCAGCATCAGCTCCGCGGCAAAGCCGGGCTTATAATCGCGGTTGGCAGCCGAAGCCGGTACAGGACCCGGGACAGGACAATGGTTCGCCAGCGCCCAGCAGCCGCCAGATGAACTGGACACGATGTCGAACATGGCCTGCGCCGACAGGCCGAGCTTTTCCGCCATGACGAAGGCTTCCGAAATGCCGACCATGGTGATGCCCAGCACCATGTTGTTGCAGATCTTGGCAACCTGACCGTTCCCCGCACCGCCGGCATGAACGATCTTCTTACCCATGGCTTCCAGGATCGGCTTGGCCTTGGCAAAGGCTGCATCCGTGCCGCCCACCATGAAGGTCAATGCCGCGTTCTCGGCCCCCGCGATCCCACCCGAAACCGGGGCGTCCAGCATCAGCATACCTTTGGCCTCGGCGGCAGAGATCGCCTCCCGCGCAGACCGCACGTCGATGGTCGAACTGTCGATGAAAACCGTGCCGGGACGCGCTACGGCTAGGATGCCCTTCTCGCCGGTATAGACACCCAGCACATGCTTGCCGGCCGGCAGCATGGTCACCACGGCATCCACATCCTTTGCAGCATCCTGTGCACTGGCAGCCGCAACACCGCCGGCTTCTACGACCTTCTGCACCAGGTCGGCAGCCAAATCGAAGGCCTTCACTGTATAGCCGGCCTTCAGCAGATTGCGCGCCATCGGGCCGCCCATGTTGCCGACGCCGATAAAGCCGATACTCGCCATGATATCCTCCGCCTGATCTTTTTCTTGTTCAGTCAAACTTGAGATCGCCGCCCGGAACCGGGGCGAAATAGGCCTCGATGTCGGCATCGCTGACATCTTCCAGACGGGCAGGCTGCCATTTCGGTCGGTGATCCTTGTCGATAATCACGGCGCGCACGCCTTCATAGAAATCATGGCCCAGTGCCACATGGTTGCAGATGCGCCATTCGAGCTTCATGCAATCGCGCAGATCGAGCGAACGGCCGCGCCGCAGTTGCGCGAAGGTCAGCTTCACCGATGTCGGCGACTTGCCCCGGATGATCGAGGCCTGCTCCACCGAGAAGGGCGAGGCTTCGGCCTCAAGAGCGGAAATGATCTCTGCCACGCTCTGGCCGGCAAACAGCTTATCAATCTGCGACTTCAGATTGGTCAATGGCGACGGGCCGGGATCGCTGGCGAATTTCACCACCACGGCATCCACAGCGGCCTTGTCGGTCGGCGACGCCGTGATCAGCGCCTGCTCCAGCGCCGGCATCTGCTCACGCAGCACGTGATGAGTGGCAATGCCGGTCGTCGTGATGTCTGCACCCTTAAGACGCGCACCGGTCAGGCCAAGATAAAGCCCCAGCTCACCCGGACAACGGGGCAGAAAATATGTGCCGCCCACATCGGGAAAGAGACCGATGCTGGTTTCCGGCATGGCGAAATGTGCATGCTCGCTAATCACGCGATGGCTGCCATGAACCGACAGCCCCACACCACCGCCCATGAAGATGCCGTCGATCAGCGCAATGAACGGCTTTGGATATTCACCGATAAGGGTGTTGCAGCGATATTCGTCATGCCAGAACTGCTTGCGATAGGTAGCGCCTTCCGGGCTGCGGTCGGCCAGCTTGCGGATATCGCCGCCGGCGCAGAAGGCCCGCTCACCTTCGCCCTTGATGATCACCGCCTTCACAGCAGCATCCTTCGCCCAGGCCCGCAGATTCTGCTCCAGCGGAATGCACATGTCATGCGTCAGCGCGTTCAGCGCCTTGGGCCGGTTCAGCGTGATGATGCCGACGCCGTTCTGAACTGAAAACAGAATGTCCTGAGTCATGGGAACCTTGAGCTGGAAATAATCAATCGTGGAATGATCCGGAGAGCAGCGCGCGCGAGATGATCACGCGCATGATCTCGTTAGTGCCCTCCAGAATTTGATGGACACGCGCGTCGCGCAAATACCGCTCGATCGGATAATCCTTCAGATAGCCATACCCGCCATGGAGCTGCAGTGCCTCGTTGCAGATGGCGAAGCCGGCATCGGTGGCGAAGCGCTTGGCCATCGCGCAGTGCATGGTGGCATCCGGACTTTTTGCGTCCAGCATGGCCGCAGCCTGGCGGATCATCAGCCGGGCGGCCGTCAGATCGGTGGCCATGTCGGCCAGCTTGAACTGTGTCGCTTGGAAATTGGCGATGGCATTGCCGAACTGCTTGCGTGTGACGACATATTCGCGCGCAGCCGTCAGGCAGGCTTTGGCCGCGCCCAGCGAGCAGGCACCGATATTGATGCGGCCACCATCCAAGCCAGCCATGGCAATCCGGAAACCTTCGCCTTCCGCACCGATCCGGTTGGCCTTCGGCACCTTGCAGTCCTCGAAGATCACCATGGCAGTCGGCTGACTGTTCCAGCCCAGCTTGCGTTCCTGCGCGCCGAAGGACAGACCTGGCGTGCCGTTCTCCACGATAAGACAAGTGACACCGCGCGAGCCCGGCTCCCCAGTCCGCACCATGCACACATATATGTCCGAGCGGCCGCCGCCCGAAATGAACGCCTTGGTACCATTCAACACATAGTGGTCGCCGGCATCCACCGCCCTGGTCTGCAGAGCAGCCGCATCGGAGCCGGCATTCGGCTCGGTGAGGCAGTAAGACGCGAATGTCTGCATCCGGCAGAGGTCCGGCAGGAACTTCCGCCGTTGCTCTTCACCGCCGAAGCGGTCAATCATCCAGGCAGCCATGTTGTGGATCGAGATATAGGCGGCGGTTGAGGTACAGCCGGCTGCGAGTTCTTCGAAGATCAGGGCGGCATCGAGCCTGCTGAGGCCGGAACCACCGACATCCTCCTGCACATAGATACCACCGAAACCGAGGCTGGCGGCTTCGCGCAATTCATCTGCCGGAAAATGCTTGTCCTCGTCCCAGCGCGCGGCGTTGGGCTGCATCCGGTCGGTCGCGAAGCGCCGCGCCGTGTCCTGTATCGCCCGCTGATCCTCCGTAAGCTCGAACAGCATTCTCTTTTCTCCCTTTAAACGGGTCTTAATTGCCCGTTCCACGTCCGTCAACGCGCCGCCGCAACGTCAATGGACCGCAACAGAGTCGCATGAGATCGACCCGCATGCTAGTTTCGCCGCAGGATAAACCAACCGTTTTTTGGCACTTACGCTGATGCTGCCATCGTCACCAACCCCAGCTTTACCGGATACCGGCACCGGTATCGGCTGGCCGTTGCGTGGCCTCGCCTATGGTACGGCCGGGCTGATGCTCGGTTTGTCCGCCGTCCTGCTGGCGACTGCATTCTTCAGCGGTAGCAGCACTATTGCCTGGCTGCCGGGTCAGCCACCCATTCATATCGATATCACGGCCTGTGCCATTCTTGCCGCCCTGTCGCTGCTCACCCGGGACAGTGCTGGCCGCGTGTCGCGTTTGCTCGCGCTGGCGCTCGGCCTTCTGGCCATCGTAAGCATCGTCGCCTTCCTGCAGCACCTGGATCTTCGACAGGCTGGAACATCCATCTCCCCGGTCGCGCCTGCACTCTGGTCCGGCCATATGGGACCGCTGGTCGCCTTTGGTTTCCTGCTGGCGTCTATCCGCCTCTATATTCCCGCCGCGGGCCGAGCCACTGTCAGCAATGTCCCGCTTGGCTGGTCAAATGCCATGACGCTGTTGGCACTGGCGCTCACGTTGACCATCGGTGCATTGGACGTCTTGCCGCAGAGTCCGGCCTGGACGATGCATGCAGCGGCATTGCCTGACGGCGCCATCATGCTGTTGCTGCTTGGCGCGGCAGGTGCAGCGCGAACCTACCATCCATCGCCATCCGTCGCCCCCGCGCCACTGCTCATCGGCCAGGCCGGCATCCTGATCGGCGGGATCCTGGCGTCTTTCGTACTGTGGCAGGCCAATGTCGCCACCACATCCGATCATCTGGTGCCGGCGCTGTCCTTCACGGCCTGTCTTGTTGCGACTTATATGATCGCGGGACTGATGGCACTTTCAGCCCGCGTCATGCTGCAGCAGCGCGCCATGGAAAGCGCCCATGCAGCCCTCGAGGCCAGCAACAACCTGTTCCAGGCCGCCGCACGCAGCAGCCGCCTGGGCATCTGGGACTGGGATCTCGCCAGTGGCAACCTGCTGATCGTCGCCAATTACCTGCAGGACGGAAAAGACAACAACCTGCTGGCCTCACGCACCACCATTCATGCCTTCAATGACCTGGTCCATCCTGACGATCTTACCATGCTGCAAAAGCATGCCGAGGACAGTCTTCGTCATGGCAAGCCTTATGATATCGAATTCCGCATCCAGCGCTCCGACGGGCGTTACATCTGGGTCCTAGGGCGCGCAGAAGTTGCCCGCAATGACGCCGGCCGCCCGGTTCGGATGACCGGCAGCCTCGAGGACGTCGACCAGATCCGCCGCCAGGTGAATGAGCTGGAATGGCAGCGTCAGATGCTGGAAGAGCAGTCCGTCAAGCTGGCCGAAACTGCGCAGGCACTGGTGCTGGCCAAGGATGCCGCTGAATCCGCCAATCGCGCCAAGTCCAGCTTCCTGGCAATGATGAGCCATGAGATTCGCACGCCCATGAATGGTGTGCTGGGCATGCTGAGCCTGATCCATCGCAGTGAACTGGAACCCGCTCTCAAGCGCTATGCGGAAGTGGCGCATCAGTCCGCTCGTGACCTGCTTGGCCTGATCGACGACATTCTCGACGTATCGAAGCTGGAAGCGGGCAAGCTGCAAATCGAAGCGATCGACTTCGACCTGCGACCAAGCATTGACAATGTCATGGCTCTGCTGGCGCCAAGAGCCCGGGACAACAACAACCAGCTCATGCTCGATCTGGCCGAGAATGTGCCGGAACATGTGATCGGCGATCCACTGCGCCTGCGGCAGATTCTGATCAACCTGATTGGCAACGCCATCAAATTTACCGAGAACGGCAGCGTAACCATCACCATAACGGCGACGCCATTGCAGAATGGCGAGTTCATGCTGCACTGCGCCATCCGTGACACCGGCATTGGCATCGCGGCCGACCAGCAGAACAAACTATTCGAGCCCTTTACGCAGGCAGATGCTTCCATGACCCGTCGCTATGGCGGCACGGGCCTGGGGCTGACGATCTGCCGCCACCTGGTACATCTGATGGGTGGCGAGATCGGTGTCGTCAGTGCCCCTAACGAAGGCTCGACTTTCTGGTTCACAGTGCGCTGCCGCGAAGATGTGGAGCTTACAGCCAAACTTGCTGACCAGCAGGCACAGGCTGCTGCACCACCGCCGGCAAACGATGCCGCAACCCTGCTGCCCCCCGAGCCGCTTGATAAGGATGTCACCAACCTGGTCAATCAGTTTGATCGGCTTGCCGGCCGCACCCCGCGCGGAAATGGCGGCGGCGTTACGGGACATTAACCAACGCAGCGCATGATTCTCCATGCCGTCATCACGGTATGGAGTTCCGACATGCTGCCGATCCATCCAGGTGTTCTTCTCGAACGGGCAATTGTCGCCCGCGGCACCGATCCGGACGATTTCCAGCGGGAAGCCCATATCCCCCGCAAGCTGCTGCGACTGGTTCTGTCCGGCGAACGCCCGATCTCCTTTGGACTTGCCCTGCGATTAGGGCGGATTTTCGGCACATCCCCCTGGGTCTGGATTGCGTTTCAGGAGCGGTTTGATAAAGCTTTGTGAATGAGCAATCCGCCGATTACCCAGCCCCCTGCCTTTCCCGCGTCCCGCCTCCGCCGTCTGCGCCAGTCTGACTGGACCCGCAGGCTAGTGGCGGAAAACCGCCTCAGCGTCGACGACCTGATCTGGCCCATCTTCGTCCATGACGGTAAATCCAATGCCGCCATTCCCTCGATGCCCGGCGTCGAGCGCCTGAGCATCGATGCCGCTGTGACGGGCGCAAAGGAAGCCGAGGCGCTTGGCATTCCGGCCATTGCCCTCTTCCCTGCCACCGATCCGAAACTGAAGACCGAGGATGGCCGCGAAGGCCTCAATCCGGAGAATACCGTCTGCCGCAGCGTGCGCGCCATCAAGGCTGCGACGAAAAACCTCGGTGTGCTTTGTGACGTGGCCCTTGATCCCTATACCAGCCATGGCCATGACGGATTGCTGCGTGATGGCGAAATCCTCAACGATGAAACCGTGGAATTGCTGGTACAGCAGGCCCTGATCCAGGCACAGGCCGGCTGCGACATTATCGCCCCTTCCGACATGATGGACGGCCGCATCGGTGCCATCCGAACGGCTTTCGAGCGCGACGGCGTGCGTCATGTCCAGTTGATGGCTTATGCCGCGAAATACGCCTCGGCCTTCTATGGTCCCTTCCGCGATGCCGTCGGTTCGTCGGTCAATCTCGGCGTCGGCGATAAGCGCACCTACCAGATGAACCCTGCCAACGGCGACGAAGCCCTGCGCGAAGTTGCGCTGGATGTGGCCGAAGGCGCCGACATGGTGATGGTCAAGCCAGGCATGCCATATCTCGATATCTGCTGGCGTGTGAAGCAGGCTTTCCACCTGCCGACCTTCGCGTATCAGGTGTCGGGAGAATACGCGATGCTGGCTGGCGCGGCCGAGCGTGGCTGGCTGGACCGCACCAAAGTCGCCTTTGAAAGCCTGCTCGCTTTCAAGCGTGCGGGCTGCGATGGCGTGCTGACATACTTTGCGCGTGATGTCGCCCGGATGATCGCCGAGAAGAAATAACCGGGGCAGCAGTCCTGAGAACTGCTGCCACCGGCATCACTCTGACAATCAGAACTTCTTGGCCGTCTTGGTCGCTTCAAGGCGGGCGATCAGGCTGGACGTATCCCAGCGATTCCCACCCATCTGCTGCACTTCGGCATAGAACTGGTCAACCAGTGCCGCCACCGGCAGGCTGGCGCCGTTACGCCGCGCTTCAGCCAGGCAGATACCGAGATCCTTGCGCATCCAGTCGACGGCAAAGCCGTAGTCGAATTTGCCTTCGATCATCGTCTTGTGGCGATTGTCCATCTGCCACGATCCTGCCGCGCCCTTGGAAATGACTTCTACAGCCTTGGTCAGGTCCAGACCCGAAGCACGACCGAAGGCCAGTGCTTCCGCCAGGCCCTGCACGAGACCGGCAATGCAAATCTGGTTCATCATCTTGGTAAGCTGACCACTGCCAGTCGGCCCCATCAGGTTCTGCATCTTCGCATAGGCCTGGATCACCGGCTTGACCTTCTCATAGGTCGAGGCATCGCCGCCGCACATGATGGTCAGCTGACCGTTCTCTGCGCCGGCCTGACCGCCTGAGACCGGCGCATCGATGAAGGCCTGCCCGGCAGCCTTGGCCTTCTCACCGATTTCGCGAGCCACATCCGCCGAAGCGGTGGTGTGATCGACAAAGACCGCGCCCTTGGCCAGACCCGCCAGAATTCCGGTATCGCCATACACGACTGAACGCAGGTCATCGTCATTCCCGACACAGGCCATGACGAATTCGGCCCCCGCGGCGGCCTCCTTAGGGGTTAATGCCTTCTGCCCCTTATGCTGGGCAACCCAGCGGTCCGCCTTGCCTTGGGAGCGGTTCCAGACTGTCACCGTATGCCCGGCCTTAACCAAATGCCCGGCCATGGGGAAGCCCATCACGCCAAGACCAATAAATGCAACCTTCGCCATTCGCCTCTCCCTAAAAACCCTGAATATTTAACTAGTTAGTTTAAAAAACCTATCCGATGGAACAGTTTGCATCAAGATATCAACGGGGGCAATTACTCTTGGTTAACCCCCGCATAGCCCTCTACCGCGTTTGATTGCATGCTTCATACAATTTCAACTTGCGGGACAGGGGTAATTAT
Organism: Ferrovibrio sp. GW821-FHT12D07; assembly: GCF_058807275.1. Lineage (NCBI taxonomy): Bacteria > Pseudomonadati > Pseudomonadota > Alphaproteobacteria > Rhodospirillales > Rhodospirillaceae > Ferrovibrio > Ferrovibrio sp. GW821-FHT12D07. The sequence goes on along the minus strand of NZ_JBXAQN010000003.1, from coordinate 106,236 downwards.
AGTAAATAAAAGGCTGAGTTACCCTTTCCTGGCGTGGGAGAAACCCATCATGCCGCTCGACACTATCGGCAGTTACGCCGCGTCGAGCAGTACCGGTGCGATTGCCCGCAATACTGCTCGAAGTACTGAAGGACCGTCTGCTGCAACCATCGGGTTTGCGGCCGCGTCGTCGCGTCGCGGCACTACCGGCGGCGAAGAAGTTGATGTTTCTTCCTCCCAGATCGCAGCAGTTTTCGTCAGTCCCTTCATCCGGGTCGATATCAAGACACGTCTGGCAATCGTTGAAATTCGCAACAGCCAGACCGGTGAAGTGCAGCAGCAGTATCCTAGTCCGCGTGCGGTGCGCGAATATGCGCAGAACCTGCCTGATGACTCCGATCTGCGCGTTGCCAACCAGGATTCTGGCGACCAGCAGCATTCAGGCGATGCCAATGCCCCGCGCATCATCGGCAGCGCAGCGGATAAGGCCGACACGTCTGCCGAAACCCCTGCCGTGAGCTTCGGTCAGGGTGGCAGCACGGCCAACACCGCGCCTGCCCCCACGCCGGCCCCGTCCGGCGTTGCCCGGGCCGCCACCGCTGCCTTTACCAGCGCCCTGAATACGCTCGTCGGCGCCCGCGAACTGGCCGTCGCCTGACCTGAGCCGGCCATCCCCGGCTGCATAGCCGCCAGCGTATTTCAAACCTGCAAACAACCAGCGAATCTGTTAATCCTGCTCGTATCTTATCGGCGGGCGGAAACGTATGCGTTGGTTGTTCAGACTGGTTATGGCTGCAGTTCTGCTCGTCGCGCTCGTCGGCGGCAGCATCTACGTCATAGCCCGCCTGTCGCTGCCTAATGTGAATGGTGAAGTCCGGGTCGAACGGGCGCTTTCAGCGCCGGTAGAAATTCTGCGGGACCGGCATGCCGTCCCGCATGTCCGCGCCACTACTCGCGATGAAAGCGCCTTCGGTCTCGGGTATGTTCATGCGCAAGACCGCCTGTGGCAAATGGAAGTTCAGCGCCGCATCGCGGCTGGTCGACTGGCAGAAGTATTCGGCGCGCCGGCCCTGAACACAGACAAATTCTTTCGCACGCTAGGCATTCGCCGCAAGGCAGAAGTCGCATTCGGCACGCTCATGCCCGAAACCCAAAGCTACCTGCAGGCCTATGCGGATGGCATCAACGCGTTTCTCGCCCATCGTAGCGCCCCGCTGCCGCCGGAATTTCTGGCCTTCGACCTGATGCCCGAGCCATGGACGCCTGCGGACTCTCTCGGCTGGCTTAAAATGATGGCCTGGGACCTGAGTGGCAACTGGGGCAGCGAACTGGCCCGCCTCAGCCTGACGCGCCGCCTCAGCAAACAACAGATCGAAGAGTTTTATCCACCATATCCCGGTGACGGCCCGGTTGCGCTGGCCGCACTTGGCGACCTTCATCGGCAGGTCGCCGCCACGATTGATGTCGACGCCTTGATGAAGGCGTTGCCGCCGCCGCCGCCCGAAGGCATTGGCTCCAACAACTGGGTGATCAATGGCAAACGTACGGTTACCGGACTTCCCTTGCTCGCCAACGACCCCCACCTCGGTCTCTCTTCGCCGGCAGTTTGGTATTTCGCCCATCTTACAACGCAAACCAGCGGCATCATCGGCGCGACCCTGCCGGGTATTCCCGGCATTATCCTGGGCCACAACGGCCGCGTCGCCTGGGGCTTCACCAATACCGGACCGGATACGCAAGATCTCTATATCGAGAAAATCGATCCGGCTGATGCCTCCCGCTATATCACGCCAACCGGCAGCGCAGCTTTTGCGACGCGACAGGAAATTATCAAACTGCGTGGTGAAAGCGATGTCGCAATAACCGTCAGAGAAACCCGGCACGGTCCGGTTATCTCCGATGTGCACGAGCACGCACAACGCGCTATTGGCGGAGACTATGTGCTGGCTTTTGCGTGGACGGCATTGCGTGACGATGACACCACAGCAGATTCCCTGCTGGGCATGGAGAACGTCGCAGACTGGAATGGCTTCGTTCGCAATTTCGAACGGTATGTCGCGCCACAGCAGAATATCGTTTATGCTGATCGCGAGGGAAATATCGGCTTCCTGGCACCCGGCTCCATTCCGGTGCGACGCCCGGACAACGACATCAAGGGGCTTGCTCCAGTGCCCGGCTGGGACGCCCGCTACGACTGGACTGGCTTCATTCCCTTCGATCAACTGCCGCGCAGCTACAATCCGGCGCGCGGCATTTTGGTGACGGCCAACCACAAAATCGTGCCTGACAGTTACCCCCATTTCCTCACAACGGAATGGGCTGAACCTTATCGCGCGCGCCGGATCGAGCAGCTCCTGAATGAGCGGTCTGTCCATTCTGTCGAGAGTTTCCGCCAGATTCAGGGCGACACCCTTTCGCTCATGGCGACGGATATTCTTCCCCTCATGCTGACCGCGCCTCCCAAGCGGACGCCGAACAACAACGAGCTGCAGGCAACGCATGCCATGCTTGCTGCCTGGGACGGTAACATGACCGTGAACCGGGCTGAGCCGCTGATTTTCCAGGCCTGGTATCGTGAACTCACCCGCCTGGTACTGGCAGATGAACTGGGGGAGACCTTTCAGCCGCTCTGGCGTTCCCGGCCGATGCTGATGAAAAACATACTGACCAACCAGAATGGCCAGGCGCGATGGTGTTCCAATGTTGCAGCCGGCATTCCCAGCACCTGCAATGACCTGATCGCCGAAGCCCTGGATCTGGCGCTGAGCGATCTGAAAAACCGGTACGGGTCCGATCTCGGCCGCTGGCGCTGGGGCGACGCCCATTACGCCAAGGCCGTTCATCGGCCTTTCAGCAATATTTCAATCCTGCGCCGGTTCTTCGAGATCAACGTCCCCACCCCGGGCGATACCTTCACAGTGAATACGGGACAGAATGACCTGGCTAACGAAACCGAACCCTTCGCCAATCGCCATGCGGCCTCCCTGCGGGCCATCTATGACCTCGCGGACCTGAATCGCTCGCAATTCATCCATTCGACCGGCCAGTCCGGCCATGCCCTGTCACCCAATTACCGGGACTTTGCCGGCCCCTGGAGCGGAAACCAGTATATTCCGATGTCCCTGCGCCCCGGGGATATCGAGGCCGGGGCACTGGGTCGCCTGCGCCTTATAAGCCGCCAGTCCCCGTAAACCATTACGTCTTTTCAATATTCTATTTACCCCCCGCATACGATAAACATGGGTCGGGTTGACGCGCCGGACAGATTCGCCGGACGCGGGCATGGAGTGTTGAGATGCTGACTATTATTGGCGCGATTGTCGTCCTCGGCAGTGTGATCGGCGGCTATGTCGCCGGCGGCGGCCATCTAGAAGTTTTGTGGATGCCGTTCGAGTTCGTCATCATCTTTGGTGCCGGCGTCGGCGCATTGATCATCAGTTCTCCGAAACCCGTCCTGAAGCGAGCCCTGGGCGGCTTCAAGCTGGCCTTCAAAGGCCCCCGCTATACCAAGGATGATTATCTCGAGCTGCTTTCGATGCTCTACAGCGTGTTCAAGCTGGCCAAGAGCAAAGGCATGTTGGCGCTGGAACAGCACATCGAAAAGCCGGAGGAGAGCAAGCTCTTTACCCAGTTCCCCAAATTCATGTCCGACCATCATGCGATGGACTTCCTCTGCGATTATCTCCGCCTGATGACCTTGGGCAGCGAGAATCCGCACGAGATGGAATCCCTGATGGATATGGAACTCGAAGTGCATCACGAAGAAGACCATCAGGCTGCTCACGTCCTGTCCTCCTTCGGCGAAAGCTTCCCGGCGCTCGGCATCGTCGCCGCGGTGCTTGGCGTTATTCACACCATGGGCTCGATCAGCGAGCCACCCGAAGTTCTCGGCAAGCTGATCGGCGGCGCGCTAGTCGGTACCTTTGCCGGCATTCTGATTTCATACGGCTTCGTCTCGCCGATGGCCGCCGCGGCGAAGACCACCATGGAACATGAAGCCAAATACATGCTGTGCATGAAAGCCGGCCTGCTCGCTCATTTGCAGGGTTATGCACCGGCCGTGTCCGTCGAATTCGCGCGCAAGTCTCTGGTCTCGAATGTGCGGCCCAGCTTCTATGAAGTTGAAGAAGCCACCAGCAAGGTCCAGTCAGTTTGACCGGCCAGGAACAGTAAGCCATGGCATCGGCTGAGGGCGAACGCCCAATCATCGTCAAAAAGGTCAAGAAGACCGCGGCAGGTGCCCATGGCGGCGCCTGGAAGGTTGCCTATGCCGACTTCGTGACCGCGATGATGGCTTTCTTCCTGCTGTTGTGGCTGCTGAACGTCACCACGGACGAGCAGAAGAAGGGCGTCGCCGACTATTTCTCGCCCGCGTCTGTCAGCCGCAGCTTCTCAGGCGCCGGCGGCGTGATGGGCGGCCGCACCATACTGGAAGACGGTGGCAAGATTTCCAGCTTTGGCCTGCCAACCGTGATCGTTGGTCCCTCTTCGGAAAAATCGGACCAGCCCGATCAGCCGCAATACGACCAGAAATATCAGGAATCGCGTCAGCCCCCGCCGGCCCCCGGCACGCAGGGGGATCGGTTCCAGGATCCCAACATGATGGCCCAGCAGGGCGAAGGCGATCAGCAGCAGCAAGGTCAGGGCGCAGGCCAGCAGCAACAGATCACCGACCTGCAGCAGATCGATGCCCAGTCCGCGCGTGAGCGTGTCGCTCAGGCGGAGGCAGAAAATTTCCGTGAGGCCGAAGAACAGATTCGTCAGGCGATCGCCAGCAATCCACAGCTTGCCGAACTGTCGAAGCAGATTGTCTTTGACAACACACCGGAAGGTTTCCGCATCCAGCTCGTCGACGAGGAACAGTCATCCATGTTTCCGTCGGGCGGCACCAGCATGAATGACAAAGCCCGCCGCCTGATGCAGCAGGTCGCGCAGGTCGTTTCCAAGCTGCCCAACAAGCTGGCGATCAGTGGTAATACCGATGCGCAGCCCTTCCGTGGTCAGGGTTCTTATTCGAATTGGGAACTGTCGGCGGATCGTGCCAATGCGGCGCGACGCTCCATGATCGAAGCCGGCGTTCCGGCCGAGCGCATTCGTCAGGTTACCGGTAATGCCGATCAGGATCCGCTGATCAAGGATAACCCACTCGATCCGCGCAACCGCCGCATTGCCGTATTGCTGCTCAGTGACGTGCCGAAGGCCGGCGGCGGTGCAGGTGGCGCAGGCGCCGGTGGTGCCGGCAACCAGTCTGGCGGGCCGGCAGGGCCGCCACGTCCGGGCGTGTTGCGCAATCCGCCGCCACCGCCACCACTGCCACCGGGTCTGAGTGGTCCTGGCCCCAGCAATGGTGCCATTCGCATCCTGCCGACCCGCTGATCGCCATGTCGGACTCTTCGCAGTCTCCCTCGACGCAGCCGGTTCCTGCCAGCGCGCCGCTGCTTGATCCGTTTGCCCAGCCGGGCCGCTTCGAAGGTCTGCTCTGGCGTCGTGCCTTCGGCTATCTGGTCGACTTGGTCATCTTGGGCGGTCTGTTCGTCTTGTACTATTTCACTCTGGCAATGCTCTCGCTGATCACCTTCGGCCTGCTGACGCCGCTGCTGTTGTTACTCGGCGCCCTGATCCCGACCGCCTATCACACGCTCACCATCGGCAGCCCCGCTTCTGCCACGCTGGGCATGCGGATGTTTGGTCTGGAGGTTCGCATCTGGAGTGGCGGGAAACCGGGCTATCTCCAGGCCCTGCTTCATACCGTCGTTTTCTATGTCACGGTGGGTTTTACCAGTGGCCTGATCTTGCTCTGGCCGCTGTTCAGCAACCGCCGACGCTGCCTGCATGACCTGCTCTGTGGCACCCTTGTTGTCCGTCGGGTGTGATTAAACACAGAATCCCCCTCCCCAACCGGGGCAATTACGCTAATCTGTTTCTGAATTACTGATGGACTGCGACGTGAAACACCGCCTGCAGATACCCTTACGGCACTTTTTTGCCACTCCGCCCACGCCCTGTCCCTATCTGCCGGGACGGCTGGAGCGCAAGGTCGTGACCTTGCTGGCAGGGGACGATCCCGATGGCCTGCATAACGCCCTGAGCCAGGCCGGCTTCCGGCGCAGTCAGGACCTCGCCTATCGGCCGGCCTGCGAAAACTGCAATGCCTGTGTGCCGGTCCGGGTACCCGTCTCCGAGTTTCAGCCCAACCCGCCGCAGCGTCGCGTGTTGCGTCGCAACACTGGCATCATGGCCCGGCGCCTGCCCGCCTACGCCACGCGCGAGCATTACCAGGTCTTCCGGCGCTATGTGACGGCCCGTCACGATGGCGGCGGCATGGCCGACATGGAATTTGCCGATTATCGGGCGATGGTTGAGGACAGCCCGGTGCGCAGTGGCCTGACCGAGTTCCGCATGCCGGATGGTCGCCTGCTCGGGGTCTGCCTGATTGATGAGATGAATGACGGCATCTCGCTGGTCTACAGCTACTTTGACCCCGAGTTCGAAAACCGCAGCCCGGGCAGCATGATCATTCTCTGGCATATCCAGAATGCCTACGAATTGGGCCTGCCTTATGTGTATCTGGGCTACTGGATCTCTGAGAGCCAGAAGATGGCTTACAAGAGCCGTTTCCGTCCCCTGGAAGCCCTCACCCAGGAAGGCTGGCGGCGCCTTGATCCAGACGCCGAGCCCGTTCCCGCGCCCCTGTCGCCTGCGACCCTGGTCTGACCCCCGTTTCTTGCGTCCCGCCCTCCTGAGGGGTATTTTCCAACACCGTATGCGGATTCTCCGTGTACTCACGTGTTGCGTCTGCGCTTGTCCGAACGCGGACCACCGACCTTCTAGGGAGAACTACAGATCATGCTTCGTCGCAAATTCCTCTCCGGTGCGGCGGTTGCCGGCGCCGGTGCCGTCGGCGCCGCTGCCAGCTTCCCGGCCCCGGCGATCGCCCAGAGCCTGCCCGAAATCAAGTGGCGCATGCCCACCAGCTTCCCGAAGAGCCTCGACACTATCCATGGCGGTGGCGAGCAGCTGGCGAAGCGCGTTGCTGAGCTGACCGACAACAAGTTCCAGATCCGCGTCTTCGCCGCCGGCGAAATCGTGCCTGGTCTGCAGGTGCTCGACGCCGTTCAGGCCGGCACCGTCGAAGCCGGCTACAGCGTCAGCTATTACTACGTTGGCAAGGATCCGACCTTCGCTTTCGATGCCTGCCTGCCCTTCGGCCTCAACGTGCGCCAGCAGAATTCCTGGATGCGCAATGGCGGCGGCCTGGAGCTGATGCGCGAGTTCTTCAAGGACTACAACATCGTCCAGTTCCCGGCCGGCAACACCGGCACGCAGATGGGCGGCTGGTTCCGCAAGGAGATCAAGACCGTTGAAGACCTGAAGGGCCTGAAGTTCCGCATCGCGGGCATCGCTGGCCAGATTCTGTCCAAGCTGGGCGTCGTGCCGCAGCAGCTTGCTGGCGGCGACATCTATCCGGCGCTGGAAAAGGGCACCATCGACGCAGCCGAGTGGGTTGGGCCGTATGACGACGAGAAGCTCGGCTTCAACAAGGTCGCCAAGTTCTACTACTATCCGGGTTGGTGGGAAGGCGGTCCGCAGGTCTCGCTGTACGTCAACAATCAGCAGTGGGAAAGCCTGCCGAAGCCGTATCAGGCCGCTCTCGAAGCTGCCAGCGCGGAATGCACCAACTGGATGCTCGGCCGTTACGACGCGCAGAACCCGGTTGCGCTGAAGAAGCTGGTTGGCAGCGGCACGCAGCTGCGTCCGTTCCCGCGTCCGGTCATGGAAGCCTGCTTCGATGCCGCCAACGAGGTCTATGCCGAAGTGGCCGCGGCCAACCCGAAGTTCAAGAAGATCTATGACAGCTGGGCGAAGTATCGCGACGACCAGCTGCTGTGGTTCCGTGTGGCCGAAGGCACCTTCGACAACTTCATGTCGGCTGCCAGCCAGCGTAAGCCGGCTGCGAAGAAGGGCGGCTGATCGGAATTAATCCGTCCGCCTACGTATTGATGGAAAAGCCCCGCACTGCGGGGCTTTTCTTTGTCTGTCGCTTCCGGAGCGAATCCCGTAATCTCCCTCCGAATCACTTATCGCAACGGCAGCTTGTGAGAGTGACCGGTATCGGGCCGAGAGAGTCCGGCCCGCGACCGAAAGGGTCAAACAGGGAGAAGAACAAATGCAAAGACGTAAGTTCCTTAAGGGCGCCGGCCTGGCCGGCGTCAGCGGCATCGGTGTTGCAGCCGCAAACTTCCCGATGCCGGCGCTGGCCCAGAGCCAGCCCGAAGTCCGCTGGCGCCTCGCCTCCAGCTTCCCGAAGAGCCTTGATACCATCTTCGGTGCTGCAGACATTCTGGCCAAGCGCGTTGAAGCCGCGACCGGCGGCAAGTTCCAGATCCGCACCTTCGCCTCCGGCGAAATCGTGCCGGGTCTGCAGGTGCTCGACGCCGTTCAGGCCGGCACCGTGGAAATCGGTCATACCGCGAACTACTACTATGTCGGCAAGGATCCGACCTTCGCCTTCGATACCGCGCTGCCTTTCGGCCTGAATGCCCGTCAGCAGAATGCCTGGATGAACTTCGGCGGCGGCACCCAGCTGATGCGCGAGTTCTTCAAGGACTACAACTGCATTCCCTTCGCGGCCGGCAACACCGGTGCGCAGATGGGCGGCTGGTTCCGCAAGGAGATCAAGACCGTTGAAGACCTCAACGGCCTGAAGTTCCGCGTCGGCGGCTTCGCCGGCCAAGTGCTGAGCAAGCTGGGCGTCGTGCCGCAGCAGATCGCCGGCGGCGACATCTATCCGTCACTGGAAAAGGGCACCATCGATGCGGCCGAGTGGATCGGTCCGTATGACGACGAGAAGCTCGGCTTCAACAAGGTCGCCAAGTACTACTACTATCCCGGCTGGTGGGAAGGCGGCCCGCAGTTGTCGGCCATCGTCAATATCGATGCCTATAACAAGCTTCCGAAGGAGTACCAGGCGGTCCTGGAAGCGGCCTGCGCCGAAGCCAATGGCTGGATGCTGGCCAAGTATGACGCTGTCAATCCGGCAGCCCTGAAGAAGCTGCTGGCTGGTGGTACGCAGCTGCGTGCTTTCCCGCGTCCGGTCATGGAAGCCAGCTTCAAGGCTGCCAACGAACTGTACGAGGACACCTGCTCGAAGAACCCGAAGTTCAAGAAGGTCTTCGACAACTGGGTCAAGTTCCGTGACGAGCAGGTCAGCTGGTTCCGCGTTTCGGAAAACACCTTCGACAACTTCATGATCGCGGCCTCACAGCGCAAGCGCGGCTGAGCCACATCATCCGACGACAGGAAAGGCCCCGGGAAACCGGGGCCTTTTTTCGTTTTTGCGGCCCGGAACATTATAAAAACGTGTTACCGGCTCTTAATTTCCATTGCCGCCGCATCCGGGTTAAGCCTTGGGCAACCATTTGCATACAAAATCGGTGGCGCACCCCGGAGTTGTGTCGCACTATGAATGCGGCAGGCAGTGACCCCGACGGATGCCAGAAAGGACCGTCTTTCCAACGCCATGTGGCGCAGTGTCGTAAAGCGAGCAACCAAACGGACGGCGGAGCCTGATTTGACTCCGACGCCGCGCGACCGCGAGCGCGTTGACGGTATTATCAACAAGATTTCCGAAGAAACGCTTCTGGTTTTTGACCTGCTGAAAGACGGCATGGTCAAGGAAGCCTCCTTCAAGACGGTCGAGGAAAGCATTACCCGCCACTGCATCCTGTCGACCTTCGAACAGGTCCGTGTGGATGCTTTCCGGGACGCCGCCGGCCTCGCCTGGCAGCAGGCCCGCCGTTTCTCCGAGGCGGCTCTGGAAATGCCCGAACCGCAGCAGCGGCAATTCGTTCTCTCGGTGGCGCAAGCTTTTGAGCGCTTCGCCAAGCAACTGCAGACGATCGAGCAGCGCGCGATTGCCGAAAAACAACGCCGCGAACAGCAGGATTAAAAATCCAATGACCGGGACAAGGCTTGCCAAAGGCCGCCCGGAACGCAAAGATTCAGTCAGAATTGCGTAACAGCGTATAAGCCGGGTCCGGCGGGGGAAAAATGGTTTTTGGGTCGATGTTCGGCGGCGGACGCGCCTACGCCTATGAAATCTATGTCCAGGTGGATGGTCGTTGGCGGCTCGACAAGCGCCTGGAAGGCGAGTCCACCATGACCCAGCACGCCAACGAGCAGTTGGAGAAATCGGCCGTCGCCCAGGCCAATGCCCTTCTCAATCTCGGTGACTATCAGGCGGTCAAGGTGCTGCGCTCGCGGGCGCGCTCGGACGGTTTCACGACACAATCAGAAATCTTCAACAAGACAGCAACGGTGCGGCCGAAGGTCATGGCGACGCGGCCGTTCAAAGGTATCTTCCCGGTCTGCGCGACCCCATACGATCTTGCCCGCCGACCGGCTGCCAAAGCCTTCAGCGCTGTCTTTAGAGAGTTCCTCGACAAGCAGAATGCAACTTCGATCGAACTGCTGCATTCGCCGCAGCATCAGCGCAAGCTGAACGACATGAGCAATTTCATGCGTGCCGGCATCTATGCTCTTGCCGGAGCCCAGACCGACCCGGGCCTGCCGAGCCAAGGCGAACGCAGCAAGAAGCTAGAAGCTCTCTTCGACAAAAAGATCCAGCTCACGCGCGATGCCATGGCTGAAAAGGGTCTGCCGGCTTTCGAGAACAACGACTTTGCCCGCCTCTACGAGCGACTGTCGCATCGCGTGCAGGATGACCAGTTACGTTTCCTGTTCTTTTTCCAGACCTCCAAGGTCACTCAAAGCCTGTCCAGCTATGCTGGGCGGCTTGAGTTGTATCTCACGGATATGATCGATCGTCCGATGAATGGTCTGGCCCCGCTGCTGGATGAGGCGTCGGCGTCATGTCTGGATGCCACGACCCTGATCCAGGATATTCTGGGGCCACGTAACAGCCTGTCCGAGGCGCTGTTGGCCCTCGCTGAACTTTCAGCAGGCAAGCTGGAAATGCCGGCTAAGCCGGATCCTATTCTGGAAAAGCTGAACCGCCTGCTCGGCGAAGGCCGTCTGATCTACTGTGCAGAGACACTGTGGGAGCGCATTCTTTCCAATCTCAATTCAAAGGCCCTGCTCAGCAAGAGCGAGCCCAAGAAGGAATGGCAGCTGACTCGCAAGCTGAATCACAGACTGCTGGAAATCGCCCCGGACACGTTCAAGGAAGCCATCGATCACGCCGGACGCATGCGCATGGAACGCGTGCGCAATATGGAAGGCTGACAGATTGAAGTGCCGACGCTGCGCCTGCGCAGCGTCGCTCAATCGCGATCCCGCTTAATCCCTGGGCGGCATTTGTGCGCCAGTCAGATCTGCGCCGTTCAGATCGGTATTGACCATCTTGGCATCGGTCAGGTTCGCATTGACCAGTCTGGCGCGATTGAACTTGGCGTCAATCAGGTTCGCCCCCTTCAGCAGGGCATCCGAGAAATCAGCCTCGGTCGCATCGCAAGCCGCCAGGCTGGCCGACCAGAAACGACCGATCGGCTTACCATCGGGCCCGCGCAGCGGCACCTGGCCCAGCTGAGCGCGCTGCAGGATCGCCTTCTGCAGGATCGCACGGGCCATGTTCACGCCATTCGCCAGCGCACCGATCAGATTCGCACCGGTCAGATCAGCCTCGGAAAGATCGGTCATCACCAGCGTGGTGTTCTGCAGCTTGGCACCAGCAAGTTTCGCACCCTTGAGATTCGCACCGCTCAGATCCTTACCCGTGAGATCGATGCGCTCCATGTTCAGACCGGCCAGATCGGCACGCACACCCTCGCGGCCATCGGTCTTGATCCACTTCTCGTGCTCCTGAAGGATACCGGCAACGGTATCGCCGAAGCTTGAAACATCGACGAAGAGTTCAGCACCTGTGAAGTTTGCGGAATCCATATCCACATCTTCCAGGATCGCTCCCTTCAGGTCGGCGCCCTGAAAATCCGCGCCATCGATCAGCGCCATCGACATATCGACGCCCCGCAGACATGCCCCCTTCAGGTCGGCGCCTGCCAGATTGGCCTTGCGCAGCGAAACCTTCGTCAGGTTTGCCCTGGAGAGATTGGCGCCTGCGAGATTCACGCCATTCATGTTGGAACCGGTCAGGTTCGACCCACGCAGGTTAGCTTCGGCCAGATCGGCACCACCAGTGTTCGCCTTCGGCTTCTTGCCGGTTACGCTATCGGCCGCGCCAAAGCCCACCCCGTCATCAGACGCCTGCATCAGCGCCCCACCCCGGAAATCCACGCCCATCAGTCGGGCACCGGCCAGGGTCGCGCCGCGCATGGACGCGCCACGCAGATCGGCCTTGGTCAGGTCAGACCGGGACAGGTCGGCCCGTTCCAGGTTGGCGGCAAACAGGTCGGCTTCGGAGAGATTGGTTTCCACCAGAACGGATCGGGACAGGTTCGCGCCCGACATCTTCGCGGCACGCAGGTCAGCCCCACTAAAATCATAGCCCTGCAAATCCGCCAGGGAGAGATTCAGACGGGCTCCACGGGGACGCTTAAGCAGCCACTCTCTGTGGCGCGCAAGCATCTTTTCCACTTCCATCGGGTTCATTACCCGAGCCCCCTCAGCCTAAATACTGATGCAGCCTATTTCTTTGGCCGCATAAAATCTTCGACAATCTTAATGTTTTTCTCTAGTTCCGCAATCTTCCCAGACAGTTCCGCAATTTTCACCTTCACGGCCTGTCCCCCGGCAGCTGCCCCCTGCGAGGCCTCCTTGGCATTGCGCAGATCGGCCTGTAACTGGGAGGATGGCCCCTTGGCGTTGCGTAAGGCCGTCTGGATGTCGAGAATGGCCTTGTCCAGCTCCGGACGTTTTTTGGCCAGACTGTTCATATTGTCTTCCAGCCGCGCTTTTTCTTCCTGGAGCTTCCCGATCTGCTCCCGCATCTGGGTAATCGCATCACTCAAAACCGTTCCTCCGGGGGGAAACAAGGCCGGCCGGATCAGAGTAGTGCCGGGCAGGCCTTCTTAGACGTCTCCGGACCCCGCGCCTAGCTGTCCTAAAGGCGTAGGAGCCCCAAACGGCTTCTTGGGTGATAGAGTATGCATATGACCGATTCAGCCAAGCTTGCGGCCCTGCGGGCCAAATACGGCACCGCCCGTGGTGGGGATATCTACGACCCCGCCTTCCGGGCCGTGGCCGACCAGCAATTCACAGATGGCGACCGGCGAAAATGGCCGTTTGCAGACGTCGCCACCTTCATCGGGGCACCCTATCGCCCCGAAGCTGTGGATAAGACCGATCTTGATGGCCTGAACTTTGCTTTCATCGGCGTTCCGATGGATCTGGGCGTTACCAACCGGGCCGGGGCCCGGCTCGGCCCCCGGGCGGTGCGGGCGGTCGAACGGATCGGACCCTACGAGCACGCCCTCAAAATGGCGCCCCTGGCCGGCTGCAAGGCCGCGGATATCGGCGATGTCCGTTTCCGCAGCCGCTTCAGCCTGGAATCCTGTCACGAGGACATTGAGGCCTTTTACCGGAAGATCGCCGCAGCCGGGGTGATCCCGCTTTCTGTCGGCGGCGACCACTCCATAACCTATCCAATCTTGAAGGCGCTGGGTGCCGACCGACCAGTGGGACTGGTGCATATCGATGCCCATTGCGACACGTCCGGACCTTATGAGGGTTCGAAATTCCACCATGGCGGGCCATTCCGGATGGCAGTACTGGATGGCGTGCTGGACCCCGCCCGCACCATCCAGATCGGTATCCGCGGCGGTGCCGAGTATCTGTGGGAATTCTCGTATGAGTCCGGCATGAGGGTTATTCATGCCGAAGAGGTCGCCCCGATGGGCATTCCTACTGTGATCGCCGAAGCCCGCCGTGTGGTCGGCGAAGGCCCCTGCTACATCTCTTTCGATGTCGACGGACTGGACCCTGCTTTTGCGCCCGGCACCGGAACACCAGAAGTCGGTGGCCTCTCAACAGCGGAAGCGCTGGCGATCCTGCGCGGCCTGATCGGGCTCGATGTGATCGGCGGTGACGTGATGGAGGTGGCACCGCAATACGACGGCACCACCAACACCGCTCAGGCCGGAGCGCAGATGCTGTTCACCATTTTCTGCCTGGCGAAAGCCGCGTGGCAGACGCGGAAAGGCTAACCGCGACCGACGAAAGGCATCTTCGTCGCCATGACGGTCATGAACAGCACATTGGCGTCCAGCGGCAAGCTGGCCATATGCACAACGGCATTGGCCACATGCTCGACATCCATGCGCGGCTCAACGCGGGTCGAGCCATCAGGCTGCAGCACGCCATTCTTCATGCGCTCTGTCATGTCGGTGGCGGCATTACCGATATCGATCTGGCCGACACCGATGTCATAGGCACGACCGTCAAGCGCACTTGCCTTGGTCAGGCCGGTGATCGCATGCTTGGTTGAGGTATAGGGCGATGAGAACGGCCGCGGCGCGTGCGCCGAAATTGAACCGTTGTTGATGATGCGGCCGCCGCGCGGATCCTGGTCTTTCATGATGCGGAAGGCTTCCTGCGTGCACAGGAATGGGCCGGTGAGATTCACGTCTACCACGGCCTTCCACTGCTCATAGGACAGGTCTTCCAGCGGCATGGCTGGCGTGCCCATGCCCGCATTGTTGAACAGCACATCCAGGCGGCCAAAGGCCTGCTTGGTCTTGGCGAACAGCGCCTTCACTTGCGCGTGATCACCCACATCGGTGGCGACGGCGACGGCGCGGACGCCATGCTTTTCGGCTTCGCGGGCCGTGGCATCCAGGGCTTCCAGACGGCGGCCGGCCAACACGACATTATAGCCCGCCTTGGCCAGAGCCACGGCCGATGCCTTGCCGATTCCGGTTCCTGCGCCAGTAATCAGCGCAACCTTCTGAACTGCCATGTCACCGTTCCTCCAGTTCTATTATGCTAAAAGTGCCGTATAGAATGACAATTTACTATCCGCCGCAACCCGCTCGGAACCCCTGCCCGCAGATCACTTAGCGGAAACCGTATAATCCCCGGGCAGCATAAAGGTCGAAAGCCGTCCAGCCCGGATTGACATCGGATTTTATAAGGTCGAAGGCCTCTTCCGAGCGATCTCCATGCTGCAGTCGCAAAGCTGCCGCCCGCATGCCATGACCAAGCTCCGTATAGACCCATGCATACCGTCCCTGCTCACCCAGCAGGAGCACAGACACGACGAGAATCATGGCTTTCATCGGCAAGTGATCTAGAAACTGCATAACGAGCGCATTACGCATGATCGTAAGCGCTATACCCGCGTGAATCATACCGGTCCACAGACCATATCGCCCTATCGCCCCCATATCGGCACTCAATTCCGGTCTGCCGATGGCAATCAAAAAAGCGGAGCTGAGTCCGAACAGCAACAACGCAGAAGCAAACAATGCCACACCATCAAAGCGTGGCAGCCGCCGCATATTCATCCCAATCGCTATCAGCACAGACAGCAGGACGAAACATCCAATCCCCTGTCCGATGAATTCGGCCTTGCGCACCCAAGGTGCGCCCAGCATGTTCAATAGCGCCTGCAACAGACTCATAATGTTAAATGAGACGTGATCGGCCATATCTTGTCGGCCGGTGAAATACAGCCCCAGTCCGGTAAAAAATGTCCCGACGAAAGGCACCAGCACAGGCCAAGAGCGGCTGCGCAACCAAATGATAGCTGCGGCCAGCGGTATGGCCAGAAGACCATTGAACAGGCACAGGCTCGCGGCGAGTGCAAATAATGCCGACCAACAAGCGCGCATTAGTGACGGATGTCCGACGGCTATGACGAAAGACGCGACCGCAAAAAATGCCGTGAAGGGATAGTTGAATCCATTATTGAGCGCGATGCTCTCGAGATAGAACCCCCGAAACAATGCAATCGCTAGAAAAACACAAACAAGAATCCTGGAGGTAGTATCCGGCACGGCATGAAAGACCTGACGGGCGACAATCAAAAAAACACCGCACCAGGCAACCCATGCAAGCAGGACAAATCCCAGCATCTGCCCCCCGCTGGTAGCAATATCAACAATCAACAACAGCCGTGGCACAACGATGACGTGCTGATTATGAAGTTGCAGCAGCCACGACCAGGAAAATCCATCCGCCAGATAACTGGCCGTAATATCAATAGTGTCGAGGATGGGAATGGAAACTGCCGCCAGATATGCCACAAGGGCAAAGCTGGTGAATTGCAAGCCGGCGATGGCCAGAAGGATGCGCAGATAGGCAGACAGGACCATGACACTCGCATCAAAGGAAAGCCGGTGGCGTGCCCTGGTGGATTCGAACCACCGACCTGCCGCTTAGAAGGCGGCTGCTCTATCCAACTGAGCTAAGGGCACCCGAGGCCTAGCAGCCTGAAACGAAAAACGGCCAGCGAGGCCGGCCGCTGGGGCACCCCGCTGGATCGATCTTAGCGAATTCTGGTAAACGCGAAGTTGTCGGCGTAAGCGCGGCGGTTCATCTTGCGCGCCTGCGGCTCCTCGATCTCGTAGGGAATGCCGCGCTTGTCGGCATAGGCGACCGCCTCTTCCTTGGTATCGAACTTGAGCGTCAGCTGGCCCAGCGTGCCCGCAGCCCCCGTCCAGCCCATCAGCGGCTCCACAAAACGGCTGTCGGCGGTATCGTATTCCAACACCCACTGGCGGGTCCGCGCCTTGCCGGACTGCATCGCGGTCTTGGTCGGCTGGTAAATCCGCGCCTTGGTCGTCATGGGGCCGTCCTCGTGATTTCGTCTGGCCATTATGGTCGGGGTGACTGGATTCGAACCAGCGACTTCTTGCTCCCAAAGCAAGCGCTCTACCAGACTGAGCTACACCCCGCCCGAAATGGCGGAAAAGTGAGCGCCTTTTAGCATGAAGCTGGGGGAGCCCACCAGCCCCTCCTGAGGGTCAGGTTTACCGGTTAACGTCTTGGCGAAGCGCCAAAAATCGGGTGCTCGATTCTGTCTCCGGCCTTGATCCCCAGCCGGGAGGCTGTGCCCCCGTTCAGCTCCAGCACTGCCCGGACCGGGCCATTGGAATTGATTCCGGTCTCGTCCCGGGGGATGGCGCGCTGATGGATATTCAGGATGGTCCCGTCAGCCTTGATGAACAGCATGTCGAGCGGGATGAGCGTATTGCGCATCCAGAAGGAGGCCATCTGCTCCTGCCTGAAATCGAACAGCATGCCGGCATCCGGCGCCATGCTGGTGCGGAACATCATGCCGCGTGAGCGGCTCATATCGTTATCGGCCAGCTCGACCTTGAATTTCTGCGGCCCCTTTTCGGTGCGGATCACGAGGTCGCTCTGAGGCAAGGTCGGTTGCGGCTGTGCCGAAACCGGGAGAGGACTGGCAAACAGAACCATGGCGAATAAACCGCCGAGCACTGACTTAAGTTTCACGCCCTCATCCTTTCCTGCACACTGCGCACCAGAAGCCGGACATCCTCACGCACCGCGCCATGACGGGGGGTATCGGCAAGCGTGGTAAACCAGTGTTCCGGCGGGTTACGACCAGCCGACCGGTTCCAGCTCAGCTCCCGCAGCAGGCTTTCCGCCGCCGGCGGCAACCGGTCCGGAATTTCGGCTGCACTCAGCTTGGCCCAGATCCCGGCCCAGCAGCGCGCCACCGACCATGGATTATACCCGCCGCCGCCCAGCACCAACAGGCGCGGCGCCACGCCTTTCAGGGCTGCGACAGCCTGCCACAAGGCCCCGTTGGACAAATCCTGTTTACCGAGAGGGTCATCGGCCAGGGCATCCGCCCCGCACTGGATTACCAGCGCCTCCGGCTTGAAGTTTTCCAGCAATGGGCCGATCGCGTCGTCGATCAATGCAGCCATCTCGTCGTCCTGCATGCCGGGCGGGACCGGCAGGTTGAACAGGTTGCCTGCCCCCTCTTCATCCAGCGTCCCCGAGCGTGGCCAGCGGCCGGCCTCATGCACCGACAGCACCAGCACGCGTGGGTCATTGGCGAAGGCGTCAGCCACGCCATCGCCGTGATGTACATCGAGATCGACATAGGCCACGCGCGACAATCCGCCGTCGAGCAGCGTGAGGATGCCCAGCACCGGATCGTTGAAATAACAAAAGCCAGAGGCCTGCGCCGGACGGCCATGATGCGTGCCGCCACCGGGACTGTAGATGATGCCCTCATGCTCCAGCAGACGCCGTGCTGCAATCAGGCTGCCGCCAACGCCGGTGGCCGGGCGGCGGAACATGGTGCCATAGATCGGATTGCCGCCACGGCCGAGGTTATAGCGTTCCGACTCTTCGGGACTGATGCTGAGCGTGCGCTCGGCCCGCTGGACGGCGGCGATGTAATCCTCGCGATGGAACCGTGCAAGCTCATCAGGCGTGGCCGGCCAGCTTTCGCGATACTGGCCAGCCTCCAGCCAGCCCAGCGCCTGCACCAGGTCCATGACCGTGGAAACGCGCGGGATCGACAGCGGGTGTTTCCCACCCAGGGTGGAGACGCGGTAAATCTCATTTCCGATGAAAAGCGGCGTCCGGGACATGAGGTGAATCTAGCGGCCCGGCAGGGCTTAACAAGCCGCGCCCGGAGCCTATAATACGGCCTTGCCTCTGAGGGGGAGCCGATGGGCGGCTGAGAGGTCCGGGTGAGCCGGACGACCCCTCGAACCTGATCCGGTTAAAACCGGCGTAGGGATCAGCGGCCGTGACAGTGCAGACTACCCTTCACCCCCCCTCCTGTACTACTGCGTTCCATCTGGTGGGCTGCGGCTTTTCCTATGGTTCGCAAGCCGTCCTGGCCCCCTTCACGCTCGATATCGCGGCGGGAGAAACCGTAGCGATCCTTGGTACTAGCGGCTGCGGCAAGAGCACCTTCCTGAAAATAATCGCCGGGCTGCTGCCTGGTCTCTCCGGCACTCTCACGGACCGGGTCACCTGGATGGCGCAGCAGGACCTGCTGCTGCCCTGGGCCAGCATTCGTGAGAATACGCTGCTGGGCATGCGCCTGCGGGGAGAAGCCCCCGACTTTGCCCGCGCCGACGACCTGCTGCAGCGGCTCGGTTTGGATGGCTGGGGCGATGCCCTGCCGGCAAAACTGTCTGGCGGTATGCGTCAACGCGCAGCCCTGGCCCGTACCCTGATGGAAGAGCGACCGCTGGTGTTGATGGACGAACCTTTCTCCGGTCTCGACAGCATCACGCGCGCCACGATGCAGACGCTGGCCAGCAAGGAACTGTCTGCCCGCGCCGTGCTGCTGGTGACTCATGATCCGGCCGAGGCCTGCCGCATGGCGGACCGCATCTACATGCTGGCCGGGCAGCCTGCTCAACTGCAGTTGGTGATTGAACTGCCGCAGCCCAAGCCGCGCGATCCGTTGTCGCAGGCAATGCTGCCAGCGTTGCGTGCGGTGCAGGCCATGCTGGAGGCCAATGCATGATGGCCTGGCTCCGCCCACTCCTCACACTGCTCGGCCTTATCCTGCTCTGGCAGGTTGTCGTTTGGCTGTTCGATCTGCCGCCCTACATCCTGCCGCCGCCGCACAAGGTGGCACTGGCGTTCGCGCAGCGCGCCGATGTGCTGTTCGGCGAAGCACTGATCACTCTGGCTGAGATGCTGCTCGGGCTGATTTTCGGTACCTTGCTCGGTGCCAGTGCCGCGCTGGCTCTTTTGATTTCTGGGACAGCACGACGTTGGCTGCTGCCGCTGATCATCGCCAGTCAGGCCGTGCCGGTCTTCGCCCTAGCGCCCCTGCTCGTGCTGTGGTTCGGCTATGGCATCGCCTCGAAGATCGTGATGGCGATGCTGATCATCTTCTTTCCTGTATCTGCCGCGCTCTACGATGGTCTGCGTCGCACAGACTCCGGCTGGCTCGACCTGGCGCGCGTCATGACCGGCGATGCGCCAAGACACCGCCATCGCATCCTGCTGCGCATCCGCTTGATGGCCGCGCTGCCGGCCTTTGCCAGCGGCCTGAAGATCGCGGCTGCCGTGGCACCGATCGGTGCCGTGATCGGCGAATGGGTCGGCGCCAGCGCCGGACTGGGCTTCCTGATGCTGCAGGCCAATGCTCGCGTGCAGACCGATCTGATGTTCGCCGCCCTCATCCTACTCACACTTTCCGCAGTGGCACTCTACGCCACCATCGACCACCTCACCCGTCGCCTGCTGCCGTGGCAGGCCGACAGCCATGCCCAGCCCGTTGCTGAAGGAATTTCCCGATGACCCGTCATTTCCTTGTCGCCGCTGTCTTTGTCGCAACCCTGCTGCCCGGCATGGCTTCTGCGCATGACAAGCTCACCGTGCTGCTCGACTGGTTCGTCAATCCCGATCATGCTCCGCTGGTCGTGGCCAAGCACACCGGCATCTTCGACCGCCATGAACTGTTAGTTGATCTGATTGCGCCCGCCGATCCCAACGATCCGCCCAAGCTGGTTGCCGCCGGCAAGGCCGATGTCGCCATCTCGTATCAGCCGCAGCTGCATGTGCAGGTCGCGCAGGGCCTGCCGTTGCGCCGTATCGGCACCATAGTGGCGACGCCACTGAATTCCCTGGTGGTGTTGCGCGACGGGCCGATCAAGTCAGTGGCCGATCTGAAAGGCAAGAAGATCGGTTACTCGGTCGGTGGCTTCGAGGATGCGCTGCTGAAAAGCATGCTGGAGCAATACAATCTCAAGCTCACCGACGTAACGCTGGTGAATGTCAATTTCGCGCTCTCGCCGTCGATCTTCGCCGGCAAGGTCGATGCGACTATCGGGGCCTTCCGTAATTTCGAGCTGAACCAGATGGACATCGCCGGCAAGCCCGGCCGCGCCTTCTATCCGGAAGATTACGGCGTGCCGCTCTATGACGAACTGATCATGGTCGCCCACAAGGACAAGCTGAAGGATGATCGCCTGAACCGCCTGCTCGATGCGCTTGAGGAAGCTGTCGCCTATCTGCATAACGAGCCGCAGAAAAGCTGGCAGGCCTTCATCAAGGAGAACAAGACGTTGGACGATGAACTGAACCGTCGCGCCTGGGCTGCCACCCTGCCCCGCTTCGCCCAGGCGCCACGCGCACTGGATGGTCGCCGCTATAGTCGTTTTGCCGATTACCTGGTTAAACAAGGCCTGATCCCGCAGGCATTGCCCGTCGATAACTATGCGGTGGAATTGCGTTAATCCGTACTCTGTCCTGATGGAGGCGTTGCTCGCCAATGCGTGATCGCGCGCTTATCAGCCTCATGCTAATGTTTCCTCAAAGGCGTGGGAGGAGCAGTGCATGCGGAGCCCGAATTACGCCGACCTGCATCCACGGTTTACTTGGATGCGCGACTATCTCGACCGTGTAGCGCCGCCTGGGCTGCTGCCGGGACGGCAGCATATCGACCCGGTGGCGCTGCGTGCCATTCTGCCCTTTATCAATCTTGTCGATATCGAACGCAGCGACGATGGTGCGCTACGATTTCGCTATCGCCTGATCGGTACGCTGCAGACTACGGCAGCCGGTCGCGAGATCAGCGGAAAATATCTGGAAGATGCCGTGGCGCCGGCCTTTGCCGACCGCATCCGCGCCAACATGACCGCCGTCGTGAAACAGGCCAGGCCGGTCTACGACCGTTTTCCGATGCCCTACGAGGATCGCGATTTCATCGACAGCGAACGGGTTTATTTCCCGTTGGCCGCCGACGGAAAAACCGTCGACAAGCTGCTGATCCTGAACTTCTATCCCGACGATGAGTCTGACCGGCCGCCACAGCAGGCATCAAAAAACGTGCCGCTCCAGCCGTTGCCGCCGCACAGCCGTCCCTGAAACGAAAAACGCCGGCGCAGTTGCCTGCGCCGGCGGCCGGAGCGACTGATCGGGCCGGCTCTCAATCCATACGGATTTCGGCGACCTGCGGCCCCTTCGGGCCCTGGCCGACGCGCACACGGACCGACTGGCCCGGCTGCAATTCGTTGATGCCCTCGCGGCGCAGCACTTCCATATGCACGAAGATGTCCTGGTCGCCCTCGCCGCGCGAGACGAAGCCATAACCCTTCACGGCATTGAACCACTTTACCTTGGCCTCGAAGAAGTCTCCCTGGGCGGTCACCGAAGGGAAGCGCGGACCGCCCCGATCGGCACCAAAACCGCCACGGGGACCCCGGTCCCCGAAACGGTCGCCGCCGCCGAAGCCACGGTCATCACCACCAAAGCGCGGCTGGCGCGGCGGACGCGCACCGCGATCGCCAAAACCACCACCCGGACCAGCCCCCGAAGGTGCGGCCGTGCTGGTATCGACCGAGAGCACGCGGACTGCCTGCATACCCTTGGGTCGTTTCGCGACCTCAAGCAGCAAGGTTGAGCCTTCTTCAATGCTTTCGTAACCGGCCTGCCGCAGGCAGGAGAGATGCAGAAACACGTCGCCGGAATTGTCGTCAGGACTGACGAAACCAAAGCCTTTGACGGAGTTGAACCACTTGACCTTGCCAGAAATCTTGACGATTTCGGCGTCGCCGAAGCCCCCTTGATCCACTCTTTTAACCCTTCATTAGCCGCACTACGCCCCAAAGCGTAACACCTTTTAGGGACGCTGCCAAAACGATTCTAACAAGGCTTGCGGAGGGTTAGCACCCTCTACGAAGGTCACACGGAGGGTCAGATCGTGGGGCCTTCGACGCGGCGCTTGGGGCGCCAGCGGGTGACGGAACGACCGTCGGCGGTGAAGCGAACTTCCTGGCTGTCCGGCGGTGCGGCGCGCAGGTGGTTGGCAGCTTCCGCGACCGAGGCGGGGCGGCCGCCCTGTCCCGGAGCCGGCCCCTTGGCGGGCTGGCCACGCATCGCCTTCGCCAGCGGATGCTGCGGCAGGCTGCCGAAGGCATGCTCGGCGATCTTGGCCTGGACAGCCTCCTCGAAAGGCGGCAACTCGACCGGACGTTCGCGACGTGCGGTGCTGCTGCCGGCCGGCGTAAGACCGGGGATATTCATACGGGGCGTCGGCGCCTTCACTGCACTGCGGTGATTCTCGACCGCGATCTCGCTGCCCGGGCCGTTCTCCTGCGCCTTGCGCCAGGCGGGATCGCCAATCACAAGTTTGTGCAGCGCAACAGCCGGCAGAATGCCAAACCGCTTCCAGAAAGCATCCAGGAAGGCTTCCGAGGTTTCACTCAGATTGGGGGTCCAGGGGTTTTCGATACCGGCCTGAAACACGAGGTCCAGCGTCGGCTCCACCGGGCCGTCATCGCCGACCAGGAAGGTTGCCGGCATCAGCTTGGCGCCCTCGCGGGCAATCGCGTAATGGGCCTGTGCCAGGTACAGCAGCCAGCGCAGCTTGGGCAGCGACATGGCAATCCGCTCCGATGCCGCCCTTTCGAGCAGCCAGAAACTCACGTCAATACCGGACCGTGTCGCGGGGACCATGTGTACCGCTTTACCTCAAACAGACCTGAACCTAGTTATGCCCAAGCTAGGGGGCTAATCTTAACAGGACGTGAATCGATTTCCCCACTCAATTCCTGTTGTGTTTTGGAGTTTCTGCCATGGACCTGACCGGCGAACAGCTGATACCCGCCCCCCGCCAGACCGTATGGGACGCCCTTTACGACCCCGAGGTTCTGCGCCAGTGCATCACCGGCTGCGAAACCGTCACCAAGACCTCCGACACCGACTTCGAAGCCAGCGTCCAGGTAAAGGTGGGTCCGGTGAAGGCGCGCTTCAAGGGCAAGGTCTCCCTGAACGACCTCGATCCGCCCAACAGTTGCACGCTCAGCGGCGAAGCCCAGGGCGGCGTGGCGGCCGGCTTCGGCAAGGGCAGCGCCAAGATCGCGCTCACTGATGCCGAGCCGGGCGTCACCCGGCTGACATACAACGTCAATGCTCAGGTCGGCGGCAAGCTTGCCCAGATCGGTGCACGCCTGATTGATGGCGTCGCGGCCAAGATGGCCGACGAGTTCTTTGCCAAGTTCAACCAGATCGTAGCCGCCCCGGGCGGTACACCAGGCACTGCCGCCGCCGCGGTCCAGGCCGCGCAGGATTTGGCCGCCGCCCAACCAATTGCGGCGTCGGCTGCATCGGTCGCGCTGGCCCAGCCGTCGCCTGCTGCATCGCAAACCGGCAAGCCGGTAACCGGCGGGATACCGAGCTGGCTCTGGATCGGTGGCCTGATCGTTGTTGTATGTGCAGCAACGGCACTGGTTCTCCGCAGCTGATTCAATCTGCTTTTGCAACTTGACGCCCCTTGCGCGTTGCGCCCAAAGTTACCGGGTGTAGCGCGCGATATGCCCCAACACTTCTCCGCGCTCCATGGGAGGAAATCATGACCATCTCCGTGACGATTACCGTCAACGGCCAGCCGGTGTCACGCGACGTCGAACCCCGCACCCTGCTGGTGCAGTTTCTGCGCGAACATCTTGAACTGACCGGCACGCATGTCGGCTGCGATACCAGTCAATGCGGCGCCTGCGTCGTCCATGTCGACGGCAACAGCGTGAAGTCCTGCACCATTCTTGCGGCGCAGGCCCAGAATGCCAAGGTCACCACGATTGAAGGCCTCGCGCAGGACGGCAAGCTGCATCCGATGCAGGAAGCTTTCCGCGAACATCACGCCCTGCAGTGCGGCTTCTGCACACCCGGCATGATCATGAGCGCCATCGACCTGGTGAAGCGCAATCCTTCACCGAGTGAAGAAACGGTGCGTCACGAGCTGGAGGGCAACCTCTGCCGCTGCACCGGCTACCACAACATCGTCAAGGCCGTGATGGCCGGGGCTCAGGCAATGCGGGGGTAAGCGTCATGACAAACCAGGGCATTGGTCAATCCGTCCGTCGCAAGGAAGATTTCCGCTTCATCACGGGTCAGGGCCACTATACCGATGACATCAATCGCCCTGGTCAGTTCCATGCTTCTTTCCTCCGTTCGCCGCATGCTTTCGCAAAAATAAAATCCATCGACACGACGACCGCGCAGAAGATGCCCGGTGTCGTCGCCGTCTATACCGGCAAGGATGTGGCGGCCGACAAGATCGGCGGCCTGATCTGCGGCTGGACCGTCAAAGACAAGCAAGGCGAGCCGCACAAGGCGCCGCGCCATGACATCATCGCCATCGATCATGTGCGCCATGTTGGCGACCAGGTCGCCGTGGTGATTGCGAGAACCCAGGCCCAGGCCCGTGACGCGGCCGAGCTGATCGAGGTCAAGTACGAGGTGCTGGCGCCAGTGGTTGATGTACGCAGCGCGCTCAAGCCCGGTGCACCGCAGGTGCACGCCGATGCCCCCGGGAACCTCTGCTACGACTGGGAGTTCGGCGACAAGGCCAGTACCGAACAGGCCTTCGCCAAGGCCGCGCATGTGACCACGCTTGAACTGGTCAACAATCGCCTGTCACCCAATCCTATGGAGCCGCGCAGCGCGATTGGCGAATACGATCCCGGCACCGATACCACGACGGTCTACACGACCTCGCAGAATCCGCATGTCATCCGGCTGATCCTCTGCGCCTTCGTGCTGGGCCTGCCGGAAAACAAGGTGCGCGTGATCGCGCCCGATGTCGGCGGCGGCTTCGGGTCCAAGATTTTCAATTATGCCGAAGAAACCGTCTGCGTCTGGGCGGCGCGCAAGCTGAAGAAGCCGGTGAAATGGACTTCGGATCGCACCGAGGCCTTCCTCACCGATGCCCATGGCCGCGATCATGTCACCCATGCCGAGCTGGCAATGGACAAGGACGGCAAGTTCCTCGGCCTGCGTGTTGCCACCATGGCGAATATGGGCGCGTATCTGTCGACCTTCGCCTCGGCCGTACCGACCTATCTCTATGCGCTGCTGCTGGCTGGCCAGTATACGACGCCGGCAGTCTACGCCGAGGTGAAGGCCGTCTTCACCAACACTACACCAGTGGATGCCTATCGCGGCGCCGGCCGGCCGGAAGCCACTTATGTGGTCGAGCGTCTGGTCGAAGCTGCCGCACGCGAACTCAAGCTCGACCCGGCTGAAATCCGCAAGCGCAATTTCGTGCCAGTCGATGCCTTCCCGTATCAGACACCGGTCGCCTGCGTGTACGACAGTGGCCAGTACGCCAAGGCCCTGGATGAAGCGATGAAACTCGCCGATTATTCCGGCTTCGCCAAACGCAAGGCCGAAAGCATCCGCAAGGGCAAACTGCGCGGCATCGGCATCTGCGCTTATATCGAGGCCTGCGGTATCGCACCGTCGGCTGTCGTTGGCTCGCTCGGCGCGGGCGTCGGTCTCTGGGAGTCGGCGCAGATCCGCTTCAACGCCACCGGCACCGTCTTTGTCTATACCGGCTCGCACAGCCATGGCCAAGGCCATGAGACGACCTTCGCGCAAGTGGTGTCCGACAAGCTCGGCGTGCCGCTGGATAGCATCGAAGTCGTGCATGGCGACACCGCGCTGGTGCCGATGGGCATGGGGACCTATGGCTCACGATCGCTCGCCGTCGGCGGTTCGGCCATCGTACGCGCCACTGACAAGATCATCGAGAAGGGCAAGAAGATCGCGGCCCATCTGATGGAAGCCTCGGCCGACGATGTCGTCTTCGAGAACGGCAACTTCACCGTGAAAGGTACCGACAAACAGGTGCCGATGGCGCAGGTGGCTTTCACTGCCTATGTGCCGCACAACTACCCTGCCGATCTGGAGCCGGGTCTGGAGGCCAGCGCCTTCTACGATCCGGCCAACTTCACCTTCCCCGCCGGTGTGCATATCGCCGAAGTGGAAATCGACAGCGACACTGGCGTCACCACACTGGTGAACTGGTCTGCCGTCGACGACTTCGGCAATGTCATCAATCCGATGATCGTCGAGGGTCAGGTGCATGGTGGCATCGCCCAGGGCGTGGGTCAGGCCCTGCTGGAAGGCGTGGTCTACGATCCGCAGAGTGGCCAGCTTCTCACCGCCTCGTTCAACGATTACTGCATGCCACGCGCCGACGACCTGCCCTCCTACAAGGTCGGCATGATCGAGACGCCCTGCCCGCATAACCCGCTCGGTGTGAAAGGCTGCGGCGAGGCCGGTGCGATTGCCGCGCCTGCTGCGCTGATGAATGCCATCACCAACGCGCTTGGTACCGAAAAGATCGACATGCCGGCAACGCCACAGAATGTGTGGCGTGTGATTCAGAGCAACAATCTTGCCGCCGCGGCGGAATAAAATTCAAACGGAGAAGCCTCATGTATGCATTCAACTATCACCGCCCGACCTCGCTGTCCGATGCCGCCAAACTGCTTGGCGGTGCCGATGACGGCAAGCTGCTGGCCGGTGGCCAGACTCTGCTGCCGACCCTGAAGAACCGTCTGGCGCAGCCGTCCGATCTGGTCGACCTCACCGGCATCGCCGAACTGAAAGGCATTTCGGTTGCGGGGGGAACAGTAAGCATCGGCGCCGTGACCAAACATGGCGATGTCGCCAGTTCGGCTGAAATCAAGAAGGCCATTCGGGCGCTGGCCAATCTGGCCAGCCTGATCGGCGATCCGCAGGTCCGCAACATGGGTACCATCGGCGGTTCGGTCGCCAACAATGACCCGGCAGCCGATTATCCAGCAGCGCTGGTGGCGCTGGGCGCGACTGTGCATACCTCCAAGCGCAAGATCGCGGCCGATGATTTCTTTACCGGCCTGTTCGAGACCGCGCTGGAAGACGGTGAGATCATCACCAAGATCGAATTCCCCACGGCCAAGCGCGCCGGCTACGAAAAGTTCCGCAATCCGGCCTCGCGCTATGCCATGGTCGGCGTCTTTGTCGCTGAAACCGCAAATGGCATCCGCGTCGCCGTCACCGGCGCCGGCCCCTGTGTCTTCCGTCACAAGGAGATGGAGGCCGCGTTGGCCAAGTCCTTCAACGCCGATGCGCTGAAAGGCATCAAGACCGATCCCAAGACGATGAACAGCGACATCCATGGCAGCGGCGAATACCGCGCCCATCTGGTCGGCGTCGTCGCCAAACGCGCCGTGCAGAACGCACTCGGCTGATCCCTCTTTCATCCTTTATACGGCGCGCCTCACCAGCGCGCCGTTTTCGTTGCAGGACATCATGACAGACCGCCATTCCGCCAAAGCCCTTGCCGCCTTCGCCACCAGCCTGCTGACCAAAGCCGGTCTCGATTCCGACAAGGCCGCCACCACAGCGCAGATCCTGGTCGAGGGTGACCTGATGGGCCATAGCACGCATGGCCTGCAGCTGCTGGGGCAGTATCTGGGTGAGATCGAAGCCGGCCGCATGAC
Source organism: Ferrovibrio sp. GW821-FHT12D07 (assembly GCF_058807275.1). Lineage (NCBI taxonomy): Bacteria > Pseudomonadati > Pseudomonadota > Alphaproteobacteria > Rhodospirillales > Rhodospirillaceae > Ferrovibrio > Ferrovibrio sp. GW821-FHT12D07. The sequence goes on along the minus strand of NZ_JBXAQN010000003.1, from coordinate 78,118 downwards.
CAAAACCGGCGAACCGACCGTGATCGCCGAACGGCCGGCGACGCTGACCTGGGACGGCCGCTACCTGCCCGGCCCCTGGCTGGTGCTGAAAGCCGTTGATGCCGCCATTGCCCGGGCGAAGACCTATGGCACCGGCACGGTGGTGATCAACCATTCGCATCACATCGCCTGCCTGGCCGCCTATCCGCTACGCGCCATCGAGCAAGGGATGGCGCTGCTACTGGCCAGCAGCGATCCGGCCAGCGGCTCGGTCGCGCCCTTCGGTGCCATCGCCGGCCGCTATACGCCCAATCCGATTGCCGGCGGCTGGCCGGTGAAGGATAGCGATCCGGTGATCTTCGATGTCAGCGCCTCCTCCACCACCAACGGCATGGTGGCGCGCCTGAATCGCCAGGGCGGCAAGCTCGGTGGTCCATGGCTGATCGACAACCAGGGCAACGCCACCGACGATCCGAAGAGTTTCACCGCCACACCGCCGGGCGCTGTGCTGCCGCTGGGCGGCATGGATCTCGGTCACAAGGGTTTCGCGCTCGGCCTGCTGGTCGAGATGCTGACCAGCTCGCTGGCCGGTTCCGGCCGTGCCATCGGCTCCAAACAATGGGGCGCGCGCGTCTTCGTGCAGGTGATCGATCCGGCCGCCTTCGGCGGGTTGGACGCCTTCACCACCGAGACCAGCTGGCTCGCCGATGCCTGCCGCACCGCGCCAGTGAAGCCCGGCAACCCGCCGGTGCGCATGCCGGGCGAACGCGGGCTTAAGCTGCGTCGTCAGCAGCAGGCCGACGGTGTAACCCTGCATCCGGAAATCATGCCCAGCCTCAAGCCCTGGGCCGAGAAGCTGGGCGTGCCGCTGCCCGCGACGGTCTAAACTGCGCGGCGGAATTTGTCGGCAAGCAGGTCCATCGCGCCGCGCAGCTTCATATGCAGGCTCGGCTGATGGCCCCAGTCGCTGGTCACATGCTTGATCTCGGTCCGGTGCGTCGTCGGATCGATAGCGCCGCTGCCGGCACCGATCTCGAAATCGAAGCCCGACGGCGTCGGCGCATAGAAGGACACGGTGCCATCCGGCGCGGGATGCTGGCCCAGATCGAGTGTCGGCCTGATGCCCACGGCACGCGCCCGCTGTAAGGCCAGCCCGACGTCACGCAGATGGTTCACCTGCAGCATGAAATGCAGCAGCCGCTTGCGGCTTGGCACTGCGATCAGCGCCAGCGAATGATGGCGGCTGTTACAATGCCAGAAGCTGCCGTCGACCTTGATCGGGCCGATCTTGGTGTCGATGCGCTCGGTCAGGCTCAGGCCGACCACATCCATATAGAAAGCCTCCATCGTGGCCGCCTGCCGGCCAACGGCCAGCACGGCATGGCCAAGGCCGAATTCACCCGTGCAAAAACCGCCGGGCATGACAGAGGACGTGAACACGGTCGTCGCCAGCGGCAGGCCGGTCACAGCCTCGTTCACCAGTCCCATCGGATCACGGAAGCGTATACCAGCAAAGACCTGCCGCGCGGCCAGGTCGGCCTGGCTGAAGGCTTCCACGGCAACGCCCGCCTTTTCCAGTCGTGCCCCCAGGGCCCGCAAGGCCTCCGCATCGCGCAGCGACCAGCCCAGCACCACTAGGTCCTCTGCCTTGCCCTGCCGTAGCAGCAGGCGGTAAGCCGCCTCATCAACACGAAAACCGCAGGCTTCTCCGCCAGCGCTGTCCGCGACCTGGCAACCCAGGATATCCACGGCGAAACTGCGCCAGCTATCGGGACGGTTGACCTCGAAGACCAGGTACCCCAGGGACATTGCGCCATTCATGGTGCTTTCCTTCCGCTTACCGATGTTTAATATATTTATGAGACAATTCTCATAATTGAGAGTTGCCTCATTTATGAGAAAGGTCTCATTTTGTCAACGGCAAAGTCGGCACTCACCAAGCGCGACCGTACCCGCGCCCAACTCCTTAATGCAGCAGCAAAAGTCTTCGCGGCCAAGGGGTTCGAAGCCGCTGCTATCCAGGAGATCGCGGCCGTCGCCGGAGTCGCCAACGGCACCTTCTACAATTACTTCCCCACCAAGGAGTCGATTCTGGAAGCCGCTGCCATTCATTACGGCGTGGGCTACTGCGAACGCATCGATATCAGTTGCACCCATGTCAGAGATGCCGCCGAGCGTATGGCGATCGGTGGGCGGCAGTATATGCAGCTGGCGCTCGAACAGCCGCAGCTGGCGCGTTTCATGATGTCGGTGGCGGTATCATCCACGGTCTGGGACGATCAGATTCGTCCCTATGTCTATGCCGACCTGATGCTGGGCATCAAACAGAAACGCTTCCAAGTCGCCAGCAAGGAAGCCGCGATGGACCTGATCACTGGCACGAATTACAGCGCCATCCGCAGCCTGCTGGGCGGCGCGCCGAGGAGCCATATCACCGCAACCGCCGCATCAATCCTGCGCGGCCTCGGGATGTCGCCCAAGGATGCTGATGAAATCGCGAAGCGGCCTCTACCGCCCCTGCCGAAATTATAAAGTAACCGGCTGACCGTGCGGCGTGGCCCGCGCGGCGCGATCCCAGGCCTTGGCCTTCTCCTGCAACGCCGCCGTGGTGGCAGCGCCCTTCTCAACCGTCAGGCGCTCCAGCGCATTCAGCCAGTGGTAATAGTAGGTCGCGCCGGTATCGGGATCACCGGCCGCCTGCGCGGCCTTGATCTCGGCGCTCAGCACCGCCGCCCATTCCGGCCAGGTGAACAGCCCCTGTTTGTGCAGCGCCACCGCCATGGCAAAAGCCTGTGCCTCCCAAGGGGCGCCAAAGACCGGACCTTCGGCATCGCAAGGCAGATCGGGCAGCGTGCCGATATCGGTCATGCAAAATCCAGATAACTATCCCAGGCATCTACCGAAACGGAGTGATTGGGATCGCCCTGCGGACCCCACAGCTCCGTGGCGGCAAAGCGCACGGTATAAAGCCATTGCGGTGCCTCACCCTGCCCGGTCGCATTGCTGTCGGGGAAGACGTGTACGCCATGCAGTAACTCGACGGTGCCGATATGCCCGCGCACATAGCGCGGAAGGCGCGTATGCCCCGTCGGATGGATGTTCTTCGCACGCACGCGATCGCCTACCTTGAAACGGGCCGGCAGGTCGCTCGGCCGCTCGGTCGGGCCGCCCTTCGCCAGCACCGCCGGGACGACATCTTTTGTCAAAATACGTGGCAGATTTTTCGGCGGCGCCAGCATGCGACCGGCCTCGATCTCCTCGGCAGAGATCATGCCGCGCTCGATCATCAGCTTCTCGATCCCGGCCAGCCATATCTGATAATAGGTCTTGGACAGGTATTCCGGCGGCGGCAGGCTTTCACGCGCCGAGCGCGACATGTCGATATTCCACTGTCCGGTCGCGCCAACGGCCAGTGTCATTGCCAGCACGCGCTTTTCCCAATCGCCATGGAATTTCGGCTCATGCTCGCCTTCATGGCGCACCGGGCCGAAGCCCATCACGCCGCCCATGTCGGCCGCGCCGTTCATGTGGGGTCTTTCGCAAGACCGGTGCCGATCATGCTGTCGCGCGTCACCAGCTGCGCCAACCTGTCCTCGCTCCAGCCTTCGGTGCCTTTTGGCCGCTCGGGCAGCACGAGGTAGCGCACCTCGGCCGTGGAGTCCCAGACCTTGATCAGTTTGTCGGCTGGCAGCGTGACGCCGAAATCCTTCAGCACGCCACGCGGATCGATCACCGCGCGCGAGCGATACGGCGCTGACTTGTACCAGACCGGCGGTAGGCCCAGTACCGGCCACGGATAACAGGAGCAGAGCGTGCACACGACCATGTTATGGGTCGTCGGCGTATTCTCGACCGCGACCATATGCTCGCCCTGACGGCCGACATAGCCGAGCGACTGGATCGCCGCACTCGCATCTTTCATAAGCCAGGCGTAATAGGCCGGATCGCTCCAGGCCTTGGCCACCACATGCGCGCCGTTATGCGGTCCGACCTTGGTTTCATACGTTTCGATCAGCAGGTCGAGCGCAGCCGGATCGACATAGCCCTTTTCGACCAGCACGCTTTCCAGCGCGCGGACACGCAGCTCGACATCGCTGAGCACAGTCCCATGCTCATGGTCGTGATCATGCCCATGATCATGCCCGTGAGCGTGAGCGTGGCCGTGGTCATGATGATCGTCGTGATCGTGTCCCATGGGCAAAGTCTATCAAGCCGGAGCCGGCAATGCCAAGACTGCTCGCAGGCCCGGATTGTCGCCTTCCAATCGCAGTGCGCCACCATGCAAGCGGGCCACGGCATCGACCAGACTGAGTCCCAGCCCCACGCCTTCTGCATGCCGGCTGGTATCGCCGCGATAAAACCGCTGTTTCACCCGGCCCCGTTCGGTCTCCGGGATTCCCGGCCCGGTATCGGACACTATGATGTGAACGCCGCCATCGGCACCTTGCTGCGCTGCAAGACAGATGCGGCCGCCAGCTGGCGTGTACTTGATCGCATTGTCCAGCAGGTTGCCCATGGCCTGGGCCAGCAGCAGCCGGTCGCCCGTTACCGTCAGGCCGGATGCGACCTCGAAGGAAAATACCAGCCCCCGGGCTTCGGCCGCCGGTGCATACAGCTCGCCGGCATCCTCCACCAGCGCCGGCACATCGACCGCGGCAAAACCGGTACGACGCAGGCCGCTGTCCAGCTCCGCCAGTCGCAGCAGGGCGTTGAACACACCGATCAGCCGGTCGATATCGGCAATCGACGCGGCAATGCCGTCCAGCATTGCCTCCGACCGGTTGGGCCGGCGCAGCAGGTCTTCCAGCCGTGCGCGTGCCTCGGCCAGCGGCGTGCGCAGGTCATGGGCAATGGCATTCGAGACATTGCGTACGCCTTCGATCAATTGCTGTATCTGGTCCAGCATCCGGTTCAGCGTCAATGTCAGCTGATCGAATTCGTCATCGGTGTCGCGTTGCGGGATACGATGCGCCAGATCGCCTTGCACGATGGCAGTGGCCGTTCGGTTGATGCCATCGATCCGACGCAGCACGGTGCGCCGGATCAGCCAGCCGCCCAGCAGCGCCAAAGCGAAGACCGCCAGTCCAGCCCAGATCAGGCTGCCGAGGAACAGGTTGCGGATATCGACACGGTCCTGCACATCCCGGCCGACCAGCAACTGGTAATTGCCCGGCAACACCACATGCAGCAGGCGTGTGACATGCAGGCGGTCGCGATGCACCAGATCGACCTCATACCAGCCCGGTGCCGCCCCCACCTTCAGCGGCCAGGCCCCGACATTCCCGCCCAGTGGCCGTAGCTGAGGGTCGGTCAGCAGATAGATCGCCTTGCGGTCGGCGTCGGCGGCGATGCGTTCGTTCATCAGCTGCACCGCACCCGGCAGGCCGAAGACCTGCAGGCGATCACCGATGGCACGCGTGTCGGCCGCGATCACGGCATCGGATTCACGATCCAGATAGCCGGTGGTGTTCCACCACAGCAGTCCAGTGAGCAGCAGAGAGGCAATAACGAACAACGCGGCAAAGACCAGCGCCAGCCGCAACGAGGTCGAGCGCAGGATTTTACGCATCGCCCACCTTAAGCCTCACCCAGCCTGTATCCCGCCCCGCGCACAGTGTGCAGCAGCGGCCGGTCGAAGCCCGCATCGATCTTCTGGCGCAGGTTGCTGATGTGCACGTCAATCACGTTGGTCTGCGGGTCGAAATGATAATCCCAGACATTCTCCAGCAGCATGGTGCGGGTGACCACCTGCCCGGTATGGCGCATCAGATATTCCAGCAGCTTGAACTCGCGCGGCTTCAGCATGATCGGCTTGCCGGCGCGCGTCACCTTGCGGCTGAGCAGGTCGAGGCTGAGATCGCCCGCCATCAGGGCGGTCTCGGTTGAATTGCCCTGCGCGCGGCGGGTCAGAGCGAACAGCCGCGCCTCCAGTTCGCCGAACGAGAATGGCTTGGTCAGATAGTCGTCGCCGCCGGCCTTCAGGCCGCGGATGCGCTCATCCACATCGGCCAGCGCACTCAGGATCAGGATCGGCACCTTGCTGCCGGTACGACGCAGGGATTCGATAATGCCCAGACCATCGATGCCGCTGGGCAGCATACGGTCGAGGATAATGGCATCGTAGGATTCGCTGCTGGCGAGGAACAGGCCGTCGCGGCCATTATCGGCATGGTCGACGGTATGGCCGGATTCCGTCAGGCCCTTGCGGACGAACTGGGAAACCTGCGGATTGTCTTCGACGAGCAGGATTTTCATGGCCATCAGAAGAATAAGCCGGAGCAGTCGCCCGCTCCGGCTTTCTTTTGCCTTACGCGAGCTGCAAGGCCAGATAATAGGTCGTGCCGTTACGCATGACCAGCAGGGTCACGGCTTCCTTCTTGTCATGCTGGGCGGTCTTGATCGCCTCCACGGCCTGGGCCGGGGTCGCCACCTTGCGGCCGGCCACGTCAACGATGATGTCGCCCGGCTGCACACCGCTTTCCTCGGCCTTGCTGTCGGACGCCACTTCGGCCACCACCACGCCCTTGGCGCCAACCTCGATGCCGAGGCGGTTGCGCAATTCCGGCGTCAGCGGCGCAAGGCTCAGCCCCACCTTGCCGTCCTCGTTGCCGTTATCGTTCAAGGCCGCGGTCTGGTCGGTCGGCTGGGCACCGACCGTTACCGACAGGGTCTTCTCCTTGCCATCACGCCAGACGGTCAGTTTCGCAGTGTCGCCGGCCTTGGTCGCGGCCACCTGGGTAGCGAGATCGCGCGCGTCACGCACCGACTGTCCATTCAGCGCGGTGACCACATCGCCCTGCTTCAGGCCGGCCTTGGCGGCAGGTGCATCGGGCTGCACCTCGCTGACCAGCACGCCCTCGGTGCCCTTGCGACCCACGGCCTTGGCCAGACTCTCGGTCAGCGGTTGCATGCTGACGCCGAGCCAACCGCGCTCGACCTTGCCGCTCGTCTGCAATTGGGCCACCACAGTACTGGCCAGGTTGGCCGGGACGCCGAAGCCGATACCGATGCTGCCGCCGTTGGGTGAATAGATCGCGGTCGAAATGCCGATCACCCGGCCGGTGGCATCGAAGATCGGGCCGCCGGAATTGCCCGGATTGATCGGCGCATCAATCTGGATGAAGTTATCATACGGGCCGTTGTTCAGGTTGCGGCCACGCGCCGAGACGATGCCGGCCGATACGCTGCCGCCTAGGCCGAAAGGATTGCCCACGGCCACGACCCAGTCGCCGATCCGCGCCTTGTCGCTATCGCCGAAGGCGACATAGGGCAGCGGCATCTTGCTCTCGATCTTCAGCAGTGCCACGTCAGTCTTCGGGTCGCGCCCCTTCACCACGGCCGGATGCTCGCTGCCGTCTTCCAGCGTCACCACGATCTTGGCGGCGTCTTCGACGACATGATTATTGGTGACGATGTAGCCGGTCGGATCGATGATGAATCCCGAGCCCAGTGCATGCTGCGGACCACGGCGGCGCTGGCCGCCCTGCTGCTCCATGAACTGGCGGAAGAATTCTTCCATCGAGCCGGGCTGCATCTGCTGGCGGCCAGCTTTGGTATCCACTTTTTCCGTGGTGGCGATATTGACCACGGCGGGCTTCACCTTCTCGACCAGATCGGCAAAGCCCGGACGTGCGGCGGTCACCATCGGCTGCTCGGCCGGGACGACGGTGATCGGAGCATCGCCGGCGGCAAAGGCACGGGCAACCAGATACCCGCCGCCACCGGACAGCACGGTGCTGGCCAGCAGGACGGCGGCGATCGTACGTTTAATGCGCATGGTCTTCATCGGAAGGCTCCTGACGTCTGGGGGAAACTCTCCCCTGCAACATAGGAAGCCACGGCTCTACCGCACCTGAACGCCAGATTAATTCGGCTTAATGTTCGGGTTTAAGCCACCCGGAAATAGCCCATCATCCCGGTTTCCTGGTGCTCGATGATATGGCAGTGGAACATCCAGTCGCCGGGCTCACCCGCCACGAAGGCGATCCGCACCCGCTCCTTGGGGCGCACCAGAACCGTATCGGCCCAATGCGCCGGCAGATCGCGTTCCGAGGAGCCGAGCACCCGGAAGGTATGGCCGTGCAGATGCATGGGATGCTGGTGCGGTGTGCCGTTGAACAGCTCAGCCACATAGGTTCTGCTGCTTTTCAGCTCAAACAGCGGCGGTGATTTCTTGTCATGCGTGCTGCCCGGCCAGGACTGGCGGTTGATCGACCAGAAGACCTTCTGGGTCAGGCACAGATCATCGACGCTCATGCCGGTCTGCTTCGCCCAGGCCTCGATGGCGGGATCGGCATGACCAGCCAGCAGCTGCACATCCAGTTTGGTCGCCGTCTTCAGGTCGGGCTGCGGCAGTTCGGCGGCCGGCAAGCGCAAAGATGCTTTGGTACTGCGCAGGGCATCGCCGGCCGTCACAATCCTGGCCAGCGGCCGGGGCCTGGTGCTGAACACATCTTCGAGAACGATCTCTGTGCCGGCCTTCTCCGGGGCGACGAAACCGACATCGACGCGCATCGCCGGACCTAACCGCCAACCGCTCAGCGCAAAAGGCTCGCAGGCATTGCCATCGGTGGCGATCACCTGGGCACCGCTCACGCCGCGCAGCGACAGCTGCGGGATGCGAGTAGGATCAACGTTGAGAATACGTAATCGCACCCGGGCACCGGGTTGCACCGTGATGGTCGGGTTCACCTGGCCGTTCACTGTGCGCAGGTCGCCAAAGCTACCGGCACGTCCGGCGCCGGCATCGGTCATGAAATCCTCGAAGCCGCCATCATGCTTCACCCGCCAGTCCTTCAGCACCAGAACATGCTCGACATCGAACAGGCCCTGATCGCGCTGGTCTTCGACAATCAGCACGCCAGCCAGGCCACGGCCCAGAGCCTCGACCGTGTTGCAATGGGGATGGAAGAAAAAGGTGCCGGGATCGGGCGGGGCGAATTCGTACATGAATCGCTCACCCGGCTTCACCGGGTCCTGCGTGAAGTACGGCACACCATCCATTTTGTAGGGCACGCGCACGCCATGCCAGTGAATCGTGCTGTGCTCCGCCAACTGATTATGAAACTCTGCCCTGAACGGCTCGCCGCGTTTGGCACGCAGAACCAGTGGAAACTTTTCGTTGTAGAGCCAGAGGTCGGACGGACCGACAGCCGTGGGCAGAGTCTGCGCTTTCACCGATGCCGTGATCTGCACCGGATCGCCGGCCGCGAGAGCGACGCGCGGCAGCAAGAACGCTGCACCACCCGCCAGCATGATCTCCCGCCTGGTCAACATACTCGTTACTCCGATCCCGCTTGCTTCACTGAACCAATCACGCGACTATGTTCGTCGTATATCGCTCATAGTCAGGCCTCGTCACGATCCGGTCAATCCGGCGGGGCGCGGTCAAAATGACACCGCGATAAAAAGCAGGCCGGATGCGCCGATGTTCCGCACAATAACTATAAAAACCGGGGGATGCTGCCGTGAACTGGGCCGAAGGTTATGTTGCCGATGTTGGCTACACCCATGATTTCTACCGAGAGCTGACGCCGGCCCTGCATCGATTCGCCCTGCTCTCGCGTGGCATTGAGGCTGGCGGCGACGCCAGTCGCTTCACCTATTGCGAACTGGGCTGCGGCCATGGCTTCAGCAGCGCCTTGCTGGCGGCCACCCATCCGGACAGCGAATTCCACGCCAACGACATCCTCCCGGGCCATATCGCCTATGTCCGCAAGCTGGCCAAAGACACCGGCACCACCAACGCCACCTTTTACGATGACTCCTTCGAGGACTTTGGCAAGCGGACGCTGCCTGCCTTTGACGTCATCGCCCTGCATGGTGTGTACAGCTGGATCTCGGAAGAGAACCGCCGCCACATTGTCAACTTCATCGCCCGCAATCTGAAGGTCGGCGGCATCGTTTACATCAGCTATAACTGTCACCCTGGCTGGGGGGCCATCAGCCCGCTGCGTGACCTGATGATGATCTTTTCCGGCAATCCGACGGACCCAATCCTGCCGCGGGTCGACCAGGCACTAGCCAAGATCCAGACGCTGTTCGACACCAACAGCGCCTATGTGCAGAACAATCCGACCCTGAAAAAGCAGTTTGATGGCATCCTGCAGCAGTCGCGCACTTACGTTGCCCATGAATACTTCAATCGCGACTGGACTGTTTTCCATCACACGGATATTGCCGGCGACCTGCGCGGTGCAAAACTTGAATTCGCCACCACCGTGCAGATGATCGATCACCTCGACTCTTTCAATCTGACCGCCGAACAGCAAAAGTTACTGAACGATACGCCGAACGTGGACCAGCGCGAAGTCATGCATGACTTCATCGTGAACCGGCAGTTCCGCCGCGACCTCTATGCCAAGGGTGGCCTGTCGATCGACATCGCGGAGCGTAACGAGCGCATCGCCAATACACGCTTCGTGCTGACGACCATGCCGGCCGATATCCCCCGCACGCTGACGACCCCGCTGGGCTCGCACAATGTGAACCCGGCGATCTTCGATCCGCTAATCAATGCCTTTATGCGCGGCCCGCGCAGCATCCGGCAACTGGAGCAGGAATCCGGCACACGCGAACTGGGTTTTGCGGTGTTGCTTGAAACCATCATCATCCTGATTGCCGGCAACCACCTGCAGCCCTGCCTGGATGCCGCCGGCGAAGCCGGCCGCAGGAAGCACACCACCGCCTTCAACACCGCAGTCATGCTGCGGGCCCATACCAGCGGCGACCTTGCCTTCCTCGCCTCCCCCGTCACCGGCGGCGGCTTCCATATCAATCGCTTCGAGCAGCTGTTCCTGCTGGCGCGCGAACGCAAGCATGCCGATCCGCCGGCGCTGGTGATGGAACTGCTGGTGGCGCGGAACGAGGGCCTGAAGCGCGACGGCAAGCTGCTGCGGACGGCCGAGGAAAATCTCGCCCATCTGCGCGAGCGGCACACCGATTTCCTGCGACGGCTGCCACTGCTGCAGCACCTCGGCATCGCCGCCTGAAGACGGATCAGAAAAAGGAAATGGCGGAGGGGGCGGGATTCGAACCCGCGGTACGACTTGACATCGTACGGTGATTTAGCAAACCACTGCCTTCAGCCACTCGGCCACCCCTCCGCACGTGAGTGGGTATTAACACAGTGTATGCGGGGGCTGTTCTAAGGGGCCGGGCATGGGCTGTCAACGCTCAAGCCCTTGCCAGATCAGGGACCTCCACGCCGCCGGTCCAGTCCAGCAACTCCCCATAGGACAACGGAAATACCGCATAGGGGTGACCGGCCGCCGCATGCAGCCGCGGGAAGCGTTTCAGGCTGGCATCAATGGCGATGGCCAGCTTTTCCGCATGGGCCAGCGGCGACACCCCGCCGATGGCAAAACCGGTCGCCCGGCGCACCAGATCGGCATCCGCACGGCCTGGTGTCGCACCCAGACCCAACGCCCGGCCGAGCGCCGCCACATCGCACTGGCGGTCGCCCGCCACCAGCGCCATCACGGGCTGGCCGTCATGGGCGAATACCAATGACTTCACGATGGCGCCGACATCACAGCCCAGCGCGGCCGCAGCCTCGGCCGCCGTGCGCGCCGCACCATCCAGCGCGATCACCCGCTCCCCTGCCCCGCGCGCGACCAGCGCCTCGCGCACGCGCTTGACGGAGGCATTCTCCAGAATCGCGCCTTGTTCAGTCAGGGCCATGGTCAGGGAACCTCGAAACCCCGCTGCACGGCCGGGCGGGCCATGAGGGCATCGAACCAGCGCTTCACATGGGGATAGGTCGCCCAGTCGATGCTGTGCCATTCCCAGCGCGCCGCCCAAGGCAGGATCGCCATATCGGCAATCGTGTAATCCTTGCCCGAGACGAACTCGTTCTTGGCGAGCTGGCCGTCCAGCACCTTGTAGAGGCGCGCGGTCTCGGTGGTGAAGCGTTCGATGGCGTAGGGAATCTTCTCCTTGGCGAAGCGGCCGAAGTGATGCAGCTGGCCCGGCATCGGACCGAAGCCGCCCATCTGCCACATCAGCCACTGCAGCGCCTGCATACGTGCCTTGGCATCCGTGGGCAGGAACTTGCCGCTCTTCTCGGCCAGATAGATCAGGATCGCGCCGGACTCGAACACGCTGACGGGGGCGGTGCCATAGGCCGCCGGCGGCTCGTGATCGACGATGGCCGGAATCTTGTTGTTGGGATTCACCTTGAGAAAGTCGGGCGCGAACTGCTCGTCCTTGCTGATGTTGACTGGAAAGGCCTGGTACTTCAGCCCGGCCTCTTCCAGCATCACGGCGATCTTGCGGCCGTTCGGCGTGCCCCAGGTATAGAAATCGATCACGGCTTGATCCTCTTCAGGAAATGGAAGGAGCTGATGGTGAAGCGCTCGCGCAGGTAAAAGCGGTGGGCATCGACGCGCTGGGTGCCGCTGTCGAGATCGATGGCGCCATAGCCTTCGGCACGGGCCAGATCTTCCAGCCAGGCGAGCAGCGCCTTGCCATGACCGCCCGAGCGCTGGTCGGCCAGCGTCACCAGATCATCAACATAGATCACCTTGCCATGCACCAGACGGTTCTGGCGGCGAAACCCCATGCAGCCGGCTGGCTTGCCATCCGAGCCCATGGAATAGGCCAGCACATAGCCTTCCTTCTGCTGCAGACGCACGCGCGATACCATCTCGGCGGCATCCTTCAGATGCGGTCGCAGGTCGAGCATGACGGGATAACAGGTGGCAATCTGGTCGTCGGTTTCGGCAATCTGGATATTAGGCTTTGTCATTCGTCTCTCATTAAAAATGGGACCCTCGGGTCAAGCCCGAGGGTGACGATCCTTTTTTACACTTACCCCTTCACCACGCTGGCGGTCTGGCCGAACAGCACTTTCTTGGCTTCTTCCGTCATTACCGGAATGCCCTGGTTGATCGCCTTGCCCTTTTCGTAGGCGACCTTGGTGGCCGGGCGCGCCCAGATGCTGTCGAACCAGCGCTTCAGGTTCGGGAAGTCTTCCAGCTTCTGGCTCTGGCGCTCATGCGGCACGATCCAGGGATAACTCATCATGTCGGCAATGGTGTAGTCGTCGCCGCAGATGAAGGCACGGCCGTCCAGACGCTTGTTCAGCACGCCGTAAAGCCGGTTGGTCTCGTTCACATAGCGGTTGATCGCATACTCGATCTTCTCGGGCGCATACTGGGTGAAGTGATGGTTCTGGCCGCACATGGGACCGAGGCCGCCCATCTGCCACATCACCCATTCAGTGCAGGCGACGCGGCCGCGCAGGTCCTGCGGGATGAACTTTTTGTACTTCTCCGACAGGTACAGCAGAATCGCACCGCTCTCGAAGACGCTGATCGGCGCGCCGCCATCGGCGGGCTTCTGGTCGACGATCGCCGGCATGCGGTTGTTCGGTGAAATCTTCAGGAACTCGGGCTTGAACTGCTCGCCCTTGCCGATGGCGACCGGCTTGATCGTGTAGTCGATGCCGGCTTCTTCCAGGAACAGGGTGATCTTGTGGCCGTTGGGGGTCGGCCAGTAATACAGGTCGATCATGAGCGGGCTCCGCGCTGCAAAGGCGTCACGTCAGAATGCGTGACGGGAGGATGGTCCATCGGATTGCGCCGGGCAAGATGCGCGGGCTGCCGAATTCTGCGCGAAGTAGAGCCGGAACAGGCACTTATCAAGCCAATGTGACCACCTGGCCGGCCCATTGAGAGCCAATGCGGGCCCGTGGAGAGCCGATTGCGTCCCATTCGGAGCCAATTCCGTCCCATTGCGAGCCAATTGAGTCCCATTGGAAGCCCGTTCAAGCCGATTGAGTCCCGGTCTTGCCAGTTCCGGTCTCGTCAGCCGGTTTCCGTCGAGACCCTGCCCGCCGGCTTCCCGGCAACCGCGCCACGGATTCAAGCCAGTCGCCCAGATCGCGCGTGCCGGCCGGCGTCTCGCCCATGCGCAGCCGCTCGGCCAACCACTGCAGCGTCTTTGGATCGAGCTTGTTGGCGCGATGGCGCATCTGCAACGCAGCGTGGATATGCAGATCGCGGAAACGCAGATCGGCCTGCAGCCGCAGGCGCTCGACTTCCTGGGCAATGCGGTCGCGGAAGCGTTTGCTGCGTCGCAGGTTGCGCCAGATGCGCTTGGGGTCGCAGCTATAGAGCAGCGCCGTGCTCTCCGCCGAATATCCCCCAGCCAGGCTCTGGGCGATGATCTGCCAACTCAGGCGCTCGCCGGGCCGGCGATTGAGGATGCGGGGATTTGCCCCTCCTCATCCTCCCGTTTGGCCGGATGCCACATGTCCACCCCCTTCAACAGGTCCGGGCGGCCCATCTCGTATTCGGTGGGCGGAACAATGGAGGTATCTTTGAAAGGATCGTAGCGACGACGGCTCATGACTATCTCCTTGGGGAAATAATCATATTATATGTTCTTTTATTGTTCTTTTCAAGTTTGCGAAAATACCTTCATCTGTAAGATGACATAGATTATTTAACAAACTGAAATTAAATCACTTTCCGATCAAATCGCGAAGCTTTTTCTCGACCTGAGCCGGAACCGGATCGACGCCTTTGAGCATCAGGCTGAGATTCACGCGGGGCACGCCGACCTTGGTGGCCAGGCCTTCCAGATTGGTGCCGGCGGCCGTGCACCACCGGATCACCAGCAGGTCGCAATCCCGCGGAAAAAAGCGGGCATTACCGATCACCTTGGTTTCTGGAAGCTGCATGCTGACCCCACCCCCCGGTCGAGAATCCGTCTACTGATTAGACGGGACGGCGCTACAAAACACAACCAGCCTTAGCAGTATACGGAGGTCTATGAGACCACACGAACCGCCGGCAGCCGGATATAGACCGTCGTGCCCTCGCCCAGGCGGCTGTCCAGCCACAGGCTGCCGCCATGCAGTTCGGCAAGCTGGCGGGTCAGGGTGAGCCCCAGGCCGGTGCCCTGCTGGCTGCGGTTGCGGTCGTGATCGATCTGGGCGAAGGGCTGCAGGATCATGTCCAGGTTATCCGCCGCGATGCCGATGCCGGTATCCCGCACCGACAGGATCAGGTTGCCATCGGTGTCGAAACTGGCAGCCACCTGGATGCTGCCGCCCGCTGGCGTGTATTTGATCGCGTTGCCCAGCAGGTTGATCAGGATTTGCCGGATGCGCCGCTCGTCGCAGAGCAGGTGCATGCCAGGGCTGACATCCGTGCCGATCGTCAGGCTGGCGCGTTCCGCCTGCAGCACGAGCATATGCACGGTGAAGTCCACAACCTCGACCAGGCTGACGACTTCCTCATGCAGTTCCAGATGACCGGCCTCGATCTTGGCATGATCGAGAATGTCGTTGATGAGCTGCAGCAGATGTTCGCCGCTGACCTTGATGTCTGTCGCATAGCCGACATACCGCTGGTTGCCCAGGGGACCGAAAAGCTGGCGCGCCAGAAGATCGGAGAATCCGATGACGGCGTTGAGTGGCGTGCGCAGCTCGTGACTCATGCCGGAGAGGAAATTCGACTTGGCGCGACTGGCCAGTTCGGCGGCCTCTTTCGCCCGGGCAAGCTGCATCTCGGAAATCTTGCGGCTGCTGATGTCGCGGGTGCTGGCCATGATTTCGAGCGGCTCGCCGCTGCTGTCGCTCAATACGCGGAAAGCGACCTCCAGCCAGACATAATGGCCGTTCCGGTGTCGGCCCCTGTAGGTGACCGTCGTGCGGGCATTGGGCGCATTGAGATCGTGCAATCCCTGCTCGACCAGGGCGTGGTCATCGGGATGCACCAGATCCAGCAGGCTGCTGCCCAGCAGGTCCGCCGGCTCGTAACCCAGCATGTCGCGGCAGGCCGGCGAAACATACAGGCGCCGTCCGTCCAGGGTGGCGCGCACGATGATGTCGGTTGCGGCTTCGGCAATCAGTTCGTACTGCCGCGCGGTATCCGCCGCCGCCTGCTCGGCCCGGTCGCGCCGACGCAACAGGATAATCGACAGCGTGCCCAGCGCGGTGATGAAGATGCTGGCCGCCAGGGCCAGGAAAATGTCGATCTGGAGCGTGTTTTCCCAGCCGGCCAGCACATCGCTCTCGGCCCGCCCCACGGTGATCAGCAGCGGAAAATCCTCAGCCCGGCGCCAGATCAGCAACCGCGTGACGCCATCATAGACCGACGGGCCGTACAGGCGGCCGGTGGCCTGCCGCTCCGGGATCTGCCGGAACATGCCGGTGACGTCGCGACCGTAATGGTTGTCATCGAAGGGCCGGCGCACCAGCAGGGAACCGTCATCGCGATAGAGCGAAATCTGGCCGGTGCGTCCGATATTCAGGGTGTCGTAGAAGCTCTGGAAATAATCCGTGTCGATGGAGGCCAGGGCCACGCCGCCAAAGCTGCCATCCGGATTGTTGAAGCGGCGCGTGAGCAGGATGGTCCAGGTGCCGGACAGGCGGCTGCGCACCGGTGCATTGATGCGCACGCCCCGGTCCAGGTTGTCGCGATGATAGATGAAATAGTTGCGGTCGCTATTGTTATGGTTCGGGAGCTCGCTCAGCGAGGAGGCGACCCAGTTGCCTGCCGCATTGAGCAGGCCCAGTTCACGCACCACGCGCGAGGCGCGTACGTGATCGACAAGGATGCGGTTCAGCCGCGTCATCGAGGTCTTGCCGGTACCGTCCGTTTCCACATGCTCGACGGCATCGGCCAGGATCAGTTCCGGACCCGAGAACGTGCGCGCCGCATGCTGACTCAGCGACAGCACCAGATCGTCGGCCTGGGCAAAACCCTGCTCCAGGGCCAGGCTGCGCGTCTGCCAGCCATGCCAGGCGACAAAGCCAAACGGCATCAGGCAGGCAATCAGCACGAACAGGGCAAGCAGCGACGTCGGCGACGGCCACTGGGAAGCCGCGACGCTTCTATTGCCCCTGATGTCCTGCTTCCCCATTGGCTGAAAGTTTAAACGGCGATGAGTTCGATACCAGCGCTGTTTATCCTTTCATCAACTCTGCAGGCAGACTTCTGTGTGTAACAGAAGCGATAGTCTGATTTGCATCTACTCAAGGGTGCGGCTAGGCAGACATCCACAATTTGGGATGCGGCAGGCGTGCCTGCATGGCGCGACATTCAGCTCTGTTGCTGGCGCAGGCGAATCCAGAAAATGCTGCCCTCGCCTTCCTGACTCTCGAAACCGATCTGGCCGCCCATGGCTTCGGTCAGCCGCCGGGCAATCGACAGGCCGAGACCGACGCCGGCAACACTGGTGCCTTCGCGGCCCAAGCGATTGAAGCTCTGGAAGGCTTCGGCCTGACGGCTGGCCGGAATGCCCGATCCGGTGTCGCGGACATAGAAGCGGACCATGCCATCCTGGGTGTCGCAGCCGAATTCGACACGACCGCCGGGCGGCGTGAATTTGAAGGCATTGTCCAGCAGATTGCGCAGGACCGTGATGATGCTGTCGCGATGGCACAGAACCTTGTAATCCTGCTCGTCGCGCAGGCGGAAGGTGATCTTGCGTCCCAGCGCCGTGCCGCTGTATTCGCAGTCGAGATCGTCGAGCAGGTCATTGCTGCTCTGGGTGACCATGCTGGCGCGGATGGCCTCTTCGTCCAGCTGCGCCAGCGTCAGCATGCCCTTGGTCAGATTCAGCAGAGTCTGCCCCGCCGTCTCGATGGCTGTTACATATTCATGCTGGTCGCCGTTCAGCGGCACACCGGTGTGAATCCGCAGGACCTGCGAAAAGCCGAGAATGGCATTCAGCGGTGTGCGGAATTCATGGCTCATCGACTGCAGGAAGGTGGTCTTGGCCCGATTGGCGGCCTGCTGGCGCTCCATCGCACCTTGCAGGTGATGCTCGGCGCGGTGCAGTTCCAGGAGGTCGGCCACGGTGGCCGCCAGGGTCATCAGGTTTTCCAGCTGGCCCGGACGCAGGTCGCGCGGTTCGCGGTCCATGATGCAGAAGCTACCGAGCGCATGGCCGGTCTTGGAGATCATCGGCACGCCCGCATAGAAGCGGATGGCGGACGGCCCGGTGACCAGACCGTTGCGCCTGAAATGCGGATGATCGGTCGCGTCACGCACGACAAATGGTTCGTGTCCCATGATCACGTGAGAGCAAAAAGATGCCATCGTGCGCGGCGTCTGGCTGACTTCCAGTCCGTCATGGGACTTGAACCACTGGCGGTCGGCAGCGACCAGCGAGATCACGGCCACCGGCACATCGAACTGTCGGCGCGCGAATGCCGTCAGCCGGTCGAAACGCGGGTCCGCCGGCGTATCCAGGATGGCATGCGCCGCGAGGTCGGCCAGGCGCTCTGCTTCATTTTCAAGCAGCGGCGGGGCTGGCATGGTCTGTACGGGTGAAGTCACGGGATATCCGGCGTTGGTCTTTCGCCGCTGTAGCATCTGGACCATCGCCAGTCGGCTTAATATCCGGTAACGCCAGCCAGAGTTATCAAAATGCCTTGCGAAAAAGCAATGTGCCAGCACGCAAGGCGTGCATGAGCAGCCGGGCTGCACGTCCTACTTTCCGCTTGTCCATATCCGCATACTGAGCAAGGCTGGAGGCATAAAAAACCACATAACGGAGGATGTCTTGAACACCACGCGTCGTGATCTGCTGCAGGCCGCTGCCGCATTGTCCGCCCTCAGCCTGATGCCGGCTGGCCATGCCCATGCCGCCGGCTGGCCCGACAAGCCCGTGAAGATCGTCGTGCCCTATCCCGCTGGCGGTTCGACCGACGTGCTGACCCGCATCCTCGCCGAAGAGCTCAAGGTCAAATTCGGCCAGCCCTTCCTGATCGACAACCGCGCCGGCGCTGGCGGCAATATCGGCATCGATGCCGTGGCCAAGAGCGCGCCCGACGGCTACACGCTGGGCTCGGCCACCATCGGACATTTCTCGATCAACCAGTATCTCTATTCCAAGATGAGCTGGGATGCCGACAAGGACATCCTGCCGGTCTCGATGACCTGGGAACTGCCCAATGTCGCCGTCGTACCGGCCGACCATGTGCCGGCGAAGACGCTGAAGGAGTTCATCGCCTGGGCCAAGGCGCGGCCTGCCGGCATTTCCTACGGCAGCCCCGGCATCGGCACCACGCCGCATCTCTCAGGCGTGCTGTTCTGCCAGCGCGCCGGCCTGAAGGGCGAGCATGTGCCGTTCCGCGGCGCGGCGCAGACCATTCCGGCGATGCTGTCGGGCGATGTGCATATCGCCATCGACAACCTCGCCTCCTACATCCCCTTCATCAATTCGGGCAAGCTGCGCGCGCTCGCCGTCACCTCAGCCGACCGCTGGTCGACCATGCCCGACATCCCGACCATGGCGCAGGCCGGCATGGACGATTTCGTCGTCACCTCCTGGGCTGCCTTCGTGGTGCCGGCGGGCACGCCGAAGGAGATCATCGTGGCACTGTCGCAGGCGCTGCAGGACATCGCCAAGAAGCCCGAGATCCAGGAGAAGTTCCTGATCACCGGCGCGAAAAGCCTGGGCAGCACGCCCGAGGTGGTCACCGCGCGCGGCGTGAAGGAACGTCCGATGTGGAAGAGTGTGGTCGAAAGCTCGGGCGCCAAGCAGGACTGATTGGTAACGGCGCGGCAGCCAGCTTTAGCTGGGCTGCCGCGTGACCAGCCGGCCATGGGCGGCACCGGTGACGCCCTTGTTGCCCACATAAGACGACACGCCATTCACCCAGACCTCATTGATGCCGCGTGCCGGCTGGATCGGATGGGTGAAGGTCGCGGTGTCGATCACGGTTTCCGGATCGAACAGTACCAGGTCGGCGAACGCGCCGGCGCGGATCGCGCCGCGATCCTGCATGCCGAAGACGCGGGCAGTCAGCCCGGTCATCTTGTGCACCGCCTGCTCTAGCTTGAGCAGTTTCAGGTCGCGGCTGTAATGGCCCAGCACGCGTGGGAAAGTGCCCCACAGGCGCGGATGCGGCATGTCGTTGCTGGGCAGGCCGTCCGAACCGATCATGCTGCGCGGATGCGCGATGATGCGCTGCACGTCCTGTTCGTCCATGGCGAAATAGATGGCGGCCGCCGGCAGCAGACGCTTGGCCGCCGTCACCTGATCGACGCCCCATTCCCTGGCGATATCGGCCAGCATGCGGCCGGCCATCTGCGGATGGGATTCTGACGACGCGATCTGGATCGGCAGGTCATCGCGCACGCGGTCCGGCAGCAGCGCCGTCGAACTGGCGCAATAGGGATAGACGTCGAAGTCGACAGTCTGTTCCTGTGCCGCGCGGTCGATGCGGGCCAGCGTTTCCGGCGAGCGGCCGTAATTTTCCGGCATGGTGCATTTGTGATGGCTGATCACCACGGCCGAGCCGCTGTCGCGGCCGATCTTCAACGTCTCCTCGATGGACTCCATCACCAGATCGGCCTCGTCGCGCATATGTGTGACATACAGTCCGCCGCGCGAGCGCAGTGCCTCGGCCACCGCGATCACTTCCGAGGTCGGCGCATGCCGGCTGGGCGGATACCACAGACCTGACGACAGTCCTGACGCGCCCTCGTCCAGCGAGTCCGTCAGGCGCTGCTGCATCTGCGCTGCTTCCCTGTCGGTCGCGGCACGCTCCACGTCATGATCCATCGCTACCACACGCAGCGACATATGGCCGACCAGCGCATAGACATTGGTGGCCGGCGGCGTCTTGCGCAGCGCTTCCGCATAATCGCCGAAGCTGGGAAAAGCCCAGGCGGCTTCAGTACCAACCAGATCGAGTGGCGGTGGCGGACGCTTCTTCATGGTGGCCGGCGCCAGGCTGATGCCGCAATTGCCGATCACCACGCTGGTGACGCCCTGGCTCAGCTTACAATGCATGCATTCGGCGCCATGCAACACGGCGCCATCGTCATGGGTATGGGCGTCGATGAAACCCGGCGCCAGCGCCAAGCCTTTCGCATCGACCTCGCGGTCGGCCGCACTCGCCCCCAGGTCGCCGACATCAACAATGCGGTCGCCGCTGACCCCGACATCGCCCGTGACGGGCAGCGCCCCGCTGCCGTCATAAATGCGGGCGTTGCGGATGGCGAGGTCGTAGCGGCGGGTCATGCTATTTGCCCTCTTTGGCAATCCTGCGGGTATGCGCGTGTGCCGCGTTGATCAGATTGTCACTGGCCTCGGGCGTGCGGAAAGCCGAATGGGCCGAGAGCGTCACGTTGTCCAGCGTGGTCAACGCATGCCCGGCCGGCATCGGTTCGACATCGAAAACGTCAAGCCCGGCATGGCCGATCTGGCCGGACTTCAACGCCGCGATCATCGCACCCTCGTCTACCGTGGCGCCGCGCGCGGTGTTGATCAGGATCGCGCCCTTTTTCATTTTGGCGATACGCTGGGCTGACAGGAAACCGCGGGTCTCGTCATTGAGCAGCAGATGCATCGAGACCACATCGCTTTTGGCCAGCAGGTCGTCGAGCTCGGTGAAGGTGACGCCGGCCGGCGCATCCTTCTTGCTGCGGTTCCAGGCCAGCACGGTCATGCCGGCGCCGAGGCAGAGCCGCGCCATCTCGGCTGCGATGCCGCCATAGCCGATCAGGCCGACGGCCTTGCCGGTCAGCTGCTTGCCGTCCAGCCGCAGCCAGTTGCCAGCGCGCATCTGGCCGTCCATGCGGGCAAAACCCTTGGCCGAGGCCCACATCAGCGCGAAGGCGCATTCGGCCACGGCAGTATCGCCATAGCCCTTGATCAGATGGACCTGGATGCCGAGCGCGGCCAACTCTTCGATATTCATGTAGCTGCGCGCACCGGTGCCGAGGAACACCACATGCTTCAGCGCCTTACACTGCCTGGCGATCTCGGTGGGGAGCGCGGTGTGGTCGACCCAGATCACCGCGGCGTCGCCGATCACGGCGGGCAGCTCGGCCGGCTTCACATCCGGCTGGCGGTTGACGGTGACGGCGGGGTCAATGGGAAGACGCAGGCTTTCGGCCAGATCACCAAGGGTGGCGTTGGCATCGACGAAGACAGCACGCACGGGACACTCGCTTTTTCAGGTTCGACGAGCCCGTATTGTGGCGGCGGCAGCGGCCAGTGTCACCCCTGCGGCGCAGATGAAAACCCAGATACCGGGTCGCAGCCCCATCTCGATGGACAGATTGGCCTCGAGCACGCGAGGCACGAATGCAGGACCTGCTTTCCACCCGAAGTAGGCCGCCTCCCCCGCCACGGTGAGCAGCGTCGCAACCAGGCCGAGGACAACCACCGCCCACAACGCCAGAGCCGTTCCCTGGGGCCTGAATTTGCGCCACAGCCGGTAGCCGAGCAGCCATGCCAGGAAGCCGATCAGCAGCAACGGCTGGAAGATATCGGCCTTCACCTGCAGGAAGTAATGCCACAACCCCAGCGCCGCCGCCGGGAAGACCAGATAATGCAGCAGCTGCCAGCGGCGGCCGCCCAGCCGGCGCAGCATGCCATCGGTCGACGTGACCAGCAGAAGCATCAGCATGATCAGACCGCAGAGGCCGATGATCAGGTAATTCGCCTTGGCGATCTCGACCACGATGCGGTTGAGATCGAAGGCCAGGTTGGCCATGAACAGGATAAAATGCGCGAGCAGATACAGCGCCGAGGCGACACCGGTCATGCGGCGGAGCATGGCCATGCGGTTCCAGCGCGTGAGTTGGCGCAGCGGCGTGACGCTGAGCGCGACCAGCAGGATGCGAACGCCCCAGGTGCCGGTCTGCAAGGTGAGTTCGGTGATCGGGCGCGGCCCCAGATCGTTGCTGCCGGTCCGCCACAGCAGCCACAGCGCCGGCAGCAGCAGCAGGCCAAGCACCACGGCCTTGAAGGGGACGAAGCGCCCGCCCTTGTCCTGCCAGGGCCAGCCACGGCTCCAGGACGAAACAGGTGCGCGGCCAGTGGTCGGAGCTGTGGCGGGACGTTCCAAACTGCGATCAGTCATGGTCGGTGATATAGCTCAAGATGTTGCGTCCTGTGGGAAACTTATCGTGAAGCGGCTGCCCTCGCCCAGCCGGCTGGACACCGCGATGGTACCGCCCAGCACCTGACTGACGAGATTGTAAACGATATGCAACCCCAGGCCGGTGCCACCGGTGCCGCGCCGGGTGGTGAAGAAGGGATCGAAGACGCGCGGCAGGTCCTCGGCTGCGATGCCGTTTCCGTTGTCGCGGAAATCCACGACGACGCGGCCCTCACGCGGCTTGCTGATCTGGATTTCCAGCAGGCCGGGCTGTTCGCGGCCCTCGAAGCCATGCTGTAACGCGTTCATCACCAGGTTGGTGACGATCTGGCCCAATGCACCCGGGCGGTTGCGGATCATCAGCTTGTCGCCGCCCTGGATCACAACCTTGTGCGGCGTGTGGCGCAGGGCCGGCGCGAGACTGAGCATGATCTCCTGCAGATATTCGCCAATGTCGAAATCGCGCAACTCGTCGGTGGTCTGGTCAGCCGACACCTGCTTGAAGGCCTGAATCAGGCGGGCCGCGCGGGTCAGGTTGCCCTGCATGATGCGCGTGGCTTCCGTGGCGGTTTCGAGGAAATCCTCCATGTCGCTGCGCTTGAGCTGACCCTCCTTGAAGCGCGCCGTCAGCTGCTCGACTTCTTCGGACAAATGCGAGGCCGCCGAGACACCGATACCCAGCGGCGTGGAGATTTCGTGGCTCATGCCGGCCACCAGCGACCCCAGCGACGCCATTTTTTCGGCCAGGATCAGGCTGGCCTGCGCGCCACGCAGTTCGGCCAGCGCGCGTTCGGCTTCTTCCTTGGCGCGACGCAGCTCGTCTTCCATGCGGCGGCGCGCCGTAATGTTGGTGCGCACCACGACAAGATCGCCCGACGGCGTCAGACGTTCGTGCACTAGGAACCATTCGCCGGCCACGGTGCGAACCTCGATCATCCGTTCGGGGATATGGCGGCGCTCCTGGCTGACAGTCTCGGTATTGCCGGCCTCACGTTCGTCATGCACGAAGATATTCTGCTGGACGCTGCGCTCGAGCAGTTCGGCAAAGGATTTGCCTATGGCCTGTTCCGCCGACAGTCCATAGAGCTCGGCAAACCGGCTTGAGCAGATCGAGATACGGTCGCTGGCGTCATAGATGGCAAAGCCATCGCCCGCCACTTCCACAGCATGCCGCAGGCGACGATGCAGGGCATAGCGCTCGGATGCATCGCTGATGGTGACGGCCACCGAGCGATCGGGCAGCCGATTCAGGGTGAATTCCAGCACATTGCCGGTAGCGGCGTGGCGTATAGCCGCCAGTTGTCCGGCGCCACGCAGCAGGCGGTCGATGTGGTATTTCACATCGCTGATCTCCATATCGCCGAAATCGCGACGGTCGATCATGAAACGGATCATCAGTTCATGGCTGTCGCCCGGATTGATCATGCCGGGCGGCAGCGCCAACAACTCGGCGGCGCGACGATTGATGGTATGGATCACACCGCCGGGATGAAACAAGATGACGCCGACCTGCAGCGCATCCAGCGCCCAGGCCTGGTATTCATTGCGCCGACGCCCTTCCAGCCGCGCCAGCGTCAGCGCCTCGGTGACCCGCCGCGCCTCTTCAGCCGCCATATAGTTGCGCCGGCGTTCCAGCTTGAACTGACGCATGCCGACAAAGCCGAGCCCGTTGCCGGCCAACACGAACAGCAGCATGACCACGATGCCTTCGGGCCGCATATGCAGCCAGCTCAGCCCCATCATAATCATGCCGATGGACAGATAGGCGGCGTTGAGGATCACCGCGCGTGAACTGATCGGCATCAGCAGGAAGAAAACCAGCAGATAGGCAAAGGTCAGTGGACCGGAATTGAGCGTCGTCGGCGGGCTGATGAGCCACGTCATGAAGGTCAGCGTGGTCAGCGAGGCCATGCCGAGGCCGCCGATGACATCCATCTGGACATGGCTGGCAGTCCGCCGGACCATGATCTGGTACCCGATACCAACGACCAGGGCGGTCATGCGGACGGCCAGAAGCTGCAGGAAAAGCTGGGTGGGGCCGGCGACCAGATAGTCGCGCACCGCCAGCAAGGCAAAGACGGTGGTGCCGGCGATGCCGCAAGCCTGCAGCATATGACGGACGGCTTCACGCCGCTGTTCACGGAACAGACGCTCGGCCCGGCGATCACGGAACTCGCCCGTCCAGTGGAAGAGCCGCTGCTCGTCCGGCGTTTGCAGCAATGATGAGAATGGCGTGTGCAGCATCAGCGCAATCGACCCCCGGCACATTATGACCACCATGGCCAGCGCCGGAAAGCCAGCCGGCAATTCTTGCCTAGTGCCGACGGCTTGGCCTGCAGCATACCCCCAGTGTTTTCAAATGGATAGCGGGAATTCGCTGGCCGGCACGGCCTTTGCTTCTACGGCGGTGAGAGACTCTATCCGATCCGGACCAGGAGGTCCCGCCATGTCGTTCAATGCGTTCAATACAGGCGTTCTGGGCATCACCGCCCAGGCCACTGCCATTGGCCATATCTCCGATAACGTCGCGAATGCCACGACCATCGGCTACAAGACCGTCAACACGCTGTTCTCCGACCTGGTGTTCAACAAGGTGGCGGGCGACAGCCCGGTGATCGACTCCAATCGCAACATGGGCGTGCTGGCGACCGCTGACTTCGCCAACCGCAAGCAGGGCACGCTGCTCAAGAGCACCAGCCTTTCCTCGGTTGCCATTACCGGCAACGGCTTTTTCCCGGTCTCGAAGCCGACAGGCTTTACCCAGGCAACCGAAACCGATCCCGAGACCGGGCTTCCCACCCGCTTCCAGGATCCTCAATTCAACGACCAGACCACCTTCTTCACCCGCGCTGGCGATTTCGTCATGGATTCATCCCGCCGGCTGGCGAATTCGTCCGGTTACTATCTGATGGCCGTCCCTCTTCAGCCTGGTGAAGTCACAACGATGGCCGAGGTTGAGGCCCGCGAACCGGAAGTTTTCCGTGTCGATACCTCTCCCATCGCGCCGGTGCCGACCTCGCTGGTCAATTACAAGATCAACCTGCCTGGCAATGCCCTGTCCGGCAGGCAGATCACCAACGGCATCGACCTCGTCGAGGCGGATCCGGACAATAACGGACGCGGCCTGCAGGTCACCTGGACCAAGACCTCCACGGACAACTGGAGCTTGACGATCAATAGCCCAGGCAGCACCCCTGCCTCATTCGGCCCGGTCAATGTGACCTTCGAAGCTAATGGCACCATTGACACCGTCACGAACACCGACCCCAACATCACCCCGCCAGCCCTCCCTCTGACCAATTTCGACCTCACATTTTCCCTGGACTTTGGATCGGGGCCTCAGCAACTCCGGCTGGATATGGGGCCGACACTCGCCTTCGAGCCGAATTCACCCTCCCAGGTCACGCAGTTCGGTGGTGAAACAAACGAGCCCACGAATTTCAACATCAGCCAGAATGGCCTCAAGGGCGGTGCATTCGATTACATCACCTTCGCCGAGGATGGTCAGATTATTGCCAACTACGCCAATGGCCGCAGCGCCACTCGTGGCGTTGTGCTGCTCGCGCAGTTCAACGAACCCGACCGCCTCGATCGCGTCGACGGCACGGCCTTTGTCCTCAGCGATGAAGAACTCTCTGGCCAGCTCAGGTATGGCGCACCCGGTCTGAACGGGGCCGGCGGCCTCACCGGCGGTGCCCTGGAACAGTCGACCGTCGATGTGGCCGAGCAGATGACCAAGCTGATCGTGGCGCAGCAGGCTTACGGCATGAACAGCCAGATCATCACGACGGCCGACCAGATGTGGTCCAAAGCCATCGACATGAAGCGCTGATCAGCCCGGCACGCAGCGAATCTGTTTGTCCGGTATGGTGTAACGGCAGGTCAGGTCGCGGCCCTTGTTGGGTTGCGCCACCTTGAAGATGTCGCCTTCCATGCGGCGCACGGCATAGCCGTTGGAGAATTGCAGCCAGCCGAAGCTGTCGAAATGAGACGTGATGCCGTTGGAGAAAACTAGCTCGCGGCGTCGCCCCTTCTTCACCGTATATTTCGCACCAAATTCCAGCGTACCGTCGGCGAATTCCTTGATCACCAGATCATTGCTGCACAGCGCCTGTTTCGGATCGTCAGTCAGACGGCAGGAAAAGCCCGGCGGCTGGGTCACTCCATTCTGAGTCACCGTAGGCTGGTCTACAGCCGGCGTGCTGATCAGGATCGCGAATATGGTGGCTTCCATCAGGTTCATGCGGCACTCCGAATCCGGACGAAGCCTAGCATAGGTTTTCCCGCCGATTCCGCGTAAAAAAACATCCGGTGAACAGGCCGCTGCAGTAGGCTTGTGACCATGCCATGGCCTTCCTCACGGCTACGGTTGCACCTGCCTCACCAGCCCCCACATGCCACCCACGGCGTTCAATCGCCGGGAAATCAGTGCGTAGATGGAGGATGCAATGCGTGTGAATGAAGCCATGAGCCGGGAAGTGCGGATCGCCTCTCCCAACCAGACCATTGCCGATGCGGCCCAGATCATGGCCGAAATGGATATCGGCAGCCTGCCTGTGGGCGAAGGTGACCGGCTGGTGGGAATGATCACCGATCGCGACATCGCCATCCGCGGCGTGGGTCGTGGCTGCGCGCCCGACACCAAGGTCAGCAGCGTGATGAGCAAGGATGTAAAATACTGTTTCGAGGATGAAGACCTGGCCCATGTCGCCAAGAACATGGGCGACATCCAAGTTCGCCGCCTGCCGGTGGTGAATCGTCAGAAACGCCTGGTTGGCATCGTCTCGCTGGCTGATGTCGCCACCGAGGCGCAGCCGCGCCACTCCGTGGAAACGCTGCGCAAGGTCTCAGAGCCGGGCGGCGCGCATGGCCAGAGCGTTTCCGGCATGCGTTGAAACCTGATCCTGCTCTGATCGCATGATCAGGGCAGCCCGAACGGATCGGATCAGGTTTGAATAATCAGGGCGTGAAGTAATTCTGGATGCGCTGGTTGACCGTGGCGTCGCTGCAGACGTAACGCGCCGCGACCACGCCATCGACCACGCGCAGGATTTCAGCATCGGCGACGAAATCCAGGCTGATCAGGCTGCCTCGGATTTCGACGCCGATGCGCAGCTTTTCACCCACGGAAATCTTTTCCAGCAGCGTCGGCGGACAGGGCCCAAACAAGATGCCGACCGGACTCCAGTTCTTCAGCGGCAGACGCAGCGCCCGCACGATCACCGCATCCTTGGCCGTGCCGACGCCACGCTGGGCAATGCGCTGGCCGCTGGGCCTCACCACCGTGGACAACTGATTGCGATACTGCTCGAGCAGGCGCGTCTTGCGCGGTTCCGGGATATCGGCCTGCATCAGGGCCTTGGAAATCTCGGCCGACAGCATGGCGAAATCGTCCTTGCTCGACAGCGGCCCGATGAACTGCGTCTTGAACTCGCGGTGTTCCATGTAATGGCTGATGATGCCCTGCAGCTCGAAGCGGGCATTGCCTTCCTCGATCTCGCGATAGAGCCGCAGCAGGGTCAGCAGCTTGCGCGACAGTTCGGCATCGCGGCCGATCAGCGGATTCAGCAGCTCGGGCGTGGCGAAACGGGTGAAGCGCCGGGTCAGGCTGCCCGCGACATTTTCATCCACGGCCAGCATCGGCAGCGCCGTGATGCGCTCCTTCAGATTGAGCAGCGCCACCCATTCGTCATAGACGTCATGACTGTACAGCGACAGCGTGCCGCCCAGCATTTCGGCCAGACGTTCGCGCACGGCGGCCTGACAGCGCTCCAGGCTGCCGCCAGCCAGGCCGGTACGCAGCCGCGGCAAAGCTGCCGGCACCTCGCCCGGATTCACCTCGGCGCCCGCCAGCCACAGGCAGAGCTCGATCATGCGGCGGCGATTGGCGTTGCCGAACAGCGCCGTCGCAGCCGGCTTGAGACGCAGGATTTCCGACAGCGTCTGGTCAGCCATGGTATGGGCTTCGCTGCCGGCATCGCTCTCGATCAGATCGAGGCAGAGCCCGGCCTTGGCCTGCCAGTCCGCATCCGCCGACAGCAGGCTGGCCAGCACCACGCCGCCCAGCACCCATGCATTCAGGCTGGTGCCGTTGAACAGTCCCGTCTGCAGCGCCTGCGGCAGCGCAATGCCCGCCGGCAGCATGGCAGCCTGCTTCTCGACCCGCTTCATGGCGGCTTCGGCCATGGCGGTCAGCTCGCGCATCCGCTCGGCAACCGGACGTTTGGTATGTTGGCCCTGCAGCAGGGCGATGCGCTGGGCCAGTTCCTGGAACCGCGCGCCGTCGTTCAGCAGCACCTGATGCTGGGCCGGGCTGAACACCAGTTCGGTCGCCGTTATGCCGGCCCGCTCGAGATACGCCCGCGCGACCTGAAAAATCAGCTCGCGGGCCGGATCGCCATAAGTCTCGGCTTCGGTTTCACAAAACATGGGTTTTCAGGTGTTTTCACGAACTGGTGATGCTGGCTTAGCCCGCACCTGCCCCCTACGCAACCGTCTCCCCTGTTGCAATTGTAAATGCTACCCAAGCCTGCTTTGAACCGCTCAAAACACAAGTACACGCTGATCGCTGCCACCGGCATCGATGCCCCTGTGCGGGTCAGTCGCCGATCCATTCCTTCTTGTCTTCCTCGGGCATCAGATCGGTGGTGCTCCAGGAGAAGAAGATCAGGAAGGTCCAGTCGCGCCGGTTGGAGAAGGCATAGACGGGATCGAGCGACTGCACCATCAGGCCGGTCTTGGGGTCATAGGTGGTTGCCGCGAGTTTGACGACACCCTGCTGATAGCTGCGCTTGAAGATCGCGATCTCGGGTACCTCGAGGCCGACCACCGGCACCGGGACGGCCGGCGTGCCGAACAGGGTGCGGTCGCGATCCACCGAGAGCGCGCCCAGGCGCGGCTCGATGATCAGATCTGCCTTGCCCTTCTCGTCCATCAGGTCGCCGCCCTTGCGGGCCACGCGGTCGCGGATGGCGCTGATCAGGTATTTGCTGTCGATGCCCTCGACATAGCTGATGTCAATAAAGACCTTGGTGCCGGGCTGCATGTTGAAGGTCAGCTTATCGGCGGCGCGGTCTGACGCCGTCGAGAACAGCAGCTGTTCGCTGGCCGAGCGCGGCGGGTCGGTTTCGCGGCGCGAGGTGCAGCCGGCCAGGACCAGCAGCAGGGCGGTGCAGAGCACAAAGGGGCGGACGGTCATCGGGATTCCTCGTCTGGGGCGTAAGCTCAACGACGCAGATCGCGAATAATCCCGCAAAACTGTCAGAAAAAAGGCCGGGGTCAATCAACCCCGGCCTTGTTCCGTATGCTGTTTACAGCTTGATCACGAGGACTTACCCCGCCAGCTTCTTCTTCAGCAGCTCGTTGACCGCTGCCGGGTTGGCCCTGCCGCCCGAGAGTTTCATGGTCTGGCCGACGAAGAAGCCGAACAGCTTGTCCTTGCCCGAGCGATACTCGGCCACCTTGTCCTGATTGGCCGCCATCACCTCGTCGATCACCTTCTCGATTGCACCGGTATCGGTGACCTGCTTCATGCCCTTCTCTTCCACGATGGTGGCGGCATCCTTGCCGCTTTCCACCATGAGGGCGAAGACATCCTTGGCCAGACGGGTCGAGATGGTGTTGTCGGCGATCAGATCAATCAGGCCACCGAGCTTTTCAGCAGTGATGACGAAATCTTCCATCGACTGGCCCGACTTGTTGAGCAGGCCGAAATAATCGCCGATCACCCAGTTAGCAGCGAGCTTGCCGTCGCGCCCCTTGGCCACCTTCTCGTAGAAATCAGCCGACTCCTTCTCGGCCACCAGCACGGAGGCGTCATAGGGGCTGAGGCCCAGCTTCTCGATGAAGCGTGCCTTCTTCTCGTCGGGCAGTTCGGGCAGCGTGGCCTTGATGCCATCGACCCAGCTCTGCTCGAATTCCAGCGGCAGCAGGTCGGGATCGGGGAAGTAGCGATAGTCATGCGCTTCTTCCTTCGAGCGCATGCTGCGGGTCACGCCCTTGCCGGTATCGAACAGGCGGGTTTCCTGATCGATCTTGCCGCCATCTTCCAGCACTTCGATCTGGCGGCGAGCTTCGTATTCGATGGCCTGCTGCACGAAGCGCACGGAATTGACGTTCTTGATCTCGCAGCGCGTGCCTAGCGGACCGCCCGGCTTGCGCACGGACACGTTGACGTCGGCGCGCATCGAGCCTTCGTCCATGTTGCCGTCGCAGGTGCCAAGATAACGCACGATGGTGCGCAGCTTCTTCAGATAGAGGCCAGCCTCTTCCGAGTTCCGCATATCAGGCTCGGAAACGATTTCCATCAGTGCGACGCCGGAGCGGTTCAGGTCGATGAAGCTCTCGCGCGGGCTCTGGTCATGCAGGCTCTTACCCGCA
Source organism: Ferrovibrio sp. GW821-FHT12D07 (assembly GCF_058807275.1). Taxonomy (NCBI): domain Bacteria; kingdom Pseudomonadati; phylum Pseudomonadota; class Alphaproteobacteria; order Rhodospirillales; family Rhodospirillaceae; genus Ferrovibrio; species Ferrovibrio sp. GW821-FHT12D07. The sequence goes on along the minus strand of NZ_JBXAQN010000003.1, from coordinate 46,902 downwards.
TCCTGTTCCAGATGCAGACGCGTGATGCCGATCTCACGGATCGAACCATCAGGCATGTCGAGCAGCAGCTTGCCTTCGCCCACGATCGGCTGCTTGAACTGGCTGATCTGATAGCCCTGCGGCAGATCGGCATAGAAGTAGTTCTTGCGGTCGAAGATCGAGTGCAGGTTGATCTGCGCCTTCAGGCCGAGGCCCGTGCGCACCGCCTGTTCGACGCAATACTTGTTGATCACCGGCAGCATGCCGGGCATTGCCGCATCGACGAGGCTGACCTGATGGTTCGGCTCGGCGCCAAAGGTGGTGTCGGCGCCGGAGAACAGCTTGGACTTGGACGAGACCTGGGCATGGACTTCCATGCCGATCACGATCTCCCACGGACCCGTGGCGCCCTGGATATAATCTTTCTCAGCCATCTTAGGACCTCCACCATGCAGTGGGCTTGGCGGTGAAATTCGCAGCCTTCTCGAGCGTGCGGCCGACGCGCAACAGCTGCGCCTCTTCGAACGGCTTGCCGATGAGCTGCAGGCCGAGCGGCAGGCCTTCGCTGTTCAGGCCGGCAGGCAGCGACATGCCGGGCAGACCAGCCAGGCTGGTCGGCACGGTGAACACGTCGTTCAGATACATGGTCACCGGATCATCCGACTTGGAACCGAGCGCGAAAGCCGCATTCGGTGCAGTCGGGGTGAGGATCGCATCGACACGCTGGAAGGCCTGGTCGAAATCCTTCTGGATCAGCGTGCGTACCTTCTGCGCCTTGGTGTAATAGGCGTCGTAATAGCCGGCCGACAGCACATACGTGCCGATCATGATGCGGCGCTGCACCTCGCGGCCAAAGCCTTCGCCGCGGGTATTCTCGTACATCTCGCTCAGGTCCTTGCCCGGCACGCGCAGGCCGTAACGCACGCCATCATAGCGGGCGAGATTCGACGAGGCTTCCGCCGGCGCAACGATGTAATAGGTCGCCAGTGCGTAATGGGTATGCGGCAGGCTGATATCCATGATCTCGGCACCGGCATCTTTCAGCCACTGCTTGCCCTGCTCCCATAGGGCCACGATCTCAGGGTTCATGCCATCCATGCGGTATTCACGCGGGATACCGATGCGCATGCCCTTCACGCCGCCTTCCAGATTGGCGGCATAGTCCGGCACCGGGCGATCGACCGAGGTGCTGTCCTTGGGATCGAAGCCGGCCATGGCCTGCAGCATCAATGCTGAATCGCGAACGGTGCGGGTCATCGGGCCGGCCTGGTCCAGCGACGAGGCGAAAGCGACGATGCCCCAGCGCGAAACGCGACCATAAGTCGGCTTGATGCCGGTGATGCCGCACAGCGCGGCCGGCTGGCGGATCGAGCCGCCGGTATCGGTGCCGGTTGCGCCGAGTGCGAAGCCGGCGGAGACGGCAGCCGCCGAACCGCCCGACGAACCGCCCGGCACCAGCTTGGTGCCGTCCTTCGCGCGCCAGGGATTCACGACCGGGCCGTAATAACTGGTCTCGTTCGACGAGCCCATGGCGAATTCATCGAGGTTCAGCTTGCCCAGCATCACCGCGCCCGCATTCCACAGGTTGGTGGTGGCGGTGGACTCATACTCAGGATGGAAGCCGTCGAGGATATGGCTGGCCGCCGTGGTCAGCACGCCCTTGGTGGCGAACAGGTCCTTGATGGCGAGCGGAATGCCCTCCAGCAGGCCGGCCTCGCCCTTGGCGCGCCGCGCATCGGCCGCCTTGGCCATCTCGCGCGCCTTGTCGGGCGTCTCGGTGATCATGGCGTTCAGCGGCTTGGCCGCCTGCATGGCACTGATGCAGGAATCCGTCAGCTCCAGGGACGTGAACTGCTTCTTGGCCAGCCCGTCCAGGGCATCGGCAATGGTCAGCGTGCTCGGGTCGATGGACATTATTCCACCACCTTCGGCACGGTGTAGAAGTCGCCCTGGCGCTGCGGGGCGTTCTTCAGCACGGCTTCCGGGTTGCCGCCATCGGTGACGGCATCTTCCCGGTGGCGCAGCTTCATCGGCGTCACTGAGGTCATCGGGGTGACGTTGTCAGTCGGAACCGCCTGCAGCTCTTCCACAAAGGACAGAATCTGGTTCAGCTCCGAGGCCAGCGCCTCGGCACGATCTGGGTCCATCCTGAGGCGGGCCAGCTTGGCGATCTTCGCCACGGCTGCTCTATCCAATGACATGCGCGGTCCGTTCGCTATAGTACCGGGGAGAATCCCCTTGAAATGGCGGCGGAAAGTATCATCCGGCATGTCCACCGGCAACCCTGCACCCCCGGCTGAAACCAGCCCGAAACCAGCCCCGTTCCGGCCCGCCGATGGCCCTATCCGTCTGGAATCCGGCCGCCGCTACCTCGGGCTCGACCTGGGCACCAAGACCATCGGCTTGGCGCTGTCGGATACCGGCCATCATATCGCCAGTCCCTATCTGACGCTGGCCCGGAAAAAATTCACCCAGGACGCCGCCGAGCTGGTCAAAATCGCCGCCAAGGAGAATGTCGGCGCCATGGTGCTGGGCCTGCCGGTCAACATGGACGGCACCGAAGGTCCGCGCTGCCAGGCCACCCGTGCTTTCGCCCGGAATATCTCTTTGCAGATTCCGGTGCCCATCGCGCTGTGGGACGAGCGCCTGAGCACCGTGGCCGTGCAACGCATGATGACCGAGGAAGCCGATCTGAGCCGGGCTCGCCGTGCCGAACTGGTCGACAAGCTGGCCGCCAGCTACATCCTGCAATCCTATCTGGATTGGGTCCGGCAACAGCCGGTCTGACCTAAACCACCAGATCGCTGAATTCGCGGTGGCGGCGCAGCCAGGCGCTGGCATAGCCGCAGAGCGGCAGCACCTTTTGTTGTTGTTGTCGCATCTGCTCCATCAGGCCCTGCATGAAACGGCCGGCAGCACCGGTGCCGCGCAACGCGACTGGCGCTTCCACATGGGTGATGGCAAGCACGTCGCCCTGCCGGCGATAATTCGCGAAGACGGTCTGGCCGTCGACATCGAGTTCGAAGCGGCAGCGGGCGGGATTGTCATGGACGGCGTTTTCCATACCAACAATGTGATACGGCCGCCGGAAATTTCAAGCCGGTTTATTCCATGCCCAGCAGGCGGTAGATCCGCTTCGTATACGTGCCGAAAGCTTCCGAGGCCTTCATCTCGAGCGTGCGCGGGAATGGCAGGTCGATGGTGAAGCAGTCCGCCATGCGTGCCGGGCCGGCGGTGAGCACCGCGCAGCGCGAGCCGAGGAAGACCGCTTCCTGGATGCTGTGGGTGACAAAGATGATGGTCTTGCGGCTCTCCTGCCAGATGCGCAGCATCTCCAGGTTCATCTTCTCGCGCGTCAGCGCATCCAGTGCACCGAAGGGCTCGTCCATCAGGATCAGCTTGGGGTCATGCACCAACGCGCGGGCGATGGCGGCGCGCTGCTGCATGCCGCCCGAAAGCTCGTAGGGATATTTGTTCTCGAAACCGGCCAGGCCGACCATGGCCAGCAGGCCGCGCGCGCGCTCCTTCGCGGCCTTGCGCGGCAGGCCGAGGATATCGGCCGGCAGCAGCACGTTGTCGAGGATGGTGCGCCATTTCAGCAGCAGCGCCTGCTGAAACACCATGCCGACATCGCGGCCGGGCGTGAATGGCGTGCCGCCGCCGATCTCCACCGTGCCGCCATCGTCGGCCGTGTGCAGGTCGGCCAGAATCTTCAGGACCGTCGTCTTGCCACAGCCGGACGGCCCGACCAGCGAGACAAGATCACCCTCCTCCACATCGAAGGTGACATCGGAGACGGCGATGAAATCCTTGCCGCGCCCGCGATAGGTCTTGCGGACATTCTGAAGATGAATGAGCGGCGCTTCTGTCATGCGAGCCACCGCGCCAGATTGGCCTTCACGAAGACATCGTCGGACAGATCGCCATGCTCCTTGCTGACGCGATCCAGCAGCGCGGCCTGACCGGGGCTCAAGCCCTCCTTCGGATCGAGACACCAGATACCCTCCAGCAGACCCTGGCGGCGCAGGATTTCATGGCAGCCGGCGATACAGCCGTGAAAATCGTTGGCCACGTCGAAGAAGGCCGCATTGCAGTCGGTGACGCGGGCATCCAGCCCCAGCAGGTCTGGCGTGACGCTGCCGGCCGCCACGGCCGCATGGGCCTTCTCCAGCAGCCTGACCGCCTGCTGGGTCCAGACCGACCAGTGACCGAGCAGGCCGCCGACGAAGCGCAGGTTCACAGTCTCGTCGCCGCGCTTCACCGTGAAGGGAATGGTGAGGTCGAGTACAATATGATCGTCATTACCGGTATAGAGCGAGATGCGCTTCTCGGCGCGAGCCGCCGCCACGCCGCGCATCACGTCCAGCGTGCGATAGCGATGGAAGGGCGCGACCTTGATGGCGATCACGTTGTCGATGGAAGCAAAGCGACGCCAGAACTCGGCATCCAGCACCACGCCGCCGACAGCGGGCTGCAGGTAGAACCCGACCAGCGGGATTTCGGCGGCCACCGCCTCGCAATGGGCGATGATGGCATCGACGCCGGCGTCTTTCATGGCAGCCAGGCTGAGCAGGCCGGCATGATAGCCGAGCTTTACGGCAGTCTGCGCTTCCTTCACGGCCTGCACGGTCTTGCCAGCCAGGCCACCGACCATGACCAGCGGACGATCGGTCCAGGCTTTGGCGTCTTCCATGGCGGCCGACAGCACCGGTTCATAGAGGCCAACGTCGCGAATGGCGAACTGCGTGGTATGCACGCCGACGGCCAGGCCGCCCACACCGGCATCGACATAATAGCGCGTCAGCACGCGCTGGCGCTTGCGATCGAAATCGCGATTGGCATCCAGCGCCAGCGGATGCGCCGGAATCACCGTGCCCTTGCGCAGGCTGCTGAGAACATCGGCCGGAAGCTTGGAATGATGCAAACCCATGATCTGTCCTCTTATCCGAATTGCGTCTAGCCGAATTCCGGGCCGGCAATGACGAAGCTGCGCGCCGGGTCACCATTGGGCGCAGTGCTGCCTAGTGCCATGCGACGGAAGTTACGCTGCACGATGAAGCCGCGCTGTTTGAGTTCATCGCTCAGGCCCGTCCAGCGATCCGGCACATCGAGGAAAACCGGGCCGATGGCGCGGTCCAGTGCGGCGGTCATCAGCTTCAGTGCGTCTGCTTCATTGCCGGCAGCCAGCGGTCCGATCTGGGTGGCGAGCCGTCCGTTGCGTGCAATCACGAAGCCGTCGTCCCTGCGCAGCGCCATCACCGGCATGCGGTTTGTGAACGAGTGCAGCAGCACATCGCGCTCGGCGCCGAAAGACTCCGTATCAAGGCGCAGGCAGGCATCGAGATCGACGGCGGCGACCAGGCCGTCTTTCAGGCTGCCGTGCCCCTGCCAGCGTGTGATGCCGAAGATCGGCGTGAAGCCGAGCGGCAGATAGACTTTCTCGCCAGCCGGCGTCGCATCCAGATAGGGCGTGCGACCGGCGCGCTGCAATTCGGCGATGCAATGCTGTAGTAGTTTGCTGCCCAGGCCCTGCTGGCGGTGGCTGGCGGTCACCAGCACCATGCTGATCCAGGCGAAGCGGCCATAGGGCAGGATCGCGGCGGTGGCGATAACCTTGCCGTTTGTCTCGCGGATAGCGAAGACGCGGCCCTGGTTGAAGAAGATGCGCCAGTCAGCCTCTGTCTGGTTCCAGCCGGCTTCAGCCGACAGGCCGAGCGCCGCCGGGATGGCGGCCTCTTCAAGACGATCGATATCGAGCGTCCTAGTATGTGCCATCACGCACCTCGAAATGCGTCGGCTTGCCCAGGCTGCGGCCGCTGCGCGACACCCAGTCGGCGATCCAGTCCATCATGCTGGCCAGCGGAATGCGCGGATAGCCGAACAGCCGCGCGGCCTCGGCCGCATTGTTCAGCCATGCCGTCGGCGCTTCCTGGCCGGTGATGACGGCCTTTTTGCCGAAGCGCTGCGCGAAGCTCTCGGCCAGCCAGCGCACGGCGATGGTCTCGGGCCCGGTGACGTTCAGCGGCGCGGTCGGCACGGTGGCGGCCTTCAGGCAACGCAGCGCCTGCGCATTGGCATCGCCCTGCCAGATCACATTGACATGGCCCATGGTCACATCAACCGGCTCGCCATTCAGCACCAGCCTGGCGATGTCATGCAGTACACCGTAGCGCGCATCGATGGCGTAATTCAGGCGGAACAGCCGGCCCGGGGTTTTGTGGACCTGCGAAAAATGCTCGAACATGCGCTCGCGGCCGATGCAGGACATCGCATATTCACCAGGTGGATTGGGCGCCATCTCCTCGGTGGCACCCTGGCTGTCGACGGGCACGAAGGGATAAACGCAACCGGTCGAGAAGGCGACGATGCGTGCCGCCTTGAAATGCTCGGCTACCAGTGCGGGCACATGCGCATTCATTGCCCAGGTCAGTGCCTGATTGCCGCTGGCCCCGAACTTGCGGCCAGCCATGAAGATGACATTGGCAGCCGCCGGCAGTCTGGCGATGGCGTCGCGATCCATCAGCTCGGCGGTAATGGTTTCGACGCCATGGCTTTCCAGGCCTTCGCGCAGGCCCTTCTCGCTGAAACGGGCGACGCCGATCACGCGCTTGTTCGGTGCGGCGCGCTTGGCCAGACGCGCCATGGTCGGGCCCATCTTGCCGCCGACGCCCAGGATCATGATGTCGCCATCGACCGCTTCCAGATCGGCGGCCAGTGCGCGGCTGGGCCGCGTCATGAATTCTTCCAGCGCCGCCTCGTCGGCAAAGCCCTTGGGCAGCGCGCTGTCGTCCAGCCAGGTCTCGGTCTTGCCGTGCTTGGTCATGACGTAATCCTCGCATCCTTGCGGATCAGCAGATGTTCGAGCAGCAGCACCAGCAGATAGAGCGCGATGCCGAGCAGGGTGATGACGATGACGGCCATGAACATGGCCGGGGTATCCAGTGAGGCCTGCACCTGGATCATCAGGTAGCCGAGCCCCTTGTCGGACGAGATGAACTCACCCACCACCGCGCCGGCGACAGCCAGGATCGCGGCAACCTTCATGCCGGAGAAGATGTAGGGCAACGAGCCGGGAAGCTGGATGTAGATGAAGGTCTGCCAGCGCGAGCCTTTCAGCGACTTCACCAGATCGAGCAGGTCGGGCTCCACTTCCTTCAGGCCGCGCACCGTGGTGAGCAGGATCGGGAAGAAGCACAGCGACAGCGTGATCAGGATGTTGGTCCCGATGCCGTAGGAAAACCACACGATGATCAGCGGGCCGAGCGCCACCTTGGGAATCATGTTCAGCGTGATGAACAGCGGGAAGACCAGCAGCGTGAGCACGCGCGACCAGGTGAACATCAGCGCCAGCACCACACCGGCAACGACGGACACGAGATAGCCGCCATAGATTTCGGCGGCAGTGACGGCGGTGTTGGAGAGCCAGCTGTAATTGGTTTTGGACAGCGTGGCGAAAATGGCACTGGGCGCGGGCAGGATAAAGGCCGGCAGCTTGGTCGCCCGCACCAGTACTTCCCAGAGGATCACGGCGACCACATGGATCGCGGCAATGGTCAGCCAGCGCAGCCAATGGCTGCTTTTCGGCTTGTCCTCAGGCTGCGCGTTCGGCTCGCTGGCGGCCATGCTCACTCCCCTGTCCCTGACTCGGAAGACTAGCGGGCCTTTTTGATACAATCAACCAAATAGTTGATTGATTAATGTCAAGATCGCAGCGCGCTCATGGCGAAGGCAATGACATGCCGGCGGCGCTCGGCCACGGCTTTGGGCGTATCGAGAGGGCGTCCGAAAATGGCCGATAACGTACGATTATTGGAGAAGAAGAAGTAGGACAGCCCCGCAATCGAGATATAGAGCTGCACCGGCTCAAGGTCACGGCGGAATACGCCCTCCTCGGCCCCGCGCTCCAGGGTTTCCTTCAGCAGGGTGACCAGCGGCGAATGCATCTCCTCCAGTCGTTCGGAGCCACGGATATGCCGTGCCTCCTGGCGGTTTTCGTCATTGAGGAGCGCAAGGAATTCCGGATGCTCGGCCAGATAGTCGAACGAGAATCCGATCAGCCGCTCCATCGCCGCCTGCGGTGGCAGGTCGCCCAGATGCAGCGCCTTCTCGCGTTCGCGGATCTCCGCATAAACCAGCTCCAGCGCGGCTCCGTAGAGTTCATCCTTGCTGCCGAAGTAGTGATAGACCAACTGCTTGTTGACGCCCGCGCGCTGCGCGATCTCGTCGATGCGCGCGCCAGCCAGACCCTTGGCGGCGAATTCCCCCACGGCGGCCTTGAGCAGCGCAGCCTTGGTCGCCACCGGGTCGCGGCGACGCTCGGTTACGCTGTCTTCCCTGGCCTGAACCGGTTCCTGCATACCCATTATCTTATCATCCAACTGGTTGATTAATTATTGAACGTCTTTTGCCGTATGGCTAGAGTTTCTTTCAGCCGGCCCGACCGGAGGCGAATCACAATACGGAGGGGAACCATCATGACAGTCCGTGGACTTCTTGCCATTGCGGTGACAGCGGCCTTGGCCCTGCCTGTGGCCGATGCCAGCGCCCAGGCCAAGGAAAAGGTCAACCTGCTGCTGAACTGGGTGCCGACCGCCGACCACTCCCCCTACTACTACGCCAAGGCGCAGGGCTGGTACGACCAGGCCGGCCTGGATGTCAGCATCGAAAGCGGCAAGGGTTCGGGCGTCTCGGCCCAGCGCGTGGGCGCGGCCAATACCGAATTCGCCATCGCCGACATGGCCACCGCACTGGTCGCCAAGAGCAAGGGCGCCGATCTGGCCGCGGTGATGACCGTCTATGCCAACTCGCCGCAGGGCTTCTACTGGCTCAAAAGCTCCGGGATCACCGGCGCCAAGGATTTCCCCGGCAAGAAGCTGGGCAATCCGCCGGGCGATGCCTCGCGCGTCATGTGGCCGGCCTTTGCCAAGCAGGCCGGCATCGGTGCCGACAGCGTCACCTTCGTCAACATCACGCCGCAAGCCAAGGTCGCATCGCTGAAAGCCAAGGCGATCGACATCACCAGCGACTTCTACAACGAGCATGACCTGAAGGTGCGCGAGTTCGGCGCGGATCTGGGTTTCCTCGCCTGGCGCGACATGGGCCTGAACCTCTACGGCAACTCGATCATCGTCAGCGGCGCTTACATGACCAAGAGCCCCGACAAGGTGGCGAAGTTCGTCTCGGTCTCGCAGAAAGCCTTCGCCGCCTGCGTCACCGATGTCAGCCCCTGCCTGAAAGCACTGATGGCCAGTGTCAGCGGACTTGATGAAGCCAATCAGCGCGACCAGTGGAACCGCATCAAGGAATTGATGACCGATCCGACCACCACCGGCGTGGCTCTTGGCGCCTTCGATGCCCAGCGCATGCAGAGCGACTACCAGATGGTGAAGACCTACTTCGGCATGGAGCATGACTTCGACGTGACCAAGCTCTATACCAATGACTATCTCGATAAGTCTGTTAAGATGACGAAATGAGGCGCAGCCCCAGTCACGCGGGGATGCGAACTGGCGCGGGGCAAAAAACCCCGCGCTTTTTTTTGCGCCCGCGAGATCGCGCATAAGCTTTCCGTAAACATGACTGCCTTGCACATTACGCATGTTGCCGTATGCGGATTAGCTGTTAGGCTTGCGGAAACCGGCGATACAGCCGGGTTTCTTGCCGTTTCTCAAGGCCCGCCATGACCGACATCGCCCTCCCCGGCCAGCAACCTTCCATTTCCCAGAAAGATTCTCGGCGCGACGTCAAGGTGATGGCGCTGATCGGCATCGCGCATGGCTGCAGCCATTTCTTCCAGCTGGTGCTGCCGCCGCTGTTTCCCTTCCTGAAAGAAGACTTCGCCGTCAGCTATACCGAGCTTGGCCTTGTCATGACGCTGTTCTACGTCACCTCGGGCGTGCTGCAGACGCCGGCCGGCTTCCTGGTCGATCGCGTGGGCGCGCGCAGCGTGCTGATCAGCGGCTTGGCCATCTTCTGCACGGCGATCCTGCTGTATGGCCTGGTGCCGAGCTACTGGATGCTGCTTCCCGTTGCTGTCATCGCCGGCATCGGGAACAGCGTGTTCCACCCTGCCGATTTCTCGATCCTCAACGCTTCCGTCGACCAGAAACGCCTCGGCCGCGCCTACGGCACCCACACGCTGGGCGGCAATCTGGGCTGGGGTCTGGCACCGATCCTGATGGCTGGTGGCGCAGCGGCCTTCGGCTGGCGCGCCGCGCCAATCATCGCAGCTCTGGTCGGCTACGCCATCCTGGCCGCCGTGCTGCTGAATCGCGACCTGATCAAGGAAGACGCCGGCGCTGCCCGCCGCGCCGCCGCCAAGGCCGGCGAGAAGACCGAAGCGCTTGGTCCCCTGCTCAGCCTGCCGGTGGTGATGTGCTTCGGCTATTTCCTGCTGCTGTCCTTTGCGCTGATTGGCACCCAGAACTTCCTGCCGGCAACGCTGGCTGCCCTCTATGGCACCGACCTGACGCTGGCCACCACAACGCTGACCGGCTTCCTGCTCGGCGCATCCGGCGGCGTGATGGTCGGCGGCTGGGTCGCCGATAAGGGCGTGAAACTGGAAGCCATTGTGATCACCGGCCTGCTGGGCGCAGCCGCCCTGATGCTGGTGGTCGCCAATCTGAACCTGCCGGCCGCGGCACTGGTCGCTGCCATTGCCGGCGCCGGCTTCCTGCAGGGCTTCACCACGCCGTCGCGCGACCTTATCGTGCGCGGCGCGGCCCCCAAGGGTGCTTCAGGCCGCGTCTTCGGTTTCGTTTATTCAGGTCTGGATGCCGGCTCGGCGATAGCACCGCTGGTGATCGGCATCCTGCTCGATCACGGCCATGCCGACCGCGTGCTGTGGTTCGTCGCCGGCATGCTGGCGCTCACGACGTTGACCGCCGTGGCAATCCGCCAGAGCTCAACCAAGAAAGCCCAGGCCGTGATGGCCGAGTGATCAGGACGCCTTCAGCGTCTGGGCCGTGAAGGTCTTGCTGATCACCTGCCAGCGGCCATCCAGCTTGATCAGGCTCAGATAATCCGTGAAAACGCGCGGCAGGATCGCACAGTTCAGCTTGACCAGCGCCGTATTCGGCCCGGTCATGTCCACCGACAGGATGCGATCATGTTCGCGGCCCTGACCGTTGGCCTTCGGTGACGGGCGCCCCTCCACCATCGTGCACCATTCATCGCGCGGCATATTCACCAGCTTTCCATCGGCGGCAACGGCGAACAGGCTGGAGGCCGGATGGAAGGATTGTTTCAGTTTCGCGGTGTCGCCTTCATACAGGCCATCCAGATAAATCTGGACGACGGCGAGAATATCATTGACCTGTGGATTGCTCATGGCGGGCTCCCTTTTGCGCCAGCAGAGCAGCGGCCGCCCCGACCGTCAAGCGATGCATTGTCCCCACACATTTCGACTTCACAGCCGACGCCGGGCGGGCAAGGATACAGCAACGGGGGACGCCATGAGAATCACCTGGAACACGCTGACACAGACTGACGAGGCCGACCGGCTGGCCGGGGCCTGGATCGAGATCGACGGTTGGATCGCCGCAGAGGCCGGGACAGAGACCAGTCACTTCGCCCTGACCGAGGAACCGGCCTGCTGCGCCGATCACCTGCCCCGCAGCGTTCAGGCCCGCATCGAAGTCTTCACCGACGAAACCGTGCACTCCGGCGGCCATGCCGTGCGACTGGCCGGCCGCTGGACGGTGCTGGAGGATGACGCCATGGGCTGGCGTTACCAGATGCATGAAGCGCGGCTGCTGCCGGCGGCGCGCACATCGCCGGGCTTCAGCCGCCGAGCCGTTCTGGCTGGCGGCGCAGCGCTCGGCCTATCGGCCTGGATGCCCGAAGCCTCGGCTGCACCCAGCGAAGCTGCCGTCGTTGCCGCGCGCCAGATGCTGGACGATGCCATCACCATCGACATCCACAGCCATACCGGCTCGATCGGCGGCCTGAAGCGCATCCAGGAGCGCGCGCCCTTCACGCCCGTCGCCGAGCCGATGAAGGCCGGTCGCATGGCGGTGATCTGCCTCGCCATGGTGGCCGATACGCCGGCCACCCATGCCACCGAGGACAAGCGCATCCGGCCGTTCCGCAATCCGGAACCGGGCGAACTCTATACTTACGCGCAGCAGGCCTTCGGCCGCCTGCACGACATGGTGAAGGAACAGAAGCTCGGAATCATCACCGATGCCACCAGCCTGAAGGCAGCGCATCCGGATCGCCCGTCGGTGATCGTCTCGGCCGAAGGCGGCGACTTCACCGAAGGCCAGCCGGACCGCATCGATGAGGCATATGAGAAATGGAAGCTGCGGTTCCTGCAGCTGACGCATTACCGCGTCAATGAACTGGGCGACATCCAGACCGAGCCCACGGTGCATGGCGGCCTGACCGATGCCGGTGCAGCTATCATCCGGCGCTGCAACGAACGCGGCGTCATCGTCGATGTTGCGCATGGTACTTTTGATCTGGTCAAGCGCGCCGTGAGCGTCACCACCAAGCCGCTGGTGATCTCGCATACCTCGGTCACCATGCAGAACCGGGCCTTCACCCGCATGATTCTGCCCAATCATGCCCGGCTGGTGGCCAGCACCGGTGGCGTGATCGGCATCTGGCCGCCGACCACGATCTTCCCCGACATGGATGCCTATGCCGCCGGCATCGCCCAACTGGTCGACCTGACCAGCATTGACAATGTGGGCGTCGGAACCGACATGCAGGGCCTGCTGAGCCCATCGGCGCTGCCCAGCTATCGCAGGCTGCCGGAACTGGCCGCGGCCCTGCTGGCGCGCGGCTTCAAGCGCGACGACATGCTGAAACTGCTGGGTGGAAACTTCATGCGCGTGGCGCTGGCCACGCTGCGCTGACGACAGCCTTACGGCTGCCGGTGATACTTCAGCGGCAGCAGGTCGGCCGGATTGTAAGCCTTGAGGCCACCGTCTTCACCGGCCAGCAGCACACGCGAATCCGGCGCGAAATCGCGCAGCATCTCACGGCAGATGCCACAGGGTGCAACCACCTGGATCGCCTGGTTCTGCTCGGTCGGGCGCGGATGGCGCACCGAAATGATATCGGTGATCGGATCGTCGGCGCCGATCTGCGCCATGGCCTGACCGACGGCGACAGCTTCAGCGCAGACCGAGGCGCGGCCGACATAGGTATCCAGATGCAGGCCGGTAACGATTTTCCCCGAGCGCGTGCGCAGCGCGGCGGCGATGTGATGGCGGCCGACGGCATAGCGCTTGCGGATCAGCGCCGAAGCGGCTTCCAGCAATGCCTGGTCGTCGGGTGTCATGCTCAGCCCAGCTGCTGCAGTGCGTCGGCCAGTTTTTCGGCCAGCGACGATTGCGTGGCGCGACGTTCGTGCTGTTCGTCCACCACGGCCTGCGGGGCGCGCGACATGAAGGTGGCGTCGGCCAGCTTGGCGTCGATCTTGGCGATCTCGGCCAAAGCCTTCTCACGCTCCTTGCCCAGGCGCTGTTTTTCCTTGGCGATGTCGATCACGTCGGCCAACGGCAGCACGAAGGTCGCCTCGTCGACCACGATGCGGGCAGAGCCCTGCGGCGCGGCAGTGTTCTCGGAGATGGTTTCGATGCGGGCCAGGCGCTTGATTGGATCGGCATGGCGAGCCAGACGCGCCGCCGTCTCGGCCGAACCGCCGTTGGCGATCATGGTGATCTTGGCAGCAGCCGGCACGTTCAGCGCCGCGCGGGCCGCGCGCACGCCGTCGATCAGGCGGATCAGCCAGTCGATCTCGGCCGATGCCGTCTTGTCTTCGGGTCGCGCTCCATCCTTGGGCCAGTCACGCAGCATCAGGAATCCGTCAGGCGCACCGTAGAGTTTTTCCCATAGCTCTTCGGTGACGAAGGGCATGATCGGATGCAGCAGATGGATCAGTTGGCGCAGCACATAGGCGCAGGTTGCCTGCGTCTCGGCCTTCAATGCGGCATCTTCACCGGTCAGCGCCGGCTTGATCAGCTCAAGATACCAGTCGCAGAAGGTGCCCCAGGTGAAGTGATAGAGCGCCCCAGCGGCCTCGTTGAACTTGTACGCATCGAGCGCGGCTTCGACATCGCGAGCCGCCTTTCCCAACTCGCCCAGCACCCATTTGTTGACGGTGCCTTTGATGGACTCGACCTGAAAATCGGCCGGCAGCGCGCAGCCGTTCATTTCGGCGAAGCGCGCGGCATTCCACAGCTTGGTGGCGAAGTTACGGTATCCCTCGACGCGCTGCTCCGACATCTTCACGTCGCGCCCCTGCGCAGCAAAGATGGTGAGCGCGAAGCGCAGTGCATCGGCGCCGTATTTGCCGATGATGTCCAGCGGGTCCATGACATTGCCCTTGGACTTGGACATCTTCTGGCCCTTTTCGTCGCGGACCAGGGCATGGATGTAGACGGTATGGAACGGTGCCTGCTTGGTGAAATGCAGGCCCATCATGATCATCCGGGCGACCCAGAAGAAGATGATGTCGAAGCCGGTCACCAGCACGTCGGTCGGGTAATGCGACTTCAGCACCGGCGTCTGTTCCGGCCAGCCCAGCGTCGAGAACGGCCACAGCGCCGACGAGAACCAGGTGTCGAGCACGTCTTCGTCGCGCTTGAGCGTGGCGACATGGCCATAATGCTTGTTGGCGGCCTCCTGGGCTTCAGCCTCGTCATAAGCGACGAAGACCTCGCCATCCGGGCCGTACCAGGCTGGAATCTGGTGGCCCCACCAGAGCTGGCGCGAGATGCACCACGGCTGGATGTTACGCATCCATTCAAAGTAGGTCTTTTCCCAGCTCTTGGGCACGAACTGGATGTCGCCCTTCTCCACCGCTTCGATGGCGGGCTTGGCCAGCACTTCGGCCTTCACATACCACTGCTCGGTCAGCCAGGGCTCGATCACCACCTGCGAGCGGTCGCCATGCGGCACCATATGAGTGTTGGGCTCGATCTTCTCGACCAGACCCAGCTCTTCCATTTCGGCGACGATCTGCTTGCGTGCCTTGAAGCGCTCCATGCCGCGATATTTCTCGGGCACGGCATCATTCAGTTCGGCATGCATGTCGAAGATGTTGATCATCTCCAGACTGTGGCGTTTACCGACCTCGAAGTCGTTGAAGTCATGCGCCGGCGTGATCTTCACCGCGCCTGAGCCCTTCTCGGGATCGGAGTATTCGTCGGCAACGATGGGAATACGGCGGCCGACCAGCGGCAGGATGGCAAACTTGCCGATTAGATCCTTGTAGCGCTCGTCTTCCGGATGCACGGCAATGCCGGTATCGCCCAGCATCGTCTCCGGGCGCGTAGTCGCCACCGTGATGAAGGTGTCGGCCATGCCCTCGATGGGGTAGCGGAAGTACCAGAGATGCGACTTTACCTCATGCTGTTCGACCTCCAGGTCGGAGATCGCAGTCAGCAGCTTGGGGTCCCAGTTGACCAGGCGCTGGTCCTTGTAGATCAGGCCGTCGCGATAGAGCTCGACGAAGACCTTGCGTACGGCGGCCGACAGGCCCTCGTCCATGGTGAAGCGCTCGCGGCTCCAGTCCAGGCTTTCACCCAGACGGCGCTGCTGCCCGGTGATCATGCCGCCGGACTCTGCTTTCCAGTCCCAGACACGCGCGACGAAAGTCTCGCGGCCCATCTGGTGACGGTTCATCTGCTTCTCGGCCAGCTGGCGCTCCACCACCATCTGGGTGGCGATGCCAGCATGGTCGGTGCCCGGCTGCCACAAGGCATCGCGGCCCAGCATGCGCTGGTAGCGGATCAGGATGTCCTGCAGGGTATGATTGAGGGCGTGGCCCATATGCAGGCTGCCAGTCACATTCGGCGGCGGCAGCGCGATCGTGTAGGGCTTGCCCGTCTTCACGCCATGCTTGAATGCACCCGCGTCTTCCCAGGCCTTGTACAGGCGGTTCTCCACGTCCTGGGGCGAAAAGGTCTTGTCCAGCATGATCTCGGCAACTCGGGCGAAAGCTTGGGAAAGGGGCGCAAAATAAAGACGATCCGAGGGCGACAGTCCAGTCCCCTGGCCAGCCCCGCCATCAGTTCAGACAACGGGAAAATCCCGGTTTTAGAGGTGGTCCTGCTCTTCTTCCGCCTGGATGGTCAGGCGGGCGACCTCGCGCTCGACGATGCGCTGCACGATGGTGGCCAGATGGGCGTCCAGCCATTCCTTCAGCATCGGACGCAGCAGTTCCTTGACCAGTTCCTCAAGGGTGCGCTGGCTGTTGCCCATGGCCATGGCGCGGCTGCCGGCGACGGCACCCGACAGATGGCCCAGATGGGCGGCGGCGCGGGCGGCGATCGGCGGTGAAACCAGCCCTTCGACCTCGCCATGCACCACATCGGTGAGTTCGAAGATATCTTCGCGCGGCGCCGCCTGGGCGCGCGGCTGCGGCTGCTGCGGAGCAGCGCGGCGCGGCGGCGGAGGCGGCGGCGGTTCGTAGGCCGGTTCCGGTTCGAGCGCAGCCATCATGGCGGGCTCCGGCTCCGGTTCGGGCATCATCGGTTCGGGATCGAAAGCGGGTTCGGGCTCGGGCTCAGGTTCCGGCTCGGCCATCATGACCGGCTCCGGATCCATCATCGGTTCCGGCTCGGGCTCCGGTGCAGGCGCAGCAGCAGGCGCGGCGTCAGCCGGTGCGGCGGCCTGATCGGCCCCGTCCTCAGAAATGATCCGGCGAATGGAGGCAAGGATTTCCTCCATTGTCGGTTCATTTTGGCCAGCTTTGGGGTCGCTCATCCCGTGCCCGATACTATCTTTCTGCTACGCATTGCAGGCCATACCCTACCGGCCAAGGCTGACTAACCGGGGCCGAATCAATCGGGTCAATGGTATGCGTGGGAAAGATAACCGAACTGTTAACCTGGGTTAAGGGATATTTCCCCAAATTCCCGGTCCGATTATGTTTTTCTGCACGTCGCGCCCGATTCGCGGCTGTTTTTAACCATGAATTCGGGCGGCGACGCTCAGTCAGGGCGCTCAGTCGTCGGCGTTCAGACCGCCATCGGTGCCGAACCACTTGTCGCGAACGCGCTGGTAGTTCGTCTCCGGGTCGTAATAGTCGACAGCCAGGCTGAGCTGGCGGGCGCCAAGACGACCGACCGACGACAGCAGATTGAAACCGGCAACATATTCGTCACGACGGGCACGCACCTCGGCCACGCGGGCGTCGAGATATTCCTGCTCGGCATCCAGCACGTCGAGCGTGGTGCGCGAGCCGACCTCGGCCTCCTGCTGCACGCCTTCCAGCGCGATGCGCGAGGCATCGACCTGGGCACGACGCGCGGTGATGTTGGAGCGTGCAGTCGAGAGACCTTCCCAGGCCTGCACCACTGCCTGACGCACGGCGCGGCGCTGCTCTTCCACCTGGATGCGGCGCTGGTTATGGATCTGCTTGCGCTGACGCGTCTGGCTGTAGACCGCGCCGCCTTCATACAGCGGCATGGTCAGCTGCAGCGCGATCTTGGCGGTCTCGGCTTCCAGATTGGCGCGTGTGGTTTCGTCCGCCTTGGTCAGCGTGCCGTTGAGCGACACGGTCGGCAGCAGGGCACCGGAAACGGCACGCACGTCGTTCTTCGCGGCAACTTCACGGAAGCGCGCGCCGAGCAGGTCGGGATTCTCGTCATAGGAAATCGCGATCGCGTCCGCCTCGTTGGCCGGCAGTTGCGGCAGCGGCGGCGGCGCATTCAGCGTGCGAGGCATTTCGCCCATCACACGCGCCAGCACGGCGCGCGACGACACCAGCGCGCCTTCCGACGAGATGCGATCGGCCGTGGCGCGGCTCTGGCGCGATTCAGACTGCGCTACGTCGGTACGGGTGATTTCACCGACGCGGAAGCGTTCACGCACGGCGTCGAGCTGACGGCGCAGCACTTCCTCGTTATTGCGGTTGAGATCCAGCACGGCCTGGTTCTGCACCACATCCATATAAGCGGTGACGGCGTCCAGCAGCACGCGGCGCTCGGTGGCGGCCAGATCCTGACGGCCGGCCAGCACCAGCGCCTCGGCAGAGTCGGTTGCGGCCGTGGTGCGGCCGCCGCGATACAGTGGCTGCGACACGGTCAGCGACAGCGTGCGCGGATCAATGGTGTCGCTCGGCTGCGACGCTGTCGAAGGGCTGAATTCCTGACGCTGCTTGGCAGCCTCGCCGGTAACGCTGACCGTCGGGCGCCAGTTGGACAGCGCCTGCGGCACGCCTTCATCTGTGGCCCGCAGCGATGCACGCGCCGCCAGCAGGGTCGGGTTGTTGTTGTAGGCTGCGCTCAGCACCTCGTTCAGCGCCTGGGCGCTGGCGGGCTGCACGATGACCACACAGCTCGTGGCGACAGCGGTCGCCAGCAGAATGTTCTTGAAGCTCATGACGCGCATCCGTCCTTGCATTTCCAAAACTTTTTTCGCACCAGCGCGCCCCGATCGTGTTCCCAGAACTCTTTATTTTTTATAACCGCACGCGAATTCAATACGTCGCCATGCCGGGCTCGACCTGCGTGGCCCAAGCATGGATGCCGCCGGCGAGATTGGTCGCCTGCGTAAAGCCATTCTGCCGCAACCAGCCAGTCACCTGGCGACTGCGACCGCCATGATGGCACATGACCACCAGCGGCTTGTCCTTCGGCAACTCGGCCACCCGGGCGGGCACCTGCTGCATGGGGATGTTCAGCGTATCCGGCAGGGCCACGGTGGCAACCTCCCAGTCTTCGCGCACATCCAGAACCGTCACGTCATGGCCGGCCTTGCGCCAGTCCACGAGATCTGCCACGCCGATTTCCAGCGGCGCATCAGACATCAGAATACAAAACCGGCCGCGGCCTCGAAGCCCGGCAGTCCCGGCGTACCGGCATCGAACAGCACGCGCTGCGGGAACAGGTTGCCCGCGCGCTTGATGATCACGGCCTGGCCGATGGGGGCGCCAGCGGTGCGCACCACACCGATCAGGCAGCCGCCATCGGCAAGCTGCTGCAGCAGGGCAGCGGGAACCTCCGGCACGGCGCCGGCGATCAGAATGACATCGAAGGGCCCCTTACCCGCCGCACCATCCTTGAGCGAACCCTCGGTGACAGCGGCATTGGCGACCTGCATGGCCTGCAGGGTCCGGCTGGCCTGACCGACCAGGGCGGCATCGGAGTCGATACCGATGACCGAACCAGCCAGACGGGCAATCACGGCGACGTCGTAGCCGGTGGCAGCGCCAGCGACCAGCACCTTGTCGGTCGGCTCGATCTCGGCTTCCTGCAGCAGGCGGGCCAGCACCATCGGCTCCATCAGGCAGCGGCCCGGAGCAACGGTGACGTCCTCATCCATATAGGCCACGCCGCGATAGGCCTGCGGCACGAAATCCTCGCGCGGCACGCCGGCCATGGCAGCGATCAACTGCTCATCGATCACCTTGTTGGGACGGAGCTGGGTTAGCACCATCTGACGGCGGGCTTCGGCAAAGAGTTCGGCGGCGGCCATGAGGGTAATATCCGAGGCTGGGACGGAAGGTCCGGATACGACAAAAGACTGGCGTCGTTATAATGCTGCGGTGCCGTAAAAACAACGCTTCTATTATGGTTTAGCCGATCCCGGGGCCGCTGGCGGTGCCCGCCGTCACAGGTGTTTCATACCGGGCGGCGGGACAGGCAAAGCCTTGACCCCGCGGGGCCGGAACCCTTAGTAAAGGCCCTCTCTCCGAGGTCTGGTGGCGGAGTGGTGACGCAGCGGACTGCAAATCCGCGTACGCCGGTTCAATTCCGGCCCAGACCTCCATCATTTCCTTAACAATTCACCCCCGTCCCGTCCGGTCCCCCAGGATCGGCCGGACGTCACATGGCTATGCCCGCCCCGGCCCCTCCTCTATCTTAGGTCGAGGCGACTCGCGGCAGGAGGCGGCGATGAGAATTCTTGGCTACAGCAAGACCGAGAAAGTGGATCATCTGGTCAGCAAGGACATGCTGGACCGGGAGTCCCAACGCAAACTCCAGAAATTCCTGGAAGAGGTCGAGATGGCCATCTTCAGCGCCAATCGCGAGGTGCTGAAAAAAGCCGTGCCCGAACTGACCCGGGAATCCTTCATGGCCTTTGCCGTACGCGTGGCCGAAGCCCGCGCCCGCTATCTGAAGGTCGCGCTGGAAATGTCGGCCAAGACCAATCCAACGGCCGAAGACATCGCCCATCTCAAGGCAGCCCGCGAGGCCAATGACGAGCTGGTGCAGGCCTTTGAGGCGACCAAGCGCGTGATCGAGCGCGGCTACACCATCCTGGCGCGCTGACCCTTACGCGGCGCGGCCTTCGGCCCAGTCGCGTCCGTGCTGCAGCAGCCGCGGATCGATGCTCTCCTGCCCCAACTGCCGCAACAGCGTGGCAAGGTCGTAGTAGAAGCGCTCCTCCACGAACAGGCCATCACGGAATTTGACAAAGACGGTGAAGGGCAGTGTGAAGCCGCGGCCCGTCGGCGCCAGACCTAGGAAGCTGCCGGTATGGCGGCCGATATATTGCGGCTCAGCCACATAGGTCTCGTCATCGATCCAGTGCGCGCCGCCGTAGGGCGAACGCTCGACCACATTGCCGAAGGCTTCCCACCACTGCCGGTAATGGCGCTCGGCGCCGGCACGGCCGTGAAACACCTGACCGGTCGCCAGATCGCGAAAAACGCATTCCTCATGCACGGTGGCCAGCGTGGCCGCCATGTCATGGGCATTCTCGGCCATCAGGTGGCGCTGCAACATCAGACGATTGGGATGGGGGTTGGTCATGGCGATCTCCGGATGTCCTGTAACCAAGACGTGGGAGCCGGCTGCCTTGTGACATGGGCCTGAACCGGGCATGATTTCCACCACCCCTGCCCTAGATTGTCGCCATGTCCGCACAAAACGCTGCCCTGCCCGCTTCCATCGATGCCGTCGAGGCCCTGCTCAGCCGTGGCGACTATGTCGCCGACCGTTCGCTGGCCACCACGCTGTTCCTCGCCCTGAAGATGGGCCGGCCGCTCTTCCTGGAAGGCGAAGCCGGCGTCGGCAAGACCGAAATCGCCAAGGTGCTGGCCGCCACGTTGGGTCGCCGCCTTGTACGGCTGCAATGCTACGAGGGCCTCGATCTCTCCTCGGCCGTCTACGAATGGAACTACCCGCGCCAGATGCTGGAAATCCGGCTGGCCGAGGCCGCCGGGACTGGTGACAAGGACAAGCTGGGCCGCGACCTGTTCAGCCCTGACTTTCTGATCGAACGGCCGCTGCTGCAGGCGCTGAAGCCTGACGCCGCCGGTGCGCCGGTGCTGCTGATCGATGAACTCGACCGCACCGATGAACCGTTTGAAGCCTATCTGTTGGAAGTGCTGTCCGACTTCCAGATCACCATCCCCGAGATCGGCCCGATCAAGGCCGCCGAGCCGCCGATCGTCATCATCACGTCCAACCGCACGCGCGAAATCCATGACGCGCTCAAACGGCGCTGCCTGTATTACTGGGTCGATTATCCCAGCGCCGAGCGCGAGCTCAGCATCCTGCAGCGCAAGGTGCCGGGCGCACCGGAACGACTGAGCCGCGAGATCGTCGGCTTCGTGCAGCACCTGCGCGAAACCGAACTGTTCAAGCTGCCCGGCGTGGCCGAAACCATCGACTGGACCCGCGCGCTCGCCTTCCTCGACAAGGTCAGCCTCGATCCAGATACCATCGACAACACGCTGGGCGTGCTGCTGAAGTATCAGGACGACATCGCCAAGATGAAGGGCTCGGAAGCCGCCACTATCCTGCGCCAGGTGCAGCAGGACATGGCAGCGTTGGGCGTTTAGGCATGACACTGCTGCCCGATCATACTTCGGGTGAGCGTCACGAGGGCGGCGCCTTCGCCGAGAATATCGTGCATTTCGTGCGCCTGCTGCGCGCCTCGGGCCTGCCGCTCGGCCCGGGCAAATCCCTTGATGCCGTGCGCGCGGTGGAAACCGCCGGCATCCGGCGGCGTGATGATCTTTACTGGACACTGTTCTCGGTGCTGGTGAACCGGCGCGACCAACGCGAGCTGTTCGACCAGGCTTTCCATATCTTCTGGCGCGATCCGAAGATTCTGGAGCGCATGATGGCTCTGCTGCTGCCCGAGGCCGAAGGCACGGCTGAACCCAAGAAGAATACCGTGTCGCAGCGCTTGCGTCAGGCCCTGCTGCCCGGCCGCGGCGAAAGCAAAGCCTCGCAGGAACCGAAAGACGTCGATATCGACGCCACGCTGACCTTCTCGGCCGACGAACTGCTGCAGAAGAAGGACTTCGCCGACATGTCGGCCGAGGAGCTGGAAATCGCCAAGGCTGCGCTCAAGCATATCGAATGGCCGTTCCGGCCAGCGAAGACGCGTCGCCTGAAACCCGATGACCGCGGCCATCGCATCGACCTGCGCGCCAGCATCCAAGCCAGCCTGCGTACCGGCGGTACCATCATTCCGCTGAAGCGTAAAAGCCCGGGCGAACGTCCGCCGCCGCTGGTGGTGCTGTGCGACATCTCGGGCTCGATGAGCCAGTACAGCCGCATGTTCCTGCATTTCATGCATACCCTGAGCAACGACCGCAGCCGCGTGCACAGCTTCCTGTTCGGCACGCGGCTCACCAATATCAGCCGCCTGCTGCGGCAGCGCGATGTCGACAAGGCGCTCAATGCCGTCAGTGAACGCGTGCCCGACTGGTCGGGCGGCACCCGCATCGGCGCAACACTGGCCGAGTTCAACCGACTGTGGTCGCGACGCGTGCTGGGTCAGGGCGCCGTCGTGCTGCTGTTGACCGATGGTCTGGATCGTGACGGTGGCGCGGGCTTGAGCCGAGAGATCGAACGGCTGCACAAATCCTGCCGCCGGCTGATCTGGCTCAATCCGCTGCTGCGCTGGGATGGTTTCGAGCCGAAAGCCGCGGGCATCCGCACCTTGTTGCCCCAGGTTGACGATTTCCGTCCGGTTCACAATCTTAGCTCCATTGCCGATCTGGCCGCCGCCCTGTCTCAAGACAGCGATGCCGGCAACCGGCTGAAGCAGAACCTGAGAAGGATGGCCGCATGACCAGCACCGATCTTTCCGCCACACTATCTGAAGACATCCTGGCCACCGCGCTGGGCTGGAAGCAGGCCGGCAAGGGCGTGGCGCTTGCCACCGTGGTCACCACCTGGGGTTCGGCACCGCGCCCCGTGGGCAGCCAGCTCGCCGTGGATGACCAGGGCAAGTTCATCGGCTCGGTCTCGGGCGGCTGCATCGAAGGCGCGGTCGTGACCGAGGCGCTGGACGCGATCGGCGACGGCAAGCCGCGTCTGCTGGATTTTGGCGTGTCGGATGCGCAGGCCTGGGAAGTCGGCCTCGCCTGCGGCGGCAAGATTCAGGTCTATGTGGAGCGGCTGGACGGATGAAACAGGACATCCTCACACAGCTGCAGGCCGACCGCGCCGAGAAGCGCCCCGTCGTGCTGGCCACCTTCCTAAAGACCGGCGAACAACGCCTGCTCTATCTGATGGGCAAGAAGGGTCTGAAGGATATCGATCCGCGCATCGGCGAAGCGGCACGCGCCGCCCTGCTGGAAGACAAACCGCGCACGATCGAGACCGAACAGGGCCCCCTTTTCCTCAATGTGTTCAATCCGCCGCTGCGCCTGATCCTGGTCGGCGCGGTGCATATCGCCCAGGCCCTGGTGCCCATGGCGCAGTTCACCGGCTATGCGGTTACCGTGATCGATCCGCGCAGCGCGTTTGGCTCGGTCGAGCGCTTTCCCGGTGTCACGCTGTCAAACGAATGGCCCGACGAGGCCATGGCCGAGATCAAACCCGACCTGCGCACAGCAGTCGTAACGCTCACCCATGATCCCAAGATCGACGATCCGGCGCTGATCGCGGCGCTGAAATCCGATGTCTTCTATATCGGTGCGCTGGGCAGCAAGAAAACCCATGCCTCGCGTATCGAACGCCTGACGGCTGCCGGTTTCGGACCGGATGATTTTGCCCGCATCCATGGGCCGGTCGGCCTGAGCATCGGCGCGAAATCGCCGGCCGAGATCGCCATTTCCATCCTGGCGCAGATGACTGCCGCCCTGCGTCAGACCAGCGCCCCCGCATCTTCATCGGCGGCGGCCTGACATGTTCTTTGGTCCCGTGCCGGTGCGCGAGGCGGCCGGCGGCATCCTTGGCCACAGTTTGAGTGCCGGCAGCGAACGCTTCCGCAAGGGCCGCCTGCTCAGCGCCGAGGATGTGGCCGCACTGGAAAAGGCCGGCCATGCCAGCATCTACATCGCCCGTCTCGATGACGGCGACATGCCCGAAGATGAAGCCGCGCGCCGCATCGCCACCGTGCTGGCCGGTCCGCAGACGCGCACCGCCGCCGCGTTCACCGGCCGCGCCAATCTCTATGCCGAAAACGCAGGCCTTGCCCGCATCGACACCGCGCGACTGGATGACCTGAACCAGCTCGACGAGGCATTGACGGTGGCAACCGTCGCCGATTACGAGCCGGTCGAGGCTGGCCAGATGCTGGCCACGGTGAAGATCATTCCCTTTGCCGCGCCGAAGACGGTGATTACCGCCGGCGAAGCGCTGCTCCGCGACGGCGCGCCGCTGGTGCAGGTCGCGCCTTTCCGCGCACAGAATTTCGGCCTGGTGATGACCCGCGTGGGCAGCACCAAGGACAGCGTGCTGACCAAGACCGAGCAGGCCGTGGCGCAGCGTCTGGCGCAATTCGGCAGCCGCATCGGCGGCACGACAATCGTCGATCATGATGCTGCCACCGTTGCCGCCGCGATTGCCGAGCTGAAGGCACAGGATTGTGCCCCCATACTGGTCTTCGGCGCCTCCGCCATCGTCGACCGGCTGGATGTCGTGCCGGCCGGGCTGGTGCGCGCCGGTGGCGCGGTTGTGCATTTCGGCATGCCGGTCGATCCGGGCAACCTGCTGATGCTGGGGCAGTTGCAGAGTGTCCCGGTGGTTGGAGTGCCGGGCTGTGCCCGGTCCCCCAAACTGAACGGCTTCGACTGGGTTCTGCAGCGTCTTTGCGCCGATCTGCCGATCGGCCGCCGCGATCTGATGCGCATGGGTGCCGGTGGCCTGCTGAAGGAAATCCCGACCCGTCCCATGCCCCGCGATCACGGGCCGCGCAGCCTCGACGCCGAGGCAACCCCGGTTGCCGCCGCGCCCCGGCGCCCCCGGATCGGCGCCCTGATCCTGGCCGCCGGCCTGTCGCGGCGTTTTGGCGAAGGTCACAAGCTGCTGGCCGATCTGGATAGCAAGCCGGTGGTCCGCCATGTGGTCGAGGCGATCCGGGCCTCGTCGGCTGACCCTGTGCTGCTGGTGACCGGCCATGAGGCCGACGCGGTTGCCCGGGCAGCGGGCAGCGGCGTGAAGATTATCCACAATCCCGCCTATGCCGATGGCCTGGCTTCGTCGCTGCGCGCCGGTCTGACCGCCCTGCCGCCCGGTCTGGATGGCGTTCTGGTCTGCCTGGGCGACATGCCCGATGTGCGGACGGAGACGCTGGAGGCCCTGATCTCGGCCTTCAATCCTGTCGAGGGCCGAGCGATCTGCCTGCCCGTTCTGAGCGGCAAACGCGGCAATCCGATGCTCTGGGGCCTGCAATTCATGCCCGATCTGCTGCGGCTGGATGGCGATACGGGCGCCCGCAGCCTGTTCCTGCCGCATGCGGAATGGGTCTGCGAGGTGCCTGTGGACGACCCGGGCATCCTTTTGGATTACGATACGCCGGCTGCGCTGGCATCTCGTGGGGTTACCGACTCTTAACCGCAAGTCATTGGCTTAAAGCCAATATTATACACAACTATGACATTAACTATGTCGTGCGGCTTTCTCCATTCCGGGGAATTTGCCATAGTGTGCGGGCTGCGGGGGGCATCTATACAGCTGTTATAGCCGTGTCTTTTGCCGCCCTCTCCACGACCGTTACCGGAGAAAGCGACAGTTTCTATGAGTGAAGCACTACAGAACCAGGCCTCGTCCGACGACGAGAAGATGTTCACCGATTTTGACCGCCTGGTACGCGGCAAGATTTTCGGTGGCCGCCTGGCCTCCGTCATCCAGTTCGTCAACCCGAAGACGTTCGAGCGCAACCGCGAGAGCTACAACATCGTTGTGCACTCGATCCGGTCCCTCATGTCGAAATACGAGGGCACGTTCTACACGCTGCACGACTATTCGATCGTGTTGTTCGTGCGCCTGTCCGAACGCTTCTTCGACCAGACCTTCGAAAAGCTGGTGCTGGAGATCGATGACATCCTGACCCGCAACAACGTCGCCATCGGCCTGACCCCTGAGGAAGCCGAGAACGCCGTCCGCTGGTATCGCTTCGACAGCCAGTTCGAAGACCTGCAGGAACTGATGGATGTCATCCAGCAGCGCTTCCGCGTCTTCTCCGAACGCCGCAAGCGCCTGCTGGCCAAGGCTGGCACCGCCCAGGGTCAGGGCGAAGGCCTGCCGCTGACGCCCGGCGCGCTGCAGCAGATCGACGACATCCTAAAGAAGGCAGACGTCTCGACCTTCATGAAGCGCCAGCCGGTGGCGCTGTGCTTCGGCAACCAGCCTCCCAAGCCGATCTTCCAGGAAATCTTCGTCGGCGTGAACGAATTGCGTCAGGCGATTGCGCCGAACGTGAACCTGCGCGGCGCGCGCTCGCTGTTCCATCACCTCACCCGCACGCTGGATACCCGCGTTTTCCGCGCCCTGCTTGATGGCTACGTCACCCGCAACAGCGGTCCGTTCAGCATCAACATGAATGTCAGCACCGTGCTGAGCGACACCTTCCGCGATTTCGACAGCCGCATCGGCAATATCGTGAAGAAGGAACAGATCATCATCGAGCTGCAGCGCTACGATGTGTTCTGGGACTACAACGAATACCTGCTGGCTTCGGAATTCCTGCATAACTCTGGCTATCGCATGCTGATCGACGGCATCACGCCCGACCTGCTGCAGCTGTTCGGCCGCAAGGAACTGAAAGCCGACTTCATCAAGCTGTTCTACTTCAAGGACCATCACGATCAGTGGATCGACAAGGACCT
This sequence comes from Ferrovibrio sp. GW821-FHT12D07, assembly GCF_058807275.1. Classification (NCBI taxonomy): domain Bacteria; kingdom Pseudomonadati; phylum Pseudomonadota; class Alphaproteobacteria; order Rhodospirillales; family Rhodospirillaceae; genus Ferrovibrio; species Ferrovibrio sp. GW821-FHT12D07. The sequence continues at coordinate 19,946 of NZ_JBXAQN010000003.1, read as the reverse complement.
GGCCAGCAAGATTTCCGAAGCCGACGCCAACCGTGTGATCATGGCGCGTTGCGAGACCGAGGAAGCCATGAAGGCCGGCCTGGCCGCCGGTATCCGCCTCTTCCAGGGCTGGCATATCGACAACATGATCCGCGCCTCGCGCGAAGTCGTCAGCTGAAGCGCTCCGGCGCTTCAGCCCTTCTAACCGTCATATCGAGTAAGGAATCAGAGCATGTGGAACCGCTCCGGCCCGCGCCCCAACCAGACCGAGAACACCGTGACGGAAGTTGTCCGCGCCACCACACCCGCTCCGGCTGCAGCCACCGCTGCCGGCAAGAAGCCCGTCGCGCCCAAGGATAACGAGCGGATCGAGAAGATCCTGGCGAGCATCGCCATCGACACGTCGCAGACCTTCAATGCGATGCTGGATTCGTTGATGGGCGAACGCCCGATGACGAGCTATGAAAGCAATCAGACGCGCGACTTCATCGTCACCGTGTTTGACGACATCCGGCAAGAAAGCAACCGCGACGCCGTGATCCTGGCCCGCAAGTTTGCCGATATGTGCATGCGCGCCGCCGACCAGCTGAACGACAACCATCAGCGCACTGTCGCCCGCTGTGTGTCGGAGCTGTTCGAGCAGTTCGCCGCCAAGCTCGACCATCGCGAGCCGGCCAACTCCAACTGATCTGAGCCTGTTTAGGCCGCCGGCCGGTAGGCTTCCAGCTCGCGCAGGAAGCTGCTGGCGAGGCGCGCCGACTCCTCACCGGTCGCCGTCTTGAACAGGGCGGCATCCTCGCTGCCCAGCTTGGCCAGCGGACGGATCAGGCCATCGAAGAACATGTAGAATTCCCGATCACCGAAGGGCAGCGCCTGCCCTTCGAACGGCCGCTCGATATAGACATTCGACGACAGGCCCACCGCGGTGGGATCGTGCTGCATCACCTTCATGACCCAGTCACGCCGGCTTTCAAAGACGCGGAAGGCCCGCATCACGCGGGCAACGACCTTGAAGTACAGCTGCTTGGCGCGCGGATCGGCGTAGAAGGCCGCCCAGTCGAGAGACCCGCCGGCAGCCGTGCGCAGCTCTTCCGCCACTGTCGCCGCTTCATCCGCCATCACCTCAACCTCGTCGCCGAACAGCGAGCGGACAAAAAAGAAGTAATTGCCGATCAGGCGGCGGTCAAGCTTGTCTTCGGCGAACACCATATCCAGCGGATGCACCAGCAGGCGGCCGAAGGCATTGATGCGGGCACCACGACTTTCGTCCTCGGCGATCACCTTCATCAGGCCGTCGTAGGACGCACGATAGAAATGATCGTAATCGGCGGCTGTCTTCATCGCCTCGACAAGCTGGCGCAGCGTGTCGACGGTGAAAGGCGCCTTCTGGGCCTGCGTATCGGCGCCCTGAACCAGGGCGTCGAACAGCTTGTTGGCCATCTGTCGGAGGAAATCCGGACCGCGGAGAATCATCGGTGCTTGTCTGCTCTGGCCATCGAATCCATTCTGGGCTCGCCGCAGCTTAAAGGGGTGCCGACAGGGATGCGAGCCTATTCTTGGACGCAGCCGCCACCCCCGAGTCCCGGTATCCCGGCCATTAACCCTCGGTTGCGGGCATGGCCGCAGGGAGGCTACAGTCGCGCCCCGTCAACCGATTGTCCCCTCCCCGTCCATGAGCCTGATCCTCACGCTGTCCTGCCAAGACCGTCCCGGCATCGTCGCCGCCGTGTCCGGTTTCCTCGCCGCCCAGCGTTTCAACATTCGCGATTCCGCCCAGTTCGGCGATGGCGAGACCGGCCTGTTCTTCATGCGCGTGAGCGTCGAGGACCTGGATGCCGGCCCGGATGGCACCGGCCGTCCGCTGGAGCAGGTTCGCGCTGCCTTCGCGCCGGTGGCGGCACCCTTCGAGATGACCTGGGAGTTGCATGACGATCAGGCGCGGCCCCGGGTGCTGATCCTGGTGTCCAAGTTCGGCCATTGCCTGAACGACCTGCTCTACCGCTATTCCATCGATGCGCTGCCGGTGGAGATTCCGGCCATCGTCTCAAACCATCGCGACTGGTACCAGCGCGCCGCCAACCACGACATCCCCTATCACCACTGGCCGGTCACCGCCGCCAGCAAGGCGCGGCAGGAAAAGATGCTGCGCGACCTGATTGATCAGGAACGCATCGACCTGATCGTGCTCGCCCGCTACATGCAGGTGCTGTCACCCGACCTGTGCCGCGACTATGCCGGCCGCATCATCAACATCCATCATTCCTTCCTGCCCAGCTTCAAGGGCGCCAGGCCCTATCAACAGGCGCATGCGCGCGGCGTGAAGCTAATCGGCGCGACGGCGCATTACGTCACCCAGGACCTGGATGAAGGTCCGATCATCGAGCAGGAAGTGGCGCGCGTCGAGCACGGCTATTCGCCGGACCAGCTGGCGGCCGTGGGCCGCGATATCGAAAGCCTGGTGCTGGCACGTGCGGTGAAGTACCACGTCGAACGCCGAATTTTCCTGAACGGACACCGGACCGTGGTCTTCCGCGGCTGACGACTAGTTCGGAATCTGGCGCGGGGCCTGCTGTTCCTGGCGCACTTTGGGCATCGCGGCAGGCGCAGTCGCTTTCACGCCAAACGCCGCCAGTGTTTCCAGCATCACACTGTGATCATAGGGCTTGGCCAGCGCGCGGCTGAAACGGCTGCCCATGAATCCGGCCGTCACCACCTTCTCGTCATACCCGGTCGCCAGGATCATCGGGAAATACGGATCGGCCGTGCGCAATTCTCCGGCAACCTGATCGCCCCGGCCATCGGGCAGGCCGATATCGATGATCGCGGCGGCATACTTGCCAGCGGCCCATAACCGCCGCACATCGGCACAGGTACCCGCCTCATCGATCAGGAAGCCCGCATCCTCCAGATTGCCAGCCACCACGGCCCGCATCAGTGGATCATCCTCGACCAGCAGCAGGCGTGGCTGCGTCATGCCGGCGGCGATGCCGCGCTCGCGACCAAGGCTTTCAGTCACCACCAGAACCGAGGTTTCATCCGGCACCATGGCCGTTTCAGTTTCCTGCACTGGATCTTCTGCGGTGAAGGTCACGGTGATGCGGGTGCCGATCGAGGTCGGCTCGATAGTCAGGGCGCCGCCGATCTTCTCGATCATCGCCATGACGATCTTGCTGCCGATCCCCTTGCTCTTGCGCCAGGCCGCCTCGTCGATACCGATACCGTCATCCTCAACCTGCACCGCGATCAGGTCATTGTTGCGTTCGGCTTTCACCCGGATCGCACCGCCGCCATTGGGATAGGCATGCTTGAGCGCATTGATCACCAGTTCGGTGACCAGCAGGCCGACCGGAATGGCGAAATCGGTGCCGATGCGGGTCTGACTGGCCAGGAATTGCAGCGAGCTGCCGCCCTCATCCCCGGACTGGCGCAAATCCTCCACCAGGCTGAGCAGATAATCAGCCAGATCGACGTAGCGTACATCGGCCGAGCTGTAGAGGCGTTTGTGTACGCGCGCCACGGCGGCGACACGCTTGTAGGCATCCAGCAGAATCTGCGCTGCCCGCGTATCGGCCTGCGCCGCGCTCTGCACCTGCAACAGGCTGGCAACGAGCTGCAGGCTGTTGGAGACGCGATGGTTCACTTCATGGATCAGGACCGCGCGTTCATTGGCCAGGGCCTCGAACCGGTCGCGCGACTCCCGCAGCTCGGTCTCAGCCTTTTCGCGCAGGCGGCGCTGCTGACGAACCTCGATGGCCGAGGCGATGGCCGCCCGCAGCAGGGCAAGGAATTCCGGGCCGGCATCCTTGATTACGTAGTCGGTGGCGCCGGCCTTCAGGGCCGAGACCGCCACACGGCCTTCGGATTCACCCGTGACATACACCACGGGCGGCGGATCGGGCAGCGTGATAATGGCGGCCAGGGTTTCCAGGCCGGTCTGCTCCGGCATGTGATGATCCAGCGCCACCACATCGATGGCGCGGTTCTGCCGGATACGCGCGATCCCTTCGGCACCGCTGGTTACGGTCTCGACCTGATAGCCGTTGCGCTCGAAATCCTTCTGCACCAGCCGGCACAGGCCGGCATCGTCATCGATATAGAGCAGATATGGGCGGGGTGCTGTCATGGGATCAGGCTGTCTCTGGAACCTGCATCACCATGAAGAACAAGCCCAGCTGGCGGATGGCCTGGGCAAAATTCTCGTAGTTGACCGGCTTGGTGACATAGACGTTGCAACCCAGATCGTAGCAGCGCTGGATTTCCGTCTTGTCGTCGGTCGTGGTGAGCACCACCACCGGCGTGCGACGCAAGCCGGCATGGTCTTTGATCCGTTTCAGGATATCGACACCGGACATGTCTGGCAGGTTGAGATCGAGCAGCACCAGGAAGGCGCCGCCATGACCGCCGGTATCGCCATCGCCGATCCTGACCAGATACTCGATGGCCGGGCCACCGGAGGCGAAATGCACAATCTGGTTGCTGACGCCGGCGCGGCGGATGTTCTTCTCGATCAGCCGGGCATGACCTTCGTCATCCTCGACCATCACGATGGTGACTGCGTTCTGCTCACTCATCCGTCTTCCCCGAAAACCCGATACTCCGCCGATGCCAGCGGCACGGCGGAACAGATTGAAGGTGCGGTCTTTGTCGGCCCGTGCGATGTCGCGACGATTGTCCGCGACATGCAGCAGAACAGGCAGGCCGGGGTCCGGACGCAGAACTGCCGTTCCATTCCCCGATTTTTATTCCGCCCGCATTTTCGTGCATTGTCAACGAGATCGGCGGAAATTCGTTCCATGCCCGGCCGCAGGACGCGTCCCGCGCCAGAGGCCCGCCTATTCCAGGGCTTCGCTGCCCAGACTTTTGGCCAGCTTCTTCAACAGGCGGTTCAGGGTTGCCCGTTCGGCCGGCGACAGGCCGGCCACGATATTCTTCTCGTGCAGCGTCACCTTGGTCATCAGTTCGGTCAGCAGGGCCTCACCGGCCGGGCTGAGCGACAGCGCATACGTGCGGCGGTCGTTCGCGGTGCGGTGGCGCTGGATCAGGCCCTTCTTTTCCAGCTGGTCGAGTGCCGGAGTCAGCGTCGACTTGTCGACGCCCACACCACGACTGAGGTCGGTCTGGTTGATGCCCGGATTGGCCCGTAACAGCACCAGGAGACTGAAGCGACCGGGCGTCAGGCCGCCCATACGGGCCGCCAGCCCCCCACCCACCACCTGGATGAAGTTCTCGAACACCGCCACCTGGGCGATGCGCAGGTTATAGCCGTACAGGCCCGGCAGCGGCCCCCGATCGAGCTTGCGATCCAGCTTGCGACCGGGTTCGGCCTTGCGGGCAGTCTTGATGGTGGAAACGGGCTTGCGTGCCATCAGTCCATATGGCCTGGCAGATAGAGGGCAATGGCCGGGAACAGCACCAGCAGGGCCAGACGAATCAGGTCGACAAGAATGAACGGCATCACGCCCTTGTAAATCTCCCACAGAGGGATGTCACGGGCGATGGAGTTGATGACGAACACATTGATGCCGACCGGCGGCATCACCATGCCCAGCGTGGTGACCATGACGATGATGACGCCGAACCAGATCGGGTCGAAGCCCAGCTGCATCATCACCGGATAGATGATCGGCACTGTGACCAGGATGATCGCCAGCTCGTCCATCAGCGCACCCAGGATCAGGTACATGATCAGGATCAGCACCAGCACGCCATAAGGTCCGATCGGCAGCGCGGTGAGAAAATCGCTCACCTTCTGCGGCGTCTGGGTGATCACCAGGAAATAGCCGAACAGGAAGGCGCCAACCACGATGGTGAAAATCGAGCCGGCGGTGCGCACGGCTTCGACCAGGCTGGCCTTGATCTCCTCCCAACCGAGCCGGCCGCGCAGGATGCCGATGATCAGCGCACCGCAGGCGCCGCAGCCGGCGGCTTCCGTGGCGGTGAACACACCGCCATACATGCCACCGACAATGCCACCAAACAGCAGCACGGTGGCCCAGATGTCGCGCAGCGAGGCGATCTTCTCGGCAAGGCTGAACTTGGGCCCGCGCGGCAACAGTTCGGGCTTCAGCATGCCGATAAGCTGGATCACGATCATGTACAGCACGACCGCCAGCAGGCCGGGCAGGATACCCGAGATGAACAGCTTGCCGATATCCTGCTCGGTGAGGATGCCGTAGAGCGCGAAGATCACCGAGGGCGGGATCATGATCCCAAGCGTGCCGCCAGCCGCGATGATGCCGGTGGAAAAACCCGGGTGATAGCCGCAGCGCCGCATCTCGGGCAGCGCCACGCTGGTCATGGTGGCGGCTGTCGCTACCGAGGAGCCGTTGATGGCGGCAAAGCCGGCGCAGGCGGCAACTGTTGCCATGCCCAGCCCGCCGCGGCGATGACCGAGCCAGGCCTCACCGGCGCGGAACAGCTCGCGGCTCATGCCGGCGGCCGTGGCAAACGCGCCCATCAGGATGAACATCGGAATGACGGCCAGATCGTAATCAGTGGCAATGCGGATGGGAGACTGCGCCAGCAGGTTCATCGCCGGCTTCATGGCCGCCAGGATGCCGAAGCCGCCGACGCCGACGATGCCCATGGCGACGCCAACCGGAATGCGCAGCATCATCAGGATGAACAGGACGACAAAGCCGCCAACGGTGACGAAATCCTGATCCATGCTCAGGCTCCCTTGCCGTCGGCGGTGCCATGCACCAGCCGGATGAGCCGCATCAGCAGAAGAATGGTGGCCAGCGCAATGCCCAGGGCCGCCACGGCGTGGAAGGGCCAGACCGGCAGGCGCAGGTCGAAGGTCTGCTCGTTGCTGGCATAGACGCTCAGCACCTTGCTTTCCAGCATCCAGGCGAACAGCCCCATGAAGACCAGCGTGATCACGGTGGCGGTAATGTCGATTATGCGCTTGCCCCAGGCCGGCGCCATCTCCCAGAAACCGTCGACCTGGATATGGCGGTTGTGGAAGCCGGCCAGCGCAATGCCCCAGAACATCGCGGTGCCGAGCAGCAGACGGGAAATGTCATAGGCATCCGGCAGGCCGTAATTGAACAGCCAGCGCAGCATGACGGCGACAAAGGTCAGCATGGCGATCGCGCCCAGCAATACGCCGGCGATCAGCTCGACCTTGTTGACGAAGCGGTCCATGGGCAGTCCCCCCTGCCGAAACAAAAAACATGGCTGCGGCAGCCGGAGCCGCCGCAGCCATTATTCACGCGCCGGTCAGAAGGCGGCGGCGTTGCGCTTCTTCAACTCGGCCTTCAGCTCGGTCAGGGCCTGCTCGCCGTTGACGCCGGCTTTCTTGGCATCTTCATACCAGGCCTTGGTCATCTCGTCGGCCACCTTGCGCCAGGCCGCCATGTCGGCATCGCTCGGCTTCACGCCTTCATGACCCGGCAGCGCCAGCATCTTGGCTTTGCCGGCGGCTTCGGCATCCGACCACTTGGTGTTGACCTTCTCCGACCAGTCGGACGTGCAATGCTCGTCTAAGGCCTTCTTCTGGGCCGCCGACAGCTTGCCGTAAGTGGCCTTGTTCACCGCCAGCACGAAGTTGCTGATATAGAGCGGCGCGTCCATGTGGTACTTCACCACCTTGTCGATGCCGAAGATGAACAGGCTGTCCCACGGGAAGGTGATGGCATCGGCGACGCCGCGCTCCAGCGCCTCACGCGATTCCGGCGCCGTCACCTGCACATTGGTGCCGCCGGTCAGCGTCACCAGGCGCGCCACGGTGGCATTGCCCGGACGGATCTTCAGGCCCTTCACATCGTCGGGCTTGGTGATCTTGGTCTTGCCATGGAAGGTGCCTGGGTCATGAACGAAGGTCATGCAGACCTTCACATCCGCCATCTCCTTCTCGGCATATTTGCGATACCAGGAATCGATCGCCGCCGAACCGCTCTTGCCATTCGAGAACAGGAAAGGCAACTCGCTGCCGGCAATGACCGGGAAGCGGCCCGGCGTATAGCCCGGGTTCACATAGGTGATATCGGCCACGCCATCGCGCGCCATGTCATAGTGATCCTTCGCCTGGCCAAGCTGCTGCGCCGGGAAGATCTGGGTCTTCACGGTGCCATTGGTCGCCTTCTCCAGTGACGCACTCCATTCCTGCCATGCCGGATGCAGCGGATGCGCCGGCGGCAGCCAGTGACCCAGACGCAGCGTGACCGCTTTGTCCTGCGCGACAGCCGGAGTCGCAACCGGCAACGCCGCCGCCAGCCCGATTGCTGCGACTGCACAGGCATAGAAATGCTGTTTTAACGCCATTGTTTGTTTCCTCCGCTTGCAGGCAGCTCTCGTCCGGAGCCGTCCTTTTTTGTCTGCATAAAAATGCTAGCAGCCCCGCCCAGACGCTGTCCATCGGATTTTGTTGGATGCCAAACTAATTCCTTGACGATCCTGGGAGTGCGCGTCAGATTTCGCCCCAGTGGGAGGACAATGATGGAACGCTCTTTCGCGAAAGAGATTGAATCGCTGCGGTTGGGCGATGGCGACACCTTCCGGGGCGAAGGCATCCTCGCCGTCACCAAGGCGCTGCTGCAGTCGGGCGTTTCCTATGTCGGTGGCTATCAGGGCGCGCCGGTCTCGCATCTGGTCGACGTGCTGGTGCAGGCGCAGGATATCCTCGACGATCTCGGCATCCATCTGGAAACCTGCACTAATGAGGCTTCGGCCGCCGCCCTGCTCGGCGCCTCCATTCATTATCCCGCGCGCGGCTGCGTCACCTGGAAATCCATCGTCGGCACCAATGTGGCGTCTGACGCACTGAGCAATCTTTCTTCCGCCGGCGTCACTGGCGGTGCGCTGATCGTGATCGGCGAGGATTACGGCGAAGGCGCCAGCGTGATCCAGGAGCGCAGCCACGCCTATGCGATGAAATCGTCGATGTGGCTGCTCGATCCGCGCCCTGATCTGCCGACCATCACCAAAAGCGTGGAAGATGCCTTCGAGCTGTCGGAAATCTCCAATACCCCGGTGATGCTGGAACTGCGTATCCGCGCCTGCCATGTCACCGGCAGTTTCCCGGCCAAGACCAACCAGCATGCCAAAGTCTCGCGCAACAGCCGCCTGCCGGGGCCATCCGCGTTCAACTACGACAAACTGGCGCATCCGCCGGCCACCTTCATGCAGGAAAAGCTGAAACTGGAGCAGCGCCTGCCGGCTGCGCGCAAGTTTATCCTTGAGCGCGGCCTGAACGAGACCATGCCGGGTGACCTGTCGGAGATCGGCATCGTCGTGCAGGGCGGGCTCTACAATGCACTGAACCGCGCCCTGATGAATCTCGGCCTGGCCGATGCCTTTGGCAAAAGCCGCGTCCCGACGCTGGTGCTGAACGTCACCTATCCGCTGGTGCCCGAGCAGCTGACGCAGTTCTGCGCCGGCAAGCGCGCCGTGCTGATGGTCGAGGAAGGCTCGCCCGAATACATCGAGCAGGCGCTGCACATGGCCCTGCGCAAGGCCGACATCAACACCCGCGTGCACGGCAAGGGCATGCTGCCGGCGGCGGGCGAATACACCATCGAGACCCTGACCCGCGGCCTGCTGGCCTTCATCAAGACCGAACAGCCGCAGATCGATGTGAGCAGCAGCGAAACCGGTTTCGAGACCGCGCTGGACAACCGTCGCAACGCCCAGGCGCTGATCGGTCCGAACCTGCCGCTGCGGCCGCCGACCTTCTGCACCGGCTGCCCCGAGCGTCCGGTCTTCACCGCGATCAAGCTGGTCGAACGCCAGATCGGCAAGGTGCATGTCGCCGCCGATATCGGCTGCCATGCACTGGCGACGTTTGCACCATTCTCACTGGGCCATTCGATTCTCGGCTACGGCATGTCGCTGGCTTCGGCCGCCGGCGTCGGGCCGATGATGAACACGCGTTCACTCGCCATCATGGGGGATGGTGGTTTCTGGCATAACGGCGTGCTGTCCGGCGTCGCATCCGCGATGTTCAACCGGGGCGACGGCGTGCTGGTGATCATGCAGAATGGTTACACGTCCGCCACCGGCGTGCAGTATATCCCCTCCTCCGCTGGCAACCGCCTCGACGGCCTGGCCAGCGGCTCGGATATCGAAAGCACGCTGAAGGCGCTGGGCGTCAAGTGGGTGAAGCGCCTGCGCTCCTATGGTCTGAAGGACATGACTGCCAACCTGAAGGACGCCCTGACCACCGCCGGCAAGGGCCTGAAGGTAATCATCGCCGAAGGTGAATGCCAGCTCGCCCGCCAGCGCCGCCTGCGCAGCGACGAGGCCAAGGCGCTGAAGTCCGGCGAGCGCGTGGTGCGCACCCGATTCGGCATCGATGACAGCGTCTGCACCGGCGACCATTCCTGCATTCGGCTCAGTGGCTGCCCGTCACTAACCATCAAGCCCAACCCCGATCCGCTTCGCACCGACCCGGTCGCCAGCGTGATCAGCAGCTGCGTCGGCTGCGGCCATTGCGGCGAGGTTGCCCATGCCGCCGTACTCTGCCCCTCCTTCTACAAGACCGAGATCGTGCATAACCCCGGCTGGTGGGATCGCCTCAGCGACCGCCTGCACCGCACGGTGATCGGCTGGCTGAACGGCAAGCCGGCCGCAGCCGCACCGCAGATCGCAGCGGGAGAATAAGCATGGCCGCCACTCGTCCCCTCTGCATCCTGATCGCCGCCATGGGCGGCGAAGGCGGCGGCGTGCTGACCAACTGGATCGTCGAGACGGCTGAACGGCTGGGCTATCCGGTGCAGGCAACCTCGATCCCCGGCGTCGCCCAGCGCACCGGCGCCACCACCTATTACATCGAGCTGTGGCCCGAACAGACCATGCAGCAGCCGGTCATGTGCCTGAACCCAATGCCGAGCCAGGTTGACGTGATGATTGCCAGCGAGTTCGTCGAGGCCGGCCGCGCCATCGCCAACGGCTTTGTCTCACCCGATCGCACCCTGCTGATCGCTTCCACCCATCGCGTCTTCGCCGTGGCCGAGAAAAGCGCCATGGGCGATGGCCGCTACGACACCGGCAAGCTGTTCCGCGCCGCGCAGGATTTCGCGCAGCAGACCATCCTGTTCGACATGGACCAGGCGGCGAAGGACGCCGGCTCGATCCTCAACGCCGTACTGCTCGGCGCGCTCGCCGGCTCCGGTGTGCTGCCAATCCCGGCGCAGGCTTTCGAAGATGGCATCCGCACTGAAGGCAAGGCTGTGGAGAGCAATATCGCCGGCTTTCGCTTCGGCCTTTCGCATGGCCAGGGCGAACTGGCCGAACGTCAGGCCCGTGCCGCCGCACTTCCCCAGGTCAGCAGCGCTGGTGTACTGGCCGATCGTATCGGCCGCCTGCCCGAAGCCGCGCGCCGTCTGGCCACCGAAGGCGTGAAGCGCCTGATCGATTACCAGAGCGTGGCCTATGCCCAGCTCTATCTCGACCGCCTCGACGCCATTGCCAGGACCGGTGACGCACTGCTGACCAGTGAAGTCGCCCGCCATCTGGCCCTGCGCATGAGCTTCGAGGATGTCATCCGCGTGGCGCAGCTCAAGCTGAAGCCTGAACGCTTCGCCGCCATCGAGCGCGAGATGCGCGTGAAGGACGCCCAGCCCTATGCGGTGGCGGACTATGTGAAGCCCGGCATTGAGGAGATCGCCTCGCTGCTGCCGCCGGCACTGGCGAACTGGGTGATCGCCCTCAGCATCCGCAAAGGCTGGATCGAGACCGTGCATTTCGGCATGACCGTGCAGTCCAACCGCCTCGGTGGTTACCTGCGCTTCCGCCTGCTGGCAGCGTTGCGCGTCTGGCGCCCGCGCAGCTTCCGCTACGCAGAAGAGCAGCAGCGCATCGGCGACTGGCTCGACCTGATCCTGGCCGCCGCCGCCAAGGATGCCGCACTGGCGCGTGAGATCGCGGACTGCGCCCGGCTGATCAAGGGCTATGGCGATACCTTCAAGCGCGGCGTGAACAACTTCACCATGATCCGCGAGCGCGTGATCCTGCCGGCGCTGGATGGCCGGCTGCCGAGCGCACGCGCCACCGAAGCTGTCGTGCAGGCGCGCACCGCCGCACTGGCCGATCCGGAGGGGCAGTCGCTTGGCAATACGCTGGCTGATTTCGAGGCCGGTCTGAAAGCGCTTCCCCAAGCAGCGGAATAACTGGCAGCAGAATGAAAAAGGGCGGCTGAGAAGCCGCCCTTTCCTGTTGATGCAACCGCCCTTACGTGGTCGGCGATGCGTATTTCACCGTGCAGCCATAGGGCCGCGAGGTGGCGACACTCACCGGCTTGCCCTGGACGATTTCGCTCAAGGCCGCATCGACGTAGTTCTTGGCGCCAGCCAGATCGTCGACACGGGTCGATGCCTTGTCATCGATGCCGCCGGCATAGGCCAGCTTGCCGTCTTTGCCGATCACATACATATGCGGCGTGACCTGCGCGCCATAGGCCCGCGCGATCTGGCTCTTGGGATCGAGCAGAACATTGGACGGCGCTGCGCCACGATCAGTGGTCAGCTTGTTGGCCTGGGCGGCATCGACATAGCCCTGTTCACCGACCGGCGACGACACGACGGTCAGCCAGACTACGTCCTGCGCGGTCCACTTCTTCTGCAGGGCCTGCATGTTATTGCCGGTGTAATGCTTCTTCACGAAGGGGCAGTCATGGTTGGTCCATTCCAGCACCACGGTCTTGCCCTTCAGGTCGGCGAGCGACACGGTCTTGCCGTTGGTGTCCTTGACATTGAAGGCCGGTGCCGGCTGTCCGATCTGAACGCCGCCATTGGCGGTGGCGAACTGCGGCAGGGCGAAAGCCGCCGCTCCGATCAGGCTGGCAGAGAGCAGAATACGACGCGTAACAGTCATGGCTTTACACTCCTTGTTGGGTTGGAGAGAGACGCACTTTTCTCAGACTGACCGCGAGACCCGATGCGGTCGATGGAATCAAGGTGCTCCAGCACGATGGCCGGAGTGAGAATCTGCGGCAGCACGACGCTCTGCCCGTTGGCATAATAGAGATAGAGCGGCACGCCGCTGCGGCCATTCTGTTCCAGGATGCTGGTGATCTCGGGGTCCTGGTTGGTCCAGTCGCCTTTCAGATAGGCGATGTTTCGGTCGCGGAAAGCAGTCTGCACGCTATCGGTGGCAAGCGCCGTGCGTTCGTTGACCATACAGGTGATGCACCAGGCGGCCGTCATGTTGACAAAGACCGGGCGTTTCTCGGCCAGCAGCGCATCCAGCTTCTGTCGACTGAAGCTTTCTACATTACCACCAGCCTGCACGACCTGCGCACCGGCCTGCACCGGATCGCGCGTCACGCCAGCCAGCGCCGCGCCGGTGGCGATGATGGCAATGGCCGCAAAAGCCGTGGCCCAGCGGCCACGCAGATTCCACGACCAGGCGGCCGCCGCCAGCAGCACCAGCCCAAGCATCGCCGCCAGCAATCCGGTCTGGCCGACCTGCTGGCTCAGCACCCAGATCAGCCAGGCGACAGTGGCATAAAGCGGGAATGCGAGGGCCTGCTTCACCCGCTCCATCCACAGGCCGGGGCGCGGCAAGCGTTCGGCCAGTTGCGGGATGACAGTGAGCGCGAGGAACGGCAGCGCCAGACCGAAACCGAGCGCGAGGAACACCGCAATGCCGATGATCGCCGGCTGCGTGAGCGCGAAGCCGACGGCAGCGCCCATGAACGGCGCCGTGCAGGGTGTGGCGACCACAGCCGCCAGGATACCGGTGAAGAACGAGCCCTGATAGCCGCCGCGTTGCGCCAGCCCCTCGCCGATCCCGGCAAAGCGTCCGCCGATATGGAACACACCTGAAAGACTGAGCCCCATGGCGAACAGCAGATAGGCCAGCAGCGCCACCACCAGCGGCATCTGCAACTGAAAGCCCCAACCGATCTGGGTGCCAGCCGAGCGCAGGCCAAGCAGGATGCCGGCCAGAGCAGCAAAGCTGAGCAACACGCCGAGCGTATAGGCGATGCCGTGGCGACGCATGCGCGCGCGCCCCTCACCTGCATGCCGCACCAGCGCCAGAATCTTTATCGACAGCACCGGGAAGACGCAGGGCATGAGGTTCAGCACGATGCCACCGAGCAGCGCCAACACGGCCGCCTGCAGGATCGTCAGCCAGTCGGCTGTCTGCGTCATCGGCGCAGATACGGGAATGCCGGCCAGTTCGAAGGCCTGGCGCTGCTGCGTGCCGCCGGTGTCTTCGGTCAGCACCAGCAGGCCGCCGCTCTGCTTGGGGAGTTCGGCAGCAGCATAGGTGCTGCGCTTCAACCGCAGCGACAGTTCATCGCGATCCACAGTCAGCGGCTGCGCGGCAGCATGCTCGATCAGCGTCTCGCTGTCGGGCAGGAAAACGGCTTTGCCGATCCGGTCCGCCTTCAGGCCCGGTGCTGCAACGCGCAGCACATAGCCATTCGCATCCGGTTCCAGCCGCGCCTGCCAGGGCGACGGCTGCGCCAGTTGCATGCGCGCTGCATCGAAGGCGGCCATCGTATCAGGATTGCGCGTGCCATTCCCGGCAGGCAGCGTCGTGGTCAGCATCGCCTCGCCCGGCACGCATTCCTTCTGGCAGACCAGCCAGTTCACATCCGCTTTCAACGGCACGTCGCCGCTCACCTGCGCGGGCGGCGTGATCTGCGTCAGCAGCAGGATCTCGCCCTCGTAGCCGTAGTTGACCAGATGGGCGACCGGAATCTGTTCGGGCACCGGCCAGACAATCGGCCCGGCCCTGTAACCCGGCGGCAGAGTCCATGCGATCTCGGTGGCCAGACCAGAGTCGCCCGGATTGCGCCAGTAGGTATGCCAGTGCGGCGCCATCTGCAGGCGCACGCCAACCCAGAAGGGTTCGCCGCCGCGCACATCCTGCGGCTCGGCGATCAGCGCCGCCTTGACCAGCTTGTTGCCGGGCAGCTCCGCCTGCGCGGACGGCGCAAGCAGAATGGCGGCAAGAACGGCCGGCAGGAGGCGGCGGAAAAATCCGGCGAAAGGCATGCCATAAAATTCCCGTAAAACGCCGCGCCGGGCAAGTGATATCGCCTCACAAGGGCGCGAGGCGCGACAGATTTATGACGGGATTCTGCCTAGAACTTCAGCGATACCGAGAAAGCGCCGAACTGGTCGCTGGCATCTTGGGTTTCATACTCGCGCGTGCGCAATACATGCGTGTAGGCGAGACGTACGCCCTCGATCACCACAGCGATACCGAACTGGGTATCGCCGACGAAATGCCGCTTCTCGACGCTGCGGCTGTCGGTAAAGGTATTGCCATCCAGGAAGATGTTGTGCGCCACCGCGCGGCCGTCAACGCCGCCGAACAGATACCAGCCGAAGCCGCCCGGCGCGCGCTCGAAATAGCCCGAACCCGGCAAGCTGGGCTGCACGCGCGGCGGGCCGAAATCGGTGGGCAGGTTCTGGCCGAAGCGCAACATCGCGCCGGTATTGGCATAGGTGTAGACGTTGCCCAGCGCCGCACCGACATGCGGCGTGGCATCGATGGCGAAGTCGGCCGGCAGCTTGAATTCCGGCGACTGCCAGCTCCGCTGGTAGGTGAGCTGCAGCGTCGGCTCGTTCTTGAGCTGCGTATCCCAGCCCTGCGCTTCGGGAGAGTTGACGATGGCGTGGACGAAATCCTGCGATTCATGCGCAAACGACAGCGGACCGACCACGCCGACACTGATCAGCATCTGGTCCAGCACGTTATCGGTGCGCGCCACGAGGCCCATGGAGCCATAGAGCCAGCCGGCATAGGGCCGGTCGCCCGGCGGCGGATTGCGCTGCAGCTTGTCGGACGCGGTGAACATGCTCTGGCCGAAGGCGTATTCGACGCGGATGTCGCTGTGCCAATCGAGCATCGGCACATAGGGCGTCGCATCGCGCAGCCAGGCGGGTTCGTCGCCCTTCGCCGTCATGTAGCTGAAGCGCGCGCCGCTCGTGTAGCGACGGTCGGTGTTGTAGAAAAGATCGTTCTCGATCACCAGGCTGTAGATGCCGCGATCCTCGGGCTTGGGCTGGGGCGGCGGCACTTCGCCCGCGGCGGCCGGCACCGCATCATTCTGCGGCAGGGTTGAAGGCTGGGTCTGGGCCTGGTCCTGCTGCGCGATGGCGGGCGCAGCAAGCAGCACAAGGCCCGCGAGGGCCAGCAGCAGGGAACGGACTGTCATGGAGGGATGTGGCACTGGTGTAAACGACAAGGGGGAACGGCCAGCCTGTCTTGCCCGCCGATTATGGCATGAACGGGGCAGAACAGGTTTCGTTACCATCCCGTCCCCCAATCAGTCATATCCCGGCTTGCTGCGCATACCCTTGACTGCCGCGCGCTTGCCCTTGGATTCCAGCCGCCGCTTCTTCGATCCCAGCGTCGGCCGCGTCGGCCGCCGTGCCTTGGGCACCACGGCCGCCTCACGGATCAGGCTCAGCAGGCGATCCAGCGCATCCTGCCGGTTGCGATCCTGGCTGCGATGCTGCTGGGCGATCAGGATCAGCACCCCATCATTGGTCAGACGGCTGCCGGCCAGCTTTTCCAGCCGCTCTTTCACGTCGTCGGACAGGCCCAGCGACTGCCGCACGTCGAACCGCAACTGCACGGCGGTCGAGACCTTGTTCACATTCTGCCCGCCGGGACCGGAGGCACGGATGAAGGTGGTCTCGATCTCGCGCGGATCGAGGCTGATGCGATGGGTGACCCGAATCATGGCGTCAGGCTACCGGGCCCTTTCGGGCTTTGACAGCGATGCCGCCGGTGCAATGCGGGCCTAGTCATGCCTTATCCATCCTTATTGCCCCCTTATTTGTCCTTATCGGAGGCTTATTGGTCGTTATTCGATGCTTATTCCGGCTTATCCGGGCTTATTTGCACATTTTCCCTTGCAAAGGGTCCATCAATATGAGAACATTATAGCAACTTCTATCTGGATTTGCAATCCGGATCATTCGTGCACATGCGATAGCATGCCGCAGGGCATAACTGTCCCAATTACGCCGCCGCTGGCTTATGTCCTCGGCATGGCTTTCGACCTTCGTGACGCCCTGCTGCGCAAGCAGGAATTTGAATCCGCCCGGCTCGACGATTTCGAGTTCCGGCTGCGTGGCCGTCGCGTGCGCCTGCTGGCCGAGTGGCTGCAGAGCCGCCTGCCCGATCCGGCCCTGATCGACCCTGCGGCCATAGCCGGCGCCACCGCCGAGAAGGACGATCACGAACTGCTGCGCGATATCGCCGATCTGGCGATACGGCACAGCATCGCCGCCAATGACGTGATGCATGTGTTCGAGCGCTGCGCCGTGATGGCACGCAAGCAACTGGTTGCCGAACGCGGCGACCCGACGCCGCACAGACTGGCTTAAACCTTCACCGCCTGCCGGGCCGGCGCGATCAGCGCCGTCAGCCGGCCAGCCTGGTGGCGGATATCCGAGATCGCCGAGCATTCCAGCAGCGCGCCACGCATCGGCGGGCCGAGCAGGAAGATACCAGGCACGATCCTGTCGTCCCGATCCAGCGCCTCGCCCTGCACTGTCGCGGCCAGTCCCGCCCCCATGCGATGCGGCGCTAGCAGGCCATGCTCCAGCAGCCGGTCGGTCAATCGCGCCTTCCAGTCATAGGGCGTGCGGCGCGGACCGGTGCAGTCGATCACCGTATCGGCCTGCATCTGCTGCAGCTCATCCGTCCCGCGTGGCCGCCATGTCACCATCGTGCCGCTGATGCGCAGCGCACGGCCCTTGTGGACGCGCAACCGGCCTTCGTCTTTCAATTGCTCCAGCAATGCCGCCGTGCTGGGCGGCATGCGGAAGCGATGCACGTCCCATGCGCTGCGCAGATGACGCTGGAAACGGCGCTTCTGGTCATCCGACAGTCCGATCCACAAATCGTTGGTCTGGTGCCGCAGACCTTCGAACACGGCTTGCCAGTCGTCTGGCGCAGCCGCAGAGACGGCATGCCGCAGGCGATGCAGCATGGCGCTCAGCGGCAGGTCGGCATCGGTCTTGTCCAGGCCGCAGGGCCTGGCCACATCGTTGCGCCGCGCTTGCGGCACCATACCGCGCCGTGACAGCACATGAAGCGGACCACGATGCCCGAGCCGGTGCAGCGACAGTACCGTGTCGGCCATGGTGAGGGCCGAGCCGAGGATCAGCACGCCGGCATCGGGCGCAATGGCGCGCAGGCGATCGAGCCGCCAGGGGTCGGTGATCAGACGAGCCGAGGCCAGGCCTTCGATCGGCGGCGCCGGCGCTTCACGCGCACCGACGGCAAGGATGACGACATCGAAATCCACCCGCACGCCATCGGCGGCAATCACACCCAGGCCTGCACTATCCCGCACGATATCGGTGACCGCGCTGCGGCGATGAATCACCGGCAGGTCGCCATGGGTCAGCGCTTTGGCCACATGGGCGACGATGTAACGGCCGAACAACCCGCGCGGCAGATAGCTGTCCGGACCGAAACTATCGGCCTCCGGCCAGCCGTGGTCTGCGCCATGCCGCCGCGCCCAGCGCCAGGCATGATCGGGATCGTCGACCACCAGGCTGGCGCGCGTCGCCACCACATTCAGCAGATGCCAGGGCGCGGCGGCGCCATAGGCAAGGCCGGGACCGATCTCTGCGGCCGGATCATAGACCGTGATCTCGGCAGCGGCGCCCTGGTCGAGCAGCGTGCAGAGCATGGCGGCGCCGCTCAGACCCCCGCCGATGATGGCGATGCGTTTCGCAACCACGCCTAAATCCTCGCGATAGGAATACTAAATTCTCCGGATGCCGGCCGAGGCCTACGGTCGCCCTGCCTGTGCACAGAAAATGGAGAATAACCGTGTCGTCCTTGAAATCCGTCCTTCTTGCCTCGACGCTGCTTGTCGCCGCCGCCATGCCGGCGGCCGCCGAAGTGTCCGAGGTCCGCTTCGCGCGCAACCTCGGCCTGGGCTACCTGCAGCTTTACGTCATGCAGGAAAAAGCCCTGGTCGAGAAACAGGCCGAGAATCTGGGGCTGAAAGGCCTGAAGACCAGCTACAAGCCGATCGGCAATCCCGGCGCCATCAATGACGCCTTGCTGTCTGGTTCTGTTGATTATGGTGCGGCGGGCGTGACGCCCTTCATCATCCTGTGGGACAAGACGCGCAGCAATGTGCAGGTGCGTGCCGTGGCGGCGCTGAACTCGCAGCCGGCCTTCCTCAACACCATCAATCCCAATGTAAAGTCGATCCGCGACTTCACCGAAAAGGACCGCATCGCCTTGCCGACCGTGAAGTTGTCGCTGCAGGCGATCCTGCTGCAGATGGCGGCCGAACAGACCTTCGGTCCGGGCCAGCAGAACAAGCTGGACGGCCTGACGGTCTCGCTGGCGCATCCCGATGGCACCGCGGCGCTGCTGACCGGCCGCACCGAGATCACGGCGCATTTCACCAGCCCGCCCTTCCAGTACCAGCAGCTTCAGGATTCCAAGGTGCATAAGGTGCTGAGCTCCTATGACATCACCAATGGTCCGGCATCCTTCAGCGCCATCTGGACCACCAGCAAATTCCGCAGCGACAATCCGAAGACCTATCAGGCCGTTCTAGCGGCGGTGGAAGAAGCCACAGCCTTCATCAAGGACAACCGCAAGGAAGCGGCCCAGATATTCAACAAGCTGGACATTTCGAAGCTGCCGGAAGAGTTCATCGAAGGCATTCTCGCCGACAAGGACATCATCTTCACAACGGCGCCGCAGAATGTGGAGAAGTTCTCCGACTTCATGAACCGCATCGGCAGCATCCAGGCCAAACCGAACTGGAAGGACCTGTTCTTCCCGGAAGTGCACAATCGTCCAGGCAGCTAACGCCTACCGCCGATCTCTGATAGCATGATGACAAAAAGACGGGGCCGGTCTCGCCAACCGGCCCCTTTCCTTTTGCTGCACCGGGACGGAGGGTGGGAATAACCCCGGCGCAACATGGGAAACCCTTTAGCTGCCCGGCTTGTAGATCTGGTCGAAGACGCCGCCGTCGCCGAAATGCGCCTTCTGGGTCTTGGCCCAGCCGCCGAACT
>NZ_JBXAQN010000002.1:1122500-1232514 GCF_058807275.1 Ferrovibrio sp. GW821-FHT12D07 | reverse complement strand
GCTTCCAGGCCGTCGATCACCGAGCGCGCCTGCTTGCCCGAGCCGCCATGGCTGACGCGGACCGCCAGCTTCTGCTTGTTGTCCCCTTCCCACTGCTTGGCGAAGACGGCATTCACATCCTGGTACAGCTCGCGTGTCGGATCGTAGGACACGTTGAGCAGGGTCACGCTGCTCTGCGCCATGGCGGTCGGGACCGCGATGGCAAGGGTGGCAGCCGCAAGAAGGGCGGTGAGGCGTCGCATGTCGTCTCTCCTGTCGTTCTGGGGATAGGGTAACGATCAGTCAGATGTCAGGATGCCATGGCAGGTCGCCGAAAATTTCCTCGGCGTATTCTACCAGAGTGGCGGCGCTGCGCGGCAGGGGCTGGCGTGTATCCAGCGTCAGGTCGGGCTTTGCCGGGATTTCATAAGGCGCAGAAATGCCGGTAAACTGCGGAATTTCTCCGGCCCGGGCGCGTTTATACAGACCCTTGGGGTCGCGCGCCTCGCAGGTGGCCAGATCGGCCGCCACATGGATTTCACGGAAATCGGCGCCGACGATGGCGCGGGCCTGGTCGCGGTGTTCCTGCAGCGGCGAGATGGCCGAGACCAGCACGATGCTGCCGTTTTCAGCCATCAACTTTGCCACCTCGGCCATGCGGCGCAGATTCTCGGCGCGGTCGGCGAGACTGAAGCCCAGGTCGCGGTTGAGTCCATAACGCAGGTTGTCGCCATCCAGCACGGAGACATGACGGCCGCGCGAGAACAGGATGCGCTGCGTCGCCATGGCCAGCGTGGTCTTGCCCGCGCCCGACAGGCCGGTCATCCACAGCACGCCGCCGCGATGGCCGTTCATCTGCACGCGTTCCTGCACCGTGACGCTGGAATCGACGGCCGTGATGTCGGTCGAGACGGTGAGCGGGGCGGCATTTTCCACCACCAGGCCACCGGCGATCTGCGGTCCCCGGATCAGCACGCCGCGGCCGGTGCGCGGCAGTATGTCATAGAGATCGACGGCCAGCGGACGGCGGCAGCGCAGCACGACGCGCGCCACGGCATTGCGATCGATCAGCGTGGTGCTGGTGCTGTCCAGGGTTTCGACATCCAGTGCCTCGAGAATTGATTCGATCTCGACTTCGCGCTCCGCGGTGCCGAGCTTGAGCGTCAGGCGGTCGCCCCTGTGCAGCGGCGTTTTGTCGAGCCAGAACAGCCGCACGGTGAGGCGGTTGGCCTCCTGCGGCTTCTGCTCGGTCGATGAGGCCATCACACCACGTTCGACGAAGGCGTCGTCGTCCAGCGTGAAAGCGACGCTCTCGCCGGCAAAGGCCTGAGTGCGTGCAGCATCCTGCAGCCCGGTCGTGCTGTTCCAGGTCTCCATCGTCGCCACCGTGGCCTCGCGGCCGAGCGGGGCGAAATGGACGCGGTCGCCGACCTTCAGCGTGCCGCTTTCGATACGGCCGACGACGATGCGGCGATCGTCGAAGCGATAGAGGTCCTGTACCGGTAGGCGCAGCGGCTGTTCGGTCGGCTGGCTGCGCGGCGGGAAACCGTCCAGTGCGCCGATCAGGGTCGGGCCCTTGTACCAGGGCGTCTTGTCCGAACGCATGGCGATATTGTCGCCCTGGCGCGCCGAGACCGGCACAAGCGCCGCGGCCTCGATGCCGATATTGGCCAGATAAGAGCGCACGGCCTCGGCTGTTTCATCGAAACGCACCTGGTCGAAGCCGATCAGGTCGATCTTGTTGACGGCGACGGCAACCTTGTGCACACCCAGCAGGTGCAACAGATAGGCGTGTCGCCGGGTCTGTTCGGCCAGGCCCTGCGCTGCATCCACCACCAGGATGGCGGCTTCTGCCTGCGCCGCACCGGTTACCATATTCTTCAGAAACTCTTTATGCCCCGGCGCGTCGATGATGACGTAACGTCGTTGTGGCGTCGCGAACCAGATCTGCGTGGTGTCGACCGTGATGCCCTGGTCGCGTTCGACCTGCAGTGCATCGAGCAGGAAGGACCACTCGAATTCCAGGCCACGCTTCTCGGATACGCTTTTCAACTGCTCCAGCTTGCCGGCGGGCAGGCTGTCCGTGTCATGCAGCAGGCGGCCGACCAGCGTCGATTTGCCGTGATCAACATGACCGACGATGACAATGGGGAAAGCGCGCGCCCGTGCGCCCGGCACGCGGGCGGCGGCTTTCGGGTGGACGGCGATATCGACGACGCTCATGGCGGCCACTCCGCTCACATATAGCCGGCAACGCGCAGACGCTCGAAGGCATCTTCGCTGTCGTGGTCCATGGCGCGGCCCGCGCGCTCCGGCTCGCGGGTGATTTCCAGTTCGGCGATGATCTCTTCGATGGTTTTCGCGGGGCTGTCGATCGGGAAAGTGATGCCAATCTCGCCCAGCGAGCGGAAACGCTTGTTGGCCTTGTCGGCGAAATACAACGGCACGACCGGAATGGCCTCGCGCTGGATGTAGCGCCAGATATCGATCTCAGTCCAGTGCAGCAGCGGATGCACGCGCATATGCACACCGGCCGGCAGCGTGGAGGCGAAGTGGTCCCACAGCTCCGGCGGCTGGTCGCGGAAGTCCCAGGCGCCATCATCGCCGCGCGGGCTGAAATAGCGTTCCTTGGCGCGCGTCGCCTGTTCGTCGCGGCGGATGCCGGCGATCACGCCCTTCCACTGGTATTTTGCAATCGCCTCTTTCAGGCCCAGCGTCTTGCGCGCGGCGATGCGCGAATTGTGCGGCAGGGTCGGATCGGTCGCCTCGATCGGCGGACAGGCATCCTTGATCAGGTCAAGGCCCCATTCCGCGGCAAAGCGGTCGCGGAACGCGTAGGTCTCGGGGAATTCCAGGCCGGTATCCAGATGGGCAACCGGGAACGGCACACGGCCAAGAAAGGCTTTCTTGGCCAGCCAGATCAT
This sequence comes from Ferrovibrio sp. GW821-FHT12D07, assembly GCF_058807275.1. Classification (NCBI taxonomy): domain Bacteria; kingdom Pseudomonadati; phylum Pseudomonadota; class Alphaproteobacteria; order Rhodospirillales; family Rhodospirillaceae; genus Ferrovibrio; species Ferrovibrio sp. GW821-FHT12D07. The sequence goes on along the minus strand of NZ_JBXAQN010000002.1, from coordinate 1,229,611 downwards.
CACATTCGAATCCTTGCCCAGCGACCACAGCATCGCCATCGGCTTGATGCGACTGTAGGCCTCACGCAGGATGTAAATGCTTTGGGCTTCGAGCCAGTCGAGATCGTCAGTCATAACGCAATTCGTTTCTGGTCTTGGCCGCGGGGTGGATACCGCTCAACGGCGAGGAGAATGGAAAAGGCGTGTGAAGTCAAATGCGGCTGTGGATGCCGCATTCGGTTTTTTCACTGCCGTGCCACCGGCCGGTCCGGGCATCCTCGCCCTCGGCCACCGGCTGGGTGCAGGGGGCGCAGCCGATCGAAGGGTAGCCCTGGGCCACCAGCGGGTGGCGGGGCAGGTCGTGACGGGTGAAATAGGCCTCGATATCCGCCGGTGTCCAGTTCGCCAGCGGATTGAATTTCAGCCGTGCGCCATCAGCCTCGACCACCTGGATATTCTGGCGGGTCTTGGCCTGGAAGCGCTTGCGGCCACTGATCGAGGCGGCAAACGGCTTCAGTCCGCGCTCCAGCGGCTCGACCTTGCGAATACGGCAGCAGGCATCGGCATCGCGGAACCACAATGTGCCGCTATTGTCACCCGCTGCCAGCGCCTTGGGATCGGGCGTCAGGATACGCACATCGGTAAGGCCCAGACGGTTGGTCAGTGTGGTGCGATAGGCCAGGGTCTCATCGAACAGCTTGCCGGTATTGAGGGACAGCACCGGCGTCGCCGTGTCGACTTGCGCCACCATATGCAGAAGCACGGCGGATTCCGCGCCAAAGGAAGACACCAGCGCGATCTCGCCGGGGAACAGGTCGCGGATGGCCATCTGCAGAATGTCTTCGGCCGTCTGTCCACGCAGGCGGTCATTCAGCCCGGCGGCATATTCGCCCAGATCAAGCGTCGAGAAGGCCAGGGCGCTCATGCGGCGGTATCCTTCTTATGTGCGGCAGCCAGACGCTGGCGCAGGGCCGTCGGCCGGCCGTCGACGGTCGGCTGGTAGACGGCGCTGAAGCTCTGCATGGCCTTGGCGAAGGCCTCGGCGGCATCGTCACGCGCGATCTCAAAGGCATCGAAGCCGCTGCGCTGCATGTGCCAGAGCTGGTCCTGCAGCACATGGCCGGTGGCACGCAGCTCACCCTTGTAGGCGAAACGGCTGCGCAGCAGGCTGGCCTGGCTGTAGGCACGGCCGTCGCTGAACTTGGGGAAGTTCAGCACGATCAGGTCGAAGCGCTCGGCTTCCGCACCGAACTCCAGTATGTCGAGGTTATTCGGCAGCGCGATGCCCAGCGGCGTGTTGCGGCCACCGATCTGGTCCTTCTCGGCCTGCCAGCGCGCATAGGAAATCAGCACCGGCTTGTTGTCGGGCAGGGCGTCCTCGTCGCCGACCGGTACGAAAGCGTCTTCGCCGACCAGATGGCCGTTCTTAAGCAGCGACATAGACGGCCTCCTTGAACGGCGCCAGACCGACGCGGCGATAGGTGTCGAGGAAGCGTTCGTCACTGGAGTTACGCAGGCGCAGATAGGTCTCGACGATCGTGTCGATGGCGTCCACGGCCTGGGTGGTGTTCAGCGAAGGACCAATCAGGTCGCCGATGGCGGCCTGCTCGTCGGCCGCGCCGCCGAGCGTGAGCTGGTAGAATTCCTCGCCATTCTTGTCGACACCGAGAATGCCGATATGGCCCACGTGGTGATGGCCGCAGGCATTGATGCAACCCGAGATCTTGATCTTCAGCTCGCCGATGCTGTGGGCGCGTTCCCAGTTTTTGAAGCGCAGCGCGATCTGCTGGGCGATCGGGATCGAGCGGGCATTGGCCAGCGCACAGTAATCCAGGCCGGGGCAGGCGATGATGTCCGAAGCCAGGCCGACATTCGGTGTGGCCAGGTCATAGGCCTGCAGCGCCTTGAACACGGCCGGCAGGTCGGACTGCTTCACATGGGGGAGCACAAGGTTCTGTTCATGCGTCACGCGGATTTCGCCAAAGGAATAGCGGTCGGCGATATCGGCGACGGCATTCATCTGCTCGGCCTTGGCGTCACCGGGCGCTTCGCCCTCTTTCTTGAGTGAAACGGTAACGATGCTGTAGCCGGGCTGCTTGTGCTTGAAGGTATTGCGGCGCGCCCAGAGGCCGAATTCGAAATCGGTGCGGAAGGCATTGGCGTAATCCGATGCCACGCCGCCCGGCAGCGTCTCGAAGGCCGGCGGAGCGAACTGCGCGGCGATCTGGTCGATGGCCTCCTGCGGCAGCTTCAGTGCGCCGTCCTTGGTGGCCTGCCATTCGGCCTCGACCTTCTCGCGCACCTTTTCGATGCCGAGTTCGTGCACCAGAATCTTGATGCGCGCCTTGTACAGGTTGTCGCGGCGGCCGAACTGGTTGTAGACGCGCAGGATGGCTTCCAGGTAGCTCAGCAGGTCCTGCTTGGGCAGGAAGTCGCGGATGGTCTTGCCGATGAAGGGCGTACGGCCGAGACCGCCGCCCACGATCACCTCGAAGCCCACGTCGCCGGCAGCATTCTTGTGCATGCGCAGGCCGATATCGTGCACGCGCACGGCGGCGCGGTCGTTCGGCGAGCCGGTGACAGCGATCTTGAACTTGCGCGGCAGGAAGCTGAATTCCGGATGGAAAGTTGACCACTGGCGGATGATCTCGCACCAGACGCGCGGATCTTCGATCTCGTCATGGGCGGCGCCGGCGAACTGGTCCGTCGTGGTGTTGCGGATGCAGTTGCCGCTGGTCTGGATGGCGTGCATCTGGATCTTGGCCAGATCGGCCAGGGCGTCGGCCGTGTCTTCCAGCTTGATCCAGTTGTACTGCAGGTTCTGGCGCGTGGTGAAATGGCCCCAGCCGCGATCGTACTTGCAGCCGATCTGGGCCAGGCCGCGCAGCTGGCGCGAGGACAGCGTGCCATAGGGAATGGCGATGCGCAGCATGTAGGCATGCAGCTGCAGGTACAGGCCGTTCTGCAGGCGTAGCGGCTTGAACTCGTCTTCGCTGATCTCGCCTGACAAACGCCGGGCAACCTGGTCGCGGAACTGGGCGACCCGTTCATCGACCAGTGTCTGGTCTATCTCATCATACTGGTACATGGGGCATTCCTGTTCAGGCTGCTGGCCTGGCTTCGGTGGTCGGACCATCGGCCCGGATGACTTCGCGATACTGGATCGGCTTTGGCGGCGTCACGCTGGCATCCACGGGGATCAGATACGGCGCGACGACGATGTTCATCTTGGCCTGCGCTTCGGCCACGGCCAGCAGGGCGGCACCGGCATCGGCATTGGCGACGACGGAAGCCTCGCCGATCTTGCGGCTCCAGCTGGCAGACTGCGTCAGGTAGACCACATCGCCGCTTTTCAGATCATTGGCGGTGACGACCTGCGGCTGGTTGGCGAGTTTGGGGGCTTTGGCCATGAATCTCTCCTCAGGCCCGGCGTTGCTGGCGCTGGGTATCAGCGGCGGTCTGCGCATAGGCAGCCACCTTGCCGATGATCAACAAAACAGGTCCGTCACCATGTTGCGCGGCAAGCGCCGGCAGGGTGTAGAGCGAACCGGCGGATACGATCTGGTCAGGGCGCGTGCCGTTCTCGATCAGGGCGACGGGCAGCGACGGCGCCACGCCGGCCTCCAGCAGGCGATCACGGATCGCGCCGGCCTGACTGACGCCCATATAGACGACGACGGTCTCGTCGCGGGCGCGTTCGGCCCACTGGAAGGCGTCCCGGTCTTCATCCTCTTTGGCATCCTTCAGATGGCCGCTGACGAGCGTGATGCCATGGCTGAGTTCGCGATGGGTCAGCGGAATGCCGGCAGCGGCGGCGCAGCCGAGCGCTGCGGTGATGCCGGGGATCATCTGCACGGCGATGCCGCGGGCGTCCAGATAATCCATTTCCTCGCCGCCGCGACCGAAGATGAAGGGATCGCCGGCCTTGAGCCGCACGACGCGTTTGCCCAGGGAGGCATGCTCGGCCAGCAAGGCGTTGATGCCGTCCTGGCTGATGCGATGTGCGCCCTTGCGCTTGCCCACGGGAATGCGTTCGGCGTCGCGGCGCACGCGATCCATGATGGCAGGCGCCACCAGGTCGTCATACAGCACCACATCGGCATCCATCAGCACGCGCTGGGCGGCCAGGGTCAGCAGGTCGGGATCGCCGGGGCCGGCGCCGACCAGATACACGCTGCCGTCGGCGGTGGTCTGTGCGCCGTTCAGGTCTGCCAGCAGTGCGCTGCGCGCGCCGGCGATATCGCCGCCCAGCAGGCGGGTGGCCACCGTGCCGTCGAAGACGCGTTCCCAGAAGCGCTTGCGCGCGGTGCCGTCGGTGATGACGCGCGCCACCGTGCTGCGGAAGTCGCCGGCCAGCGTGGCAAGATCGCCCAGACGGGCCGGCAGCAGCGCCTCGATCTGCGCGCGGATGCGGCCAAGCAGCAGTGGCGCCGTGCCATTGGAGGAAATGCCGATGGTGATGTCGCCGCGCTCGACGATGGCGGGCACGATGAAATCGGACAGGTCCGGGCGGTCGACCACATTGACCAGCAGGTTGCGCGCATGTGCTGCCATCACCACGGCATCATCGCCGTCGTTCGCCAGTGTGCTGACCACGAGGCGCATGCCATCGAGATGCGCGGGGGCGAAATCTTCGGTGCGATGGCGGATCAGCTTGGCCGCAGCGAGTTCGGCGAGTTCGGGATTGAGCGTGGGCGCGACAACGGTGACTTCCGCGCCGGCCTTGCGCAGCAGACGAATCTTGCGGGCAGCGTTTTCACCGCCACCAACGACGAGGACCGGGCGGTCCTGCAGGATCAGAAATCCCGGAAAAGTCTGCATGAGTCCCACGCCACACTCATTGTGTAGGGGCTTATATTTAACAGTCGATATGCAGAGTCAATATATTAACACGCAAAGTTATGAGAGTTTATTTTATTTAACAAAATAAATAAGTGTAATTGGCAGCACTGCCACCCGGGTCTTATTACCTCCTTGGTAATTGATAACTCACTGACAAAAAATAATTATTACTCCGTATCCACTCCCGGAAAGGAGCCCATTATGACCTCACACCCCCATTTCCCCCTGATCCTGCGTGCCGATTCCGTCCTCTGCCTGGCTTGCGGCCTGCCGGGGCTGCTGGCGCCGGACTGGCTGGCCGGCTTCCTCCTGCCCCAGCAGCCAGCCCTGTTCGGCCTGGGGACGCCGACGGTGATGCTGGAGCTCGGCATCCTGCTGGCCGTCTACGCTGCGCTGCTGCTGGCGGTGTCCACACGCCGCGCCATTCCGCGCGCCATCGTCACGGTCACCGCCATTGCCGATGCCGGCTGGGTGCTGGGGACGGTGGCGCTGCTGCTCAGCTTCGGCAGCGCCTTCAGCCTGTGGGGCAGCGTGGCCCTGGCGGTGGTGGCGCTGGATACCGGCCTGATGGGTTTGTGGAAGCTGCGGGCCCTGCGGCGCAGCGCTGCTCCCCTCGTTGCTACCGTCTGATATGGCCGACAGGCGTCTGCACTGGACGCCTGTCGGTTTTCCCATCCAGACTGCCTGAAAATTTCGGAGCGAGACCCATGAGCGAAGCCGCGCTGCAATTCTCCCCGCGCAACACCGCGCAAGCCGGCTTCGGCACCCTGATGCGGCAATGGCGCCGCCGGCGGGGCCTGAGCCAGATGGAGCTGGCCGAAACCGGCGGCGTATCGCAGCGCCATGTCAGCTTTCTGGAATCCGGTCGCGCACGGCCTAGCCGCCAGATGGTGCTGCATCTGGGCGAGATGATGGATCTGCCGCTGCGCGAGCGGAACCGCCTGCTGCATGCAGCAGGTTTCGCCGCCGCCTATCGCGAAAGCCGGCTGGACGAGCCGCAGTTGCAGGCGGCGCGACGCGCGCTCGACCTGCTGCTGAAGCAGGCCGAACCATTCCCCGCCGTCGTGGTCGATGCGGCCTGGACGGTGCAACTGGCCAACCAGGCCGCGCTGCGCATGCTGGGCTTCCTGCTGGGCGAACGCTTCGACCCAACCGTTCCGGTCAATTTCATGAAGCTGCCGCTGCATCCCCAGGGCGCGCGGCCGTATATCGTCAACTGGCACGAGATCGCCGGATCGTTGCTGCACCGGCTGCAGCGAGAAGCCATGGATAACCCGGCCGCCGCAGCCGTGCTGGCCGAGGTGCGCGGCTATCCCGATGTAGACGCGCTGTGGCGCAATGTTGACTGGGAAGCCGAACCGCAGCCGTTGCTGCAGTTCTGCGTCGAGAAGGATGGCCTCAGTCTCAACCTGCTGACCATGATCGCCACCTTCGGCACCCCGCAGGATGTGACCCTGCAGGACCTGCGGATCGAGAGTTTCCTGCCGGCCGACGAGGCGACCGAACAGCTGCTGCGTAGTCTGGCGGGCTGAACGCATTGCCCGTACCGGGGACAATGCGGCACAATCGGGCCTGTCATTCTTGAAGGACCGGACTCATGGCCGCACTCACCCTGCCGAAATGGAATCTCACGATCGGCGATGGCAAGGCGCTGTTCGCCATCCTCGGGCTGAACGTGATCGAGGACATGGATCTCGCCATGCACACGGCGACCGAACTGAAGCAGATCGCCGCCGATCTCAAGCTGCCCTTCGTGTTCAAGGCCAGCTTCGACAAGGCCAACCGTTCCTCGATCAACAGCTATCGCGGGCCCGGGCTCACCGAGGGCCTGAAAATTCTCGCCGCCGTCAAAGAGAAGCTGAACGTGCCGATCGCCACCGACCTGCATGAGCCGGGGCAGGCCGAGGCGGTGGCGGCTGTTGCCGACCTGGTGCAGATCCCGGCCTTCTTGGTGCGGCAGACCGATCTGATCGTGGCGGCCGCGCAGGCGACGCAGAAGGCCGGTGGCCTGCTGCATGTGAAAAAGGCGCAGTTCCTTGCGCCCAATGATTGCAAGAGCATCCTGCATAAGATCGAGCAGGCGGCGAAGCCGGGCATGACCATCCTGTGCGAGCGCGGCGCCGCCTTCGGCTACAACAACTTGATCGTCGACATGCTGGCGATTCCGGAAATGCAGAAATTCGGCGTGCCGGTCACCATCGACGCCACCCATGCCGTGCAGCTGCCTGGTGCGCGCGCGGTCGAGGGTGGTGGCGTCGCGGCCGGCGGCCGTCGCGAGGGCGTTGCCGTCATCGCCGCTGCCGCTGTGGCGGCCGGTGCCGATGGCGTGTTCCTGGAATTCCATCCCGATCCGGACAAGGCCAAATGCGACGGGCCGAGCTGCCTGCCGCTGAATGGCGCGCGCAGCGTGCTGACGCGCCTGAAGGCGCTCTACGCAGCCGCGCAGCAATAAAAAAACGCCCCGCCGGCGAGGGCGGGGCGCTTCTTCTCTCGGACGTCTTCTCTTTTAAACGTTAGCTCTCGTTGCCGAGCTGGCCCGAGATGGCCTTGGCGTCGGCGATATGCTTACGCGTCACCGGGGCCAGTTCGCTCGAGGTGGTACGCAGCGTCGGCTGTTCGCCATTCTTGGCATAGGTGTTGTGCAGGCGCAGTTCGCGTTCCTGCGCCTCCAGCTGCGCGTTGATATACATACGGTCGAAGGCCGCATCCGAGGCATTGCGCAGATCGTTCAGCTTGGTCACCTGCTTGGCGGTCAGGGTTGCCGTCACTGGCGCGACGCCGGCCTGCTTGGCGGCCGCGCTGACCTTACTGGTGGTGGTCAGGTTGTCGTTCACGATGCCCTTGGCATATTCGCGCACATCCTTGTTTTGGGCGCGCTGCACCGCGATTTTCGCCGCTTCCGTTTCAAACAGGTCGGCGGTCTGTGCATAGAGCACATAGTTGCCGGCCGTGATCGGGCGAGCCACCGAACTCTTGTCGCTCTTCATCGTCGTGTTCGGTGTGCGCTGGTTCGACGGACTGTTATTCGGCGTCTGCGCCGGTGCCTTGTACTGCTGGTTCTGCTGCTGGGTCGAGGTCTGGGCCTGCGCCAGCGGAGTCGCAGCCACAGCGGCGGCGGCCAGAGCGGTCGCGCCAAGCAGGGCGAGAGAAAGATGCTGTCTCATTGTTACCTCCACACGTTTCGAAGACAGGTTTTCCAAGAAAGATTTTCCTGTCGGGTTACTCCATATAAGGACTGATCACACCGATACCAGTGAAACGCCAAGGCCATTCTGTGACGTTATGCGGGCGCATTCGTCACAGATGTAAATGCCGTCTATGTGGGTGACTATCGTGTGACCCGTGCCACCACGCATCCCTGGAAACCGGCAATCACAGCGTGGCCGTAGAAGGCGATGGGTTACATGGCGGAACATCAATACCCATCTGCGGATTGTCCATGTGTCAAAGGACAAACCTTCCAAAACATTCCCAGATGAAGGAGACGCCATAATGAACAGGATCACGCGCGTATTGACTCCGTGCATGGCGCTTGGCGCCATTGTTGTTGCAGGGCCGCTGGCCGCACAGACCGCAAATACGGCTGCCGGTATTTCCGCTGGCGTCAGCGCCGCTGTCGGCGCACAGCTGGCGGCGACCACCAGCAGCCTAGGTGCCGCGACCAGTGGTGTGAGCGCCGCGACCTCCGGCATCACCGGCGCCACTGCCGGTCTGAGTTCGTCTGGCCTGGCGGCGCAGACTGCCGGCACCGGCGCACTCGGCGTCGGCGCGGCCTCGGGCGGTCATAGCCTGGGTGCAGCGACGCAGGGCGTCGGCGGCCTGAATGCGGCTGCCGGTCCGAACGGCCTTGGCGTGAATTCGGCCGGTGCCGGCGCGCTGGACGTGAATGGCGGGTCGGGCGACAAGGCTGTCGCTGCCGGTGCGCAGGGGCTGGGTGCGCTTGATGTCGCCGCCTCGAAGAACGGCGTTGGCGTCGGCACGGGTGGTGCCGCCGGTGCGCTCGGTGCCGGTGCGGCCTCGGCTGACAAGTCCCTGGCCGTCGGCAGTGAAGGTGCGGGCAAGGCCGGTCTGGCGGTAACGCCGGCCGGCGCCGCATTGGGTGCGGCCGGCGCCAACAAAACCGGTGGTGCTGTCAGCAGCAATCAGGGCGGTGCCAGTGCGGGTCTCGCCACTAATGGTGCGGCCGGTGCGGCTGTGACCGCCACGCAGTAATAGGTAAGCAGGCAGGAGGGTCGATTCCGCGCTTTACTGCGGAAGCGACACAGAGTGGGAGCGGGCGACGGAGCAATCCGTCGCCCGTTTCGTTTGTCGCCGCATCTGAAAATTCGGATTTTTGTCACGGAACGGCATCGGCGCGCTGCGGTTATCCCTGCAGCGATTGAATGTACAGCCTTGATGGAGGCAACGATGGCACGGTTGATGACAGGGTCTGCCTATCTGGCAGCCATGATGCTGGTGGCGATGCCGCTGGCAGCGCAGACGGCCGGTGGCAGCACCAGCACCAGCGTCGGGGCTGGTGCTGCGGCTGCGGGCGCCAATACCAACGCCGGTGCGAATGCCAATAGCAGCGTGACCTATGGTTCAGGCTGGAATGCGGGCACGCAGGGCAATGTGCAGGCCGGTTCACAGATGGGCGCGCCGATGAATATCCTGCCCGGTGGCAATACCGGCGTGGTGATCGGCAATAGCCAGGCGCAAACTCAGCCGCCTACCCCGCCGACCGAAAATCCGGACGACAATCGCGCGAGCATGAATCAAAGCACGACCGTGCAGTCGTCCGCGGGCAATAGCCTGCAAGGCAATGCCGTCAGCGGCAGCAGCGTTCAGGTCGGCGGCGGTGGCGCCGCCGGTGTGGGCGGTGGCGCAGTCACCGGAGTCGGTCCCGGCAGTGCCAGCCTGAGCGGCAATGCGGCGCTGCCCGAGATGCAGATTCAGCGCCGGCCCGGCGAGAATGCCGGCACAGCCCAGTAAGATGGCGGGGGCTTAAGCCGGCATTAGATCAGGCTGGTCCGATCTTCCAGCGCGGCCGGGCGATCATCACCAGATCGCCAGCTTCGTCGCGCAGTTCCACGCGGCCTTCCAGGCTTTGCGCGCGGTTCCAGTCGAGATCGCTGACCTCGCATTGCGCGGTGATGGTGCCACGAGCCTTTTTCAGATACTCGCTGTCAAAGCCAGTGATGATCCAGCGCGCCCCTTTCGGCGGCTGACGGCTCATCAAGGCCAGATTGCCGGTCATCTCGGCCAGGTTGGTCAGCGCCACCGCATGCAGTGAACGCAGATGGTTGCGCAGCCGGCGACGGTCGGCCATGCGGGCGCGCGCCAGGCCGGGCGACAATGTCTCGACGTCGGGGCTGATGCTGCCGGCATAAGGCACGGTGAAGCCGATCAGGAAGCTGAACAGCCGGCGGCCGAGGGGCAGGCGGCCGATGCCGCGCCACTGCTTCAGCACCATCGGCGTGCCGGCCACCGCGGCGGGGGCGAAAGTCGCATCAGTCATTTCAGTTTCCTTTTGGCAGGCGGGATCGCGATGGAGTCCCAGATCAGGTCAGCCAGCAGCTTGGCTGCCGGCGCCCATTTCACTTTCGCGCTGCCGGCACGCTGCAGGCGCAGCCAGGTATGCACCGGGCCCATCACCATGCTCAGCATCAGTTCGGCCGGCAGCGGTTTGAGGATGCCTGCCGTGATGGCCGGCTTGAGGCGGTCGAGCAGGGGGCGGATGAAATCGGCGGTACCGCTGTTGATCTTCTCGTCACCGGCACTCACCGCGCGATGGCGGCGGTATTCCGACAGGAAGCGCGCGGCCGCCGGATTCTGCATCGACCAGGTGATATGCATGGTGACATAGCTGTCGAGCAGGGCGCGCGCCGTGTCATGCCGGGCAAAATCGGCGGCGATCACGGCGCGGTAGCGCGCCAGCAGATCATCATAAAGCGCGGCGACCAGACCCTCGCGGTTGCTGAAATGGTGATACAGGCTGCCGATGGAAATGCCGGCGGCCTCGCGGACCTGCTCGATGGTGGTGGCATCCACGCCCTGGGCATCGAACAGATCAAGCGCCGCCATCAGCGCGCGCTCACGCGTGCCCATGGCCCGGTTGGCGAGATCGGAGAAAGCGGCGTCGGATTTGTTGACGGCTTTGGACATGGACGGGTTATAGCCCGGCCTAGAATAAAATTCTAGAAAAATATTCTAATCTGGCCCAAAGGCCCGTATCAGGCCCTTTTCCGGGCCGGAGGTACGGCGGCCTTGCCCTCGGATGTGCAGGCGGCGATGAAGCTGCGCATGGCGGCGCTGGCGTAAGAATCGCACCGCTGCACGAACAGGGTGTCGACCTGCGCCTCCAGCTTGCCGATCGGCTGGATGCGGATGCTGTCACTGATGGCATGGCGCTCCACCGCAGCGCGCGGCAGCAGCGTGATGCCGACATCAGCGGCGACGCAGCCCAGGATGCCTTCCAGCGTGCCGAATTCCAGCCGCCGCACCGGCAGCCAGCCCTGCATGGCGATATGCTGCTCCAGCCGCTGGCGATAGGAACAGCCGCTGCGGAAGACGATGGCGGTGATGGTGCGGTTGGCTTTGCGATAGTCGTCGATGTCGCGCCAGCTTTTCGCCATCGCCAGCACCAGTTCCTCGCGGAAAATGGGCGTGGCGGTGAGTTCGGGGTGATCTACCGGGGCTGCGACAAAGGCGCCTTCCAGCGTGTGATCCAGCACCTTTTCCAGCAACGTGGCGGTCGGCCCGGTGGTGATGTCGAGATCGACCTCGGGGTTGCCGAGATGATAGCCGGCCAGGATCGGCGGCAGGCGGATCGCCGCCGTGGTTTCCATCGCGCCGATCATCAGCGGGCCTTTCGCCGTGCCGTCATCACGCGCCGCCCGCTTGGCCTCGCCCACGAGCGCAGCCACCTGTTCGGCATAGGGCAGCAGGCGCTGGCCCGCGCTGGTGACGATCATGCCGCGACTGTGGCGGCTGAACAGTGGCAGGCCGATCTTCTCTTCCAGCAGCTTGATCCGCATGGTCACGTTGGACTGCACGGTGTTGAGCTGCTGGGCGGCCTTGCTGATGCTGCCGCAGCGCGCGACGGCTGAGAAAAAGGCGAGGTCGGAAAGCTCCATGTTTCACCTATCTGTAAAACAGATCGAAGAAATCACTTATAATCGTTATATAGAATACCATGATGTCGCTAGAATGACAGGGCTTTCTGCAAGGAGCCCGTTATGACCCTGTCCACCGCCCTGACCCGCCGTCTCGATATCCGCCATCCCGTGCTGCTGGCGCCGATGGATCTGGTCGCCGATGCCACGCTCTGCAACGCGGTCACGGCGGCCGGTGGCTTGGGGCTGCTGGGCGGCGGCTATGGTGACGAGATCTGGCTGCGCGGCGAGATCGCAGCATTGCAGGCGATGCCGGCCCGACGCCGGCATGGCGTCGGATTCATCACCTGGAGTCTGGCCAAACAGCCGCAGCTGCTGGATATCGCGCTCGGCTCCTATCCCACCGTGGTGATGCTGTCCTTCGGCGATCCGTCGCCATTCATCCCCAAAATCAAGAAAGCTGGCGTGCAGGTAATCTGCCAGGTGCAGACGGTGGCAATGGCCAGGCAGGCGGCGGCCGAGGGCGCCGATATCATCGTGGCGCAGGGCGGTGAGGCCGGCGGCCATGGCGTGTCGCGTGGCACGCTGGGCCTGGTGCCTGCCGTGGTCGATGCGGTGCCATCCGCCATTCCCGTGGTGGCGGCCGGCGGCATCGGCGATGGTCGTGGTCTTGCGGCGGCGCTCAGCCTGGGTGCGGCCGGCGTGCTGGTCGGCACGCGATTCTATGCGACGCATGAGGCAGCCGGCATGGACGAGGCCAAGGCGCGCATTTGCGCGGCCTCGGGCGATGATACCGTGCGCAGCATCGTCTTCGACATCTCGCGCGAGAATGTCTGGCCTGCGCCGTTCAACGGCCGCTGTGTCGTCAACAAGCATGCTGAACGCTGGCTCGGTCGCGAGGTGGAGCTGATGCGCAACATCCGCGAGGAAGCGCCGCGCTATCGCGAGGCGCGTGCGGCGGGCAATTTCGACATCGCCGCCGTGATCGCCGGCGAGGCCACCGATACGATTTCCGAGGTGGTGTCGGCGCAGATGGTGGTGGAAACCATGGTGAAACAGGCCGAGGATGTGCTGACGCGCCTCTCCGGCCAGCTCGCTTCGTAAGAAAGAAACGCCATGAAACTGTTCTTCAACAAGACCTCACCCTATGCGCGGAAAGTCCGCATCGCTGTGCTGGAAAAGAATCTGGCGGGCCGCGTAGAGTTCGTCGAAACCGATCCTTGGGCCAGCCCGGCCGAGCTGCTTGCTGTCACGCCGCTGTCGAAAGTGCCGGCGCTGGTGACCGATGACGGCCGGGTGGTGACGGAAAGCGACAGCATCATCCAGGTGCTTGATCTGCTGGGTGGCAGCCCGCCCTTGCTGCCAGCCGAGCCAACGGCGCGCATCGACACGCTGGCCCGCGCGGGTCTCTGCCAGGGTCTGATTGATGCCAGCTTCATCTCGGTGATCGAAGGACGCCGTCCCACTGCCGGCCAGTGGGCGGACTGGGTGCAGCGCCAGCGTGCCGCCGTGGAGCGGGCATTGGTTCATGCCAATGGTTTCAGCCTCAGCCCGCAGCGTTTCGATCTGGGCGATATCGCGCTGGCAGCGGCGCTCGGTTATCTGGATTTCCGCCTGACCGATATTCCCTGGCGCAGCCGCTATCCGGCATTGGCTGCCTGGTATGATGCGGCGGCACTGCGGCCCTCGATGCAGGCGACCCGGCCCGACTGAACCTGGCAGACTGATCAAATCCAGCCTGTGCAACTGCGAAATCCGGTCCGGCCCTTGTCATCGCCGGGGCGGGCTTTAGAGTCGCCCGGTCTTTATGGTCAGGGCCCCCAGATCGATCCGGGGCCTGCTCTTGGGAGTGAATCATGGCGAACGAGCTTCAGCATTTCATCGGCGGCAAGAAGGTGGCGGGCAAGTCCGGCCGTTTCCTCGATGTCTACAATCCGACCACCGGCGAAGTCGCCGCCAAGGCGCCGCTGGCCACCAAGGCCGAGGTGGAAGGCGCGATTGCCGACAGCCAGAAGGCCTTTGCCGAATGGAGCATGACCTCGCCGCTGACGCGCGCCCGCGTCATGTTCAAGTTCAAGGAGCTTTGCGAGAAGAACGCCGATGAAATCGCCAGGCTGATTTCCAACGAGCATGGCAAGGTGATTTCCGATGCCAAGGGCTCGTTGCAGCGCGGCCTGGAAGTCGTGGAATTCGCCTGCGGCATCCCGCATCTGCTGAAGGGCGAGTATTCCGACAACGTGGCGCGTGGTATCGACGTCTATTCGATGCGCCAGCCGCTCGGCGTCGTGGCCGGCATCACGCCGTTCAACTTCCCGGCCATGGTGCCGATGTGGATGTTCGGCGTCGCCATCGCGGCGGGCAACACCTTCATCCTCAAGCCCAGTGAGAAGGACCCGTCCTGCCCGCTGAAGCTGGCCGAACTGATGCTGGAAGCCGGCGCGCCTCCGGGCGTGCTGAACTGCGTGATCGGCGACAAGGAATCGGTCGACACGCTGCTCACCGATCCGCGCATCCAGGCCATCAGCTTCGTCGGCTCAACGCCGATCGCGCAGTATGTCTACGCCACGGCGGCGGCGCATGGTAAGCGCGTGCAGGCCATGGGCGGCGCCAAGAACCACATGATCGTCATGCCTGATGCCGATATGGACCAGGCCGTGGATGCACTGATCGGCGCCGCCTACGGCTCGGCCGGCGAACGCTGCATGGCCGTTTCTGTCGCCGTGCCGGTGGGCAAGGGTACGGCTGACCGGCTGGTGGAAGCGCTGGCGCCGCGTGTCCGCGCACTCAAGATCGGCCCCAGCACCGACAAGGATTCCGAGATGGGTCCGCTGGTGACGGCGGAGCATCTGGCCAAGGTGAAGGACTATGTCGATACCGGCGTCAAGGAAGGCGCCAAGCTGGTGGTGGATGGCCGCGGCCTGAAGCTGCAGGGCTATGAGAAGGGCCACTTCATGGGCGGCTGTCTGTTCGACAACGTCACGCCCGACATGCGCATCTACAAGGAAGAGATTTTCGGCCCGGTTCTGGGCGTGGTGCGCACCGAGACTTTCGAGGAAGCCGCGAAACTGCCGACCGAGCATGAATTTGGCAACGGCGTGGCAATCTTCACCCGTGACGGCGATGCCGCCCGTGACTTCGCCGCCAAGGTGCAGGTCGGCATGGTCGGCATCAACGTGCCGATCCCGGTGCCGCTGGCCTTCCACACCTTCGGTGGCTGGAAGAAGTCGGCCTTCGGCGATACCAACCAGCATGGCCCGGAAGGCGTGAAGTTCTACACCAAGATCAAGACGGTGACGGCGCGCTGGCCGACCGGCATCCGTTCGGGTGCCGAGTTCAACATCCCGACGATGAAGTAAGCCGGGTTCAGTCCCATCAGACGCGGGCGGCAGGTGACACTGCCGCCCGTCTTGTTTTTAAGGGTCTGGCTGTTTTAAACAGGTCTCATGTCCATCCTCGAAACCTATCGCGGCAAGCTGCAGTCCGGCGAACTGGCGGAAGATCCGGCCCAGGCGCTGGCGGCCGAGAAGCTGGAACTGCTGAGCCAGCGGCTGAAGCATTACCAGCCCAATAAAGCTACCTGGGGCGAGGACGGCTGGCTGCAGAAGCTGTCATTCGGCCGCAAGCGCGAACCGGCACCGCAGGGCCTCTACATCTACGGCGATGTCGGACGCGGCAAGTCGATGCTGATGGACCTGTTCTTCAAGGAAGCTACGGTCGAGAAAAAGCGCCGCGTGCATTTCCACGCCTTCATGCAGGAGGTGCATGCGGAAATCTTCCGCTATCGCAAGCTCCCTGAAGACGATGCCGAGAAGAAGGCGGGCGGCGACGATCCGATCAAGCCGCTGGCCAAGAAGATCGCCAGGACCACCTGGCTGCTCTGCTTCGACGAGCTGCAGGTCAGCGATGTCGCCGATGCGATGATCCTGGGCCGGTTGTTCGAAAAACTGTTCGATCGTGGCGTCGTGGTCGTGGCGACGTCGAACCGCCATCCCGATGACCTGTACAAGAACGGCATCAATCGCGGGCTGTTCATGCCCTTCATCGCGCTGTTCAAGGACCGGCTGGATGTGCTGCATCTGGCTGCCAGCCGCGACTACCGCCTGCAGCGCCTGCAGAAGTCCCCGGTCTGGTTCAGCCCGATGAGCGCCAAGTCGACCATCGCACTGGATCGCATCTGGAACCTGCAGACCGACGATGCCGAAGGTGAGGCGCTGGAGATCGAGTTGCTGGGGCGCAAGCTGAAGGTGCCCTGTCAGGCCCGTGGCGTGGCGCGCTTCACCTTTGGCGACCTCTGCGAGCAGCCGCTGGGTCCGGCGGATTTCCTCGCCATCGCCAAGAGCTTCCACACGGTGATGATCGACAATATCCCCACCTTGAGTCCGGCCAAGCGCAATGAGGCCAAGCGTTTTGTGACGCTGATCGATGCGCTGTATGAGGCGCGCACCAAGCTGGCGGCGACGGCGGATGCGCCGCCGGAAACGCTCTATCCCGATGGTGAGGGTGCCTTCGAGTTCCAGCGCTGCGTGTCGCGGCTGAACGAGATGCAGAGCGAGGATTACCGCGCCCTGCCGCACATTTCTGAATAAGCGGAAAGCCTAGTTCGGCAGCAGCAGGTCGCGCGCGCGGTCGAGGCGGGCGTTGTCGAGCTGGGCACCGGCGAGATTGGCGCCGGAGAAGCGGCCATCGGTCAGGTCCGCGCCGGTGAGATCGGCGCCAGTCAGGTTGGCGTCGCGCAGGTCCGCGGCCACCAGGCTGGCACCCGACAGATTGGCGTTGATCAGCAGGACCTTCTTCAGCTTGGCAGCGCCCAGATTGGTGCGGGCGGCGCGCGCATTCGGCGCCTCGTCCTTGATCGCGGCCAGATTGGCGCCGCTCAGGTCGGCGCCGTCCAGATTGGCGCGGCTCAGGCTGGCGCCGCGCATGTTGGCGCGGGCAAGGTTGGCGTTGCGCAGATCGGCGAAGTTCAGGCGGGCCAGCGCCAGGTTGGCATTGGTCAGCACCGCGTTGGTGAAGCAGGCGCGTTCCAGCAGCGCGCCCATCAGGTTGATGCCACGCAGGTCGCGATCGGAGAAATCGAAATCGCTCAGGTCGGCGCGCAGGCCCTGACGGCCTTCGGAATGCACCCAGAGTTCGTGATGCCGCAGCACCTCGCTCAGGTCCTCGATGGTGTGGCGCGAAGCGGCGGCGAAGATCGCAGCGGCCAGTTCAGGCGAGCTGCGCAGCGCGGCATCGACGATGGCGCCGCGCAGGTCGGCATTGGCGAAATTCGCGCCGCCGATCTGGGCCCCCGACAGGCTGGCGCCCGAGAGATTGGCGCCGGAGAAATCGGATTGCTGCAGGTCGGCGCCTTCCAGGCGGGCTGACATCAGCTGCGCCTTGCGCAAGTCAGCGCCGCGCAGGTTGCTGTCGTCCAGGTTGGCATCAGCGAAATCGGCATGCAGGGCGAAAGCCTTGGGCAGCTGCGCGCCCGAGAGGTCGGCGCGCTGGGCCGAGGCGCCCGAAAGGTCGATGGCGCGCTTGGACGGGCCGCTGTCGCTGATGCGGCCCTCGGCGTCATAGATGGGAGCCAGTGCTTCGGCGCCATTCGACTCCGCCATGTTGGCGTCGTTCAGGCCGGCAGCGCGCAGGCAGGCGCCGCGCAGATCGGCCCAACGCAGGTCGGCGCTGTCGAGCGTGGCGTTGCGGAAATCCGAGCCGCCGCATTTGGACATCGAGAGGCGGGCGCCATCGAGGCGGGCGCGATGCAGGCGCGCGCCGGTCAGGTCGGCCAGGGTGAGATTGGCACCGGTCAGGTCGGCGTCGGAAAGATCGGTAAAGGCCAACATGGCCGGCTGCGCGCCGGGCTTGCCGGCCAGATGGGCTTCATGCTCACGCAACACGTCGCGCAGTTTTTCTGCGCCAACTTTTGTCAGATGCGGAGGAGCTCCGCGGGTGAAATCGCCCATAACGCTGTGCGGCCTTACCTGGAACGCGTGAACAGAAGATTCGACCGCAAATTTAGCGCGAATCGGCTAAGCCAATCCAGCCGTCTCCCCCTCGACTTTGGGCGCAATCTACCAGATCAGCCGCGTCGTTCCACCATCAGCTTCTTAATTTCGCCGATTGCCTGCGCCGGATTTAGCCCCTTGGGGCAGGTCTGGGCGCAATTCATGATGGTGTGACAACGATAGAGACGGAAGGGATCTTCCAGGTTGTCGAGACGGTCGCCCGTCATCTCATCACGGCTGTCGGCGATCCAACGATAGGCCTGCAGCAGCACGGCCGGACCCAGATAACGGTCGGAATTCCACCAATAACTGGGGCAGGAGGTGGAGCAGCAGGCGCACAGAATGCACTCATAGAGGCCATCCAGCTTCTTGCGCTCCTCCGCCGATTGCAGGCGCTCGCGAGTCGGCGCCGGGCTCTGGGTCTTCATCCAGGGCTCGATCGAGGCGTACTGGGCATAGAAGTTGGTCAGGTCCGGGACCAGGTCCTTCACCACCGGCATATGCGGCAGCGGATAAATCTTCACGTCGCCGCCGATATCCTCGCAGGCCTTGGTGCAGGCCAGCGTGTTGCCGCCATCGATATTCATGGCGCAGGAACCGCACACACCTTCGCGGCAGGAGCGGCGGAAAGTCAGCGTCGGGTCGATCTCGTTCTTGATCTTGATGAGGGCGTCCAGAACCATCGGTCCGCAGTCGTTCATGTCGACTTCGTAGGTATCGACCTGCGGGGTCTTGCCGTCATCCTGGTTCCAGCGATAGACGCGGAACTTCTTGATCTTGCGCTCCTCGCCGGCCTTGGCGGGCGGGAGCGACCAGGTCTTGCCCTCGGTGATCTTGGAATTCTTCGGAAGCGCGAACTCGGCCATGGGGAGGTGTCCTTGTGTCTTCGATGGTCGCGCTTAGTACACGCGCTTCTTCGGCTCGATATACGAAATCTCGTTGCTCAGCGTGTAGGTGTGCACCGGACGGTAGTCGATGGTGACATTGCCCTTGTCGCCGAACCACGACAGGGTGTGCTTCATCCACTCCTTGTCGTCGCGATCCGAGTAATCCTCGCGCGCATGCGCGCCGCGGCTTTCCTTGCGGTTCTCGGCCGAATGCATGGTGACCACGGCCTGGCCGATCAGGTTGTCCAGTTCCAGCGTCTCCACCAGATCGGAATTCCAGACCAGCGTGCGATCGGTGACTCCGACATCGGGCATCAGCTTGTTGACCTCGTCGATCAGGCCGACGCCTTCCTTCAGCACCTCGCCGGTGCGGTACACCGCGCAGTTGTTCTGCATGGTGCGCTGCATCTTGTCGCGAATCTGCGCCGTGGTATGGCCGCCCTTGGCATTGCGGAATTTGTCGAGGCGGGCCAGCGCGTTGTCGCCAGCGCCCTTGATGTCGCGATGCTTGGAGCCCTTGTCGACCACCTGGGCCGCACGGATGGCGGCGGCGCGGCCGAAGACGACCAGATCGATCAGCGAGTTCGAGCCCAGGCGGTTGGCGCCATGCACCGACACGCAGGCGGCTTCACCGATTGCCATCAGGCCGGGCACCACGCTGTCGGGATTGCCGTCCTTCAGGGTCAGCACTTCGCCGTGATAGTTCGTCGGGATGCCGCCCATGTTGTAATGCACGGTCGGCAGCACCGGGATCGGCTGCTTGGTCACATCGACGCCAGCGAAGATCTTGGCGCTTTCCGAGATGCCGGGCAGGCGCTCGTGCAGGGTCTTCGGATCGAGATGATCCAGATGCAGGTAGATGTGGTCCTTGTTCTTGCCCACGCCGCGGCCTTCGCGGATTTCCATGGTCATGGCGCGGCTGACGACGTCGCGCGAGGCCAAGTCCTTGGCCGAGGGCGCGTAACGCTCCATGAAGCGCTCGCCTTCGGAGTTGACGACATAGCCGCCTTCGCCGCGCGCACCTTCGGTGATCAGGCAGCCCGACCCGTAGATGCCGGTCGGATGGAACTGCACGAATTCCATGTCCTGCAGCGGCAGGCCGGCGCGCAGCACCATGCCGCCGCCGTCGCCCGTGCAGGTATGGGCCGAGGTGCAGGAGAAGTAGGCGCGGCCGTAGCCGCCGGTCGCCAGCACCACCATCTTGGCGCGGAAGCGATGCATCGTGCCGTCGGCCAGATTCCAGGCCATCACGCCGCAGCAGGCGCCTTCCTCGTCCATGATCAGGTCGAGGGCGAAGTATTCGATGAAGAACTCGGTGTCGTGCTTCAGCGACTGCTGGTACAGCGTGTGCAGGATCGCATGGCCGGTGCGGTCGGCGGCGGCGCAGGTGCGCTGGGCCGGGCTCTCACCGTAATTCTTGGTCATGCCGCCGAAGGCGCGCTGGTAGATCTTGCCCTCTTCAGTACGGCTGAACGGCACGCCGAAATGCTCGAGCTCGATCACGGCCGGCACGGCTTCGCGGCACATGTATTCGATGGCGTCCTGGTCGCCGAGCCAGTCCGAACCCTTGACGGTGTCGTACATGTGCCAGCGCCAGTTATCTTCGCCCATGTTGCCAAGGGCAGCCGAGATGCCGCCCTGCGCCGCGACCGTGTGGCTGCGGGTGGGGAAGACCTTGGAGATGCAGGCGGTCTTCAGACCGGCCGCGGCGAGACCCATGGTGGCGCGCAGACCCGCGCCGCCGGCGCCGACGACGACGACATCGTAGAAGTGGTCCTGGACCTGATAGCTGGCGGGCATGGCGTTAGGCTCCGAAAAACAGCTTGAGCACCGACAGGGCGGCAATGCCGCCCACGACGAAGGTGGCGAAGGTGATGGCGAGCAGCGAGACCAGCTTCAAGCCTTCACCATGCACGTAATCCTCGATCACCACCTGCAGGCCGAGCTTCATGTGCCAGAAGACGGCCAGAATGCTGAGCAGCGCCACGACGGCGAGCAGCGGATGCTTGAAGGCGGCGACGACGGCGGCATGGTCGCCGCTCGACAGCTTCAGCACGGTCACCACCATGATCAGCAGCAGCGGGATCATCGCGACGGCGGTGACGCGCTGGATCCACCAGTGCTGCACGCCTTCCTTGGCGGCACCGAGGCCGCGCACTTTCTTCAGCGGGGTGCGCATCGTGTTTGTGGTCTTGCTCATGATGCGCTCCTCACTTCCACATGTAGGCGAGAATCCAGGCCAGCACGGTCAGCACGACCGAACCGCCGATCACCGCCCAGCCCGACTTGTTGGCGACCGGGATGGTGTAGCCGTAGCCGCTGTCCCAGAAGAGATGACGGATGCCGTTCAGCAGGTGGTAGAACAGCGCCCAGCTGAAGCCGAGCAGGATGAGCTTGCCGATCCACGAGCCGAGGCAGGCCTGCATCATCGCGTAATAGTCCGGACCGGCGGCAGCGGCGCAGAGCCATGCGGCCAGCAGCAGCGTGCCGGCGGCCAGACCGCAGCCGGTGGCGCGATGCAGGATCGACGTCGCCATGGTGACGGGCCAGCGATAGATTTGCAGGTGAGGGGAGAGCGGTCGCTCGACGTTCGCCATTTTTTGCGCCTTCGCCCGAATGGGCATTCGCGGATGGGGCGTGCGCCGGCGACAGCAGGGGAAACGCGGCCGAGTCGGCGCCCGAAATGCAGGGCGGATACTAGCCCCGGACCCTGCTTAGTCAATCATCGGGTGACTCTGTTTTTAATGGCCTAAACCCACCACCGGCAAGGGAAATTACCGGTAACGTGGGGCGCGCATGGCGCTAAAAACCTGCGAAGGATTCGCAAGTCGGCGGAGCCTTTCTCAAGGCCCCGCCGAGACGCAAGTTTCAGTACAGATCGCCCATCTTAATGGAGATCGTAGGCCCGTTCGCCATGAGTGGTGATGTCGAGGCCGTCGAACTCGTCTTCTTCGGTCACCCGCAGGCCGGTGGTGGCGCGCAGGCCGACGAAGATCACCCAGGAGACCACGCCGGCCCAGGCCGCCGTGACGCCAAGGCCGAGCAACTGGTTGCCGAACTGCGTCATTGCATCGACGCCTTCGGCGAAACCGGTGCCGCCAAAGCCAGGCTGGCCGACGACAGCGACCAGCAGGGTGCCCAGCGCACCGCCGACGCCATGCACGGCGAAGACGTCGAGCGAGTCATCCAGCTTGAACTTTTGCTTGAGCAGGTTGGTGATGGTGAAGCAGACCAGACCGCCGCAGAAGCCGATCAGCACCGCGCCCATCGGACCTGCGACGCCGGCAGCCGGCGTGATGGTGGCAAGACCCGCGACCAGTCCGGTGACCGTGCCGATCAGCGACGGCCGGCCGTGACGCATCCATTCGATGGCCATCCAGGTCAGCGCACCGGTGGCGGCCGAGATATGCGTCACCAGCATCGCCATGCCGGCGCCACCGCCAGCAGCCAGAGCCGATCCGGCATTGAAACCGTACCAGCCGACCCACAGCATGCCGGCACCGGTGGCGGTCATGCCCGGATTGTGCGGAAGCAGCGGTTCATGCGGGAAATCGCGACGTCGGCCCACCATCACGGCGGCAACAATCGCGGCCATACCGGCGGTGACATGCACCACCAGACCGCCGGCGAAATCGATCACGCCGCGCTCGGCCAGCCAGCCGTTGCCCCAGATCCAGTGACAGACCGGCACATAGACCAGGAACAGCCAGAAGATCGTGAACAGCACCACGGCCGAGAAGCGGATGCGCTCGGGCCAGGCGCCGACGATCAGCGCCGGGGTGATGATGGCAAAGGTCATCTGGAACATGAAGAACAGCGTTTCGGGCAGGCCATCACGCAGCGTGTCGACGGTGACGCCGGCCATGAAGGCGCGGTCAAAGCCGCCGATCCAGCCCTGCAGGTTGCCACCATCGGTGAAGGCGAGGCTGTAGCCGGCGATCAGCCAGAGCAGCGAGACCAGCACGGCGATCAACACGCAATGCATGACGACACTGAGCGCGTTCCGCGCGCGGACCAGGCCGGCATAGAACAGCGCCAGACCCGGCAGGGTCATAAACAGCACCAGCGCCGTGGCGGTCAGCAGCCAGGCGGTGTTGGCGGCATCCAGCGGCTTCTCCTCGGCGGCGAAGGCTGGAAGGGATGCGAGAGACAATACGAGAGCGAGCGCCGCCAGGCGGCGCAGCGAAGAGACGATCATTGGGTAATCCCCACCCTGTTTTTATCGTTTGGCGAAACGGTTCGGCCGTCCTTTGCCAGCGGGCGAAACGCCGGCAAAATGGGCAGGCTGCACAAGCACGAGGCATGCCACCAGAGCGGCACGGGAAATGCTGGAAAACAGATGGGTACGCGGCCGCACCATGGTGGTTGCCGTCAAATTCGGCAAATTTGTGCCGAAAGGCTGTGCTTTTGCCTAAATTATAATCAATTCCGGGCGATCAGGCCCGACGCGGCATCAGTACCCAGTAATCCAGGTCCAGCACCACGCTGTCGGGGTATTTGCCGGCGGCGTCCTTGTCCGGGAAGCCCGTCCCCGGCTGGTCCTTCAGGCCAACAGTGCGGATGCGCAGCGCGCCGATATCGTGCCGGCCGAGCAGCTCGGCTTTCTCCAGCACCTCCGACCAAGCATAGACCGTATGGCCGGCCAGGGTCGGGTTCACATGGCGGCCGCCATTGATGGCGGCGACGAAGATCGCGTTGGCCAGCCCGTTGAAGCTGAGCGCGCGCACCAGGCTGATGACATGGCCGCCATAGATCAGGCGGCGGCCGAGCTTGTCCTGGCCCTGCCTGAACTGGTCGAAATGCACCTTGGCTGTGTTCTGGTACAGCCGTGTCGCCAGCATGTGTTCGGCTTCCTCGATGGTCATGCCGTCGACATGGTCGATCTTCTCGCCCACGGCATAGTCATCGAAAGCCTGATCGCTGCCGGCGAGAGTCCAGTCGTAGGATTTGCAATCGAGTCCGGCCGGCACTTGCAGCTCTTCCGGCGCGACACGCTCGGCAAGCTGCGGCACTTTCTCTTCCGCGATGACGGCGTTTTCGTCGCGCTTGCGCACCATCACCCAGCGCACGTAATCCAGCACGGCCTCTTTGCCGCGATAGCCGATGCTGCGCACATAGACCACGCCGGTCTTCTTGTTGGAATTCTCTTTCAGGCCGATCACAGTCGACACCGTGTGCAGCGTGTCGCCGGCAAACACCGGCTTCAGCCAGCGGCATTGCGCATAGCCCAGATTGGCCACCGCGTTCAGCGACACATCGGGCACGGTCTTGCCGAAGAGGACATGGAAGGCCAGAAGGTCGTCGATGGGCGCGCCCTTCAGGCCGATCGATTGCGCGAAAGTATCCGCCGACTGCACGGCGAAACGCGGGCCGTAGAGCGCCGTATACAGCGTCACATCGCCCTGCGTCACCGTGCGCGGCGTCGCATGGCGCAGTTCCTGCCCGAGCCGGAAGTCCTCGAAATAGTTGCCCGGATTGGTCTTGGTTGCCATGTCAGGCCGCCTGCAGCCTGGTGATGGCGTCGGCCAGCGCAGCCAGCTTCTTTGCCTGCTCGACATGCAGGTTCTCGACCAGCTTGCCATCCACCAGCACCACGGCCTTGCCTTCCTTGGTGGCGGCCTCGAAGGCGGCGATGATCTTGTGGGCATGCGCCACCTGCGCCGCACTCGGTGCGAAGACGTGGTTGGCGATGGCTATGGTCTTGGGGTGAATCAGCGTCTTGCCATCGAAGCCCATCTCCAGGCCCTGGCGGCAGGCCGCCTCGAAGCCGGCATCGTCATCGAGATCGAGATGCACGCCATCGAGGATCGTCAAACCGTAAGCGCGCGCCGCCAGCATGCACAGGCCCAGCGCGGTGATCACCGGCAGGCGCATCGGTGTGTGATGGGCATTCAGGTCCTTCACCAGATCGGATGTGCCCATCACGAGCGCGCCGAGACGCTTGGAGGAAGAGGCGATGGCCTCGGCATGCAGGATGCCCTTGGGCGTTTCCATCATGCACCAGATCTGGGTGCGGCGAAGCGCACCGTGCTGCTCCAGCAGTTTTTCCAATTGCTGGACCTGTTCGGCGGATTCCACTTTGGGCAGCAGCACCGCATCGGGGCCGCATTGCGCCGCAGCGATCACGTCATGGATGCCCCAGGGCGTGTCCAGGCCGTTCACCCGGATGATCAGTTCGCGGCCGCCATAGCCGCCATCGGCCACCGCCATCTGCACCTGCTCGCGGGCCAGCGTCTTCTGGTCCGGGGAGACGGCATCCTCCAGGTCGAGGATCAGGGCGTCGGCCGGCAGAGTCTTGGCCTTTTCCAGCGCCCGGGCATTGGAGCCCGGCATGTAAAGCACGCTGCGGCGGGGACGAACGGTAACGGTCATGCGGCTGTCTCTTTGGCTATGCTGCAATGCGAAAGGCCCCGCCACTATAATCGGGGTCAGGGTCGTGGCAAGTTTCCGTCACGACAGCAATCGTCCGTGTAGTTACGACCTTGGGACCCCTGCCATGCGCGTGCTCAGCATCCAGAGTCAGGTCATCTACGGCCATGTCGGCAACAATGCCGGCGTGTTTCCGCTGCAGCGCCATGGCATCGAGGTCTGGGCCATTCCCACCGGTCTGCTGGCTTTCAATCCCTCCTACGGTCCACCGGCGCATCGCCCCACGGCGCCCGAGGAAATGGATGGCTGGATCGCCGCGCTGCAGACCCGGCCCGAGTGGGCGCAGATCGATGCCGTGCTGCTCGGCTGGCTCGGCAACCCGCGCACCGCCGAGGCGGCGGGCCGCGCCGCGCTGGCGGTGAAGGCCGCCAACCCGGATGCGATCTTCCTCTGCGATCCGGTGATGGGCGATACCGACAGCGGACTTTATGTGGATGCCAGCCTGCCGGCCTATATCCGCGACCATCTGTTTCCCGCCGCCGACATCATCACGCCGAACGGCTTCGAACTCGATTTCCTCACCGGCGGTCCGGTGCGCACCCTGCCGTCCGCGCTGGCGGCTTGCGATGCGCTGCGCCTGAAAGGCCCACCGACGGTGATCGCCACCACGCTGCACCGGGACGACGGCGGCCAGGGCAAGCTGGAAGCCCTGCTGGTGAATAGTGATGGCGCCTGGCTGGCCGCCGTGCCCAATCTGGGCGACGGCCTGCCCAAGGGCGCGGGCGATCTGTTCGCCTCGCTGTTCCTGGCCAACACCCTGAAAGGCCGCAACGCCAAGAAGGCGCTGCTGCAGGCGATGGCCGGCACCTTTACGCTGCTGCGCGACGCGCAGGAATATCGCATGCCGGAGATGCGGCTGGAACTGCTGCAGGATGCATTGCTGAAGCCGCAGGTCGAGCCGGATATCCAGCGCGTGCGCTGATGATACCTATAAGGCGGCGCGGATGATCGCGCCATCACCGTCGTAGAAGATGGTGAAGCCGAGCAGCATGTCGACGGTCGTACCGTCACCGGCCAGCGGCAGCAGCAGGCGCTCCAGCGCAGCGGCGCTGCTGTTGAAGCCGAACCGCGGCCGGCCCTGACGATAGCTGCCTTCATGGCGTTCCACGGCGGCGATATACGGCGCCTGCATCACTGGATCGGTGGCGAAGGCCGGCTCCGCCTCGTCGAACCAGCGGCCGGTCTTTGACGATCCGAATCCCAGATCGACATGGCTGCCGACCAGCCGGTAGCGCAGGCGCAGATCGTTCTGCGGCGTGCGGTGCACGTCCAGCAGCCACAGATGCGGCAGCAGCCGCGGGATGATTGTCGGCTGGATATGCTGCCGGCCGGGCAGGCATCTCGGCAGATGATCTTTCGCCGGCACCAGCGAATGCCACCAGGCCAGGCCTTCATGCATCAGCGCATGCGCGCCGGCGGGCAGGGAGATAGTGCCGCTCATGGATAGGGTCCGATGATCATGCCGTCGGGCATGTAGAACAGCGTGAGGCAGAACAGCATGTCGACCGTCGCGCCGTCGCGCGCCATCGGCAGCAGGATGCGTTCCAGGGCGTGATACAGCCGGTTATGGGCAAAGAGCGGCGCGCCCTTGCGATAGCTCGGCTGGGGGGTCTGCAGCATGGCGATATAAGGACCGCAGACCTCGGGCTTGAGGAAGAAGTCCGGCATCACCTCGTCCATGCGCTGGCCGGTATGGGTGCGGCCCATGGCGCGATCCACCGCCGTGCCGACCATGCGATAGCGGAAGGTGGGCGGCGTGCCGTCGGCGACGTCGACCAGCCAGACATGCGGCAGCAGGGACGGGATGTCGAGCGGATCGAAATGCTGTCGCCCCGGCAGGCGTCCGGGTGCGGGCGCGATCTGCTGCCAGTATTGCCAGGCGCGTCGCACCAGGGGGTTGGCATCGTCGGGGAGGGAGAAAGCGGTCATTGATGACCGCATTACAGCGAAGCTTGGCAGCTTGCGCAACGCACCAATTCTGTCAAACCGCCCCGGTTCGCAGCCGACTGATCCGATTGCGAGCAGGAGAGGGCGGAGCTACCCGTTCAGGGCGGCCAGGAGACAGCAGGGCAAAACCGGGTGCCGGCGATGCGGCACCCGGGTCAGCGTCGTCTTACTTCTTCATTGAATCCTTCATCATGCTGTCCGACTTCATGCCGTCGGCCTTCATGTCGTCCTTCTTCATGGAGTCCTTCATCATGGTGTCGGACTTCATGGAATCAGCCTTCATGCCGTCCGACTTCATCGTGCCGGCCGAATCCTTCATCGGCATGGCATCTTTCATCGGGGCCTGGGCCATGGCCTGACCGGCAGCCACGGAGAGGGCGCTGGCCAGCACGGCGGCGATCAGGTGTGTCTTGGTGAACATGGCATTTCCTTCGCAAACCGCAGGGTTGGTGGGCGGCGCGGCGATCGCGGCCTGATATCGCCCGCACCTGCAGATCATTCGCGGCCAGCCGGGCCTGCGTTACACCGCTCACGGCTTCGTGTTGAAAAATCTTTTTTGCCATTCCGCCGTAACATCGGGCTATATGCCGGCGAATGGACTGGATGGAATGAGGGACGCGCCGGCAATAGACCGGACCGAAACCGAATGGGCAGACCTGATGAAGGCTGCGCTCAACGGGGATGGCGTTGCCTATCAGGCCCTGCTCGCGGCACTGGCGCCGGTGCTGCGCGCCACCGCGCGGCGCGGCTGCCTGCGGGTTGGGCTGACGGCGGCGGATGCGGAGGATGTGGTGCAGGAGACATTGCTGGCCATCCACCTGAAGCGGCAGACCTGGCAGACCGATCTGCCGATCGGCCCGTGGATCCGTGCCATCGCCCGCAACAAGCTGATCGACGCCCTGCGCCGGCGTGGCCGGCGCGGCATCGAGCTGGATGTCGATGCGATGAGCGAGGTGTTGGCCGCGCCAGCGCCTGAAGAGACCGGCGTGCGGCAGGATGTGGCGCGCCATCTGGATGCGCTCGCGCCGGGCCAGCGCAATGTCGTGCGGGCCATTGCGGTCGAGGGCGTGTCGATCCGCGACACGGCCGGCCGGCTGGGCATGAGTGAGGGTGCGGTGCGCGTCGCACTGCATCGCGGACTGGCGGTGCTGGCCCAACGCTTAAGAGTAGAGGGCGCCTGAGAGGAGCCGAGGGATGAAGACCGATGATCTGATCCGCGCACTGGCCGCCGATGCACCGGTGCGCGGTCTCGGCCTGCACAGGCGCATGGCTTATGCCATGTCTGTAGGGCTGATTGCGGCGCTGGTGCTGTTCCTCTGGCTGCTGGGGCCGCGCGCCAATGCGCTGCAGTCGCTGGACAGCCTGCGCTTCCTGCTGAAATTCGCGGTCACGCTCGGTCTGGCGGTCGCCGCCACCGGCCTGGTGCTGCGCCTGATCCGGCCGGGCATGCCGCTCGGTCTGTGGCGCATCGCAGTCTTTCTCGCACCGGGGCTTCTGCTGCTCGGCGTCGGGCTGGAGCTTGCGCTGCTGGCGCCATCGGAGTGGATGACCGCGCTGGTGGGGCGCAACTCCCGCACCTGCATGACGTATATTCCGCTGATGGGGCTGGCGCCGCTCGGCCTGCTTTTGCTCGCATTGCGGCGCGGCGCGCCGGGTAATCCGGCGCTGGCCGGCGGCGTGGCCGGACTGATCGCCGGCGGCCTGTCTGCCGCGCTCTATGCGTCGCACTGCCCCGACGACAGCCCGCTGTTCGTCGTCACCTGGTATTCCATCAGCATCGCCATGCTGGTCGCGCTGGGCGCCCTGATCGGCCGCCGGGTGTTGCGCTGGTAAAAGAAAACGGGCCGCTCAGCTTGCGCTGGCGGCCCGTAAAGTCGGAACTCTTGCTTCTGTACTGAAACGTTTACGCCGCCTGCTTCTTCAGATGCTTGGCGGCCAGGACTTCCGCGATCTGCACGGCGTTCAGTGCCGCGCCCTTGCGCAGGTTGTCAGACACTACCCACATCGCCAGGCCGTTCTCGACGGTGAAGTCCTCGCGGATGCGCGACACGAAGGTGTTGTAGTCGCCAGCACAATCCAGCGGCGTGATGTAGCCGGCGTCCTCGCGACGATCCAGCACCTGCACGCCCGGGGCGGTGGAGAGGATTTCGGTGGCTTCCTCGGCCGAGATCGCCTGCTCGAATTCGATATTCACGGCTTCGGAATGGCCGATGAACACCGGCACGCGCACGCAGGTGGCAGTCAGCTTGATCTTGGGGTCGAGAATCTTCTTGGTCTCGGCCACCATCTTCCATTCCTCCTTGGTGTAACCGTCGTCCATGAAGACGTCGATATGAGGAATGACGTTGAAGGCGATCTGCTTGGTGAACTTCTCGCGCACCACCGGATCGTTGACCAGGATCTGCTTGGTCTGGCGCTCCAGCTCGGTGACGCCCTCGTTGCCGGCACCCGAGACGGACTGATAGGTGGCGACGACGACGCGCTTGATGGTGGCGCGGTCATGCAGCGGCTTCAGCGCGACCACCAGCTGCGCGGTCGAGCAGTTCGGATTGGCGATGATGCCCTTCCTGGTATAGCCGCCGATGGCGTCGGCATTCACTTCCGGCACGATCAGCGGAACGTCCGGGTCCATGCGCCACTGGCTGGAATTGTCGATCACGATGGCGCCCTGGGCGGCCACGCGCGGTGCCCATTCCTTCGAGGTGGCGCCGCCGGCCGAGAACATCGCGATGTCGGTGCCGCGGAAGTCGAAGTCTTCCAGCGCCTTCACCTTGATGTGCTTGTCGCCGAACATGACGTCGCGGCCGACCGAGCGGCGCGACGCGAGGGCAACGATTTCCGAAACCGGAAACCTGCGTTCGTGGAGAATGTTGAGCATTTCACGGCCCACCACACCGGTGGCGCCGACAACGGCGACCTTATAGGTCATATCTGGCCTTCTTTCGCTGCGTCCGGCAGGTCGACACCCGGCGGACTATAGGAACACGAGACAATGTTGGTGCCCGGCAGGCCGCGCCCGGCAGGCGAGGCGGAAATTAGGCCGCCAAACCCCGCTTATCAAGCGGGAAATTACCCGGATTGACTCTCCAGGGCCAAAATTGTACCAAAAGGTACAATATAAATCGGAGCCTGCCGCCATGTCCCGTCCGCCCCTGCCGCCCTTCACCGCCGAGACCGCCGCCCAGAAGGCCCGCATGGCCGAGGATGCCTGGAACAACCGCGACCCGGCCAAGGTGGCGCTGGCCTATACCGAGCAGAGCGTGTGGCGCAACCGGGCCGAGTTCATCCAGGGCCGGGCGCAGATCGAGGAATTCCTGACCCGCAAATGGCAGCGCGAGCTGGACTACCGCCTGATCAAGGAGGTCTGGGCCTTCACCGGCAACCGCATCGCCGCCCGTTTTGCCTATGAATGGCGCGACGACAATGGCCAGTGGTATCGCAGCCATGGCAACGAGCAGTGGCAGTTCGATGAAAACGGCCTGATGGAGCGCCGCGAGGCCAGCATCAACGACGTGCGCATCGCGGAGAGCGACCGCAAGTTCAAGTGGCCGCTCGGCCGCCGGCCTGACGACCATCCGGGTCTGACGGACCTGGGCCTCTGAATGCCGGCCGCCCTGATCACCCGCGAGGAAGCGATTGCGCGCATCGCGGAAGTGTTCCGCGAGCAGGGCTTCGAGGGTGCGAGTCTGAGCGCCATCACCGAAGCCTCGGGCCTGGGCAAGGGCAGTCTGTATAACCACTTCCCCGGCGGCAAGGACGAGATGGGTGCGGAAGTGCTCAATCATGTCGACCGCTGGTTCGAGATGGAAGTGTTCGCGCCTTTGCGCGCAACCGACGATCCGCGCGCAACGGTCGCGGCGATGTTTGCCGCCACCGATGCCTATTTCCGCAGTGGACGCCGCATCTGCCTGGTCGGCGCTTTTGCGCTGGATGCCACGCGAGACCGCTTTGCTTCGGCCGTGCAGGCCTATTTCGCGCAGTGGATTCTGGCCCTGACCCAGGCATTGTTGCGCGGTGGCGCAGGGGATGCCCGTATCCTCGCGGAAACTGCGGTCTCCGGCATTCAGGGCGCGCTGGTGCTCAGCCGTGCGCTGGACGATCCGGCGGTTTTCTCGCGGCAACTCTCACAATTGCAGGCGCAGCTTCTCTCTGCCCTTGCCTGACGCCACATTGAATTGACTGACGTAAGGGCAGCGGACTTAATCTTCCCTCAAAGATAATAATCGGAGAGGGACCGAGAATGACCGAGCTGATCCTGCACCACTATGGCACGTCGCCGTTTTCCGAGAAGGTGCGCATCGCCTTCGGGATCAAGCAGGCGGCCTGGCGCTCGGTGAAAATTCCCACCGTGATGCCCAAGCCCGATCTCACCACACTGACCGGCGCTTATCGCAAGACGCCGGTGATGCAGATCGGCGCCGACATCTATTGCGATACCCAGATCATCCTGCGCGAGATCGATCGCCATCATCCCGCGCCCACCTTCTATCCCGGGTCAGCCAAGGGCCTAGCCGAGGGTGTGGCCTTCTGGGCCGATCACCAGCTCTTCTCGGCTTCGGTTGCCGTTGCTTTCGGCAATGTCGGCGACCAGCTGCCCGATGCGCTGCTGGAAGATCGCTCGAAATTCTCCGGACGCACGATTGATCGCAGCAAGCTGAAGATGCAGGGCGCGGTGATGAATGGCCCGCTGCGCGCGCATCTGGGCTGGATCGAGGATGCGCTGCATGATGGCCGCAAGTTCCTGTTCGGCGATGCGCCGAGCCTGGCCGACCTTGCCGTCTATCACTGCGTCTGGTTCGTGCGCGAACGTTCAGGCGCGACCGATATCTCGGATTACACCGCGCTGAATGTCTGGGCCGATCGCATGAAGGCCTTCGGTCATGGCAGCAAGACCGAACTGGAGTCGGGTGAGGCCGTGAAGATCGCCAAGGCGGCTGAACCGATGCCGGTGAAAGACGGCGTCGCACCCAATCCGCTGGGGCTCTCGGCCGGCGCGATGGTCAGCGTCACGCCCGATGATACCGGCCGCGATGCCACGGTGGGCGCGCTGGTCGGCCTGACGGCGCAGAGCGTCACCATCCGGCGCGAGACGGAGGAAGCCGGCATGGTGCATGTGCATTTCCCGCGCGCCGGCTTCATCCTGGTGCCGGCAAAGGTGTGATCGGATGGGCAAGACGATAGAATTTTTCTACGACGTCTCTTCGCCCTGGACCTATCTGGCCTTCACCAACATCCAGCCGCTGGCGGCCGAGTTCGGCGCGACGATTGCGTGGCGGCCGTTCCTGGTCGGCGGCGTGTTCAACGCCATCAACCCGACCATGTATCACATGCGTGAGAATCCGGTGCCGGCGCGCGAGGCCTGGATGCATCAGGACATGCAGGCCTGGGCGAAACTGGCCGGCATCACCATCAGGTTTCCGCCGGCGGTGTTTCCGGTGAACAGCGTGAAGGCGCTGCGCGGCATCCTCTGGGCCAGGGACTTTGGCAAGGATGTCGCGCTGTCGAAGGCCTTCTTCGAGATGTACTGGGCCGAGAACCGCGACATCAGCCAGGATGATACGGTGGCCGAGGCTGCGTGTCGTGTGTCTCTTGATCCGGTCTCGCTCGCAGAGGCGATCAACGATCCGGCGATCAAGGCGCAGCTCAAGGCCAACACGGATGAAGTGATCGCGCGTGGCGGCTTCGGCTCGCCGACGATCTTCGTCGATGGTCAGATGTTCTTCGGCAACGACCGCCTGCCGCTGGTGCGCGAGGCGCTCCAGAGAAACTGATCAGGCGCGCCTGATCAGCCCTGTGGCCGAATGGGCCAGCGCCTGCAGGCCGAAGCCGATGAAGATCAGGCCGCTGAGGCGGGTGATCCAGAGTTCATGGCGACGGTAGGTCCGTCGCACCAGCGGCGCGCCGATCACCCAGACCAGAATGACATCGCCGAGCAGGAAGCCGATGGCTGCCCCGGCCAGCAGGCCCGGTAGCACCGACCAGCCCAGCTCGGCGGCCTGCGCCGCCAGCAGCGCGGTGAACATCGCCACCGCCACCGGATAACCCTTGGGATTGGTCAGGCCGAAGGCAAGGCCGCGTAGCAGCGGGCGTTCGACATGCGTGTTAGTCACGCTGCCGTCGGCGCTGCGCTTTGCGGTGGCGGCGCGCCAGCCAAGCCAGAGCAGATATGTGCCGCATATCAAACCGAGCAGATCGAACGCCAGGCTGCCCAGGCTGGCCGAGCCGATGATGGCGACCAGCGCCAGCGTGGCCCAGACGATGTCGCCGGCGAAATGCCCGAGCAGGAAGTTGAGGCCGGCGCGCCGACCCTGTCCGGCGCCGATGCCGAGGACGCAGAGAAAGGCGGGCCCGGGCGTCAGCGTGGTGGCGGCGGCCGCCAGTGCGGCGGCAAGGTAGAGCGAGAAGGTCATGGCTTCAGCCTAGCGGATCGCGCGTCGGCTTGAGAAGCGCTAAGCTGGCGCTATGTTCGCCGTGATCGCGGTTCCGGAATTCTCAGCGGCCGATGCGGCCTGGATCGATGCGATCCGGCGCGCCCATGATGCGCACTACGAGCGCGTCGCCGCCCATGTCACGCTTCGCTTCCCGCATGACGCCGAGGACGAATCTTGGTTCGCCGGCCAGATGATGGCGGTGGCGGCGGTGACTGCGCCATTCGCGGTCGCCTTCGACCGCATCGACCGGATGGAGGATCCGCACCAGCCGAAATACAGGTTCCTGAATGTGCTGATGGCGGATGCGGCCAGCGTTGTGCCGCTCGGCGCGCTTTATCGCGATCTCGGCGGACGGGGAGAGTATGCGCCGCATCTGACGCTGACCCGCTTTGGCGCGGTCTTCTCGGCCAAGGCGCTGGAGCGCCAGATGGGGCCGCTGCAGAAACCGGTTTTGGGACGCATCGCAGCGCTGGACCTGCTGAAGATCGAGCATGGCGCGATCCGCGTGCTCGCCACGCACGCACTGAACGGCTAGGTCGTCTCCAGCTTGTGCGCCTGGAAGCAGGGCAATTTTTCCGCACGTTCGGTCAGCGCATAGAGATTGGGATACAGGCCGGCCGGCGCCAGTTCGGGGATCAACGCGCGCAGGAAGCTGACCAGCACGGCGGCGGTAATATCGGCCATGCTGAGTTGCTCGCCCAGCAGCCATGGCCCCATCTTGTGCGCGTCCAGCGCCTGCAGGCCGCCGCTGGCCTGCCGCAGCAGATGTTGCCGCCAGGGTTCGTGCACCTTGTCGGCGGGGCGGCGTTTGACCTCGTAGATGGCGTTCACGGCCTTATCCATGACACCGCTGCCGATCGACATCAGCTGGATGCAGTCGCGTCGCGTGCGGCCATGCGGCGGGATCAGGCTTTTCGCCGGGCCGACCAGTTCCATCACATAGTCGAGGATCGCGGCAGATTCGATCAGCCGTTCACCGCCGTCCAGTTCAAGAACCGGCACGCGGCCGACCGGGTTGAGTTCCAGGCCGCGCTCGGGATCGGCGGTGACCGAGAGATATTCGCGGGTATGGGGAATGTCGAGCAGGGTCATCGCCACAGCGACGCGGCGGGAATAGGGCGACAGGTTGCGGCCGATCAGTTTCAGCATGCTCGCCCTCCTGGCGGTTTTCCAACACTCGCCGAAATGCGTGCTGTCATGCAAGCAAAGAAAAAGGCCGGGAGCGCGAAGCCCCCGGCCTTGGTGTTTCTGTTGTAACAGACGGCTTACGCAGCCAGCTTGTCGAGTTCCTTGAGCAGCGCGTCGCCCATGCCGGTGGTGCCGACCTTGTTGCTGCCGCCGCCCAGATCGGCGGTGCGCACGCCGCTCTTCAGCACATTCTCGGCCGCCTGGTCGATCAGGTCGGCGTCGGCGCCGAGATCGTAGGCGTAGCGCAGCGCCATCGAGAAGCTCTGGATGGTGGCGAGCGGATTGGCGATGCCCTTGCCCGAAATATCCGGGGCCGAACCATGCACCGGCTCGAACAGCGCCATGCGGCGGCCGGTCGCGGGGTCAGCCGCACCCAGCGATGCCGACGGCAGCATGCCGAGCGAACCGGTCAGCATGGCGGCGGCGTCCGAGAGAATGTCGCCGAACAGGTTGTCGGTCACCATGACGTCGAACTGCTTGGGCGCGCGCACCAGCTGCATGGCGCCGTTATCGGCATACATGTGCTCGAGCTGCACGTCCTTGAATTTTTCCTGGTGCAGCTTGGTGACTTCTTCGCGCCACAGTACGCCGGATTCCATCACATTGGCCTTTTCCAGCGAGGTCACCTTGTTGCCGCGCTTCTCCGCCAGCTCGAAGGCGACGGCGGCCACGCGGCGGATTTCACTGGTGGTATACACTTGCGTGTTGATGCCACGGCGTTCGCCGTTGCCGATGTCGCTGATGCCGCGCGGCTGGCCGAAATACACGCCGCCGGTCAGTTCGCGCACGATCATGATGTCGAGGCCGCGCACGATCTCGGGCTTCAGGCTGCTGGCATCCACCAGGGCATCAAAGCACTTGGCCGGGCGCAGGTTGGCGAACAGGTCCATTTCCTTGCGCAGGCGCAACAGGCCGCGCTCGGGCTTCTGGTCAAACGGCAGGTTGTCCCACTTGGGGCCACCGACGGCGCCGAGCAGCACCACGCCGCAATCCAGCGCGGCTTCCATGGTCTTGTCGGCCAGCGGCGTGCCGTGCTTGTCGAAGGCCGAGCCGCCGACCAGGTCTTCCTTCACGTCGAAGGAGACATGCCGGCGCTTGTCCATCCAGTCGATGACGCGGCGGACCTCGCCCATCACCTCGGGACCGATCCCGTCGCCGGGCAGCATCAGCATCGTACGATTGGAAGCCATTCTCGTGTGTTCCTTGTTGTAACTGTAACGATCAGCGGCCGGCCTGGGCGTAGAGCCAGGGCTGGGTGCTATGCTGCTTGCCCTCGAAGCTGTCGATCTTCGACTTCTTCTCCAGCGTCAGCCCGATATTGTCCAGGCCGTTGAGCAGGCAATGCTTCTTGTGCGCGTCGATCTCGAACTTGATCACGCCGCCATCGGGGCCGGTGACTTCCTGCTTCTGCAGGTCGACGGTGATGCGGGCATTGTGGCCGCGCTTGGCGGCGTCCATCAGCTTGTCGACATCGGCCTTCGGCAGCGTGATCGGCAGGATGCCGTTCTGGAAGCAGTTGTTGTAGAAGATGTCGGCGTAGCTGGTCGAGATCACGCAGCGGATGCCGTAGTCCAGCAGCGCCCAGGGCGCATGCTCACGCGACGAGCCGCAGCCGAAATTGTCGCCGGCGACCAGAATCTGCGCGCCCTTGTACTGTGGCTGGTTCATGAAGAACTCCGGCACCGGCTTGCCGTCCGGGGTCTCGCGCAGCTCGAAGAACAGGCCTTTGGCCAGGCCCGTGCGCTCCACAGTCTTGAGGAACTGCTTGGGGATGATCATGTCGGTATCGACATTGATCATCGGCAGCGGGGCGGCGACGGCGGTCAGTGTGGTGAACTTGTCCATGATCTTCTTTTCCTTCGCTCAGGCGATCTTGCGCACGTCGGTCAGCGTGCCGGCAATCGCAGCAGCAGCGGCCATCGCCGGGCTCATCAGATGGGTGCGGCCGCGTGCGCCCTGGCGGCCTTCAAAGTTGCGGTTCGACGTGCTGGCGCAGCGCTCTTCCGGCTTCAGCTTGTCGGCATTCATCGCCAGGCACATCGAGCAGCCGGGTTCACGCCATTCGAATCCGGCCTCGACGAAGATCTTGTCCAGACCCTCTTCCTCGGCCTGGTTTTTCACCAGACCAGAGCCGGGCACCACCATGGCATGCACGCCGGCGGCCACCTTGCGGCCCTTGGCCACCACGGCGGCGGCGCGCAGGTCCTCGATGCGGCCGTTGGTGCAAGAGCCGATGAAGACGCGCTGCACCGGCACGGTATCCAGCTTCTCGCCGGCCTTCAGCCCCATGTAGTTTAGCGCGCGCTCAAGGGCGGCGCGCTTCTGCTCGTCCTGCACATCAGCCGGGTTGGGCACGATGCCGGTGATCGGGGCCACGTCCTGCGGGCTGGTGCCCCAGGTGATGTGGGGTGCGATCTCGGACGCCTTCAGTTCAACAATCGTATCGTAATGCGCGCCGTCGTCCGAGGGCAGTGTCTTCCACCAGGCCAGCGCCTGCTCGAAGGCCGCGCCCTTGGGGGCATGCGGCTTGCCCTTCACATACTCGAAGGTCTTCTCGTCGGGCGCGATCAGGCCGGCGCGCGCACCAGCCTCGATCGACATGTTGCAGACCGTCATGCGGCCTTCCATCGACAGGGCGCGGATGGCGCTGCCGGTATATTCCATCACATAGCCGGTGCCGCCGGCGGTGCCGATCTTGCCGATGATGGCGAGGATGATGTCCTTGGCGGTCACACCGGGGCCGAGCTGGCCGTCGATGTTGATCTTCATGTTCTTGGCCTTGCGTTGCGGCAGGGTCTGGGTGGCGAGCACATGCTCGACCTCCGAGGTGCCGATGCCAAACGCCAGGCTGCCGAAGGCGCCATGGGTCGAGGTGTGGCTGTCGCCGCACACGATCGTCATGCCGGGCTGGGTGTAGCCCTGCTCCGGACCCACGATATGCACGATGCCCTGGTTGACGTCGTTCATCGGGTAATAGTTGACGCCGTATTCCTTGGCGTTGCGGTCCAGCGTCTCGACCTGGATGCGGGCCTCCTCGTCCTCGAACACGAACTGCGCGCGGTCCGGAGTGGTCGGCACGTTGTGGTCGGGCACGGCTACGGTGCGGTCGGGGCGGCGCACCTTGCGGCCGGCGGCCTTCAGGCCGGCGAAGGCCTGGGGCGAGGTGACCTCATGGACCAGATGCAGGTCGATGTAGAGCAGGCCGTTGCCGTCGCCGTCGATATCGACGAGGTGGCTGTCCCAGATCTTGTCGTACAGGGTGCGGGGCGCGGTCATGGTTGCTGGTCCGATTTATTAAGGTGTTCAGGGGCGTTACGGAGGCCGGATTCAAGCCCAGCGGGGCCTCCCCGTCCAGTGGGGATAGCTGGATTTAAATTCCCCTCCGGCTTAAAAGAAATTCCCATGGCCCACCTGCCCAGCCGCCGCCTGCTGCCCCTCAATGCCCTGAAGGCCTTTGAAGCTGCCGGCCGCCACCTCAATTTCACCGCTGCCGCCGAGGAACTCTCGGTGACGCTGTCGGCTATTTCCCACCAGATTCGCCAGCTGGAAGAGCTGCTGGGCGTGCCGCTGTTCCACCGCACCCGCAAGGGCCTGGTGCTGTCCACGGAAGGCCAGCTCATTCTTCCGGACGTGCAGCGGGGTTTCGACTACCTGGCCAGTGCGCTCAGCAAGCTGGAGGCCCGGCGCGGCGAGGGCACGCTGACGCTCAGCATGCTGTCGACGTTTGCCATGCGCTGGTTCATCCCGCGCCTGCCCCGCTTCCAGGAAGCCTATCCCGATATCGAGGTGCGCATCACCACCTCGCTGAAACCTGCCGACTTGGAGCGCGAGGGCATCGATTGTGCCATCCGTTATGGCGACGGCGACTGGCCGGGGCTGAAGTCGACGCGGCTGTTTGCCGAGGCGCTGGTGCCGGTGGCGCACCCCAAGTTCAAGGACCAGATCAAGAAGCCATCCGATCTGAAGACGCAGAAGCTGCTGCATTCGCAGAACCGCCGCGAGGACTGGCGCGTCTGGCTGAAGGCCTCGGGCCAGACCGATATCGATCCGGTGATCGGCCAGATGTTCGAGACGCGCAGTTACGCGATCCAGGCCGCTGTTCAGGGTATGGGCATCGCCGTGATGGACCCGGCGATGGTGGCCGAAGAGGTGACGGCCGGCCGGCTGGTGCAGCTGTTCGATGTTTCGCTGCCGCTGACCAATGCCTACTGGTTCGTCTGCCTCGAGCACATGGCCGATGCGCCGCGCATCAAGGCGATGCGCGACTGGCTGGAAGAAGAAGTGAAACAGCCGGCATGATCCGCTGCCTTGCCGCGATCCTGTGTTTTACGGCAATCACCGCACAGGCCGCGCCTATCCCTGCTGGCGATGGCTATCAGGTGGTGAAGGTCGGCGAGTACAATCTTGAAGTCTTCACCTACAAGCCGGCCGGCTATACCGATGGCCCGCTGCTGATGGTTTTCCATGGCATCGAGCGTGATGCCGATGCCTATCGCGACAATGCGAAGACCATGGCCGACCGTTTCGGTATGGTGGTCGCTGCGCCGCTGTTCGACAAGACCCGTTTCCCCAGTGCGCTGTACCAGCGTGGTGGCATCGCCAACCAGAAGAGTCTGTTGCCGCAGGATAAGTGGATTGGCACCACGGCGATCGCGCTGGTCGACCAGTTGCGCAAGGACGAAAACCGGCCGCGGCTCGACTATTACCTGATCGGCCATTCCGCCGGCGGCCAGTTCCTGGCGCGGCTGGCGCCGTTCGTGCCCCATGCGGCCAAACGCATCGTGGTGGCCAATCCGTCCTCCTGGGTGTTTCCGACCGTGAAGGAAGCCTTTCCCTTCGGGCTGGGTGGCGCCACGGTCGCGCTGGTGAACGAAGATTTTCTCAAGCGGTATCTAGCTGCGCCAATCACGGTCTATCTCGGCACCAATGACACCGGCGACCGGAACCGCGACGACAGCGAGGATGCTACCGAACAGGGTGCGACGCGCTATGAGCGCGGCCTGCATTTCTTCAAGGCCGGGCAGACGCTGGCGCAGGAGAGGGGCTGGCCGCTGAACTGGCGGCTGGTGGAAGTACCCAAGGTCGGCCATAGCAGCCGGCGCATGTTCGATGCGCCGCAGGCAAAAGACGCCTTATTCGGCCCCTAAGCGCATCGCCAGCTGCCGCACCATGCTGCGCACGATCAGCTTGTGGAACGGCATGATCACCGCCAGATAGACGCGGCCCATGCGGTTGTGGGTCGCGACCGCCGTGGTCAGGGTGATGCGGCTGCCGGCTGCATCGGGCTCGATGCGCATCAGCGCGCGGAAATCCAGATGGCCGTCATCAAGCCCTGAGACGACTTCGGTCTCTGACTCGCGCAGCACCGGAAACCCCTTGCGGATCGGTGGCGCCTTGTAACCGAGGCGTCCCATCACTTTGTTACGGATATCCAGCAGCACACTGGCCCAGACGGGCGGGGTGCTGAAGAAATCGGCCGAGACGCTGCGTGCATCGAGGTTGCGGCGCGCCACGACGACGCTGAAGGCATCGGCGAAATCACAGCCAGGCAGGCTGGCGGCGAATGCCGGATCGGCAGGCGGGGACGTCACAACAGGCGTGCTCATGCGCGGACTATGCGCCCGGCGCGATGGTCTGTCCCGCTTCAGGATGTCGCAGGTTGATTATGTCGCAGGCCGATCAGGTCACAGGCTCGCCGAGTTTGGCAGCGACGCGGGTCAGCAGGCTGCGCACCACCCGTTTGTGGATGGGCATGACCAGCATCAGATAGACGCGTCCCAGCCGGTTATGGGTGCGCACGATGGTGGTGAGCGTGATCAGGCCGAGATCGGGTCCCGCCGGGCCGAGCCGGATGGTGTCGACGCGGAACTGGGTACGGAAATCCAGATGATCGTCATTCAGGCCGACCACCACCTCATCCGCATCCTCGTGCAGCACCGGCAGACTCTGCACCATTTCGTCGGTCTTGATGCCGAAGGGCCGCATCACCGCATTGCGCAGGCGCAGCAGCCAGCCGGCCCAGTCGGGCAGCTTGCTGAAGCACAGCGCCGCCACTTCGCGCGCATCGAGATCGCCATGCGGCGCCGTCAGGGTGAAGGCATCGGCGAAATCGCAGCCGGGCAGGCTGGCGACAAAGTCGGGATCTGGCGTTGACGCCACGATGGCGGGATGGACGGACATCGGCGCAGCATGGCTTTCGCCCGCTGCGCCGTCCATTGCCCGAAGGAACGAGGCCTCAGGCCGCCGGCACGCCCAGCTTGCCGGCGATATAACGCTTGTCCTGGGTCAAGCCACCGAAACCATAGGCGTCGCCGCGCACGTCATGCACATAAACATAGGTCTCGTTGTGCAGCGGGCCGAGCAGATCGCCCATGGTCTTGAACACGGCGGCAATGAAGGCCGCCTTCTCGTCCTTGGTGTTGGTGCCTTCGGTTACCTTGATATCGAGGAAGAAACTGGCCAACTTTTGCTCTGTCAGCGAGGTGCCGCTGATGAACCAGTTCTCGGCCGGCACGGTTTCGATAGCGATCGAGATCAGCTTGCGGTCTTTGTGCAGGATCTCATCGGTGAAGCGAGCCGCCATGGCAGCAATGTCCTTTACAAGGCCGGGCTTTTCGCTGGGGGTGGAATATTTGACCTGAATGATCGGCATGGGGTGGCTCCTGTCTGCTGGTCTGGCTTTGCCCGTGGACAGGAGAATAGGTCTGGGCCTATCATAACTGAACTGGATGAAAGTTCATTTCAGACATAACGGAATGATATCATGGAATCGGCTCTGGACATTGATGCCCTGCGTGCTCTGGTGCTGGTGGCGGATTACCGCAGCTTCACCCGCGCGGCTGAGGCGCTCTCCACCAGCCAGGCCGCCATCAGCTTGCGGCTGAAGCGGCTGGAGACCCGGCTCGACCGCCGCCTGCTGGAACGCACGCCGCGTCTGGTGCGGCTCACCCCCGATGGCGAGACGCTGGTGACGGAATCGCGCCATGTGCTGGCCGCTCATGATGCGGCGCTGGCGGCGCTCAGTGAACAGCCGAAGCGTCCGCTGGTGCTGGGCATCAGCGACCAGGCTGTCGGCGCGCAGCTGTCGGGCCTGCTGGCGCGCGTGCGGTCGCGGCTGCCGGGCCTGAAGCTGGAGGTGCGCATCGGACTGTCGCGCGACCTGAGTGAACTGTATGAAAGCGGCAAGCTCGATGCTGCCATCTTGCATCAGGTGGGCGACACCAGGCCGCCGCGTGGCACCGAACTGCTGCTGAAGGATCGGCTGGGTTGGTTCGCCGCGCCGGATTTCGACCTGAAGGCAGGCGAGCCGCTGCCGCTGGTGGCGCTGGCTGCGCCCTGCTCGGTGCGGGCAGCGGCGATCCGCGCGCTCGACAAGGCAGGCGTGAAATGGACCGAGGCCTTTACTGGCGGCGGTGTGGGCGCGCTGGCTGCCGCGCTGTCGGCAGGCCTGGGCGTCGCCGTGCTGGGGCATCGCGCGCGCCTGCCGGGCATGGTGGAGCTGACAAAAAAACAGCGGCTGCCGGTGTTGCCGGCAACCGCCATTCTTATGCTGTCGCGCGTCAGCGATCCGCTGCTGTCGCGCGCCCTGCGTGAGATCGCGTCAGCGATCCGCGCCGATCAGTGACCAACTGGCAGTGATCAACCGCGACGGTCGACGCTGAGCGGACCCGCGCCGAAGCTGGCGAAGGCCAGCAGGCCGCCGGTGATCGCCATATTCTTGAAGAAGTTGGTCTTCTGCAGCATCACCTGGGCGTCCGGCACGGCCCAGTAATTGTGGAAGAGGATTGCGGCGGCGGCGGTGAAGACGGCCAGGATCAGGGCGGCATAGCGGGTCTGGAAACCGACCAGCAGGGCGGCGGCAACCACCACTTCGACGAAGATGGTGCCGGCAGCAGCCACCTGCGGCAGCGGCAGGCCCTTGGAGGCGATATAGCCGACCGTGCCTTCGAAGTTGCCGATCTTGCCGATGCCGAAGGGAATGAACAGTGCGGCGATGAGGATGCGGCCGAGCAGCGGGCCGAACTTGTCGAGCAATGCCATGGGAATGGGT
This sequence comes from Ferrovibrio sp. GW821-FHT12D07, assembly GCF_058807275.1. NCBI lineage: Bacteria > Pseudomonadati > Pseudomonadota > Alphaproteobacteria > Rhodospirillales > Rhodospirillaceae > Ferrovibrio > Ferrovibrio sp. GW821-FHT12D07. Next base: position 1,186,777 of record NZ_JBXAQN010000002.1, on the reverse strand, counting down.
CCTTCTTTTCTTGATGGTTGTTATGATTCGTGAAAAGGGCGACGCGAGTTTAGCGCGCCGCCCCGGGTCTTGTCGTCAAAACAAACTTGGTCTTGTCGTCAAAACAATGAGATCAGGCGGCCTTGTCCATGGCGGCCAGGGCCTCGGCTTCGCGGGCCGATGCACGCTGCACGGCCGGGCGCTGCTTCATGCGCTCGAAATGCTTGGCGTAGTTCGGATAGGGCGCGAGATCGAGACCGAGCTTGGAGGCCCAGTTGTAGAAGACGAAGAGATAGGCATCGGCGGCCGACCAGTCGCCGAAGACCCAATCCTTGCCGGCGAGGGCCTTTTCCACGATGGCGAAGTTGGCGGCAGTGGCCTTGGCGGCGAGTGCCTTGATGTTGTCGGCGCTATCCGGCAGATCCGAGAAGTTCTGCGGACCGAAGAAGCGGCCCATCACCGGATGGATGCCCGATGCACACCAGGCGATGAAGGACAGCGCTTCGGCTTCCTTCAGCGCGTCGCCGGTCGGCAGCAGCTTCGCATTGGGGAAGCTGCGATTGAGATAGGTCATGATCGCGGTGTTCTCGGTCAGCATGGTGCCGTCGACGCCGAGCATCGGAACCTTGCCCTTGGGATTCAGCGCCAGATATTCCGGCGTGCGGGTCTGGCCCTTGCGGGTGTAGGTGACCTTCGGCGTGAAGGCGGCACCGGCTTCTTCGAGGCAGATATGGGTCGCCAGCGAGCAGGCGCCGGGCGAGAAGTAGAAGTCGAGTTTGGCCATGGTAACGGGTCCCTCCGGTTACGTTTCCCTCATGCGCATGGAACGGATATGCGCGGGGATCAGAGCCATAGCGCAGCCCAGTATCAATTTGCAAGCAGGCACCCAAACCCCCTATACTTACCAAATGGCTACTGAAAAAGACCTCGATTTCCGACATGCGCTCACCGTCGACGGCCAGCCGCTCTGCGCCCGCATGATCTGCGCGACGCTCGACCTCATCGCCAACAAATGGGCGGTGCCGATCATCCTCACATTGTCGCGAGCCGGCGAGCGGCCGCTGCGCTTTTCCGAGATGGCGCGCGCCATTCCGCTGATCACGCAGAAGGAACTGACCAAGCAGCTGCGTGCGCTGGAAACCGCCGGCCTGGTCGGCCGCCGCGTGCATGCGGCCGTGCCGCCCAAAGTGGAATACTGGCTTACCGACATGGGTCATTCGCTGCGGCCGGTGATGAATGAACTCGGCCGCTGGGCGGCCAAGAATGGTCCGCGCATGGCGCAGCAGCGCAAGCCCGGGCCGAACGAAACCGCGCCCGTCGCGGATGCGGCCGACTAGGCTGTCTCAGGAAAAGGGCGTCGTTGCCGTCGCCGCGATGCCGGCCCTGGCCAGCACGACCGCCAGTTCCGATGCGATATAGGGCTTGTCGATGAAGGACAGCTGCCGCGCATCGGGGAAGCGCTGCTTCAATACCGCCTCGCCATAGCCGCTGGCGATCACCACCGGCAGGTCGGCGCGGATTTTGCGCAGTTCCAGCAGCAACTGTTCACCGCGCATGTCGGGCAGGCCGATATCGATCACGGCCGCATCGATGGCGGCGGGATTGCCGCGCAGGATGGCAATGGCGGCCTGACCCGTGGTGACGGCCTCGACGCGATAGCCCATATCCATCAATCCGTCGGTCATGACGGATTGCATCAGCGCATCATCCTCGACGAACAGCAGGTTAGGCGTTGTTGCGGCCAGCTGCGGTGCATCGAGGATGTCGCGTACCTTGGTGGCCAGCGCCGCATAGGTGAAGGGCTTGGTGATGAGCTGCACGCCTTCATCCAGCCGGCCGTGATGCACCACGGCGGTCTGGGCATAGCCGCTGGTGAACAGGATTTTCAGCGCCGGATAGCGCGCCTGCGCTGCATCGGCCAGTTCACGGCCGTTCATGCCGCCGGGCAGACCGATATCGGTGAACATCAGTGCGATGTCGTTGCGCTCGGCCAGGATGTTCAGGGCGTCATGCCCGGTGCCGGCTTCCAGGATGCGGTAGCCCAGATCGCCCAGGATATCGCGCGAATGGGCACGCACATCGGGATCATCCTCCACCACCAGCACGGTTTCACTGCCTTGGCGCGGCGGCTCGGCTTCGCGACGCAGTGCCGCGTCATCCGCGATGGTTGACGCAGACTGCAAGCGCGGCAGGTAGATCGTCACCGTGGTGCCCTGGCCGGGCGTGCTGTCCAGCTGCACATGGCCGCCGCTCTGCTTGACGAAGCCATAGACCTGGCTGAGGCCGAGGCCGGTGCCATGGCCGACATCCTTGGTGGTGAAGAAGGGCTCGAACGCCTGCTCCATCACCTCGGGCGCCATGCCGATGCCGCTGTCGCTCACCGTGATCTGCACGTAATCACCCGCTGTCATGTCCCGGGCCATCTCGTCCTGGGCCGCCATGGTCGCATTGGCCGTGATGATCTCGAGCCGTCCGCCGCCCGGCATGGCGTCGCGCGCATTCACCGCCAGATTCAGCAGCACATTCTCAAGCTGATTGGGATCGACATGCACCGGCCACAGGCTCCGGCCCGGCTGCGCGTCCACCGTCACCTGTTCGCCCAGCGTGCGGCGCAGCAGGTCCGACATGCCGCTGACCAGCACATTCACATCCACCGCCCGGGGTTCGAGCGGCGCGCGGCGCGAAAAGGCCAGCAGGCGCTGGGTCAGCGAGGCGGCGCGTTCGGCGCCGCGGGCGGCGCTGTCGATGGCGCGCAGCATGCGCGGAGTATCGGGTGTATCGCGTTTCAGTTGCCGCTGCAGGGTTTCGATATTGCCCATGATCACGGTCAGCAGGTTGTTGAAGTCATGGGCCACGCCGCCGGTGAGCTGGCCGATGGCCTCCATCTTCTGGGCATGACCCAGCGCTTCCTCGGCGCGGGCGCGTTCGTTGATCTCGTTGCGCAGGCGCTCGTTGGTCGCGGTGAGTTCGCGCGTGCGCTCGTTGACCTTGCGCTCCAGCGTGGCGTTCACATCGCGCGCCACCGCCAGCAGCAGCTCCTGCTGGTCTTCCATGTTCTTGCGGTCGGTCAAGTCGATCACCGAGCCGATATAGCCCAGGAAGCTGCCCTGGCTGTCGAAGCGCGGGGCGGCGGCGCCATGCATCCAGCGATACTGCCCGTCGCTGCGACGCAGGCGGTATTCCACCTGGAAGTTCTCCCGCTTCTGGTTGGCGGCCATAAAGGCGGCGAAGGTGGCGTCGCGATCCTCGGGATGCATGACCTCCAGACCGCCGGTGCCCAGGCTGTCTTCCATGCTCTGGCCGGTCATTTCGGTCCAGCGTGGGTTGATGTAGGTGAGCTGGCCTTCGGTGTCGGTGACCCAGATGATCACCGGTGCGGTATCGGCCATGGTGCGGAAGCGCGCCTCGCTTTCGCGCAGGGCGGCCTCTGTCTTCTGGCGTTCGGCGATCTCGGTCTGCGCCGCCTTGTAGAGCTGGGCATTGTCGATGGCGATGGCGGCCTGGGCCGCGATGCCCGACAGCAGGCGTTCGCTGCGTTCGTCGAACACGCCCGCATCGGGATGGCCGAAGAACAGTCCGCCCAGCACCTCGCCGTTGCGCGAGATCACCGAGCTGGCCAGGTAGCTGCGCACCGGCAAATGGCCCTCGGGCATGCCTTTGTTGGGGGCATTGCGGCCGTAGCGCGGGTCCTTGGTGATATCGGCCGAGCGCACGATGCCCTCGCCGCCGAAGGTCGGCGCGAAGATGTCGGTGTTGCGCGGCATCGGGAATTTCGAGAAGGCCTCGCGCGGCACGCCCGACAGCGTGTACAGCATGTAACTGCCGCCGGCATTATCCTGCACGTTGTAGAAGAAGGCGCCGAAGGCTGCGCCGGTGAGCCGCGTCGCCGCATCGGTCACCGCCTGCACCACGGCATCCAGATTCAGTTCGGCCGAGACCATGGCGCCGACGCGGCCGAGGATTTCCAGCGTGGCGGCTTCTTCCATCAGCGCCTTTTCCGTCTCGCGGCGGAAGCGCGCCATCTGCAGGTTGCGCGCCACCCGCGACAGCAGCTCGCGCGCCGAGAATGGCTTCACCAGATAATCGTCGGCGCCGGCATCCAGGCCTTCGACGCGGGCTTCCTCGCCGGCGCGGGCCGAGAGGAAGATCACCGGCGTATGGCGCAGCAGGGCATCGCCGCGCAGCGTCTTCAGCAGGTTCAGGCCATCCATGCCCGGCATCATGATGTCGGACAGGATCAGGTCGGGCATGCGCCGTCGTGCCGCCGCCAGCGCCGCCTCACCATCCGCCACCGCTTCGATGCTGTAGTCCTCGGTGCCCAGCAGGCGGCGGATATAGTCGCGCATGTCGGCGTTGTCGTCGGCCAGCAGGATATGCTGGCCATTGCCCAGGGGTGGCGGCGGCAGGTCGGTATCGACCGTGGAAGCCGGCAGGCTTTCATCGATGGCGGCATTGGCGCCGGCCTCGGGCAGCCAGCGCAGTGCCTCGGCCACGAAGCTGCCGGACTGGATGCCGGCCGGCGTGACCTGTTCGGCCGAGATGATGCTGTCTGCGGGCAGATGCGCTGTGCCCACTGGCAGGGTGACGATGAAGCTGCTGCCGCGACCGGGTTCGCTTTCCACCGCGATGGCGCCGCCATGCAGCCGCACCAGTTCCTGCACCAGGGCCAGGCCGATGCCGCTGCCCTCGAAGCTGCGGCCCTTGGCGCCGGCCACACGATAGAAGCGTTCGAACAGATGCGGCAGCGCTTCGGGCGTGATGCCGGTGCCGGTATCGGTGACGATCAGGATGGCGCTGTGGCCATCGGACGAGGCTTTCAGCGAGACGACGATCTCGCCCGACAGCGTGAACTTGAAGGCGTTGGACAGCAGGTTGAGGACGATCTTTTCCCACATGCCGGTATCGACGTAGACCGGCCCGGGCAGGGGCATGCAGTCCGTGCGATAGGTCAGGCCGGCGCGCGTGATCGTCGATTCAAAGCTGGCGGCCAACTCGGTGGTGAAGGCGGCAAGGTCGACCGGGCTGTACTGGATCTGCGCGCGGCCGGCTTCCAGCCGCGAGAAATCCAGCAGCGTGTTGACCAGCTTGAGCAGCCGCAGGCCGTTGCGATGGGCGGTCTCGACTAACGGTATGGTCTGCGATGCAGGCTGGTTGAGGATTTCCTCCAGCGGACCCAGCATCAGGGTCAGCGGCGTGCGGAATTCGTGGCTGACATTGGAGAAGAAGGCGGTCTTGGCGCGGTCGATCTCGGCCAGTGCCTCGGCGCGTTCGCGCTCTTCCTCGAACAGGCGCACGCTGACCAGGTTGGCCTCGATCTGGCCCGACAGCAGGTTGATGAAGCCGGCATATCCAGGGTCGTAGCGGCGATAGGGATTGAGGCCGATGGCGAGGAAGCCGTTGATCTGGCCCAGGCCGCGCATCAGCGGCACCAGCACCACCTGCTGGATCGCCGCGCCGCGCCGGTCGGCGCTTAACGGACTGCCAAAGCGCGTTGCCAGGGTATCGATCACCACGGGGCCGCGGCCGCGCAGGATATCGGCGACCGGCAGCGGCGCCGCATCCTCGGGGCGCACCAGCAGCGGGAAGCAGGCGCGATCTGCCTGCGGGCCGACGAAGCAGACGCGCGCGGCCTGGCTGCCGGCATCGTCATCGAAGAGATAGAGCGACAGCAGCGGCACGTCGGGCCGTTCGCCCAGGATTTCGGTCAGCGCCGGGCAGACTTCCTCCAGACTGCGCGCCAGCGTGAATTCGGCGGCCAGGTCGCGCAGCAGCATCATGCGCCGTTCGGCGATGACGCGCTCGGTGGTTTCGGTCACCACGCACAGCATGCCGACGATGGTGCCGCCGTCATTGGCCAGCGGGCTGTAGGAGAAGGTGTGATAGGTCTCCTCGGGGAATCCGCTGCGCTCCAGGAACAGTAGCAGGTTTTCGTCCCAAGTGGCGGTGCCGGTGTGCAGCACGGTGTCGATGCGTGGGCCGATATCGGACCAGATCTCGGCCCAGACCTGATCCGAACGCTGGCCCAGGGCCCAGTCGGCCTTCACGCCCAGCGTCGGTTTGTAGGCATCGTTGCAGAAGAAGGTGAGTTCCGGACCCCAGGCCATCCACATCGCGTAGCGCGAGGACAGCAGGATGCGGATGGTGGTCTGCAGGCTCTGTGGCCACAGATGCGCCGGCCCGAGCGGCGAGGCCGCCCAGTCATAGGATCGCATCGCCGCGCCCATCTCGCCGCCCCCGGCGAGAAACTCCAGCCCCCGGGTGTCATCGGCGGCTGGCGCGGCTTTCATCTTCACATCGTTCACGGCCCGTAAACTCCGGTGCCCCGATGCCTGCCAAGCGGTACTAGACCGTATTCAGATGTGCGCCGCCACTGCTTTCAAATGGGTTCGATTGAAAAAACAGAAGCCGCCCGCCGGAACTTTTCCGGCAGGCGGCTTCAATGCTTGTAACCCGTCGGCCGGCGAATGCCGGCCGGAAGACCTGAATTAGGCCTTGGGCTGGACGTCGCGCTTCTCGGTGATGCGGGCGGCCTTACCGGTACGACCACGCAGGTAGTACAGCTTGGCGCGACGCACGTCGCCGCGACGGACCACCACGATCGACTCGATGCGCGGGCTGTAGAGCGGGAAGATACGCTCGACGCCTTCGCCGTACGAAATCTTGCGCACGGTGAAGGAGGAGTTCACGCCGCGGTTCGAGCGGGCGATGCACACGCCTTCATAGGCCTGCACGCGCTCGCGGCCGCCTTCGATGACCTTCACATTGACGGTCAGGGTATCGCCGGGGGCGAAATCCGGCACCGCGCGGGCGGCGACGAGAGCATCGGACTGCTCTTTCTCGATCTGCTGCATCAGGTTCATGGCACTCTGCCTTTCTTCTTTCAAAGTTCAAACACGTTTCAATTCTTCCCCGCCGGCTTGCGCCGACGGTAACTCTCCCACAGGTCCGGGCGACGTTCGGCGGTGATCTTTTCCGCCATCTCGCGCCGCCAGGCTGCGATCTTCTCGTGGTGGCCGGACAGCAGCACATCGGGCACTGCCAGGCCTTCCCACTCCTGCGGCCGGGTATACTGGGGATACTCCAGCAAGCCGTCCGCGAAACTCTCTTCGGTGCCGGACTCTTCGGCACCCATCACCCCGGGTAGCAACCGCACGACTGCATCCAGCAGCGCATATGCGGCAATCTCGCCACCCGACAGGACGAAGTCGCCGAGGCTGACCTCGACAACGGGGCGCGCCTGCAGCAGGCGCTCGTCCACCCCCTCGAAGCGACCGCAGAGCAGCGTTGCTCCACCTGCCGCCTTAACCTCATGCACCAGCGCCTGATCCAGGCGCCGGCCACGCGGCGAGAAATAGATCAGCGGCTGCCCACCGATATCTTTCTGGCCTCCGCCATCCGCACCGGCAAGCGTCGCATCGAGCGCCGCCGCCAGTACATCCGGCCGCATCACCATGCCCGGCCCGCCGCCAAAGGGCGTGTCGTCGACGGTGCGGTGTTTGTCGCGCGCGAAGTCGCGAATATCCGTCACCGTCAGCGACCACCGCGCTTCCGAAAGGGCGCGGCCGGCCAGACTTTGTCCCAGCGGACCGGGGAACATCGCGGGATACAGCGTCAGTATCCGCGCGTTCCACGGCGAAGCCGGGACGGTACTCATCACTCTCCGGCCTGTTCGGCCGCCCGCTCGGCTGCTTCTGCCTTGCGGTCCTCTTCGGTTTCCGGCGCACCCAGCCAGAAGGCCGGTTCCACCGTCACCGTACCGCCGGCGAGGTCCACATCGGGCACCGCGTCGTCGGTAAAGGGCACCATTGCCGAACGGCCGCTGTCGGTTTTCACCTCCAGCATGTCGCCGGCGCCGTAGTTGTGAACCGCGCTCACGCGGCCCAGAACCCGGCCCGACATCATCGCCGTCAGGCCCACCAGGTCGGCGAAGTAGAACTCGCCTTCACCAGCCTTTGGCAGGGCGGAGCGCTGAATGTAGAGCTCCGTCCCCTTCATCGCCTCGGCCGCTGTGCGGTCCTCGACGCCCTTGATACGCGCAATCACCACGTCACCTTTCGACAGGCGCAGCACCTTCAGCGGATACACCTTCGTCGCGCCGGCATCCTGCAGAGGGCCATAGTCCCCCAGCGATTCCGGGTCTGCGGTGAAGGTCTTCACCTTCACCTCGCCCCGGATGCCCTGCGCGCCGATCACGACGCCCAGCAGAAGCGTGCCGTTCATGCCTTAGGAAGCGGCGGCTTCTTCGCCGGCCGGCGCGGCAGGCGCAGCGGCCTTCTCGGCAGCGGCCTTGGCGGCTTCCTCAGCAGCCTTGATGCGCTCCTGGGCCTTCGCCTTCGGCTTGCCCTTGTCGGGGTTGTTGCCGTGGGTCCACTTGACCAGGCCAGCCTTGTCGAAGAAGCGGGCCACGCGGTCGGACGGGGTCGCACCCTGGCTCAGCCAGTACTTGCAACGCTCGACGTCGAGCGTCACGCGCTCGCGGTCCTTCGGCAGCATCGGATCATAGGAACCGATCTTCTCGATGAAGCGGCCATCGCGCGGGCTGCGCGAGTCGGCGACAACGATACGGTAGTAGGGGCGCTTCTTGGCGCCGCCACGGGTCATACGGATCTTGACGGACATGGTTTTCCTTTCAGACTAAACGTTGAAACTCGTAAAACTCAAAACCCTCATCACAGCTCAGGCTTACAACTTTGGCATGCCAGGCATTCCGCCCATCATCCCGCCCATGCTGCGCATGAAACCCTTCTGCCCCAGCTTCGACATGCGCTTCATCATGTCGGCCATCTGGAGATGCTGCTTCAGCAGCTTGTTCACATCCTGCACCGAGGTGCCCGAACCCGTCGCGATGCGCTTCTTGCGTGAGGCGTGGATCACCTTCGGGTTGGCGCGCTCGTCCTTGGTCATCGAGCCGATGATGGCTTCCTGACGCTTCAGCACGCTTTCATCAACATTGGCATTGGCCATCTGCTGCTTGATCTTGCCCACGCCGGGCAGCAGGTTCATCACGCCCGACATGCCGCCCATCTTGCGCAGCTGCTTGAGCTGCGAGGCCATGTCGTTCAGGTCGAACTGGCCTTTCTGCACGCGGGCAGCCAGGCGCTCGGCCTCTTCCTTCTCGATCGTCTCGGCGGCCTTCTCGACCAGCGACACGATGTCGCCCATGCCGAGGATGCGCTGCGCGATGCGCTGCGGATGGAAAGGCTCGATGGCATCGACCTTTTCGCCGACGCCGATCAGCTTGATCGGCTTGCCGGTGACGGCACGCATCGACAGCGCCGCACCGCCGCGGCCATCGCCGTCGACGCGGGTCAGCACGATGCCGGTGACGCCGACGCGCTCGTTGAAGCTTTTCGCGACATTGACGGCGTCCTGGCCAGTCAGGCTGTCGGCGACCAGCAGCGTCTCATGCGGCTGCACGGCGTCGCGCACAGCGGCGACTTCCAGCATCAGCGTCTCGTCGACATGAAGTCGGCCGGCGGTATCCAGCATCACCACGTCATAGCCGCCCAGCTTGGCGGCCTGCACGGCGCGCTTGGCGATATCGACCGGCATCTGGCCGGCGACGATCGGCAGCGTCGGAATGTTGTTCTGCTCGCCGAGAATCTTGAGCTGTTCCTGGGCGGCCGGGCGATAGACGTCGAGCGACGCCATCAGCACCTTCTTGCGCTCCTTGGTGATCAGGCGCAGCGCGATCTTGGCGGTGGAGGTGGTCTTGCCCGAGCCCTGAAGGCCGACCATCAGCACGGGCACCGGCGGCACGGCATTCAGGCTGATGCCGGCATCGGCTTCGCCCGGGGCCTCGTTGCCGCCCAGCATCTCGACGAGATGATCGTGGACGATCTTGATGACCATCTGGCCCGGCGTCACCGAGCGCAGCACATCCTGGCCGACAGCCTTCGCCTTCACACCATCGATGAAGGTCTTCACGACCGGAAGCGCGACATCGGCTTCCAGCAGGGCGACTCGAACCTCGCGCAGCGCTTCCGAGACATCAGACTCCGACAGCGCGCCGCGCTTGCGCAGCCGCTCGAAGACGTCTCCCAGTTTGCCGCTCAGAGATTCGAACATGTCGACCCTGAAATTCCTCAATAATGGCCACAAGCAAAACGACGCCCGTGCGCGACACTCGCGGACGGACGGCGGTCCTCGGACCGGATTGCTTCCAAAGCTTCAGAAAGCGGGCGGAATAAAGCCCTTTGGGGACTTTAAGTCAACCCTAAGACCCCTCTCCGGCCGTCACCCCCGGATTTATTCCGGGGGTCCATCTGCCCGGCCCGCCGCGCGGAGGGTGGGCGTGGACTCTGGGGGCAAGCCCAGAAGTGACATTCTTCCATGATAATCAATTGTTTAGTGAACAAGTCGGCGCAGGGTTTCGAGCAGGGCGCGCGGGTCGATCGGTTTGACCAGCACCTCGGTCATGCCGCTGAGCAGGCATTCCTTCCGCACCTCCTCGCCATCAGCAGCCGTAATGCCGATGATCGGGATGGTCAGGCTGTTGGGCCGGCCGCACAGGCGGATTTCCTGGGTCGCCTTGATGCCGTTCAGGCCGGGCATGCGCACGTCCATCAGGATTGCTGCCAGCTCGCGGTATTCGACGAACAGGTTGACGGCATCGCGGCCATCCTTGGCGAAAATCGGCTCAAAGCCGAGCGCATTCAATAGCTTGTCGAACACGGCGCGGCCCACCGTGGCATCATCGGCAACCAGGATTCTGCGGCTCATGAGGCGAGTATAGCGGCTTAAGGCGCAGGATCGCGCGGGATCTCGGCCCGGATCAGGCCCAGCGGCTGCAGCCACTGGCGGCCGTTCAGCGTGGCGGCGCTGATCCAGACCCGGGTGGCGCCGATCCGGCCGTTGGCCTCCATCTGCACCGGCACCCAGGCGGCATAGCCCGGCGGCTGCACCAGCCAGATGAAGGCCGGCTGCTCATCCTTCTCGCTCCATTCGGCCAGGTATTTGCGGCTGTAGCCGGCCACCGGCTCCAGCTTGGTCTGGCATTTGAAGGCCGGACCGCTATAGGCGGTTCGGTTATGCGGTGCCACCGTGTCGGGCCCCAGCGGCGTGTAATGAACGTTGTAGCGGCGGCGGCCGTCGTAGATCGCATCCGATCCTTCGCAGGACGGTGTGGTCCCCGGCTTCAGCAGGCGCGCCATGATCGCCGTGGTGGGATCCAGCGTATCGCGCTTCAGCAGGTCGGGCACGTCCTCGCGGTCGTCCTCGTCATTGGGCGGCTGCAGGATCGCCACCGGCAGGCCATCGGCGCCCCAGCTCATGCTGGTGGCGCGCTTCGACCAACGGCCGTCGCTTTCGGTGATGTAGCGCGTGGGAATGAAGCGGTCGTCGGCGATGCGCGCCGCCGTGATGCCGGTCATCGTGAAGCGGGTGAGGAAATCCACCATGCCCGATGTGCGCATGGCGGTTTCGACCTGCAGCGTTTCGGTATCGCGGCGCATGGTCATGCCGATATCCATGCCCTTGGACCCGAGCGCATAGAGGCTGAAGGAAATCTCGGCCGACTGCAGCGACTCTTCCGGATCGGCGGCGGCCCGCGGCGAGGTGACGGCGACAGTGATGCCGGCCAGCAGGCCGGCAATCAAGGCATAGGGAAGTGCATGCGGCATGGGTTTACCCATGCCTGGAATCTAGGTCTGAATCCCGGCTTTTCCGAGACTGAATTTGTGATTTCTTGCAGATTGCGGGCGGGTGTTCACGGGAATCTGATCCCGGCAGCACCTGCTCCGCAGGCTGATTTCAGGCCGAAGCGGGCAGTTCGCGGTTGGCGGCCAGTTTCAGGCCGCGCAGCAGGTCGGCGCCGGCCCGGCCCATGTCGGGGCGGGTTTCGGCGCGGCGCAGCGCATAGAGCGCATCGATCAGCAGGGCGACCAGATCGAGATGGCGCGGTTCTGACGGCAGCGCCCGGCGCAGCACGTCGCTCAACAGCGACACGCCGCCGGCCATCATGGTCCAGCCATTGTCGGTGCAGGCTTCCGACAAGACATCACAATCGCGCTGCGCGTCGCCCAGGAACAGCAACGCCGACACCACATCGCTGCGCGCCTTGCCGAAACGGCCGCGCATCAGGTCGATGCGCGCGGCGACGGCGGCGGGGTCATAGGGGATGTGGCGGCCGGCCGGCAGCGCCGCGGGTTCGGTCTTGCTGGCGGTGCGCGACAGATCGGCGCGCGCCTGCTCCAGCCGCCGCATCGGATCCCGGACGGGATCGCTGCGCTGGTCGTCAGTCGGAAAAGGGTCGGTCCGATTCGCCATGTCCGTATAAGGACATACGAATCCCGGTGACTCCCTGTCAATCACACAATCGAATCAACTTGCCGGAAGAATTGGAAAAAGCGCGTGATCATACATGCGCATGACAGTTGGAGGGCGAGGGAGCCTTCGCTAAGGTCGCAGGCATGTCTGCAACCACCACCAGTTCGCGGCGCGCCGCCGATCCTGCCGATCTCGCCGACCGCCTGCTCAAGGGCGATCGGCGTGCGCTGGCCCGCGCCATCACGCTGGTGGAATCGAGCCATGCGGCGGACCAGGCGGCGGCCGAGAATCTATTGCAGGCTGTGCTGCCCAGGACCGGCGGTGCAATTCGCGTTGGAATCTCCGGCACGCCCGGAGTCGGCAAGTCCAGTTTCATCGAACGCTTCGGCCTGTTCCTGACGGGACAGAAACTGAAAGTCGCCGTGCTGGCGGTCGATCCGTCCTCGGCGCTCTCGGGCGGCTCGATCCTCGGCGACAAGACGCGCATGGAACAGCTGGCGCGCGACGACAGTGCCTTCATCCGGCCCTCGCCTTCGGGCGGCTCGCTCGGCGGCGTGGCGCGGCGCACGCGCGAGGCGATGTTGCTCTGCGAGGCGGCGGGCTTCGATGTGGTGCTGGTGGAAACCGTCGGCGTCGGCCAGTCGGAAACCACGGTGGCCGGCATGGTCGACATGTTCGTGCTGCTGCTGGCGCCGGGCGGTGGCGACGATCTGCAGGGCATCAAGCGCGGCATCATGGAACTGGCTGACCTGATCGTGGTCAACAAGGCCGATGGCGACCTTCTTGCGCCAGCCCGCCTTGCGGCGGCGGATTACCGCATGGCTTTGCAGCTGATGCGGCCGCGCCATCCCGAATGGATTCCCGAAGTGCTGCTGGTGTCGGCGCTGTTCGGCGAGGGCATCGATGCGGTGTGGGCGCAGATCGGCAAGTTCCGCGCGGCGCTGGAGCAGAGTGGCAGCTTCACGGCGCAGCGCCGCTACCAGGCCGAAGGCTGGCTGCTGCGTGAATTGCAGGACGGCCTGCTCGACTGGCTGAAAACCGATGCGGCGATTGCCGGCGAGATGCCGAAGCAGCAGAAGGCCGTGGCGGCGGGCAAGATCACGCCGAGTGCGGCAGCGCGCAAGCTGCTCGCGATGCTGGGGAAATAAAGTTCATAGGCGGCTCGCGGCGTGCCTGGGCATGCTGGGTTGCATCATGAGCGGGCGAGCCCCGCCTCGGTCAGGCGGCGACGCAGCAGGGGCAGCCGGTCGTTGCCCCAGAACAGCTCGCCGTTGAACGAGAAGCTGGGCACGCCGAACACGCCCTTCTCCTCGGCGTCGCGCGCGATCAGCTCAAGCTGCAGGTCGGCGACGGTCCGGAGATAGGCATCGAAGTCGTCGACATTGGCGCCGGTCTCATGCAGCAGGGCGACGATGGCCTGCTGATCCTCGATATCGCAGCGGCGATCCCAGAACAGCGGCAGCAGACGCTGATAAAAGGCTTCAGCCAGTCCCTGGCGGCCGGCAAAGAGATAGGCTGCATGCGCCACGCGCGGATTGAACACGCGAACAGTGCCGCGCAGGGTGAGCTGCCGCTCGTTCGCCAGCCGGCGCGCGTCCATATAGAGGTATTTCACCTTGCGGGTGTCGCGCGGGCTGCGGCTGTCCGGCGTACCAAAGGCCGCCTCCAGGGCGATGGCATAGGGCAGGCGGGCGACGGCAACAGCAAACTCGGTCTCGATCGCCTGAATCTCCGCATGGGCCAGATAGGCATAGGGACTGCGGATATCGAAATAGAAAGTCAGGGTGTTGTTGGTCACGGCCGCGCTCCGAACATGTTCTTTTTCGCTTCGTCGCTTTTGGAAACATCGACCCACCGGTCGCGCAGCAGGTCCAGGCCACGGCTGACGGCGGGCCGGGCGCGGATTTCGCCATACCAGCGGGTGACGTTCGTGTAGGGCTCCATCGGCACGCCGGTGAGGCTGTTGATGCGGATCCAGGGGAAGGCGGCGATGTCGGCGATGGTGTAGCTGTCGCCCGCCAGATAAGCGTGCTGGCCGAGTGCAGTATCCAGCACGCCCATCAGCCGGCGGCCCTCGCGCTGGTAGCGGTCGAGCGCATAGGGGACCTTCTCCGGAGCATACCGATGGAAATGCTGCGCCTGCCCCAGCATTGGTCCCAGGCCGCCCATCTGCCACATCAGCCACTGCATGACCGACCAGCGCGCGTGCTCCGTCCTGGGCAACAGGCAGCCACTTTTTTCGGCCAGATACAGTAGGATCGCGCCGCTTTCGAAAATGGTCAGTGGACCGTTGGGATGCGTGTCGTCGAGGATGGCAGGAATCTTCGCGTTGGGTGAAATGCGGTCGGTGAAGCCCGGCTCGAACTGTTCGCCCTTGGTGATATTCACGGGCGAGACGCGATAGGGCAGGCCGCATTCCTCCAGCATGATGTGGACTTTATGGCCGTTCGGGGTGGGCCAGCTGAACAGGGTGATCATGGCAGGTCTCCTGCGGCGTCCGCGAAGGGGCGTGCCGCTTTTCGGGCGGCACTTATAACGGTGCATCAATAAAAATAACAGTGTTATATTTTTAATTCACAGCGGTAATCCTGCGGCCATGGCGGGTGGGTAGCTATGTGATTGTAACGATGTTATTTTTGCGGACGCTTCACCCCCAAGGGTGCAGGGCGCGGATCGCAGGGACGGACAGGCTTCGATGACGGCGGCAAAGGCAAAAGCTCGCAAGGCGACACAGACTCCGGTCGCCCGGCGCACCGCCCGGGTGAAGGAATTCAAGCGCGATCTGATTATCGATGCGGCGCGTACGGTCTTCGACGCCCAGGGCCTGGAGGGTGCATCGCTGCGCACCATCGCCGCTGAAGCTGGCTGCACCACCGGGGCGATCTATGGCCATTTCAGCGGCAAGGAAGAAATCTATGCTGAGCTGCTGCGGCGCTCGCTGCAGGCGTTGGACGTCGATGTACGGCAGGCCGATGGTGGACCGAAGGGCTTTGCCGCGCGCTTCATGGCCTTTGCGCGCTTTTACGCCGCCCGGCCGTCCGACTTTTCCCTCAGTCTGTATCTCTATGACCGCAAGGCGCCGCTCGGGCTGGGCGCAGACCTTAATCGTGAACTGAACACGCAGTTCCGGGCCGTCATGGCCTATGTGGTCTATGGTGTCGCGCCGGGCAAAAGCCGCAGCGAAGAGGAAGAGGCGCTGGTCTATGCCATGCTGGCTGGATTGCTGATGCTGAATCGTGCGGGGCGGCTGAAGCTGTTCGGCAGCGATATCGAAGCGATGGCCGCGCTGGCCGTGGCCCGGCTCAAGCTGGCCCGCTGAGCCTCAGCCCTCAGACAGCCACTTCTTCGCGATCTGGTGCGCCAGGCTCAGCGGCGGCGGCATCCAGGGCGGATCATCGGGTGAGGTCTCGCTGTTGGGCAGGCGGGTCTTGCCGCGCTCCAGCATCTCGGCCATCTCGCTGCGGCGGAACCAGCGCGCGTCTTCCAGCTCGGTGACATCCACCGTGATCTCGGCGCTGGTGGCCTCGGCCACGCAGCCGATCATCAGCGACGAGGGGAAGGGCCAAGGCTGCGACATCAGGTAGCGCACCGCGCCCGTACGCACGCCGGCCTCTTCCATGATCTCGCGGCGCACGGCCTCTTCCAGGCTTTCGCCCGGCTCCATGAAGCCCGCGAGTGCCGAATACATGCCCGGCGCCATGCGCGACTGCCGGCCCATCAGCACCATGTCCTCGCCGGTTTTCTCGTCGCGGCGCACCGCCAGCATGATCACCACGGGATCGGTGCGCGGGAAATGCTGCGCGCCGCAGGTATCCGATGTGCATTTGCGCATGTAGCCGGCATCACCGGCTTCGGTCTTTGCGCCGCATTGCGCGCAGAAGCCGTGGCGCTGGTGCCAGTCGACCAGGCTGCGCGCCTGCGCCAGGATCGCCGCCTCTTCAGGCACGAGCTGGGCGGCGATGCTGCGCACGTCGATGTATTTGGTGGTCTCGCTATGCAGGCTTGCCGTCCCTGCATCGGCATCGCCGTCGACGACAAAATGCGCGATGCCGTCCGGATCGAGGCCGAGAAACACGCTGGGCAGCGACTCGTGGTCTCTGGCCCAGTCCTGATTGAGCCAGGCGATTCGCGCCGGCTTACCCGTGATGTCGATCAGCGCCTTCAGCTCGCGCAGCACCAGGAAGCGGCTGTCGGGGCGGCGGCGCTGCGCGGTCAGCCAGTCCGGATCGCGGCGCGGATTGCCGGCGCGGTCCAGGTGGGAACCGGTGAAACCGATCGGGCGGCCAGAGGGCTGGGCAGTCTTTTTGGGGTTCTCGGGGCTAACCATGCTGAAACGCTGGCATATTGCCGGGCATCCGTCCATTGCCCGCCTTAAGAGAATCGCCCGGGAATCGCATCTGGGACGGCTTGAATTGCGCGTCCCGATGCTTGATATAAGGCCCCGGGAGGTTGGCGGTGGACGAGCGTCTCGCCAACCCGGTCAGGTCCGGAAGGAAGCAGCCGTAACGAGTTTCCGTTCGGGTCGTTGTCAGCCTCCCACCTCATTCATCTTCCAGCGTTTTTCCTGTGAGCCTGCCCTTTAAAAACAGGCTCCGGCGCGGCATGGTACGGCTATGAGTCAACCGGCGCCCTATCGCGTTCTCGCGCGCAAATACCGCCCCAGCAATTTTGCCGAGATGATCGGTCAGGATGCGCTGGTCCGCACCCTTACCAATGCCATCGCCACCGGGCGCATCGCCCAGGCCTTCATCCTCACCGGCGTCCGCGGCGTGGGCAAGACCACCACCGCCCGCATCATCGCGCGCGCGCTCAACTGCACCGGCGCCGACGGCAAGGGCGGGCCGACCATCAGCCCCTGCGGCGTCTGCGACAACTGCAAGGCCATCGCCGAGGACCGGCATCCGGACGTCTTCGAGATGGACGCCGCGTCCCGCACCGGCATCGGCGACATCCGCGAGATCATCGAGGCCGTGCGCTATGCGCCGTCGATGGCGCGCTACAAGATCTACATCATCGACGAAGTGCACATGCTGTCCACGGCGGCCTTCAACGGCTTGCTGAAGACGCTGGAAGAGCCGCCGCCGCATGTGAAATTCGTCTTCGCCACCACCGAAATCCGCAAGGTGCCGGTGACAGTGCTGTCGCGCTGCCAGCGCTTCGATCTGAAGCGCGTCGATATCGCCGTGCTGAACGCGCATTTCAAGCGCATCGCCGGTGAAGAGAAGGCCGAGATCGACGAGGACGCGCTGACGCTGATCAGCCGCGCCGCTGAAGGCTCGGTGCGTGACGGTCTGTCGCTGCTCGATCAGGCCATTGCCCATGGCGCCGGTCAGGTGAAGGCCGAACTGGTGCGCGACATGCTGGGCCTGGCCGATCGCGGCCAGATTTTCGCGCTGCTCGACATGCTGCTGCACGGCAAGCTGCCCGAAGCGCTGGAAAGCCTGCAGGCGCAATACAGCCTCGGCGCCGATCCGGCCGTGGTGCTGCAGGACATGCTCGATCTCGTGCACTGGCTGACGCGCGTGAAGGTGATCGGCGGATCGCCTGATGACATCACGCTGCCCGAGAGCCAGCGCAATCGCGGCAAGGAACTGGCGGCCAAGCTGGGCATGCCGGTGCTGGCGCGCAGCTGGCAGATGCTTCTCAAGGGCCTGCAGGAGGTGCGCGCTGCGCCCGTGCCGCTGGCTGCCGCCGAGATGGTGCTGGTGCGCTTTGCCTATGCCGCCGACCTGCCGTCGCCCGGCGATCTCGCGAAAGAGTGGCGCGACAAGGGCGGTCCCGGCGTGGCCCCGCCCGCGCGTCCCACCGGCGGCAGTGCCGGCGGTGGCGGTGCATCCGCTGCGGTCGCCACGCAGCCGCGCGCCATGGCTGCCGCCCAAGAACGCGCCTTGGCACAGCCCGGCGAGACCGTGGCGCTTGCTGCGATGCCCGCCACCTTTGCCGGCGTCGTCGCGCTGGCCAAGGAGATGCGCGAAGGCATGCTGGCCGGCGAACTGATCAACGACGTGCATCTGGTCACCTTCGAGCCGGGCCGCATCGAATTGCGGCTCGACAGCGGCGCGCATCACGATCTGCCCGGCCGCCTGATCGAGAAGCTGAAGGCCTGGACCGGCCAGCGCTGGGTGGTGAGCTTAAGCAAGCTGCCGGGCGAACCGACGCTGGCCGAGCAGGAGCTGGCCGAGGACTCCAAGCGCCGCGCCCATGTGCAGGCGCATCCGCTGGTGCAGGCCGTATTGCTCGCCTTCCCCGGCGCGGTGCTGGAAGACGTGCGCGAGGTCGCGCCGCCGGTGCCCGAAGCCGAGCCCGAAGGCGTGGCGACGGCCGATGGCTACGTCACCGACGATGTCGATCCGCTCGACGAGCTGGATTAAGGAGTTCCGCCATGAAGAACCTGGGCAACATGCTGAAGCAGGCGCAGCAGATGCAGCAGCGCATGCAGGAGATGCAGGCCGAGCTGGAGCTGCGCGAAGTGCAGGGCGCGGCCGGCGGCGGCATGGTGACGGTGACGCTGAACGGCAAGAGCGAGTTGAAAGCCATCAAGATCGATCCCGCGCTGATGAAGGAAGACGAGCGTGAAGTGCTGGAAGACCTGATCAAGGCCGCCCATGCCGACGCGAAGCAGCGCGCCGACCGCGAGATGGCCGAGCAGATGCAGAAGGTCACGGCGGGCATTCCGCTGCCGCCCGGCATGAAGCTGCCGTTCTGAGGATAGAGGCGTGGCCGGTCCGGAGATCGAGCGGCTGATCCAGCTGCTGGCGCGTTTACCAGGTCTGGGGCCGCGGTCTGCGCGGCGTGCCGTGCTGCATCTCCTGAAGAAAAAAGACGCCCTGATGCTGCCCCTGGCCGCGACGCTCAAAGAGGTTGGCGACAGCGTGCATGCCTGTTCGTCTTGCGGCAATCTCGACAGCCGCGACCCCTGCGGCATCTGCACGGATTCACGGCGCGACGAGGCGCTGCTCTGCGTGGTGGAAAGCGTGGCCGATCTCTGGGCGCTGGAGCGCGCCAGCGTGTTCCGTGGCCGCTACCATGTTCTTGGAGGGACATTGTCCGCTTTGGACGGCGTCGGGCCGTCCGATCTCAATGTCGATGGTCTGGTCGGCCGTGTGCAGGCCGGCCGCGTGAAAGAGGTCATCATCGCCACCAATGCCACGGTCGAGGGTCAGACCACGGCCCATTACATCACCGACCGCCTGGCGCCGCTCAATGTGCAGGTCAGCCGGCTGGCGCATGGCGTGCCGGTGGGGGGCGAGCTCGACTATCTCGACGACGGCACCCTCGGCGCCGCGCTGAAGGCGCGGCGCCTCCTTTGATCCGGATATTGGGCCGCGCTGAAGGCGCGACGCCTGCTTTAGTTCCCTGCAAAGATCACTGTCGCGACCGCCGGCCCCGCGCTAGGCTGGTCAGCATGAATCGGCTTGTTACCGGCCTTTCTGTCCTGCTCCTGCTGCTGGCGCCCATGGCGGGCGCCACCGAACTGCGGCTGGTCTACACCGAGCAGGAAGTGCGGCCCTATCTGATGGGCAGCGGCACCGAGATTCCGGCCCGCCCCGGCATGGCGGTGGAGCTGGTGAAGCGTTGCGCCGAACGGCTGGGCGGCCGGCTGACCGTCAGCCGCATCACCAGCCGCCGTCTGGTCGAGGAGGTCAAGGCCGGCAACCAGGATGGTGCCTTGGGCCTGCGCTATATCGACAGCCGCCTCGGCGACATGGTCTTTCCCATGCGCGACGGGCAGCCCGATGCCGAACGCCGCGTCGCGCGACTGGCGCATTCACTCTATCGCCGGGCCGGCGATCCGGTGCAGTGGGATGGCCGCAAGCTGACCGGCCTCAACGGCCCGGTCGGGGCCAGCCTGACCACCATCGATTACCTGCGCCTCATGGGGAGTGAGCCGATCAGCGTGCTGTCCTCGACCCAGCTGTTCAACATGCTGGCCTCGCGCCGCATCGATGCCGCCGTCACCCTCGATGTGATCGGTGACCGCGAGATGCTGACGTCGACGAACGACGTGCGGTTCGAGAAGCTGTCACCGCCGGTGCAGGTGATCGATTTCTATGCGCCGGTCTCGCAGCGCTTTTACGCCGCCAACCGCGAGTTTACCGACCAGCTCTGGCGCCTGATGGGCGAGTTGCGCGAAGCCACCTATGCCGAGCTGACCCCGACCTATCTGTTCTGACCTTTCGCACCCTGAGTGCAGTAGCGCCGCATATCTGCTCGCCATAAGCGTGACGCGGAACCTTGCTGTTGCCTGCTATGCTGCCGCTCATGCGGGGGTGGCTGATCGGATTGGTATCGGTATGTGCGGCGCAGGCGGCAATGTCGCAGGATCTGCGGCTGGCCTATACCGATCAGGAGATTGCCCCCTATCTGATCGGCGAAGGTGCAGAGATTCCCGATCGGCCCGGCCTTACCATTGAACTGGTGCGGCAGCTTGTCGCCGGCACTCCCTACCGGCTGGTGCTGACGCGCCTTCCGGCCCGCCGCCTGCATGAGGAAATCCGCGCTGGCCGGCAGGATGGCCTGATCGGGACGCGCTACACCGAGGATCGCGCGGCGCTGATGGTCTATCCCTTCGCCGATGGCAAGCCAGACCAGCACCGCCATCTCGGACACATCGCGTATTACCTCTACACCATCAAGGATACGCCCTTGCAATGGGACGGCCGGATGCTGAGCCATCTTGATGGTGGCATGATCGGTATCCCCAGTGGCGTCACGGCGTTGCGCAATCTGCGCGACATGAAGGTCGAGATCGTGGAGGCGCCCTCGAGCCACCAGCTGTTCAGCATGCTGGTGCGACGGCGGGTGGCGGCCGTGGCCACGGTGGGGCTGGCGGGCGATGCCTATCTCGGCTGGTTCGAGAATGCCGAGGTGGTCAAGCTGGTGCCGCCGCTCTGGGCCGAGAATTTCTACATTCCCTTCACCCGGGCGTTCCATGAGAAGAACCGGGCTTTCGTGGAAGCCTTCTGGGTCGGCCTGGAGCGTGAGCGCGATACGGTATATCGCGAACGCGGGCTGGCCTATCGCTAGCTTTCAGCCCCTGAAATTGTCCTTGCGCTTGCGCGTCTCGGCAAAGACCGCGACATCGTCGGCGGTCTTCATGCCCAGTTCCGCGCGGATGCCGGCGCTCATCGGACGCAGGAAGGGATTGGTCGCCTTTTCCTCTCCCAGCGTGGACGGCACCGTCGGCTTGCCGGCGGCGCGCAGGACCTTGATGCTGGCATAGCGCTGCTGCAGCGTCGCGTTGTCCGGCTCGACGGTGACGGCGAAGCGCGCATTCGATTCCGTGTATTCATGGGCGCAATAGATGCGCGTGGCATCAGGCAGGCGGCGCAGCTTGGACAGGCTGTCCCACATCTGCGCCGGTGTGCCCTCGAACAGCCGGCCGCAGCCCAGTGCAAATAATGTATCGCCGCAGAACAGCGCTTCGGAGTCGGCGAACCAGTAGGCGATATGGCCGCGCGTATGGCCCGGCACGTCGAACACCTTGGCCATCTCCTGACCCAGGTTGATGCCCTCGTTGTCGGCCACCGCGATGTCGATGCCGGGGATGCGGTCGGCATCGGCTTCTGGTCCGACGATGGTGCAGCCGGTCGCCTCCTTCAGCGCCATGTTGCCGCCGACATGGTCGGGATGGTGATGGGTGTTGAGGATATGGGTCAGCGTCCAGCCGCGCTTTTTCAGCTCGGCCTGCACCGGCTCATGCACGGCCGGATCGACCACGGCGACGGCATTCGATTGCGGCTCGCGCAGCAGGTAGACGTAATTGTCGTTCAGGACGGGGATCTGGACGATCTCGAGGGGCATAACCATCTCTATCAACGGGGGCTGGAACGTGGATAATATAGCGCGATGCTGCGTCCTGATGTGATCGATCTGCGCGAATTTTACGCCGGCCCGCTGGGGCGCGCGGTGCGCCGCCTGCTGCGCCAGCGCATCCGCGATTTATGGCCCAATGTTCATGGATTAACAGTGCTCGGCCTTGGCTTCGCCACGCCGTACCTGCGGATTTTCGAGGGCGAGGCCGAGCGCGTCATCGCCGCCATGCCGGGACCTCAAGGGGTCGTGCGCTGGCCGCGCGGCCTGCCCGGCCGCGTCACCCTGGTGGACGAGGACGACCTGCCGCTGCCCGATGCGTCTGTCGACCGCCTGCTGCTGATGCATGCGGTGGAGAATTCGGAAAACATCCGCGCCCTGCTGCGCGAGGTCTGGCGCGTGCTGACGCCGCAGGGCCGGCTGCTGGCCGTGGTGCCCAACCGCCGCGGCCTGTGGGCGCATATCGAGGCAACGCCGTTCGGTCAGGGCCATCCCTACACGCCGCCGCAGCTCACCCGGCTGATGCGCGATGCGCTGTTCTCGCCCACTGCCTCGCAGGCCGCGCTCTGGGTGCCGCCGTCCGACCGCGCCTTCGTGATCAAGGCGGTGGATGCCTGGGAGAAGACCGGCGAAATCCTGTGGAGTCGCTTTTCCGGCGTGCTGCTGGTCGAGGCCGAGAAGCAGGTCTATGCCGGCATGCCGGTCAAGGCGATGAAGACCAAGAAGCAGTTTCTGCTCAAGCCCAATACGCAGCCGGCCCATCTCGGCGGCGCGCACAGCCTCAAGGCTGACGACTAGCCCGATAATTTATCGACGACGCAGCAGATACACGGCCTGCGCGCCGAACCAGTTGGCGGGCGCATTCTGCAGGCGACGGCCCTGACCGTCCACCGCGATGCGCTGCTCCACCACGATGCCGTCTTTCGCGCAAAGCTCGTCGAAATCGGCGATCGTGCACAGGTGGATGTTCTGCGTCTGGTACCAGGGATCGTCCAGCGCCGCCGTCATCGGCATGCGGCCACCGAGCAGCAACTGCGCGCGCACGCGCCAGTAGGCGAAATTGGGGAAGGACACGATGGCGCGATGGCCGATGCGCAGCATCTCGTGCAGCACCTTGCGCGGATTATGGGTGGCCTGCAGGGTGAGGCTCAGTACCACGTAATCGAAGGCGGCATCGGGATAGTCGGGCAGGTCGTTGTCGGCATCGCCCTGGATGACGCTCAGGCCCCGCGCCACGCAGGCATTCACGCCGGCCTGACGGATTTCAATGCCGCGGCCGTCGACATGCTTTTCACGCGCCAGATATTCCAGCAGCGCGCCGTCGCCGCAGCCGACATCGAGCAGGCGCGTCTTCGGTGCCACCATCTCGGCGATCAGCAGCAGGTCGCGGCGGATATCGCGATGACCGGCCAGTGTAAGCGTGCGCTGCTCGGTCATGACCGCACTCCCGCCTGACCCTGGCCGTTCAGGCCGCGCTGTTCGGCGCAACCATCCACAAAGCCCTTCAGCGTGCTGAACATCTCGGGCTCATCCAGCAGGAAGGCGTCGTGGCCCTTGTCGGTCTGGATTTCGACGAAGCTGACATTGGCGGCGGCCGCATTGAGTGCGCGCACGATGTCCTTGTTCTCGGCCGTCGGGAACAGCCAGTCGGAGGTGAAGGAGACGCCGCAGAAGCGCGTCTTGGTGCCCTGGAATACATTGGCCAGGCTGCCGCTCGCCTGCGCCGCCAGATCGAAATAGTCCATGGCGCGGGTGATGTAGAGATAGGAGTTGGCGTCGAAGCGCTCCACGAAGGTCGAGCCCTGATGCAGCAGGTAGCTCTCGACCTGGAATTCGGTCTCGAAGCCGTAGGTGATGCGTTCGCGGTTCTGCAGGTTGCGGCCGAACTTGCGGTGCAGGGCTGCTTCCGACAGGTAGGTGATATGCGCGGCCATGCGCGCGACCGCCAGGCCGGCGCGCGGGATCACGTCATGATCGTTATAGGCGCCCTTGCGCCAGTCCGGATCGGCATAAATCGCCTGGCGACCCACCTCATGGAAGGCGATGTTCTGCGCCGAATGCTTGGCGGCGCAGGCGATCGGGATCGCGGCGAACACGCGCTCGGGGTAGCTGGCTGCCCATTGCAGCACCTGCATGCCGCCCATCGAGCCGCCGATGGCGCAGAACAGCTGATGGATGCCGAGGTGATCCAGCAGCATGGCCTGGGCGTTCACCATGTCGCGGATGGTGATGACCGGGAATTTCAGGCCATAGGGCTGGCCGGTGGCGGGATCGATATCGCTGGGGCCAGACGAGCCCATGCAGCCGCCCAACACGTTGGAGCTGATCACGAAGAAACGATCCGTATCGATCACCTTGCCGGGGCCCACCATGGTGTTCCACCAGCCGGGCTTGCCGGTCACGGGGTTGGTGTTGGCCACATGCTGGTCGCCGGTCAGCGCATGGCAGACCAGCACCGCATTCGACCTGTCGGCATTCAGCGTGCCATAGGTCGTATAGGCGATG
This sequence comes from Ferrovibrio sp. GW821-FHT12D07, assembly GCF_058807275.1. Lineage (NCBI taxonomy): Bacteria > Pseudomonadati > Pseudomonadota > Alphaproteobacteria > Rhodospirillales > Rhodospirillaceae > Ferrovibrio > Ferrovibrio sp. GW821-FHT12D07. Next base: position 1,162,213 of record NZ_JBXAQN010000002.1, on the reverse strand, counting down.
CGGAAGGGGCCCAGATCGAGGCCACAGTCCAGCTTCAGCGGCAGGGCTTCGCCCAGCGTGACGCGGTGTCCGGGCCCGATCAGGTCGAGGCTATGTAGCGGGGGTAGCGCGGCACTCATAGGCAGCCGTTAATATCCTACAGGGCTTGGAGCGAAGGCGTCGGGATCAGTACATATTCTGAACCTGACCCCCGGCCGGGACCCTGTCCGGCGCGAGGACCCCGTGCTTACGGACCCCGGCCCCCCCTGTCAATGCCTGTTTTGACACCTTTCGGCCCTGCGGAGCGGGGGCTGGCGGCCTTGCGGCCCGGACCGGCTGACCCTATGACTATGCGGCCTTTTTCAGCCCCTTAGATTATCCGTATGAGCGATCACATTCCGAGCCTTGCCGATCTTCGGCGCGACATTGATGTGCTGGACGACCAGATCCAGGACCTGCTGCGCCGTCGCGCTGAGGCCGTGCATCGTGTCGCCGGCGCCAAGGCGCGTGAGGGTGAGCCGGGCAGCGTGCTGCGGCCGGGTCGCGAGGCGCAGATCCTGCGCCGGCTGCTGAGCCGCCATCGCGGCGACCTGCCGGCGGCGGCGCTCAGCCGTATCTGGCGCGAGATGATCAGTTCGCTCTATCCGCTGCAGGCGCCGGTGAAGGCCGCCGTGCATGCGCCCAACAAGTCGGCGGCGCGCTGGGACCTGGCGCGCGACTATTACGGCTCGACCACGCCGCTGCAGCTCTGCCTCACCGCCAGCGCGGTGCTGCGTGCCATGTCGGGCCAGCCCACCATGCTGGGCATCATGGCGATGCCGGAAGATGGCGAGAAGGAAAGCTGGTGGCCGCTGCTGGCTGGCCGCTCGCCCGAGACCCCGCGCATCATCGCTCGCCTGCCGTTTGTGCCCAATCCCAAGGGCCAGTTCGCCGATCTGGGCGCTTACGTGATCGCCAATATTGCGCCCGAGGAATCGGGCGACGACCGCACGCTGGCCGTGTTGAACATGACCGAGGCCTCGCCCAGCCTGGCGCGGATTTCGACCCTGCTGGGCCGTGCAAGGCTGGAGGGCCGCGTCCTGGCCCAGTATCGTCAGGGCGACTACGGCGCCCGCGTGCTGCTGGAAATCACCGGCTTCCTGGCCGATGGCGACCCGCGTCTGGCGCCGATGGCCGATGCCGAAGCCGGCATCGCCGACATCGTCGTGATCGGTGCCCATGCCGCACCGGTGGTGGCGTAAGTCTTCTTTGGTGACGTAAGGGAGTGTGTGCTGTGACTGCACCGAAACCGCAACCCGGGATTCTTGACATCGCGCCCTACAAGGGCGGCGAGGCTGCCGTGCCGGGTGTGACCAAGGTGCACAAGCTCTCCTCCAACGAAACCCCGCTCGGCCCCAGCCCGAAGGCGATGGATGTGTTCCGCCAGATGGCGGGCGAACTGCATCGCTATCCCGACGGCGGCGTGGAAGTCCTGCGCAAGGCGCTGGCCACCCATTACGGCGTGCCGGCCGAGAATCTCGTCTGCTCGAATGGTTCGGACGAGATGATCTCGCTGATCTGCGCGGCCTATGTCGGCCCGGGCGATGAGGTGGTCTATTCGCAATACGGCTTCATGATGTATCCGATCGCCACCATGGCGCGCGGTGCCAAGCCCGTCGTGGCGAAGGAAAAGGACTTCACCTCCGACGTCGATGCGCTGCTCGCCGCCGTGACGCCGAAGACCCGCGTGGTGTTCCTCACCAATCCGAATAATCCGACCGGCACGTATATCTCGGCATCCGAACTGCGCCGCCTGCGCGACGGCCTGCCGGCCGGCGTACTGCTGGTGGTGGATGCGGCCTATGCCGAATATGTCAGCCGCAACGATTACTCCGACGGCATGGAACTGGTGCGCTCGCGCGACGACACCATGATGCTGCGCACCTTCTCCAAGATCTATGGCCTTGCCGCGCTGCGTCTGGGCTGGGCCTATGCGCCGGCCGAGGTCGTGTCGGTGCTGCATCGCGTGCGCGGGCCCTTCAACGTCAACGCCGCGGCCCAGGCCGCCGGCGCGGCGGCGATCAATGACACCGCCTGGCTCGACAAGAGCCGCGCCCATAACGATGCCGAACTGATCCGCGTGACCGCCGCCCTGCAGAAGATCGGCCTGAAGGTTGTGCCCTCGGTGGCCAACTTCCTGCTGATGATCTTCCCCAAGGGCGCCGAACAGGCCAAGGCCGCCGATGCAGCGCTGCGCCAGCGCGGCCTGATCCTGCGCGGCATGACCGGTTATGGCCTGCCTGAAGCCCTGCGTCTGTCCATCGGTACGGTGGAAGAGGACGACATGGTGATCGCGGCGCTGACCGATGTCATGAAGGCCTGAGATGTCTGTCACGCCGATGTTTGATCGTGTCGCCATTATCGGCATCGGCCTGATCGGCTCGTCCGTCGCCCGTGCCGTGCGCGCGAATGGCCTAGCGCGCCATATCGCCATCGCCGATGCCAGCGAACCGCACCGCAAGGAAGCCGAGGCGCTCAAGCTGGGCGACAGCGTGCATGGCGATGCGGCGGAAGCCGTGAAGGACGCCGATCTGGTGATGTTCTGCATGCCGCTGGGCGCCAATGCCGCCGTGGCCGCCCATATCGGCCCGGCGCTCAAAAAAGGCGCCATCGTCTCCGATGTCGGCTCGTCGAAGCAGGCCGTGATCCGCGATATCGGGCCGCATCTGCCCGCTGGCGTGCATCTGGTGCCGGGCCATCCGGTCGCCGGCACCGAACATTCGGGACCGAAAGCCGGCTTCGCCACGCTGTTCGCCAACCGCTGGTGCATCCTGACGCCGGAAGCCGGCACCGATGCGGCGGCGGTCGAGAAGGTGAAGGCGCTGTGGACGGCGTTTGACAGTATGGTCGATGTGATGGAGCCGCGGCATCATGATCTGGTGCTGGCCATCACCAGCCATGTGCCGCATCTGATCGCCTATAATATCGTCGGCACGGCGGATGACCTTGAAACCGTGACGAAGTCGGAAGTCATCAAGTATTCCGCCGGCGGCTTCCGCGACTTCACGCGCATTGCCGCCTCCGATCCCACCATGTGGCGCGACGTCTGCCTCAATAACAAAGACGCCGTGCTGGAGATGCTGGGCCGCTTCACGGAAGACCTGATCGCGCTGCAGCGTGCGATCCGCTGGGGCGAGGGCGAGACGCTGTTCAACCTGTTCACGCGCACCCGCGCCATCCGCCGCGCCATCATCGACGCGGGCCAGGAAATCGCCGCAACCGATTTCGGCCGAACCGCTGCGCCTGCGGCTACGGCTGAGCCTGCGGCAAAATCGAAGTCAGAGTAAGCAGGGCCACCGGCCCCAGGTAAAGCTTGCCCTCCTGCGCGCTCAGCTGCGCCGGTAGGAAGGGCTGCCCCTTGTCGTCGCGCTTGGCCAGGCCCAGCACGGCGGCCTTGGCAAAGGTCGCATCCTGCGGCCGCATCTTGCCCGCAGCCGCCAAAGCATCCAGGGCCGCATCAGCGCCACGCAGCTCGCCGCTCATCGCGCCGATCGGGCGGAACTGCTTGTCCAGCGTCGCCGTGCCGCTGCCATCCAGCTTCAGCGCGCCCCACTGGATGCCGATGTTGTTCAGGTCGACCACGCCGCCATTGTCGCGCCAGGAACCGAGCAGCTCCTCGGGCGTCTTGCCGTAAGCCGCGCCGCGCGCATTGCCGACCAGCTTGAGCTGGCCGATCTGGCGGCCCAGCGCACTGTCGGCATTGGGCGGCAGCATGACGTTTTCGGCCTGCAGCGCGACATCGGTGGCCGGCGGCACATTGCCGGTGCGGCGCGCATGCAGCAGCAGCTTGTCGGCGGAGAGTTCGCCGGCGGGTAACAGGCTGCCCGACAGGCGCGGCTTGCTCAGGTCGGCCGAAACGCGCAGCCAGTTGCCGGCACCGTCCAGCACCAGGCTGGCGCGGCCGTTACTGGTGTTGATCGCCATCGCCTGGTCCGTGTTGTCGACGCGCCAGCCGATCTTCTGGTTGGGGCCGAGCTCGAAGATGACGTGATGCAGGTCCCAGAGCTGCAGATGCGCCGTGACCTCGTCGGCCTCCAGTTTCCAGCCGACCGCGCTCTGCGGATCGTGCCAGCGCGGGCGGGTCAGGGTCATCGACAGGCGATAGGGGAAGCCCCAGAGCCGGCGGCTCTCATAGCCGGTCTCGCGGCCGAGCTTTTTCTGGCTGTCGATCCAGGCATCAGCCTGCACCGCCACCTGGTCGACCAGATGCGACCAGAGCACGTAGTAGCCGAGCAGGGCGCCGGCAATCAGGCCGGCCAGGATGAAATAGCGCATGGCACCGATATAGCAGGAGAGCGGAGGTTGTCACAGGGTGTGCTTGCCATAGATGATCAGCCGTAGAATAGTGTCAAAAAACGGCCCCCCGAACAGTCTCGCCCATACAGTCTTGGCCATGTCCGCTTCCACGCCTGCTCTTTCACCTGCCCCCAATCGACAGATGGCCTGGGCCATCGCCGTCATGCCCGGCCTGTTCGTGCTGCTGTGGTCGACCGGCTTCATCGGTGCCAAGCTTGGCCTGCCCTATGCCGAGCCGATGACCTTCCTGGTCCTGCGCTTTGCCATCGTCACCATCCTGCTCTGCGGCTTCGCTGCCTTGAGCAACGCCCCCTGGCCGAAAAGCTGGGGCGAGGCCGGGCATATCGCGGTGGCGGGACTCCTGCTCCAGGCGGTCTATCTCGGCGGCGTCTTCGCCTCGATCTTCCATGGCGTGCCGGCCGGCATCTCGGCGCTGATCGTCGGGATTCAGCCATTGCTGGTTGCCGCCGCCGCCGGCCCGGTGCTGGGCGAAACGGTGACGCGCCGCCAGTGGCTTGGCCTGGTGCTCGGTCTGGGCGGCGTGGTGTTGGTGGTCTGGACCAAGCTTGATCTTGGCATCGGCACGGTCTGGGGCTATGCGCTCTCGGTGATCGCGTTGTTCGGCATCACCATCGGCACGCTGTATCAGAAGCGCTATTGCCCGGCCATCGACCTGCGGTCGGGCACCGCCATCCAGTTCGCCGCCACCACCGTGGCGCTGGCGCCCTTTGCGCTGCTGTTCGAGACGCGGCAGGTGCAGTGGACCGGTGAATTCATCTTCGCGCTCGGCTGGCTCTGCGTCGTGCTGTCGCTGGGCGCGATCACGCTGCTGTTCATCCTGATCAAGCGCGGCGCGGCCTCCACCGTCTCCAGCCTGTTCTTCCTGGTGCCGCCTTGCACGGCGCTGGTCGCCTTCTTCCTGTTCGGCGAACAGCTGAGCCCGCTGGCGCTGGCCGGCATGGTGATCACCATGGCCGGCGTCGCGCTGGTGAACCGGAAATAACCATGGTGCAGAAGCGGCGGCATATTCCCTTCGATCACGAAGAGCCGTTGCCCGGCGAAGACGCGCCGCCGTTCCCGCAGATCAAGCCCGAGCGCGGCCAGCCGCTCTGGGTCTTCGGCTATGGCTCGCTGATGTGGGACCCGGGCTTCCCCTATACGAAGCAGATGACGGCGCGGCTCTGGGGTTTCCATCGCGGCTTCTGCGTCTGGTCGCATCGCTATCGCGGCACGCCGGAAAAGCCCGGCCTGGTGCTGGGCCTGATGCCCGGCGGTTCTTGCACGGGCAAGGCCTTCCGCGTAAAGCGCGGCGACGAGGCTGCCGTGATCGACTATCTCTACCGTCGTGAGATGGTGACGGGCGTCTACCGCCCGGGCTTTCATCGCGCGGCGATGGAAAATGGCGAGCGCATCAGCGTACTGGCCTTCGTCGCCGATCCGCATCACAAGCAGTATGCCGGCTATCTGAGCCAGAAGCAGGTGGTGGATACGATCGCGACCTGCTGCGGTGCGCGCGGCCCCAATGCGGTGTATCTGGCCAATACCGTGCAGCATCTGGACGATCTCGGCATTGCCGACGGTCCGCTGCATGGTCTGCTCAAGGCCGTGAAGAAGCGCTGCCCGGATATCTGACGGGGCTTCAGCTCTGGAAAGGGTTGGGCTGCTGCATGCCGGCATCGTATTGCCGCAGGGCCTGCTGTGCGGCAGGCGATAGCGGGATGTTCAGAAGCCTTGGGACATAGCGCCATCCGCCGGCGCGCTGCTCGACAAGATTGGCGGCTTCGATCTCCAGCAGATGCAGGGCGGTCTGCCGGTCGAGTGTCACCTGCCTGTCCAGATGGCGATCAGTGACGACGAAATCAGCACGTTCCCAGTGTTCGATCAGGCCGCGCGGGCGATCGATGACGCAAAACAGATAGGCCAGGGTTTCGGCCTCGGGTCCGATCAGGCTGCGAACCGGCTCCCGGTTGTCGAAGGGCAGCGTCGCATGCTGGAATTGCACGGTTCCGTAGATGCTGTGAAACAATCCGGCCAGACATACGGCATCGGGATTTCCCCAGGCCTTCAGCAGATCGTGCACACCGGCCAGATGCTCATACAGGCTGGATTTTCCATGGGCAATCCGGTCAGCCTGCAGGTCATCGACCAGCAGAGCCCTGTATTGATCCTCGACCATCAGGCTTTATAGGTGTCGCGCAACTCGCGCTTCAGCACCTTGCCGATGGCGCTGCGCGGCAGGCTGTCTTCAAAGCGGATGGCCGAGATGCGCTGCATCTTGCCCAGCTTGGCATTGGCCCAGGCCAGCAGCGCATCGGCACCGATGTCCTTGCCCGGCTGCTTGACCACGAAAGCCACCGGGGTCTCGCCCCAGGCATCAGACGGCACGCCGACAATGGCGACATCGAACACCGCCTCATGCTGCTTCACGATCGCTTCCAGGTCACTGGGATAGATGTTGAAGCCGCCGGAGATGATCATGTCCTTGCGGCGGTCCATCAGCTGCATGAAGCCGTCTGCGTCGAAGCGCCCCATGTCGCCGGTGCGGATGAAGCGCCGGCCGGTCTCGTCATACCATTCGGCTTCCGCCGTCTTGCCCGGCTGCTTGTGGTAGTTGGTCATGATCGCGCCGGAATGGCCGACGATCTCGCCGATCTCGCCGGGCGCAACGCTCTTGCCGTCTTCGCCGATCAGGCGGATGTCATGGCCCTCGGCCGGGCGGCCGACGGTGTGCAGCTTGTGGGGAAATTCGTCGGCGACCAGGATGCAGGTGCCGCCGCCTTCGGTCATGCCGTAGAATTCCACCAGCTTGCCCGGCCAGCGCTTCAGGATGTCGGCCTTCAGTTCGGCCGCAAAGGGCGCGCTGGTGCAGAACTTGGCGCGGAAGGCGGAGAGGTCGTAACTGTCGAAATCCGGCTGCGCCATGATGCGGCGATACTGCACCGGCACCAGCATGGTGTGGGTGACGCGGTGTTTCTGCGCCAGTTCCAGGTATTTCGCCACGTCGAATTTCGCCATCAGCACGGCGGTGCCGCCGCCGGCCAGGGTGGGAAACAGGCTGACCAGCGTGGTGTTGGAATAGAGCGGCGTGGAGAGCAGCGTTACGGCGTTACGGTCATAGCCATAGGAATTCGCGCGCTGCATATGGCCCCAGCGCATGCCATGCGGCTGCACGATGCCCTTGGGCGTTCCCGTCGTGCCGGATGAATAGATGATGTTGAAGGGCATCTCCGGCGTGATCGCCGCCGGCTTGGGCTTGGCGCCATCGGGCGCCAGCCAGTGCTCGAAGGCCGGTGTGTCGAGGCGCAGGCGCTGCTTCGGCAGCTGGCCCAGCACATCTTTCAACGCTATTTCATTTTCTTCATCGACAAACAGATGCGTCGCATCGGCGTCGCTCGCCATGGCGACGATCTGTTCGGGCAGCGACGACGGCGCCAGCGGCGCCACAGCCAGCCCGGCACGCAGGCCGCCGAGATAGGCAGTCACATAGTCGTTGCGCGAGGCGCTGACGATGCTGATGGCTTTTGTCGCGCCATCGCGTTGCAGCGCGGCAGCCACGCGGTCGGCGCGGCGGTCAAGCTGGGCATAGGTCAGCGTGCCGTCTGTGTCGATCACGGCCGGATGATCTGGGCGTTCTTCCGCATAGGCGCGGACCAGCTCGGACAGCGTGCTGAAGCTGCTGTTCAGGATGTCGTCTGCTTTACTCATGCGGCGAACTCCATGCCGATGATGGCGCTTAAATCCCGCAGCGCCTTGTCGGGGTCTTCCACCTTGATGGTCTGCATGCCCATGGCGGCGGCGGGTTTCAGGTTGATGCCGAGATCGTCGAGGAACACGGCCTCGCCCGGCTTGATATCCAGCAGCTCGCAGGCGCGCATGTAGAAGGCCGGCTCGGGCTTGCGCACGCCGACCTTGCTCGATTCCACGATGACGTCGAACAGCGCCATCACCTCGGCGACCGCCTTGGCCTTTTCCGGCGTCACGCTCATCCCGGAGCCATGGCCGATCGGCATGTTGTTGGTCAGGCAGGCGACCTTGAACCGGGTTTTCACTTTTTTGAGCGCCGCCACCATGCGCGGGCGCACTTCGCCCGACAGCAGCGCCAGGATGTCGCGGCCATGCACGGCCTGCCCCAGCGCGGTGCTTTCGCTCAGGAACATCTCGCCAAAGCGCGCGGCATCCACTTCACCGCGCTCGAAACAAGCCCAGGCATTGCTGTGCGGATTGGTGCTGTTGACCCTGCGCAGGAAATCGCGCGGCAGGCCGCGCTCATCCTCGAAGCGGCGGAAGGCCTCGAAGGGCGAGGTGAGGATCACCCCGCCGAAATCCCACAATACGGCTTTGATAGGCTGGACGGCTTTGATCGACGGCGACATTGACCCTGCTACGCGGCGAAACGTTTCCCCTGCGGCAGGGTCTTACGCGCGCGTAAAGCCGTGCCTTATCCGCACTTACTATAGCCGCAGGAGGTGCAGGTGTCGCAACCCTCGGACTTGATCAGGCCGGGCTGGCCGCATTTCGGGCACTGGCGCAGGCCCGACAGCGGCTTCGGCGTCTCGGCATTCACGGCCAGCGCCAGCACGGCGCTTTCCTCGCGCTTGGCATTGGGATCGGCCATGAAGCCGATGGCGATCAGGTGCTGCTCGATCACCTCGCCGATGGCCGCCAGCAGCGACGGCACATAGCGGCCATTCATCCAGTGGCCGCCGCGCGGGTCGAACACCGCCTTCAGCTCGTCCACCACGAAGGAGACGTCGCCGCCGCGGCGGAATACGGCCGAGATCATGCGGGTCAGCGCCACGGTCCAGGCATAATGCTCGGTATTCTTCGAGTTGACGAACACCTCGAACGGCCGCAGGCGGCCATCCTGCAGGATGTCGTTCAGCGTGATGTACATCGCGTGTTCGGAATCGGGCCAGGTGATCTTGTAGGTGCGGCCGGGCAGCGCCTCGGGGCGGTCCAGCGGCTTGGTCATGTAGATCACGCCGCCGGCAGCCAGCGGATCGCGCGGCTTGATGGTCTGCACCGGCTTGGCGCTGGAGACCAGCGGCAGTTCGACCTGCTGCTGCGGCGCTTCGGCCTTTTTCTCGTCCTTCTTGATGGTCAGCACCGAGCCGGTGATGTCATTCGGGCGATAGGTGGTGCAGCCCTTGCAGCCCTGGTCATAGGCCATCTGGTAGATGTCCTTGAAGCTCTCGAAATCGATTTCTTCAGGGACGTTGATGGTCTTGGAGATCGAGCTGTCGATGTATTTCTGCACGGCGGCCTGCACGCGCACATGGTCGGCGGGCGCCAGGCTCTGCGCATCGACAAAGGCTTCGGTCAGCGGTGCGTTGTCGCCCTTCATCTGGCGATAGAGACGATAGGCGTAATCGCTGACGTCTTCCTGGCGACGGCTGCCATCGGGCATCAGCACGGTGCGGGTATAAGTGAAGCTGAACACCGGCTCCAGTCCGGACGACACATTGTCGGCGAACAGCGAAATCGTGCCGGTCGGCGCGATCGAGGTCAGCAGGGCGTTGCGGATGCCGTGCTCGGCAATCGCGGCGCGCACATCGGCATCCAGTTCGGCGATGCTCTCGCCGGCCAGATACTGGTCGCGGTCGAACAGCGGGAAGGCGCCCTTTTCGCGGGCCAGATCGACCGAGGCCAGATAGGCGGCGCGCTGCAGGCGCTTCATCCAGGTTTCGATCAGTTGAACCGACTTGGCCGAGCCATAGCGCGCACCGACCATGATCAGCGCGTCAGCCAGGCCGGTGACGCCCAGACCGATGCGGCGCTTGTTGCGCGCCTCGGCGGCCTGCGCCTCCAGCGGGAAGTTGGAGACATCGATGGTGTTGTCCATCATGCGCACGGCGCGACGGGTCAGATCATCAAGCAGGTCGAGATCCAAAGCAGCATCGGCCTCGAACGGCGCCTTCACCAGACGGGCGAGGTTGATCGAGCCCAGCAGGCAAGCGCCGTAGGGCGGCAGGGGCTGCTCGCCGCAGGGATTGGTGGCGCTGATGGTCTCGCAGTAATGCAGGTTGTTGCGGTTGTTGATGCGGTCGATGAAGATCACGCCGGGCTCGGCATAGGCGTAGGTCGCCCGCATGATCTTGTCCCACAGCTCGCGCGCCTGCACGGTGCGATAGGACACGCCCTTGAAGGTCAGCTCCCAGGGCAGGTTCTGCTTTACGGCATTCATGAAGGCATCGGTGACCAGCACCGACAGATTGAACATGCGCAGGCGGTTGGCCTCGCGCTTGGCCTCGATGAAGGCCTCGATATCGGGATGGTCGCAACGCAGCGTCGCCATCATGGCGCCGCGACGGCTGCCGGCGGACATGATGGTGCGGCACATGGCGTCCCACACATCCATGAACGACAGCGGGCCCGAGGCATCGGCGCCCACGCCCTTCACCGGTGCGCCGCGCGGACGCAGCGTCGAGAAGTCATAGCCGATGCCGCCGCCCTGCTGCATCGTAAGGGCTGCTTCCTTCAGATGCTCGAAGATGCCGCCCATGTCGTCGGGCACGGTACCCATGACGAAGCAGTTGAACAGCGTCACCTTGCGCGCGGTACCCGCGCCGGCGACGATGCGGCCCGCCGGCAGGAAGCGGAAATCCTCCAGCGCGCCGTAGAAGCTTTCTTCATGGGCGGCGGGATCGGTCTCGGCTTGCGCCAGCGACGTTGCGATGCGCTTCCAGGTATCGGGGATCGACTGGTCGACCGGATTCCCGTCCGCGCCCTTCAGGCGGTATTTCATGTCCCAGATCTGCTGGGAAATCGGCGCGATGGGCGACATGGACGTGATCCTGCAAAAGACGGAAAGCGGCGCAGGACATCAAATCCGCGCCGCAGAAAACTCAGGCTGACTCTATCGCCCGAAAGACGAGAGTCCAGCGTAATGTTCTCATAATGTTTCTACAGATTGATCAACCGGGGTGTGGCGATCAATATCTTGTAACTCCTGACAAATCGGAGTTATCCCCACGATCCGCAAGAGGGGCTGGTGCAGTTATACCGGATTATCCACAGGGGCTTCCCCGTCCTGCCGCTCCCGGGCGGAGCATCGCCATCGACGCCCAGATCGCTAATAGTGAACCGATGACACAATGCCCCTGTACCTCCGGTCTCTCACGCGATGCATGCTGCGGCCCTTTGCTGGCCGGAGCTCCGGCGCCGACAGCGCTGGCGCTGATGCGCGCGCGCTTTACTGCCTATACCCAGGCCGACATCGATTATCTGGGGCGCACGCTGTCGGCCGAGGCCCGCGCGGAATTCGATCCGGTTGAAACCAGGAATGTCGCAGCCTCGGCCGAATGGCTGGGCATGGATATTCTCTCGACCACGGCCGGCACCGCCAACGATCAGGACGGCGTTGTCGAATATGCCGCCAAGTTCCGCCTCAATGGCCAGCAGCGCGTTCACCATGAGCGGGCGACCTTCAAGCGCGACGGCGATACCTGGCTCTGCACCGGCGGCGAGGTCGATCCCAAATCGCCGCCGCGGCATGTCGAGAAAATGGGGCGCAACGATCCCTGCCGTTGCGGATCGGGGAAGAAGTTCAAGAAATGCTGCGGCGCCTAGGCCGCCGGCATGCAGCACCATTTCAACTGCACGGCCTGCGGAAAATGCTGCAGCGGTTCATTGCCCCTGACGCTGGGCGAGGCCCTGTTCCATGCTGGCCGCTTCCCGCTGGCCATGGTCTGGACAGTGGTGCGGCAGGGCGACAAATCCTTCGGCCTGACCGCGCGGCTCGGGACGATGGTTCAGGTGGCGCGCAAGACCCAGGTCGCTGTCCAGGTCAGTCCCATGGCCTATCTGCCGCCTGCGGTGGCATGTCCGGAACTGACGGGCGACGGCCTGTGCGGCATCCATGCTGAAAAGCCGATCCGTTGCCGCGCCATGCCGTTCCTGGCCTATAAGGAAGAAAGCGATCAGGCTGAGATGCTGCTGCCGCGCGCCGGCTGGACCTGCGACATCTCCAAGGCCGCGCCCCTGGTGTACCAGGATGGCCGCATCGTGGATCGCGCCGATTTCGACGCGGAGCGTCGTGAGCTGGAAGCGCAGGCGCCGATTGTCAAAGCCTATGCGGACCGGATCGTGGCCTCGGTCTCTGGCGTTGTCGGAAAACTGGAGATGCTGAGCAAGCAGCCCAATGGCGGCCGCATGGCCCTGCCGTTCACGGGCATACTCCCGAGACTGCCGGAGGCGAATCTGGCGGCTTTCGCTGAGGCGCAGTTGCCGGTCCTTCGCCGCTATGCCGACCTGACCGCATCCGACAAGGCGATGGCGCAGTTCCACCAGTATTACCGCGATGCCATTCAGCGTCTGGAGTTAGTGGGCTGACGAAGGCTGGCGCCGCCTACCGGCACTCCGTGCCGCAGAGCTGCTTCACTTCCGCGGGCGTCTCGCGCTTGGTCACCATTTCCAGCGCGGGGATCAGGTTGGTTTTTTTCACGCGCAAAGCCGGCAGCGAGATATAGGGCGGCACCGGTTTGCCCAGCAGGGCATGCGCCCCGGCATTCGCCTCGGCCACGCCGAGGTCGTAAGGAAGCTGCGCACCGATGGCGAGGATTTCGCCGCGCGCCACATACATCGCGGTATCGGGGCCAAGGTCGTTGGTGGTGATCACGAGGTCATGCCGGCCGAGCGCCTTGGCGGCGGCCACGGCCTGCATGGCCGGATCGCCCCAAACGGCGAAGATGCCCTTGATGTTTGGATGCGCGGTCAGCATCGCGATGGTCTTTTGATAGGCCTCGCGCGGTTGGGTGAAGCGTTCGGTCGCTGCCAGCTTCACCTCGGGATAAGCCGACAGCACCTTCAGGAAGCTTTCGCGCCGCGTAGTCACCGAGTGATAGGCATCGAAGGAATAGGTGATCAGCCCGACTTCGCCTTTGCCGCCAATGGCCTTCACCAGTTCTTCGGTGGCATAGGCGGCGTTCTTCGCGTTATCCGATGCGACAACAGTAACGTAGTCCTTTCCTGGCGTCATATTGTGAACAACGTTGTCCATGAACACCAGCTTGATGCCGGCCTCCGTGACCCGTCGGTAGGCCATCGTCTGCGTCGAGGGATCAATCGGCACCGAGAAGATGATATCCACCTTGCGGCTGATCATGCCGTTCAGATGGCCGGCCTGCCGCACCGGGTTCTGCGCGGCATCCGTAACTGTGACGACCTCGACGCCATATCGCGCCAGCGTCGCGGTGATTGCCTCCACCTGCAGCGCGTTCCACGGCGTGTCGAGCGCTTGCATGGCGATCCCCGCCTTGTACTTGCCGGCCTTCAGCCGGTCTATCTCGGTGCTGGTCAGCGCCAGCGTGTCGGGCAGCGCGGCGGGTGCACCTTGCGGAAAGCCCGGCACGGGCTGGCCGGTCGGCGTCAGTGGTAGCGGCGCCATCAACTCGCGCGGGCTTGCGGTCTGGGCCGGTGCATAACCCGGAAGGGTCAATGCCGCAGCTGCCACGAGAATGGCCGGCGCAATAACCGCCTTGATGAACATGCTCCCCCACGGTTTGTTGTTGGGCGCAGTATACAGCGCCGGGAAAACAATGGGAAACAGCCAATCCCGGTTTTGGTTCCAGGTTGAGTTCGTAAGCGGTCTGCTTGGAAAAAGACAGGCGGAATGTTTAAATCCGCCGGTGCCACAGTCAAAGCTCGTCTTCTTCTGGCCCCTGCGTCTGATCGCGGCCCTCAGCCTGATCGGACCGGCGATTATTTTCGCCTATGCCACCTGGGAAAACCATCGCGAGATCGATGCGCAGGCGCATGAGCGGATCGAGCGTGCCCTCGATGTGCTGCAGGAGCATGCGCTGAAGGCGCTGCAGACGGTCGAGCGTTCGATATCCGAAATCAATGAAGTCCTGGGCGATGCCTCCGAGGAGGATATCCGCCAGCGTGAGGCCGATCTGTATCTCCGCCTCAAGCGCACGCAGCAGGCGCTGCCCCAGATCGAAGCGGTCTGGGCCTTCGACCGCAACGGCAGTCCGCTGGTGTCCAGCACCGTGTATCCGGTACCGCGTGGCCTCGACAATTCTGACCGCAGCTATTTCGCCGCCCAGAAGCAGCCCGGCGCGGATATCTTCATCAGCGAGGTGATCCGCGCGCGCATTGGCTCGCTGGCCTTTTTCGTCGTCAGCGGCCGTCGTCAGGGCGGCGAGGCCGGCCAGTTCAACGGCGTTATCGCCGTGACGGTGATGCCGCAGCATTTCAGTGAGTTCTACGCCAAGCTGTCGCGCGGCCATGATGTCTTCGGTCTGGTGCGCGCCGATGGCATACGGCTTGCCCGCTATCCGGAAGTGCCGCTCAGCGAGGCCGCGCCGTCGATGCGAATCCCGGAGGCCGCGCGCGATAATCCAGCCGGTGGTTTCTATACCTCGGTCTCGCGCTCCGACGGCAAGGAGCGCCGCTATGGCTACCGGCAGGTGCCGGATTTTCCGGTTTATGTCGTGGCTGGCATAGAGACGGCTGCATTGGCGGCGGAATTCAGATCGACCGTGCTGACCCAGCTTGCCGTCGGACTGCCTATCGTGCTGGCCATGTTCCTGCTGACGCTCTACGCCCTGCGCCGCGCCCAGAGCTTCCATGAAGAGGTGGCGCGCCGCGAGGTGGCCGAGGCCGCGCTCAAGCAGGCGCAGCGTCTGGAGGCCATTGGCCGGCTGACCGGCGGCATCGCGCATGACTTCAACAACCTGCTGATGGTGGTCAGCGGCAATGCCGGCCGGATGAAACGCACGCTTGCCGCCGATGACCGCATGCGCCAGGCGCTGGAGGCCATCGAGATCGCGGTCAGCCGCGGCAGCAATCTGACGCGGCAGCTTCTGTCTTTCTCGCGCCAGCAGGCACATGAGGCCCGGACCATCGACCTGAAGGATCGTCTGCCAGTGTTGCAGGCCATGCTGCAGGCGAGCCTGCGGGGCGATATCGCCGTTGAGGCATCCATATCGGCGGATGTCTGGGCGATCCACGTTGATATGGGTGAATTCGAGCTGGCGCTGCTCAATCTGGCGGTCAATGCCCGCGATGCCATGGCTGCCGGCGGCACGCTGCGGCTGTCGGCGCGCAATATCACCTTCGCGCAGCCGAATGTCCTCGATCTGGATGGCGATTTTGTTGCCGTCGCGATCACGGATACGGGCGCGGGCATTCCCGCCGATATCATCGGCCGTGTTTTCGAGCCCTTCTTCACTACCAAGGAAGTGGGCAAGGGCACGGGTCTGGGCATGTCGCAGGTCTATGGCTTCGCGCAGCAGGCTGGCGGCATGGCCACCGTGGACAGCGAGCCGAGCCGGGGCACGACGGTGACGCTGTATCTGCCGCGCGCGGCCGGAATGGTGGATGCCGAGGGCGTCGATGCCGCCGCGCAGCGGCAGGTGGTGCGCCAGAATGTGCGCGTGCTGCTGGTGGAAGACAACGCCAGCGTCGCCATGGTGACGCAGGGACTGCTGGAGGAATTGGGCTGCACCGTGATCTGGAGTGCCGATGCAGCAGCGGCCATGGCCGTCCTGCAGAACGGTCGGGACCGCGTCGACGTCGTGCTGACCGATATCGTGATGCCAGGTGAAGCCAGCGGTCTCGATCTGGCGCGCTGGGTGATGCAGCAAAATGGCGAGGCGTTGCCGGTGATCCTAGCCACCGGCTATAGCGAGCGCGCGAAGGCTGCTGCCGAGGAAGGCTTCACCATCCTGCGCAAGCCCTATGATCTGGCCGCCCTGCAGGTTGCTCTGGCCGATGTGCTGGAAAAAGCGCGCCCGCAGGTGGCGTGACGATCAGCGCAGCGCCTGCGCTTCCAGCTCTCTGGTCGCGGTCTCGATGCTGCCTTCCAGCCGCGCGGTGAATTCCTCACGCTCCAGCCCGGCCGGAATCACCGGCAGGAAGCGCAGGATCAGCGTGCCCGGCGGGCGCAGCAGCCCGACCTTGGGCCAGAAGACGCCGGAGTTCAGCGCCACCGGCAGTACCGGCAGCTTGAGATCGCGATAGAGCGCGACGACGCCGGACTGGTATTCGGCCACTTCACCCGGCCTGGTGCGCGTGCCCTGCGGGAAGATCACGATCTTGCGGCCGGCATCGCGGATGGCGCGCGCGTCTTTCAACATTTGTTTGAGCGCCGCGCCACCGCCATCGCGGTCGACCGCGATCATGCCCTGGATGCGGGTGAGCCAGCCGTAGATCGGAATCTTCAGCAGTTCCTTCTTCATCACCACGGCGGGCGTGCCGAACAGATCGAAGATGATCGCGGTATCCCACAACGACTGGTGCTTGGACGCCACCAGGGCGGGGCCGGCGGGGATATGCTCGCGGCCCTCGATGCGGACTTCGATATTGCAGATTACGCGCAGCAGCACATTCAGGCTGCGCGCCCAGAAGGCGTTCATGGCGAAGACATGGGCGCGCCGGTTTAGCGCCATCGGCACCAGGCTGTAAACCGCCACGATGGTGGTCCAGGCATAGAAGGTGCCCTGGAACACCAGCGAGCGGATCCAGATCACTGGTTTTTCTCCGGGGCGGTATTGGGGACCGGGATCACGGCCGGCGGCTCGGCGTCCACCGGCTTGCGCTCGTCCGCTTTCTTTTCTTCCACCGTGGCGGCCAGCTGGCGGTCGAGATGCATGCGCATCAGCGCCACGACATATTTGCTGTACTCGCCCAGCAGGAACAGCGTGGCCTGGCGGCGCTGCCACCAGTCCTCCACCCGCATGGCATCCGAGCGCACCGGATGCGGCACCACGGTGACGCCGGGCATGCGGTAGCCGAATTCGACCAGGGTGCGCGGCATGTGGTAATTCGCCGTCACCACGCGCACCGATTTGTAGCCGCGTGCGGCGGCCCAGCTTGCGGTCTCGGTGGCATTGCCGGCGGTGTCGCCTGCCTCGAAGCCCAGGTCGGTGCAGCATTCGAACAGCAGCTGAAGATCGATGCCCTGCCAGTTGGTGCTGGGCTGCGCCGCATCGGGCATCGCCTTCTGCACGGCTTCCTGCAGGGTGGCCTTGGTGGCGCTCTGGCTCACGCCCGAAACCAGCAGGCGCTCGGCCTTGTTGTCGTTGAGCAGCCGCAGCGCCGTGCTCATGCGCGCGGCGCCGCCGGTCAGCACCACGATGGCGTCGGTGCGCTCCTGGCTGGGCGTGATCATCTGCTCGACGCGCTCGATATAGACCATGGCGCCGCCGAGCCAGATCAGGCCGATGGCGATCAGCGCCAGCAGCCAGCGCTGCAAACGGGCAAACAGGGAGGAGGATTCGGAACGGCGCGCCATGTCAGTCAGTACTCGATGATCAGTTCGCCGTCTCGGCCAGCAGGCGCTCGACAGCCTCGGTCAGGTTTTCCACCACCGTGACCGGCAAAACGTCTTCGGGCAAGCCTTTTGCCAGCATCGATGCGCCCTTGCCGGTGCGCACCAGCATGCGGCGGCAGCCCGCTGCCTTGCCGGCCTGCAGGTCGATCACGTTGTCGCCGATGAACACGGTCTCCTGCGGTCCGGTGCGGAAACGCGCCATCGCCTCGCGCAGCATGCCCGGCCCGGGCTTGCGCCGTTCGGTCGGCGCATGCGAGGGGTCGGGCGCGAAGAAGATCGCGTCGATCGTCGCGCCGTCGCGGGCCAGATGGTCGCGCAGGGTATTGTGGATACGCTCCAGCATCGCTTCGTCGATCAGGCCCTTGCCGACGCAGCTCTGATTGGTGCAGATCGCCACATGCCAGCCGCGCGCATTCAGCTTCGCCACGGCCTTGCCCACATCGGGCAGCATGCGCAGCGCGGCCGGCGACAGCACATAGCCGTTCGGGATGTCCTCGTTCAGCACGCCGTCACGATCCAGCAGCACCAGCATGGTCATGCCCAGTTCTTCTTCATACCATGGCTTTCAGCGCGCCGAGCACGGTCAGGCGCGCGGTGACGATCGCCAGCAGGGTCGCGGCGACGGGCAGCAGCAGCAGCGTGATCCAGTGCCACCACAGCAGTGCCAGGCCGGGCAGCAGCCCCGCGCCGACGCCGCCGGCCAGCAGCTGGATCGCCACGATAATCAGCACGGCCATCCCGGCGCCGATGATGCCGCCGCGCACGGCCTGCGAGGCGACATGGCGCTGGAACTGGCGCGCGATATAGCCGTCTTCGGCGCCGATCAGATGCAGCAGTTCAATCGTGTCGCGGCGCGCGGCGAGCCCCGCGCGTGTCGCGAAGATCACCATCGCCGCCGTGGCCAGCCCGACCAGCAGCACGATGCCGCCGCCGAGCGACTGCAGCAGGCGGCCGATCTGAACGAGGCGGTCCAGCCATGGCTTGGGGTCGTCGATGCGCGCGCCGGGCACGGCGTTGCTGAGTCGCGCCGACAGCGCATCGACCGAGAGCGCGGCGGAGTCGCTCAGCGTCACGTCGATCATGCCGGGCAGGGGCAGGTCGGATTCCAGCGCCTCGGCGCCGAGCCAGGGCTTGAGCAACGCTTCGACCGCGCGACGATCCATCGCTTCGGCCTTCTCGATGCCGGGCACGCCGCGCAGCACGCCAAGCGCGGCTTCCAGACGCGGCGCCATCGGCTGACCCGGGCGGTCGGCGATCTGCACGGTCAGCTTGGCCGCGACGCCGCGACGCCAGCCATCGATGCTGCCATCCAGCGCCAGCGCGCCGGCCAGTGCCAATGCCGCGAGGAACACCATCACCGCCAGTGCCCAGGGCAGGAAGCGCGCGCCGCTGTCGGCTTCAAGCTGCAGGTCGGAGGGGCGAGGGGCTTTGCGCGCACTCATGCCGCATTCCTCTCGATCAGCAATTGTCCGGCGCGCAGGCGCATCACCGGAAAGCGGAAGGTCTGCAGCAGATGCGTGTCATGCGTCGCCAGCACGACGGCGGTGCCGAGCTTGTTCAGCTCGACGAACAGATACATCAGCCGCTCGGCCATCTCCGGGTCGACGTTGCCGGTGGGTTCGTCCGCCAATAAAAGACTGGGCCGCGCGATAACGGCGCGCGCGATCGCCACGCGCTGCTTTTCGCCGCCCGACAAGGTGGCCGGCCGCGCTTCCAGCCGGTCGCCGAGGCCGACCCAGCTTAAGAGTTCACTGACATGCTCGCGCGTGCGCTTCTCGTCGGCGCCGGCGATGCGCAAGGGCAGCGCCACGTTGTCGAGCGCGCTCAGGTGGTCGAGCAGGCGGAAATCCTGGAACACCACGCCGATGCGCCGGCGCAGCATGGGCAGGGCTGAGCGGCTGGCGGTGGAGACATCCTGGCCGAACATGGTGATCAGGCCGCGGCTCGGGCGCTGGGCCAGATAGAGCAGCTTGAGCAGCGAGGTCTTGCCCGCGCCGCTGGGGCCGGCCAGGAAATGGAAGGATCCGGCGGCCAGCTCGAAGTTGACGTCGCGCAAGACTTCCGGCCCGGGGCCGTACCGCATGCCGACGTTCTGGAAACGCACCAAGTCCCAACTCCTTGCTGCTCACGGGCTGCCCCACTGGGCTGCCCCACTGGGTTGCTCATGGGGCGAATCGTGCCGAATCGACCAAAGCCTTGCAGCACAATATCTTGCAAGGCTGTAGCCTTGCTTCAACCGCCCTGTCCGTCCTATAAGGGAAAGCATCCGGAAACGCAAAAGGGCTGGCTTCAGGCTGACTTAAGGCATGATTCTTACCTGCCCAAGCTGCGAGACCCGGTTCCACGTTGAACCCGCCCTCTTCGGCCCAGCGCCGCGGAAGGTCCGGTGCTCGCGCTGCCGCGCCGTGTGGGACCAGGAACCGCTCCCCGAACCCGAGCCCCAGCCCGTCCCCTCGGTGGTGCAAGCCGCAGGCATGGCTGGTCACGGAGCCGGTGCCGCGGAGCCCCTGGACGACGACGACTGGGTGCCGCCGCCGCCGCCCGGCGGCAAGGCGCCCGAGGCCGAAGCGATCAAACCCCCGCCGGTCATGGACCTGGAGCCGCCCGCGCCGCCGCGCATCACCGGCTTCGACGACGAGGTCGAGCTCGATCTGAAGCATATGGACCGGCCGCCGCTGCATCCGCCGCTGGACGAGCCCTTCAGCTCCTCCCTGCCCGAGGAAGGCGACCCCGACGAGGCGCTCAACCGCCGCCGCGCCCGCCTGGCCGAGGCCGGCGTCACCCGCGAACCGCCCAAGCCGCGCAAGCCGCGCTCCTGGGCCTGGACCGGCTGGCTGCTGCTGCTGGCCGTGATCGGCGGCATCGTGGGTGGCGGCTATGAAAAGCGCGTCGAGCTGGTGGCCTTCTATCCGCCGCTGGTCAAGCTCTATGAATATCTGCGTATCCCGGTCGACACCGCCCAGTGGCTGGGCCTGGAGCTGCATAACCTGAAATCCGCCACGGTGCTGGATAGCGGCGAGACCCGCATCGCGGTATCGGGCGATGTGGTCAATGTCAGCGACACCGAACGCGCATTGCCGCCGATCCGCGTCGCCATGCGCGGCGCCGGCGGCGCCGATCTTGGCGCGGTGATGATCAAGCTGGAACAGTCCAGTGTCGCCGCCGGCGAGCGCCTGAGCTTCGACGTCCGCCTGCCGGCACCCAAGGGCGAGGTCGTCGATCTGGAAGTGGCCTTCTCCAGCCAGACGGCGAACTGATCAGCATCCGGATGCGTTGCGGCCTGCGGCCGGCGCAGCACCCCCGGCAGCCGTTTCCACAATGATAATGCGCGTTTTCTTTTGCCGGCCTCGGGCGTAGTCTGGCTCCAGGGGCGCGCCGCGACGCGGGTCGGTCGCCCGAGCTGATTCCAGAACAGGTGGTGTGTCGCCGGCAAGAACTTGCCGCACAGGCGACGGCCGTCGGCGAGGGGATGATGGCACGTATTCTGGTCGCAGAGGATGAAGCGCCGATGCGGGAATATATCCGCCGCATCCTGGAATCACGCGGCCATGACGTGATGACGGTGTCCGATGGCGCCGATGCGCTGGTCCGGCTGGCGCGCCACCCCTTCGACCTGCTGCTCACCGATATCGCCATGCCCAACATGGATGGCATCGAACTCTGGCTGCATGTGGCGCGCGACTGGCCCAAGCTGCCGGTGCTGATGATGACGGGCTATGCGGCGCAGCAGCCCCGCGTGCATGACGTTGCCGAAACCGCGCCGCCGGTGCTGATGAAACCGTTCAGCATGGTCGATCTCAACGAGGCGGTGGAAGCGGCGCTGGCGGCGGCGGAGACGTAGTCGCCAAGTATCATTCGTCGTCCCCGCTTTCGCGGGAATGGGGGATGGGGGATCGGGAGAACCGTCAGTTCTTCTTCTCGCCGGCATCCGCGACCGGCGCGGTCGTCGTCGTACCTGCAGCCGTAGCTGGCGCCGTGGCCGGACCCTGCAGGCTCTGGTTGGCCGAGGCCGTGGCGCCTGCCACGGCACTCTGCACGCTTTGGGTGATAATGACGGCGGCCTGCGCGAAGGCGGCGACGGGAGTGCCGGAGAGCAGGGGGACGGTGAGCAGGGCGGCAATCATCAGCGACTTGGTCATGATGACACGCCTTCCATAAAAGCCGCACTCAGAAGCGGCGCAGCAGTCGGTCGAGATAATCCAGTTCCTGCGGCGTGCGCTCGCGGTTGCCGGCGCGGCGCTGCAATTCTTCCAGGATGCGGCGCGCGCGTTCCACCGGCGCCATGTCGGGCACGCGGGTGGCCTCGCCGGCATTCTCGTATCCGGTCATGTTGCGACCCAGCGGATCGCGCACCGGATTGCGCTGGTTCTGCCGTGAATCGGCGGCATCGGCCTGACCATTCGGATTGCCGCGCTGGGCCTGCTGCATCTGGTTCAGGCCCTGCCGCATCTGGTCCAGCGCATCGGTCTGGCCCTGCATGGCCTCACCCGGTTCGCCGCGGCGCAGGGACTCGCGCGCATCGCGCATCGAGCGTTCGGCCTTGCCCAGCTGGTCGGGCAGCTGGCCGCCATTGCGCTCGCCCAGCCGGCCCATCATGTCGCCCAGCTTGCGGCGCAGCTCTTCCTGCGCGCGCGCATCAGCCTCGTTCTCGGCGCGCTGCTGCGGCGTGCCTTCGCCACGGCCGAACTGCTGGCTGCGGCGGAAGCTGCGATCCAGCAACTGCTGCTGCTGGCGCAGCATCTCGCCGAATTCCTGCATCATCTGGCCTTGCTGGCCCTGGCCGCGCTGGCCCCGCTGCCCACGCTGGGCGCGCTGGTTCTGGCGGCCCTCGGGCATGCGCACGATGCGGCCGTTCTTCATCGCCTCCATCATGCGCTGCATCTGCTGCAGCATGTCCTTGGCCTGGTCACGATCGCCCATCTGCGCCATGTCCTGCGCCTGGTCCATCATGTCCTGCAGGTCGTCGTCGCTCATCGCTTCTTCGTCTTCACCCAGTTCTTCGGGCTGCTCGCCGCGCGCCATGCGTTCCATGGCGTCTCGCATCATCTGCTCCAGCATGCGATCCATCGCCTGCCGCATTTCCTGCATCAGCTTCTGGATTTCCTCGTCGTCCGCATTGCGGTCGATGGCATCCTGCAGCTTGTCCATCAGGGCCTGGAAGTCCTTCTCGCCCTGGTTGGCGCGGCCATCCTCGATATGCAGCGCCGTCTGCCACAGCAGGTCCTGCACGGCCGTCACCGATGCGGCGCTGCGGTTCAGGCGCAGGCGGGTGGCCGACATGCGCAGGCCCAGATGCGCGGTGTAATCGTCGCGATAGCGTTCCGGCGCCAGGCTCAGCGCGTTCAGCGCCGTCACCACGCGCTGCCACTGGCCGGGCTTCAGCGCCAGCTCGCGGCGCTGTTCCACGATGGCCTTGGCGACCGGATGGTTGAAGCGCCGCGCCGGCAGGGTCACGGTCACCGGCTCGCTGCGGCCGGTCTGGCCCAGCGCATCCTTGGCCACCAGCGTCATGCTGGCCTGCAGTCCGGCCCAGGGATGGGCGGTGAAATCGAAGCTCTGCTTGTCGCTGATCTGGCTGCCGCCGCCCAGCGGCACCGGCCAGTCGACCAGCACGGGCTGTTCCGCGCCGTCGCGGGTCAGTTCCAGCTGCACCTGCTGCACGGCGTAATCGTCTTCGGCGGTGAAGGCGACTTCCAGTTCGATGCGGCGCGCGGTCTTGGGGTCTTCGCTGTAGCGGATCTTCGGCGCCAGATCGGGCACCACGCGCAGCGGCCATTCGGCGAAAGCCTTGTCGCGACGCATCAGCGCCAGGGTGGGATGCTCGCCCTGCGTCAGGTCGAGCGCGAGATCGAGTTCGCCGTTGCGCTCGTCGATGGCATGCAGCGCCTGCTCGCTCTTGCCGAAGCGCAGGGTGAAGCCGGATGGCGGCGCGGCCAGCCGCAGTTTGAGCAGGCTGCCGGTGGGCACGGAGAGCGGGGCTGTGCTGCCCTGCTGGCCGTTCGGCCCGGCAGAAGCCTGCACAGGCTTGCCGTCGCGGGTCAGGAACATCGGCGCGCGGCCGGTATAGGCCGGCGGCGTGATCCAGGCCTCGATGGCCAGTTGCGTGCCGGCGGGCAGCACCGTGCCGGGATTGAGCGTATCGGCCAGGCGCTGGCCGCGATCCTCGCCGGGGCTGGCCCAGGCGACGACCAGCAGCAGGCCAAGGGCGGCGCGGAAGCCCCAGACGTCGCGGCGCCACCAGCCGGCTTCGGGCGTGCCGACGCGCACCTCGGCCAGCTGCGCCAGCGCGCGCTGGCGATGCAGGTCCCAGATGGCCAGCGCAATCGGGTCGTGCTGTTCGGCCGACAGCTTGTCGGCCACGGCTTCCAGCGGGCGGTGCCGCAGCAGGTTGATGCGTTCCAGCCGGCGCATGGCGTCGGCGCGGCTGGGCCAGCGCAAGGGACGCAGGTCGCGCCACAGCAGGGCGCCGAAGGCGGCGGCAAAGCCGGCCAGCATCAGCCAGTGCAGCCAGACCGGGGTGAAGCGCCAGATGTCGAAGCCGGCCAGGATCAGCAGCACCGCCAGCACGGCGGCGGCCGGCATCAGGGCGGGCCAGAAACGCTCCCAGAAGAGGGCGGCGCGGGCGAGACCGAGGCGACGTTCCAGGATAGGCGCGAGCGCCGCGACCAGACCGGTGGTTGGAACCGGTTGGGACGGATCGGTGTGCTCTACGCCTTCGCCTCGCTGAGCCATGCCGGCAGGGTCTCCAGGGCGGTCATCTCGTCAATGGTGGCGCGCCGGCGCGTGATGGCAAACCGGTCGCCACTGACCAGCACTTCAGGCGCCAGCGGACGGGCGTTGTAAGTGGAGGCCATGGCTGAACTATACGCACCCGCAGACAGGATGGCCAACAAATCTCCGGCATCCGCCGGCGGCATCGGCCGGTCTTCGGCAAAGGTGTCGCCGGTCTCGCAGACCGGGCCGACGATATCGACCGGCGCCTGATTTGCGCCGGGATTCGGGGACTTAACCGGCACGATGCGGTGGAAGGCCTCGTACATCGCCGGGCGGATCAGATCATTCATGCCGGAATCGAGGATCAGGAATGTCTTCTGCTCGGCATGTTTCACATAGGTTACCTGCGTCAGCAGGAGGCCGGCATTGCCGACCAGGTAGCGGCCGGGCTCCAGCGCCAGTTCACAGTCAAGCTTGCCGATATGCTTGCGCACCAGATCGGCATAGGCGCGCGGATCGGGCGGCGTTTCGTCGTCATACTGGATGCCGATGCCGCCACCCAGGTCGAAGCGGTGCAGGTTGTGGCCCGCCGCGCGCAAACTGGTGATCAGGTCGGCCAGCTTGGCGAAGGTGGCGTCATAGGGCGCCAGATCGGTCAGCTGGCTGCCGATATGCACATGCACGCCGACGATCTCGATGCCGGGCAGCTTCGCGGCCTCGGCATAGACCTCCAGCGCGCGGTTGTAGGCGATGCCGAACTTGTTGGTCGCCTTGCCGGTGGTGATCTTCTTGTGCGTCTTGGCATCGACATCGGGATTGATGCGGATGGCGATCGGCGCCTTTACGCCTAAGCCGCTCGCCACCTCGGACAGCGCCTGCAGCTCGGGCTCGGATTCCACGTTGAACTGCAGGATGCCGCTCTTCAGGCCCAGCGCCATTTCATCGCGCGTCTTGCCCACGCCGGCGAAGATGATCTTCTGCGGCGCGATGCCAGCCTTCATGGCCAGCTGCAGCTCGCCGCCGGAGACGACATCGGCGCCGGCGCCCAGGTCGCGGAAATGCCGCAGCACGGCCAGGCTGGCATTGGCCTTCATCGCATAGGCGATCAGGTGGTTCATGCCGGCGAAGGCATCCGACAGGCTCTTGTAGCGGTCGGTCAGCGCGGCGCTGCTGTAGACATAGGCCGGCGTGCCGACCTCGGCCGCGATCTTGGACAGCGGAACGTTCTCGGCGCAGAGCGCGCCGTCACGATAGGGGAACCAGGGAAAACCGGACATAGCAGTCTCGACAGGAAAAGATTTGGAAGATCAGTAATAGCGGATGCTTTCGCGGCGCGGCGGCAGCGTGCCGGGACGCTCGATCGCATCGGGCGGATATTCGGGCACATCCTTGCGGCCGCAGGCCGCGAGCCCGGTCAGGCCGAGGATGAGCAGCAGGGCGAAGGCTTTGGCGCGTCGCATGCTCATCCGCCTTTCTTCGCCAGCAGCTTGCGCCAGCGCGCCACCTGCTTTTTCACATTGGCCGGCGCGGTGCCGCCATAGGACACGCGGCTCTTCACCGAATTCTGCACGCCCAGCACGGCGAAGATATCCTTGGTGATGCGCGGCTCGACGCTTTGCATCTCCTTGAGCGTCAGGGCTTCCAGCGGCTTGTCCTGCAGCTCGGCCATGCGCACCAGGCTGCCGGCGACATGATGCGCCTTGCGGAACGGCATGTCGATCTTGCGCACGCACCAGTCGGCCAGGTCGGTCGCGGTGGTATAGCCTTCGCCGGCTGCTGCCTGCATGCGCGGCGCATTGGCCTTCAGGTCGCCGATCATGCCTGCGGTGGCGGCGATGCAGAGTTCCAGGCTGTCGACGGCATCAAACGTCGGCTCCTTGTCTTCCTGCATGTCCTTGCCGTAGGTCATCGGCAGGCCCTTCATGGTGATCAGCAGCGCGTTCAGGCTGCCCACGATGCGTCCCACCTTGCCGCGCACCAGTTCGGCCGCATCGGGATTGCGCTTCTG
Organism: Ferrovibrio sp. GW821-FHT12D07; assembly: GCF_058807275.1. Taxonomy (NCBI): domain Bacteria; kingdom Pseudomonadati; phylum Pseudomonadota; class Alphaproteobacteria; order Rhodospirillales; family Rhodospirillaceae; genus Ferrovibrio; species Ferrovibrio sp. GW821-FHT12D07. The sequence continues at coordinate 1,135,901 of NZ_JBXAQN010000002.1, read as the reverse complement.
CGGCATGATCGACGAGCCGGTGGTGAAGGCATCGCTGAGCGAGATAAAGCGGAACTGGGCGGATGTCCAGATCACGATCTCTTCGGCGAGGCGCGACAGGTGCACGGCGCAGATCGACGCGGCCGACAGGAATTCCAGCGCATAGTCGCGGTCGGCCACCGCATCCAGCGAATTCGACATCGGCGCGCGGAAGCCCAGCTCCTTGGCCGTGCTGGCGCGGTCGATGGGCAGCGACGTGCCGGCCAGGGCGGCGGCGCCCAGCGGGCTTTCGTTCAGGCGTGCGCGCGCATCCTGCAGGCGCGAGCGGTCGCGGCCGATCATCTCGACATAGGCCATCAGGTGATGACCGAAGGTGACGGGCTGGGCAGCCTGCAAATGCGTGAAGCCCGGCATCACGGTGGCGGCATATTCGTCGGCGCGGCGCAGCAGGGTCAGCTGCAGGTCCTTCAGGCCCGCATCGACGCGGTCGATGGCGTCGCGCACCCAGAGCCGGAAATCGGTCGCCACCTGGTCGTTGCGCGAGCGCGCGGTGTGCAGGCGTCCGGCCGGCGTGCCGATCAGCTCGGCCAGCCGCGCCTCCACATGCATGTGGATGTCTTCTAGTGCGGGATCGATCTTCAGCTTGCCGGCCTCGATCTCACGCAGAATTGTCTCCAGCCCGCCGATGATCTTCTTGCCCTCGGCAGAGGAAATCAGGCCCTGTCGTACCAGCATGCGGCAATGCGCCATCGAGCCACGGATGTCCTGGCGATAGAGCTTCTGGTCGAAGCGGATCGAGGCGTTGATCTCGGTCATGATCGCCGCCGGGCCTGCGGCAAAGCGCCCACCCCACATGGTGTTGGCTTGCTTAACCTTGGCCCCAGCCTTAATTGAAGACTGCGACTTATCTGATTTCTTGCGTGCGGACATGATCGGGATAATGGCTGGTATGAAACGGTTTCTGACGATTTTGGCCCTGGCCGTCGCGGTCGCCCAGCCCGCTTTCGCCGCCGAACTCCCCCGTCACGGCGAGATGCGCAAACTTAACCTCTCGGCCGAGCGGAAGCCAGTCGCCTTGGCCGAATTCCAGAACCCCCAGGACCAGACCGTCACGCTGGAGGCCTTCCGGGGCAAGGTGGTGCTGCTCAATCTCTGGGCCACCTGGTGCATTCCCTGCCGGGAAGAGATGCCGGCGCTGGACAATCTGCAGGGCCTGCGCGGCTCCAGGGATTTCGAGGTGGTGGCGGTGGCGCAGGATCGCGCCGGCCGCGGCAAGGTCGAGCGCTTCCTGGGCGATGTCGGCGCCCGCCGGCTCGGCACCTACATGGACAGCAGCATGAAGTCGGGCCGCGCCTGGGGCTCGGTGGGCTTGCCGACCACCATCCTGATCGATCGCCAGGGCCGCGAAATCGGCCGCCTGATCGGCGCCGCCACCTGGGACGGGCCGGACGCGCTGAAGCTGATCGACGCGGCCATCGCTGAGAAATAGGCCTTTTCTATGGGAACGGCTTCGTTCCGTCGAATCCGGTATACACGTCTTCCGATCGACGCCCTTTCCGGTCTTCGATAGTGACCGTGAAATGCGGTCCATACGCGACATCAGTGCCAAAGCGAGCCGTCAGAACGGCGAATTCGGCGGGATCGATGCCCTGCCTCTTGCAGAGGTCGGCCAGCGTATCGCCATACAGGCGGAGTGCGCCTTGCAGCTTGGTTGACGGCGGCGCTCCGGTCGTTGCCGCAGTCAAAAAATCGACCGTGATGAAACCTTCCGGCGACTGTCTGGCCTCGGCGAAAATGTCGGTTTCGTAGACGCCGATCATCAAGCCGATGCCGCTGGCCAGTGAGTGCGCGATATTGTGGCCGATGGATTTCAAGATGCCGAATTTCATGGTCTGACACTAACAAAAAAGCCCGCCGGTTGGGCGGGCTTTTGTTGATCCGTTTTACCGTGTCGGCGTCGGATGTTCGCCGCGATAGTCGTAGAAGCCGCGGTTGGTCTTGCGGCCGAGCCAGCCGGCCTCGACATACTTCACCAGCAACGGACACGGGCGATACTTGCTGTCGGCCAGGCCCTCGTAGAGCACCTGCATGATCGAGAGGCAGGTATCGAGGCCAATGAAATCCGCAAGCTGCAGCGGCCCCATCGGATGGTTGGCGCCCAGCTTCATGGCGGTGTCGATGGCTTCGACCGAACCCACGCCTTCATACAGCGTGTAGATCGCCTCGTTGATCATCGGCAGCAGGATGCGGTTGACGATGAAGGCGGGGAAATCTTCGGAGTTGGCCGGGGTCTTGTTCAGCTTGATGGTGAGTTCGCGCACCATCTTGAAGGTGTTTTCGTCGGTGGCGATGCCGCGGATCAGCTCGACCAGCTGCATCACCGGCACCGGGTTCATGAAATGCATGCCCATGAACTTTTCCGGCCGGTCGGTCGATGAGGCCAGACGGGTCACCGAGATCGACGAGGTGTTGGTCGCCAGAACCGCCGTCGGCTTCAGGACGGGACAAAGGTCGGCGAAGATCTTCTTCTTCAGGCCCTCGTTCTCGGTGGCGGCTTCGACCACGAAATCGGTATCGGCGAAAACGCGGATGTCGTTCGAGGTGCGGATATGCGTCAGCGCCTTGGCCTTGTCGGCCTCGGTGATCTTGCCGCGCGCCACCTGGCGGGCCATGTTGCCGCCGATGGTTTCCAGCGCCTTGCCGAGCTGCTCGGCGTTGATGTCCTGCAGCACGACATCATAGCCGGCCAGCGCGCAGACATGGGCGATACCATTGCCCATCTGGCCGGCGCCGATCACCCCAATGGTCTTGATCATGCGGTTCCCACCGTTCGCTTTACTTACTTGCCGAGCTCGGCTTCGAGTTCGGGCAGGATCTTGAACAGGTCACCAACCAGGCCGTAATCGGCGACCTGGAAGATCGGCGCCTCTTCGTCCTTGTTGATGGCGACGATCACCTTCGAGTCCTTCATGCCGGCCAGATGCTGGATCGCACCCGAGATGCCGACGGCCACATAGAGCTGCGGCGCGACGATCTTGCCGGTCTGGCCGACCTGGTAGTCGTTCGGCACGAAGCCGGCGTCCACCGCGGCGCGGCTGGCGCCGACGGCGGCGCCGAGCTTGTCGGCGACGGCCTCGATCAGCTTGAAATTCTCGCCCGAGCCCATGCCGCGGCCACCGGAGACGATGATCTTGGCCGAGGTCAGTTCCGGACGGTCCGACTTCTGCAGCTCCTGGCCGATGAACTTGGACAGGCCGGCATCGGCGGCACCGTCGGTCTTTTCAACGGCGGCCGAACCGCCATCGGCGGCGGCGGCAGCGAAACCAGTGGCGCGCACGGTGATGACCTTGATGGCATCCGTGGACTGCACGGTCGCCATGGCATTGCCGGCATAGATCGGACGCACGAAGGTGTCGGCAGACTTCACCTCGACGATGCCCGAGATCTGGGCCACATCCAGCAGCGCGGCGACGCGCGGCAGCACGTTCTTGCCCGAGGTGGTCTCCGGCGCGAGGATCGCGGCGTAGCCCTTGCCGATAGTGGCGACCAGCGCGCCGAGCGGCTCGGCCAGGCCATGGGCATACTGCTCGCCCTCGACCTGGATGACCTTCTTCACGCCGGCGACCTTGGCGGCGGCGGCGGCGGCGGCATCGGCGCCCTTGCCGGCGACCAGCACATGCACATCCGCATCGATCTTGGCGGCGGCGGTGACGGCGTTCAGCGTGGGCGCCTTGAGCGAGGCGTTGTCGTGTTCAGCAATGACGAGGACGCTCATCTCAGATCACTCCCGCTTCGGTCTTCAGCTTCTGCACCAGCGTCGCCACATCGGGCACCTTGACGCCGGCCTTGCGCTTCGGCGGCTCGTCCACCGACAGCGTCTTCAGGCGCGGCGCGATGTCGACGCCCAGGTCTTCCGGGGTCTTTTCATCGATCGGCTTCTTCTTCGCCTTCATGATGTTGGGCAGCGAGGCATAGCGCGGCTCGTTCAGGCGCAGGTCGGTGGTCACCACGGCCGGCAGCTTGAGCTCGACAGTCTCCAGACCGCCGTCCACTTCGCGCACCACGGTGGCCTTGCCATCGGCGAAGGCGGCCTTGTTGGCGAAGGTGCCCTGGGCCCAGTTCAGCAGGGCGGCCAGCATCTGGCCGGTCTGGTTGCTGTCGTCATCGATGGCCTGCTTGCCGACGATGACAAGCTGCGGCTGCTCGGCTTCAACGATCTTGGCCAGCAGCTTGGCTACGGCCAGCGGCTGCACGTCGGCGTCGGTCTTGATCAGGATGCCGCGGTCGGCGCCCATGGCCAGCGCGGTGCGGAGAGTCTCCTGTGCCTGGGCCGGGCCGATGGAGACGGCGATGACTTCGGTGGCGGTGTTGGCTTCTTTGAGCCGCACGGCCTCTTCGACGGCGATTTCGTCGAAGGGATTCATCGACATCTTTACGTTGGCGAGATCGACACCCGTCTTGTCCGCTTTCACGCGGATCTTGACGTTGAAATCTACCACGCGCTTGACCGCGACCAGAACCTTCATGGACGTCAAACCTTGGTTGTTGCGAGCGAGTAATTTAAGGCGAAAGTGACACTTGAGACGGTGCGCAGCCCGTCAAACCCCAAAGAAATCCCAAGGAAACCGGGGCCGCGCATACGTTTTTCGCGCTGCACACTATAACCCGCTTGGGGGGCTGTCAACGAACCGCCATGCGGCCGGAGAGTTCCCGAAAGCCTCGCCAAGTCACCGTGCCGTTAGGGAAATTCGGTATTCTGTCAGGCCAGTGCGACGCCCGGCCAGCGCTGCCGCCAGGCCTGGAACATCAGCACCGTCCACAGGCTGTGCTGCCAGTTGCGGCGGCCGCTCAGGTGCTCGCGCCAGCGCTGTTGCACCGGACCCGGATCGATCAGGCCATCGGCTTTCAGCCGCTGCTCTGAGAGCAGGTCTGCGGCCCAGTCCCTTAACGGCCCGCGCAGCCAGTCGCCGACCGGAATGCCGAAGCCGGTCTTGGGCCGTTCCACCATCTCGCGCGGCACATACTTGTACAGCACCTGCCGCAGCAGGCGTTTGCCTTGCCCGCCCTGCAAAAGGCGATCCGGCGGCAGGGTCCAGGCATATTCCACCACGCGGTGATCCAGCAGCGGCACGCGCGCTTCCAGGGAGACCGCCATGCTGGCGCGGTCCACCTTGGTCAGGATGTCGTCGGGCAGATAGGTCGTCATGTCGCGATAGCGCAGGCGCGCCACGGTTTCGGGCAGTTCGCCGGCCAGCCGCAGGTCGGGCGCTGCACGCGGATGCGCGCCATGCACCATGCTTTCGCCGTCCCATTGCGTGACCAGGGCTGCATACATCGCATCGGCGTCGGCCTCGGCCATGATGCCGGCGGCCTTGTGAATCTTGTCGCCGATGAATTTAGGCTTGTAGCGCTGCGGCACCGGCGAAAACACCGCGTCCCAGGCGTCCGGCGACAGCATCTTCAGCAACCCGCCGCCACCGCTGCGCATCGCGGCCGGCACGGGGCCGACGGCATTCCACAGCCGGTCGATGCCCTGATAGCGCACATAACCGGCAAAGATTTCGTCGCCGCCATCGCCCGACAGCGACACCGTCACGCTTTTGCGCGCCAGCTCGGAGACAAGATAGGTGGGAATCTGGGACGAGTCCGAAAACGGCTCGTCATACATCTCGGCCAGTTTCGGGATCACGTTGCGGGCGTGACCGGGATCGATCACCAGTTCGGTATGGTCGGTGCCCAGGTGTTTGGCCACCGTGCGGGCATGGTCGGCCTCGTTGAAGGCCTCGTCGGTGAACCCGATGGAAAAGGTCTGCACCGGCTGGGTCGACTGCGTCTGCATCAGCGCGACGACGGTTGATGAATCGATGCCGCCCGAGAGGAACGCGCCCAGCGGCACATCGGCCATCATGCGGCGCTTCACGGCATCTTTCAGCAGGACATGCAGGTCTTCCAGCTGCTCGGGTTCACTGCGCGTGTCGCGGTTGCGCATCCCGGTGGCGGCGATCTTGCGCAGGTCCCAGAAGCAGCTCAGCGTGGTGCTGCCATCCGGATCGACGCGCAGGATATGGCCCGGGGGCAGCTTCTGCACGCCGGCATAGATCGCGCGCGGCGCCGGCACATAACCAAAGCGCAGATAGCCGGCCAGCGCATCGCGATCCAGCATCGGCGTCCAGCCCGGATAGGCGGTCAGCGCCTTCAGCTCCGATCCGAACAGCAGGGCCGGGCCTTCGCTCGTAGTCTGTTTGCTCCAGTAGACCGGCTTGATGCCAAGGCGGTCGCGCACCAGCCACATCACGCGGTCTTTGCGGTCCCACAGCGCAAACGCGAACATGCCGATGAAGCGCGGAATGGCTTTTTCCACGCCCCAGGCGGCGCAGGCTTCCAGCAGCACTTCGGTGTCGCTCGTGCCACGGAAGTTTATGCCGGGAAGATCGCGCGCCACTTCGGCGGCGTTGAAGATCTCGCCGTTGTAGCAGATGACGAAGCGCTCGCTGGCGCTCAGCATCGGCTGCGCGCCGGTCTCGGTCAGGTCGACGATGGCAAGGCGGCGATGGCCAAAGGCCAGGCCTGCCGGCGCATCCAGCCAGGATGTGGCGGCGTCAGGGCCGCGATAGGCGATGGCATCGGTCATCGCGGTGACGCGACGGCCCAGCGTATCGGCCGGGGTGTCGCGTCCGGTCAGGATGCCTGCGATGCCGCACATAGATGACTCGGTCCGTTCAAACGCGGGGAGGGCTGCCTCAGTGTTTAGGGGAGCGCCGCAGCCACGTAAACGGCGGGACTCCGGATTGACATTTATTCCTATATACTCTATATGTTCTCTATCGCGATGTCAATCATCCACAGGAGACCGCCATGGGCGAGCGATATGATCCGTTCAAGGATGAAACCTTGGGCACCCCGGACGAGCCGCCGCTGCCAAGGAAGAGGCGCAAAGCCCCGGTCATGATCGACTGGAAGGCGGTCGCCCGCCGTCTCGCCGAGGGTGAGAAGCCGGTTGCGATTGCGGCGGCGCTCGCGATCAGGGAAGACCGCATCTGGGAGCATCTGAAGCGCAGCCTGCGGTTCCGCTTCCTGCTGGGGCAGGCGCTGGAGCGCCAGCGGCAACTTGTCGGCCTGCGTCTGGCCGCCGGTGGCCGCGCCGCCCTGCTCAATCGCAGCCTGGAATCCGAAGCGCTGGACGCCGAGATGTTGCGCTGCCTGCTGGATCAGGAGGCGATGGAAGGCTCTGCCGGCGATGTGAAAAAACGCATCGAAACGCTGGGCGAAACCGGCGCGCGGCCGCCCAACATGGCCTTGCGCAAGCGCATCGCCGACGAACGGCGGGAGATGGATGCCTTCGTGGCCCAGAGCATAAGCCAGCATGTCGCGCTGATGACGGCGCGCGCGGCCGAGACCCGTGAAGCGGACGAAGCCGCGCGAACCGAAACGAACCAAACGAAGCCAAACGAACTGAAACGAACCAAAACGAACGAGAACGAAGCCAAACGAACGCAAACGAAGCCAAACGAACGGAAACGAAGGAGGGCGAGCCTCGGCGGATGGTGGACCTCCCGCCTGTCGGGACGCGCCCGCCCACCATTGTTGATCTGGAGGGGCCCGACCTCGCCCGGCTGCGGGAAGCGGGTCTGATCGGGCCACCCCGCAGTGAAACCGGGCCCGGCCCATCCTGACCTGGATCAAGGCGAACTCTTGCGCCCCTGCGGCATTGTTTCCGGCAGCATTCTTTAACGGCCCCTCTTGTAGCCTGCGGCGGGCTTCCCACATTTCCGGTGCGGGGTCCGCCCCGGAGCCAGCCGCCAAGCGGGGGCACCGGATTTAAGGACTGCCGGACAAGGAGTTCGACATGGATTTCGAGAAATACACCGAGCGCAGCCGCGGCTTCCTTCAGGCTGCCCAGACCATGGCGCTGGCCCGCGGGCATCAGCGCTTTTCGCCCGAGCATCTGCTGAAAGTCCTGAATGACGATCCGGAAGGCATGGCGGCCGGCCTGATCCGCGCTGCTGGTGGCCAGCCTGAGGTCGTGAAGGCCAAAACCGAAGAGGCGCTGGCCAGGATTCCCAAGGTGGAAGGCGGTGGTGCCGGCAGCCTGTATATGGCGCCCGAGATGGCGCGCCTGTTCGAAACCGCCGAAAAGCTGCGTGAAAAGGCCGGCGACAGTTTCGTCGCCGCCGAGCGGCTGTTGCAGGCGCTGGCGCTCTCTACCGGCACGCCGGCGGGCGACGCGCTGAAGGCCGGCAACGTCACGCCGCAAACTCTGGAAAAGGCGATTCAGGATATGCGTAAAGGTCGCAAGGCCGATTCCGCGTCGGCCGAACAGGCTTACGATGCGCTGAAGAAATATGCCCGCGATCTCACCGAGGCCGCCGAACAGGGCAAGCTCGATCCCGTCATCGGCCGCGACGAGGAAATCCGCCGCACGATCCAGGTTCTGTCGCGCCGCACCAAGAACAATCCCGTGCTGATCGGCGAGCCCGGCGTCGGCAAGACCGCGATTGTTGAAGGTCTCGCCCTTCGCATCGTCAAGGGCGACGTGCCGGAAAGCCTGAAGAACAAGAAGCTGATGGCGCTCGATCTCGGCGCCATGATCGCCGGCGCGAAATTCCGTGGCGAATTCGAGGAACGGCTGAAGGCCGTGCTGGCGGAAGTCACCGCGGCCGAGGGCCAGATCGTGCTGTTCATCGACGAGCTGCACACGCTGGTCGGTGCCGGCAAGGCCGATGGCGCCATGGATGCCTCCAACCTGCTCAAGCCCGCGCTGGCGCGCGGCGAGCTGCATTGCGTCGGCGCCACCACGCTGGATGAATACCGCAAGTATATCGAGAAGGACGCTGCGCTGGCGCGGCGCTTCCAGTCGGTCTTCGTCGGCGAGCCGACGGTGGAAGATACCATCTCGATCCTGCGCGGCCTGAAAGAGAAGTATGAGGTGCACCATGGCGTGCGCATCACCGACAGCGCCATCGTGGCCGCCGCCACGCTGTCCAACCGCTACATCACCGACCGCTTCCTGCCGGATAAAGCCATTGATCTGGTCGACGAGGCGGCCTCGCGCCTGCGCATGGAAGTCGACAGCAAGCCCGAAGCGGTGGACGAACTCGACCGCCGCATCATGCAGCTCAAGATCGAGCGCGAGGCGCTGAAGAAAGAGACCGACGTCGCCTCGAAAGACCGGCTGACCACGCTGGAATCCGAACTGGCCGATCTGGAAAGCCGCTCGGCCGCGCTGACGGCTGCCTGGGAAGGCGAGAAGGCCAAGCTGGGCGATGCGCAGAAGCTGAAAGAACAGCTCGATCAGGCGCGCCTTGATCTCGACCAGGCCAAGAGCAAGGCCGACTGGAATCGTGCGTCTGAATTGTCGTATGGCGTGATTCCCGATCTGGAGCGCAAGCTGCAGGACGCGGAAAAAGGTGGCGGCAAGGATAACAAGGCGATTGTGCGCGAGGCCGTCACCGAGAGTGACATCGCCGGTGTGGTGTCGCGCTGGACCGGCATTCCGGTCGACAAGATGCTGTCGGGTGAACGCGAAAAGCTGCTCAAGATGGAACAGCGGCTGGGCAGCCGCGTGGTCGGCCAGGACGAGGCGCTGGTGGCCGTCGCCAATGCGGTGCGTCGTGCACGCGCCGGCTTGCAGGACCCCAACCGCCCGATCGGCAGCTTCCTGTTCCTCGGCCCCACCGGCGTGGGCAAGACCGAGCTGACCAAGGCGCTGGCTGAGTTCATGTTCGATGACGACAGCGCCATGGTGCGCATCGACATGTCGGAATACATGGAAAAACACGCGGTCAGCCGCCTGATCGGCGCGCCCCCGGGCTATGTCGGCTATGACGAGGGCGGCGCGCTCACCGAGGCCGTGCGCCGCCGGCCCTATCAGGTGATCCTGTTCGACGAGGTCGAAAAGGCGCATCCCGATGTGTTCAACGTGCTGCTTCAGGTGCTGGATGACGGCCGGCTGACCGATGGTCAGGGCCGCACGGTGGATTTCAAGAATACCGTGATCATCCTGACCTCCAACCTGGGCAGTGAATATCTCGCGCGCGCCGAAGGTGAAGTGATCGACGAGGCGCTGCGCCATCAGGTGATGGAAGTGGTGCGCGCCAGCTTCCGGCCGGAATTCCTCAACCGTCTGGATGAGGTGATCCTGTTCCGCCGCCTGAGCCGCGAGAACATGACCGGCATTGTCGACATCCAGCTCATGCGGCTGCGCAAGCTGCTGGCCGATCGCAAGATCGAACTCAAGCTGGATGATGCGGCGAAGAAGTGGCTGGCTGATGCCGGCTACGATCCGGTCTACGGCGCGCGGCCCTTGAAACGGGTGATCCAGCGTTCGCTGCAGAACCCGCTGGCCAGCATGATCCTGGAAGGCGAGATCGCCGATGGCGTGACGGTGAATGTGAGCGCCGGCCCACAGGGCCTGACGATCCAGGACCGCATCGTCGACGTGGCGGCGGAGTAAATGGAAAGGGCCCCGGTAACCCGGGGCCCTTGCAGGTTTGTTAAGTGTGTGCGGCTTCTTTAAACGCTGCCTCCAGGTCGTCGATCAGGTCGTCGGGATGTTCGAGGCCGATCGAGACGCGGATCAGGCCTTCGGTGACGCCGAGCACGTCGAGGATCTTGGTGCCGACGCCCGAATGCGTGGTCGAGGCCGGATGGCAGACCAGTGATTCCGTGCCGCCCAGGCTGACGGCGGATTTGAACAGCCGCAGTGCGTTGATGAGCCTGAAGCTCTGCTGCCGCGAAGCACCTTCCAGCGTGAACGAGAAGGTCGAGCCCGGGCCTGAGCACTGGCGCTGGTAGACGGTCTGATAGGTGTTGTCGGGGATCAGGTCCGGGTGGCGCACCGTGACCTTCATATGCGGATTGGTGTTGAGCCACTGTGCCACCTTGCGGCCGGTCTCGGCCGCGCGGGTCATGCGGATCACCAGCGTTTCCAGCGAGCGGGCGATCATCCAGCTGGAATGCGGGTCGAGCTGGCTGCCGAAGGTGTTGCGGTAGCTGCGGATGCGGTCGAGATGGTGTTTCGCACCGACCGCGCTGCCGGCCACCAGGTCGCTGTGGCCGCCGACATATTTGGTCAGCGAGTAGACCGCGATATCGACGCCATGCTGCAGCGGCTTCTGGAAGATCGGGCCCAGCATGGTGTTGTCGCAGACCACGATGGGCCGCTGGCCGCCCTGTTTCTTGGCGATGGCATCGGCGGTCCTGGCCACCATGGCGAAGTCGACCATGGCGTTGTTCGGGTTGGCCGGCGTCTCGATGAAGATCATGGCGATGCGACCTTTGGCGGTGCCGGCAGCCGCCGTGATGTCGCGGTCATGCAGGCCGTCATGGAATTCGGCGGTATGAATGCCGAATTCGGGCAGCACCTTGCGGATCATGGTCTCGGTGCCGCCATACAGCGGTGAGGAATGCAGGAGCGTGTCGCCGGGACGCAGGAAGGTGAGGAAGGCGCTGGCAATCGCCGCCATGCCGCTGGAAAAGACGGCCGCCGCTTCCGCGCCTTCGAGCAGTGCCAGGCGGTCCTCGACGATTTCGAGATTGGGATGGTTGAAGCGGCTGTAGATCAGGCCGGCCTTCTCGCCTTCGGGCAGCTTGGTGCGGCCTGCCATTAGGTCGAAAAAGGCGGCGCCGTCTTCCGCCGTCTTGTAGGCGAAGGTGGAGGTGAGGAAGACCGGCGGCTTCACCGCGCCTTCCGAGAGGAAGGGGTTGTAGCCGTAGGTCATCATCTGGGTTTCGGGATGCAGGTCGCGGTCGCCGGCCCGGGTCTTGGTCTCGGTGCGTTTTGCCATCTTGGGTCTCCTGTCTGGGACAGAAGATAGCGCACCCAAAATGGCAAAAGCGTGGTTTCGTCAGTCTGACGGCAACATCTTCACGTGGCCATGCTGGCTGGCGACCCGTCCCATCCAGGCACGGATGGCGGGGAAGGGCTTGAGGTCGAGATCGGATTCATCCGCCCGGTGTGTGTAGGCATAGAGCGCGATATCGGCGATCGAGTAGCTGCCGCCAACGAAGAAGTCGCCTGTCTGCAGATGCTTCTCCATCACGGCCAGCGCCGCGCGGCCTTTTTCCAGCCGCTCGGGCATCTCGGCCATGCGCGGATGCTCGCGGCCCAGATGCCGCAGAATCCAGCGCGGCGTGGCGACGTAGGGCTCATGGCTGTACTGCTCGAAGAACAGCCACTGCATCACCTGCGCCTTGGCCAGCCGGCTGTCGGGCAGATACTTCGTGCCGTCGGCGAGGTAGCACAGGATGGCGTTGCTTTCCGGCAGCACGATGCCGTCTTCCAGCTCCAGCGCCGGAATGCGGCCGTTCGGATTCTTGGCCAGAAACGCATGCGTGCGGGTCTCGCCCTTGTCGAGATCGAGTTCGACGCGGCGATAGGGAATGTCGAGATGCGCCAGCAGCAGGCGGCATTTATAGCCGTTGCCGGAATCGAGGTAGTCATACAGCGTCATCATTGCGCAGTCTCCACCATGCCGGGCTCGCGGCCCCGGGCGTAAGAAAATCCTTCATCGGCCCAGCCGGTCATGCCGCCGATCATGATCTTCACGGCATAGCCCATCGTCGCCAGCTTGAGCGCGGCGCGGTCGGCGCCGTTGCAATGCGGCCCGGCGCAGTAGACGACGAACAAGGTGTCGTCGGCGAAATTGTCGGTCATGCGCGCCGCGGTGATGTCGGCCTGCGGCAGGCTGATCGCGCCGGGCACATGATTCTCGGCATAGGCCTTGCGGCCGCGCACATCGAGCAGCACGAAGTCGCGCTGGCCATGGCTCAGGCCGTGATGCACGTCCCAGCAGTCGGCCTCGAAGGTGAATTTGCGGGCGAAATGCAGCCGGGCTTCGGCGGCCGGCGCGGCAGGGGTTTCGGCGACATAGCTGGGCATCGGAGGCTCCCGTGGTTGCTGTCCGGATGGTCGCGTAAGCCTGCCTAAGGCGCAAACGAGTGTTTCTAGGGTATTGGCTTAGGAAAGCTAAGGCATGATACTGGGCCCATGCGCCGCCGCCTGCCGCCCCTCAATGCCCTGCGCGCCTTCGAGGCCGCCGCCCGCCATGGCAGCTTTGCCTTGGCCGCGGTCGAACTGGGCGTCACGGCGGCTGCGATCAGCCAGCAGGTGAAGGGGCTGGAGGATCAGCTGCAGGTGCCGCTGTTCCGCCGGCAGGCGCGCGGGCTCACGCTCACTGATGCCGGCCGCGCCTATATGCCGGGCTTGAGCGATGCGCTCGACCGCATGGCAGCCGCGACCGCGCGATTGCGCGAGGGCGGCGAGACCGGTCTGGTCACCGTTACCACGCTCGCGTCTTTCGCAGCGGGCTGGCTGGTGCCGCGGCTGTGGCATTTCCGGGGGCTTTATCCCGGCATCGATCTGCGCATCGACACGTCGAGGCGGCTGGTGGATTTCTCGCGCGAGGATGTCGATATCGCGAT
>NZ_JBXAQN010000002.1:0-1112500 GCF_058807275.1 Ferrovibrio sp. GW821-FHT12D07 | reverse complement strand
TGTCAATGATGTAGTGGCCGCTGATGTTCGTGGGCTTGGCTGTCGCACGCCACTGGCCGTGATCGGGCATTTCGCCGACCCGGCCGCCATGTCTGCGCCGGATCTGGGGGCGGGCTTCCACCTGGTGCATACCGGCAGTTTCACTTTGTCCGATCCGGAACGGCGGATCGATCCGTTGCTCCTGGCTTTCGAGGCTGCGCAACGCGCCGATCTGCGGCTGCATCTTGTGGGCCGGCTGACCGAGGCCGAACGGCGGCGTGTTCTGGAATCCACCGCTGCCGATCGCATCGTGATGACGGGCCCGCTATCGCTTGAGCAGGCGTGGGGTTACCAGCGCGCGGCCGACCTTCTGCTGGTCGGCACGGCAACGACCTCGCCCCATCCGCCGGGCAAGCTGGGCGAATACAAGGCGGCCGGAAAACCCATTCTGGCCTGGGGTGGCGGGCAATGGCATGCCGAGCATGGTGTCGGCCATGCAGCGGATCTGGCTGCTGCTTTCGCGGCTCTGCCGACAGGTCTGCCGCCGGCCGGCTCGCGCGGTCTGGGGAGCGACGAGGCCGCTGCTGCCTTTATCGCCGTAATGCGGCGCGGTTAATGTCCTGACGCGGCGGGGCTTCCGGAAGCCAGTATGATCCGGTATTGAACAATGAGTTGCGCCATCAGGGGCTCGGGGCATTCCATGTGCGGCATTGCCGGTCTTGTGAACCATCAACAGCCGGTTTCGCGGCTGGAAGACAAACTGTACTGGATGTCGCATCTGATCGCCCACCGCGGGCCGGATGGCGATGGCATCTGGACCGGTGCGGATGGCAGGGTCGGCTTCGCCCATCGGCGCCTCAGTATCATCGATCTTTCGGATGCCGGTGCGCAGCCCATGACGGCACCGAACGGTACCTGCATCACCTATAACGGCGAAATTTACAATTACGTCGAGCTGCGCAAGACGTTGTCCGATCGCTGGACTTTCCAGTCTGCGACCGACACCGAAACGATCCTCGCCGCCTATGACCGTTATGGCGTCGATTGCGTTGATCACCTGCGCGGCATGTTCTCTTTCGCGCTGTGGGACGAGACGAAGAAGCGGCTGTTCTGCGCCGTCGACCGCTTTGGCATCAAGCCGCTGTATTATGTCGTCAATAACGGTGAAATCGCTTTAGCCTCGGAAATGAAGGCGCTGCTTCCCTTCCTGAAGGACGTCGACACGGATTTAGAGGCACTCAGCGATTATCTATCATTCCAGTACTATTTCGGCGACAGGACACTGGTTTCCGGAATCCAGCGCCTTGAACCTGGTCATATTTTGATTTTCGAGAATGGCCAGCTCAGCACGCATCGATATTGGGATATGCATTTCAGCCTCGATGTCGATCATTCGCCGGACTATTACGAGCGCCGCCTGCGCGAACTGCTGCATGACTCTGTAAAGGTTCACCTGCGCAGCGACGTCGCAGTGGGCAGTTATCTTTCGGGCGGAATCGATTCCAGCCTGATTTCCATCATGGCTGGCCAGAATCTTGGTGCGTCACTCCCGACCTTTGTTGGCAAGTTTACCGACTTTCCTGGTTATGACGAAAGCCATCATGCCGAGACGGCGGCTCAGGTCGCCGGCAGCGACCTGCACCACATCACCATCACGCCCCAGGATTTTACCGACAATATCGAAAACCTGATCTATCACCTGGATGTTCCGGTCGCAGGGCCCGGCGCGTTTCCCCAGTACATGGTCTCGAAATACGCCAGCAAGCATACGAAGGTGGTGCTGGGCGGGCAGGGTGGCGATGAGATTTTCGGAGGCTATGCCCGCTACCTGCTGGCCTATTTCGAGCAGTGCATCAAGGCCTCTATCGAAGGCACGTACAAGTCCGGCAATTTCATCGTCACGGCGGAGTCGATCCTGCCAAACCTTTCGGCGCTGCAGGAATACAAGCCGCTGATCCGGGAGTTCTGGCGCGAGGACCTGTTCAACAGCCTGGACCGCCGTTACATGCGACTGGTCGGCCGCCGCAACGATCTAGGCGACGAGGTCGATACCACCGGCCTCGCTCTGGATGCCTCGCAGGACAAGGCGCTGAAGATTTTCAATTCCCGGCTGCTGCATGGCCCGGCCAGCTATTTCGACTGCATGACCTATTTCGATTTCCGCTGTCTGCTGCCGGCCCTGCTTCAGGTCGAGGATCGCGTCAGCATGGCGCATGGCATCGAGACCCGTGTGCCGTTCCTTGATGCGCCGCTGATCGAATTCCTGGCTACCGTGCCGGCCTATATCAAGTTCAAGGACGGGCACCTCAAGCATATGCTGCGGTCGGCCTTCGCCGATATCCTGCCACCGAGCATCGCCAACCGGCGCGACAAGATGGGCTTTCCGGTGCCGCTGAAAGAATGGTTCTCCGGGCCGCTGCGGGGCTTCATCGGCGACGTATTCAGTTCACAGCAGGCGCGGCACCGGCCGCATATCAACGCGAAGGCCATCCTGGAAAACCTGGACGGCGCGGGCTCGTTCTCGCGCAAAATCTGGGGACTGCTCAGTCTCGAATTGTGGTCGCGCCGGTTCCAGGACAATGCGCGTGATTTCAGGCTACCGGATCACGCCCTGGCGCCGAAGCCCAGAGCGCACGTGGTCTGACGGTCAGACCACGAAGACCAGGCGACTGCGATAGCGGCGATAGGCTGTGAGGGCGACGGCCCAGCCGACGGCGGTGATGCCGATGGCGGTCAGGTAAATCCGCAACGGGGGAATCGTGCCGCTGACCGGCCCGCGGATCAGCTCGATGAAATAATAAAGCGGATTCAGTTCGTACAGCAGGCTGCTTTCTATGAAATGCGGCGCCCAGAAGACCGGCGTGATGAAAAGAAGGGCCTGCATGAGGTTGACGATGATCTGGTTGACGTCGCGATAGCGCGTGCAGATCAGGCCCAGCAAAACCATGATCCAGACAGATGTGAGCAGATAAATCACGATCCCCGGCAGCAGCAGCAGCAGCGCCCAGGTCAGCTTTTCCGGCGTGATCACATACAGCAGGACGAGAACCGGCAGGTTATGGGCGAAGGCGATGGTCTGTCGGGTGGTTTCCCGCAGCACCAGGATGAAGGGCGAGAGGTTGGTGTTGCGCAGCAGGTCGGCGCCGGCAATGAAGACGGTGCAGCCGGTGGTGATCAATCCATGCAGGTAGCCCCAGCTCAGTAAGCCCGCCGTCACCAGCGGCATGTACTGGTGCAGGTCGACCTTGAACAGCTGGCTGTAGATGAAGCTCATCGCCGCGATCAGGAAGACCATATTGATGGTCATCCAGAAGGGGCCGATCATCGAGCGCTTGTAGTGCAGTCGCAGATCGGTCTGCGCCATGAAAAGCCAGATGTCCGGTTTCAGTAGCGCTGAACGAAGCTCCAACAGGATGGAGCGGATGCTTGCCGAATTCATGCCGTTCTACTGTGAAACCGGTGAGGCGATATGGCTCAGGGATGCGGCCGGGAAAAGGCTGCTTTCCAGTGCGGCGATCGTGGTGCAGAGGCTGCGGTAGGAATAGCGCGCGGGCTCCGTCTTGTAGTTTTCACGCCAGGTGGCGAGTTTTCCGGGGTGCGACAGGCAGTCGGCGATGGTGCGGCCCACGAGGCCGGCATCGGTGAAATCGATGGCCAAACCGATATTGTCGGCCTCGACAACGTTGCGAAGCTCGATCATTTCGCGATCGACCAGCATGGGGAGATGGCTGACGTGATACTCGGCAAGCTTGTTGGGTGATGAGACCCGATAGTAATGCATCGGGTTTGTGTATGGGATCAGACCCAGATCGGCATTCGCAGTGTATCTGGCCAGTTCTTCCTGATCGATCCAGCCAGTGAAGCAGATGCGATCCGGATTTCCCTCGGTCTCGACGAGCTTTTCCAGTTCCTTGCGCTTTGCGCCATCGCCCACGATCACCAGCTTCTGATTTTCGCGCAGATGAGCGCTGGCCCGAACCAGAGACTTCAGGTTCCGCTGCGTGGTCAGGCTACCCTGGAACAGGGCGACGGTCGTATCGGCCTCGAAGCCCAGGCAACTTTCCCAGAAAGTCTTCTGTTTTGCGGGGGCGTCTGTGGAAAAGACGCAAGTGGGAACAAAATCGAAGCTGAGGCCGAAATGCTTTTCCATCTCGACGGCCAGGGCGTTTGAAACAGTGATGCGGGCATCGCAAAGCGGATAGAGGCGGCGCTCCCAGTCGTCGATATCCTTGATTTTCTTCACCCGGTCCGGATGCCAGATTTCCTCCTGGACGCTCCACCATTCATGGCAGTCGATAATAAGCTTACCGTTGAACATCCGCTTCAGCTCGACGGCGATGGGAAGCGTCGGAAGATTTGAGCACAGGATAAGGTCCGGGGCCGATTCCGGCCGCGCGCGGGTCAGGTAATCATTCACGGTCTCCAGCGTGAAGGTGTAGTCGTAAACCGTCGTCTTGAAGCCGGGATAATCCATCGCCTGGCCGTGCAGGGCATCGGCGGACAGCGATGCGACTCTCGGGATGACCTGACGATCGACAAAGAAATCCTTCAGCGACAGGAAGTAACGCATGCCGTTCTTGTAGTCCGAAGGGACCGCCACGATGATCTGGTCCTCGAATTGAGAGATCGAGGTATGGGTGTGGCGACTATGCAGCCACTGCTTAATGTAATCGGCGTTGATCTGGGTACCGAGACGGCGCATCTGCCCGGCCAGGGATAGCAGGTCGGTTTCAATGGCGGTCAGTTCGCTGTCCTGTCGCCAGAGCTGTCCGGTCATGTAGTCATACATGAACTTGACCCTGCCGTTGCGTTCGGAGAACAGGCAGAGCGATTGATCGACGCTCTCGCGGAACTGATAGACGATGGCATTGTCGCGGATCGGCTGATCGCGCCGCGCAAATCGTTCACCGGCATTGGTCTTGCGGATGGCGTCGAAGAAACCAGCGAATACGGCGGGCAGATCTCTTGGCGATATCTCCTGTGATGCCGGAACCGGCAGCGGCAGAGTTTCGTGCTCGATGAAATGATTGCCTTGGATCAGCGAATGCAGGGGCCGGATCGGATTTACATAATACACGTTCCATCCACGCTCCCTGAAAGCAGCGAGGATGGTGTAGATGCGGGGGTCGGCGTGCCCTTCTTCCGTAATCGACCAGACAGTCTTGCTCATTGCATCCTCAGGAAGATCGCTTGTAACGGTCGCTTGATCCGTGGAAAGCGGTTCAGGAAGATAGCAGCTCTGTAGATCAGGATGCGAATGCCAATTTTGATGCGCAGGGGCAGATAGCGACGTAACTGGCGGACGATGAAGCGTAGGGCTCTTGTCGTCAGTGGACGGACTGGCTCGCCAATGGCATCGAACTGCCACAGGTCGAAATTCTCCGGCGCGGCGGGATTGCGAGGCTGGGGCGCGCCGGGCTGGTACAGCATGTGTACTGCAGGGTCCGCCTGGGGAATCCCTTCCGGCCTTTTGTGAAACGACAGCAGGGTATCGGGTAGATCGGGCATGGTCATTGAAAACAGGAAATGGCTAATGGCGTCCGGGCCGACATGCAGCGGCGGTGCTGTTCCGATGGATGCGCGATTGAACAGGTCCATGTCGAATTATGGCATCAATCCCGCGGTGAAGGCAGGGAGACAACATCATGGCGTGCCGAGAGTTGGACATCCTCTGCATGCGGGCCCGGCGTTGCCGGGGATATTGTGACGAAGTCCCCTTCATGCTTTTATATCAATAACTTCGTGATGGAATCAGGTTATCTCATTCGCGCAATGGTGGCAATCTATATGGCCGGTACAGTCTGTGTGGAGCAATGGCAGGCGCGACGCAGCGGGCGGCTCCGCCGTGCCGCGCTTGCCATTGCCATCACGCTAGCCGCCGCTGCGGGCCATGCTGCCGAGCCTCCGGCCAGCCAGGAGCTGCTCGCCGGGCTCGATCCCCATCGGCCCGCCCGCGGTCTGGATGGTGCAGGCGATGCTCTGGTCGAGCATGCGATGACCCATGCGTTGATTGGTTCCTATGCTGCGACGAAGCGCGATGTCGCGCTGGCAAGGCAGAGTGGCGACTGGCTGCTGACGGATGCATCGCGTCCCCGGGGCGCCGTGGGCTGGGGCGTGCCGGTCGCCTGGGATGCGTTTCGCGATGGCAGTACCAATCCGATCGAGACGGTTTACGGTATCACCACGGCGCTGGCGCTTCAGGCGCTGCTGGACATCCATGGCCTGACCAAGGACCGGAAATATGCCGATACGGCGCTGGCCGCCGCCGATTACTACCGGCGTTTTTTCACCGAGACGGCGGCCTGTTGCGGTTTCTTCTGGTATTCCGACCAGAAGGCGGACGAGAAGAACGTCTATAACGTGCAGGCGATGCTATTGGGGCAATATGCCCGTATCGCCAAAACCTTTGATCGTCCGCAGGATCGCGGGCTTGCGCGCCGCGCGCTTGCCGAACTGATGAAGCATCGCGATACGGGTTCGCAGGGTGGCTACTGGTATTACGGCGAAGGGTTTAACCGGCAGAATGATCTGGTGCATGCGGCCTATATCGTCAGCGGGCTTGTCGAGTATCGCCGTTATGCCGACCCCTCCCTCGATCTGTCGCGGGAACTGAAATTCCTGCGCGGTTTCGTGCGACCGGGCGAGGTGGGGGAGTTCAACCTGATCGATCTGACCCATCACGAACCCGACGAGGCCGCGAACCCTGCTCGCTTGTGGGGGATCGGTATGGTCGTACATGCCTTGGCTCGAGCGGGTGACGTCAAGACGGCGCGCCGTGCGGCCTTACGCTTCAACGACTATCGTTTCGCGCCGGGAAAATTCGGGGTGACACCGGGGCATGCCGTTTTGCTGCCGCGCTTCCAGTCCCATGCGCTGCTGGGGCTGGCCAGCCTGGAGGCGGCAGGAAAGCACTGAGTTGTCAGCCCCGTGGTTTGGGCGGGGAGAATTTCAGGGCTTCGGCCGCATCGTAATAATACAGCATGCCTTTGGCGCGGCCCTCGCGGATGACCTGTTCGGTTTCGCGATGGATATCGGTCGCCGCGATGGAGCGAAGGCCATTGCCCTTGCCGGCGCGGTCGCCGCGATAGAGGCCCTTCTGCCACAGCAGTTCGCCCATCGGCTCCACTTCCGTGTATACGCCCTCATAGCCCTTGCGCGCATAGAAGCCGTAATCGCGCTTTTGCGTCTCGCCATTCCAGCCGGTGTATTGCACCGTGAAATCGATGACGAAGCGATAGTCGACGCCACTCATGCATTCCACGTGATGGTAGTAGGACATGCATTTGTTGTCTTCGACGTCCAGCGCCGCGATGCGGCCTGACATGGCATGCAGGCTCGCGAAGACAGAATGCGCGCCGATGCCGGTATAGTCCTCGCACTGCTCGAATGCTTCGGCATCCCGGCCGATCACGGCAAAAGACAGGATCGGATGCGGCGTGCGGCGTGCGTCCGGATGCTGGCGTGCGGCTTCCGTCAGATTTCCCATTTTCGAGGGCGAAGAGCGGATGTCGAAGGCCATGCCATCTTCGATGCGGAAGGAAAACAGTGGAATGATCAGGGTGCCCTGCGGTCCCAGCAGGCGCAGGAAGGATTCCAGCAGGTCGGCCGGCTGCAACGCTATGCCGGCATAGCGGGCGCGCATGGTCTGGCGCAGCGTCGAGGTATGGAGAAGTACGGTGTCGCCGGCGCCCAGCCCGCTGGTTTCCCAGGAGGCGGCAAGCTGGTCGAGATAGGCTGAAAGCGTGTCGTCCATCGCCTCAGGTGGCCGCAATGGCGCGCCAGGTAGTATCAATATCGGCCATCCGCAGGCTACGCATGCCGAGTTGTCCGATCCGCTGCAGCACCGTCTTCAGCGCGGTTTCGGCGCCGGTGCCGCTCTGGCGATATTGGCGAGCCTGGGTTTCCTCGCTGCGTGACAGATCGCTGACCGTGCCGAGAAAATCAGTACGATGCGAGCGCTGGGCACTGTTCAGGTAAACATTGAGCGGATGGAAGTTGTAGACCTTCTGCCCCGGGCTCTCGATATCCATGCTCTGCAGGCCAAGTGGCAGGCCCATGCCCTCGCAGGTGCCGTCTTCCCAGCAATAGGTCATGAGCGTCAGTCCGACGTCGCGGTGCCAGGCAGGGAGCAGATAGGGGCTGTTGAACCGGATGGTCGAGCAGTCATAGCGCAGGCCGTGATCGCGCAGCGTTCCGTAATCGCGATACTCATGGGCGAGGCGATGGAAGCGGTTGCCGGTCGCGGCCGGGTGCAACGCTTTGAAGCGGGCGAGAATCTCGGGGAGTGATCCGGCTTGCGTGCTGCTCGGGTGGTTGAACGGATGGAGCCCGATCTCGTGGCGTCCCTCGGCGATCATGGCGCGCAACAGCGGGCTGTCATGCGTCAGGAAGAAGGTCGCGGTGACGTCGTGGGCAGCCAGCAGGTCGAGAATATTCTGCACCATGAAATCGGGGGCAAAATCTATGTCGACGGTTATGGCGATCGTTGCCGGTTCCGACCAGTTGGCGTATTCCCGGGCGAAGGCCTGGAAATCGCTGGGTGACGGTCCTTGTGCCGGAATAGCCTGGTGCAAGCGTGGCCCTAACGAACAGCGCGGAAGACAGGCCGCAAGGTGCGGATCGGCCGTAAATAGCCGCAATTCTATGGAAAAACAACGGCTTTAAATGGTATAAGCCGAGCAGTATTCAGGCCGTGGAATATCGCTGACCGGGCCAGAGCAAAGGGTTGATGGGGATGGCCTATATTCGACTGGATAATCTGGCCGTCGACCTGCCAGTGTACAATTTCCACACGCTCAGCCTGAAGAAAAAGCTGGCCAATATTGCCGCGGACGGTCGCCTCAATGCCGACATGAAGATCGTCGTGGTCAAGGCGCTGCGCGGGATCACCTGCGATATCCGCAATGGCGATCGGGTGGCGCTGATCGGGCGCAACGGCGCCGGCAAGACCACGCTGCTGCGCGCGCTGGCGGGCATTTATGCCCCCACGGCTGGGCGGATCGAGACCGAGGGGCGGATCGCGCCGCTGCTCACGGTAGGCATCGGGATGCATAGCGAACTGACCGGCTATGACAACATCATCGCCGGCGGCCTACATCTGGGCATGGGGCGCAGCGAGATAACGGCGATGGCCGATGACATCGCCGCCTTTACAGAACTGGGTGAATTCCTGCATATGCCGATGTATACCTATTCGGCCGGCATGCAGGCACGACTCAGCTTCGCCATTGTCACCTCGATCACGCCGGATATCCTGCTGCTGGACGAGGGCATTGCCGTCGGCGACGCCTTTTTCCTGAAGAAATCGATGGAACGCTTTGGCTCGTTGATCGGCCGCTCCCAGATCGTCGTGGTGGCCACGCATTCCAGCGATCTGGCCCGGAGCCTGTGCAACAAGGCGCTTTATCTTGACCGGGGGTATCTGGTGAAATATGGGGAGATTGACGAGGTGATGGCTGCCTACGAAAATTCCGAAACGGCCGCCTGACCCCAGATCGATTGCAGTAGTGAACAGGCCATGAGCGAGATCGCAAAGAAAATCGTAGCCCGCGCCATTGGCGAGGTGAATGAGGAATTACAGGGCAGCGCGAAGATCGTCGTCGCCGACAATACCGCCCTGCTTGGCCCGACGGCCACTGCGGATTCGCTGACGCTGGTCAATATCCTGGTCGCGGTCGAGCGCGTGACGGAAGAGGATACCGGCAAGGTCATTATCCTGGCGGACGACTCGGTGTTTGAAATGGCGGAGAATCCCTTCTCGACGATCGGCACGCTGACGCGCCATCTCGAGAAGCTTCTCGTCTAGCTGATGATGCCGACCGGAGACGGAAAGTTTGTCCTGATCACCGGCACCAGTCGCGGCATTGGCGCGGTGCTGGCGCGGGCCTACTTGGCGCGTGGTCTGCATGTCTTCGGCTGTTCGCGCAGCGTGGCCGAGATCGACCACCCGCTATATACGCATGCGGTTCTCGACATTGCTGATGAGGTTGCAGTCAAGGCCATGTTCGCGCAGATCCAGCAGGCCGGGGCGTCGCTGGACCTAGTGATCAACAATGCTGGCCTGTCGCAGGAAAGCCTGGCGATCATGACCGGCGCGGCGGCGGCGGGACAGATCATCGGTGCAAATCTGACCGGCGCTTTCCTGGTGGCGCGCGAGGCCATGAAGATTATGAAGCGCCGTCGTTTCGGGCGTGTGGTGTTTTTCTCGTCGATCAATGTGCCGCAAGCCAGTGCCGGCAGCGCGCTCTACAATGCGGCCAAGGCCGGCGTCGAGACGATGGCTCGCAGTCTGGCGCGCGAAGTCGGTGCAGACGACATCACCTTCAATACTCTGGGGCTTTCGCTGGTGGCCGGCGAAGGTATGGCGGCGGGACTGAGCCCTGTTGCGGTCGAGGCAAAGCTTGCAGGGCTGTCGCGACGCCAGCCCGTCGAGATCGCCGAAATCCTGCATGCCCTGGATTTCCTCGCCTCGCCGCTGGCGAAGGGCATAACCGGGCAGACGCTGTATTACGGCGGAGCCTGAGCCGATGCAGGTCGAGGTTTTTACCAATGGGAAGTGGCGCCAGAACTGCGTCATCGTTGCCGACGGGAAGGCCAAGGCGCTGATTTTTGATCCCGGCAGTGAAGCGGACGATATCGCGGCGCTGCTGGAAGCGAGGGGCTGGGCGCCGCTTGCCATCCTGAACACCCATGCCCATTACGATCATATCGGCGCCGTTCAGCCGCTGATGCAGCGGTTCGGTATCCCGTTCTATCTGCATCGCGAAGACCATCGTCTGCTGCGGCAGTGCAATCTCTACAAGATAATTTTTGAATCGACCAAAAGCGTGGCCATTCCAGAGGTGAGCATCGACCTGGCAGATGGCCCTGCCATACTGAAGATCGGCGCCTTCACCATCGAAGTCATTCATGCGCCCGGGCATACCAAGGGCAGCGTCTGCTTCCGGCTGCAGGACATGCTGATCGCCGGCGATACCCTGATGTCGAATGGGCCGGGGCGTACCGACCTGCCCGGCGGTTCGAAGGCCGAAATGGATGAGACGATTCTGCGGCTCGGCGATTTGCCGGCCGATCTCACGGTCTATCCCGGACATGGCCGGCCGTTCCCGCTGGCGCAGGGCCTTGCCGGCAAAGGCGAAGCGCCGGGGCCGGCTGCTGAGGCGGCGGGCGCATGAGCACGTTCATTGAGGATATCGGCGTCTATCTGCCGGAAACCGGCATCAGCAATGCGCAGCTCCAGGCCGAGAACCCGCAATGGGACGTGAAGGCCGTGTCGGCGCGCACGGGCGTTGAATACAGGCCCATTGCGCCGGACGGACAGACGGCGCTCGATCTGGGCGAGGCGGCCGCACGCCGTTTGCTGGCGCAGGTGCCGCGCGGCGCGGATGGCATTGACGGCCTGATTTTCTGTACTCAGACACCGGATTATATCTTGCCTGGCAATGCAGCAGTCCTGCATGGGCGCCTGGACTTGCCGCAGGCCGTCATGGCTTTCGATATTAATCTGGCCTGCTCCGGGTTCGTCTATGGCATCGGCATCGCACGCGGGCTGATCGCGGCGGGTACGGTGCGCCGCCTGCTGCTGGTCACGGCGGACACCTATTCGCGACTGATCCATCCGGCGGACCGGGGCGCGCGGCCTCTCTTCGGTGATGGCGCGGCGGCGACGCTGGTGTCTGATGCCGGTGGGCGGCTGGAAGTGATCGATACCAGCTTTGCCACGGCCGGCCAGCAGTTCAGCCGCTTCATCGTGGCCGCTGGCGGCATGCGTAATCCGGTGAAGGAAGAGCCTGCCGATGTTTCGGCCAGCGGGCGCATCAACAGCCCAGCCCATATCCATATGGATGGCCTCGGCGTGTTGACCTTCTTCAACAATGTCGTGCCCGCGGCTGTGCGCGAGATGCTGGCCCGCCACAATCTGGCTATTGAAGACATCGCGCTGTTCGTCTTCCACCAGGCCAGTCAGGTGGCACTGGAGGCGGTCGGTCGGGCCCTGGGGCTGCCGGCGGACAGGCTCTGGTTCGATATGGGACAGACAGGCAATCTGGTGGCAGCCTCGATTCCGGTGGCGTTGCAGGGCGCGCTGGACCACACGAGTCTTGCACCGGGCAAGCTGGTCCTGATCTGCGGCTTCGGCGTCGGACTGTCCTGGGGTACCGTGCTGGCGCGGGTCAGCGAACCGGGTCGGGCATGAGCCATATCGATTTTCTGCTGGATCGTTGCACCGCGATGGCGGATCGCACGGCGCTGGTCCATGCGGGAGCGAAGATCTCCTATGCCGCGCTGCTGCAGGCGGTGCGCGACAGCCATGCCCTGCTTGACGCAAGTGGCATATCTCCTGGTGCGGCGGTCATCCTGCGCGGTGATTTCTCGCTGCAGGCCACTGCTGTCCTGCTGGCTCTGGTCGCGCGCGACAGCATCGTTATTCCGGTCACGCCGGGCACCTACGGCACCATACAGTCGAGCCTGCCGGAGACCGCACCCGCCTTCGAGATTGATGTCAGCGGGTCCGCGCCGGTCATCACGCGCTGCGCATCCGCAGTCGAGCCTGCATTGTATGGGATACTGCGCGAGCGCGCGGTGCCGGGCCTGGTACTGTTTACATCGGGCTCCACCGGCAAGCCAAAGGCCGTGGTGCATGACTTTTCGCGCCTGCTGGAAAAATTCCACACTCACCGGCATGCTTTCGTCACATTGAATTTCCTGCTATTCGACCACTGGGGCGGGTTGAACACGCTGCTGCACAGCCTGTCGAATGGCAGCGCGCTGGTATTCCCGGAGAACCGGCAGCCGGATCATATCTGCGAGCTGATCGCCGACTATGGTGTCGAGCTGCTGCCCGCTACGCCGAGCTTCCTGAACATGCTGCTGGTCAGTCGCGCCTATGAAGGGCGCGATCTCAAGGCGTTGCGCGTGATCACCTATGGTGCCGAACCCATGCCCGCCAGCACGCTGGAGGGATTGCGTCGCGTCTTCCCGGGCGTCGACCTGCGCCAGACTTATGGCATGATTGAACTAGGTGTGCTGCGTGCGAAGTCGCGCTCGGCTGATTCCCTGTGGGTGAAAATCGGCGGCGAAGGATATGACCTGCGCGTAGTCGATGGGATACTGCAGATCAGGGCCGATGCCGCCATGCTTGGCTACATCAATCATCCCAGTCCGATTACCAAGGATGGCTATTTCATCACCGGCGACCGCGTCGAGGTCGATGGCGAATACATGAAGATTCTCGGTCGCGATTCCGATCTGATCAATGTTGGGGGCCAGAAAGTTTATCCCGCCGAGGTCGAGACGGTGATTCTGGCCGTTCCGGGGATCCTTGATGCCATTGTCTATGGCGAGGCGCATCCCCTGATGGGGCGGATCGTCTGTGCCGATGTGCACCTGGAAGAGGGGCGGGACGCACCCGCGATGCGCAAAGCCATCCGGCAGGCCTGCAGTGCAGCCCTGCAACCCTATATGGTGCCGGTGAAGGTCAACTTCGTGGATGGCGGCATGCAGACCGCGCGTCTGAAGCGCCGGCGCTTAAAAACCTGAGCTATCAGCGACCCAGCGTTGCCATGATGATGGCGTCAGTGAGCGGGAAGCGCTGGCATTGTGGCTGGGCGCCAACGGCCAGTGGGCCGAGATAGACATAGGCTGCGCTTTTCGGATCAAGAATCTTCACGCGGGTCGCGCCGGCTGAATCTTCGCGATTCAGATGACAGACTTCCAGTTGGAACTTTCCTTTAGCGGCAATGCCATCGACGGCTGGGGCCGCCTGGATGACGGCATGTCTGTATTCGCTGCCGATCGCGGCATCGACAGGCCGATATGTTCTGCCGTCGATACTGGCCGCCGCACCCCAGTCATTGGCAATCTTCCCGGTGCGTTCGTTGGCGTAAAGATAGGCGCCAAGTGCCGTTTCACTGACACTGTCGCCAACCGCCATGTGAAAGATGCGGCGCGCATCATCCAGGATGGAAATACTGCTGATGTATGCCTGCCCGCCTTCGAAACCGATATAGGTCGGAACTGGCGCAAACACGGGGAACAGGGATTTGAAATTTGCACGCTTGCTGTGAACGCGGATGCGGATGTCTTCTTGACGCAGGACGCTCCCATCGGTACCGCGCAAGTCAAGCATCAACGGCTGCTCCGGCATCCGGATCGGGATGATGAACTCGAAGAGCCGCTGCTGCACGGGAGAGGCGATGCCATCCGCATGGACATGCCAGTCCTTGGTGGTGGCGATGCTGAGGAAATCCGGCTTGAGCGCATCCGGCCACGATACGGCCAGCCGGCCTCCCGGGGTCACTTCCAGTTTGATGATGCTCTCAGGGGCTACACCGTAGCCATGCATCACATAGTCGTTGTTGATGTAGACCGCGGCGAAGAAGGTTTCCCCGCCATACAGGGCCAGGGCTGCCGGAATCTTGCCGATAACATTCCCTGCTAGTTTTGGCTGACGCAGAAGGTCGAAATAAGCGTGGGGATAGATCACGCCAAGCGTGGGATCGAGGATATGGCGCCGCGTTTTCCATTCGACTTCGATAAAGCTGTGCGCGGCTCCTTTCATAGTGATGTTGCCTATGATGGTGTGGCGTATGGCGCGCTGCCGCAGTTCTTCGGACAGGATTTCCACATAGGTACCGCAATGGCCGTAGCCATACTGGATTGCCTCGGTTTCATTGAGAAAGAACGGGCAGTTGCCGTATTTGAGCTGCTGGTGGACCCAGGTATTGAGCGCCTGCAGCTCCTCGAGCCGAGTGATGCTGCGTGGCGGCTTGGCTATTGGCTGTGTGGCTGCTGCAGTGCCGCTGGTCGATTGCGCCAGCGTATTTGCCGGAGCGGTCGGCCCGCAGAGCAGGGCGATGAGCAGGAATGTCTGGAGCAGGCTGCGCGACGGTTCGGTCTTCATGGCGGTCTCTGGCGACGATCCGTGCGAATGAAACGGGGTTTACAGAATATGCGCCAGGCCGATATATCCTGCAATGACAACCATCTGGCCGGGCATGACTGCGGTAACCGTTATCATCGTCAACTATAACGCCGGCCGCACCCTGCCGGCCGTGCTGCGGGCTTTGGCGCAGCAGAGCTGGCGCGACTTCGACGTCATCCTCATCGATAATGCCTCAGCGGATGACTCGCTTGCGGCTGCCGAACAGGCAGTTTCCGGTGATGCGCGCTTCCGCTTTGTTGCCGCCGGAGAGAACCTTGGCTTCGCCATCGCCAACAATCGCGCCGCCACGATGACGACTGCGCCCTGGCTGGCGCTGCTCAATCCCGATGCGGTACCCGATCCGACCTGGCTGGCGGAATTAATGCAGGCAACGCAGCGCCATCCGGCCGCCGCATCCTTCGGGTCGACCCAGATCGATGCCGTCGACCCGCAGCGGCTGGACGGTGCGGGCGATTGCTATCTGGCAGTCGGCCTGCCTTGGCGCGGCGGTTATGGCTGGCCGGTTTCAGCCCTGCCGCCGGAAGGCGAGGTCTTCTCGCCCTGCGCCGCGGCGGCGCTGTACCGGCGCGACGTTTTCCTCCGCGGGGGCGGCTTCTGCGAGGCTTTCTTCTGCTATGTCGAGGATGTCGATCTCGGGTTCCGTCTTCGCCTGCAGGGCCATCATGCTGTCCAGGTGCGTGCTGCCGTCGTGCATCACGTTGGCGGTGGCTCCAGTGGTGGCAGCAGTTCCGATTTCGCCCGTTATCACGGGGTGCGCAATCTGGTCTGGTGCTTCCTGCAGAATATGCCGGGTTTGCTGTTCTGGGCTCTAGTGCCGGCTTTCCTGGCGATGCTGGGGGCCTATGGCGTCATGGCCTGCCTGCGTGGCCGGCCGGCGCCATTCTTTCGCGCGTTGCGCGATGCCATCATCGGACTGTCGGCAGCCTGGTCGCGGCGTCAGCAGGTTCAGGCGCTGCGCAGGGTTTCATGGTGGCGGATCGCGCAGGCGCTCTCGTGGAATCCGCTGGCTTGCTGGCAGCGGCGACCGCAGGTCAGGCCGGCTTCAGGCTCTGGAAGCAATCCTGCATGACGGCGTCGAGCGAGCGCGTGGGGCGCCAGCCCGTCGCCTGAGTCAGGCGGTCGATATTCGGCACGCGGGTTCCCGCGACAGCAAAGCGCGCGCCAAAAACGTCCTCATAGGGGCGAAGTTCGTAGCCTGCCGCATGACCAAGCAGTGTCGTCATGCGTTGGGCGAGATCGCGAATGGCAATGGCTTCGGTGCTGCCGAGATTGACGGGGCGACCGATCAGAGAAGCCGCCTGCGGGATCAGCAGCAGGGCCTCCACGGCATCCATCACATGGAGAAAGGCGCGGCGCTGCTGGCCGTCGCCATGCACAGTCAGTGGTTTGTTGTCGTGGATTTGCGCAGCGAAGGCCGCGATGCAGAGGCCGGTTTCCGGTCGCTGGCGTGCGCCGCCGATATTGAAGGGGCGCACGGTCCAGCTTGGAATGCCATGCTCGCCGGTCAGGCCTGCCACAAGCTGCTCAAGAGCGAATTTTGCCGTGGCATAACCCCAGCGCGGCGCGAGGTCGAAGCCTGTCGGGTCGTCTTCATGCAGCGGGCGGTCCTCGCCCGGACCGTAAATCTCGGAACTCGAAATCGCCACGACGGGCTTGCGCAGGTGCAGGCAGTGCTCACTGACAGCCAGGCCGGCGGCCAGCATTTCCTGCACCATGCTGTGACGTTCGCTATGCGCCTGGCGCACGCCGATAGGACTGGCCAGATGATAGAGCAGGTCGGCATCCTTCAGCGCAGCCGCGAAGGCGGCGTTGCCGCCCGGCGTTCCGATGCGCGCCTGGATGAAGCGAAGATCTGTCCCGGCTTGCGGAAGATTTGACGTGCGGCCGCTCGATAGGTCGTCGACGACGATGACGCGTAGGCCCTGCGCCAATAAAGCTTCGGTCAGATGCGATCCGACGAAACCGGCGCCGCCGGTGACCATGACCGTCATGCCGGGTTTGAAAGAAAATGCAGACAAGGTTTCTGGCACGCCGGCGATCCCGCTTAAAACAAGGGGGAATCTAACAATAAAGCCTTGATCCAGCAACCAAGGTGCGGCTGCTTCAGTAGGTCAGGTGCCGGCCGTGTTTTGCAAGCATCTGCAGCAGGTCGCCCTGGTCGACAACGCGGCCGCGATCAAGGACGAGTGCCTGATCGCAGATGCGTTCGAGAAGATGGCGCGACCGTTCCGCCATGACCGTGATGGCTCCCGTGGGCAGGCGGGTTTCGATGAACTGGCACAGCCGGTCGATGAAGGCCGGCGGCAGATGCTCCAGCATCTCGTCGATCAGCAGGATGTCGGCGGCATATGCGGCGGCGACACTGAGGGCGACGCGAATCTGCTGACCCTGACCCAGGGTGTTCATCTGCATGTCCAGGATGTCGTCCAGTTCGCCGAAAGCGATGGCTTCCGGCAGGCGGTTGCGGCATTCGGCTAGGCTGAAGCCCAGCAGCAGGCCATGGCCGATCAGCGTCTGGCGGGCAGTAAAAGCTGGATCAATGCCGAGGCCCGTGCCGAGCAGGCTGGTGACGCGGCCCTGCACCGTTGCCTGTCCGCGCGTTGGCGCCAGTATGCCCCCCATGGCCCGTAGCAGGGTTGTCTTGCCGGCGGCATTGCCGCCCAGCAACGCCAGCCGCGCACCCGGCTTTACCGTGATGCTGACCGAGTCGAGGGCGCGGATGTTGGTGCGGGCGGTAGCAGAAACGCGGGCACCGATGGAATCGAACAGGTTCCATTTGACCGAGCGCTCGCCGGCGAAAAAGAGGGGGAAGTCGACCCTTAGCCGGGTCAGCGCGATGCTAGCCATGGGTCAGAGCCAGTAGGGCAGACGCTTGGTGAAATGCCGGCTCAGCGCCCAGCACAGGGCGCAGCCGCCGCAGGCCATCAGGCCGGTGACCAGCCAGGTTTCCGGCGGCACCGGCAGGCCCAGCAGGGGCTGGCGGAGGATGGCAATCAGATGGGTGAAGGGGTTCAGCCAGGCGAGATATTCGAATCGGCCGAGGTTGTATTCGATCCAGAGGATGGGGGTGAGAAAAAAAGCCAGGTGGATGCCCCAGGCGACGAGCTGGGGCATGTCGCGGAACCGTGCGCAGAACAGGGCCGAGACATAGCTCATCCAGAAGGCATTGGCGGCCGTCAACACCAGGCCGACCGCCAGGCCCGGCAACGAAACCGGGATATTGCCGAAATACAGCCAGCCGGCAAGCAGGGCCACAACCAGGTTGATGGCCAGGATGACGCCATTAAGGAACATCACCCGCAGTACCGGCACGATGAGGGTCATCCGGGTGTGCCGGAGGGTATTCAGGAAGGTCCAGGTTTGGCTGTTGCTCTGGTGGATGCAGCTGGCCAGGAAGGTCCAGGCGATCAGGCCGGTCGCCAGGAAGGGGATGTAGGCGTCGTAATCGGGCAGCTGCTGCTTGAGAACGGTGCCAAAAAAGAGCCCCAGCACGGTAATGCCCATGATCAGGCCGATGGTCGACCATAGCGGCCCCAGCCCGGTCCGCCGGAGGCTGGACCGCAGGTCCGTCACGCCGGCATAGAGGGCAAACTGCAACCGGCTCAGCAGGGGAGCGGAATGGGGCATCAGTCGGTATCCCGGAATTAGGTCCGGGCCGGGTGTAGGCGGCCAGCGGGGTGGGGTCAACTGCCGTCAGAGAGGGGGGGCGGGAAACGGGGGGCATACGGAGATGCCCAGGCTCTATATAGGGGGAGGCGGGGTGTGGCTTCCCGGGCACACCTGCCATCATTGTGGGAGGCGGGAAGGGAAAAAAGATCAAACCCATTGACAAAACAGGGCCTAATTTAGAGTAATGGCATCTGATAGACCCAGGACTCCCCTGGGGGGGACGTATTCAGGTAGGAGCTCTACAGATGCTGCGTAAGGTTGCACTCAGCCTTGTTGGTATGGGTTTGATGGTTTCGGGCGCGGCTATGGCTGCCTCGGACGTCAGCAATTCGGGTTCGGGTCAGAACCAGGCGGTCGCTGCGGTGTCCCTGCCGGTCGTCGCCAGCCAGACGGCCAGCATCATCAGCAACGCGATCGGCGGCGGCTTCAGCGGCGGCTTCGGCGGCGGCTTCGGCGGCGGCGTGCGCACCTCTGAAGGCTACACTTCGCGGGATACCGGCCGCAATGCCGGCGCCGGCGACAAGCCGTTCGGCCTCTGGCTGCAGGGCGCCTACAGCAGCATCGATAACAGCCAGGCCGGCGCGGGCGCCGATGGTGGTGCCTACAGCGGCGTACTCGGCTTCGATTACAAGCTGAGCGATCGCCTGGTGCTCGGTGCCGCCCTCACCTATGAGAACGTCGATCTCGACACCAGCACCCTGGCGGGTGCCGGTTCGTCGAAGAGCGACGGCTTCGGTATCGCACCGTATATCGGCTTCAAGCTGACCGACCAGTGGACCGCTTCGGCCTCTGCCGGCTTCAGCACCCTCAGCTATGACGTGAGCCGCACCAACAACACGATCCGCGGCAGTTATGATGCCGAGCGCTGGTTCGTGAGCGGTTCACTGGATGGCAGTTATGCCAGCGGCAATCTCCGCATCATGCCGCAGTTCGGCGTGCTGTACCTGAACGAAGAGGCGGATGCATACACCGAAACGGGCGCCGGCGGTGGTGCTGTTGCGAGTTCCGAGTTCAAACTCGGCCGCCTCTCTGCCGGTGGCCGCCTCGGCTACGCCATGGGCAACTTGATGCCCTATGTGAAGCTGGTCGGCGAGTATGACTTCGAGCATCCGAATGGCCTCGCCATCGGTAACGGCACCTTCACCAATGCCGACGATTTCGGCGGTAAGGCCGGCGTGGGTGTGGACTTCCTGTCGGGTCGCAACTTCACGGGTACTCTTGAGACCAGCTACGACTCGCTCGGCCGCTCGGACCTCGATGTGTGGAGCTTCATGGCTCGCCTGCGCGCCCAGTTCTGATCGGCGCGCTTGCACCTAAAGAGTTCGCGTAACGAGAGGGCCAAACCGCAAGGTTTGGCCCTCTTGCTTTTTCTGCTGTCCGCCTGCACGCCGGCGCTCAACCCCTTTATCAGTCCTGCGGCGCATGCCGACAAGATCGCGGCGGGCTGGCAGAGGCAGGCTTTTCGTACCGACCGCTTCGACCTGACCGGCTATGCCCGCATCGGCAATCCGGGTGATGCGTCGCTTGCCGTATTCATCGAAGGCGACGGGCTGGCATATATCAACCACACCCAGATTTCTCCCGACCCGACGCCCGAGCATCCCACCGCCCTGGAAATGGCCGTGCGGCATCCGGCGGCCAATGTCCTGTACCTCGCCCGACCCTGCCAATATGTCGAAGGGCCCCGACGGCGCAGCTGTGAGCCGATCTACTGGACCAGCGCCCGCTTCGCACCCGAAGTGGTTGCTGCGATGGATCAGGCAATCGACCAGTTCATTATCGGCCGCGGCATGCGTAGCCTGATGCTGTATGGCTATTCCGGCGGCGGGACGATGGCGGCCCTGCTGGCGGTGCGCCGCAAGGATGTTGCGGGCCTGGTGACGGTTGCGGGCGTGCTGGATCACCAAGCCTGGACCAGCCATTTCGGGGATTCTCCCCTGCGTCATTCTCTCAATCCTGTCGATGCGACTGCCCAGTTGCGGATGGTGCCGCAGCGGCATTTTGTGGGCCAGCGCGACACCACTGTGCCGGCGTCGCTGACCCAGGCCTACCTGCGCCGCGCGCGGCTCGACGGCGCGGCGATCAGCATCGTGCCGCGCGCCGACCATACCTGCTGCTGGCCCGAACTCTGGCCGGAGCTGGCCCGTCAGCCGCTGGCGCCGCCGCCCGGGTCCTGATCATGACAGTGAGTGAGCGCCCGTTGTTACGTGGCCTGCCTGCCGCCGCCTTTGCACCGGCTTTGCTTTTGCCCTTTGCGACGCTGGCCCTATTCAGGACCGGCGTTTCGGAGCGGGCCGAACCGATCATCATCGCTGCACATGGCGTCGCAGCCCTCGCCGCGCTGACGATTGCCGTTTGTGCGCTGGCCGGCCGTCTTCCGGGACGCATCGCCTTGCGCATGGCCGGTCCGGCTCTGGCGCTCGCCCTGTGGTCGATGATCGTTGCCGCATGCCGGGGTGTGCCGTTGACGGGCCTGTTCGGCGTGCCGCAGTCGGGACTCGGCGTGCTGTGGTATCTCGACCTTGCCATCTGGTTGATTCTGGCTAGCCTTGTCGTGGAAATGCCGACCTTGTGGCGGCGGCTGACCGATCTTGGCGCGGTTGCCTGCTGGATATTCGCACTGGTCACACTCTGGGGTAAGGCGACAATCTCGGATGTCCCGAGCCCCGATCTGCCGTTGCTTTTCATCACCACCGCCTGGCCGGCACTGGCATTGCCGGTGATGCTGCTGGCGCATCCCGGCGGACACGTCTGGCTGTGGCGGGTTGCTTCCGTGCTGGGCGGTGCGCTGGCGCTGCTCATCGCGGCGGGCAGTCTCACTTTCGCCTGTGTCTTTACCGTCATGATCATCGGCAGCGTCATCATCTGGCGTTGGGGCGATCGGTTGTGCTGGTTCCGGTCGCGCCGGTTGGCGCTGGCTGCGATTGCCGTGGCCGTACTGTTGCCCTTCGCCCTGGATGTATCGGGGCTGTTTGCTCATCTCGGCGCATCGATGCGGGCTCGCGTGCTGGTCGCCGAAGTGGTGATGGCGCGGCTGAATGAAGGCTGGGATGTCTGGTTGTTCGGCCTGGGCTGGGGGCGCACTGGCGAAGCTTTCGCTCTGCATCTGGATGTGGCCAAGGCCGCGCTCTGGGATTATGAGGGTTGGGATTTTCTCAATCGCGACTATTTCCACAGCCATAATCTCGTGATCGAGGCGGCGCTGGCCGCCGGCCTGCCCGGCGTGGTGTTGGCGGTTGCACTGGTGGCCGTGCCGGTATGGCTCGCGCCACCGGCTAGGCGACCCTATGCAACGCTCTTTGCCTGCTGCTGGCTGCTGACGCTCGGGGTGTGGTTTGAATTGATATTTGTGCTGCCGGTCTTCGCGCTGG
The DNA here is from genome assembly GCF_058807275.1 of Ferrovibrio sp. GW821-FHT12D07. Classification (NCBI taxonomy): domain Bacteria; kingdom Pseudomonadati; phylum Pseudomonadota; class Alphaproteobacteria; order Rhodospirillales; family Rhodospirillaceae; genus Ferrovibrio; species Ferrovibrio sp. GW821-FHT12D07. The sequence continues at coordinate 1,090,540 of NZ_JBXAQN010000002.1, read as the reverse complement.
CTATTGTCGCACTCAGTCATGCCGACGCAGTTGCGCCGTGTGCCCCGATGGGGAAATTGCCGCGATACATATTGGCGGCCGGTGGCGTGATCGTGGCCTTGCTTCTGATGTCGGCCGCCGTACTGCTGGCCATGCAGGCGGCGCGGGTGGATCGCTTCATGGCATGGCTGGACACACCGACGAGTGATGCGCCGCACCTGATGGATATTCGTGGCGATGATGGGATCCTGTCGGCTGTGACGGCCAAGGCGCTCGGCATGATGAATGACAGGGGGATTGAGGGTCGGCTTATGCCCGACCTGGAAGTCCGCCGTCTTTCCGGTCTGATTACCGCGCTGCAGCCGGCGATTCCGCAGACGCGCAATCCGGCCCTGGCGATTACCGGTAACAATCTGCTCTCCGATCTGGCGCTCAATCCGCTGCATGTCCCCATACGCGATGCGTCAGCTCAGCATCTGGTTCTATGGAGCCGCTGGGTCGATCGTGGCCTGGTACTGGCGCCGGCCCGCAGCGACCTGCCGGTCGCCTACCTGTCCTGGCAGTTTAGTGCAGGCAATCATGACGAGGTTTTGATCTGGGCCCGGCGTCTGCGCCTGCGCGATCCGGATGATCCCGTGGGCCTGTATTTCGAAGGCGGTGTTTATGCGCTGCGCGCCGATCCGCGGCAGCGACAGCAGGGCCTTCTCTTGCTGCGTCGCGCCCTTGATCGTGGCATCGAGCGCTATATTCCGCTGGATGACGCCTTCAAGGCGGCAGTTCGCGCCCCGGCCGGCTGAGCGTAAATCGACTTTTCCATGGCTATCGGTTATTGAGTTTCATGCAAAAGGTTTCTCCGGAATCAGGGGCTGCAACGACGGGACGGCGGGTCTCGGCCGTTACCGTGGTCTATTATACCGGCCCGGTTCTGTGGCAGTGCATCGACAGCCAACTGGCCCAGGCCGAACTTGCCGAACTGGTCCTGGTGGTGAATGGCGCGGAGGCGGCGGTGCTGACACGTCTGCGTGAGCGGGCTGCGCAGGAGCCACGCATCCGCTTGGTCGAAACCGGTCGCAATATAGGCTTCGCCGCGGGCTGCAACCGGGGAGCCGCAATCGCGACGGCGGATCGCCTGGCTTTCGTCAATCCGGATTGCGTGCTGGCACCGGCAACCTTCGACGCGATTCTGGATGTCTTCAGTGCGCATCCCCAGGCATGGCTGGTGGGCGGTCGTCTGCAGCATCCTGATGGCAGCGAACAGCGCGGTGGCCGGCGTGAAATCCTTTCCCCCTGGCGCGCCTTCATCGAGCTGACACGGTTGGATCATGTTTTTCCCAACCATCCCTATTTTGCCCGTTTGCACAGCCATGAAGGCGAGCCGATCCATGCGGCCATGGAGGTTTCCACGGTCAGTGGCGCGTTCATGATGATTGCGCGCAGCCATTACGAGCGCCTGGGCGGCATGGACGACAATATGTTTCTGCATTTCGATGATGCGGATATCTGCATCCGCGTCCGGCAGCAGGGTGGACAGGTCTGGTATGCTGGCCACGTGCCGATCACGCACTACCTGAGTACCAGCGATGCCTCGCGCACCTTCATCGAGTGGCACAAGACGCGCAGCACCAGCTATTATTTCGTCAAGCATTTCCAGCGCATGTATCCGCGCTGGGCCTTGTCGGGAATATCGGCCCTGCTATGGGTCCGTTTCGGTCTAATCGCGCTGCGCAACCTGCCGGCGGATTTGCCGCAGACGGTGCGGCGCTGGTTACGGCGGCGTCAGGCTTAGAGGCGGCTGGCGGCGACGACTGCCATCGCGGCAACGATGAAATAAAGCCAGGGCAGCAGGTGCGGCGACAGGCCCGCGCGCAGCAGGCGATGGCCGCTGTGATCGGTGCCGCCGATCCAGGGCCTGCGGCCCTCGCGCAGACGACTGATCACTACCAGCGCGGAATCGGCCAGCGGTACAGCCAGCCAGCCGCCGGTCACCACCGGTCCTTGGCCGGCCGACAGCAGAACAAGGGCCGTCCCCAGTAGCAGGCTGCCGCCATCGCCCATGAAGCTGCGCGCCGGGGTCAGATTGAAGATCAGGAAACCGGCGATGGCGGCGGCGGCCACAATCCCATCGGGGTGGCCGCCAAACAGGCAGACCGCCATGGCGGTCGCTGCTGCAACGCCATCGGCATGATCCAGGAGGTTGAAAGCGTTGGCCGCGATCCAGATGGCAGGCGCCACCCACCACAAGCCCATGACCAGACTGCCGGCTGCGGCTGGCATCAGCAGCAGCAGCGCTTTAACGACAGGGCTCAGGCGGCGGTAATCATCGTAGATGCCGATGGCGCCGGCGCAGACCGCTATCAGCCATTGCTCATGCGGTAGAGCGAAGAACAGTCCTGCAGCCAGTCCGGGACCTGCCAGTTTTGGTACCAGCCCCGCGGTATGCCAGCGGTCGGGGCGGGCCTCAGCCAAAATGCCAAACCGGAAAGCAAGGCGAATGCCTAGATAAATTCCCATAGCGCAAACGGCGAAAGCGGCGGCAGGATGCAGGATCAGGTCAGAAAGCAGCATGGTGTGGGTGCGGAGTCATTCAGGGCTCTAATTCTGCCCGTTTGCCGGACGGAGCCAAGCATATATCACTTCGGCGGCTGCAATCGAAGCGGCTCCACGGCCTGCGTGGTCAGAAACATTTCGCGATGGTGGCGACGATTCGGTCTGCCGTATCGCCTGTACCGTATTCAATAATGTCGCGCTGCGGGCGATAGCCCGGCACGCTCCATAGGCGATTCCAGCCGAAATTCACTGTCTCAACCCATTCGGTTTCGGAACGCAACGTAATGCATGGCTTGCGATGGAAATATGCTTCCTTCTGCACCCCCCCTGAATCGGTGAACACGGACCGGCAATTGTCCAGCAGACTGGTCATGTCCAGGTAGCCGACCGGATCGATCACCTGTAGGCCGTGCAGTGACAGGTTGAAGCGTTCGGCGGCCGCTTTTGTGCGAGGGTGAAGAGGCAGGACGACGGGCATGCCTGCCGCATGATCGCGCAGATAGTTCAGGGCCGCTTCAAGCTTACCGGCCTCCTGGGTGTTATCCTCGCGGTGAATTGTCGCGACATGATAGCCATCGGGTTTCAGACCGATCTGCCGAAGGATATTGGATTGCTTGCGCGCAATCTCACGCGTCAGGAGAACCGTATCATACATGACATCGCCAACAGCGTGAACGCCGCGCGCGAGGCCTTCTGATTTCAGATTCTCCACGGCGTGCTGTGTGGGACAGAACAAAAGCTCGCTGACGTGATCTGTCAGGACGCGGTTTATCTCCTCTGGCATCGCGCGATTGAATGAGCGTAATCCGGCTTCCACATGCACAATCGGAATGTGCAGTTTTGCAGCGGCCAGCGCAGCCGCGAGCGTGGAATTCGTATCGCCGTAGACCAAAACCCAGTCCGGCTTTTCCAGGATAAAAGCACGCTCGATTTCGACCAGCATGCGGCCAGTCATCTCGCCATGCCTACCACCGTGAATTCCGAGATGATGCTTCGGCGCCGGAATGTTGAGTTCCTCGAAGAAAACCTGCGACATCTGGAAATCGTAATGCTGGCCCGTGTGAAGTAGAACTTCCGACAGGCCGTCGCAATTCTGAAGCGCGCGGCTAATGGCTGCGGCTTTTATGAATTGCGGCCTTGCGCCGACAACGGTTACGCCTCGCCTTGATTTTCTTTTCATCATGTCAGTCCGCTCATACGTCATTCATGCGTGGTCCGGGTACTCGACCTGGAATAGGCTGCTCCAGCGCAGTACGTTGAGGCAGCGCCATAGAGCCGGATCGTAGGTGGTTGTTCCGGCGGCCAGCGCGTGCAGGCGATCGGCAACTGCAGGGTTGAAGCAGGGCGGCAGCCGCGTAGATAGCGCATTTCTTATATAATCGGAAATACGACCGTTCTGACTGAACCACTGTGCCTCGGGTGTGGCAAAACCGATTTTTTCGCGGCGATCCAGAACTTCATCCGCCACAATGCCCCGCAAGGCTTGGCGCAATACTGCCTTCATGGTTCCGTCGGGCGTAATCAGGATATTGTCCGGCAGGCTGCCTGCGAAATCGGCCAGCGCCGTGGTCAGAAATGGGACGCGGTTTTCTACCGATACAGCCATTGCGTTGCGATCGGCATAACGCAGCAGCATGGGTAGGCTTGAACCGAAGGTTGCGGCGTGGAGCGCCGTCTGCAGTGCGCCCTGACTGGAGGGCTCCCTGAGGTCGGGAGAGCCGGGTGGAGTGCCGAACCATGCGGCGTTCATCCAGCCGGCGGCCAAGGGGCGACTCAAGAGGCGCATGCGGCGTCTCCAGTCAGCAGGAATGAAGGGCAGCAGGGCCCGCATCAAATATGTCGCCTGGCCGGATGGTAGAGCGGTCAGAAATTGGACGGCGGCTTTCCAGTTGCCGCTGCGGATCAGACCCTCCAGACGTGCGGCACGGAAAACCGGGTAGCCAGCGAGAAGTTCATCGGCACCCTGGCCGTCCAAGACGACCTTGTAGCCGTGCTGGTGGACGGCACGAAAAACATTTGCCTGCGCCCAGGCACTGCTGGTGCTGAACGGCTGCTCCTGGGTCTGGATAAGGCCATCCAGTTCATCCGCCATGTCGTCGGCTTGCAGGGTAATCTTGTGAATGCGGCCGCGAGGCTTTGCGGCGATCTCGATCCAGCGGCTCTCATCCACGCCACCTGCGCTGGCATAATAACTGAACAGGGGTAGATTATCGGTGCCGGGGGAAAGCCGGTGCATCAGGCCGACGATTCCACTCGAGTCAATGCCACCGGAAAGAGTGGCGGCGGACGGCACGTCCGCAATCATGTGCAGGCGTACACTCTTGGTGAGCAGCGCGCGTAATTCCTCTGCAGCTTGAGGCATGGTGAGCTGCCGCTGGCGTCTGTCGGGGCGCCAGTAGCGGATCGGGTGCGCTGCTTCGGGTCTATCAAGGGAAACGGCAAGATAATGAGCCGGCTCTAATTCGTGAATGTCGCGAAATAAGGTGGCTCCGGCTTCATTTGTTGTTGAATAACGAAGGTAGCGGTACAGGGCGACGGGATTGACGTTCCGTGATCCGGCACCAATAGCGAGCAGGGGGCGAATTTCGGAAGCGAAGGTGAAGTGGCCAGTTTTTTGCGTGAAATGCAGCGGCTTGATGCCGAAGGGGTCGCGCGCCAGTACAAGATTCCGGGTCTTCAGATCAAGGAATGCAAACGCGAACATTCCGACAAGCCGAGTGAGGCAATCGGTCCCTGTCCGGATCAGGAGCTGCAGCAGGACTTCGCTGTCCGACGTGGATCTGAATCTGCACCCTTGAGCTTCCAGTTCGGCCCGGAGGCTCTGATAGTTGTATATCTCTCCATTGTAGACGAGGGCGTACCGGCCGCTGTTATCGAGCATTGGCTGCCAGCCGCCGGTGGTCAGGTCAACAATTGACAGGCGCCGGTGTACTAGGGCTACCCGCCCGCCTGACGAGAAAGCGTGGGCGTCCCGCCCGACCTGTACCGGTGCATCCTCATTCCAAAGCAGGAAGCCCCAGTCGTCTGGTCCGCGATGCTGCTGCGTATCTGAAAGAATCTGCAACATCCGCTGCAGCTGCAGGATTGGTTTGGTGCTGACGATGCCGGCAATACCGCACATGCCTCAGGCCCCTTTGTGCCGGGGAGGCAACTGGAACGAGGAAATGCTCGGGGAATGGAGGCTGTTCCAAGAGCCCGGCGCGGCCGTCCTTGAACTGCATACCGGGAAAGCCTCTGAGCCGGTGGTGAAGGCGGGAGCAGTTCTGATCGGGATATTGTCGAAAAGCATCTTGCCTACTTCATTACCCCAAAGTTGTGCGGGCAGGCGATATAGTTTAAGCAGGTCGGCACGTTTTTTTAGCGAAAGAGCGGGCCCTGCCCACGAGGCTTGCCTGCCGCAGCGGGTGGGGCGCGCTGCATCATCAGAAGCAAGGGACTGACTATGTGTGGCATTGCCGGCTTTGTCGGTGAAACAGGGGTGGCCACCGAGGATCGGCTAAAGGGGCTCATCCTGGCCATGACCGACGCCGTGCGCCACCGTGGACCTGATGGCGAGGGCTACTGGTGCGATGCCTCGCGCGGCATCACCCTGGGTCAGCGCCGGCTGGCGATCATAGATTTATCGGATGCCGGCAAGCAACCGATGCATTCAGCCGATGGTCGCTTTGTTCTCGTATACAACGGAGAGATTTACAACACCGCCGACATCAAGGCCGAAATCTCGCGCGAGCGCCAGGTCGCTTTTCGCGGTCATTCCGATACGGAGGCAATCGTCGAAGGATGTGCGCTGTGGGGTGTCGAGCGCACGGTTGGCAAGCTGATCGGAATGTTTGCGCTCGCTGCCTGGGACCGACAGGAGAACACTCTTTATCTGGTTCGCGACCGTCTCGGCGTCAAACCGGTTTATTGGGGCCGTTTCGGTTCGGGGCTTATGTTTGCTTCGGAACTGAAGTCGCTGCGCTCTCTGCCGGGCTGGGAACCACGGATCGACAAGGATGCTCTGGCGACCTTTGTGCGGCATAATTACATCGCCGGGTCGAAGACGATCTATCAGGGCGTCCAGCAGCTTCCGCCAGCTTCCATCCTGACATGGAAAAGCGGGAAAGAACCGCAGATATTGCCGTTCTGGTCCCTGGCCGATATTGCGCAGCATGGTTTGGAGGCGCCTTTTCGCGGTAGTGATGCGGAGGCTATAGATCAGTTGAATGCCCTGCTGCTGGATGCTGTCGGGCGCAGGCTGGTGTCGGATGTGCCACTGGGAGCTTTTTTGTCGGGCGGCATAGATTCATCGCTGGTCGTTGCCCTGATGCAGCAAGCCAGTCGCGATTCCGTCAATACCTTCTCGATCGGCTTCCATGAGTCCGGTTTCGACGAGGCCCCCTATGCCGCTGCCGTTGCCCGGCATCTCGGCACCCGTCATATGGAACTCTACGTAACGGAGCGGGATGCGCAGGATGTCATCCCAACCCTGCCCGAGATATTTGACGAGCCGTTTTCGGATTCCTCTCAGATACCGACTTATCTGGTGTCCAAGCTGACCCGCAATTACGTCACCGTTGCGTTGTCAGGGGATGGCGGTGACGAGCTTTTCGCCGGATATGCCCGATACTTTGCCGCCTCGCGAATTACCTCGCTTCTGCGCCATGTGCCTGAAGGGCTGGGGCATGGCCTTGCAGGGATGCTGGAGGCAGTGTCGACCGACCGATGGTCGCAGGTGGCTCAGGCTGTTCCGGCTCGTTGGCGCCCCCGCAATGCCGGCGTAAGGGCGCACAAGCTAGCCAAGCTGCTGCGCGGCGGATCGGAGGAGTTTTATCGCCAGTTCGTCTCGCACTGGCCGGCACCAGGAGAGGTTTTGCGAAACTACGATGGCGATTATCGCGTGGGATGGGATCAGCGATATCCTGCGGCATTGTCCGACGAGGTGTCGCGGATGCAGTTTATCGACACGCTGACATATCTACCCAATGACATCCTGACCAAGGTCGATCGTTGCTCGATGGCCGTGGGATTGGAGGCCCGGACACCACTGCTCGATCATCGCGTGGTTGCTTTCGCCTGGTCGCTACCGCGGCATATGAAAGTTAGGGATGGAAACGGGAAGTGGATTTTGCGGAAGATTCTGTCCCGCTATCTGCCGCAACCGCTCATTGATCGGCCGAAAATGGGTTTCGGCATTCCCCTCGGAGACTGGCTGCGTGGTGGGCTACGGGATTGGGCCGAGGATCTGCTGTCGGAAAAGCAGCTCCAGGCAGATGGGATATTCGATCCGGCCCCGATCCGGGCTAAGTGGGCCGAACATCTGTCCGGGACGCAGAACTGGCAGTATCTGCTCTGGGATATCCTGACATTCCAGGCCTGGAAGCGACGCTGGCTGCCCTGAGGCGGCTTTAGAAGCCGAAGTCGCGTGCCCGCAGGCCGGTCAGACTGTCTACGCTGCGGTCATCCAGGACGGCCTGATACAGAGCCTCGTAAGCCTCGACACAGGCAGAGATGCCGAACTTTTCCTGGACGCGGCGTAGTGCTGCGACACCCATCCGGCTGCGCCTGTCCGGATCCTCGATGAGTGCGGCAAGAGCTGCAGCCAGGGCTTCCGGCGCGCGCGCAGGAACAACAAGACCCGTCTCGCCGTCGATCACTGCCTCGGCATTGCCCCCGACATTCGTGACGACCATCGGCAGTCCCGCTGCCATGCCTTCCAGAATGGAGTTGGAGAAGCCTTCTTCATGGGAGGACAGGATGCCGATATCCGAAGCGGCCAGCAGATCGGGAATATCGGACCGGCTGCCTAGAAACGAGACGCGTGCGGCGAGGTCAAGCTTTTCCACCTGCTGCCGGAGCGCGGCGCCAACGCCGGTGTCCTTGCCGACCACGAGAAGACGCCAATCCAGGGTGTCGGCGAGCCTAGCGCAGGCGTCGATCAGATCGGCATGGCCCTTATAGGAAAAGAGATTGGCAACGATCGTCATGACAACGGCGGTGTGAGACAGGCCCAGCTCGGCGCGAACCTCGGAGCGCTGCCGTGCCGGCAGGCGCTCTTCCATGCCATTGTAGATAAGGAGCACGCGGTCGGCCGGCACCTTTTCGTCTTCGACGAGCTCCCTGATCACCTCGCGCGAATTTCCGGCAATGGCGGTCATGGTGTAATGGAACAGATGCTCGATGGCAGCTTTGATCCGGCCGTTCCTCTGATAGAGATTCAGGCTGCGGCGGCTCATCAGTCTTTTGCGGATGCCGGCCACGAGGGAAACCGGATTCCCGACCAGATAGGCGGCGGGCAGAAAGAAATGAACGAAGGCCGGTCGGCGCAGCATAAGATGCAGCCAGAGCTGGATCGCTGTTGTCAGTAGACGAAACAGTCTGAACAATGCGGATCGGGGCTCATCACCGGCAGGAAGCCAGGGGGCAATGACTCGGATGCCGCCCTGTTCCATCTGGTGGGCCATCTGCCCGCGCATCGACAGGGTGAATACTTCGATCTCAAAACGGCGACGATCCAGACGCGGCAATATCTGAAGCAGATGGGTTTCGCATCCGCCGCGATTCAGGCTACCTGCAACAACAATAATTCTGGCGGGCGGCTTGGCACTCATCGCGGATAGCAGCTTCTGATCTGTTAGATGTTGGTGTAAGGAGCGTCGGCCGTCAGCGTGTGGCGTCGGGACCCGGTGTTGCGCGGTACAAGGTCTCGTAGGCGGCGACGCAAGTGGATAGGCTGAAAAATGCTTCGACGCGCTGGCGACCGGCTTCGCCCATTTCGCGGCGGCGGTCATGATCCAGCAGCAGCGTTCTCAATGCATGGCCAAGTTGGCCTGGATCGCGCGGCGCGACAAGAAGGCCTGTCTTGCCATCCAGAACGGCGTCCATATTTCCCCCTACGGCCGTCGCGATGACCGGAAGGCCGGCGGCCATATATTCAAGCACAGCATTCGAGAAGCCTTCCTGGTGGGAAGCTAGCACGCCCACATCTACGGTTTCCAGCAACCTTTCTACACCAGATTGTGAACCAGCAAAGACGACCTGCTGGTCGATGCCCAGTTCCGTTGCCAGCCTGCGGAGATACGTTTCCTGACTGCCTTTACCCGCGAGGACTAGCCTCCAGGGGCGACCGGTCTCGCTGAGCGTGGCGGCGGCGCGCAGCAGGTCTTCATGGCCTTTGTAGGGGATCAGGTTTGCCACCACGCCGAAGACAATCGGGCGATCGGATTGTCCCCCCGTCCGCTCTGCGGTTGCGGCCGCAAATGGTTCCAGGTCGATGCCATTGTGAATCAGGCGGATGCGATTGTGATCAACGCCAGCGGACACCAGTTCGTCCATGACCGCAGCCGAATGGGCATGCACAAAGTCGGCCGCGCGCAGCGCTGCCAGTTCCAGCCGGCGGTCACCCGGGAAATGCGCCGGCCGGACTAGCTGGCTCCGCTTGCTGAGGACCAGCTGGGCCTGGGTGCCGGAGAGGCGCAGCGCGATCCAGGCGATGATCGAGGGCTCGGGCAGGTAGGCGTGCACGACATCGGGCCTGAAGCGGCGGATCGCCCGCAGGGCTCCGACGAGCTTGCGCAGCAGGACGAACAGGCCACGCAGTTTTGGAATGGGAAGGGCAGTATCGAGCGGTATCCCGGAGATGGGAATGCCGGCGTCGCGCAGCGGGGCGCTGAGCGGGCCATCCGGGCCGAGACAACAGACCTGCATGATCCGGCCCTGGGTGGAGAGACGTGGCAGGACAAGGGACAGGTGGCGCTCGGTGCCGCCAACCTGAAAGCCGCCGACGAAATAGAGGATGCGTTGGGGTGCTGGCGCGGCGGCAGTCACGACGCAGTGCTTTGCTGTTCCCACAGGCGGCTGAAATGCCCCTTGCGGGCGATCAGTTCTGACCAGGATCCACTTTCCACTATCCGGCCGCCATCCAGCACGAATATCGTATCGCAATCTCGGACGGTGGATAGCCGGTGGGCAATCATGATGATGGTCCGGTCACCGCGGAGGGAGCGGATGGCTTTCAGGATTTTCCGCTCGGCTTCCGAATCAAGTGCGCTGGTCGCCTCATCAAGGATCAGAAGCGGATGCTTTCCTAAAAGAGCGCGGGCCAGGCCCAGGCGCTGGCGCTGTCCACCGGACAGCATCACGCCGCGATCCCCCGCGGCCGACTGATAGCCATTTGGTGCGGCAGTGATGAAGCCGTGTGCATTTGCTGCGCGCGCCGCCGCCTCGATCTCGGTATCGGTGGCTCGCGTATTGCTCCATGCAATGTTGTTGCGAATGGACATGTTGAACAGCACGGTTTCCTGGGCGACATAGCCGATGGCTCGGCGCCAGGCGACGGGGCCGATCTCCGCCATTGTCCGGATTCCCATGCGGATTTCGCCCTGGGTGGGGGAAATGAGACCGAGCAGGCAGTCCACTAGGCTAGTCTTGCCGGCCCCTGACGGGCCGACGAATGCGTATAGCCCGCCCTGTTGCAGCGTCAGGTCTATTCCCTGAAGAATGGGGCGTTCATCGTAACGCATATGCAGGTTTGAAATGCGTATGTCGCCACCGGCAACAACGATGTCGCCATCGGTTGCCGGTTCGGCGACGTCACGCAGGCTGGTTTCCAGGCGCTTGATAGCATTGATGGCCGGCAGGTTGATGAACAGCTGCTGTATCAGGTGCTGGATATTGCCGAGGCGCGGATACAGCCTGAGGAACAGCACCACAATAGTGATGACAATGCCGCCACTCAGGCCAAAGATCGTGGATGCCAGTGCCAGTGTCGTCAGCAACAGCAGGATGCCGGTGGCCTCGAAAGCGGCGCGCAGCAGGTGCGGCTGGAACAGCAATGCGCGCTGGACGCCAGCAAGCGACCGTTCTACGTCATCATGACGGTGGGCGACATAATCTTCCGCAGCCGTTGCCTTGATGAGTTTGGCGCCGTTGAAAACCTCTCCCAGCCAGCTCAGGGACTGCGCGTTGCGACGGCTGCCTTCCATGCCCAGGGCGCGGGCCTGCCGGACGATGGGGTGCAGAACCAGCCCGACCAGCAGGGCGCAGCCCAGTAGGAAGAGGGTGAGCCGCCATGACAGCGTCAGGGCCACGGCCATGAAAATCAACGTGGCAATAACCGCGCTCGCCAGTTGCACCAGGATGTATACGCCGGATGCCGCCCGGCTGGTCTCACTGGTGACGGTATTGATCAGATCGCCGACTGACTGCTTCATCAGGTATGGCCATCCAGCCCGCATAAACTGCGCGAACAGGTGTTTGCGCAGGGACAGCAGGTAGTCGCTTTGTACTTTCGCCGCCAACCACGCCTGCAGCAGCAAGATGGTATACTGGAATACCACGAGGCTGCCCATCAGCAGGGCGACGGGGAGGAGAGTGGCCTCGAGGCCGATGCGGGCGAAGGCGTCGCGGAACAGGGATGTCTGCGCTTCCGTTCCTTCGGTGATGCCAAGAGCTGGAAGAAGCGGTAGCAAAAGGGATATGGCCAGTCCTTCAAAGAAGCTGCCGGCGACGATCAGGGCGATGAGAAGCGGGCAGCGCCAGCCGAACTGCTGCCAGAGGTCATGGAGTAACGCTCTTACATCAGGTCTGTTCATCGAGATTGCTTCCGCAGATTCATGAGGGAATTCGCTGGAAAACGAACTCGTTGCAGCCCAGTCCGCCGCCACAGGTTTTCAGGACTTCCAGCTCGAAGCCACGCTGGCGAACGAAGGAAAAAATATCTTCGGGTTTTGCGACCTCGAACGGATATCCGCCGGCCCAGTCGATCAGGTCGTGCCATGGCGACATTCCGCGCTCTGAATAAGAGCGCCAAGTGGAAAATCCCCGAAGCTTGATAAGATCGCGGACGAGCTGCCAGCCCCAGCATCGGATGAAGGTGACGCCAAGGGCCGCAAGCTGGCCGAGTGGGCCTCCGTTCACATAGAGGCGCTTGATCTTCAGCCAGCGTTTTGAAGTGATGCCTTGATCGTTGTAGATTGAAAGCAGAAGCCTGCCCCCATCGGCCACACGTTCGCAGGCCAGATCAATGGCCGTCCACATATCACCTGTATGGTGCAATACGCCCCAGGAATACACGATGTCGAATCGCCCGAGGCTTTCCAGGTAGTCCTTGTCGAGGGCGGATCCCTGCTCGACAGTCCAGGTGGCGGCGGCCTGTCCGAAGGACTGGTGCAGGTTCTTCGTGGCGGCGACGGATTCTGCGTCGTAATCGAAAGAGTGGACCGATGCGCCGAGGCGGTGCGCAGCAAGGGAAGAGAGGCCGCTTCCCGAACCGATATCGAGAAACTTCAGGCCATCGAGACGCTCCAGCCCCAGTGCCCCGGCGACAGCGCGGCGGGCTGTTTCGATGCGCGACTCATCGACGATGCTGATGAACCGGGACCAGTTTTTCCCAAAGCGGAAGCGTTTGATGCTCATGAGGTGGATTCTCGAGGAGCGGTATGTGCCAATCGGACTTCTGATTGTTCGAATACGGGTCTTGCGTCATGCCAGTGCATGCCGGCAAGTGTGCCTGCGGCCACGGCCGTTGCCGCATCAAGAATCTGGCCGGCGCGGCGTGATATGGTGTGATTCTCGCGCACCATTTCCATTCCCCTTTTGGCCAGCGCCCGCATCCCCACGCTATCGCTGCATAGTTGCCGGATGATATCTCCGACATGCGGTAGGTCTGAATCATGAAGAGAAATGGCTGTTTCTCCATGTCTGAATCCGAGCGCTTCCGGATGATTGAAGAAGTGAGCCATCAGCAAGCATCCGGCCGCGGGTATTTCAAAGAATTTACGCAAGGCATATCCGACCGATCCGTCGCAGGTCAGGGCAATATTGGACTGTTGTAGGCCTCGGCGAAACAGATATTGCGAAACCGGGATGGCGCCCAGCTTGCGGGCAGCACGGCTGTGAACCGCAAGCCGGGCGGCGGCGCGCTCGGGCAGGGATGCGCGGAGTTTTTTTCGCACTCCTTCAGTCTCGGCCAAGCGGTGAGCCGCCTCCATCCGGAAATGATACGGCGTTCCCGGAATGCTGATGTCGATGGGGCGGTTTCCCGGAGCGCAGAATTCATCCTCCCCCACGGCATGGGGCATCATGAGAAAGCGCCGATCGATGACACCGGGATGCTCTGTGACGTGACTGGGATGTAGCCAGACTTCGCGCTGATAAGCGTCGGTAAATGATGGTTTCCAGAACTGAGGGCTGGCGACGGTGGAAATGACGAACTTGCAATGGCTGACATAGGTCTGGAGGAATTCTGCCGTCAGGGTGTGCAGATCCTGAACGATCATGTTCATGATTAGCGGCAGCCCGGCATCGAGAATGCCCACCGGTTTGGCGGAGTCGAGATAGGGACGGCTCGGTCCCACCACCCATGGATCCACAAGCGCTGCGTCGAATCGTCCCAGCTTCGCCTCAAGTTGCCGGTATTTGGAGAACTGCTGCGGAAAACCGGCCCCGGTTATCACCACGTCGCGGCGACGGGACAGCTCGCCGAGTAACCGGCTCCATGTCGGATTCAGATAGGGCAGTCGCTGCGTGACGATGAGAAGGCGAATGCTCATCGGCCCGTCTGGAAAATAAGGTAGTGGCCAATCTGCTGCGTGGCCTGGCTTTCATCAAGCCGCAATTCGGCGGGCGACACAAAGCTGGTGTCGACGATGACATGCGTGGCTGCGAAGGCCTCGACAAGCGCGTCGAGCGATATCCTCATGACCGGGAAGAATGGCTCGACCTGGCGGAAACCATAGCCATGCGTTCCCCACACGACCTGGGCGCCCGTCCGATACACTGTTTCGTCATACAGGTGATAGGGAAATATAATGAGGCGTGGGTTAGGCATGGCCCGGATTGCCGCAAAGAGGGAATCAAGTGCCTCGACTTCCTTATGCCGATACAGATCACGGACAGTCAGAATATAAGAACGAAGCAAAACAATGCAGCACAATGCGAAGATCGCCCATATCAAGGGAGAGGCTTCGTGTAGGCATCCTGCGACAACAATCAAGGTTGGAGCGTGAGAATACTTCACATACTGCTGAGACAATCCGAAGCAGCGTAGATTCTGAATGACATAGGTGAGTATTACCCACGCATAGATGCCGGTCACTAACCAAGCGTAAAAAGTGACGAGCGGATGGACCTCGGTGAGTAGGGCGACCGGGATGAAAACTGCAAAGACATTCATACGGGCAATGTACCCGAGGAAATACTTGAGTTTTCCCATCCTGCTGGCTCGATAATAGTGCATTTCCGTCACCCCATCTCCGAGGAGCGGCGACTGGCGGACGGGATGCGCACCGAGGAGTCTTCCGTTGCGGTGCCAGAAAGTGACAATGTCCCAATGGGCGCGTTGAATCATGATAAATAGGCGAGGCGACATGAGGAGTGCGACTGCGTATCCGCCAGCCAGGATGGTCACCCATTCCCAGTCTCCTGTCGCAATGGTCAGAAATGGCGTGAGCCACCAGAACAACTGAATCGCCATCTTGTGGCTGTATACGAGAAGTGCTGTGGCCAGAACAGCGATTGCAATGGCGCTCCAGGATGAATGCTGGATGCCGACATAACCGGCTGCAATTGCAACCATATGCACGACGATGCCTAATGGACGGCTGGTCAGGCTCACAAATTCCTGAATAATTGCCGGTTGCAATCCATAGAGCAGGACAGCTACCGCTGCGGTGATGTCATCTGCAATGTGCTGTACGGCGAGGAACAGAAGGACTGCCGCAACCGCGTCAAGTAGATGATTCAGGGTCCAGTGACCACTGCGCAGCCAGCGAGCCGGAATAAGTGAAAGAAGGAGGGGGAAGGCTGGCGGATACCATTGTTCTTCCGGCTCAGCGAGATAGCGTTGCGGTAATCGCGGAGGCATCCGGAATTCAGTTCGCAAAGATTCTGCGCACATCAGGAAATAGTATGCATCGCAGCCTCGTTGTCTGGTCGGCCACATGGGGATGAGCCGGATAATGAGGAAGCCTGCGAGCGCCAGTGCGACAATACATGCTGACAGCATGTTTTCTATCCGACGTGGGTTGGTAGATTCAAGTCGTCGGCATTGAAGGAGTGGCGCTTGATCTCGAAGGATATTGGGCGCTGCTGGTCAAGTATGGGAAGGCCGTATCCTGAGCAGAGCTTGCAGATATCGACCTCTCCCTGTTTCAGCAGAATACTGCGGCGAAAGGCACGTGCAGGCTTGCCGTTGAATATGCGTCCCAACCCTTTTTCGAAGACATTTCCCAAGGGGTGAAGGCCATTAGGATCGCGGCAACAGGGTACCGCCTCTCCATCCCAATTGATCTGAATGGAGTTCCATATCCATTGGCATTCATTATGCGGGATGGATTTGGGCTTCAGGACACCTTTCGCGAAGGCGTCCTCGTCGTAGAACCAGTATTTGCGATCTGCTGGCAGGTAGGCATGTGCCTCCAGCATGTTGCGGGCGCAGGGGTCGATCACATGCGCCTTGTCGACCCCGATTTCCTGTGCCCACTTGAGAAAGGCGGGGACCTGGTGCTCGTTGTGACGCATGACGATCAGGCCGACGTTGATTTCAACGTTGGAAGCGGGGTTGCGCCGGCGTTCTTCGATCAGCTCGTAAAGATTGGCATGGGCCTTGGCCAGACTGGAGCGTACCCGGTAGCGCTGATGGGTCGCTTCATCCATTCCACCGAGCTGGAAGCTCACCTTGTTGATGTCGGAATAGATAATGCCCTTCGCCTCGGCCAGGTCGCCGTTCGTGCAGGTTTCGACATAGATGCCGCGCTCGCGTGCATAGCGGATCATGTCGTAGGAGTGCTTGTTCAGGAACGGCTCGCCCATGAAATAATACATCAGGGTCGAGGTTGTGGGTGCGATCTGGTCGACCAATGTCTTGTAGGCCTTGAAGTCGAGCAGGCCCTTGCTGCGCGGCATCGTCAGGTTGCCCGTCTCGCAGACCGGGCATTGCGCATTGCAGGCATTGGTGGGTTCGATCGCGACATGCACCGGCGGCAGCAGCGGGCCGACCTGTCCCATGCGTGCCATAGAAGTGTTCCACAGCAGGGATTGCCAGCCCTTGGGGCGGCCCTTGCTGATTCGGTAGGCGGTCTGGAATTTGGAAAGGATGCCCATGTCAAATCCTACAGTAATTCCGGGCTTAGCGCAGCCAGGTCGAATGCTCGGACAGTAGCTGACTCAAGGCCTCGGCGAGGGCCGCGTCAACTTCCTGCGGGGTCGTCAGGTGCCCAAGCGGATAGGTCAGAACCAGCGCCGGCTTCATGCCATCCTTCGCTGCATGGATGTGCAATACACCCGATAGCGCACCGGTGACCGGGTCCAGCGTGACGTCAGCCACCTGGGCGCGCAGGGTATACTGCCGCCCCCATGGTTCGGAGAAGCTCTCCGACAGTGTCTTGTCCAATCGGTCCAGTAGTGACATGGGGTCTCCGGCGACGGACGCCAATGGCTTAAATGGGGCGTCGCGCATGCATGGCGGATAGGTCGATCCGCCGCCATCCGGCTTTGGATGGTTGTGTGCCAAGCCAGTAATCGTATGTGCCGTTCACCAGATCGATAACGTAGCTGGCTGTGGTCCAGCCGATATCCGGAGGCGTGGCGTCGCGATTCCAGGCCCCGGGCCCACCCTTCTGCCGCAGGAAGCGTTTTACATCCTCTGCGCCAGTCATAGCTGGGGCGGTATCATTGAGCTTGGCAAGGCGGGCCGTCGAATTGGCAAGCAGCTTGTCTTCCAGTTCGCCACCCCGACGGTTCCGGTTGGACAGGTCGGCAAGCGTAAAATGATTGGCGGCTGCCGCGATGAGCCCTGCAACGGTAGTGGACGTGACGGATGCCCCCGTTGCCTCGATACGCATGAGGCCGCCCCCGCGATCCAGCGCCACCAGCGACAGCCCGTCGTGGATCGGACCGTAGGGCGTGAAGGACTTGAACATCCCGGCTGCTTCCTGTGCGGTGTGCGCAGCGCCAAGAATGGCGAAATCGGAGAAACTGGTCGGCAGGCTGCGTGGCGACGGTATGAAGTCGGCGGCCACATTCACCGAGCCACCTCCAAATGTCAGCCCGGATTCATTGACGCCCATGCCGAACCACAGATTGCCCGGACAGAAGTGGCACAGCCTGCTTGGCCCATCCTCGGGGATAAGATACGCCACCACAACATTGTTGCTAGGGCCGAGATCGAGATTCTGGCCAAGAACGCGGGCTTTCTCGCTGCTGATAGCGATGGCGGCGCAGGAGCGGGCATAGTCGCGCCAGGCAACGAGGGATGGCCAGACATTGGCAAGCACGATGTCGCGGAAATAGTGGCCGGGTAGTGCCTTGGCGACGCCCCGCAGCATGGCGATGATGGCGGGATTGCTAGCGGCAAGATAATCAACGGCTTCGTCCAGCATGCGCTGCAGCGATATCTGTGTCGCCTGATCCAGCGATTCCCGGTATTCGCGCGCTTCACTGGCCTGTCCGCCCAGGGGGGAAATGACTGCCAGGGTCGCGCCGATCTCCGTCCATGTGCCCCGCAGCGTTAAAAGTCCCCGTCCGGCATCGTAGAGCGGGGTGGCTGAGAGTGCCGGTCCGGGCAGGTTGCGCAGGATGCTGCGCCGGTCGTGCCACTGGCGCAGGCCGCTTTGGTCGACGGCCCTGCGGATGGCAGCGTTGCGCAGCAGGATGCGGGCAATGCGGCGGGCGGGAGTCAGCATCAGATGATCTGTCGGGATTGACGGGGTTTCTATTGGCTATGACGTCCGCGGCAGGGCTTCGCCGGCATCCGTCGCATAGACATTCGCCGGTCTCACAATTTCGCTGTTGCGGAATGCGACCAACGTGAATTCATAGGGCAGGAGATCATGGCGCAGCACGAAGCGACGGGTCATCTCGTTTACGCAGAGCCGTGCAATATCACCGCAGTCGAAATGCTGCGCATCGTCCTGCTCGAAATCGACGAAGCCGGACGCAAAATCGCAGACCAGTGCACCTTCAGCCAGATTGTACAACGCCTTGATGCGGTCGAAGGCGTATTGACGCGAAACGACCTCGTCGGCATCGGTCTTGATGTTGAAGACACCGGAAGAAAAGACAATGTCATAAGCTCCGGCGGGTATCTGGCTGGGCTGGATCAGATCGAAGCTGGCGCCGCTTCTGTATTTTTTCCGGTTTGCCTCGACGAAGGCCGGCACAATGTCGACGCCATGATAATTGACCTTGCGGCCGAGTTTGACGATATGCTCGAGCAGGTGCCCAAGGCCGCAGCCATAATCAAGGATGCGCAGGCCATCGCGGTTCAGCAAGGGTTCGATGGCCCGGAAGCGCAGATGCTGGCGGCCCTTGGGCGATAGGATGGCAGCCGGAGAGTCGCCATGCGACTGAAATTCCTTGGTATAGAGCGCGATAATCCGGTTGAACTCTTCCATTATAACCCTCCAAATCCCTGTTCGAGTCCGATACGGACTGCCGCCGGCGACCATTGCTGATGCGCAAACTGATGGACATTGCCGGCAAGCCGGATGCGCAGATCTCGGTCATTTGCAAGCCTGATCAGTTGTTGCGCGAGATCTGCCGGATTATTGCCGGTGGCGAGCAGGCAGTGCTCTTCGTGAATGAAAATGTCTGGAACATAGTCGATGGCATACGCGGCGATCGCCAGGCGCGCGAAGGCGGCCTCTTTCAGGGCAGTGCCGGTAAGGGTCGAGACGAAGATATCGCTTGCCGCCAGTTCGCGGGCCACCTTGCGTGCATCGCAGAAGCCGAGAAAGACAATGCGCCCAGCCAGGCCGGCTGATTTCGCTTCCTGCTCCAGCCAGCTCCGCTTGGTGCCGTCCCCGGCAAGGACCAGTTGGAAATCGATGCCGGCCGCCGCCAGGTCGCGCGCCGCCTCGATTAGGTCTCCCACCAGTTTCTCACGCTCCAGACGGCCGACATAGATCAGGCGCAGGGGGCGGCCATTACCGTCGTCGCGGAAGACGCCAGTCGATGCGCCAAGCGCATCCAGGGTCTCGGTGAATTCCGGCGTCGGCAACTCTTCTGGCGTCGCGTGCGCCACTACCATTTTGTCGCGACACCACAGGCTGCTGACCCAGCGCTGGTCCGGCAGGCTGTTGCTGGTGACCAGGATGCGTTCAGATACCAGGAAGGTCAGGGTGATGAAAAACTTCTCCAGCCATTCCGGCAGGCCAGTATAGGTGCGGCCCGTATTGCGGATGATCTCCGGCGGCGTGCAGACCGGCATCGCCACGATCCTGGCGCGTAGGAACGGCCACAGCAGCAGGGCATGCCACCAGCCGTAGGCTAGGTCGGCGGTGAGGAAGTGCGTCGCTTTGTGCTTGCGCGCCTCGCGACAGATGCGCAGCGGTGACAGAACGATGTCCCACAGCCACCGGCCCCTGGCCACGCAAACGAAGGTCATGGCGCCATCGACGATTGCGCGCGGATGACTGCCGCGAACATATACGCCGACATATTCGTCGAAGTAGGTGAGGTAATGGTAGACGTAACGGATATTCCCCTTGCGCTCCATGTCGTCGAGCGAGGTGATCGAGAAATTCAGCAGCCGGCGCACGGGTGTATCAGGCGAATTTGTAGACATAGAACCAGGGATATTCAGCTAGGATGCGGGCCGGTTCGCTGCTGGTGATATCGGGGTTGGTGATGCGGTTGAAGTACCGGTAAATCCGGTTCTGGGCACCCCAGCGATCCTTGAAGCGGTAAACGCCGTCCTGTGACCGCCAGGTACCACCCCAGTTCCAGAGGGTGAAGCCCTCCGTGGACAGCTGGGTCATGCAATGGAAGATCAGGGCGGAAAGCGCCTGCCGGTCCCGGAAGTCGGGGGTAACCACGGGCGTGAAATATTCAACCGTGCGACCATGCATCAGCAGCAGGATGCCGGCGACGGGCTGGCCTTCGGATGACGCGATGAAAATCCGCATCCGATCCGGCGCAAAGGTATCCCGCAGCGCTGTGAAGACGGAAAGCGGCTTGGCGACGCCGCCCAGAGAGCGGATTGATTCCTCATGCACCGACTGCAGCCACAGGAGGGCCTGCATGTCAGTGCGTTCGCTGATCGCGAGATCCAGCTGCTGTCCCTTGCGAATCGCATTGCGGGTCTTCTGGTGCAGAATCCTGAAAAGATCGGTCGCCGGATCGCGGCTGCCGGCAGGCAGTGGCGTCATCTGGCCGATACGGTCGTCCACCATCCGGCAGCCAAGCTGTCCGTATTGTGCATCCGTCATGGGCTGGAAGGGATTCTCAACGATGGTGATGCTGGCAAGCTTCATCGCGGCGATTTCCTCGGAAACCGCCTTGCAGAGCCCGTCGGCAACGCCGGCGGCACCAGGCAGCGACGGATCGATCAGCGGTCCGCCATGGCCACCGAAGAATGGCAGCGAGTTCAGGACGTCGCCATGGGTGCCGCTGCGGATGAAGCTCGGCAGGACGCCTGTCAGTCTGCCCTCGACGCGGGCGCCGAGGATCAGCGGGCGAGTATTTTCCAGGATCGCGGACAAAAACCGCCGGTAAGCCGGTGAATAATAGATCAGCGCATCCGGGATGCGGCCGAGCAACGCATCAAGCTCCGCATCGCTGTCGGGGCCCAGAACGTCAATGACGGGACTGTTCACGGATTGGAGGCGGGCTTGTCGCGGAAATACACCAGCCGGATGTCTTCGCCTTCACCTTCGACCCGACCGATCGGTCGCGCCGGCGTGCCGCCGACGATGGCATTCGACGGCACATCCTTGGTCACCAGCGAATGGGCGGCCACCACGGAGCGGGAATGGATGGTAACCCCGGCGATAATCAGGCACTGGCCGCCGATATAGACATTGTCGCCGATGGTCACGGACTTCCGCCGCAGAGGCAGCTTGCCGCCCGACAGGGCCGACAGCACGGTGTCATGGGTGTAGATGTGAACGCCGGCTGAGATGGAGCACCAGGAGCCGATGCGCAGGCTGCCGCCCGAACCATCAAGGATGGTGTAGGGGCCGATCCAGGTGTCTGAGCCGACCGTCACGTCGCCATACACCAGGGCGCTGTCGTAAATGCTGGTCCGTTCACCGAAACCCAGCCGGTTACTGCGTTCCCAGCGATCGAACATACCATCGGAGAAGGGTAGGCTGCGATTGAACTTTTCCTTCAGGCGTTGCTCGTTCTGCAGCCGAAGGGCGACGAGAGCCTCGCCCAGCACGGCCGGGTCGAGCTTCCGGTCTGATTCATCGCTCACTGCATCCTCCCTGGCGAATGTCTATCGGTTTTTGCGGGCAATGATGGTGATGCCCGCTTCCTCGATGCGCTCATGTTCGATGGTCAGGTCGAATTCGGCGCACCAGCTGCGCACCTCTTCCGGCGTGTGGCGGTGGGCGTTCTTGGGTGCATACCAGTCGAAATTTATATGGTTCATTTCGTCCAGCGTCATTTCCGGGCGATGGAACGCCTTGAAAATGTGCCAGTAGAACAGCCGTTGCAGGTTGATCTTGCCAGCCGGAATTTCAAGAACGTCGATGTTCTCGGGAATGTCGATCTCGATATCAAGATCGCCGAGCAGTTTTCCTAGTTTCGACAGCGGCATCATCGCTTCCCAACCCTGCTCCGGCGTCATGGGCTGGAGCTTGTCGCGGATCAGGTCGTCGGTGAATTCACGGATCGGACCCTTCTTGCGATACACATAGAAGAGGGCGCGCCCGCCCTTCTTGAGGTGGCGAAGGACAGCCTGCAGGGCGGCGCGGGTATTGTCTGTGTGATGCAGGACGCCTTCGGAAAAGATCAGGTCGACGCTCTCCTCCGGCAGCGGCAGCTGCTGCAGGTCAGCCTGGATGAACCCTGCCGAAAGACCGCGTTCCTCGAAGCGTGTGCGGGCCACGTCGACGGCGGTTGAAACATCGACGCCAAGATAGCGGATGCGGTCGAGAATCGGTTCGAACAGCGCGATACCCGACATGGCGGCGCCGCAGCCAGCATCCAGCAGCACTGGATTCGGACCGTGATCGGCCAGCCATGGTGCAACCGTCACGTCGCCGTACTTCTCGATAAGCCAGCGCCGCATGTTGCGCGCCACTTCACCTTCAAAGGTGTCGCGCTTCGCCCATTTGAAGCCGAAAGCCTCGCGTGTCTGTCCCTGCGCAGCGGACACATATTCTTCCGAACGCAATACACCGCCCACCATGGTGAGGCGATGTTTACCGGCGGTAACTGTCTCGCCCTCTGCAGGCAGCGGGGCGCCGATGATGTCTTTTAGCCAGGTTGCGATCTTTTGGGTCATTGCCGAAACACAATAGGATTGAGGGATGAATTCACAGGGCGGGCTTGGCGGCGATGGCTTGCCAGCCGCCGCGCGTGAAGACCGAGAGCCATTCTTCGACGTTGAGCAGGGACCAGATCAGCAGGCGGCGGTTTTCCCGGCCGGACAAATGGTCTTCGATCAGCGCCTGGACCGTCGCCCGGTCCATGTAGTCATAGATCAGGGCGTCCTTGGGCAGGATGCGTTCCCGAACATAGTCGATTGATTCGCCCTTGAACCAGCTGGCATCCGGTGCCGAGAAGCCTTGCTTGACGCCATCGACGATGGTTTCGGGAAGATGTCGGGCCATCGCCTTGCGCAGGATCAGCTTGCCGTCCCGGGTTTTCTCGAAATAGATGTTCCGTTTCGAACCGGGCGTATTCTCATTGAGCTTGCTGACGGCTCCCAGATTGCCGAGCTTGAGATTGACGGGAATACGCTGGGCGAAATCCACGAGATCGTTGTCGAGGAAGGGAACCCGCGATTCCAGGGAATGCGCCATCGAAAGCTTGTCTTCGACGATCAACAGGCCATGCAGGAAGGTTTTCGCTTCCAGATACAGGGAGTGATTGACGTAATCTTCCGGACTGGTGAACTGATCGGCATGCGACTTGAATACGCCGGCAAAAATGTCGCGCGGATTCACATTGTCGTAGACCTTGCCTAGAGGCGCAAAGACCTTCTGTGCCGATCCGTTCGGCAAGAGGCGCTGCCAATAGCTGAAATACTTGTCTATGTAATGGTCGAAGTCGTCATTGACGACGGCGCGGTAGTAACGCCAGGGATACCCGCCGAACAGTTCATCGCCGCCGGCACCGGACAGGACAACACTGCAGAACTTGCTGGCGAGATGCGAGGCATAGAAATTGGGATAGCTCTGGCCGACGCGGGGTTCTTCCAGGTGCCAGACAAGGTCGCGCATGCAACGCTCCATGTCGCCGGCCTTCAGGACCATCTCGTAATGCTGGGTGCCAGAGAGATATGACATATGCTCGGCGCGCTCACGCTCGTCATAGGCCAGTTCTAGGCCCGAGGCGGAGTGCAAGTCGAAGCCGATGGTGAAGGTCTTCAGGGAGCCGAGATTGCGGGCCGCCACGGCGGTAATCGATCCGGAATCCATGCCTCCGGACAGATAGCTGCCCACTTCGACGTCGCTGACCAGCTGCCGGGTGACGGCCTGGACGAACAGGGAGTCCAGCTCTTCCAGATAGGCATTCTCGTCGACAGGCGTCTGGGGCTGTTCGAAGTGATAGTCCCAGTACATCACGGGCGACGGCTGGGGGGCGGTGCCGCGCTTGCAGTCGATTTCCAGCCAGTGGCCGGCCGGCAGGCATTCGGCCTTGCGGAACAGCGTCCGTTCCGTGAAAAAATTCTGGAAACTGAAATATTCGATCAGACCTTCCTCATCGATTGCCGGCTTGAAGTCCGGATGATGGAGAAAAGCCTTGATCTCGGAGGCGAACAGGAAGGTGTTGCCAAGGCGGGCCGTATACAGCGGCTTGATGCCATAGCGGTCACGTGCCAGGAAGAGTCGCCGTTCCTTCGCATCCCAGACGGCAAAGGCGAACATGCCATTCAGGCGGTCGAGAATGCCGCGACCCCAGACCGTAAAGCCGTTCAGTAGGACTTCCGTATCGGAGCGTGACTTGAACTGCACGCCTTTGGCCTGCAGTTCGGCGCGCAATTCCTGGTAGTTATAAATTTCACCGTTGTAAGTGAGGACATAGCGTCCATCCTCGCTCTGCATCGGCTGGTGGCCAGCCGAGGACAGGTCGAGGATCGACAGTCGCCGGTGCCCGAGAGCGACGGGGCCATCGATGTAGACGCCTTCATCATCGGGGCCGCGATGCGCGATCAACGTCGTCATCCGCCGCATAAGCGCAGCGGATGACGGCTGTCCGTCAAGATTCAGAATACCGGCTATTCCACACATTGCAGACTGTTACCTGATGCTCAACAGAGCTTGTACCACGTATTCGTAGTCTTCTTCCGTCATGCGGTTGTGCAGCGGAATCGCCATGGTGTTCGCGTCGCAGTCGCGGGCACCGGGCAGATCATCGGCTTGCAGGCTGAAGCGGTCGCGGTAGTAGTTCAGCATATGGATGGCATGCGTGCCGGGGCGGGTGGAAATACCAACGCTCTGCAGCTTTTCCATGATGTCGTTGCGCGGCATCGGCGCCTTGGCAGAGTCGATGTAAGTCACATAGGCCTGCCAGGCATGAGCGGAGCCGGCCGGCGCCTCGGGCAGGCTCAGCCAGTTGAGGTGGCTGAGCCGCAACCGGTAGAAGTCGGCCCATTTCTGCCGCTCCTCGATAAAGCGGTCGAGCTTGGTCAACTGCACCAGGCCGACCGCACCCTGCAGGTCAGTCATCCGATAATTGAAGCCGAGGAGATTGAATTGCGGCAGCAGGTAGGGGCGCGGGCCCTTGTGGCGCTGTTCCTCGGAGACCGAGGCGCCATGATTGCGCAGCATGTTGGCGGTATCGGCCAGCTTGTCATCGTTGCTGGTCAGCATGCCTCCTTCGCCGGTGGTGATCGACTTGCGGGGATGGAAAGAGAAGGCGGCCATCGTACCGAGGCCGCCAGCCCAGCGACCCTTGTAGTTCGCGCCTGCGGCGCAGGCGGCATCCTCGATGATCGGGATGTCGGCGGGAATCACCGCGCGTAGCGCATCCATATCGGCGCACAGGCCGAACAGGTGTACGGCGATCACGGCCTTGGTCTTCTTGGTCAGCTTGCGGGCCACGTCGGCCGGCGAGATGTTGAAGGTGGTGCGGTCAACGTCCGCCAGCACCGGCGTGCCGCCGCAGTACAGCACGACGTTCGCGGTGGCGACCCAGGTGAAGCTAGGGACGATCACTTCATCGCCGGGACCGATTTCCAGCGCGGCCAGCGCCAGATGCAGGGCTGTGGTGCAAGAGGTGGTGGCGAGGGCATGCTTCACGCCATGGCGGACGGCGAAGTTCTGCTCGAATTTCGAGACCTTCGGTCCCTGGGTGAGCCAGCCGGTCTGCAGGGGCTCACGGACGGCCTCCCATTCCTCGTCGCCCGTCTGGGGCAGGGAGATGGCGATATTGCGGCGCTCGCTCATTAGGCCCTCACAGCTTTGCGGCGGGTTTCAACTTCGGCGATATGGCTCTTGCGCCAGTCGATCAGCTTCTGCAGTCCTTCACGTAGGTCGATGCGGGAGTCGAAACCGATTTCCTTGCTGGCCAATTTGGGGCTGCCGATGCGGTTGCGCACCAGCGTCGCCTGGCTGCGCGGCGCGAACTGGATCGGCTGGTTGCAGCCAGTCAAGCTGAGCAGCATCTCGGCTAGTTCCTTCAGGGAGGTCCGCTTGCCGGTGCCGACGTTGTAGAAGCGGTCGACCGCTTCGGAACGCATGGCACAGACATTGGCGTAGGCGCAATCCTCGACGGCGACGAAATCGAAGGCTTCGCTGCCGTCACCAAGGATCGTCGGGCCTTCGCCACGGTCGATGGCATCCAGCATCTTCATGATCACGGCAATGTAGGCGCCATGATAGTCCTGCCGCGGGCCATAGACGTTCATATAACGCAGGCCGACGTAGGGCAGGCCATAGCGGTGATGGTAGGACCGCATCATCGCCTCGCCGGCGATCTTGGTGGCGCCGTAGAAGTTCTTGTTGTTGAAGGGATGATCTTCTTCCATCGGCTCGGTAACGGCATCGCCATAGACCGAGGCCGACGAGGAATAGACCAAACGCTTGATGCCAGCACGGGCGCAGGCATCCATGACGTTGAAGGTTCCTTCGACGTTCACCTTGAAGGCAGTGCGCGGAAATTCATGGCATTGCAGCAGCCAGAGCGCGGCGAAGTGGAAGACGCCATCGACGCCCTTGATGGCCGCATCCAGGATATCGGGCTGGGTGATATCGCCGCCGGCCTCGAAAATCTTGACGCGAGGATCGCGTAGGGCATTGGCCAGGTTGCCCTGCGAACCACGGACGAAATTGTCGTAAATGATGATTTCCTTGGCGTCTTCAGCAAGCAGCTGATCGACGGTGTGGGAACCGATCAGGCCGGCGCCGCCGATAACCAGGAGTTTTTTTCCGCGCATATCCATGAAAGTCGTCCTTCAGATGTAAGCGATGTTCAAACTGTCGCCGACCGTACCGCGGCGATAACCCGATCCTGCTCGTCTCGCGTAAGATAGGGGTGCATCGGCAGGCTGATGACATGGCCGGAGAGTTGATCGGAAACCGGAAGGCCGTTGCCGGCCACGGGGAAGCCCTGATAGCCGGTCTGCCGGTGCATCGGGATCGGATAATAGACGGCGGTTGGCACGCCGGCGGTGCGGCAGGCCCCCGCAATCTTGTTCCGGTCGGGTACCACCAGCGTGTATTGGGCCCAGACCGACGAATATCCATCCGGGATCACCTGCGGCGTCGCGACATCGGACAGCATCTCGGTGTAACGGGTGGCGATCCGGTCACGCGCCTCGATCTCGTGCTCAAATACGGCCAGCTTCTCCAGCAGGATGGCAGCCTGGATTGTATCCAGTCGACTGTTCAGGCCGATACGGATGTTGTCGTATTTGTCATCGCCCTTGCCGTGGAAGCGATAGGACCTGAGCAGGGCGGCAGCCTCGTCGCGGTCGGTCATGATCGCGCCGCCGTCGCCATAGCAACCGAGCGGCTTGGCGGGGAAAAAGCTGGTGGTCGTGTAGTCGGCCATGGCGCCGACGCGTCGGCCATGGGCGGCAGCACCGAAGCTCTGCGCTGCATCCGCGATTAGGATCATGCCTTCGCGGTCCGCAATCTTGCGCAGGGCGGGATAGTTGGCCGGCAGTCCGAACAGGTCGACCGCGATAATGATGCGTGGCACCAACCCGGCCTTTTTCGCCTGGGCAATGCCGGTTTCAAGGCTGGCGGGGTCGATGTTGAAGGTGTCGGCCTGGACGTCGACGAAAATCGGCGTCGCACCGGTATGCGGCACGATCTCCGCCGTGGCGACAAAGGTGAAGGAAGGCGCAAAGATGGCGTCACCCTTGCCGATCTTCTCGGCCAGCATCACCAGGGACAACGCATCCGTCCCGTTGGCGCAGGTAACGGTGTGGCGCACGCCGCAGAAGTCGGACAGGCGTTTTTCCAGCGTCTCGACCTCGGGACCGAGGATGTACTGTCCATGATCAAGGACGCGCCGGATCGCGGCTTCGATGCGGTCGCGAATCTGCAGCTGCTGCGCATGCAGATCGACCATGGCGATTGCGTTACCCATTGGTCTTGGTTTCTTCCAGCCTGTCGTTGATCACGGTGTAGCGTCGGCCTTCCCGCGGGCAGACCAGCGTATCGTCCAGCCGTTCGCCGGCGTGACTGACCCAGCCGATACGGCGGGCAGGGACGCCGGCCATCAGGGCAAAGGGAGGAACGTCGCGTGTCACCACTGCGCCGGCGCCGATCATGGCATATTCGCCCACAGTCATGCCGCAGATGATGGTGCAGTTCGCACCCAGCGTCGCGCCGCGGCGGATCAGCGTGTTGCGGTATTCATCCTTGCGCTCGATGCCGGCGCGCGGATTGATGACATTGGTGAAGACCATGCTCGGGCCGCAGAAGACGTTGTCTTCCAGGGTCACGTTGTCATAGACCGAGACATTATTCTGGATCTTCACGCCGTTGCCAATGGTGACCCTGTTGGCGACAAAGACATTCTGCCCGAACGAGCAGTTCTCGCCGATGCGGGCGCCGCCGCAGATATGCACCCAGTGCCAGACGCGCGTGCCCGCGCCGATGCTGGCGCCATCGTCAACGAGGGCGGTTTCATGGATGAAGGCCGTGGATGCGGTGCTATTCATGGTGGTCATCGCTCGAGCAGCGACTTGCAGAAGGGGTGGTGGTCGCCGGTCAGCGCCGAAATGGGAGCGCGCCGGATTTCATAGACTGTTTCGATGCTAGCGCGGGTGTCTTCCACGCCATAGCCGCCGCCGCCGAGGATGTCGCGATAGCTTTCGGTATGCAGTTCGGTGAATCCTTCAGAGAATTCCAGTTCGTCCTTGCCGATGGTAATCGACCGGTAGGTCTGCTTGCCGGCGGCCTTGACATGGTCGGGCAGATAGTCGGCATTGATCGACAGGAACCAGCGGACGCGGGCGCGATCGTATTCAAGATAGCCGGCCGCGGCATCAGGCCGGTGGGCGTGCACGACATTCCTGCGCACGGTGCCGAACACCCAGCCCAGCATGTCGAAGAAATGCACGCCGATATTGGCGGCTACGCCGCCGGACTTCTTCTCGTCGCCCTTCCAGCTGGCGCTGTACCAGTGGCCGCGTGATGTCAGATACGTGAGGTCGACGTCAAAAATCTGATCGGCCGGTGTGCTGGCAACCTTGTCTCGCAGGGCGCGGATCGCCGGATGCAGACGCAGCTGCAGGATATTGTATATGCGCGTGTTGCCTTCGCGCTCAATCTCGGCGAGGGCGTCCACGTTCCAGGGATTCAGGACCAGCGGTTTTTCGCAGATCGCATGCGCCTGGTTGCGTAGCGCATGGCGGATATGGGCGTCATGCAGATAGTTGGGCGAGCAGATGGCGAAGTAGTCGATGCCCTCGCCCTTGCGGCGGATCATGTCGATATGGCGGTCGAAGCGCTCGAATTCGACGAAGAAATCCGCCTGCGGGAAATAGCTGTCGATGATACCGACGGAATCATTCGGATCGAAGGCGGCGACGAGCTGGTTCTTGGTGTCGCGAATGGCCTTCATGTGGCGGGGCGCGATGTAGCCGGCGGCGCCCACCAGAGCAAAACGTTTCATAGTCTCGGCCTGTTGTTGTTTTTGGAAATCATGATGGCGCTGCAAGCACGCTACCGCACTTCGGGTGAATCGCTGTTTCCCCATTCGGCCGATATATGCCGGTTTGTCAGTCTATGGTCACCAGACGGCGAAGCTGGGACGGCGGCCACTCCGAGGGGCATATTGACGTTGTATGCCTTCGGTGTTCATTGTATGAACGATAAGTGTTGCGCCGGTCACCGTCAATCCACTATTCAATAAGAGTTTCAAGTTCTTATGAATGTGGTGCAATACCACTGGATCGAATCACCCGCTGTGGGTCCGGATCGCAGACGTCGCCAGGCGAGGCGTGTAAACGGCCAAAAACTATTGCAACCTATAGGGCGTTATTATTTTAAATTCAACTAAAGGGTGTTAAATGGAGGCTGCGGTTATCTCCTTTATCAGGAGCCTGTTTCGCCGATTCGGCTACAGGCTGGTCCTGCTGATCGGGCTGATGATCGCCGTCGGCCTGGTCGAAGGCGTGGCCATGGTCATGCTGGTGCCGCTGATGTCGGTGTTGGGGCTGAATGCCGGCAATGACCACGTCCCGGCCAAGTTCATTGCGGGTGCCTTTGATGCCCTTGGCCTGCAGCCGACCGGCGGCACTGTTCTGCTGCTGCTCATTCTTGTCTTGGTCGTCCAGAGCGGAATGTTTCTGCTACAGGGCTGGCTGGCCGCCACCATGCAGAGCAACTATGCCGCCGACTGGCGGCGCAATCTGATGCGCGGCTTCTTCAATGCGCGCTGGAGCTGGTTTGCGAATATGCGCCAGGGCGCGCTGGTCAATATCACCATCGGGGAAACCTACCGCGCCGGCGGTGTCTTCTATCTTGTTGTCCAGATCATCGCGGCCAGCATTGTGACTATCATCTACCTGGGACTGGCTCTGTTGGCGTCCTGGCAGATCACACTGTCGCTCGCACTGACTGGCGCCAGCCTTATGCTGATGACGCGCTGGATCATTCACCGCAGTCAACGCGATGGCGAAATGGTCACCAAGCTGAATGATGACATCACGGCTATCACCAGTGAGTTCATAGCCGGAGCCAAGATCATCAAGGCGACCGCGTCCGAACGGTATGCTCTGGCGCAATTCGATGCCGTGGTCGAGGATATCCGGCAGATTTGGATTCGCCATTCCTATGCGCCATATCTGATCCGTGCGATTTTCGAAGGCGTGGGCATCGGTATGCTGGCGGCGGTGATGGTATTCGGCGTGTCGTATTTTAATGCCGGACCGGCACTGATTTTCCTGATCCTCGCGCTTTTTGTCCGCCTCTATCCCCGCCTGATGCAGTTGCAGCAGAATTTTCAGCTCCTGCAGGTGATGTATCCAGCCCTGGCCATTGTTGAAAGCCGGTTCAACGATGCGGCGCTGGCGGCGGACAACGCCATTGGAAACGATGGCGATACCGTCCTTCTGCCGTCGGGCGCCGATATCCGCTTTGAGAATCTGCGTGTGATGTATGGAGAGGCTGCCGCGCTCAAGGATGTCAGTCTCACAATACCGGCCTGCACGACGGTGGGTATCGTCGGTGGTTCCGGGGCGGGCAAGACGACGCTCGTTGACAGCCTACTGCGGCTTGCCGATCACCAGTCGGGCCGTATCCTGATTGGCGGTCGCGATCTCTTTGCCCTGCCGTTGGGGGCATGGCGACGGTCGGTCGGCTATGTTGGCCAGGATACATTCCTGTTCAATGCCTCGATCCGCGACAACATCCGCTGGTGCATGCCTGACGCCATGGATGCGGAAATTGAGCGGGTGGCCAATGCGGCCCATGCTCACGGCTTCATCCAGCGTCTGCCTGCAGGCTATGACACCGTTGTCGGAGACCGCGGTGTGCGCCTGTCCGGCGGGCAGCGGCAGCGGATCGGTTTGGCGCGCGCGCTCCTGGGTGACAAAAATCTGCTGATCCTCGATGAAGCCACGTCGGCGCTCGACTCCATGTCGGAAGCGCGTATCCTGGAAGCGATTGCCGAGCTGCGCGGTCGCATCACGATCCTCATCATTGCGCACCGGCTTTCGACTGTGCGTGGGGCTGACATGATCTGCGTCATGGAAGATGGGGCTGTGGTGGAAAGCGGAAGCTGGGATCAGCTCGAAAAGCACGGCGGTCGCTTCCATGCCTATCTTTTGCAGCAGTCCGGCCCGGCGGCCCCCGTCGGCGACGGCGGGGCGCGCTAGATGGGTGAGACGCGATCCATACTGTTTGTCTATGCTGATATGGCGTACGTCAATCCACATCAGCAGGCCTTTATCTCGCATATAAAGGCTCTAATGGAGTCATGGGATTATCTGGAAATCGGTGGGATCACTGGTGGCGAGACCGATGTCGGGGCATTGATTGCCGGTCTGCAGAAGTATGACACCATTGTCATGCATAGCAGCCTGTTCGGTGTGAACAGCGCGACAGTCGAGCGGGATTTGGTCTGCGATGCCACCTTCTCGGGCGGCAGTTCTGCATACCAGGATTTTGTGGCCGCTTTGTATAATGCGTCCGCCCAGCGGATTCTGATCGCAGATACCATCGATCTGCATGGGGATATCTCCGCCTTGGGTATCCGGCTGGATCGGCTTGATGGACTGGCGTCTTTTTACTATCCCGACCGGTTCACGCCGCGGCACGCCGTGGCGGACGATCTGATCGAGCCCTGGATGTCCGGGGGCAGTGCTCCCGAGGAATGCTACGCCGCGCTGATGTCCGTGCCGATTCAGATCGAAACGGCTTTCGCCCTTTCTGAATCCGAATTCGCTACCGGACGTCAATACAAGCTGTGGTCATGTGCCGTGCCCGGCACGGGCTATCGACGACGGCAGATTGCCCATGCCACCTTGCCGGCCTTCGCGGAACCGCCGTTCAAGCTGATTGCCGGCATGCGCGAGGGCGCGGCCTGGCTGTCGCGGTTCACCGGTTCGCGGGCGCCGGTGCGCTGGAATATTGGCTTCTCGCATCGGAGCTTCCTGGCTCTTATACGCCTGGCTGCGACGGCCTATACCGACGGTTCGGCCTATGACTATCCGACGCGGAAGTTTTTCGAGATACCTGGTCAGCGAACGCTGCTGCTCTGTACGCCTTATCCCGGCCTGTCCGATCGAGGCTACGCGGATGGGATAACGCATATAGAATGTGCGCCAGGAGACATCGCCCGTCTCGCGAAGGAGTTTGATGCCGACAAGCCTGCCTTGCAGGCGATCATTGATCAGGGCTATCGGCTCACCTATGAACGACATCACATGCGTGTCAGGGCGCAGCAGATCGCGGACGCCATTCTGCGTGCGGCTGCCGGCCGTCTGCGCTCCGCCCGATTCGAAGGTGGCGAATATGCATATTATGCATAGCCATCTGTGGAGGAGCCGTGTACATCCTTTGTCACTGCCCCGCGGTATTTAACGCAGATTGCAAATGATTTTCATCACAGGCTTCCTGCTGCTCGGTGCGCTGGCGCTACGATATATGGTGGCGGCATCGCCGATTAGTGCAATTGGCACCGACCGGACCTTCCATTACGCCTTCATCGAAATGATCCGTCGCGCAGGGCATCGATTGTTCGTGGTGGATTCACGTTTTCTCATTCCCGGAAAATTCAATTATCCGGCTTTCTATCACTGGCTGCTCTCCTATCTCCCGGCGCATGGCGTGCGGTGTTTTGAAATCTGGTCGGGCCTGCTGTACGACTTGCTGATCGGCGCCGGCGTGAGCTGGCTTGTATTCCGGTCCATTGGGCTGCCTATGGCCTATGCGCCTGTTCTCACGGCCCTGTATCTCCTCGCGCCGGGCCTGACTCTTGCGCATATCGGTCCGCGGGCCTTTTCCCTGACGCCGCGAAATTTCTCACAGCTCCTATGGGGAATTGTCTGCATCGCGCTGCTGCTTTGGCCGGATGCCCTGGCCCGCCTTGAGTGGTTGGGGACGGGAGAAGCGGGTGTCATTTTCCTGCTGGCCCTGCTTCTGCTGACTTCAAAATTCGCACTGCAGTATCTTCTCCTGGCCGGCATTCCATTTTTGTTGCTTGCGCAAAGCCTGAGCGGCGCTTTGATCCTGCTGCTCTCCGTGCTTGTGGCCTGCCTGATTTCCGGTGGTTACTTTGTGCGGCAAGTTGTTGGTCAGGCAGAGCATCTGAGCTGGTACAACAGGATTGGCTACCGTTTCATCAGCAGGCGCGGTGACTGGTCGGCACTGGCTGAAACGCTCCGGCAGGGCGATCTGCGCGGTTTTGCCAAGGAAGTGTTCGCCCGCAACCCATTCTTCTCTGGTCTGGTGCGGCATTTCTTGCTTCTGCCGGCCATCGGCATGGCCTGTCTGCAGGAACGGATCGATCCCACCGCTCGTATGGCCCTGATGATCTGCTTGGCATCGATGGTGCCGTGGCTGCTGACCAGCTTTGGCCGTTTCCGCATCCTTGGCGAGGCCGAACGCTATCTGGAATTCAGTTTCCCCACCCAGTGGTATCTTTTCTTCGCATTGCTTCCTGCCGCTCTGCTGCCTTTCGCGGTGCTGTCGCTGATCGTCCTGCATGTAGGCGTATTCCTGATCAGCAGAAGCATCCTGCAGCGTCGCCTGCTCAATGCCGAGGGGTATGCCCAGGAAGAGGCAGCGAAAGCCATCAATAGCTATCCGGATGCCAGGCTGCTGCTGCTCGATGAGACCGAGGTTTACAGCTTCTACCTGACCACGACCGTACGAATCTGTTCATTTCCGCATCCGTTCAGTGCTGGCACTTTGGGGTGGGGCTTTGTCGAGCGTTTCTACGGAGATTATCCCTATGTCAATCCGGCGCAGTTGGACATGCTGCGGCGTGAGTTCGGGGTTGATCTGATGCTGTTCAACAAGCGGGGTTCGTCCCCGGACTATGATTTCAGCGGCTGGGATTGCGTTTTTGAAAATGCTCGCTATCGGCTGTACCGGGCAAAGGCAGTCGCCTAGACGGCTGTCCCCTGCAGATCGTAGGGCCCGGCTTTTTCAATCTTCACTTGCACCATGTCGCCTACCGTCAGATGGGCGGCATTCTTTATTTTCACGATGCCGTCGATCTCGGGAGCGTCGGCAAAGCTGCGGCCGCTGGCGGTGGTGCGCTTGGTCTCGTCGATCAGGACGTCGAGCGTCCGGCCGACCAGGCGCTTCAGGCGGCGTGCGCTGATCTTCTGCTGCGCCGCCATGAAACGCTCCCAGCGCTCCTGCTTGATCTCGTCAGGCACATGGCCGGGTAGGTCGTTGGCGCGGGCGCCTTCGACATTCTCGTATTTGAAGCAGCCGACACGGTCGAGTTCAGCGTCTTCCAGCCATTGCAGCAGGAATTCGAAATCGGCCTCGGTCTCGCCGGGGAAGCCGACGATGAAGGTCGAACGGATCGCGAGATCAGGACAGATTTCACGCCAGCTCCTGATCCGCTGCAGCACTTTCTCCTGGTTTCCCGGACGGCGCATGCTCTTCAGCACGCGCGGTTCGGCATGCTGGAAAGGAATGTCGAGATAAGGCAGCAGCTTGCCTTCGGCCATCAGCGGGATGATCTCATCCACATGCGGATAGGGGTAGACGTAATGTAGGCGCACCCAGGCGCCAAGGCTGCCCATGGCGTCGCAGAGTTCGGTCAGACGGGCCTTCACCTTGCGGTCACGCCACTGGCTCTCGGCATGCTTGATATCGACGCCATAGGCCGAAGTGTCCTGCGAGATGACCAGCAGTTCTTTCACGCCAGCCTTGACCAGGCGCTCGGCTTCATAAAGCACGTCATTCGACTGCCGGCTAGCCAGCTTGCCGCGCATGGAGGGGATGATGCAGAAGCTGCAGCTATGATTGCAGCCTTCGGAAATCTTCAGATAGGCGTAATGGCGCGGCGTCAACCGGATGCCCTGCGGCGGCACCAGGTCGACGAAGGGATCGTGCAGCGGCGGCGCTGCCTCATGCACCGCGCCAACGACAGCCTCATACTGCTGCGGTCCGGTCACGGCCAGCACGTCGGGGAAGATGTCGCGAATCTTGTCGGCTTCGGCGCCCATGCAGCCAGTGACGATGACGCGGCCGTTTTCCCGCATCGCCTCGCCGATGGCTTCCAGTGATTCCTGCTTGGCGCTGTCGAGGAAGCCGCAGGTATTCACCAGCACCACATCGGCGGCGTCATAGGATCCTGAGATGGTGTAGCCCTCGGAGCGCAGCTTGGTGATGATCCGCTCGGAATCCACCAGCGCCTTGGGGCAGCCAAGGCTGACGATCCCGACCTTGGGGGCGGGGGTGGAATTGGCGGAGGGAGCGGGCTTGGTCATGGCGGCGGCTTATAAGCCCGAATTGTATGGCTGGCTAGCCTGTCGGCTGTCAGGGCCGGCCAGGTCAGGCGGCTTCGATCTGGCGCAGTGGCATTTTGGTGCGGACCAGCCGGCCCAGCAGTGAAATCAATAGGATGGCGCGATTGCCATCTACGGCTTCCTCGAACAGCGCCTGGGTGTCGGCCATCGGGCCTTCCACGATGCGCAGCGACTGGCCACGCTGGAAGGCGGGCCCGTTGAGCTGGATAAAGCCGGTCTCGTCTTCCCGGCTCCGGATTTCATCGATCACCGGCTGGGGGATCGCCGTAGGCGTATTGCCGAACATGACCAGTCCGATGACGCCGCGGGTGCCGTTCACGGCACGCCAGCGCTGTTGCGCCAGATCGATGCCGGCGAACAGGTAGCGGGGGAACAACGGCGCAGCGACGATGTCGGTACGGCCGGCATGGCGCCGCATCTTCTGATACTGCGGCAGATAGACGGCGAAGCCTTGGTGCGCGAGCTGCTGCGCCGCCAGCGGTTCCTTGCCGGGCTGCGTATGAACGGCATACCAGAAGAGCGTCATGCTGCTTTTCCCTTGCGGGTGGCAGCCATTGGCGTGACATGAAGCAGGGCCGGCGCCAGCAGGCACTCCGCCGACATGCTGGCAGTCATCAGATCGTAAATCGCTTGCGGCGCAACGCTGTCCGCAATCACCACATATTCCGCACCCTGCGCGAGTGCGGCGGATAGCGTGCCCACGACAGGACGGCCGTGGAATTGGTTTTCATTGCGGCCGGGCGCGATCACGACGTTGACGGTGATGCCCGCCGCCGAAGCGGACAGCAGCGCGATTTCCGCCAGTTCGCCGCTGCCGGCGATGGCCACCTTGGTGATGCCGCGGCTGACCAGGCCGGCAAACAACTCTTCATACTGGCCGCGTGCCCGGCGGAAGAAGTCGAGCGAGGATTCCAGATATTCGGCCACCAGGCGGCTCTTCTCGGCAAAACCCTTGGGTGTCAGGTAGTAGGCATACCGCCGGGCCGGGGCATTCTGGATCTTGATCAGGCCCTTAGCCACGCAGCGGCGCAACAGCGCGTTGGCCAAGCCCAGGGCGATATCCATCCGGCTCGCCAGGCTGCGCTGGGTGTGTTCTTCGGTGCTGTCGACGGCAGACAGCAGGGCGACCATGGTCGCTGCATCCTGCTCTGTTTCGCCCTTGCCATCCGGCCTATCGTTCATACGATGAACGATAGGCCGGTCATTCAGCAAGGTCAATCGGAATATTTATTTGATTCTATTGATATTTATCGCGAAACAGTGCTTCTGCGGCGGCCCCGATCCGCAGCAGGCGACGGTCCTGTCCATTGCGGGCGACCAGCATAAGGCCGACCGGCAGGGTCCCGGCACGCAACCCGGCGGGCAGCGGCAGGGATAGGGCGCAGAGGTCGAAGAAATTCGCCATGCTGGGATTGCGCAGCAGCAGCAGGTTGACCGCCGTGAAGGCCGCCTCGTCACGGGCCAGATCGGCGATCTTCGGCGCGGTCAGGGCCGTGGTGGGCAGAACCAGGGCGTCCAGATCGGCCAGGCGGGCATTCATGGCACGGATCAAGGCGAAGCGGCGCCGCTGGGCAAACACATAATCCATGGCCGGAATGCTGCGGCCGCGTTCGATACGGCCACGCACGACCTGGTCGAAATCGGTGCCCCGGCTTTCGAACCAGTCGCGATGGATATGGGCAGCTTCGATAGCTGCGAAAGGACCCTTGACCGTCGCTTCCAGCATCGAGGTCAGCAAATCCGCAACCGGCGGCTCGCTTAAGGTCACGCCTGCCTTGCCCAAGGCCGCGAGGGCCGCGTCGTAGGACGTGCTGACGGCGGAATCGAGATTCTCCAGCAGCAGGCCGCGCGGAATGCCCAGTCGCAGGCCTGCCAGCGGCGCGGCTTCGAGCGGTACTGGGGCTTCATTGGCCATGATCGCGTCGGCAGCGGCGCAATCGGCAACGCTGCGACCCATCGGGCCGATGCTGTCGAGCGAGAAGGACAGCGGGAATGCGCCATCGGTCGGCACGCGATATTGGCTCGGCTTCAGGCCGACGATACCGCACAGCGCAGCCGGAATGCGTGTCGAGCCGCCGGTATCGGAACCGATGGTGAGTTCGGCCATGTCGTCGGCCACCGAGACGGCACCGCCCGAGCTGGAGCCGCCGGGAATGCGGCTGCGGTCGGCGGGATTGCCGGGCGTGCCGTAATGCGGATTGATGCCGACGCCGGAGAAGGCGAACTCGGTCATATTGGTCTTGCCGATGATCACGGCGCCAGCCTTGCGCAGACGGGCGATGGCCGGCGCTTCATGGGTGGCCGGCTTGGCGTCGCGCAGCAGCTTCGATCCCGCGGTGGTCGCCTCGCCGGGAATGTCGAACAGGTCCTTGATCGAGACGATGCGGCCGTCCAGCGGGCCGAGGCTCTGGCCCAGCTTGGCGCGCGCATCGGAGGCCGCCGCCGCCGCCTGGGCCTGGTCTGCGTAGACCTTGGTGAAGGTGCGCCCGCCTTCCCCGGCCGGGTCCGCGATACGGGCGAGACAGGCGTCGAGGCGGGTGGAGGCGGGGGCGGACATCGTGATTCTCCGGGGTAAAGCGGCACTATCGCGGATTTGAGACGTTCGGCAAGACCTAGCGATCCCATTCCGGTCAGCGCATATTCAAGCCATGAGTTTCGTCCAAATCTATACGCGCGTGCTCGGTCTGCTGAAGCCCGAACGCAATCTCGCCATCCTGCTGGCCGTGGCCAATATAGGCTTGGCCGGCGTGGGCTTCATTGAACCAATTCTGTTTGGTCGCATCATCGACGTGTTGTCCAATACGGCCGGACTCACGCCTGACGAAAGCTGGGCCCAGACGATTCAACTGCTGATGATCTGGTGCGCCGCAGGCTTGGGCGGCATCTTCGCCGGCATCCTGGTGGCCCTGCATGCGGACCGGCTGGCACATCGCCGGCGGCTTGCCGTCATGGCGCTCTATTTCGAGCATGTGCTGAGTCTGCCGGTTGCCTTCCACAGCGCCACCCATTCCGGCACGTTGCTCAAGATCATGTTGAACGGCGCAGACAACCTGTTCGGCCTGTGGCTGGCCTTCTTCCGTGAGCATCTGTCCACCTTTGTCGCCGTGCTGGCACTGCTGCCGTTGTCGCTATACCTGAACTGGCGGCTGGGTTTGCTGCTGATCGGCCTGATCGTCATCTTTGCGCTGGTCAGCGCTTTCGTGGTGTCGAAGACGGAGAAGGCCCAGGGCCAGGTCGAGGGCTATCACTCCGAACTGGCGGCGCGGGCCGGCGATGCGCTGGGCAATGTGGTGCTGGTGCAGAGCTTTGTCCGTTTGGCGCTGGAGGCACGTGAGCTCGCCAATGTGATGGAACGCCTGCTCAAGGCGCAGTTCCCGGTCCTCAACCTTTGGGCTTTGATGACGGTGCTGAGTCGCATGGCGTCCACCATCACCATCATCAGCATTTTCGTGCTGGGCAGCTGGCTGCACCTGCATGGCCAGACCAGTGTGGGCGAGATCGTCAGCTTCATGGGTTTTGCCACCATGCTGATCGGCCGCCTGGAAGCGGCGATGGGCTTCATCAGTCGTATGTTCTTCCAGATGCACAGCCTGGGTGAATTCTTCCAGGTCCTGGATACGGAATCTGCCGTCCGCGACAAACCCGGCGTGCGTAGCGCCGGTGCGTTGATCGGCGGCGTGACGTTCGAGAATGTGACGCTGTCCTATGACGACAAGCGGCCGGCCGTGGTGGATGTCAGTTTTGAGGTCGCGGCCGGCAAGACGGTGGCGCTGGTGGGGCCCACGGGTTCGGGCAAGACGTCTACCATGGCGCTGCTCAGCCGCCTCTGGGATCCGCAGTCGGGCAGTATCCGCATCGACGGCACTGATATTCGCGATATCACGCTGGAAAGCCTGCGCCGCAATATCGGCGTGGTGTTCCAGGACAGCGCGGTTTTCCATCGTTCGATCGCCGACAACATCCGTGTCGGCCGGCCGGAAGCGTCCGATGCCGAGGTCGAACAGGCAGCCAGGCTGGCCGAGGCCCATGACTTCATCATGCGGCAGACCAATGGCTACAGCACCATGGTGGGCGAGCGCGGCGTGAACCTGAGTGGCGGCGAACGCCAGCGTCTGGCGATTGCCCGGGCGTTGCTGAAGAACCCGCCGGTACTGATCCTCGACGAGGCGACCTCGGCGCTGGATGCCGCTACGGAAGCGCGCATCCAGAAGGCGCTGGATGCCCTGATGCAGGGCCGTACCACCTTCATCATCGCGCACCGGCTGGCCACCGTACGGCAGGCCGACCTCATCCTGGTGTTGAAGGACGGTCACGTGGTCGAGCGCGGCACCTTCGATGAACTGGCGGGACAGGGTGGCCTGTTCGCCGATCTGGTCCGCACCCAGTTCCAGGGCGCGCACTAGGTGCGCTCGTTATAAGGCGATGCCAGCCAACGCTGTTCGCACCGCCACGATATCCTCGCCCATTTCTCGATCCTCGATCATTGCCGGCACACAGGCGCGGATGGCCTCGTAAAAGGGCCGCAGGGCCGGTGCCGGCGTCAGGCTGCGCAGATCGTAGGCCTGTGCCGCCAGCAGTGCCTCGATGGCCACGATGGTTTCCGCCGTGTCGACCGCAAAGGCGGCCCGTTCGGCGGCCAGCGGCGACATCGGTACGTGATCCTCGGTATTGGCACAGGTCGGCACTGACTGCAGCGAGGCTGGCACCGAGCGCATGCGCAACTCGGCCACTAACGAGGCCGCCGTGTATTGCGCGATCATGAAGCCGGAATTCTCGCCCTGCCGCGCCTGCGGGTGAATCAGGAAAGCTGGCAGCCCGCCGGAATTCTTCTCGTCCACCAGCCGCGCCGCGCGCCGCTCGCTGATAATGGCAAGGGAGGAGACGGATGTTGCCATCATATCCAGAACCTCACCGGCACGCTGGCCGTGGAAGTTGCCGGAGTTGGACGTGACGAAGCCGTCAGCCAGACCGAAGATCGGATTGTCGTTGGTGGCGTTGATCTCGATCTCGAGCGTGTTTGCCGCGTGCTCCACGGCATCACGGGTGGCGCCCAGGACCTGTGGGATGCAACGAAGCGACAGGCCGTCGCGCAGGCGGCTCGGCCGCGGCGGTAACACGGCGGTGCTGCCGACCGTGTAATGACGCAGGGCCTCGGATGTGGCGATCTGGCCCGGATGCGGCTTGGCCAATGCGACGCGTTCGTCGAAAGCATCCGATACACCGCCGAGCGCCTCAAGGCTCATTGCCGCAACGGCCTCGGCCAGTCGCACCAGCCGGCGGGCATCGTAAGCGGCCAGGGCGCCAATGCCGGTGGTCTGCTCTGTGCCGTTGATCAGGGCAATGCCGTCGCGGCCATCCACGGCCGGTTGCGGCAGGCCGAGCGTGGCAAAAGCGGTAATGCCTTTGGTCCAGGCGCCGTCTTTCACCCTGGCGTGACCGAAGCCGATCATCGGCAGTACCATATGGGCGAGCGGTGCCAGGTCACCGCAGGCGCCGACCGAGCCGCGACGCGGTACATGGGGAATGATGCCGCCATTCAACATGGCCAGCAGGGCGTCCAGCGAGGCCGGGCTGACGCCGGTAAGACCGGTCGCGAGTACATTCGCACGGATCAGCATCATGGCGCGCACAGCATCGTCAGGCATCGGATCGCCCACGCCGGCGGCATGGCTTTTCAGCAGGTTGTGCTGCTGCGCCCGGTTGGCCTCTGGCGGCACCGGGCGGCCATCCAGTGCACCGAAGCCGGTGGTGACGCCATAGATCGGCGTCCCATCCTTGATCATCCGTTGCAGCATTCCGTGGCAATCCACCACCTTCTGCCGGCCGCGATCCGAAAGACTGGCGGTGCGGTTCTGCCGGGCGACAGACGCCACATCGGCGAGAGTCAGCGATTCCCCGTCCAGCAGCAGCGGTGCAGCGGCACTCATGTCCTAATCCTTTTCAATGATGATGGGTGATCAACGCCAGACGCGGCGTGTGCGATCGCTTTCGGCGGGCGCGGCCGGTTCCGGACCTGCCGGTTTGACGGCCGCGTCGCGGGCTGCCTTGCGGTCTTCCCATTCGCGCCGCAGCTTTTCATGGCCCTCGATGCTCTGCACCGTCAGCTCACATTCCGTAGCGATGCTGTGCATCACGGATTTGTCTAGCTTGCCGTATGTCTTTGCCCTGGCCATCACACAGTCTTCGCGGGAAGGCGTCATGCCCGGTGTATAGAGGGCCGAATCCTGCGGGCCGGGCCGCAGGACATAGCCCACGATGCCGAGCAGGATGGCGATCAGCAGGCCGCCGCCGCCATAGATGGCAAGGCGACGACTGTTGCGTGTGGATGAGTTGAACAGGCCGATGGGACGTCTCCGGGGTAGGCCTGAAGTTTACCCCGGATTTCGTCGATGCGAAGTCTGAATCACACCTTCAGGAAAGGCAGATTCAATCCTTGGTCTTCTGCGCATTTTACGGCGATGTCATAGCCGGCATCGGCATGGCGCATCACTCCGGTGGCGGGATCGTTCCACAGCACTCGCTCCAGTCGACGCGCGGCGGCTTCGGTGCCGTCGGCCACGATGACCACACCGGCATGTTGCGAGAAGCCCATGCCCACGCCGCCGCCATGATGCAGCGACACCCAGGTGGCGCCAGATGCCGTGTTCAATAGGGCATTCAGCAGCGGCCAGTCGGAAACGGCATCCGAACCGTCCTTCATCGCTTCGGTCTCGCGGTTCGGGCTGGCGACCGAACCTGAATCCAGATGATCGCGGCCGATCACGACGGGGCCCTTCAACTCGCCGTTTCTGACCATCTCGTTGAAGGCGAGGCCGAGGCGGTGGCGCTGGCCGAGGCCGACCCAGCAGATGCGCGCCGGCAGCCCCTGGAATTTGATGCGCTGTCTGGCCATATCGAGCCAGGTGTGCAGGTGCGGGTCATCGGGGATCAGC
Organism: Ferrovibrio sp. GW821-FHT12D07; assembly: GCF_058807275.1. NCBI lineage: Bacteria > Pseudomonadati > Pseudomonadota > Alphaproteobacteria > Rhodospirillales > Rhodospirillaceae > Ferrovibrio > Ferrovibrio sp. GW821-FHT12D07. The sequence goes on along the minus strand of NZ_JBXAQN010000002.1, from coordinate 1,047,757 downwards.
TCCTTCACCTTGGCATCGGTTTTGTAGATGTCTTCCGGATCGCCCGAGAGCGTCACCCAGCGGAACGGGCCAACGCCGCGGCAGAACAGCGGCCGGATATAAGCCGGCACGAAGCCGGGGAAGTCGAAGGCTTCGGCAACGCCCACTTCCTTGGCCATCTGGCGGATGTTGTTGCCGTAATCGAAGGTGGGGATGCCCAGCTTCTGGAAATCCAGCATGGCACGCACATGGTTGGCCATCGAGGCCTTAGCCGCCTTCACCACGCCCTGCGGATCGGCGTCTTTGGCCTTTTCCCATTGTTCCAGCGTCCAGCCGGCCGGCAGATAGCCGTTCAGTGGATCATGGGCGCTGGTCTGGTCGGTGACGGCATCGGGGCGGATGCCGCGTTTCACCATTTCAGGCAAAAGTTCGGCGGCATTGCCCAGCAAGCCGATCGAGATCGCCTTGTCAGCTTTTTTCGCGTCTTCCAGCATGCTGAGTGCCTGATCCAGCGTCTCGGCCTTCGCATCCAGATAGCCGGTGCGTAGCCGCATCTCGATGCGGGACGGCTGGCATTCGATGGCGAGCATGGATGCGCCAGCCATGGTAGCGGCCAGCGCCTGCGCGCCCCCCATGCCGCCGAGGCCGGCGGTGAGAATCCAACGGCCCTTCAGGGTGCCGCCGTAATGCTGGCGGCCCATCTCGACGAAGGTTTCGTAGGTGCCCTGCACGATGCCCTGGCTGCCGATATAAATCCAGGAGCCGGCCGTCATCTGGCCGTACATCATCAGGCCCTTGCGGTCGAGTTCATGGAAATGTTCCCAGGTCGCCCATTCCGGCACCAGATTGGAATTGGCGATCAGTACGCGCGGCGCATCCTCATGCGTGCGGAACACGCCGACCGGCTTGCCTGACTGCACCAGCAGGGTTTCGTCAGGCTTCAGCACCGTCAGTGCCTTCTGAATCTGGTCGAAGCTCTGCCAGTTGCGCGCCGCCCGGCCAATGCCGCCATAGACCACCAGTTCTTCCGGCTTCTCGGCCACATCGGGATCGAGATTGTTGCGCAGCATCCGGTAGGCCGCCTCGATCTGCCAGTTGCTGGTGTGCAGTTCGCTGCCATGAGGGCTGCGGATGACGCGTGTATTGTCGCGGCGATTGTCGGACATGAAAAAAGCCTCGTTCAGAGATGCGTGCGCTTCGACGTGCCGTCGGCGCGGTAGGAGAAACGGGTGGCGAAGCGGTGCGCATGGCCCGGGTAGAAGAGCGTGGTGGCCGAGACGATCTGCGTGCCGGCCCAGGTGCGGCGACGCAGGCGCAGGCAGGGTTCGCCTACTGCCATTTTCAATAGCTTGCGGATGCGGGCGTCGGGCATGGCGGCTTCGACGATATGCTCGACCTCGGTGGCTGGTGCCGTGCGCATCAGGAATTCATTAGGCGTGATCGCCGTGAAGTCGGCGTCCATATAGCCCGCAGCCGTGGCCGGATTGACGAAACGGTCCTCCACCTGCAGCGGTACACCATCAGCCAGATGCACCAGCACCGAATGATAGACCGCGGCATTCAGATTCAGGCCCAGTTCACGCGCGATTTCGGTGGTGGCCTTCTCGGTCTTCAGCAGTTCGACGCGGGCGCTGTGGCGCTGGCCGCGTTCGGCAATTTCCTCGGCGATGTTGCGCAGTTCGACCAGGTTGAAGATCGGGCGTTTCTCGGCCACGAAAGTCCCCGTGCCCTGCACGCGCACCAGTAGGCCTTCGTGGGTCAATTCGCGCAGGGCGCGATTGACCGTCATGCGGCTGACCTTGAGCTGTTTGACCAGGGCGCTTTCCGACGGCACCTGGTCGCCGGCACGCCAGTCGCCGGCCTCAAGGTGGCGGACGATGAATTCCTTGACCCGGCGGTAGCGCGGGGTCGGTCCGTTCTGCGCGGCGGAGGCTGACGCGGACATGTTTTTCCTGCCCTGGCTGGTCCGGTGGGCAGTATAGGTTTAATTGTATATACAAGTCCAGCGGGGTCATGACCACAGCCCGCAAATCCTCGCCTGGGGCGGCGAATCTGTGTAAAACCCCTCGAACGAAATCACCGGACCATAACCGTGACCGCAGCAGCAGACAGGCCCGCTTCTTCCCGGGTGACCGTGGTGACGGTCACGCATTACAGCGAGCGCGTGATCGGCGAGTGCCTCAAGAGCCTGCCGGCGGATTTGCCTGTGGTCGTGACCGACAACGGCAGCCGCGACGGCACGCGCGCCATCATCCAGGCCGCGCCGCAGGCCACGCTGATCGCCAATGACGTCGGCGTGGGCTTCGGCAATGCCGCCAATCAAGGGCTGGCCCGCACCGACAGCGAATTCGTCCTGATGGTCAATCCCGATGCCAAGCTGCGGCCCGGCTGCCTCGAGACCCTGCTGGCGGCGGCGGAACGCTATCCTGACGCCGCCGTGCTGGCGCCAGCCCTGCGCAAGCCGAGCGGCGAGTGGGAGGTCTCGCATGACGTCGACATGTTCCGGCGTGCAGCAATGCCGTCGCGACGTGTCGATCCGGAACCCGAGGGCGATCTCTGCGCCGGCTATGTCTCAGGCGCGGCCATGCTGGTGCGGCGCCGGGCATTGCAGGACGTGCCGGGCTTCGATCCGGCCATTTACCTCTATTATGAAGACGACGATTTCTGCATCCGGCTGCAACGCGCCGGCTGGCGCCTGATCCGCGTCAACGATGCCATCGTCGACCATGTCGGCGGTGGCTCGATCAAGCGGACCTGGGACAAGCACTGGGAGAAGTTCTGGCATATCGCCTGGTCCCGGCTGTACATCGAGAAGAAGTATCGCGGTACCATGGCCATGCTGCGCATCGCCCTGCCGGCGCTGCTGCGCTATGGCCTCAAGGCACCGTTCTACCTGCTGGCCGACTTCCGTGAAAAAGGACTGCGGGATGCTGGCCGGTTCTGCGGTACGCTGGGATATCTGATGGGGATGAAGTCGAAATGAAGGCAGTGATCCTGGCTGGCGGCCGCGGAACGCGGATTGCCGAAGAAAGCGTGCTGCGGCCCAAACCCATGGTCGAGATCGGCGATCGGCCGATCCTGTGGCACATCATGAAGATCTATGCGGCCCATGGCATCACCGACTTCGTGATCTGCCTTGGCTACAAGGGCTACATGATCAAGGAGTATTTTGCCAACTACGTGCTGCATGCGGCCGATGTCACCGTCGATCTGGCCAACAACCGGCTGGAATACCTGAGTGGTGCGCCCGAGCCCTGGAAGGTGACGTTGGTCGAAACCGGCGAAGGCACCGAGACCGGCGGCCGCCTGAAGCGCGTGGCGCGCTGGCTCAAGGATGACGACGCCTTCTGCATGACCTATGGCGACGGCGTTGCCGATATCGACGTCACGGCCTCCATTGCCTTCCATCGCGCTCATGGCCGGCTGGCGACCATGACGGCGGTCAGCCCGCCGGGCCGCTTCGGTGCGTTGACGCTGGAAGGTAACCGCATCGCCGGCTTCCGCGAAAAGCCGCGGGGCGACGGCGGACTCATCAACGGCGGTTTCTTCGTATTGTCGCCCAGGGTGCTCGACTATATCGCCGATGAAAACACGATCTGGGAGCGTGATCCGCTGGAACGGTTGGCGCGCGAGGACCAGCTGCAGGCCTTCCGTCATGATGGCTTCTGGCAGCCGATGGACACTGTGCGCGAACGCACGGTGCTGGAATCGCTGTGGAGCAGCGGCAAGGCTCCCTGGAAGAGCTGGACCTGACGCATGGGCGTCAGCCGTGATTTCTGGCGCGGCCGTCGCGTCTTCCTGACCGGGCACACCGGCTTCAAGGGCGCATGGGCGGCACGCTGGCTGCAGCATATGGGTGCCGAGGTGCACGGTTTCGCGTTGGCGCCCGATGCCGCTCCCAGCTTGCATGGCCTGCTGCGCACGCCGCTGGCGGGCGAGACCATCGCCGATCTGCGCGATGCCGCAGCCGTCTCGGCGGCACTGGAGAAGGCAAAGCCCGAGATCGTGCTGCATCTGGCCGCCCAGGCGTTGGTGCCGGCAAGCTATCGAGATCCGGTTGGCACCTGGACCAGCAACCTGTTCGGCACCATCAACCTGCTGGAAGCGATGCGGCGGTATCAGGCGTCGCTGACGGCCGTGCTGGTCACCACCGACAAGGTCTACGCCAATAACGAAAGCGGGTCAGCTTTCCCCGAGGATGCACCGCTGGGCGGCGACGATCCCTATTCGGCATCCAAGGCGGCGATGGAAATCGCTGTGCATAGCTGGACGAAAAGCTTCCTGCGCGACCGCCATCGCATCGTCACGGCGCGCGGCGGCAATGTGATCGGTGGCGGTGACTGGTCGGCCGATCGTCTGATTCCCGATATCGTGCGTGCGGCCCAGCACCAGCAGGCGGTGACGTTGCGCCGGCCGGAGGCGACGCGGCCCTGGCAACATGTGCTGGATCTGGTGCAGGGCTATCTGCTCTACGCCCAGACCCTGCATAGTGGCGTGAAGACTCTGCCGGCCAGCCTGAATTTCGGGCCGCTGGAGGATCAACGCATCACGGTCGGCGCCATCGCCACCAGCCTGACGCAGGCTTTCGGCGCGCCGGCCTGGCGGCATGAGCCGCAGCCGGAGATGGGCGAAAAGGGCGTGTTGGCGCTGGATGCGCGACTGGCCGTGAAAAGCCTGGGCTGGAAACCGGGTTTTGCCACGCAGGCCGCGCTGGATGCCACGGTGGCATGGTATCGTGGCTGGTTGGCCGGTGAAGATGCCGCCATGCTGACGGACAGGCAGATTGCCGATTTCGAGGGTCGTTTATGAGTGAGTGTCGTTTCTGTCATGCGCCGCTGACGCGCAGCTTCGTCGATCTGGGGCTGCAGCCGCTGGCCAATTCCTATGTGCCGGCAGCAAAGGCCGGTGCGCCGGAGCCGCGCTATCCGCTGCATGCGCGCGCCTGTTCGGATTGCCTGCTGGTGCAGGTCGATCACAATGTGTCGGCCGAGGCGATTTTTTCTGACTACGCCTATTTCTCGTCTTACGCGACCACTTGGGTCGAGCATGCGCGCCGCTATGCCGAGGCGATGACCGGGCGCTTCGGCCTGACGGCAAACTCGCTTGTTATCGAAGTCGCCAGCAACGACGGCTATCTGCTGCAGCATTTCAAGGCTGCCAGCATCGGTGTACTCGGCATCGAGCCGGCGGCGAATGTCGCCGCGGTGGCCGAGCAGAAGGGTGTTCCGTCCGAGGTCGCCTTCTTCAATCGCGACACGGCGCAGCGCCTGCGCGATGCCGGCCGCATGGCTGACCTGATGGCGGCCAACAACGTGATGGCCCATGTTCCGGAAATGAACGATTTTATCGGCGGCTTTCCGCTGCTGCTAAAACCGCAGGGCGTGCTGACCGTCGAATTCCCGCATCTGCTGAATCTGATCGAGCAGGTGCAGTTCGATACCATCTATCATGAGCATTATTCTTATCTCTCGCTGTTGGCGGCCGAGAGAATCTTCGCTGCCCATGGCTTGCGGGTATTCGATGTGGAGGCGCTGCCGACCCATGGCGGTTCGCTGCGGCTGTTCGTCTGTCATCGCGATGCATCCCATGGCGAGGCGGCGGGTCTGGGGCAGGTGCGCGCGCGTGAGCGGGCCGCGGGACTGCAGTCGCTTTCGGCGTATGACAATTTCGCACCCAGGGTTATGGCGGTGCGCGAAGGTCTGCGTGCTTTCCTGGTGCAGGCCAAGGCGGATGGAAAAACCGTCGGTGCTTATGGCGCTGCCGCCAAGGGCAATACGCTGCTGAATTACTGTGGCGTCACGGCAGCTGATATTGTGGCGGCCTATGACAAGAATCCGCACAAGCAGCAGCATCTGCTGCCCGGTTCGCAAATACCGATCCGCGCACCCGAGGCCATTGCCGCTGACCAGCCCGATTATCTGCTGATCCTGCCCTGGAACCTGCGCGACGAGATCGCCGCCGAGCAGGCGCAGATCCGGGGCTGGGGTGGAAAATTCGCCATCGCTATCCCGCAGATGCAGGTCTTCTGAATGCAGATTGGCGCCACTCGTTTCGACGGTCTCTTCACGGTCGACATGGCGCCGAGCCGGGACGATCGCGGCTATTTCCATCGCCTGTTCGATGCCGAAGCCTTCAGTGCTGCCGGCATTATATTCACGCCGCGCCAGAGCGGGATCAGCCATAACCTGAAGCGCGGCACGCTGCGCGGCCTGCATTACCAGAAGGCCCCTGCCAGCCAGCCCAAACTGGTGCGCTGCATCCGAGGCGCCGTCTTTGATGTTGTGGTGGATGTCCGTGGTGGTTCGGTCACGCGGGGGCAGTGGTTCGGGCTGGAGCTCAGTGCCGACAATCATCGCGGGCTGTTCATTCCCGATGGCTTTGCTCACGGCTTCATCAGCCTCACCGACGATGCCGATGTGCTGTACGAACTGGGCGCGGGCGAACGTGCCGATTGCTCGGCCGGCCTGCGCTGGAACGACCCGGCCTTCGGCATCGACTGGCCGCTGCAGCCGGCGGTGGTCAACAGCCGGGATGCCAACTGGCCAGATTACACGGGGGCTTGAGCATGGGTGCGTTCCGTGGTCTGCGGGAGAAGCTGGGTTTGCGTAAGGCCGAAGCCTGGCCGGCGCATGTCGGTGTCGGACGGCATACCTACGGCCTCAATCGTCACAGCTTCGTACGGCCGACCGCGCAGGCGCCGGCCTCGGTTGGCAGTTTCTGTTCCTTCGGTCCCGAGGTGATGATTTTCGGGCAGGCTGATCATCCAACCCATCTCGCATCGACCTATCCGTTTCGCAGCAAGATATTCGCACCAGAAGCCGGCATTACAGATGCCGTCACCAAGGGTGGCGTAACGATCGGTCATGACGTCTGGGTCGGGGCGCGCGCCATCATCCTTTCCGGCGTCAACATCGGTGATGGCGCGATCATTGGTGCCGGAGCTGTCATTGCGCGGGATGTGCCAGCCTACGGCATTGTCGTGGGCAATCCGGCCAAACTGCTGAAACACCGTTTCTCACCGGACATCGTCGAGGCCCTGCTGCAGATACGCTGGTGGGACTGGCCCGATGAGAAGATTCACGCCTTCGAAGCGGCCTTCTATGGACCGGTCGAGAATTTTGTGACCAGGGCGAAGGCCTAGGCCTTCAGCGCCGCACGCAGGAAATCGGCCAGCTTGCGTTGCGGCTGCCAGCCCGGTGGTGGCGTGCCGTCTTTCCAGGTCCGCATCACCTCGCTGTCGCGATAGGGCCGTGCACCCCATTCAGCCGGGAAGGCCTTGCCGCTGGCGCGGGTTATCTCGTCGGCCAGTGCCCGGATGCTGAGCGGCTGGCCCGAAGACAGCGCATGGCGCGCCGGGTGGGCCCCGCCGTTTTGCAGGCTCCTGGCGGCGGCCAGCAGGCCGTCGACCACATCATCCACATGCAGCAGGTCGATTTCCTGTTCGCCCGGCGACAACGCCATGGTGCGATTGTCCCGTGCAGCCGCAATCATCTGGCTCAGCAGCTTGTTGCGCGTGTCGCTCGGGCCATAGGTGTCGTAGAGCAGAACCGTGGCGCAGGGCAGGCCACCAGCTCGGTCGAAATAGGCCAGCAGGTCTTCAAAGGCCTGTTTGCTGGCCGCATACAGCGAGGCCGGTGCATAGTTGCCGTCTTCATCCATCTGTGACGCCGTGCCGACATTCACGAAAGCGCGGCAGCCGCTGCGGGCGGCTGCGTCGGCAAAACCGGTGGCAAAGCAGAGATTGGCCTCTAGCAGCGCCGGAATTTCGGCCGGTTCCGCCGCATGCTGATAGCGCGTGGCGAGATGGAAGCAGGTTGCGGGCTTCAGATCGGCCAGCAGGGCGGCAAGTTGCGGGGATGTGTCGATCCGGTGCGGAACGACGCCGGCGGGCAAAGTGCTGGCGTTGGATTGCGGACGCAGCAGGGCATGCACGGCTTCGCCGGTGCTGGCGAGGCGGGGCAGCAGATGCCGGCCGATGAAGCCGGTTCCTCCGGACACCACGATGGTCATACGGAGATGATTAGCGGGTTTCCGGGATCAGGAAAAGGCTGCCGCTCAAGGCTCCGGCCAGGGCCGCAGGGCCGGACGCATCTGCTCATACAGATGCGCCATGCGCAGCACGCCGATATCGTCGAACCGCCGGCCGATAATCTGCAGGCCGATAGGCAGGCCATCGCCGTCATAACCGGCGCAGATCGAGGCTGCCGGCTGTTCCGACATGTTGAAAGGTGCGGTGAACCGGATGTGCTCGGACTTGTATTGGGGGTCGTTGCCGGGCGCAGCTTCCTCGGCGTCATAGGCCGTGATCGGTGAGGTTGGTGACAGCACGTAGTCATAAGCCGTCGTGGCAGCCACGGTTGCTTCACGGAGGGCAAAGACCTGGCCCAGGCCGCGCATGGCGTCCACAGCCGAATAGTCGGCGGCCAAGCCGCACCATTTGGCGATATAGGGCAGCACCTTGGCCTGGCGCTCTGGCGGCATGGCGGCGAAGTCGGTATAGGCGCGCGATTGGAAGAACGTATTCAGGCCATCGGCCATCGCCTGGGTCATGAAGGGCTGGACCGGTTCGATGATTGCGCCGGCAGCTTCGAACAGCCTGGCGGCCCGCTGTACGGCATCCTTCACGGCGGACTGCACCGGCGTACCGAGGCCGGCATCCAGCAGCAGGCCGATCTTCATGCCCTTCGCTTCACCTTCCAGCAGCTTGGGATAATCCTGCTCGGCATAGGGCAGCGACATGTAGTCACGCACATCGGGCAGGGTCAGGTGGTTCATCAGCATGGCGCTGTCCATCACCGTCCGGGTCATCGGTCCGGTGACGCGGCCCAGATAGGGCGGATTGATCGGGATGCGGCCGAGGCTCGGCTTCAATGCGAAGATGCCGTTATAGGCTGCCGGCAGGCGCACCGAGCCGCCGATATCGGTGCCCAGCGCCAGCGGGCCGTAGCCAGCGGCGATGGCCGCCCCCGCACCCGAGGAGGAGCCGGCGGTATTGCGTTTGAGATTCCACGGATTGCGCGTGGTGCCATGCAGGCTGGAGACGCCTGAGGCCAGCATGCCGAAATCAGGCATGGTGGTCTTGCCCAGGATGACGCAGCCGGCTTCCTTCACGCGTGCCGCCGGTGGGGCATCCACTGCACTCGGGGTGAGAATGGCCGCTGCCGTGCCAATCGGTGTCGGTACACCCTTGGTGGCGATATTCTCTTTCAGCGTGATTGGCACGCCATCCAGCGGGCTGAGCGCTTCACCTTTGCGCCAGCGCTGCTCTGATGCCTTGGCCTGCGCCAGCGCGCCTCCGGCATCGGTGATGTACATGGCGTTGATCTTGGGTTCCCAGGCCTCGATGCGCTTGAGCGCCGCCTTGGTCGCGTCCACCGGCGAAATGCGGCCGGTGCGATATCCCATCCACAGATCGTGAGCCGTCAGGTCATGCAAGGCCGTCATGGTCTCCTCCGTTGCCGGCGCTGCGATGACCGGCTTATGTGTTTGGCGTGGCCTCCAGCCAGTCGCGGCCGGGCAGGGCGGCAAAGAGCTGCTGGGTATATTCATGCTGGGGTGCGGCGAAGAGTTTTGCCGTCTCGGCGAATTCAACGATCTTGCCGCGTTGCATCACCGCGATGCGGTCGCAGAGACGGGCGGCCACGCGCAGATCATGGGTGATGAACAGGATGCTGATGCCGAACTGGTCGCGGATGCTTTCCAGCAGGTCGAGCACCTGCGCCTGCACCGATACGTCCAGCGCCGACACGGCCTCGTCGGCGACCAGGATTTCCGGTTCCATGGCGAGCGCGCGGGCAATCGCCAGACGCTGGCGCTGGCCGCCGGAGAACTGGTGCGGATATCGTTCCAGCGCATTGGCATCGATGCCCACAGTCTTGAGCAGGCTGTGGGTGCGCTCCAGCGCTTCCTTGCGCGAGGTGCCGTAATTGAGCGGCCCCTCGATGATCGACTGGCCGATCGTGCGGCGCGGGTTGAGTGAACGATACGGGTCCTGGAATACCACCTGGATGCGGCGGCGATGCGGATGCAGCTGGCGCTCGTTCATGTGGGCGATATCGGCGCCATCCAGCAGAATCTGTCCGCCGGTCGGGTCGATCAGGCGGGCGACGCAGCGTGCCGCCGTCGACTTGCCCGAACCGGACTCCCCCACAATGCCCAGCGTCTGGCCCTTGTAGAGCTGCAGCTGGATGCCGTCGACGGCATGGACTGTGCGCGTGCCCTTGAACAGGCTGGTGGACACGTAAAGCTTGCTGAGATTCTCGGCCTTCAGTACCGGTGCGGTGGTAATCGGCGTTGCCTGCCGGGGCTTCAGGCGCGGCACGGCATTGATCAGCATCTTGGTATAGTCGTGCTGTGGCCGGTAGAGCACGTCCTCGGTCTTGCCGGTCTCGACCACTTCGCCGTAGCGCATAACGACCACGCGGTCGGCGATATCGGCAACCACGCCGAAGTCATGGGTGATGAACAGCACGCCGGTGCCGCGCTTCTGCTGCAACTCACGCAGCAGGGCCAGAATCTGGGCTTGTGTCGTCACGTCCAGAGCGGTCGTCGGTTCGTCGGCGATCAGCAGCGCCGGCTCGAGCGCCAGCGCCATGGCGATCATGACGCGCTGGCGTTGACCGCCGGACAGCTGGTGCGGATAGGAATTGAACAGCCGCTCAGGATCGGGCAGGTGCACATCGGCGAACAGCTGTTGCACACGCTCTTCCGGGCTGACGCCGCGGCCGGTCCAGTCATGCGCCTTCAGCAGCTCCACCACCTGCGCGCCGACGCGGTGGACAGGATTGAGCGCCGTCATCGGCTCCTGGAAGATCATCGACATGCGGCTGCCGCGCAGGTCGCGCAGGCGCGCCTTCGAGGCCTGGCGCAGGTCTTCGCCTTCCAGTTTTATCTCGCCGCTGACGATCGGCAGGCTGCCCAGTCCCATCACGGTGCTGGCGGTGACCGATTTGCCCGAGCCGCTTTCGCCGACCAGGCAGACGATCTCGCCGGGCATTACCTCGAAGCTGATCTTCTGCACGGCCAGGCTGCGATCGCCGCCCTTGGGCAGTGCGACAGCCAGATTCTTGACGCTGAGAACCGGTGCGGTCATCAGATCAGGCCCCCAGCCGCTTTTTCATGCGCGGATCGAGCGTATCGCGCAGGCCATCGCCCATGATGTTGACGGCCAGGATGGTGCAGGCAAGGAAGCCGCCGGGGAACAGAATGATCCAGGGTGCCCGCTGAAACACGGCGCGGCCCTCGGCAATGATGTTGCCCCAGGTCGGGATATCGGTCGGCAGACCGGCGCCGAGGAAGCTCAGGATCGATTCCGTCAGGATGGCGGAGGCGCAGATATAGGTGCCCTGCACGATCAGCGGCGCGACCGTATTTGGCAGGATGTGCTTGAGCAGAATCTTGATGGTAGGGGTGCCCAGGCCGACGGCGGCCTCGACGTAAGGTTCTTCACGGATCGACAGCACCACGCTGCGCACCAGGCGGGCGACGCGCGGGATTTCCGGAATCACGATGGCGACGATCACGGTCAGCAGCGAGGCGCCGCTTAGGCTGACCAGCGCGATGGCCAGGAGGATGCCCGGGATGGCCATCAGACCATCCATGGCGCGCATCACGATGCCGTCCAGCCAGCGGATATAGCCGGCCACCAGACCGATGGTCAGGCCGACACTGATGGCGATGGTGGCGACGCAGGCGCTGACCAGCAGCGAGACGCGGCCGCCATGCACCACGCGGGTCCAGACATCGCGGCCCAGCATATCGGTGCCCATCAGGAATTCATCCGACGGCGGCTTGAGCCGGAAACGCGGTGCGATCTGCAGTGGATCGTATTGCGTCAGGAAGGGTGCAAGCAGGGCGATGCACAGCAGCAGCAGCAGGATGCCGCCGCCGAGCACGACCGAAGGATTGCGAAATGCCTGGTGCTGGAGAAAAGCGCGCATCAGTACCGAATTCTGGGATCGAGCAGAACATAGGCGATGTCGATCGCCAGGTTGATCAGGACGTAAATGCCGGAGAACAGCAGGATGATGCCCTGGATGATCGGGTAATCGCGGGCCAGAACGGCATCCACCACCAGACGGCCGATGCCGGGAATGTTGAACACGGTTTCCGTGATCACCACGCCGCCGATCAGCAGGGCGAAGCCGATACCGATCACCGAGACGATCGGGATGGCAGCGTTGCGCAGTGCGTGCTTGACCAGCACGACGCGCTCTTTCAGGCCCTTGGCATGGGCGGTGCGGATGTAATCCTCGCCCAGCACGTCCAGCATGGCGGCGCGGGTGATGCGGGCGAACAGCGCGATATAGATGAAGCTGAGCGCGAAGGTCGGCAGCGCGATGCGGGCCAGGAAGGCTGGCAGCCCTTCGCGGATCGAGGCAAAGCCCTGCACCGGGAAGATGTCGAGTTTCATCGAGAAGACGAAGATCAGAATGTAGCCCAGTACGAAGACCGGGATCGAGAAACCGGCAACCGAGAGCGCCATGATGCCACGGTCGATCCAGCTGCCCTGCTTCCAGGCGGCGAGGATGCCCATGGGCACGGCGACGAGGATGGCGAACAGCAGGGTGCAGAGCGCCAGCGAGATAGTCGGCTCGACGCGCTGGCCGATCAGCATGGTGACCGGCTGCTTGGAGAAGACCGAGTGGCCGAGATTGCCCTGCGCCAGCTGGCCGATCCAGGTGATGAACTGTTCGGGGATCGGGCGGTCGAGGCCCAGATCGCTGCGGATCGCCGCGATCACATCGGGCGTGGCGACATCACCGGCCAAGATGGCGGCGGGATCGCCGGGGCTGAGCCGCAGCATCAGGAAGACGAAGATGGCTACCACCCCCATGACGGGGATGGCAGCCACCAGACGCGACAGGATCAAACGCAACATGGATAAAACTTAACCAGACGATGATGCGTCGATCTTACTTCTTCTCGACATTCCACAGAATGTAGGCCGGGCTCGGCAGCATGCCTTCGACATTCTTGCGAATGGCCGACGGCTGGAAATATTCGCCCAGCGGGATGTAGGTGACCATCTCGTAGGCGCGCTTCTGCACCGCGACGGCCAGTTCCTTCTGCTTCGCCGGATCGGTTTCCCGCGCATAGGCGTCGCGCAGCTTCTCGATCTCGGCATCCTCGGTCCAGCCGAAGAAGCCGCCGGTCTTACCCAGACCGCGCACGCCGGCATTGCCGATGGGGTTCATCATATCGGCAGTGCCCCAGGCAGTGTGGAAGATATGCCAGCCACCCTGGTCGATGCCGTCCATCTTGGCGCGACGGCCCACCAGCGTCTGCCAGTCCATCGACTGCATATCGACGTTCAGGCCGATCGCCTTCAGCGCCGGCGTGGTCACCAGCGGCAACTGGCTGATGCTGTTCAGGTCGGTCGGGGCCATGATGACGATCTTCTCGCCCTTGTAGCCGCTCTCGGCCAGCATCTTCTTGGCCTTGGCGAGATCGGGCTTCTTGGTGTTCGTCGCACCTTCCTCACTCTTCAGCGGGGTGCTGCAGCCGAACATGGCGCCGCAGATCTTGTAGTATTCCGGATCGCCGACCTGGGCGGCCAGATAGTCTTCCTGGAAGGTCGCGGCCATGATCGCCTGGCGGATCTTCACGTTATCCAGTGGCGGCTGCAGCCAGTTCATGCGCATCATGTAATTCATGCCCAGCGGGCCGAAATCCTTGACCAGCACGTCCTTGGATTTCTTCAGCTCCGGCAGCAGGTCATAAGATGCCTGTTCCCAGATATCGATCTCGCCCTTGGTGATGGCATTCATCGCCGTTTGCGGATCGGTCATGGTGATCCATTCGACGCGGTCGACCTTGACCACCTTGCCGCCGCTCATGAAGGACGGGGCTTCGCTGCGCGGCTTGTAGTCGGGATTCTTCTCGTAAACCACCTTCACGCCGGGCTGGAACTCGGCCTTGATCATGCGATACGGGCCGGAACCGATTTCATCAGGCACATTCTGGGTGTGCGGCGTATCGGCCATCGCCTTCGGCATGATGAAGGGCACGTTCGAGCTGGGCTTGCCCAGGGAGTCGAGCACCAGGCCGTAGGGTTCCTTCAGCACGAGCTGGAAGGTCTTGTCGTTGACTGTGGTGAGGTCCTTGGTGAAGGACATCAGCTTCTGGCCCATACCATCGGCCTTGCCCCAGCGCTGCAGCGAGGCAACGACATCGGTGGAGGTGACGGGTGCGCCGTTATGGAACTTGAGGCCGTCGCGCAGCGTGAAGGTGTAGGTCAGCTTGTCGCCGCTGACCTCGTACTTCTCAACCATCTGCGGCTTGACCTGCATCTTGTCGTCGACACCGAAAAGGGTGTCGTAGATCATGTAGCCGTGGTTGCGCGATATGAATGCCGTGGTGATGATCGGGTCGGTGGTGCGCAGACCCGAATGCGGAATGAAGCGTAGAACCTTCTTGTTGTCTTGTGCTGCTGCATCGTTCATCGTGATGCCGCCAAATGCAGCAGCAAAGGCCACAAATGAGGCAGCATAGCCGAGGCGGCGCATCGAAGCGCGCGTGGAGGACGTGTTCTTCTTCATTGATACCCCCTGTCAGATGTTGTGCGACAATCTGGAAAGCGTGATCCAATGAACAGGCTCTCGTCAAGCGGATTCGACCTTGCACGAACGATCTTCCCGGTATCTGTTTCTGTCAGGACCGCCGACCGAGGAGAATCCGTTCGATGAATGTGTTCATCGCCTGTCTGGGAACCGAAACGAATACCTTTTCGCCGCTGCCCACCGGGGAGGACGGGTTCCGGGAGTGGATGCTGTTCCACGGTGATGCAACCCGGCGGCCGGAGAACCTGTTCTCGGCGCCGTTGCATCTGTGGCGCCAAGCCGCCGAGGCCCAGCAGGCCAAGGTAACCGAGAGTCTGTCGGCCTTCGCCCAGCCGGCCGGCGTCACCGTACGCAAGGTTTACGAGGGATTCCGCGATGAAATCCTGCGCGACCTGCGGGCCGCCATGCCGGTCGACATCGTGCTGCTCAGCATGCATGGCGCCATGGTGGCGGACGGCTATGACGACTGCGAGGGCGACCTGCTGGAACAGGTACGGCAGATTGTAGGACCCAAGGCCGCCGTTGGCGCCGAGCTCGACCTGCATTGCTCGATCACGGAGAAGATGCTGTCACATGCCGATGCCCTGATAACCTTCAAGGAGTACCCCCACACCGACAGCAAGGAGCGGGCGCAGGAGCTGTACGACATCCTGCTGGCCAAGCATCAGGGTGGGGCAAAGCCGGTGATGGCGGTGTTCGATACCCGCATGATCAATCTGTGGCGCACGCCGCTGGAACCGATGAAGTCCTTCGTGGCTGAGATGCAGGCGCAGGAGGGCAAGGATGGCATCCTCTCGGTTTCCTTCGCGCATGGCTTTCCCATGCAGGACGTGCCTGATGCCACAGCCAAGATGATTGTGATCGCCGATGGCGACGGTGCCAAGGCGGCGGCGGTGGCCGAGCGCTTCGGCAAGAAAATCTGGAGCCTGCGCGAGCAGACGGCGGCGCAGAATCTGAGTATCGATGCGGCATTGGACCGCGCCACGACGGCCGGCGCCAGGCGACCCGTGGTACTGGCCGATGTCACCGATAATCCCGGCGGTGGTGCACCGGGCGACGCCACCTTCATCCTGCGGCGCATTCTTGAACGCGGCATCGGCAATGTGGTGAGTGGCGCCTACTGGGACCCGATGGCGGTGCGCTTCTGCCGCGATGCAGGCGAGGGCGCCGTTCTGGAACTGCGCGTCGGTGGCAAATGCGGCCCGGTCTCGGGCGATCCGCTCGACCTGACGGTGACGGTGAAGCGCGTGATCGAGGATGCGGCGCAGTCGGCGCTCGCCGGGCGCCTGTCGATGGGGCCGGCGGTCTGGGTGCAGGTGGCAAACGGCATCGACCTGGTGCTGAACTCCAACCGCACGCAGACCTTCCATCCCGATGCCTTCAGCCAGTTCGGCATCGATGTGGCGTCCAAGGCCATCATCGTGGTGAAATCGACCCAGCATTTCCATGCCGGCTTCGCGCCGATCGCCGGCGAAATCCTGCATGTCGAGGCGCCGGGTGCCATGCGATCGGATTTCGCCGATATTCCCTTCCAGAAAGTGCGCGGCGCCTACTGGCCGCGTGTGGCCGACCCCTTCGCCGCCGAGTAAGATTCAAAAAATAAAGTAGAGAGAGTTCCGTCATGTCATCGAATCTGAATCGCACCCTGCAGTTCCGTAAAACCGCGGCCAGCAGCCGCCGCGGCGTGGTGGTGTCGCAGAACCAGGCGGCAGCCGATGTCGGTGCCGCCGTGCTGCGGGCCGGCGGCAATGCCATCGATGCTGCCGTGGCGACATCCTTTGCCGTCAGTGTGCTGGAGCCGTGGATGAGCGGGATCGGTGGCGGCGGTTACATGCAGGTCTACTGCGCCCGCACGAAACAGGCGCATGTGATCGACTTCGGCATGATCAGCGCGAGCAAGCTCAATCCGGCCGATTATCCGCTGGTGGAAGGCAAGGGTGGCGACATGTTCGGCTGGCCCGCCGTGCTGGAGGATCGCAACATTATCGGTTATCCAGCCATGGCGGTGCCGGGCCAAGTGGATGGCATGCGTCTGGCGTTGGAAAGCTTTGGCACCCGCAGCTGGTCGGAAGTGCTGGCGCCGGCCATCGAACTGGCCAAGCGCGGCATGGAGGCCGACTGGTTCCTCAGCCTGCAGGTGACGAATGCAGCGCGCAGCCTGGTGAAATCGCCGGCTGCGAAGGCGCTGTTTCTTGCCGACGGTTTCCCGCCGGGCGCGGAAGCCGGCGGTTATCTGAAGAACGAGGCGCTGCTCGCCAGCCTGCAGCGTCTGGCCGACGCCGGTCCACGCGACTATTACGAAGGCGAGTTGGCAAAAAAAATCGTTGCCGATCTGGTGAAGGGCGGCTCGAAGATTTCCGCCGCCGATCTCAGCAGCTATCGCGCCCGCCTGACTGAACCGCTGCGGTATGACTATGGCGGCAAGACGCTGCTGCTGACGCCGAACCTTACAGCGGGGCCAAGTTTGCGCGATGCGCTTGAGGTCGCCGGACCGAAGCTCGATCGCAAGAGGCTCTCGGGCCAAAGTTACGTCGCCTATATCGAAGGCCTGACCGAAGCCTACGAGAAACGTCTCGCCGGCATGGGTGACACTGACAATGGCAAGAGCTGTACCAGCCATCTCTGCGTGGTCGATGGCGATGGCAATATGGTGGCGCTGACCCAGACGCTGCTTTCCGCCTTCGGCAGCTGCGTCATGCTGCCGGAAAGCGGCATCTTCATGAACAACGGGATCATGTGGTTTGACACCCGTCCGGGCCGGCCGAATTCCATTGGCGCCGGCAAGCGTCCCTTGAGCAATATGCTGCCGACGCTGGTGCTGGATGGCGACCGGCCCTGGCTGGCGACCGGTGCTTCGGGCGGCCGCCGCATCATGCCGGCGGTGATGCAAATCCTGTCCTTCCTGATCGACTACAGGATGCCGCTGGAAGACGCCTTCCATCAGCCGCGTGTCGACGCCAGCGTGATGGGGCAGCCCTGGTATGACCCGCGGCATGAACAGGGCGTGCAGGATGCGGTCAGGGCCCGTTTCCCCGGCGCGCTGGCGAAGCGGCGCGACCCCCTGCCGCTCAACTATGCCTGTCCCAGCGCGGTGATGTTCGGGGCGGACGGTGTTTGCAGTGGCATGGTGGAAATCGCCCAGCCCTGGGCCAGCGCTTCGGCTGTCTAAGAATTTACCGAGGAAATACAGGTATTAAGCCGGCCGGGCTTGCCTCCGGCCGGGTCCGGCCGTATATCCCGCGCGGATTTTCGTCACAGGAACTGTCACCATGGACCGCCAGCGTTTCGAAGGCTTTGCCTATCTTGCCGCCTTTATCGCCTGCGTGCCGGTCGCCAATTGGCTGATCGGCAATGTCGGCACCGTCTGCATCCCGAAGGGGCCTTGCCTCATTCCGGTGGCGCCGTTCGGGATCACGGCGCCCAGTGGTGTGCTGATGATCGGCCTGGCGCTGGTGCTGCGCGATCTGGTGCAGCGTCGCCTGGGCAAGGGCTGGACGCTGGGGGCGATTGTCGCCGGGGCCGCGCTGTCGGGCCTGGTGGCGCCGCCGGCGCTGGTGGCGGCCTCAATGGCCGCCTTCCTGCTGTCGGAGCTCGCCGACTTCGCCGTCTATACCCCGCTGCAGAAGCGTGGCCTGATCCGTGCCGTGCTGCTCTCCAGCCTGGCCGGTCTCTGTGTCGACTCCGTCGTGTTCCTGTATCTCGCCTTCGGCAGCCTCGACTATCTGGGTGGCCAGATCATCGGCAAGGCCTGGATGGTGCTGATCAGCCTGCCGGTCATCCGGCTGCTGCGCGATCGCGACCAGCGGCATGGTATCGCTGCGGTGTAATCAAAAAGGCGGCTTATAAGCCGCCTTTTTCTTTCTTCGCTTTCATCTCGGCGATGGCCCGCAGCCAATAATCCGGATCTTCGTATTGCGTCGGATCCGGTACATCGGCCAGGTGGAAGGCCTCGCGCCGTTCCACGCAGGTGCCGCAACGCCCGCAATGCTGCTCGCCGCCCTTGTAGCAGCTCCAGGTCAGATGATACGGCACGCCCAGCTTCGCACCCTCGGCGACGATGCCGGCCTTGTCGGTGCTGGTGAAGGGCGCGTAGAGCTCGATCTCCCACATGTCTTCCAGCGCGCAGTCCTGCATGGCGCGGAAAGCGTCAACGAAAGCCGGGCGGCAGTCGGGATAGATGAAGTGGTCGCCGCTATGCACGGCAATGCCCACGGCTTCCGCCTTGGCACCGGCAGCGATGCCGAAGGCGATGCTCAACATGATGGCGTTGCGGTTCGGCACCACGGTGGACTTCATAGTGTCCTGGGCATAATGCCCGTCGGGAATCGCATCGCCGCCGCTGATCAGTGACGAGGATGTGAGAAATTTTCCCAGCCCGGCGATGTCCACCACGTCATGGCGCGCCCCCAGTTCGGCGGCGATGCGTGCGGCATGCTCGATTTCGCGGCGATGGCGCTGGCCATAGTCGAAAGAAATAAGGCGGTCGAGCTTGCGCTCGACCGCCGTTTTGTAGGCCAGGGTGACGCTGTCGATGCCACCCGAACAGAGAACGACGGTCTTCATGGGACCATCATTTACGACGATCAGGCGGCCTGCGCCACCCCCCGTTCGATCCGGCGGCGCCGGATCTGCCACAGGATGATCAGGGCGTAGAGCGCAATGGCCGGGGCCGCGACCCAGTAGGGATTGGGGCGCGGGTTCGGCTGCTTGACGCCGATCACCTCGTTGCCGGTGCGGACCTGCAGCTTGGCCGCCTCCGAGCTCGGCCGCACCGTGCCGATGACCAGACGGTTGCCCTGCTGAATCACGGTGATGCCGGCAGCCTGCAGCTTCTCGGCGGCCGTGTTGCCGCTCGCCAGGTTCAGGCGGATGGCCTTCTCGACATCATCACCATCGCGGTCCTGCGCCAGCAGGCGGAAGCGTACGGCGTCGCCCGTCTTGGTCTGGTCCACGATCTGGGTCAACTGGCTGGCGGGCAGGTCCTGATAGGGCGGGATGATCTGGTCCATCCAGTAGTTCGGCCGCAGCAGGGTGAAGCAGACCAGCAGCAGCAGGACCACTTCCAGCCAGCTGCATTTGGTCAGCAGCCAGCGCTGGGTCGCGGCGACAAAGGCACCCATGGCCAGGGTGGCGCAGAGCACCACGACCAGGAATTCCACCACGCTGCCGATATCGATCATCAGCAACTGGGTGTTGAAGATGAACATGAAAGGCAGCACGGCGGTGCGCGATTCATAGATCGTCGCCTGCCAGCCCACTTTCATCGGGTCGGCGCCGGCAATCGCGCCGGCGGCATAGGCGGCCAGGCCCACCGGCGGCGATACGTCGGCCATCAGGCCGAAGTAGAAGACGAACATATGTACGGCGATCAGCGGCACGATCAGGTCATTGAGCTGCGCGATCTCCACCACCACCGGCGCCATCAGCGTGGCGACGACAACGTAGCTTGCCGTGGTCGGCAGGCCGGTGCCCAGCACGATGTTGATGACGGCGACCAGCATCAGCATGATCACGAAGTTGCCGGCCGAGAGGAACTCGACTACTTCGACCAGCACCAGGCCGATGCCGGTCAGCGTCACGGTGCCCACGATGATGCCGGCAGCCGCGGTGGCGATGCCGACGGCAGCCATGTTGCGGCCACCGGTCTCCAGGCCGCTGACGAAATCGGTCCAGCCCTGTTTCCAGCGCGCCGGAATGTCGCCTTCCTTGCGGAAGTAGGCGGTCAGCGGATGCTGGGTCAGCACCACGGATGCCATGGCGACACAGCCCCAGAAGGCCGAGAGACCGGGCGACAGTTCCTCGATCATCAGGCACCAGATCAGCACACCCACGGGCAGCAGATAATGCAGGCCGGTGCGCGCCGTCTCGAAGAAGTCGGGCACGGTGACGAGCGGCTTGGTCGGATCGTCGATCGGCAGGTCGGGGTTCTTGGCGCGCAGGCGCACCAGGCCGGCATAGGCGATCACCAGCAGCACCATGGCGATCCAGGTGGCGGCATCGCCGAAGACGTCGGTCATCCAGCCCAGGCCGTATTTCACCATGCCGCAGAGGATGATGAAGCCGCAGATGGTCATCAGGCCACGCAGGGCCGAAGTGGCGATGCTGCGCGTGCGGGTCAGGGGAATCCCCTTCATGCCGGCCTTCACGGCTTCGATGTCGACGATGTAGAACAGCGCGCCATAGGTCATGAGCGCCGGCAGGAAGGCGTGCTTCACCACCTGCGAATAGGGAATGCCGACATATTCGGCCATGATGAAGGCGGCAGCGCCCATCACCGGCGGCATCAGCTGGCCGTTGACGCCGGCGGCGGATTCGATGGCGGCTGCCTGCACCGGCTTGTAGCCGACGCGCTTCATCAGCGGGATGGTGAAGGTGCCGGTCGTCACCACGTTGGCGACCGACGAGCCCGAGATCATGCCGGTGAGGCCCGACGAGACGACGCCGGCCTTGGCCGGGCCACCGCGGAACTGGCCGAGCAGCGAGAAGGCGACCTGGATGAAATAGTTGCCGGCGCCGGCTTTCTCCAGTAATGCGCCGAACAGCACGAACAGGAAGATGAAGGCAGTCGACACGCCGAGTGCCACGCCGAACACGCCTTCGGTGGTGAGCCAGAACTGCGAAGCGGCACGGCTGAGCGAGGCGCCCTTATGCGAGATCATCTCGGGCAGCCAGGGACCGGTGAAGACGTAGATCAGCAGGATCACGCAGGTGATCGGCATCCAGATGCCGTCAGCGCGGCGCGAGGCCTCCAGCAGCACCAGCACGCCAACCACCGATACGGTGATGTCGGCCGGCGTGGGCAGGCCCGGGCGGGTCGAAAGCGCGCGGTAGAACACCACCAGGTACAGCACGGCGGCGATCGACAGGCCGATGAAAATCCAGTCATAGGCGGGGATGCGATCGCGCGGCGCGTTTGCGCTGGCCGGATAGGCGGCGAAGGCGAGGAACAGCGCGAAGGCGAGATGGATGCAGCGCGCTTCGGTGTCGTTGAAGATGCCGACATGGAAAATGAAGGGCAGCGGTGAGGCATACCAGAGCTGGAACAGCGACCAGGCGATGGCAGCAAAGGCGATGGCCTTGGTGACGATCGGGCCCGGATGACGGCCGCCGCGATCTGCCATCTCGACGAGGGCGTCGAGATCGACATTCTGCGGGATGTTTTCGCCCGCACCTTGGGATTTGCTAGTCATGGTAACTCACCGGATTGTGGATTTATGCCGCCTGCGGGCGGGCGGCATGGGCTGATGCCCTGCCGCGATAATGAATGGGCGGCCCTTGCGGGGCCGCCCATTCATGGCCGGACTTACATCCAGCCCTTTTCCTTGTAGTACTTGACCGCGCCGTCATGCAGCGGAGCCGAGTTGCCATTCTTGACCATGTCCTTCGGGTCGAGATTCGCGAAAGCCGGGTGCAGCTTCTTGAATTCCTCGAAGTTGTCGAAGGTGGCCTTGACCAGCTGGTAGACGGTCTCGTTGTCGACCTTGGACGAGGAGACCAGCGTGGCCAGCACGCCATAGGTCTGAGTCGCCTGCGGGTTGTTGCTGTACAGGCCGGCTGGGATCGTGGCCTTGGCGAAGTAGGAGTTCGCCGCAACCAGCTTGTCGACGGCCGGGCCGGTCAGCGAGACCAGCTTGGCGCCGCAGCTCGTGGTCGGGTCCTGGATGTTGGCCGAGGGATGACCGACGCCGTAGAAGAAGCCGTCGATCTTGTTGTCGCAGAGCGCCGGGCCATGCTCGTCAGCCTTCAGCTCGGAAGCGAGCGAGAAGTCGCTCAGCTTCCAGCCGAGCGCGCCGATGAACTCTTCCAGCGAATTGCGGGTGCCCGAGCCGGGATTGCCGACGTTGAAGCGCTTGCCCTTGAAGTCTTCGAACTTGGTGATGTTGGCTTCCTTGCGGGCCAGAACCGTGAAGGGCTCCGGATGCAGCGAGAAGACCGAACGCAGTTCCTTGAACTCGCCGGCGTCCTTGAACGGGCCAACGCCCTTGAGCGCCTGGTAATGCACGTCGGACTGGGTGGTGCCGAAATCCAGCTCGCCGCCCTTGATGGTGTTGACGTTGTAGGCCGAGCCGCCGGTCGATTCGACCGAGCAGCGGATGCCGTGGGCCTTGCGATCCTTGTTCAGCAGGCGGCAGATGGCGCCGCCGGCCGCGTAATACACGCCGGTCACACCACCGGTGCCGATGGTGACGAACTTCTGCTGCGCCATGCTGGCGCCCGGCAGGGCGGCCAGAAGGGCGGCGCCGAGCGCGCCCATCGCAAGCTTGTTAGCAAACTGCATGATAACTTCTCCTCCGTTTTTGGCCGCCGCCGAGATTGACGATGGCCGCGAACACTGTTGATGACCGCCACGCATAAACGCTGACACGAGACGGAATCGGACAGAGGTTGGATTTTATCGGCTCAATGCACCCCGTTGCATGACGAGCCCCCTCTGTGCACCGCCTTGTGATAGCGGAAACCCTGTCTGTTCCGCCATGCGTATCGATACCTCTTCCATAACCCTATGGTATGGACACCGTCCAGGCCATATCGTCAAGCCCGTAAAGGCCGTTTTGCCGCGACCAGGGCGGCTGAAACTGCCTTCTCAGTCTGCGCCAGCAGCACACTGAATTTCCGTGCCAGCACCGAGGCCGGCTGGTGCTTCGCCCGGATCGCCTGTACCGAAAAACCGATGACGGGCAGCAGCGGGCGGGCCACCACCAGGGCCGGATCATGGGCTGCAGCGGTATACTGGTCGACGATGGCAGCGCCTGCGCCGCGGGAAACCAGGGAAAGTGCGATCTGGTTGGTCTTGACCTCGACGATCGGCCGCAGTTCCACATCCGAGAGTTTGACGGCAGCGCCGAAGGCGGCACCCAGTGGATCGTCGCTGCGCAGGCCGATGAAGGGATGTTTGCGGAACCAGTCGAGCTTCACCGTCGGCGGCAGCTGGCTTTCCATCGCCTTGGGGAAAATGCCGTAGAACTGCGCATCCGCCAGGGTCTGGATTTCCAGCCCCGGATGCGGCTGCACGTCGAATCCGATGCCCAGCTCCACCTCATGGTTCAGCACCACACGCACCAGGTCGGCATACTGGCGGGTCTCCACCTCGAAGCTCACATCGGCATGCTTCTGGCGGAAGCGGGTGATGGCCAACGGGATCAGGTCGATGCACAGCGCCGGGGCCGCGGCGATGCGCAGATGGCCGGTGGTGGCGGCGCCCAGGTTGCGCGACAGTTTACGCAGGTTGTCCAGGCCACTGATGATGCGCTCGCTCTCGGCATGCAGCACCTGGCCCTCGCGGGTCGGCAGCAGGCGGCCCTTTACGCGATCGAACAGGCGATACCCGAGCTGGTCCTCGGCGCGCAGCAGCAGGCGGGTGGCGGCTGGCTGCGAGATGTTCAGCAGCTTGGCGGCTGCCGTGATCGTGCCGGTCAGCATGATGGCGTGAAAGACTTCGAGATGGCGGAGCTGCATATGGGCCGGGCTTGGGCGGGAAATAAGATGACAGCACTGTAGCGTCGGGGCCGGTTTTGCCAAGAGCCGGCATAACCCAATGTTATGGATCATACCCGCATCGGCAGTAGTCGGGCTCTGCCGCTCACGCCTAGCCTGATGGTCTTGCACTGCCGGCCAGTTGCTGCCGCGCGGTGCCATGGAGCAATCATGAATATCGTGGTGATCGGGTCCGGTGTGGTGGGAATGACGACGGCCTGGCGGCTGGCGCAGGATGGCCATCGCGTCACCGTGGTCGACCGCGCACCCACCACGGCGCAGGGCGCCAGCCATGCCAATGGCGCGCAATTGAGCTATTCCTATGTTGCGCCGCTGGCGGCGCCGTCGGTGTGGTTCGACCTGCCGAAATACCTGTTCAGCCGCAATTCGCCGGTGCGGTTCCGTCCCGGCTTCGACCTGTTCCAGTATCGCTGGCTGCTGAAATTTCTGGCCGCCTGCACGAAGACCGAGGCGCTGGCCACCACCGACAAGCTGCTGCGTCTGGCTTACTTGAGCCGCGACGTACTGCATGCTGCCAACGACATCCATGGCCTCGATTTCGTCTGGAGCCGTGCCGGCAAGCTGGTGCTGCAGGGCAGTGCTGCCGGCCTGGATGGCGCCCGCGCCCAGGTCGAATACCAGAGCAAGCTCGGCAGCGTGCAGCAGGTGCTGGATCGTGATGCCTGTCTGAAGATCGAGCCGGCGCTGAAGTCCATTGCACACCGCATCCATGGCGGCGTTTACACGGCCGATGAAGAAGCCGGCGATCCCTACCGGCTCTGCATGGGCATCGAAGGCCTGCTGACCGGCGACAACAGTGGCGTGACCTTCGTCTATGGCGCGCGCGTGCGTCGCCTGCTGCGTGCCGGCCGGCGGCTGCTTGGCGTGGAGACCACGAATGGCGATGTGCTGGAAGCCGATGCCTATGTGCTGGCGGCCGGCGTGGCCAGCCGTCGTCTGGGCCTGACCGCCGGTCTCGATCTGCCGATCTATCCGATCAAGGGCTACAGCCTGTCACTGCCCATCGTGAAAGACGATGCCGCGCCGCGCGTCTCGGTCACCGATACCGCCTACAAGGTGGTCTATGCGCGTCTGGGCGAGACGCTGCGGGTGGCCGGCATGGCCGATATCGTCGGGTTGGACGACAGCATCGATCCCGCGCGTCTCGGCCTGCTGGTCGAACAGGCGCGTGAGACCTTCCCGGCCGCCTCGACCTGGCAGCAGATGGAGCCCTGGACCGGCCTGCGTCCGGCGACACCGAAAGGTCTGCCGATCTTGAACGGCAGCGGCATCGACAACCTGCTGCTCAATGTCGGTCATGGTGCGCTCGGCTTCACGCTGGCCTTCGGCTCGGCGGAAGTGATCGCGGCTTCACTCAGCGGCAAGCCGTCGCCGGTGCCGCTGAACGACTTCTCTCTGGCCGCCGCCTAGCGCAGCTTTTCCAGGTAGGCGCGCGCCGTCGCCGCATCGGCGATGCTGCGGCCCATCACGCCGGCATGCATCACGGTCTGCCGCACCAGCGCGCCGTTGTCCGGCGCCGGCGTGCCGTCGCTGAGCAATGTATTGTTCTCGAAGCCGATGCGGGCATGGCCGTTCAGCCCCATGGCGGCCAGCGCGCAGGCGGATTCCTTCGGGCCGAAGGCGCAGACCGCGAACTCGCCGTCGCTGGCGCTCCAGTCATGCAGGAAGGGCAGCAGGTCGGCGGGTTCGGAGCGCTGGCCGGCGGTGTAGCGCCCCAGCACGAACAGCACAAAATGCTTGTCGCCAGGAATGATGCCGCGCGCCTTCAGTTCGTGAAAGCGCTGCACATCCTCGGCGGCATAGAGGATGTACTGCATCATCACATCGGCCCTGTAGAGTTCGGCCAGGAAGGCGCTGCCTTCCGCTTCGGCTGCCGCATCGGGCAGGATTTCGCGCACCGCCAGGCTGCAGGCTTCCGGCATCAGGGCGCGCATCGCCGCCATCTGTTCATGCCGGTTGTAGACGCCGGCGGCTTCCGAGGTCGGCTGGATGATCAGCGCATCGCCGGCCTCGCGGCGCACCGCCTTGATGGCGGCGCGATACAGGTCGGCATCCAGCGAATGCTTGCCGTTGCCCGGTTCGCGCACGTGCAGGTGGATCATGGCGGCACCGGCATCGCGGCATTGCGCGGCGCAGAGGCCAAGCTCGTCGGCGCTCAGCGGCACGGCCGGATGGTCGGCCTTCAGCTTGCGGGCACCGTTGGGGGCGACGGCGACGATGGCCGGCGCCAGCACGGCGGGAATGATCGGGTTGCCAGACATCAGGCCACCGCCTTCAGCGAGACATCGACGGCTTCGCCCAGCTTGTCGACAATGATGTTGATGTCGCCCTTGGTGCAGATGAAGGGTGGAGCCAGCAGGACATGATCGCCATGCTTGCCGTCGATGGTGCCGCCCATCGGATAAACCATCAGGCCGAGATTCATCGCTTCCTGCTTGATGCGGGCATGCAGCTTCTTGGCCGGATCGAAGGTGGCCTTGCTGGCACGATCCTGCACCAGTTCGATGGCCTGGAACAGGCCGCGGCCGCGGATGTCGCCGACATGGCGGTGATTGCCGAAGCGGTCCTGCAGGCGGTCCATCAGATGCGCGCCCATCGCGGTCACATTCTCGAGCAGATGGTCGCGTTCGATCACCTGCTGCACCGCCATGGCGGCGGCGCAGGCCATCGGATGGCCCAGATAGGTATGGCCATGCTGGAAGAAGCCGCTACCATTCTTGAAAGCATCAAAAATCTTTTGAGACAGCAGCGTGGCGCCAATCGGCTGGTAGCCGCCGCCCAGGCCCTTGGCGATGGTCATGATGTCGGGCGAGATGCCCTCCTGCTCGCAGGCATGCAGCGTGCCGGTGCGGCCCATGCCACACATCACTTCATCCAGGATCAGCAGCACGCCATACTGGTCGCAGATTTCGCGGATGCGCTTGAAATAGCCTGGTGCAGCGGTCACGGCGCCCAGCGTTGCACCCACCACCGGCTCGGCGACAAAGGCAATCACACTGTCCTTGCCCAGCTCCAGGATCTTGGCTTCCAACTCGTCGGCGGCGCGCTTGCCATAGACCTCCGGCGTCTCGTTATCGCGACGGTCGCGATATTCGAAGCAGGGCGCAATGTGATGCGCCTCGATCAGCATCGGGGCGAACTGCTGGCGCCGCCAGGCATTGCCGCCGACCGACAATGCACCGACCGTGTTGCCGTGATAGCTCTGGCGTCGGGCGATGAAATGCTTGCGCTGCGGCTCGCCGCACTCGACATGATACTGCCGCGCCATCTTCAGCGCCGCCTCGATGGCTTCCGAACCACCCGACACATAATAGACATGACTGATGCCCTTCGGTGCGGTGGCGATCAGGCGGTCGGCCAGTTTCTCGGCCGGCTCGGTGGTGAAGAAGCTGGTATGGGCAAAGGCCAGCTTGTCGGCCTGCTCATGCATGGCGCGCGTGATGTCGGGGTGGCCATGGCCCAGGCAGCTCACCGCCGCGCCACCCGAGGCATCGATATAGCGCTTGCCACTGGCGTCGATGATGCGGATGCCTTCGCCGCCGACGGCAACCGGATAGGCATGGGTGATGCTGCGATGAAGGATGCGGCTCGTCATGACTTGGACTTTCTGCGGGAGGGTTTGCGAGACCAGTAGGTGGAGAAGGCGCCGAGCTGGCTCTCGGCGTTGGCGATGGCGCTGAGCGCCTTGTCGCCGGCCCGCGCCGCCACCAGCGCGATCAGGGTTTCGGCTGTCGCGAAAGCCGGTGTGACGGCGTGGAAGAAAGACGGGGTCTCGGTCGAAACCAGCAGGCTGCGCTGGGCTAGGCCGGCAATCGGCGAGACGCGGCTGTCGGTGATCGCCACAACGCTGCAGCCGCGATCGCGGGCATAGCGCAGGCGTTCGATGGTGGCGCTGGCATAGGGCGCGACGCTGATTGCCAGCAGCACATCCTCAGGCCCGGCATGGCGCAGGGCGTCGATGCCAGTATCGCCGGCGCCGTCCAGCAGCACGCCGTTGTCGCGGAAAAGGCCATGCACATACTGCGCCTGGAAGGCGACGGCATAGCAGGAGCGCAGGCCCAGGAAATACACGCGCCGCGCTTTTTCCAGCAGGCCGGCGGCGGCGATCAGGTTGGCGATGCCGGTCTCGTCATGGCTGTTGGCGATATGCTCGGCCATGGCCCAGCCGACCTGTGCGGCCAGCGCGGCATCGCCGCCTTTCTGCTGGCGGCGCTGCAACTGTCCGGCCCGGGCGCTGAAACCGGCGCCGGCTGGCATCTGGCTGCGGCGCAGCGCTGCCGCCTGCAAGTCGCGGAAGGCGGCGTAATCGGCAAAGCCTAGCTCGCGCGCCAGCCGGGTCATGGTCACCGGCGGCACGCCGGCGCGGCGCGCCTGTTCCCGCATCGACAGCAGCGCCACGTCGTCGGGGTTCTCCAGCACGAAGCGCGCCGCCGTCTGCAGCTGCGGCGGCAGGCCGGAGAAGGCGGCGGCAATGCGGTCGGCAAGCGATTGCTGCTGGATCATGATCGGATTGAACCGCAGCTTCCCCGCCTTTGCAACAATTGATTCAAGATAATACACAATGGAACACTTGTTTCATTGCGGCCGGGTGATAAGCCGGGCTTATAGTCTCCCGGCTTTTCCATCGGGGCGGGCCATGGCCGATCTGCGCAATCTCGAAACCTTCGTCTGGGTCGCCCATCTTGGCGGGTTCCGCTCGGCAGCCGAAAAACTCAACACCACCCAACCCGCCGTGTCACAGCGCATCGCCCTGCTGGAGACCGAGCTGGGCGTGCGGCTGTTCGATCGCGAGCCGCGTGGCGTGGCGCTGACCGCCAAGGGCAACGAGCTGCTGCCCTACGCTGAACGCATGTTGCAGCTGCATGCCGATCTGGTGCATGCAGCGCATGAGAAGAAGGCGATGCGCGGCATCGTGCGCCTCGGCGTCGCCGAAACCATCGTGCATACCTGGCTGTCAAAACTGATCGAACGCATGCATGCGGTCTATCCGGCGCTGACGCTGGAGATCGAGGTCGATACCTCGCCGCTGCTGCGCGAACGTCTGCTGTCGCATCAGCTCGATGTCGCCTTCGTGCTGGGGCCGATCAGCGAACCGCGCATGAAAAACGTGGCTTTATCGAGCTATCCGCTGGCCTGGATCGCCAGCCCGACGCTTGATCTTGGTCCCGATCCGGTGCCGCTGTCGGTGCTGGCGCGCTGGCCTATCATAACTTATCCGCGCAATACCCGGCCCTATATCACCATCCGCGAGATGATGACGCGCTCCGACATGCCGTCGCTTCGCATGTATGGCAACGCCTCTCTTTCAACCATCATTCGTATGACGCTGGATAACATCGGTATTTCGGCGATCCCGCCGCTGATCATCCGGCGCGAGTTGTCTGAAAAGCGCCTGCGCATCGTCAAGGCCGAGCAGAATCTGCCGGATCTCAATTTCCATGCCTGCTATCCGGTCAAACCCGACAGCTATCTGGCCGAAGCGGTGACCGAGATTGCGCGCGAGATGGCGGCATCCGAGGCAAAGCGCCGTCAAAAGCGCCATTAAAATCATCGGCGCACCCGATTTTTGACCGATAAGAAATTCTTATAGGCTGCCATCGGAACTCCCGATTGGACAGTCATGCGCCTGTCATGATGCGATGTGCATGGGACAGGAGGATGACATGAACGCCCACGCGTCAGGTTCTATCTATGCCAGCGGCCGCGAGGCCCGGCAGGCGATCCGCCGCGGCGATCATCGCGGCCCCACCGCCGGCATCGCGCCCGGTTTCGTGCAGGGCAACCTGGCCATTCTGCCCAAGGCGCTCGCCGATGACTTTTTCCGCTTCTGCCAGTTCAACCCCAAGCCCTGCCCGCTGATCGGCGCCTCCGAACCGGGCGATCCGCGCATCCCGGCGCTGGGCGAAGACCTCGACATCCGCACCGACATCCCGCTCTACCGCGTCTGGCGCGACGGCAAGATGGTCGAGGAAGTACGCGACCTGAAAGCCGTGTGGCGCAACGATCTCGTGGCCTTCCTGATCGGCTGCTCGTTTTCGTTTGAGGAAGCGCTGATCGAGGACGGCATCCCGCTGCGCCATATCGCGGCAGGCACCAATGTGCCGATGTACCGCACCAATATCGAAACCACGCCGGCCGGGGTCTTCAAGGGTCCGCTGGTGGTGTCGATGCGGCCGCTAAAGCCGGCCGATGCGATCCGCGCCGTGCAGATCACCTCGCGTTTCCCCGCCGTGCACGGCGCGCCGGTGCATCTGGGCAAGCCCGAGCTGCTCGGCATCAAGGACATCATGGCGCCCGATTACGGCGACCCGGTCGAGGTGAAGGGTGACGAGCTGCCGGTCTTCTGGGCCTGCGGCGTCACGCCCCAGTCGGTGATCGCCACCGTGAAGCCCGAATTCTGCATCACGCACGCACCCGGCCACATGCTGGTGACCGATCTGAAGAACAGTCGATTAGCCGTCCTATAAGTCTTTCCATTCCAACAGGGGGTAATGATGACGATGAAGACGCTTCTTACGGCGGTCAGCCTTGTGGCTGCCACTGCCATGCTCGGCCAGAATGATGCTTGGGCCCAGGGCCTGCCGGCCGGTCCGAAGGTTTCGATCACCATGGCGACCCAGCCGAGCCCGGGGCTGCCGCAATACACCAAGGTCGATGTGCCGATGCTGAAGGAAGGCGTGCCGGTCAAGAGCGGCGGCCGCATCGACATCAAGTTGGCAAGCTGGCCGGAAATGAACCTGAACGGACCTGAGATCATCCGCCTCGTGCGCGCCGGCCAGGTCGATATCGGCGCTGCGCCGCTTGCCACCATCTCGGGCGATGTGCCCTTCCTTGATGGCGCCGATCTCGCCGGCCTCAATCCCACCATCGAGCAGGCGCGCAAGGTTGTCGATGCGCTGGTCCCGCTGGCGAACCGCGAACTCGAGCGATTCAACACGCGTATCGTGGCGGTTTATCCTTTCCCGGCGCAGGTGCTGTTCTGCCGCACGCCGGTGACAGCGCTGGCCGACCTGAAGGGCAAGAAGGTCCGCACCAACGGCGGTTCGATGAACGATTTCATGAACCATATCGGCGCGCAGCCGGTCGCGATCGGCTTTCCGGAAGTTTATGGCGCGCTGGAACGCGGCGTGACTGACTGCGCCATCACCGGCACCTCGTCGGGCAATGGCGCGAAGTGGTATGAAGTGGCCAAGCACATGTACACGCTGCCGCTGAGCTGGTCGACGGCCGCCTATCTGGTGAACGTGCAGTGGTGGAACAAGCTTGATCCTGTCGTGCGCGACTTCATGACCAAGACCATGAAGGATGTAGAAGAAGCCCAGTGGAAGCTCGGTGTCGAGGCCACCGAAGACGGCATCGCCTGCAACAGCGGCAAGGCCGAAGGTTGCAAGATCGGCACCGTGGTGACCAATGGTCCCATGACCATCGTGCGCGAGAAGCCCGCCGATGTGGCCCTGCTGCGCCAGGCCGTGGGCGACGCCGTGCTGCCCGCCTGGGTCAAGCGCTGCGGTGAGCGTTGCGGCAAGGTCTACGAGCAGGTGATCGCCCCGATCACCGGCGTGCCGCTGAAGAACTGATCCGCTTATGACCGCCACTCCTCCGGCGGCTGGCGCCGCTGCGGCTTCTGCCGCAGCGGCCGCCAAACTCCGCCATGTCATCGAGGCTGTCAGCCGCTGGATGAACTACGCGGCCGGCTGGGTCTTCGTCTTCTGCGCGCTGTTCGTCACCTTCGACGTGCTGGCGCGCGCCTTCCTGGGTTTCTCGTCACAATCGACCACTGAAATGACCGGCTACATGCTGGCCTTCGGCATCGCCTGGGGTCTACCGCATGCGCTGGCCACCCGCAATCATGTCCGCATCGACATGGTGCTGAACAAGGTGCCGCTGCGCGGCCGCCAGTATCTGCATCTCTTCGCGCTGTCTCTGCTCGGCATCTTGGCTGGCTTCCTGAGCTTTGGCGCCATCGAGTTGGTGCAGGAAAGTCAGGATTTCGGCGCCACCGACAACAGCCTGCTGCACACGCCGCTGGTGATCCCGCAGGGGCTCTGGGCCGTCGGCATCGTGGTCTTCTTCATCCTGATCGTTGCCATGCTGGCCGAGACGCTGCTGCTGATCGCCGCCGGCCGCGCCGATGCGGTCGACGCGCTGCTCGGTCCGCGCAGCTATACCGAAGAGGCGGCCGAAGCACTCGAGGCCGTTGCCGTCAGCAGACAGGATTCCAAGTAATGATTGCCGTCGTCTTCCTGCTCATCCTGCTCGGCATCACGGTCGCCAGCGCACTCACCGGTGGCGGCAGTGCACCGGTCGCCGAGATCATCCTGCTGGTCGGCGTGATGTGCACCTTCTTCGGCTCCGGCGTCTATATCGGCGCGGCGCTCGGTGCGCTCGGCCTGCTGGCCGGCTTCGCCTTCTCGGATCGCCCCTTCTGGAACTTCCTCGGCCAGATGACCTGGGGGCCGAGCAGTAGCTTCGTGCTGGTTGCCGTGCCGCTGTTCCTGCTGATGGGTGAAATCCTGTTGCGCGCCGGGCTGTCCGACAAGCTCTATCGCGCGCTGAATGTCTGGCTCAACCGCCTGCCGGGCGGCCTGCTGCATACCAATATTGCGGCCAGCGCCATCTTCTCGGCCATTTCCGGCTCCAGCGTCGCCACCGCCGCCACCATGGGTTCGGTGGCGCTGCCCTTTTTCAAGAACACGCAGTACAGCCCGAAGATGGTGCTGGGCTCGCTGGCCGCCGGTGGTGCGCTGGGCAACCTGATTCCGCCGGGCATCACCTTCATCATCTATGGCCTGATCACCGAGACCTCGGTCGGTGCGCTGTATATCGCAGCCTTGGGCCCCAGTCTGCTGGTGGTGGTGCTGTTCATCGGGCTGATCGTCATCCACGGCCTGCGCAATCCCATCGCCGCCGAGGGACCGAAGATTCCCCTCGGCGAAAAGATTGCCAGCCTGAAGGACCTGGTCCCCACCGCGTTGCTGATCCTGCTGGTGCTGGGCACCATCTATGCTGGCATCGCCACGCCGACCGAGGCGGCGGCGCTGGGCGTTACCGGTGCGCTGCTGTTCGCGCTGGTCGGCGGCAAGCTGACCTTGAAGATGATCCATGACTCGGCCGAGGCCACGGCGCGGACCACGGCTATGATCGGGCTCATCCTCTTCGGTGCCTACCTGCTCAACTTCATCCTCACCAGCCTGCGCGTGCCGCAGATGATGGCGGATATGGTGGCCGGCCTGCCGCTGCCGGGCTGGGCGATCATCGCGCTGATCATCGGCTTCTATCTGGCGCTGGGCACCTTCATGGAGGGCTTCTCCATGATCCTGACCACCATCCCGATCGTCTTCCCGATCGTGAAGGCACTGGGCTACGATCCGATCTGGTTTGGCGTCATCGTCACCATGCTGGTCGAGATCGCCATGATCAGCCCGCCCGATGGCACCGTGCTCTATGTGTTGCAGGGCATGAGGCCGGATAGGGGACCGATCAGCGACGTCTTCTCCGGCGTGCTGCCCTTCATGTTGGTTTATATCTTCGCCATCGTGCTGATGATGATCTGGCCGGGCATCGCGCTCTGGCTGCCGACACAGTTCAACTAGGGAATACGAGTATGCTGACCTTCGACCGTTTCTGGCAGGACCGCCGCGACCGCATCGCCGTGCAGATCGACACGCTGATTGTTGCCGGCTGGGCCGGCCGCGATGCCCATGCCATCGAGCATCATATCGAGGAACTGGCCGCCATCGGCGTGCCACGCCCGAGCAGCGTGCCGCTGTTCTACCGCATCGGCACCGGCCAGCTCAGCCAGACCGCGCATCTGCAGGTGCTGGGCCCCGATACCTCGGGTGAGGTCGAGCCGGTGATTGTCGCGCTGGCCGACGGCCTCTGGGTCACGCTCGGGTCTGATCATACCGACCGCAAGGCCGAAGCCGCCGGCGTCGCCCTGTCCAAGCAGCTCTGCTCCAAAGTCGTCGGCACGGGGTTGTGGCGCTACGACGATGTGGCGAAGCACTGGGACCAGCTGGTCCTGCGGGCCTGGGCGACGTTTGATGGTAAGCGCACCCTATATCAAGAGGGCGCGGTCTCAGGGCTGCGCAGCCCTGACGACCTGATGACCCGCTATCGCAACGAGACCTCGCTGCCGCCCGGCACACTGATGTTCGGCGGCACGCTGGGCGCCATCGGCGGCATCCGGCCGTCCACCCGGTTCGAGTTCGAACTGGAAGACCCGGTGCTCAAGCGCAAGCTTAGCCACGCCTATGATGTCGAGGCCTTGCCGGTTGTCGCCTGACGGGCAAGGTCTTATGACTGGGCCATGACCGCCTATCCGCAGATCAGATCCTTCGGCGACGCCGCCTTCAGCGTCGAGTTCGGCGACGGCATCGACCGTGGCGTCAACGCCATGGTGATGGCGCTGCATGCCGCCCTGCGCGACCTGAATCCCGCCGGCCTGATCGAGACCATCCCGTCCTTCCGCGCCCTGCTGGTGCAGTATGATCCACTGACCACCAGTCGCGCCGATCTGGAAACACAGGTGCATGGGCTGTTTGCCGGCCTGAAGCCGCAGCAGCGCGCCGGCCGGCTCTGGCGTCTGCCGGCCTGCTATGCGCCTGATCTGTCGCCGGATCTGCAGGAGGTTGCGCAGAACTGCAAGCTGACGCCGCAGCAGGTGATCGATATCCATACCGGCGGCCGGTATTTCGTCTACATGCTCGGCTTCATGCCGGGGCTGGCCTATATGGGCGGCCTCGATGCCAGGCTGCATCTGCCGCGTCGCAAGGAACCGCGCACCAAGGTGCCGGCAGGCTCGGTGGCGATCGCGGAATCGATGACCAACATCTACCCCTGGGAAAGCCCGGGCGGCTGGCACCTGATCGGCCGCGCACCGATGAAGCTGTTCGATCCGTCACGTCCTGAGCCGATCCTGCTTGCGGCCGGCGACGAGGTGACCTTCACTGCCGTCTTGACCGATGACTATGCCGTCCTGCAGCGGCAGGTCGAGCAGGGCGCGTTCGATTACGGCAAGCTGCAGGTGAAGGCATGACGGCCGGCAGCCTTGATATCATCGCGCCCGGGCTGATGACCTCGGTGCAGGATCTCGGCCGGCGCGGTGCGCAGGCGCTGGGCATGCCGGTGGCCGGCGCCACCGATCCGCTGGCGCTGCGGCTGGTCAATCGGCTGGTCGGCAATGCGGAAAACACCGGCGCGCTGGAAATCGGTTTTCTCGGACCCACCTTCACGGTGAATGCCGATGCTGTACGCATCGCCTTCGGGGGCGTGGCGAAACTGACCCTGCAGCCTGCCGGCAATACGGATGCGCGTGCCTTGAAACCCTGGCGCTCGGCGCTGCTGAAGCGCGGCGACAAGCTGACCATCGGCGCGGTGGAAGAGGGCGGCGTGGCCTATCTCGCTGTTGGAGGCGGTTTTGCCATCCCGGCTTTCATGGGCAGCCAGTCGACTTATATGCGCTCCGGCCTTGGCGGCTTCGAGGGCCGTGCCCTGAAGGCGGGCGACCGGCTGCCGGTGAAGGCCGTCGCGGAAGAGGGCGATGAGCGCGAGTTGGCCGATACCTTCGATTACGGCAGCGGGCCGATCCGTGTGGTGCTCGGGCCGCAGGACGACCGCTTCACGGAACAGGGCATCAAGACGTTTCTGTCGGCCACCTACACCGTCACCAAGGAAGCCGATCGCATGGGCATCCGCCTCGATGGCGCAACCATCGAGCATGTGCGTGGCGCCGATATCGCATCCGAAGGCGTGGTCGGCGGCTCGATCCAGGTGCCGGGCAACGGCAAGCCTATCATCCTGATGGCCGACCGCCAGACCACCGGCGGTTATACCAAGATCGCCACCGTGATCTCGGCCGACCTGCCGCGCATCGGCCGCATGACGCCGGGCGACACACTGACCTTCACGGCCATCACTGTGGCCGAGGCCGAGGCGATCCGGCGCGCGCAGGAACAGGCGCTGCGCCGCCTGATCGAGGGTATCCGCACGGCATTGCCCGATGTCTATCTCGACCTGGATGCGCTATATACGCAGAACCTGATCAGCGGCGCCGTGGATGCGCCCACTGGCTACTGATTGCCCGGAGACTGGCGATGACGATCAAGACCAACCTCAACAGCGATCTCGGCGAAAGCTATGGCGCCTGGACCATGGGCGACGACGCGGCGATGCTGGCCGTGGTCGGCACTGCCAATGTCGCCTGCGGCTTCCATGCCGGCGACTGGAGTGTGATGCAGGCCACAGTGGCCGAGGCCGTGAAGAACGGCGTCTCGATTGGCGCGCATCCGTCCTATCCCGATCTGCAGGGCTTCGGTCGCCGCCCGATGACCATGAGCAACAAGGAAGTCGAAGCGCTGATGGCCTACCAGATCGGCGCGCTGATGGGTGTCGCGGCCACCAAGGGCGGCAAGGTCACGCATGTGAAGCCACATGGCGCCATCAATAACAAGGCGGCCACCGACATGGACCTCGCCATGGCGCTGGCGCGGGGCATCGCCGGGGTATCGAAGGATCTGATCTTCCTGGCGCCGGCCGGCTCGGCCATGGTGCAGGCGGCCGCCAAGGCCAACCTGCCCGTCGCGCAGGAAGTCTTCGCCGACCGCAACTATGACGACGACGGCAATCTGGTGCCGCGCGGCCAGGCCAATGCCATGGTGCATGACAATGACGAGGCGCTGCACAACGTGCTGCGCATGGTGCAGGAACGCGCCATTGTCTCGGTTTCGGGCAAGCGCATTCCCTGCAATGTTGATTCCATCTGCGTGCATGGCGACAGCGCCGGCGCCGTCTCGATGGCCCGCCATATCCGCGCCGGCCTGGAAAAGGCCGGCGTCAAGCTGGTCACGCTGCCGGAGATGCTGGGCTAGTCCGGGACCGGCAGTTTCGGCTGTCCGGCGTCACTCGCTTCGAGATAGCGGCCTGGCGGCTCGCCGTAGCGCGCGGTGAAGGCATTAATGAAATTGGTGACGTGGTTGTAGCCGACGCGGAACGCGATCTGCTTCAGCGGTGCGCCGGCGGCCAGGGCAATCCGTGCATGTTCCAGCCGGTGATTGCGCAACACTTCGAACACCGTGCCGCCGAACTCGGCCCGGAAGCAGGCATTCAGCCGTTTCTCGTTCAGGCCGACGGCCTGGGCCAACTCGCCCAGGCTGGGCGGATTGCGCATGTCGGACAGCAGGCGTTCGCGTGCGGACAGTGCCGCCGCGCGTTCCATCGCGCTGACCGACCTGGCCTGCCGCGCCGTGGTCGCGAGCTGTGCCGCCAGCAGTTGCAGCACGGTGCCTTCGATGAAGATGTGGCGCAGCGGTCCGTTCAGGCCGGGCGTGAACAGGTTGGCGGCCAGCTGGCGCAGGCGCTTGTTCGCCGGCAATGACACATAGCGGCTGTCGGTGATGTCAGGTTCGAGCAGCGGCAACATAATCTCCGGCAGGGTGCCATCGAAAATCTGCTCCAGCCGGTCGCGCCGCAGCGCATAGCCGGCCAGACGCAACTGCTGCGGCGCTCTGACATGAAAGCGCGGATTGCGTGCCGACGGGCGATACATCAGCGCTTCGTCCATGCCGCCCCGCAGGCGTAGGCCGTCCGGCATTTCGATCTCGACCTGGCCGCTGACCGCGATGTTGTTGCTCAGCCAGGGCTCGGATTCGTTGTCGCGCGGCTGCACCGTCACGTCGTTGCGCACCTCCGCCGTGGTCAGGAAAACGCGCAGGCCCGGGCCGGTCTCGATCCGCTCGATCACCGCTTTCCATTGCGCGTCATCCAGTTGCATCCGCTGGCTGGTTTTTAGCGTGCGCTCGCCGTCGGGCTCATGCAGCAGCCAGTCCGTGTTATGCATCGCTCCTCCTCTTGTGCCGCCCATTCTATGTCGCGTTTGTAACTCGCATAGCATTGCCGGCTGTGCACGGCACGCGAATTGCCGATCTGGGCAGTCATCTTTCAATCGGAAATTGATAGGCTTGAATGCGTAATCCCTGAGCCCGTGCAAATCCTGCTTTTCCGCATAATGGCGACTGTTGCGCATACATTGCCCGCCTTGATCCGTATCGGTCCCCACGGGAATAAGAAATGAAAGTAAGGCACTGGGGGAGTCATGCGGGGGATCGCGGCATATGCGGGGCTGCCAGCAGCGGGTGCGGCGCTGCTGGTCGCCATATCTCTTCCGGCGCTGGGACAGGAACCGAAATGGGTGCCCCATATCGATCTCGAGGCCAAGCCGGGCACCGAGCGTTCGCTGGGTGAGGCCGACCTGTTCATCCCTGTCGCGCAGTCGGCCGCCACGCTGCTGTTCGCCAACCTGCGCATGCGTATGGATGACAATAACGGCAACGAAGGCAATTACGGCCTCGGTGTCCGCCATATGCTGGACAGCGGCTGGAATCTCGGCGGCTATGGCTATTTCGACCGCCGCCGCAGCGAGTATGGCAATTATTTCAACCAGGCCACCCTCGGTGTGGAGGTGCTGTCGCAGGACTGGGATGCGCGCGCGAATTACTATGCGCCGGTCGGTCGGCGCAGCCACAATGTCGACTCGTTGAACACGGCCGAAGTCTCCAGCACCACGGTGATTTTCCACGGCGGCGAGGAACGCAGCATGGGCGGCTACGATGCCGAGCTGGGCTGGCGCGTGCCGGTCTTCGATGTCAATGACGGCAAGGCGTTGCGCGTCTATGGCGGCGGTTACCGCTTTGCGGAAGACAACATGCCCACCATCTCCGGTCCGCGCGCCCGCGCCGAGCTTACCTTCGATAGCGTACCTTATCTGTGGAACGGTTCACGCTTCTCCCTCGGCGCCGAATGGCAGCATGACGAGCCGCGCGGGTCGCAGGGTTTCCTCACCGCACGGCTGCGTATTCCGCTGCAGATTTATGGCAAGCCGTCATCGCAGCTGACGCCGATGGAGCGCCGCATGGCCGATCCGATCGTACGCGACATCGATGTGGTCAGTCAGGCCGGTCGCTTCAGTGCACCGGAAACCGCGACGCGAACGGTGACTGGCCAGGCGCTGGTTGTGATGAATGCTGATACCGATGCCGATGGTAGTCTGACCAACGAATTCACCGCGGCCGGCGCAAATTCCACCGTTATCTTGGTGGGCACGATCAATACGACGGTTGCCTCCGGCACACAGACCGGGCAGACCCTGATGGGAGCCGGCACGGTCGCGGTGCGCAGCGCATCGGGTCGCCCCGCTACGCTGACCACATCAGGCGCCACCATTGCGGGCACGGTGAATGGTGGCGTGACACTTGATATGTCGAACTCCTCTTCGCTGATCGGAATGACCGTCAGCAATACGGCCAGCGGCGGATCTTCCGGAGTTTCAGTCGCTGTTTCCGGTAATGGCGTGACCATCCGCGACAGCACGATCACTGCCCATCATACGACCGGCAACGACAACATTGCCGCAATTCAGCTCAGTGGCACCGGTGCCGTGATCAGCGGCAATACCATCACTGCCACGGCAGCGGGCGGCGCGAATACAGGCATAGCCATGCTTGCTCCTGGCGACGGAACCTTCACCAACAATACATTCAGCGCCTCCGGTGCAGGCACTAACAACTACATCAACTACAGTACAACGGCGGTTGGCGCCGGTTCGACCGGCAACCGGCTGGGTGCCGGCAATACGGGCGGCTGCCAGAACAATGGCGGCGGCGGCAGCGGATTCATCGCTTTCTCCGACGGCACACCGAATTGCAACGCCTTCTGACGGCTGCCGCTTGACGGCTGCACCCGTTGCCCGGCAAGACTGGGGCAGGGGAGACCGCATGACCAAGAAGGCCGCCAAGTC
This sequence comes from Ferrovibrio sp. GW821-FHT12D07, assembly GCF_058807275.1. Lineage (NCBI taxonomy): Bacteria > Pseudomonadati > Pseudomonadota > Alphaproteobacteria > Rhodospirillales > Rhodospirillaceae > Ferrovibrio > Ferrovibrio sp. GW821-FHT12D07. Next base: position 1,007,929 of record NZ_JBXAQN010000002.1, on the reverse strand, counting down.
CGATACCAAGCGTACCCGCCAGCCGGATGTGACGCGGCGCAATATTCTTGATGCCGCCCTGGTGGAATTCGCCGCCAAAGGCCTGGCCGGCGCGCGCGTCGACGAGATCGCCGAACGTTCGGGCTCCAACAAACGCATGATCTACGAGTATTTCGGCAACAAGGACGGCCTCTGGCTGACCGTGCTGGAACGCGCCTATGAGCGCATGCGCGAGGAAGAGCACGCCATCGACGTCGCCCGCATGTCGCCCACCGACGGCATGCGCTACCTGATGGAATTCAATTTCAAATTCTGTTCGCGCAACCCGGAATTCATCGCGCTGCTGAATGCGGAAAACCTGCACAAGGCCAGTTTCCTCAAGGATTCCAAGAAAATCCGCGAACTGTATACCCCGCTGCTGGTGGTGATCACCGATCTGCTGCGGCGCGGCCAGAAGGAAGGCGTGTTCCGCAAGAACGTCGATCCGGTCGAGTTGTATACAACCATTGCGGCACTCGGCTTCTTCTACTTCTCGAATATCCACACGCTGTCGACCATTTTCGGGCGCAACCTGTTGAGCGCGAAGGAGCAGAGAATCCGCCTGGATCACTCCATCGCGGTGGTGCTGGGCTATCTGCGCCCCTGAATTCGCCCCCGGCTCAGCCCTTGGTCGAATTTCGTAACTGACCGGTTACTTCTCCGTTGACAAGCCCGCCCGGCATCGGAAATGCTGGGCGGATAACAAGGATCGCCATGATCCATAAACGGAGGAGACCGCCATGCAAGGCAAGCTTGCTATTCGTACAGCCGTGGCCGCTTTTGTGGCTGGTGCCCTGGGCTTTGTCGCCCAGCCGGCCGCAGCGCAGACCTGGAAGCCGACCCGTCCGATCACCGTGATCGTGCCCTGGGCCGCCGGCGGCTCGACCGACCAGGTGATCCGCATCACCGCAGCCGAACTGGAAAAGGAACTCGGCCAGAAGATCGTCGTGGTCAATCAGCCCGGCGCCTCGGGCTCGATCGGCACCAAGAGCGTGCTGGAAGGCCAGAAAGACGGCTACACCTGGGCCTCGGGCGCTGCCAAGGATATCGGCTCCTATGCCGTGTCGGGCCTGCTCGACACCACTGCCAAGGACTGGGACTTCTATCTCACCGTGGCGAATCAGTCGGTGATCAGCGTCAATCCGAACACCCCGTACAAGAGCGTCGCCGAGCTGCTGGCTGCCATGAAGGCGAAGCCCGGCGCGGTGTCGTTTGCCACGGCCGGCGTGAACTCCTCGGGCCATTACGGCTCGGAAGCGCTGTCGCGTGCGGCCGGCGCCACCTACAAGCATGTGTCCTATGACGGCGGCAATCCGGCGGTGATCTCCACCGTGGCCGGCGAAACCGAAGTGACCAGCCAGCTCGGCGTCGAGCAGATCGAAATGATCCGCGGCAAGCGCCTGCGCGCGCTGGCGGTGCTGTCCGACAAGCCGCTGGTCGTCGACGGCGTGCCGCCGATCGAGCCGATCACCAAGACGCTGCCGAACTTCCGCACTGAGACCAACTATTTCGGCATCTTCGTGCCGAAGGGTGCGCCGGCCGAAGTGACCGCCACGCTGAACAAGATCTGGGAAGAGAAGATCTCGAAGTCGGAAGCGCTGAAGAAGTATGCCGCCGACAAGGGCGCCATCTTCGATCCGCGTCATGGCGAAGATGCCAAGAAGGCCTCTTTCCCGGCGATCCAGGGCGCTGCCTGGATTCTGCAGGAAGGCGGCAAGGCCAAGATCAACCCGGAAACCATCGGCATTCCGAAGCCGTAAGGCAGGGTGAACGAAACGGCCGCCTGGCTTGATCCAAGCCGGGCGGCCGATTTGCTTTTGTGGGGAGTGCGATCATGAGTGCAGGTGGAGACGAGGCGAAAGCCGTAGCCGCGCGGGCCGATGTCTGGTGGGGCGTCGGCTGGGTGGTGCTCGGCATCGCCATCACCTGGGGCGCGGTGAAGATGGACCGCCTCGAAAACCTGCACATCAATCCCTATACGATCCCGGGCCTGCTGCCCGGCATCCTCGGCATCTTCATTGCTTTCTTCGGCGTGATCCTTGCCATCCGCGCGATCCGCGCCGGTGCTTTCTCTGTGCCCCGGGTGCAGGATGCCGAAGCGCAGGCGGAAGCGCGCATCGCCTGGAAGCGCGTCGCCGTAACGGCGACGGTCTGCGTGGCCTTTGCGCTCGGTCTGATCGGCCGCGGGCTGCCGTTCTGGGCGACGGCCGCCGTCTTCATCTTCACCTTCGTGACGATCTTCCAGTGGAAGGAACGCGGCGCGGCGAACCAGCGCCTGCGCGGCCTGCTGGCCGCAGCCGGCGTCGCCATCGGCGGTGCTGCCGTCATCACCTTCATCTTCCAGGAACTCTTCCTGGTCCGGCTGCCGTAAGCGGGGAATCAGTATGTTCGAAGGTCTTATCCTGCTCGGCTCCTCGCTCGCCAGCTTCCTCGGTCCCTGGCAGCTCTTCTATGCCTTCGGCGCCACGCTGGCCGGCATCCTGATCGGCTGCATGCCGGGCTTGAGCGCCACGCTGGGCATCGCGCTGTTCACCACGCTCACCATCCGGATGCCGCCCAATGACGCCATCCTGATCCTGATCTGCGCCTATTCGGGCGCGATCTACGGCGGCAGCCGCACCGCCATCCTGCTCAACATTCCGGGCACCGCCGCCAATGCCGCTGCCTGCCTCGATGGCTACCAGCTTGCGCGCCAGGGCCAGGCCGGCCGCGCCATGGGCATCGCCACCACCGGCTCGGTGGTCGGTTCGATCTTCGGCATCATCTGTCTGGCGCTGTTCACACCGTTGCTGGGCGAAGTGGCGCTCACCTTCGGTGCCTTCGAATTCTTCTGGCTCACCATGTTCGGTGTCATGATGTCGGGCAGCATCACGGGTGAGGACGCGCTGAAGGGCTGGATCATGGGCTTCCTCGGCCTGTTCATCGCCCTGATCGGCCAGGACGGCATCCATGCCTATGACCGCTACAGCTTCGGCATCAGCGATCTGACCGGCGGCTTCTCGCTGATCCCGTCGCTGGTCGGCGCCTTCGGTTTCGCCGAAGTGCTGACCGTGATGAAGGAGCGGCAGGCGCGTCCGGCCATCCATACGGTGGACTCGGTGCTGCCGCGCATCGGCGACGTGATCAAATACTGGCGCACCATTCTCCGGTCGGGTGTGATCGGCGTCTATGTCGGCATCCTGCCCGGCGTGGGCGAGGATATGGCAGCCTGGAGTTCCTATGCCGCCGCCCGCCGCGCCAGCAAGGAAAAGGAAAAATACGGCAAGGGCTCCATCGAGGGGCTGATCGCGGCCGAGACCGGCGACAATGCCTCGATCCCCGGCGCCATCATTCCGTCGCTGGCGCTGGCCATTCCGGGTTCCGCGCCTGCCGCCGTGCTGCTGGCCGCCATGATGATTCATGGCGTGCGGCCGGGCCCGATGCTGATGATAGAAAGCCCGCAGTTCGTCTACGACGTGGTGGCGATGAACCTGATGGCCACCGTGGCCATGCTGTTCTTCGGCCTGTTCCTGGTGCGGCCGCTGCTGCTGGTGCTGCAGATTCCGCGCACCTACATCATGGCGATCATCTTCGTGCTCTGCACCGTGGGGTCCTACTCGCTGGCCGGCCGCCTGTTCGATGTCTGGACCATGCTGGGCTTCGGCATCGCCGGTTACATCCTGCGGCAGAGTGGCTATTCCATGGCGCCGCTGGTGCTGGGCCTGGTGCTGGGCGACCTGATGGACAAAAGCCTGCGCCGCGGCCTGGTGCTGTCGGATGGCGACCTGACGCCTTTCTTCACCCGGCCGATCTGCATCGTGCTCTGGGTGGTCGTCGCCATCATGCTGCTGATGAGCATCCCGACCACCAGCCGGATCATCCGTAGCCAGATTCAGGCCGTGAAAGCCCGGCTGGGCTTCAGCGGCACCTGAAAAACAGGATGGATCGCGAATTGACCACACCGTCCGTTTCCCGCTATAAGTAACTGAATGGTTACTTTAAGAAGAAAAGCCATGCGCGTCTCACTCTGCAACGAAGTCCTCAGCTCGATGCCCTTCGCCGCGCAATGTGCGCTGGCGGCGGAGCTCGGCTATGACGGGCTGGAGATCGCGCCCTTCACGCTCAGCGACGATCCGCTGTCGCTCACCAGTGGCGAGCGCAAGGTGATCCGCCGCGCCGTCGAAGAGACCGGCCTGGTGGTCACCGGCCTGCACTGGCTGCTGGTCACGCCGAAGGGACTGTCCATCACCGACACCGATCCGGCAGTGCGCCGCCGCACCCGTGAGGTGATGCAGGGCCTTTGCGATCTCTGTGCCGATCTCGGCGGCCGCTATCTCGTGCATGGCTCGCCGGCGCAGCGCCAGCTGCCCGATCGCGATATCCATGCCGCGAAGGGCTATGCGCTGGAAGCCTTCCGTTATGCGGCACGTGCAGCCGAGAAGGCCGGCGTCACTTACTGCCTCGAGCCGCTGTCGCGCCGCGAAACCAACTTCGTCAACACGGTGGGCGAGGCGATCGGCATCGTCGAGGGCATCGCCAGTCGCGGCTTCCGCACCATGATCGACTGCAGCGCCGCCGGTCTGGCCGAGCAGGAAGGCGTGCCCGAGCTGATCGACCGCTGGATGCCGACCGGCCTGATCTCGCATATCCAGGTCAATGATCCCAATCGAAAAGGCCCCGGCCAGGGCGAGATGACCTTCGCGCCGATCCTCGCCGCGCTGAAGCGCCAGGGCTATGCCGGCGATATCGGCGTCGAGCCCTTCATCTACGAACCCGATGGCCCGGGTGTCGCGGCACATTCCATCCGCTATCTGCGCGACCTGCTGGAGCCGGCATGACCGCCCCCGTCTTCCATATTTCCGATATCCAGCTTTTCGAGCGTCCGGTCACGCTACGGTTGCCCTTCCGTTTCGGCGTGGTGACGCTGACGGCGGCGCCGCAGGCCTATGCGCGGCTGCGCATCACGCTGCCCGATGGCCGCAGCGGTTGGGGCGGTGCGGCCGAGCTGATGGCGCCGAAGTGGTTCGACAAGAACCCGGCGCTGTCGAACGAGCAGAATTTCGCCCAGCTGCGGCAGAGCCTGTTGCATGCGGTCAACGCCTATGCCGCCGATCCGACGCCGCGCAGCGCCTTTGGCCATTCCGCCGCCCATCACGCAGCCTTGGTGCAGGAAGGGGCGAAGACCGGACTCAACGCCCTGGTCGCGTCCTACGGTCCGGCGCTGCTGGATCGCGCCATCATCGACGCACTCTGCCAGGTGCGCCGTGTTCCCTTCATTGCCGCGCTGAGCAAGAATCTGTTCGGCATCCAGGCCGATGCGCTGACACCTGATCTCGCCGGCTTCGATCTCGATGGCTGGCTTGCCGGGCTGGTTTCGGTGCGGCGGATCGCGGCGCGCCATACCGTGGGCATGGTCGATCCGCTGCGCGAAAGCGACGTGGCATCGCCGCGTCTGGATGACGGCCTGCCGGAAAGCCTGGAAGGTGCCATCGCGCAATATGGCCATCGCTGGTTCAAGCTGAAGGTCGGCGGCGATGCTGAAGCCGACCTGGCGCGCCTGCAGGGCATCGCCGCCGTGCTCGATCAGTCGACCGAGCCCTACTACGCCAGCCTCGACGGCAACGAGCAGTATGACGACGTGAGCGGCATCGCGGCGCTGTGGCAGGCCATGCGCGCCGACAGCCGCCTGCGCCGGCTCTGTGCCTCCATTCTCTATATCGAGCAGCCGATCAGGCGCGCCGCCGCGCTTGGCGCCTCGGTGGCCTCGCTGGCGGCGGAGATTCCGCTGATCGTCGATGAATCGGATGCCGATTACGATGTCTTTCCGCGCGCCTGCGATCTGGGCTATCGCGGCATCTCGTCCAAGACCTGCAAAGGCGTCTACCGCGCGGTCCTCAATGCCGCCCGGGCGCAGCATTGGGGTGACGGCTTCTTTATCACCGGCGAAGATCTCACCTGCCAGGCCGGTCTGGCGCTGCAGCAGGACCTCGCGCTGGTGGCGGCCCTTGGCCTCACCCATGTCGAGCGCAACGGGCATCACTATGTCGATGGCTTCGGCACGGCATCTCCTGTCGAGCAGGACGCCTTCCTCGCTGCCCATCCCGATCTCTATCACCGCGATGTGGCGACCGGCCGCGTCCGGCTCGACATCCGCCGTGGCGGCCTCGATCTCAACAGCCTGCTGGGCGCCGCCGGTTTCGGCGCCGCGGCCGAACCCGCTTGGGGCGACCTCGCCCCCATGACCTTGAATCCGTGAAAGAAGGACACACGACCATGAGTAAGGATATCCGTCTCGGCATCATCATGAACGGCGTCACCGGCCGCATGGGCATGAACCAGCATCTGATCCGCTCCATCTGCGCCATCCGCAAGGACGGCGGCGTGGTGCTGAAGAATGGCCGTCGCGTGATGCCCGATCCGATCCTGGTTGGCCGCAACCTCGACAAGGTGGCGCGTCTGGCCAAGCAGCATGGCATCGAGCGCTACACCGATGATCTCGACGCCGCGCTGAAGAACAAGGACGACACCCTGTTCTTCGATGCCGCCACCACGCAGGCGCGTGCCGGGTTGCTGAAAAAGGCCATGGCGGCGGGCAAGGATGTCTATTGCGAGAAGCCGACGGCGGAAAAGCTCAGCGTGGCGCTCGATCTGGTCAAGGCGGCGAAGAAATACAAGATCAAGCACGGCGTGGTGCAGGACAAGTTGTTCCTGCCCGGTCTGCAGAAGATCAAGATGCTGATCGACAGCGGCTTCTTCGGCGAAATCCTCTCCGTGCGCGGCGAGTTCGGCTACTGGGTCTTTGAGGGCGACTGGCAGCAGGCCCAGCGTCCGTCGTGGAACTACCGCTACAAGGACGGCGGCGGCATCATCCTCGACATGCTCTGCCACTGGCGCTACGTGCTCGACAACCTGTTCGGCGAGGTCGAGAGCGTCTCCTGCCTCGGCGCCACCCATATCAAGAAGCGCTGGGACGAGCAGGGCAGGCCCTACAAGGCCGATGCCGATGACGCGGCCTATGCCACCTTCCAGCTCAAGGGCGGCGTGATCGCGCAGATCAACTCCTCCTGGACCACCCGCGTGCGCCGCGACGACCTGGTCACCTTCCATGTCGACGGCACGCTGGGTTCGGCCGTCGCCGGCCTCACCAGCTGCCGCACGCAGTCTCGCGTCAACACGCCCAAGCCGGTGTGGAACCCCGACGTGCCGCAGACCATCGACTTCTTCGACACCTGGCAGGACGTGCCCGACAACCAGATCTACACCAACGGCTTCCGCGCCCAGTGGGAGATGTTCATCCGCCACCTGGTCGACAACGAGCCGTTCAAGTGGACGTTGCTGGAAGGCGCCAAGGGCGTCCAGCTCGCCGAAGCCGGCCTGAAGAGCTGGAAGGAACGCCGCTGGATCGACCTGCCCGAACTGAAGGCTTAAGGAGCAAGCCATGGCGATCACGCTCACCCTGCCGGACGCGCCCGGTCATCTCAGCCCGTACAAGCTGAAGCAGCCCAAGGCCTTCCCGACGGCGAAACCGCCCTTCAGCCGCATCGCCTTTGCTGCGGCCCATGTGGTGGCCGATCCGCTGGCCGAGCATGATCCCTGGCTGACACCTGCCATCGACTGGGACAAGACCATCGCCTTCCGTCGGCATCTGTGGTCGCTCGGCTTCGGCATCGCCGAGGCCATGGACACCGCACAGCGTGGCATGGGTCTGGACTGGAACGATGCGCAGGAGCTGGTTCGCCGTTCGCTCGATGCGGCCAAGGATGTGCCCGGCGCCGTTGTTGCCTCCGGTGCCGGCACCGATCATCTGATGCCGGGGCCGGATGTCACCATCGACACGGTGATCCGCGCCTATGAGGAGCAGTGCGCCGCCATCGAGAAGCTCGGCGGCCGCATCATCCTGATGGCCAGCCGCGCGCTGACGGCGGCGGCCAAGTCGCCCGATGACTATATCAAGGTCTATGGCCGCATCCTGTCTCAGGTGAAGCAGCCGGTGGTGATGCACTGGCTGGGCGAGATGTTCGATCCCGCGCTCACCGGCTACTGGGGCAACGGCGACCACATGAAGGCGATGGAGACCTGCCTGGATGTGATCAACGCCAATGCCGCCAAGGTCGATGGCATCAAGATTTCCCTGCTCGACAAGGATAAGGAAATCGTCATGCGCCGCAAATTGCCGAAAGGCGTGCGGATGTATACGGGAGACGATTTCAATTATGCCGAACTGATCGCCGGCGATGCACAGGGCCATTCCGATGCACTGCTCGGCATCTTCGATGCCATCGCGCCGGCAGCGTCTGCCGCGCTGGGCGCGCTGACCCGCAACGACGAGAAGACCTTCCACGAGATTCTCAGTCCCACGGTGCCGCTGTCGCGACATATCTTCAAGGCGCCGACCCGCTTCTACAAGACCGGCGTCGTGTTCATGGCCTATCTGAACGGCCACCAGGATCACTTCCTGATGGTCGGCGGCCAGCAGAGCACGCGCTCGGCCCTGCATCTGGCCGAGCTGTTCCGTCTCGCCGATGCGGCCGGGCTGCTCAGCAATCCGGAGCAGGCGGCTTCCCGCATGAAGGCGGTGATGGCCGTGCACGGGATCGACGCATGAAAAAACCGGGCCCTCTGTCGCTCAACACCGCCACGGTCAAGGAACAGTGGTCGCTGCAGCAATGCATCGAAGGCTGCGCCCGCCATGGCATCACCGGTATCTCGCCCTGGCGCGACAAGCTGGCGGAATACACCACCGCGAAGGCCGCGAAGCATATCCGCGATGTCGGACTGACCGTGACGGGCCTGTGCCGTGGCGGCATGTTCCCGGCGGCCGATGCGGCCGGGCGCAAGGCTGCGATTGAGGACAACAAGCGCGCCATCGACGATGCGGCGGCGCTGAATGCGCAATGCCTGGTGCTGGTGGTGGGCGGCATGCCGGCCGGCTCGAAGGACATCGCCGGTGCGCGCGTCCAGGTGCAGGACGGCATCGCCGCCGTGCTGGAGCATGCCAAAGCCGCGAACGTCCCGCTGGCCATCGAGCCGCTGCATCCGATGTACGCCGCCGACCGCGCCTGCGTGAACACGCTGGGCCAGGCGCTCGATCTCTGCGATGCACTGGCCAGCGGACCGGACAGCCGTGACCTTGGCGTCGCCGTCGACGTCTATCACGTCTGGTGGGACCCGCAGCTGGCGGCGCAGGTCAAGCGCGCTGGCCGCCGCGTGCTCGGCTTCCATATCTGCGACTGGCTGGTGCCGACCACCGACCTGCTGCTGGATCGGGGCATGATGGGCGATGGCGTCATCGACATTCCGTCGATCCGCGCCATGGTCGAGGCGGTCGGCTATGACGGCTTCTGCGAGGTCGAGATCATGTCGACCAATAACTGGTGGAAAAAGGATGCCGATGCGGTGCTGAAAACCTGCATCGAGCGTCATGCGACCGTAGTCTGATCGTCGCCTGACGGTCTTTGGGCCTGTCCTCCCGGCCATGCCTTGATCGGCCGGGAGGGTTTCCCCATGATGGTGGCCCGTCCTTTTTTTACCCGGTCCGCCATGTTCAAGACCCAACCGCTCTCCATTCCCGGTCTGCTGCTGATACAGCCCACCACGCTGATGGACCGGCGCGGCTGGGTCAGCGCGGTCTATAACGAGGCGGCGCTGGGCGCGCTCGGCGTCCACGACCGATTCGTCGATGACCGCATTTCCTATTTCGACAAACCGGGCAGCGTGCGCGGCCTGCGCTATCAGATCGCGCCGGGCCGGCAGGCGATGCTGCTGCGCATGCTGCGCGGCGACATGTTCGTGGCGGCGGTCGACATCCGCGTCGGCTCGGCCACCTTTGGCCGCTCGGCCCATGCCAGCATCACGTATATGGGCGGCGAACAGCTTTACATCATGCCGGGCTTCGCGGTCGGCTGGTGCAGCAAGTCTGCGGCCACGGAAGTCCTGATCAAGGCCAGCGCCGACTATAATGCCGAACTGGTGCGCGGTCTGGACTGGCGCGATCCCGCGCTCAAGATCGACTGGCCGGTGCGGGCGGCGGATGCGATCCTCGAGCCCGAGGATATCGACCAGCCGCAACTGTCCGAGCAGACCGACCTTCTGTAATGACGCTGCAGGGCGGCGCGGAACGCCTGCAACGTGCCGATGGCGCGTTGCGGCTGCGCTTTGATCGCCCGGATCATGGCGGCGCAACCCGGCTGGCCGATCTTTATCAGCGCGATCCCTGCCGCGCCCTGCTGCCCGAACCCGATCCGGGCGATCCGCGCACGGCTGTCCTGATCACCACGGCCGGCGGCCTGACCGGCGGCGACCGGCTTGCCGTCGAGGTCACGCTGGATGCGCGGGCCGTGGCGCTGTGCACGCCGCAGGCGGCCGAGAAAATCTACCGCTCGCCCGGCGATGCCGCTGCCATCGACATCACGATGACGGTGGCGCCGCAGGCGATGCTGGAATGGCTGCCGCAGGAGATGATCCTGTTCGATGGCGCGCGGCTGCACCGGCAGGTGCGGATCGACCTGCAGCAGGATGCACGGCTGCTGGCGGGCGATATCACGGTGTTCGGCCGGGTCGCGCGCGGCGAGACCTTCGATCATGGTGAACTCTTCGACCGCTGGCAGGTCCGGCGCGATGGCCGTCTGGTCTGGACCGATGCCGCGCGACTGACCGGTGATCTGCCGGCGCAGCTGCAGCATCCCGCCGGCTTCGATGGCGCGGTGGCGCAGGCGCTGATCCTGTATCGCGGACCGGAACCGCAGGCGGCGCGCGACCGCATGCGGGGTCTGCTGGAAGAGCAAACGACAGCCGGCGCGACCGTCATCGACGACCTGCTGCTGCTGCGCCTGCTGGATCGCGATCCGGCCCGGCTGCGCCGGGTCTTTGCGCTGCTCTGGGCCGACCTGCGCGGCGGCCTCGGCCTGCCGGCCCGCATGCCCAGACTCTGGCGCTTCTGAGTCGCCTGACTCAAAGAGAGTCATGGAGCCCGCTTTCTAGGCAACCGCCTCTAGCCCCTGTGAGGGCTATGCCTTTTAAATGTGCACAATTATGAGGCTGGCGGTCTCGACCAAGGTCTAGGCATTGGTTCGTCCCGTGGTCCGCTCCCTGTCATATTGCGGCGCGGAATCAGCATATTACCCGCGTCATGGGAACATGCCGTCCGGCTATATCCGGTTTGGCACGCCCCTTGCGATTTCACTTCTGTCTGGTCGCGCCTTGGGGGGCCGGCCCAAGCAGGAGAGGAATACAATGAGCAAGTTCATGCGGACGATGGCCGCGGCAGGCGCCATGCTGGGCGCCGTCACCGCCGGTGGCGCGGCCCCAGGTACAGCCCTGGCTCAGGACACGATCAAGGTCGGCGTCCTGCATTCGCTGTCGGGCACGATGGCGATTTCCGAGACGACCCTGAAGGACACGGTCCTGATGATGGTCGACGATCTGAACAAGAAGGGCGGTCTGCTCGGCAAGAAGGTCGAGGCCGTGGTGGTCGATCCGGCCTCCAACTGGCCGCTGTTCGCCGAAAAGGCGCGCGAACTGATCTCGAAGGAAAAGGTTTCGGTGGTCTTCGGCTGCTGGACCTCGGTGAGCCGCAAGTCGGTTCTGCCGGTCTTCGAGGAGCTGAACAGCATGCTGTTCTATCCCGTCCAGTATGAGGGCGAGGAAAGCTCGAAGAATGTCTTCTACACCGGCGCTGCTCCGAACCAGCAGGCCATTCCCGCTGTCGAATACCTGATGAGCAAGGAAGGTGGTGAAGTAAAGCGCTGGGTGCTCGCCGGCACGGACTACGTGTATCCGCGTACCACCAACAAGATCCTCGAAGCCTTCCTGAAGTCCAAGGGCGTCAAGCAGGAAGACATCATGATCAACTACACGCCGTTCGGTCATTCCGACTGGCAGACGATCGTGGCTGACATCAAGAAGTTCGGCTCGGCCGGCAAGAAGACCGCCGTGGTGTCGACCATCAATGGCGACGCCAACGTGCCGTTCTACAAGGAACTGGCCAACGCGGGCATCAAGGCCTCCGACATCCCGGTGGTCGCCTTCTCGGTCGGCGAGGAAGAACTCGCCGGCATCGACACCAAGAACCTCGTCGGTCATCTGGCGGCCTGGAATTATTTCCAGAACGTCAAGGCCAACCCGACCAACGATGCGTTCGTGAAGCAGTGGAAGACCTTCATCAAGGATCCGAAGCGCGTCACCAACGATCCGATGGAAGCCACCTATACCGGCTTCAAGATGTGGGCCCAGGCTGTCGCCCAGGCCGGCACCACCAATGTGGATGCCGTGCGTCAGGCGATGTATGGCCAGAAGGTCAAGGCGCCGTCGGGCTTCACCGCCGTGATGAACACCAACCACCACCTGTCCAAGCCGGTGATGATCGGTGAAATCCGTCCCGACGGTCAGTTCAACATCGTCTGGCAGACCAAGGGCCCGGTGAAGGCCGACGCCTGGTCGAAGTACATCCCGGAAAGCGCCAAGCTGACCGCCGACTGGACCTTCCCGTGGGTCTGCGGCAACTGCGAGAAGCCGAAATACGCGGCGCTCTCGAACTAAGCCTGGACGCGTAAATGGCATCCGGCCCCTCCCTTCGCGGTGACGTGCGGGGAGGGGCTCGGGTAGCCCAAAAATCAGAAATTCACCCCGTCATCGCCGCGGCTATAACAACAATGATCCGTTTCCTGCCCATCCTGCTGGTCGCGCTGATGCTGACGCTGGTCGCCTTCCGGCCGGTGAACGCGCAGGACCTGACGACCAGCCTAAGCGGCCTCACCGAGTCCGACCCCAAGCCCGCCATCGCCGCGCTCACCGCGCTGGATGACGACAAGGCCAAGGCGGCGCTGGCCGCGCTCTCCCAGGGCAATCTCTATCTCCGCCTCTCCGACAATGCCGTGGTGATCGGTGAGAAGGATGGCGACATGATCGTCGTCACTAACGCCGCCACCGGCGATGTCGAGGACATGGCCAGGCCGGACGAGCTGCAGGCCATCGCGCTGCCCGACGATGCCCGGTCGCTGCTGGGGTCTGCTGCCGGCGACGTGCAGTCCGGTCCCGTCGATTTCGCAACGGCGGTGAACGGCCTCAAGGCCGACAGCTTCGTCGACAAGGCCAGGGCGATCGCCGCGCTCACCGGCATGGGTGATGCGCGCGCGGTCCCGGTCTTCCAGGCGCTGGCCGATGGCCGACTCTTCATTCGCAAGTCCGATGGCGCGCTGGTCACTGGCAATGCCAGCGGCAATGACATCGCGCTCACCAGTGCCACCACGGCCGAGGCGCAGGGCATTGTCGCCCCGGCCGAGCTGACCCCGCTGTTCGTCAACAACAACCTGCGCAACGTGCTGCGTGAGGCGATCGGCCGCCTTGGCCTGTCCAGCACCGATGCCGCCGTGCGCCGCACGGCCGCGGCCGCCCTGCTGGAAGGCCCGACGCCGGAAACGGTCGCCCTGCTTCGTGAGGCTTACGACAAGGAACAGAACAGCGGCGTGAAGGCGGTGATGGCGATGTCGCTGGCCGCCACCGATATCGCCGACCCCGACAAGTCCAGGCGCATCCTGGCGATCCAGACGCTCAGCGGCACATCGGAACTGCGCGTGCGCTCGCTGCTGCAGGCGCGGCTCTCCCAGGAAACCGACGCGGAGGTCAAGGCCGCGCTGACCAAGGCGTTTGACTCGCTGCAGACCAAGATCACGCTCTATTCCTATGCCGAGAACCTGATCCAGGGCATCTCGCTCGGCTCGGTGCTGCTGCTGGCCGCCGTCGGCCTCGCCATCACCTTCGGCGTCATGGGCGTCATCAACATGGCGCATGGCGAGATGATCATGCTCGGCGCCTACTCCGCTTACGTGACGCAGGAAGTCTTCCGCGCCCTGCTGCCGCCGTCCTGGATCGGTGCTTACCTGCTGGTGGCGTTGCCGGTCGCCTTCCTGGTCGCCGCCGCCGTCGGCGTGGCGATCGAGCGCGGCATCATCCGCTGGCTCTACGGCCGGCCGCTGGAAACCATGCTGGCCACCTGGGGCATCAGCCTCTGTCTGCAGCAGGCAGTGCGCATGATCTTCGGTGCGCCCAACAAGGAGGTCGCCAATCCCGGCTGGATGACCGGCGCCATCGACGTGGCGGGCGGTCTGGCGATCACCTGGAACCGCGTCTACATCATCATCTTCTGCTTCGCCGTGCTTGGCCTGATCGCGCTGATCCTCAAGCGCACCAGCTTCGGCCTGCATATGCGCGCCGTCACCCAGAACCGCCAGATGGCCGCGGTGATGGGGATTCCCACCGCGCGCGTGGATGCCATGACCTTTGCGCTGGGCTCAGGGATCGCCGGCATGGCCGGCGTGGCGCTCAGCCAGATCGGCAATGTCTCGCCTAATCTCGGCACCATCTACATCGTCGACAGCTTCCTGGTTGTCGTCTTCGGCGGCGTCGGCAGCCTGATGGGCACGCTGGTCGGCGCGCTCACGCTCGGCGTGGTCAACAAGATTCTCGAACCCGTCGCCGGTGCGGTGCTGGGCAAGGTGGTGGTGCTGGTCTGCATCATCCTGTTCATTCAGAAGCGTCCGCGCGGACTGTTCGCGGCCAAGGGGCGTTCCGCAGATGCTTGAGCAGGACCTGAAGACTCTTTCGCAGCCCCGTCCGCTGCTCGACCGCCGCGGCTGGGCCGTCTTCCTCGCCATCGGCTTCGTGCTGCTGGTGATCGTGCCGCTGCTCAACCTGTTGCCGGCGCGCGGCGGCCTGGTGCATCTGCCCGATTACCTAATCCCGCTGCTCGGCAAATACGCCTGCTATGCGATCCTGGCGCTCAGCCTCGATCTGGTCTGGGGCTATGCCGGCATCCTCAGCCTCGGCCATGGTGCCTTCTTCGCGCTCGGCGGCTATGCCATGGGCATGTACCTGATGCGCCAGATCGGCGCACGCGGCGTCTACGGCAATGCCACGCTGCCCGATTTCATGGTCTTCCTGAACTGGAAGGAGTTGCCCTGGTACTGGCAAGGCTTCGACAGCTTTCCGTTTGCCATGCTGATGGTGCTGCTGGCGCCGGGCATCCTCGCGCTGGTACTGGGCTGGTTCGCCTTCCGCAGCCGCGTCACCGGCGTCTATATCTCCATTGTGACGCAGGCGATGACATTCGCGCTGCTGCTCGCCTTCTTCCGCAACGACATGGGTTTCGGCGGCAACAACGGCCTGACCGACTTCAAGGACATCCTCGGCTTCCCGATCCAGGCATCCAGCACCCGCATCGGGCTCTACGCCGTCTCGGTGATCGTGCTCGGCCTGTGCTTCCTGCTCTGCCGCTTCGTCACCCTGTCCAAGCTTGGCCGCGTGCTGCTGGCGGTGCGCGACGCCGAAAGCCGTGTGCGCTTCCTCGGCTACTCGCCGACGGCGGCCAAGCTGTTTGCCTTCGTGCTCTCGGCGCTGCTGGCCGGCATCGCCGGCGCGCTCTATGTGCCGCAGGTTGGCATCATCAACCCCAGCGAATTCTCGCCGGCCAACTCCATCGAGATCGCCATCTGGGTGGCGGTCGGTGGTCGCGGTACGCTCTATGGCGCGGTGCTGGGCGGCGTGGTGGTCAATCTGGTCAAGACCTGGCTGACCGGTGCGGCGCCTGAACTCTGGCTCTTCGTCCTGGGTGGTTTGTTCATTGCGTCGACCCTGCTGTTCCCGAAAGGCATCGTCGGGCTGCTCGGCCAGTGGCGCGCCTGGCGTGACCAGAAACGCACCTATGCGTTGAATGAAAAGGCGGGAGAATAATCATGCGTCCTGCCATGCCCTTGCCGTCGCCGATCGTCCAGCCTGCCACCGCCGGCATGGCGCCCGAGGTGGTCGACCGCCCGCGCGTCTCCGACACGCAGCTCTATCTCGATGGCGTCAGCGTCAGCTTCGATGGCTTCCGCGCCATCAACAATCTCGCCCTGATGGTTGCGCCCGGAGAGCTCCGTACAATCATCGGCCCCAACGGCGCCGGCAAGACCACGATGATGGATATCATCACCGGCAAGACCAAGCCGGACGCAGGCGAGGTAATGTTCGCCGGTCGCGTCGACCTGACCAAGCTGGATGAGGTCGAGATCGCCAATCTGGGCATCGGCCGCAAATTCCAGAAGCCCACGGTGTTCGAGAATCTCACCGTGTTCGAGAATTTCGAGCTCGCCATGAAATCGGCGCGCGGTGCCTGGAAGACCTTGCTCGGCCGGCTCAATTCCGAGGCGCTCGACCGCATCGCCTGGGCGCTGCATACCGTGGGCCTGGAGACCAAGCTGCGCGATCAGGCCGGCGCGCTCAGCCATGGCCAGAAGCAGTGGCTGGAGATCGGCATGCTGCTGGTGCAGGACACGCAGTTGATTCTGCTGGATGAACCCGTCGCCGGCATGACCGATGCCGAAACCAGACAGACCGCCGACCTGATCCTGACCCTGAAAGGCGAGCGCACGCTGGTTGTCGTGGAACACGACATGGAATTCGTGCGTGATCTTGGCGCGCGCGTGACCGTATTGCACGAAGGTAGCGTGCTGTCGGAAGGCAGCGTCGACCACGTGCAGAACGATCCGCGCGTCATTGAAGTCTATCTGGGACGCTGACAATGCTGCAGGCCGAAAACCTCAATCTCTATTACGGCGCCAGCCATGCATTGCGCGATGTCGGCGTCACGGCCGCGCCGGGCAAGATCACCTGTGTGCTGGGCCGCAATGGCGTTGGCAAGACCTCGCTGATGCGGGCGTTGGTCGGGCTGCAGCCGGTGCGCTCAGGAAAAATCATGTGGGAAGGCCAGGATATTTCTGGGTTGAAACCGCATGAGCGTGCCAAACGCGGCATCGCCATGGTGCCGCAGGGCCGCGAAATCTTCCCGCGCCTCACGGTCTATGAAAATCTGGAAACCGGTCTGGCGCCGCTGCCGCGCGCCGAACGCCGGATCGAGGATGAAATCTTCGCGTTGTTTCCGGTGCTGCACGAGATGCGCAACCGGCGCGGCGGCGATCTTTCGGGGGGACAGCAGCAGCAACTGGCGATCGCGCGGGCCCTGGTCACGCGGCCCCGGTTGCTGCTGCTGGACGAACCGACCGAGGGCATCCAGCCCTCCATCATCAAGGATATCGGCCGGGTCATCCGCGAACTGGCCGATCGCGGCACCATGGCCATTGTGCTGGTCGAGCAGTATTTCGACTTCGCCAAGGCGCTGACCGACCGCTTCATCCTGCTGCAGCGCGGCGAGGTTGTGGTGGAGGGGGATGCCGCAAGGCTGGATGCAGACGACGTCCGCCGCTATCTTACCGTCTAGGATCATTACCGTTTAACCGGGGAGGGGGAGCGGCATGAATCTGACGCCCCGCGAAAAGGACAAATTGCTGGTCGCCATGGCGGCGGTCGTCGCCCGCCGCCGGCTGGAGCGCGGCGTGAAGCTCAATCACCCCGAGGCCGTGGCGCTGATCACCGATTTCGTCGTCGAGGGCGCGCGCGATGGTCGCTCGGTCGCCGATCTGATGCAGGCCGGCGCCACCGTCATCACCCGCGCGCAGGTGATGGATGGCATCGCCGAGATGATCCACGAGATTCAGGTCGAGGCGACCTTCCCCGACGGCACCAAGCTGGTGACCGTGCATAATCCGATCCGGTGATGATGATGCCGGCCGGATATTCTCGTTTTACTCCAAACGTCACCCTCGGATTTATTCCGAGGGCTCATCTGTGCGTTCCGATGCGCGGATGGTTGGGATGGACCCTCGGGACAAGCCCGAGGGTGACGGTCTTTCTGAATGGAGCCATCGCATGATCCCCGGCGAAATCATCACGGCCGATGGCGAGATCGAGATCAATGCCGGTCGTTCCACGGTCACGCTCGACATCGCCAATACCGGCGACCGCCCGATCCAGGTCGGCAGCCATTACCATTTCTTCGAGACCAATCCGGCGCTGAAGTTTGATCGCGACAAGGCGCGCGGCATGCGGCTGGACATTCCGGCCGGCACGGCGGTGCGTTTCGAACCGGGGCAGACGCGACAGGTCAGTCTGGTGTCCTATGCCGGCAAGCGTGAGGTCTACGGCTTCCGCGCCGATGTCATGGGTAAGCTGTAAGGGGATCGACAGAGATGGCAAACCGCATTCCCCGCAAGGCCTATGCCGGCATGTACGGCCCCACCGTGGGCGACAAGGTGCGGCTCGCCGATACCGACATCATCATTGAGGTGGAAAAGGATTTCACCTCGATGCCGCCCACGGCGAAAGCCGGGCAGGGTGGCTACAGCGCCAACACGCCGCTCTATGGCGAGGAAGTGAAATTCGGCGGCGGCAAGGTGATCCGCGACGGCATGGGCCAGAGCCAGATCACCAATGCGGCCGGCGCGGTCGATACCGTGATCACCAATGCGCTGATCCTTGATCACTGGGGCATCGTGAAGGCCGATATCGGCCTCAAGAACGGCCGCATCGCGGCCATCGGCAAGGCCGGCAATCCCGATATCCAGTCCGGCATCGATATCATCATCGGTCCGGGCACCGAGGCGATTGCGGGCGAAGGCAAGATCATCACTGCCGGCGGCTTTGACGCCCATATCCATTTCATCTGTCCGCAGCAGATCGAAGAGGCGCTCTATTCCGGCGTCACCACCATGATGGGCGGCGGCACCGGGCCGGCGGCGGGCACCTCGGCTACCACCTGCACGCCCGGCCCGTTCCACATCATGCGCATGCTGCAGGCGGCCGAAGCGTTTCCCATGAACATTGGTTTGCTCGGCAAGGGCAATGCTTCGCAGCCCGATGCGCTGGTCGAGCAGATCGCTGCCGGCGTCTGCGGGCTGAAGCTGCATGAAGACTGGGGCACCACGCCGGCCGCCATCGACAACTGCCTCAATGTCGCCGAGCAGTATGACATCCAGGTGGCGATCCATACCGACACGCTGAACGAAAGCGGTTTTGTCGAAGATACCATCGCCGCCTTCAAGCACCGCACCATCCACGCCTTTCACACCGAGGGCGCGGGCGGTGGCCATGCGCCCGACATCATCAAGGTCGCCGGCCTGGCCAATGTGCTGCCCAGTTCCACCAACCCGACCATGCCCTACACGGTCAACACCGTGGACGAGCATCTCGACATGCTGATGGTCTGCCATCACCTCGACCAGCGCATCCCCGAAGACGTCGCCTTCGCCGATAGCCGCATCCGCCGCGAGACGATTGCCGCCGAAGACATCCTGCATGACCTCGGCGCATTTTCGATGATGTCGTCCGACAGCCAGGCCATGGGCCGGGTGGGCGAGGTGATCATCCGCACCTGGCAGACCGCTGATAAAATGAAGAAGCAGCGCGGGCGTCTGCCGGAAGAAAAAGGCGACAACGACAATGTGCGCGCCAAGCGCTATATCGCCAAATACACCATCAATCCCGCGCTGTCCCATGGCGTGGCGCATGAGATCGGCTCCATCGAGGTAGGCAAGTTCGCCGATCTGGTGATTTGGTCGCCGGCCTTTTTCGGCGTGAAGCCCGACATGATCCTGAAAGGTGGCTCAATCGCGGCCGCGCCGATGGGCGATCCCAATGCCTCGATCCCGACGCCGCAGCCGGTGCATTACCGCCCGATGTTCGCCAGCTTCGGCCGCAACATGACGCAATCCAGCCTGCTGTTTGTCAGCGAGGCCGGGCTGCAGAACGATATCGCCACCAAGTTCGGGCTGCAGCGACCGATGGTCGCCGTGAAGGGCACGCGCACGGTGACCAAGAAGGACATGGTGCATAACAACTACATGCCCAAGATCGAGGTTGACACCGAGACCTATGTGGTGCGCGCCGATGGCAAGCTGCTGACCTGCGAACCGGCCAAGGAATTGGCCATGGCGCAGCGGTATTTCCTGTTCTGAGAGTTAAAATGTATCTGTCATGCCCGGGCTTGACCCGGGCATCCCATTAAAAATGGGACCCGTGGATCAAGTCCGCGGGTGACGCTTGGGGTAGGTGGGAATGTTAAAGGCAACGTCCGTCATATCATCTGGTCGCTGGCCCGCATCTGAACGCCGCGCCACCGTCACGCTCGCGCATCATGACCGCCATCGCCGTCGCATCCGGCTCACTGCTGATGACGGCACGGCTTTCCTGCTCGATCTGGCCGAGGCCACCGTGCTGCGCCATGGCGACGGGCTCAAGCTCGACGGCGGCGGCTATATCGAAGTGCAGGCGGCGCCCGAGCCGCTGGTCGAGGTGAAAGCGCCCACGGCCGAGCTGCTGGCGCGTCTGGCTTGGCATCTGGGCAACCGGCATCTGCCGGCCGAGATTCGTGCGGACTGCATCCTGATCCGCGATGACCATGTCATCGTCGACATGCTGAAAGGCCTTGGCGCGCAGGTGCAGGCGGTCGACGCGCCCTTCGATCCCGAAGGCGGCGCCTATGGCCAGCATAACCACGATCCCTCGCACCCTTACGGGCTGGGTTCGCGCTATGGCAAGGGTGGCGAGAAGGCCGGTCATGATCATGGGCAAGGCCACAGTCACGACCACGATCATGGCCACAGTCACGATCACGGCCACCACCATCACGGTCATGACGACCACAAGCACTGATCTCTATCGCCTGATGGCCTGGTTCTCGCCGAGCTATCCGATCGGCGCGTTTTCCTACAGCCATGGCATCGAATACGCGGTCGAGACCGGTCGCGTGAAAACCGCCGCCGATCTCAGTGCCTGGATCGGCCATATCCTGCGCCATGGCGCCGGCTGGGTCGATGCCGTGCTGCTGAAGGAGGCGCATGCCGCCATTGGTGATCTTCATAGGCTCGACGAGCTCTGCGATCTGGCCGCCGCCTGGCGCGGCACGGCCGAGATGGCGCTGGAAAGCGGCCAGCAGGGCGGGTCTTTTGTCACCGTCACCCGCGCCGCCTGGGGGCATGAGCGGCTTGAGGCTTTTGCCGCCCGCCGCGCCGGCAAGCCGATCCCCTTGAGTATCGCCATTGGCGTGGCATCGGTGGCGCATAAGCTCGATGTGGCCTCCGTGCTGGCGGCCTATCTGCATGCCTTTGCTGCCAATCTGGTCTCGGCCGCCGTGCGCCTCATTCCGCTGGGCCAGACCGATGGTCAGCGCACGCTGCATGCCCTGATGCCAGTGGTCGATGCGATCGTGCCTTGCGCGCTGGCCTGTGCGCTGGAAGACTGCGGCACGGCAGCGCCGATGATTGACCTGACCTCCATGTTGCACGAAACCCAGTATACGAGGCTGTTCCGCTCATGAGTTCAAATCCGCTGCGTGTTGGAATCGGTGGCCCGGTCGGGTCGGGTAAGACCGCGCTGGTCGAACGGCTCTGCCGCCACCTGCGTGACGACTGGAACATCGCCGTCGTCACCAACGACATCTACACCAAGGAAGATGCCGAATTCCTCACCCGTGCCGGCGCGCTCGATCCCGCCCGCATCGCCGGCGTCGAGACCGGCGGCTGCCCGCACACGGCTATTCGCGAGGACGCCTCGATCAACCTGGCCGCCGTGGCCGACATGCAGCAGCGCTTTCCCGGCCTCGACGTCATCTTCGTGGAATCCGGCGGCGACAATCTGGCGGCGACGTTTTCGCCCGAACTGGCCGATATCACCATCTATGTGATCGACGTTTCGGCCGGCGACAAGATTCCGCGTAAAGGCGGCCCCGGCATCACGCGCTCGGACCTGCTGGTGATCAACAAGATCGACCTGGCGCCGCTGGTCGGTGCCTCGCTGGACGTCATGGACCGCGACTCGAAAAAGATGCGTGGACAGCGCCCCTTCATCTTTGCCAATCTCAAGGCGGAAAAAGGCGTGGCCGAGATCGCTGATTTCATCCTGAAAAGCGGCGGCCTGAAAGAATAATGTCGAAACCGGTTTTCTCCGATCTGTTCCGGCTGTCCGGCCGTCGCAACCGCAAATCCTACACGCTCTATGCCCTGACCAACTTCCTCGCACTGGTCGTGCTCTGGGGCTTCATCGGCACGTTCATGAGCGAGGATGACATTGTGCTGCCGCTGGTGATCGGCGCGCTCCCCAGTGTGGCCTGCATCCTTTCGGGCTGGATTGTCGCCGGTCAGCGCTGCCGCGATTTCGGCTGGACCGGCTGGGCCATCCTGCTGGCGCTGGTGCCGCTGGTCGGATGGATTTTCGCCTTCGCGCTCTTCTTCGTGCCCGGCACGCTCGGCCCCAACCGCTACGGTCCCGACCCGCTGGTGCTGCCAGCGGCGGCGTAAGCCAGTAGCTTTTCGGCTGCCGCCCCGGCTATCCTTCTTCAAAACAAAGGGAGGACTCATGCCGGATAAGAGTGCAGAGCGCAGTGTGGCCCTGGATGCGATCCTGGGGCAGGTTCCCGTTATTCCGGTTCTGGTCATTGAAGACGCGGACAAGGCCGTGCCGCTGGCCAGGGCGCTGGTGGCCGGCGGCGTCACCGTGCTGGAGATCACGCTGCGCTCGGCCGCGGCCCTCGATGCGATCAGGCGCATTGCCGCCGAGGTGCCCGAGGCCAAAGTGGGTGCCGGCACAGTCTTGAATCCCGCGCAGTTCGCTGCCGTCCAGCTTGCCGGCGCGCAGTTCGTCATCAGCCCCGGCGGCACGGAAGCGCTGTACTTCACCGCCAAGGATACCGGCCTGCCCTTCCTGCCCGGCGTGGCGAGCGCCAGCGAGGTGATGCGCGCCATGGAGCATGGCTTCACCCGTGCCAAGTTCTTCCCCGCCGAAAGCAGCGGCGGCATTCCGGCGCTGAAAAGCCTGCATGGGCCGTTCCCCGACATGCGCTTCTGCCCCACCGGCGGCATCACCGAGGCCAACCTGCGCAGCTATACCGCGCTGCCCAATGTGTTTGCCGCCGGCGGATCGTGGCTGGCGCCGAAGGACAAGGTCGCGGCCGGCGACTGGGCCGGAATCACCGCCATCGCCAAAAAGGCCATCGCCACGGCGAAAGGACAATAAGATGCTGGACCTGCGTCCGAACTGCGAATGCTGCAACATCGACCTCGCGCCCGATGCGGCGAACGCGATGATCTGCACCTTTGAATGCACCTTCTGCCGTGACTGCGCCGAGGCGACACTGAAAGGCATCTGCCCCAATTGCGGCGGCAACCTGGTGGCGCGCCCGGTGCGCCCGGCGGGCAAGCTGGCGAAATTCCCGGCCAGCACAAAGCGCGTGTTCAAGGCTGAGGGCTGCGGAGCGGCAGCAGAATAATCATGAGCAAATACGTTCTCGCCATCGACCAGGGCACGACCTCCAGCCGCGCCATCGTCTTCGATGCCTCCGGCCTGCCGGTCGCCACCGCGCAGAAGGAGCTGACCCAGCATTATCCGGCTGATGGCTGGGTCGAGCATGATGCCGAGGAAATCTGGCGCGACGTGCAGAGCGTGATGCGCGAGGCCGTGGCCAAGGCGAATCTGCGCGGTACCGACATCGCCGCCATCGGCATTACCAACCAGCGCGAGACCACGGTGATCTGGGAGCGCGGCACCGGCCGGCCGATCCATCATGCCATCGTCTGGCAGGACCGCCGCACCGCCGAACTCTGCCGCCGCAAGATCGCCGATGGCGCCGGCAGTCTGGTGCAGAAAAAGACCGGCTTGCTGATCGACAGCTATTTCTCCGCCACCAAGATCGCCTGGCTGCTCGACAACGTGCCCGGCGCCCGCGCCCGTGCCGAGAAGGGCGAACTCTGCTTCGGCACGATTGACAGCTTCCTGCTGTTCCGCCTCACCGGCGGTCAGGTGCATGCGACGGATGCGACCAACGCCTCGCGCACCATGCTGTTCGATATCACCACGCAGGAGTGGGACGACACGCTGCTGCAGCTGTTCACCGTGCCGCGTGCGCTGCTGCCCGTGGTGAAGGATTGCAGCGGTGAATTCGGCATCGCCACCGCCGATACGCTCGGCCATGCCATTCCCGTCACCGGCATCGCCGGCGACCAGCAGGCTGCCACCTTCGGTCAGGCCTGCTTCCAGCCCGGCATGGTCAAATCCACCTATGGCACCGGCTGTTTTGCCTTGGTCAATATCGGCGCCAAGCCCGTGCTGTCGAACAACCGCCTGCTCACCACGGTGGCCTATCGGCTGGACGGCAAGGTCACCTACGCATTGGAAGGCTCGATCTTCGTCGCCGGCGCCGCCGTGAAATGGCTGCGCGACGGGCTGAAGATCGTCGGCAGCGCCGCCGAAACCGCGACGCTGGCAGCGGCCGCGCCGGAAAACCACGGCGTCTATCTGGTGCCGGCTTTCGTGGGCCTTGGCGCGCCCTACTGGGACCCGGATGCGCGCGCCGCCCTGCTGGGCATGACGCTCGATACCGGGCGCAGCCATATCGCGCGCGCCACGCTGGAATCGGTCGCCTACCAGACCCGCGATCTCACCGCGGCGATGAAATCCGATGGCGCGCCGGCACCGGCCGCCATCCGTGTCGATGGCGGCATGGTGGCGAATGACTGGCTCTGCCAGTTCCTCGCCGACATGCTGAATGTCGCGGTCGAACGCCCCAAGGTGATCGAGACCACGGCGCTGGGCGCAGCCTATCTGGCGGGCCTGGCGGTCGGCGTCTATGCCGGTCTTGATGCGGTCGCCTATGGCTGGCATTGCGAGCGCCGCTTCGAGCCGCGCATGAACAGCGCTGCGCGCAGCCAGCTCTACGACGGCTGGAAAAAGGCCGTGGCCCGCGTCCTGACCAAATGATGAAAGTGGCTGCGCTCGGGCTGCTGCTTCTGCTGACAGCCTGTGCGCAGCAGAAATCCTCGACCTTCAGCGGCGAGAAGGTCACCTGGGAGAGCGTCGCCTGCACCGGCCAGCCGGTGATCTGCAACCGCATGCAGGCGATCGGCTATTTCTTCGCGCCGCCGAATGCCCCGAAAGCCAATAGCCGTGCCGCCGTGCTGGTCACCCATGGCTCACAGGGGCTCGATTCACGCCTGTTCGAATATGTCGACAGTCTGCGCGAAGCCGGTTTCGCGGCGTTGGTGATCGACCACTGGACGCCGCGCGGCGTCACCGTCACGCATCACGACTATGTTGCCGCCTCGCTGAAGGGGGCCAACGAATTCAACATGGCCTTCGACAGCCTGACCGCGGCGGCCTGGCTGCGGGCGCGTGGCTTCGACAAGATCGGCAGCATCGGCGAATCCCAGGGCGGCGCCGGCGGCATCATGCTGACCCAGAGATGGGCGCATGAGCAGGTCGAGCGCAATGTCACGCGGCTCTATGGCCGGCCGTTCACGGTCAAGCCGCTCGATGCAGTGGTCGGCCTCTATGGCTATTGCGGCTTCCGCCATGCGGTGCGCGACGGCTATGTCGCAACGCCCTTCCTGTTCATCACCGGCGCCGAGGATGACGAGACGCCGAGCCGCTATTGCGAACGCTATGTGCCGTGGATGAATGCGCGCGGCGGCAATGCCAGGATCACCGTGCTGCCCGGCGTCGGTCACAGCTTCGATGCACCCTATCGCCGCCAGCGCAACACCACCGGGCCGCATTACGCCAACTGCGATATCCTGGTCGAGGCCGACCGCGTCACCGAACTGAACAGCGGCGCCACCATGCCGGGGCAGGATACGCGGCCGATGATGGCGCGCTGCGTCGGCACGGGCTACCACAGCGGCTATGTCGGCGACCGTTTCGTGGCGGTGCCGCACTGGACCGGCTTCTTCCGCCAGACGTTGTTGTAGGCGTCAACTCGCCACGTAGATCAGCAGCACGCTGCCGCCGAAGCCGAGCAGGATGCAGGCCACCGCATAGGTCGCGTACCAGCCGCGCCGCTGCGGCATCAGTCGCGTGGTCAGGCTGAACAGCAGCACTGCGGCCACCAGCACGCTGCCCGGCACCGCTTTCGCCGGCCGCACCAGATAGGGGCCGTAATGCTCCAGCAGGCCAGGCGAGAACTGTTCACCGATCGCCAATGCGAGTGTGATCACCAAAGGAAGCAGCGCCAGCATACCGGCGATGCGCGCCGCCCAGACTTTCCACGGGTCGCGCGGATCGGCCACACGATGCCGGCGCGAGACATACAGCCCGACCAGCGCGATCACGATCAGGGTCAGGCCGCCGATCAGGCTCGGCCGGCCGATATAGACCAGGATGGGCCATAGCTCGCTCATGCCGTCTCCATCAGCGTGGCGCCTCTATATCTATAAAGATTGGGTCCGGCCTGCTGCCTGCCAAGGCAGGAGGATGTGACCATTTGTTCTTTTAATGTTCTCATTTTCATGATAGGATCGCTGCCAGTCCCGCAAAATCTGGAAGACTGGAAAGGCATCGCCATGAACGATGGCTCTATCGATTTGATTTCGAACGAAAAATCTGAAAAACGCCGGCAAGTCGACTGGCCGCTCGCCGCCGGCCTGCTCGCCCGGGGTCTGTCGGTGGAGACGGCGGCCGGGCAGCGGGGCTGCCCGCCCTCGGTGTTGCGCCGAAACCTGAAGCGCTCGCCCAGCTTCCGCCGGCGTATCGAGCAGGCGGCCGAGGAGCAGCGGCTGATGGCGCAGCTCCGTTTCATGGCGCTGGGCGAGCATGCGGTGCTGCATCTGGAGCATGCGGAAAAGCTGGACGCCCGCACCCTGCAATGGCTGGGCGCGCAGATCGGGCTGGAGCGCCTCGGGCCCAAACTGGAGGGCGACATCGCGGCCCGCTGGGAGGTGGCGCTGGGCCTGAAACCGAAGGCGGAGATGGCGGTGGCCGCACCCAAGAAGCCGGGTGAGCTGGACTACTACACGCATGCCGAACTCGACGCGATGCTGGCTGAGGTGCGCGAAGGACGGGAGGATTAATGGCGCGCGCTGGCTGGAATTGGTCGGAATTGGTCAAAATTGGCATGAATTGGCCAGGGTTGGCGCGGATTGGCTGAAATTGGCATGGGGGCTGGCGGGCATTGGCTGACGCTGGCCGGATTTGCGCATTCTGCGTGCGCGGATCGCACGGTTTACGACCATGCGGGCAGCCGTTGGCGCACTGCGACAAAAGGCTTGCGCCATGCGGCCGGCCGGGCTGTTGCGCCCCCCAGACCCGTATGCTAGTTAAACGCGGCTTTCGCGCCGGGGGGGCCGTAAAAAAGCTATAGCCACCCCGCAAATTCCTTAAGTCGTGCAAGGTCTTAAGCGGTGCGTCGCAGGGCAGGTCGGAGTTCTCCGGTCGAGTCCCGCCCGACAGCGCCGGTCCTGTTTAGAAGAAGGGTCGTTCGTGGCTGAAACTACGCTCGTCTCCGGCATTGCCGGCCGCTACGCGACTGCGCTGTTCGATCTGGCGCGCGATGCGGGCCAGCTTGATGCCGTCGCCAAGGATCTGAATGCTGTCGCCGGCATGCTGGCGGAGTCCAAGGATCTCGTCCGTCTGGTGCGCTCGCCGGCCTTCAGCCGCGAAGACCAGGCCAAGGCCATCGCCGCCGTCGCCGAAAAGGCCGGTTTAAGCGACCTGGTCCGCCGTTTCCTCGGCGTCGTGGCGGGCAACCGCCGCCTGTTCGCGCTCAGCGACATCATCGCGTCCTTCAAGACGCTGCTCAGCCATCATCGCGGCGAGACCGTTGCCGATGTCGTCTCGGCCGTGCCGCTGAACGATGCGCAGCTCGCCCAGATCAAGTCTTCGTTGTCGACGGCCTCCGCCGGCAATGTCGTGATCAACGCCAAGGTCGATCCCTCGCTGATCGGCGGCCTGATCGTCAAATTCGGTTCGCGCATGATCGATGCGTCGATCCAGACCAAACTCAACAGTCTCAAGACCGTTATGAAAGGTGTTGCGTGATGGATATCCGCGCCGCAGAGATTTCTGAAATCCTGAAGAGCCAGATCAAGAATTTCGGCGCCGAAGCCGAAGTCTCGGAAGTCGGTCAGGTTCTGTCCATCGGTGACGGCATTGCCCGCGTCCATGGCCTCGACAAGGTCCAGGCCGGCGAGATGGTCGAATTCCCCGGTGGCGTGAAGGGCATGGCCCTCAACCTGGAAACCGACAACGTCGGCGTCGTGATCTTCGGTGAAGATCGCGGCATCAAGGAAGGCGACACCGTCAAGCGTACCGGCGCCATCGTGGACGTTCCGGTCGGCATGGGTCTGCTGGGCCGCGTCGTCGACGCGCTGGGCAACCCGATCGACGGCAAGGGCCCGCTCAAGGACGTCAAGCGCGCCCGCGTGGAAGTGAAGGCCCCCGGCATCATCCCGCGCAAGTCGGTGCATGAGCCGATGCAGACCGGCCTGAAGGCGCTCGACGCCCTCGTGCCCGTCGGCCGCGGCCAGCGCGAACTGATCATCGGCGATCGCCAGACCGGCAAGACCGCCGTCGCGATCGACGCCATCCTGAACCAGAAGGCCACCAACAAGGGCGACGAGAAGAAGAAGCTCTTCTGCATCTACGTCGCGGTCGGCCAGAAGCGTTCGACGGTTGCCCAGGTCGTGAAGACCCTGGAAGAAGCCGGCGCCATGGAATACTCGATCGTGGTGGCCGCCACCGCGTCCGAGCCGGCGCCGCTGCAGTTCCTGGCCCCGTATACCGGTTGCGCCATGGGCGAGTTCTTCCGCGACAACGGCATGCATGCCGTGATCGTGTATGACGATCTGTCCAAGCAGGCCGTCGCCTATCGCCAGATGTCGCTGCTGCTGCGCCGCCCGCCGGGCCGCGAAGCCTATCCGGGCGACGTGTTCTACATCCACTCGCGCCTGCTGGAACGCGCCGCGAAGATGTCGGACAAGAATGGCGCCGGTTCGCTCACCGCCCTGCCGGTCATCGAGACCCAGGCCGGCGACGTGTCGGCCTACATTCCGACCAACGTCATCTCGATCACCGACGGTCAGATCTTCCTGGAAACCGAACTCTTCTATAAGGGCATCCGCCCGGCCATCAACGTCGGCCTCTCGGTGTCCCGCGTCGGTTCGGCCGCGCAGATCAAGGCGATGAAGCAGGTTGCCGGCTCGATCAAGCTGGAACTTGCGCAGTATCGCGAAATGGCCGCCTTCGCCCAGTTCGGTTCGGATCTCGATCCGGCGACCCAGCGCCTGCTGAACCGCGGCGCGCGTCTGACCGAACTGCTGAAGCAGGCCCAGTACCAGCCGCTGCCGGTCGAAGAGCAGGTCGTCTCGATCTATGCCGGCGTGAAGGGTTATCTCGACAAGCTGCCGGTCGCCAATGTCGGCCGCTTCGAGCAGACCCTGCTGAGCACCATCAAGTCCAAGCATGGCGACATTCTGTCTGGCATCCGTGAGAGCCAGGCGCTGACGCCGGACCTGGAAGGCAAACTCAAGGCCGTGCTCGAAGAGCTCGCCAAGACCTTCGCCTGAGCCGCTGAACCACGGGTAGAGCTTCATGCCTAGCCTCAAGTCACTGCGCGTTCGGATCAACTCGGTCAAATCGACCCAGAAGATCACGAAGGCGATGAAGATGGTGGCAGCCAGCAAGCTGCGCCGCGCCCAGGAGGCCGCCGAAGCGGCGCGTCCTTATGCTGAGCGCATGGCGCAGATCATGGCGTCGCTGTCGGCTGCCCAGATGGGTTCCGACACCGCACCGAAGCTGATGATCGGCACCGGCAAGGATCAGGTTCATCTCCTGATCGTCGCCACCGCCGAACGCGGCCTCTGCGGCGCGTTCAATTCCTCGATCGTCAAGCTGGCTCGCCGCAAGATCGAAGAACTGACCGCCGCCGGCAAGACGGTGAAGATTCTCTGCGTGGGCAAGAAGGGCCGCGACCAGCTGCGTCGCGACCATGCGAGCAAGATCGCCGATACCGTCGATCTGGCCAAGGTCAAGAAAGTGGGCTTCGGTGAAGCCCAGGAGATCGCCGATCGCGTGCTGGCCATGTATGAGGCCGGTGACTTCGACGTCGCGCACATCTTCTACAACAACTTCAAGTCGGTGATCAGCCAGATCCCGACCGTGCAGCAGCTCATCCCGGCCATGGTGGTCGCCGATGAGACGAATGCCGGTCCGGACCTGCAGGGTGCGATCTACGAATTCGAGCCGGACGAGGAAACCATTCTCGATCAGCTGCTGCCGCGTAACCTGTCGATGCAGGTCTACCGTGCGCTGCTGGAGAACGCGGCTTCCGAGCAGGGCGCCCGCATGTCCGCGATGGACAACGCGACGCGCAATGCCGGCGAGATGATCAAGAAACTCACGACCGTCTACAACCGGTCGCGTCAGGCCCAGATCACCAAAGAACTTATCGAAATCATCTCCGGCGCCGAGGCGGTCTAAGACCGCGCGCTGGACGAGACGGAAAAGAGAGAGCGGAGCAGCATCATGGCTACGAACAAGACGGGTCGCATTACCCAGGTCATCGGCGCGGTTGTCGACGTGCAGTTCGACGGTTACCTGCCGGCGATCCTGAACGCCCTTCATTGCACCAACCAGGGCAACCATCTGGTGCTCGAAGTGGCGCAGCATCTGGGCGAACAGACCGTCCGCACCATCGCGATGGACTCGACCGACGGTCTGGTCCGCGGCATGGAAGTCACCGACACCGGCAGCGCCATCTCGGTGCCGGTCGGTCAGGAGACGCTCGGCCGCATCATCAACGTGATCGGTCAGCCGATCGACGAGCGCGGCCCGATCAACGCCAAGCATGCCGCGCCGATCCATGCGCCGGCCCCGGAATATGTCGACCAGTCGACTGAACAGAAGGTGTTGGTCACCGGCATCAAGGTCGTCGATCTGCTCGCGCCCTACTCGAAGGGCGGCAAGATCGGCCTGTTCGGCGGCGCCGGCGTCGGCAAGACCGTGCTGATCATGGAGCTGATCAACAACATCGCGAAGACGCACGGCGGCTACTCGGTGTTCGCCGGCGTGGGCGAGCGTACCCGCGAAGGCAACGATCTCTACCACGAAATGATGGAATCGGGCGTCATCAAGACCGACGGCCCGGGCTCGAAGGTTGCCCTGGTGTACGGCCAGATGAACGAGCCGCCGGGCGCCCGCGCCCGCGTCGCGCTGACCGGTCTGACGCTGGCGGAATACTTCCGCGACCAGGAAGGCCAGGACGTGCTGTTCTTCGTCGACAACATCTTCCGCTTCACCCAGGCGGGTTCGGAAATGTCGGCGCTGCTCGGTCGTATCCCGTCGGCGGTGGGTTACCAGCCGACGCTGGCCACCGACATGGGCATGCTGCAGGAGCGCATCACCTCGACCCATAAGGGCTCGATCACCTCGGTGCAGGCCATTTACGTGCCCGCCGACGATTTGACTGATCCGGCGCCTGCCACCTCGTTCGCGCACTTGGATGCGACCACCGTGCTGTCGCGCCAGATCGCCGAGCTGGGCATCTATCCGGCCGTCGATCCGCTCGACTCGACCTCGCGCATTCTCGATCCGCGCATCGTCGGCGAAGAGCATTACGACATCGCCCGCCGCGTGCAGTCGATCCTGCAGAGCTACAAGTCGCTGCAGGACATCATCGCCATCCTGGGCATGGACGAACTGTCGGAAGAAGACAAGCTGACGGTTGCCCGCGCCCGCAAGATCCAGCGCTTCCTGTCGCAGCCCTTCGACGTGGCCCAGGTGTTCACCGGCTCGCCGGGCGTGCAGGTGCCGCTGGCCGAGACGATCCGTGGCTTCAAGGAAATCGTCGACGGCAAGCACGATCACCTGCCGGAGTCGGCCTTCTACATGGTCGGCACCATCGACGAGGCGATTGCCAAGGCGAAGAAGCTCGCGGCCGAAGCGGCCTAAGGCCTTCGCGTAAAGGAGTAGACCATGGCGGAGACCGTCAGGTTCGAACTGGTATCGCCCGAGAAGCTGCTTCTCAGCGTCGATGCCGAAATGGTGGTGGTGCCCGGTGAGGCCGGCGACTTCGGCGTTCTGCCGGGTCACAGCCCGCTGATCTCGACCATCCGCAACGGCATCATCGAAGTGACGGTGAACGGCCAGGTGGCGGAGCGCATCTTCGTCGCCGGCGGTTTCGCCGAAGTGGCGAATGACAAGCTGACCGTGCTGGCCGAAGAGGCCACCCCGGTGTCGAAGCTGGATCGTGCGAAGGTCGAAGCGGCGCTGAAAGACGCCCGCGAGGATTTCGAGGACGCCAAGGACGACCACGCCAAGGCCCGCGCCAACGCGCGCGTCGAGAAATACATCGCCATGCTCGAGGCGGCGGCGTAAGCCACAGCGTCATAGAGTTTCGATCAAGGCCCGCCTCAAAACCGGGCCTTGATTTTTGACTCCAGGGTACCAGTTTCGTTCTTTATCTGCTGTTGCCCATCGTGAATCCGTTTGTTCCTTGCGACCCTGGATGCCCGCTTTCGCGGGCATGACGAAGAAAACACTGTCGTCGTTCCCGCGAAAGCGGGAACCCAGAGTCCGAAGCGTTACCGTTTCAGGATGTGCTCGCTCACGTCGCGGCGATGCTCCCAACCGGCGCGCTGCAATTCGGGCGTGATGGTCTCTTCCTCGGGCCAGCCGACGCATAGGTAAGCGACCAGCTTCCAGTCTGCCTCGACCTCCAGGTCGCGGGTGAGGGCTTCCGGCTCGAAGATCGAGACCCAGCCGGCGCCCAGGCCTGCCGCGCGCGCCGCCAGCCAGAAGCCGTAGACCGCCATCACGGCGGAATAGTCCAGCATCTCGGGCATGGTGCGGCGGCCGAGCCCGTGGCCCTGCAGCGTCGCCTCGTCGGCGAAGACCGCCAGATGCACCGGCGCTTCTTTCAGGCCCGCCAGTTTCAGCGAGGCATAGAGCTTCGCCTGCTCGCCGCTGTAATCGCCGAGCGCCTCTTTATTCGCGCGTTCGAAATTCGCGATCACCTTGGCGCGGCGGTCAGGCTGCTCGACCAGCACGAAGCGCCAGGGTTGACTATTCCCAACACTGGGCGCCAGCGCTGCCGTCTCCAGCAGCGTCGCCACCAGGGCATCCGGCACGGGCTGGTGCGGCTTGAAGCGGCGCACATCGCGCCGCCAGGCCATCAGCTCGGCCAGCTTGCCCTGGAAGGCATCATCGAAGACCGGCGGCGCCTGGCTCATGGGGCCGGATGATATATCTCTCCGCCATCCTTGCGGAAGCGTTCCGCCATCTCGGTCATGCCGGCCTGCGCGACATCATTCTGCTGCCGGGCGGCGTCGCGCACCTCCTGGCTGATCTTCATGGAGCAGAATTTCGGCCCGCACATGGAGCAGAAATGCGCCGTCTTGTGCGCCTCCTTGGGCAGGGTCTGGTCGTGGAACTGCGCTGCCGTCTCGGGGTCCAGCCCCAGATTGAACTGGTCCTCCCAGCGGAACTCGAAGCGGGCGCGGGAGAGCGCATCGTCGCGGCGCGCAGCGCCCGGATGGCCTTTCGCCAGGTCGGCGGCATGGGCGGCGATCTTGTAGGTCACCACGCCGACCTTCACGTCGTTGCGGTCGGGCAGGCCCAGATGCTCCTTCGGCGTCACGTAGCAGAGCATGGCGCAGCCGTACCAGCCGATCATCGCCGCGCCGATGCCGCTGGTGATGTGGTCATAGCCCGGCGCGATGTCTGTCGTGAGCGGGCCTAAGGTATAGAAGGGTGCCTCACCGCAGGTTTTCAGCTGCTTGTCCATGTTGGCCTTGATCTTGTGCATGGCGACATGGCCCGGGCCCTCGATCATCACCTGCACGCCCTTGGCCCAGGCAATCCTGGTGAGCTCGCCCAGCGTCTCCAGCTCGGCGAACTGCGCGGCGTCGTTGGCATCGGCCGTCGAGCCCGGCCGCAGCCCGTCGCCCAGTGAGAAGCTGATGTCATAGGCCCGCATGATGTCGCAGATATCCTCGAAATGCGTATAGAGGAAATTCTCCTCATGATGCGCCAGGCACCATTTCGCCATGATCGAACCGCCGCGCGAGACAATGCCGGTGACGCGGTTGGCTGTCAGTGGAATGTAGCTGAGCCGCACGCCGGCATGAATGGTGAAGTAATCCACGCCCTGTTCAGCCTGCTCGATCAGCGTGTCGCGATAGACCTCCCAGGTCAGGTCCTCGGCCTTGCCGTTCACTTT
The DNA here is from genome assembly GCF_058807275.1 of Ferrovibrio sp. GW821-FHT12D07. Classification (NCBI taxonomy): domain Bacteria; kingdom Pseudomonadati; phylum Pseudomonadota; class Alphaproteobacteria; order Rhodospirillales; family Rhodospirillaceae; genus Ferrovibrio; species Ferrovibrio sp. GW821-FHT12D07. The sequence goes on along the minus strand of NZ_JBXAQN010000002.1, from coordinate 974,085 downwards.
CTCCAGCGCCTGATAGATCGGCACGGTGCCGATCGGGACGGGCGAGTTGCGCAGAATCCAGTCGCGGATGTTGTGGATGTTGCGGCCAGTGGAAAGGTCCATCACCGTGTCGGCGCCCCAGCGGATCGCCCAGACCATCTTGTCGATTTCCTCGGCCACTGAAGACGTGACGGCGGAATTGCCGATATTGGCGTTGATCTTCACCAGGAAATTGCGGCCGATGATCATCGGCTCCAGCTCCGGGTGATTGATGTTGCAGGGAATGATGGCGCGGCCGCGGGCGATCTCGTCGCGCACGAATTCCGGGGTCACGAAGTCGGGAATCTCTGCACCGAAATCCTCGCCGTCGCGTTTGGCCAGTTCCTGTCGCGCTTCGTTCTCGCGGATGGCCACGTATTCCATCTCGGGCGTGATGATGCCGCGCCGTGCATATTCGTATTGCGTCACTGCCATGCCGGCCTTGGCGCGCAGCGGGCGCGGATGCAGCGGGAAGGCCGGCACCGACCTGGCGCCGCCATTGTCTTCCGGCTTCACCAGGCGGCCATCGTAAACCTCCACGTCGCCGCGTGCTTCGATCAGACGCGTGCGCCAGCGCGGCAGACCGCGATTGATGTCGATCTCGGCCTCGGGATCGGTATAGGGCCCGGACGTGTCATAGACCGGCAACGGCGGTTCGTTGGCGGAAACATGCGTGGCGATCTCGCGATGCGGCACGCGGATATCGGGGTGAAGAACACCCGGCTGGTAGACCTTCACCGAGGCCGGCAAGGGGCCGATGGTGATCTTGAAGTTGGGGGCGTCGGCAAGCGTGTCCATGGGGATCTCCGTATCAACAGACGACAGGAGATCCGGGGTGTGGTGGATGTTCGCGGAATGCAGACGGCATGCGTCAGCATGCGCCATACGACCGTTCCCTCCGCCGGCATGACCCGGATCAGGTTCACAAGCCCGCGATCACGGCTGGGCCGGGATGGCGGGGCTTCAGGGTCACGGCGTTGCAGATGGTTGAGGTCTGCCGGCCGAATCTCAGCGCCCTAGCGGCGCCCCCCTCGGTAAGGCGGATGGTGGCGCGAAGGGCGCTCGGGGTCAACCCGGGGCCCGGTTCGCAACCTGTAACTGTGCACGGATCGTAATACGCGATTTACAGAGGCGATTCCGGCACGGCATTGTGACAGCAGTGGTCGCGGGGAAGGAAGCAAGCATGCGCTGGGTCCTGGATTTCCTGGAAACCGACGGGTTCCTGCCACATGGCATGTGCCTGATCTGGAAGCCGGAGGTGTTCTGGCTGCACTTCGTTGCCGATTCCGTCATCGCGCTGAGCTACTTCGCCATTCCCGCCGCGCTGCTCTATGTGGCGATCCGGCGCAGTGACCTGGTGCCGCGCTGGCTGCTGGGCCTGTTCATGGCTTTCATCGTGCTGTGTGGCCTGACGCATCTGCTGGGCGTCTGGGTGTTGTGGAATCCCGATTACGGCGTCGAGGGTCTGGTGAAAGCCGTGACGGCGCTGGTTTCGGTGGCGACCGCCGTGTCACTGATTCCGGCGGTGCGTCTGGTCGGCCGCATGCCGAGCGCCGGCCAGTGGATCGACACCAACAAGCGCCTGAGCCGCCAGATGGCCGAGCGCCGCGCCGCCGAAGCCCAGGTGCGCGCCCTGAACGCCGAACTGGAATCACGCATCAGCGCCCGCACGGCCGAGCTGGAGGCGACCAACGGCCGGCTGCAGCATGAGGTGGAGGAGCGAACCCTGGCCGAGCAGCGCTTCCGCCATGTGGCCGATCTGAGCGTCGACTGGATCTGGGAGACCGATGCCGATCTGGTCTACACCTACATGTCGGACCGGGTGGAGCAGGTGACGGGCCTGCGCGTGACCGATTATGTGGGCCGGTCGCGCATCGAGATGTTCGATGACATCACGACCGATCCGTTCCTGCAGCAGCATGTCGAGGACCTGCGCGGTCACCGGCCGTTTTCCGATCTGGTGCAATGGCTGCACCGCCCGCGCGGTCTGGTTTGCATCAGCGTCAGCGGCCGACCACGCTTTGATGCCGATGGCGGTTTCATCGGCTATATCGGCGTCGGCCGCGACGTCACCCAGGAGCAGATGCAGCGTCGCCGCCTGGAAGACATGAACTTCGCGCTGGCCGAGGCACGCGACCAGGCGCTGCGCGCCTCGAAAAGCAAATCCTCGTTCCTGGCGCATATGAGCCACGAGCTGCGCACGCCGATGAACGCCATCCTGGGCTTTGCCGAGGTGATGAAGGACCAGGTGATCGGCCCGCTGGAAGAGCGGTATCGCACCTATGCCACCCATATCCATGACAGCGCCCTGCATCTGCTGAGCCTGATCAACGATGTGCTCGACCTGTCCAAGATCGAGGCCGGCGCCTATGAGCTGCAGGAAGCCAGCGTCGACCTGCCGGCCGTGGGTGCGCGCGCCCTGCGCCAGGTGGAGGCCGCCGCGCATGACGGCGGCGTCGCGCTGACCATGGACATGCCGCGCGACCTGCCGGCGCTATGGGCGGATCAGCGCGCGGTGTTCCAGATCACGCTGAACCTGCTGACCAATGCGGTGAAGTTCACACCGCGCGACGGCCAGGTCACATTGTTCGCGCGACTGGAGCAGGGTGACGGTGTCGCCTTCGGTGTGCGTGATACCGGCATTGGCATGGATGAGGACGAGATCGCCAAGGCACTGCAGCGCTTCGGGCAGGTCGACAACGTGATGACGCGCGAGCGTCAGGGCTCCGGCCTCGGCCTGCCGCTGGTGCAGGAGCTGGCGCTGCTGCATGGCGGCGCCGTCAGCGTGCAGTCCTCACCAGGCGAGGGCACCGTGGTGACGGTGCGCTTCGGTGCCGACCGGGTGGGAAACCGCGAATAACGCCACATCATCGCCTGTGAGGCCCGTCACGAAACGACGGGGTTGACAATCTGCCGCTGCGGCTCAATACTAAACCTCATGGTTAAGTATTCACAACCCCAGCTGGACCGCACCTTTGCAGCCCTTGCAGACCCGACGAGACGGGCCCTGCTGGCGCAGCTCGAGGCGCAGGACAGCATCACGATCAGCGACCTGGCCCGGCCGTTTCCGGTGTCGCTGCCGGCGATCATGAAGCATCTCGACGTGCTGTCGGATGCCGGCCTGATCACCCGGACCAAAAGCGGTCGGACGGTTACCTGCCGGCTCAATGCCGGTCCTATGGAGCAGGCCATGGACTGGCTGCATCGCTATCAACGGTTCTGGTCCACGTCGCTTGATCGTCTCGCTGCCTTTGTCGAGGAAAAGTCATGTCCGCCCAAGCTCTCTCTGGTGCCCCCGTCCGCCCCAGCCTCACCCTCAAGCGCCGGCTCAAAGCCACGCCCGCCAAAGTCTACCGGGCCTGGACGGACCCCGCGCAAATAGTCGCGTGGTTCGGCCCCGGCAATTGCGAGTATCTGGCGTCTGACATCGATCTGCGCATCGGTGGCCGTTTCCGCGTGGCCTTCCGCACCGATATCGATGGCAAGGCGGATGAGACCCATGAGGTCGGCGGCACCTACAAGGAGATCGTGGAGAACCAGAAGCTGGTGTTCAGCTGGAACTGGTCGACCACGCCTGACCGCGTGTCGCAGGTCACGGTCACGCTGAAGCCCGATGGCGACAGCACGATCCTGACCCTGCATCACGAGCAGATGTTCGACGAAGCCTCCAAGACTCGTCATACGCGCGGCTGGACCGCCTCGCTGGACAAGCTGGAAGCGCAATTCGCCTGAAAGGATGGCCATGAAACGCCGATATGCAGGCAGCTGTCATTGCGGCGCCGTGCGGTTTGAATGCGAGCTTGACCTGTCGGCCGACACCAGCCGGTGCAACTGCTCGGTCTGCCGCAAGGCGCGGCTCTGGAAGGCCATTGCGACCGAAGATGCGGTCACGGTGCTGCAGGGCGAGGATCGCCTGACGGAGTACCGCTTCGGCAGCCGCACGATCCGGCATTTCTTCTGCAGCCAGTGCGGCATCAAGCCGTTCGGTCGCGGTGATATCGAAGGGCTGGGACCGTTCTATGCCATCAATCTCGGCTGCCTGGACGATGCCGGGGATGCCGAACTGGCTTCGGCGCCCGTCAGGTTCGAGGACGGCCGGAACAACGACTGGAGCCATGCTCCGGCCGAGACGCGTCACCTGTAGCGAAGGAGAGGACCATGGAAAACCATAAAGTCGTATCCCGCGAAGACTGGCTGGCCGCGCGCAAGGCGCATCTGGCCCGCGAAAAGGAAATCACGCATGCCATGGACCGGCTGCATGAGGACCGTCGCGCCCTGCCCTGGGTGAAGGTGGACAAGAATTACGTCTTCGAGACCACGGCGGGCCGCAAGACGCTATCGGACCTGTTCGGTCGCAACAGCCAGTTGATCGTCTATCATTTCATGTTCGGTCCAGACTGGGAGGCCGGCTGTCCGGGCTGTTCCTTCCTGGCTGACCATATCGACGGCGCCAACCAGCACCTCAAGCACCATGACGTGTCGCTGGTGGCGGTATCGCGGGGACCGCTGGACAAGCTGCAGGCCTATCGCAAGCGCATGGGCTGGAAATTCGACTGGGTGTCGTCGCAGGGCAGCGATTTTAACCACGACTACCATGTCTCCTTCACACCCGAAGAGCTGGAGGCCGGCAAGATTTTCTACAATTTCGAGCAGATCAAGGATGGCAATGACGAACTGCCCGGCACCAGCGTGTTCTACAAGGATGCGAAAGGCGACATCTTTCACACCTATTCATCCTATGCCCGTGGCGGTGACATCCTGATCGGCACGCATAATTACCTCGACCTGACGCCGAAGGGCCGCAACGAATCCTCAACCATGGACTGGATGCGGCGCCACGACGAATACGAGGATGCACCGAAAGCCAATGCCGACTGCTGCAACGACTGAATGTCACGGTGATACCTGACGGTCCTTGTCAGGTATCACCGGTAGACTGTCGCGTTCCAGAATCATAACCACCTCGCAGACAGAAAGACCTGTCATGACTGCTTTAGATCAACCGCAAGATGCGGCCGGCGTTGCTTTGCCTGCCCCCAAGGCCGGCCGCCGCGAATGGATCGGCCTCGCCGTGCTGGCGCTGCCCTGCCTGCTCTATTCGATGGACCTGACCGTCCTGAATCTGGCCGTGCCGCAGCTCAGCGCCGACCTGCAGCCCAGCAGCATCCAGCTGCTGTGGATCGTCGATATCTATGGTTTCATGGTAGCCGGGTCGCTGGTCACCATGGGCACGTTGGGCGACCGCATCGGCCGCCGCCGGGTTCTGATGATCGGCGCGGTCGCCTTCGGCCTCGCGTCGCTCTTTGCCGCCTTCGTCACCAGTGCCGAAATGCTGATCCTGGCGCGCGCCCTGCTGGGGATTGCCGCGGCCACGCTGGCGCCATCCACGCTATCGCTGATCCGCAACATGTTCCTTGATCCGCAGGAGCGCACGGTGGCGATCGGCATCTGGATCGCCAGCTTCTCGGCTGGCGGCGCACTCAGCCCGGTGATTGGCGGCATCCTGCTGACGTATTTCTGGTGGGGGTCTGTCTTCCTGGTGGCGCTGCCGGTGATGGCGATGCTGCTGGTGCTGGGGCCGATCCTGCTGCCGGAATATCGCGATCCCAAGGCGGGCAGGCTGGATATCCTCAGCGCCGTTCTGTCGCTGGCGGCTGTGCTGACCATGATCTATGGCATCAAGCGTCTGGCCGAATATGGCCCGAACAGCCTCTCGGCAGTGTTCGTATTGCTGGGTCTGGTCATCGGCATGGTCTTTGTGCGCCGGCAGATGCGTCTGGCCGATCCGCTGATCGACATGCGCCTGTTCCGCTCGCCGGCTTTCAGCGCGTCGCTGGCCGTCAACATCATCGCCGTCTTCGTGGCCTTCGGCATGTTCCTGTTCCTGGCGCAGTATTTCCAGCTGGTGCTGGGCATGAGCGCGTTTGAGGCCGGCCTGTGGATGGCGCCGATGGGCCTGACCTTCGTTGTCGGGTCGATGATCGCGCCGGGAATCATCCGGCGCCTGCGCCCCGGTTTCGTGCTGGCCGGCGGCCTGACGATGACGGCCATCGGCTATGTGATGATCGGTCAGGCCGAGGCGGGATTCTGGCTGCTGATGACTGGCTCGGTGATCTTCTGCCTGGGCCTGTCGCCGGTGTTCACGCTGACGACGGACCTGATCATCGGCAGCGCGCCGCCCGAGCGGGCCGGTGCAGCCTCGGCGCTGGCCGAAACCAGCTCTGAATTCGGCGGCGCGCTGGGCATCGCCATCCTCGGCAGTCTTGCCACGGCGGCTTACCGCAACAGCATGAATGCGGCGATTCCGGCCGATCTGCCGGCCGACATAGCCGAAGCGGCGCGCAGCACGCTGGGCGGCGCGATGGCGGCGGCGGCGGAGCTTCCGCCGGGGCCCGGCGCGGCCCTGCTGGATGCCGCCCGCTATGCATTCTCGCAAGGATTCTTCCTCAGCGTGCTGGCTTGTGCGGCGATCGCCGCCGCCGGCGCGGTGCTGGCTGCCGTGATGCTGCGGCGCGTGCAGCTCGGTGGTGCGCATTGATCTCCTCCCCCAGAGAAAAAGGACTGCAACCATGTCGAACAAGACCAATCTGAAACTCACACCATCTGGCGACAGCGACATCGTACTGACGCAGGTGCTGAACGCGCTGCCGCGTCAGGTCTTCGATGCGTTGACCAGGCCTGAGCTGATGCATCGCTGGTTCGCGCCGCCGGGCATGACCCTTGCCGTCTGCGAGGTCGATCTGAAGGTTGGCGGCCGGTATCGCCATGTCTGGAAACGGGGCGATGGCCCGGAGATGGGCATGGGTGGCGAATATCGCGAGATCGATGCACCGCATCGCCTGGTGCATACCGAGGCCTTCGATACGCCATGGTATCCGGGCATCGCCGTGCTGACCACGACGCTGACCGAGCAGGCTGGCGGCCAGACCGGTTTCAAGGCCGTGCTGCATTACGAGACCAAGGATGCCCGCGACATGGTGCTCGGCTCCAACATGGAGCAGGGCGTGGCGATGGTTTACGACCGCCTGCACGATCTGTTGGCGGCCTCGAAGGCTGCGGCCTGATCACCGGAAGGAGAGAGCAGATGCGCGTGATGGTGTTGGTGAAGGCGACGGCCGACAGTGAAACCGGGATAATGCCCTCTATGGAACTGCTGGAAGCCATGGGCAAGTTCAACGACGACCTGACCAAGGCCGGCATCATGCTGGCCGGTGATGGACTGCATCCGTCGTCCAAGGGTAAGCGGATTGCCTTTGATGGGCCGAACCGTACCGTCAAGGACGGGCCGTTTGCAGCGACCAGTGAACTGGTGGCCGGCTTCTGGATCTGGCAGGTCAAGGACATGAACGAGGCCGTGGCCTGGGCCAAGCGCTGTCCCAATCCGATGCCGGGCCCGAGCGAACTGGAAATCCGCCCGATTTTCTCGGAAGAGGAATTCGCAGAGCTGCTTCGGCAGGCCTAACCCATCAGGCCTTTTTCCCGCAGGGACACATGGCCCTTGCGGCCGATGATCAGGTGGTCGTGCACGGCGATGCTGATCCCATCGAATAACGGATTCCGTATCGACACCAAGGCGGGGTATCATTAGTGCCAATATAGTCGCAATAAGGACTGAGGCATGACAGTGAAATCCCGGCCCGGTGGCCGGAGTGCCCGCAACAAGATGGCAGTTTTTGAAGCTGCAGGGACTTTGCTGGCTGAGCGGGGGCACGAAGCGGTCACCATGGCCGATATCGCCGAACGCGCAGGTATAAATGTCACCAGCCTCTATCGCCGCTGGGGCGATGTGCGCGCGTTGATGATGGAGGTTGCGGTCGAGAAGCTGATGCGCGAGCGTCCGCTGCCCGATACCGGCTCGCTGCGCGGCGATCTGCTCGCCTGGGCCCGCCCGATCGCTACCAGCCTCGCGAGCCGTGAAGGCTCGTCATTCTTTCGGACCGTGATCGCCACAACGACGCCGGCCGGAGCCGATGGGTCAATGCGTCGTGCGGCATTGAGGCGCCGGGGTGAACAGATGGAATTGGTGCTGGAGCGCGCTCGGCAGCGTGGCGAGAAGCCGCCCGGTATCGAGGAACTGCTGGATCATGTGCTGGCGCCGCTTTACATGCGCGCGCTGTTCGGCAGGCCGCTCAGCAAGGCTGTCGCGGATCGTCTGGTCGACCGGTTGATGGTGCAGGCCTAGCGCCGCTTTGCTGGCTCTTCGACAAAGTGAGCTTCTGCGCCAGTAACGCAAATATGATTGCGTTAAGAAAGGCATTTAATGCAACTATTATTGCATTAAATGCCGGTGCCACCGTTGTGCCGGGGACATTCACCTAGCCCGGAAAATCCATGTTGAAGACGTACAGCGCAACTGCAATTGCCGTCATGATCGCAGTCGGCTCGGCAACGGCACAGGGTCAAACCGCTCCGAAGGGACCTGAACCTGCGACGTTGGCGGCCAACGCCGCATTGGCGAAGACGCTGCCCTTCAACAATCGGCAGGATTTCGATGACGCCATGCGCGGCTTCGTCGGCACCGCGCCCGATGCCCTGGTGCCCGGTACGGGCCCGCGCCCGGTGTGGAACCTGAAGCCTTACGACTTTCTCCAGCAGAGCGAAGCGGCCGACACCGTCAATCCGAGCCTGTGGCGGCAGGCACAGCTCAATGCGATCCACGGCCTGTTCAAGGTCACAGAGCGTGTCTATCAGGTGCGCGGCTTCGACATCTCCAACATGACGATTATCGAAGGCGACACTTCGCTGATCATCGTCGATGTGCTGTCGACATCCGAGACGGCGCGCGCCGCCCTGGATCTGTATTATCAGCACCGGCCGAGGAAACCTGTGGGCGCGGTGATCTATTCGCACAGTCACAGCGATCATTTCGGTGGTGCGCGGGGCGTGATCGGTGAAGCCGATATGGCCGCCGGCAGGATTCAGGTGCTGGCGCCTGCAGGATTCCTGGAAGCGATTGCAGGTGAAAGCGTCATGGCGGGTACGGCGATGAGCCGCCGTGCGCAGTATCAGTTCGGCCCATTCCTGCCGCCGGGGCCGCACGGCCAGGTCGATACGGGCCTGGGCAAGAGGGTGGCGGGTGGAACCGTCACGCTGATTGCGCCCACCGGCACAATCGACAGGAACATGGAGAAGCACATCATCGATGGTGTGGAAATCGTCTTCCAGATGGCGCATGGATCGGAAGCGCCATCGGAGATGCTGATGTATTTTCCGCAATTCCGTGTGCTCAACATGGCCGAGGACATTACCCAGACCATGCACAATCTCTACACCATCCGTGGTTCCGAGGTGCGCGATGGAAATTTGTGGTCCCGCTATATCAGCGAGGCGATGGAAAGTTTTGGCGACAACACGGATATCATCATCGCACAGCATCACTGGCCCGTGGTCGGGCAAGGGCGTGTCATCGCCCTCATGAAGAAGCAGCGCGACATGTACAAGTTCATCAACGACCAGTCGCTGCGGCTGTTGAACCTTGGCTACACCCCCGGCGAGATCGCCGAGACCCTGCGGATGCCCGCGAGCCTGGAGCAGGAATGGTCCGCGCGTGGCTATTACGGAACGCTGCGGCACAACGCCAAGGCGGTCTATCAGAAATATCTTGGCTGGTACGACGCCAATCCGGCCAACCTCAACGCATTGCCGCCAACCGAGAATGCCCGCAAAACCGTCGAGTACATGGGTGGTGCTGATGCGGTGATCATGCGTGCGCGCGGCGACTTCGCCAGGGGGGAGTATCGCTGGGTGGCGAGTGCGATGAACCAGGTCGTGTTCGCCGATCCCACCAACCGTGCCGCGCGCGAATTGGGCGCGGACGCCCTGGAGCAGCTCGGTTTCCAGGCTGAGGCCGCCACCTGGCGCAATGCCTACCTCGTGGGCGCAATGGAACTGCGCACTGGCCTGCCGAGAAGTCTTGGAAACAGCTCGGTCAATGCCGATACGCTGAAGACTCTCGATAGCGGGGCGGTTTTCGACTTTCTCGGTGTGCGGCTGAATGCGGCCCGGGCCGAAGGCAAAGTCATGGCGATCAACTGGAATTTTACCGATTCAGGTCAGTGGGTCGCACTGAATCTCGAAAACTCTGCGCTGACCCATGTGGCGGGAAAGCGAGTGCCCAACGCCGATGCGACCGTAACGCTGGCGCGCGGCACGCTCGATGCGGTTATTTTGCAGCGAACGACATTCGCCGATGCAGAGAAAACAGGCTTGGTCAGGATTGACGGCAATACACGCAAGCTTGATGAGCTTCTCTCGATGCTCGATACCTTCAAGGTGATGTTTGAGGTGGTTGAGCCGAAGCCTAGTGGTAAATAAGGCGCACGGGACGCGCGGTCTTACGTCAGTAGCCCCTTTTCCCGCAGGGACACATGGCCCTTGCGGCCAATGATCAGGTGGTCATGCACGGCGATGCCGAGCGCGGCCGCCGCATCGGCAACCTGCCTGGTCATCTCGACATCAGCGCGCGACGGCGTCGGATCGCCGCTCGGGTGGTTGTGCACCAGGATCAGGGCGGCGGCATTCAGTTCCAGCGCACGCTTCACCACTTCGCGCGGATAGACCGGCGTGTGGTCGATGGTGCCGCGCTGCTGCTGCTCGTCGGCGATCACCTGGTTCTTGCGGTCGAGGAACAGGATGCGGAACTGCTCGATGCCCTCATGCTGGAGCGCCGCGCGGCAGTAATCCAGCAGCGCCTGCCAGTTCGAGACGGCGGGCCGCTGCATGGCGTCGGCCTTCAGCAGGCGCAGGCCAGCTTCACGCGTGACCTTCAGTGCGGCGATGGCCGCCTCGCCGCAGCCCGGCACCTTCGCCAGCCGTTCCGGCGGCGCTGACAAGGCGGCGGCCAGCGAGCCGAATTCCTTCACCAGCGCCTTCGCCAACGGCTTCACATCGCCATTGCGGAAGACGCCGAACAGGATCAGTTCGAGGATTTCATAATCGGGTATGCCAGCGCCGCCGCTTTCGAGGAAGCGGGCCCGCAGTCTTGCGCGATGGCCGTGGAAGTGGGGTTTTTCGGTTTCGCCCGCTTCTGCCAATCAGTCCGTCTTAGAAATACGGCGGCTTGTGCCAGCCCTTGGGCGACTGCGTGAAGATTTCGTAGCCGGTCTCGGTGACGCCGATCGAATGCTCGAACTGCGCCGACAGCGAGCGGTCCTTGGTCACGGCGGTCCAGCCGTCCGACAGCAGCTTCACCTGCCACTTGCCGGCGTTGATCATCGGCTCGATGGTGAAGAACATGCCGGCCTGCAGCGGCACGCCGGTGCCCGGCTCGCCATAGTGCAGGATGTTCGGCGGCTCATGGAAAATGCGGCCCAGGCCATGGCCGCAGAAGTCGCGCACCACCGAGAAGCGCTCCTTCTCGGCGAAGCGCTGGATCGCGTAGCCGATGTCGCCGGTGGTGGCGCCGGGCTTCACGACCTCGATGCCGCGCATCATCGATTCATAGGTGATCTCGCAGAGCCGCTTGCCCTTCACACCGACATCGCCGACCAGGAACATGCGGCTGGTATCGCCATGCCAGCCGTCGACGATAACCGTGACATCGATATTCAGGATGTCGCCATCTTCCATCACCTTGTCGCCCGGGATGCCGTGGCAGACGACGTGATTGACCGAGGTGCAGATTGACTTCGGGAAGCCGCGATAGCCCAGAGGGGCGGGCACGGCGCCGTGCTCGGTGATGTAGGCGTGGCAGAGCGAATTCAGCTCATCCGTGGTGATGCCGGGCGCCACGTGCGGAGTGATGAAATCCAGCGTCTCGGCGGCCAGATGGCCTGCCTTGCGCATGCCTTCGAAATCCGCCGCGCTGTGCAGGCGGATGGCGCCGGGACGGAAATCGTCGTCCTCGTCCATGTCGTCGATGATGCGGGCCTGGGTCTGGTTCACGGTAAAACGTCCGATTTATCGTTCAAATACAGGGCGTTACGGGTCTATCGGCAGCCGGTCGGTAATCACGATCCCGGCCTCGGTAACGCGACAGGCATAACATAGCGTCTCCACCCCGGCTTTCCTAGCCTCGATGAAGGCGGCGGCATAGCCCGGATCGCAGTCGGCGGCGATGCGGAAATGGCTGCAGTCGGCGCGCTGCACGACGAACAGCATCACGGCGCGATGACCGGCTGCGACCATGGCCGACAGCTCGCGCAGATGTTTCGCGCCACGCTCCGTTACGCAGTCGGGGAATTCGGCCAGCGGCGGCTGGCGGCTCAGATGCACGTTCTTGATTTCCAGATAGCAGTCAGGACGCGCAGGTGCGGTGAGCAGGAAATCGACGCGGCTGTTGGTGCCGTATTTCACCTCGGGCCGATGCAGGTGATAGCCGGTCAGCTCCGCGATGCGGCCGGCGGCCAATGCCTCGGCCGTCAGCCGGTTTGGCAGGCCAGTGTCGATCCCGACCAGCGTATTGTTGTCGGCTTCGGCGATCACCCAACCCCAGTTCAGCTTGCCCTTGCCGGGCTTGAGCCAGACCCGGCTGCCGGGCCGGTCGAGGCCGAGCATGGCGCCGGGGTTGGGGCAGTGCACGGTTTCCTCGCGGCCGTCGGCGAAACGCACATCGGCGAGGAAGCGTTTGTAACGGCGCAGCAACACGGCCGGGGTGAGGGGCGCGGGAAAGTCCATGCCCCGGCTATAGCGGCGGCTGGCCGGGCCGTCCAGCGCATGCTATGCCTCTGACCATGTCCGAGCCCGCCGCGCAGCCCAAGATCGTCACCGCCGCCATCCTGGTGATCGGCAACGAGATCCTGTCCGGCCGCACCCGTGACGCCAACATGCATTTCCTTGCCGGCAAGCTGACCGAGATCGGCATCCGCCTGCGCGAGGCGCGCGTCATTCCCGATGTGGAAGAGACCATCGTGCAGACTATTAACGAGCTGCGCGTGCGCCATGACTATGTCTTCACCTCGGGCGGCATCGGCCCGACCCATGACGACATCACCGCCGACAGCATCGCCAAAGCCTTCAACGTGAGTATCGACGTGCATCCGGAGGCGCGCCGCCGCCTGGAGGCGCATTACGAGGCCGGCATGCTGAATGCCGCGCGCCTGCGCATGGCGCGCATTCCCGATACCGCGACGCTGATCGACAACCCGGTGTCGGCGGCGCCCGGTTTCCGCATCGGCAATGTCATGGTGATGGCCGGCGTGCCAATGATCTTCCAGGCCATGGTCGGCAGCGTGACGCCGACGCTGACCGGCGGCGACAAGCTGCTGTCGCGCACCGTGCTGGCTTTCGTGCCCGAGGGTGCCGTTGCGGAAGACCTGGGGGCGCTGCAGCAGGAATATCCGGATGTCGATATGGGATCGTATCCGGCTTTCCGCGCCGGCCGGGCCTCGACCGCGATTGTGCTGCGCAGCACCGATAAAAACCGTCTGGATCAGGCGGCCGAAGCCATGTATGCCATCTTCCGCCGCATGGGCGGCGAGCCTTTCGAGAACGAGATCGTGTGATGCGTGCATTGCTTGTCGCCGTCGTCCTGCTGACCGCTACTGGAACCTTTGCCCAGGCTTGGGCCCAGAGTCAGGCCCCGATGTCGCCCGGCCTGACGCCGCCGCCGCGGTTTTTGGGTAAAGACCTCGCGGCCTTGTGCGAGGGCGCCGAGGGCAGCGCGCGGATGGCCGGCTGCCTGCGCTATCTGCAGGGCGCGGTGGCGATGTATGAACTCAGTGTCGGCGAGGCCAAGGATCTGAGCATTTTCTGCGCGCCGCGCGAGGCGCCGCCGGCGCTGCTGCGTCAGCAGTATATGGAATGGGTCAAGGAAAACGCCGACCAGATGGGGCAGGAGGCGATCCAGACCGTGCGTCTGGCGCTGAGCGACGCCTTCCCCTGCCAGGGTGACTGAATCCCGGGAGACCGCCCCTGCCGATTCTACACGGTAAGGTGATGGTCCGGCCCTGATTCCGCCGCATTCGCGCGACAGCCTTCAGGCTATAATTTCTTGCCCCTTCAGAACCGGACGGGAAACGTCATGGGCAAAAAAACGCTCTCGCTTGCCGCATTGTCTTCCATCGCCTTCCTGCTGGCCGCCTGCGGTCCGCGGCTGGCCTGGCAGAAACCCGGCGTCAGCATGGCCGATGCCCAGGCCGACAGCCGCGAATGCAATCTGCTGGCCCGTAACCAGGCCTTCCGGGAAAATTTCTTCGGCGGGTCCTATGCCTTCGGTCATCCTGGCTATGGCTATCCGTATTACCCTTACGGGCCTTACGGCTACCGGCGTTCCTATTACAACGACCCGTTCATGTATCGCGGCCAGCGCGAGAGCGATCTGCAGGATTTCTGCCTGCGCGCCCGGGGCTACAGCCTGCAACCGATACCGCAATGAGGACACTGCCATGATCCGCTCATCCGTCTCCGGCCTGCTTCTGCTTGCCATGGCCGCCTGCGCTCCCACCACCGAATGGACCCGTGCCGGGACGCCGGTGGCGCAGCGCAATGCCGACGAGAAATCCTGCCTCGACATGGCCAGCTACCAGGCCTTTGACGAGAGCGACAAGAGCAAGGCCATCTATCCGCCCTACAAGGATACGCAGTTCCAGGATGGCGGTGGCGGTGACGGCGAAGGCGGTCGCGGCAGCAGCTACACCCTGCGCGGTGCGCGGGTCTATGAACTGAGCGAATACTGCATGCAGCAGCGCGGCTACGCGCTGGCGCCCATTCACAAATGATATTGCGCACCGCAATCCTGATCGGTCTGGTGGCGTTGTCGGCCTGTGCGACAACGCCGACCGAATGGGTGCGCAGCGATACCTCGCCGGCGCAGCGGCAGCGCGATATGGCCGATTGCCAGCAGACCGCATCCAGCCAGGCCTTTGACGAAAGTATGTCGTCGCGACCGTTGTATCCGCCCTGGACCGGCACCGGTTTCAACCGCGGGATCGGCATGCCCTGGGAGCGCGGCCATAATTCTCCGTCCTATTTCGACCGAGGGCCGCGCATGGCGGAGATCGCGGATTACTGCATGCGCAGTCGCGGCTACCAGCTCCAGGTGCTCAGTCAGCCTCGGTGATGTCTTCGGCTTTATGGCAGGCGGCGCTGCGGCCATTGCCCAGCGGCCGCAGCAGCGGCACGACGGCGCGACAGTGATCGTCGGCATGCATGCAGCGCGGCGCCAGGGCGCAGCCTGACGGCAGCTGCGTCTGGTTCGGCGGGTTGCCCTGCAGCAGGCTGCGGCGGCGTTTCTGTCCGACAGGCGGCGGCACCGGGCGCGGCAAGGCAGCCAGCAGCGCCTGCGTGTAAGGGTGGGCCGGCCGGGCGAAGACGGTATCCGTGCGGCCCTGCTCGACGATGCGCCCCAGATACATTACCGCCACATGCGTGCAGAGATGGTCGATCACCGCCAGGTTATGGCTGATGAACAGGTACGTGATGCCATGGCGCTGCTGCAGATCCGCCATCAGGTTCAGCACCTGCGCCTGCACGGAGACATCCAGCGCCGATACGGCCTCGTCGGCGACGATCAGGTGCGGCCGCGTGATCAGCGCGCGCGCGATGGCGATGCGCTGGCGCTGGCCGCCGGAAAACTCATGTGGATATTTTTCCATGTCGCCGGCGCGCAGGCCTACGGTGGCAAGCGTCTCCGCCACGCGGGCCCGGCGATGCGCGCGGCCGTCCTTCTCCAGCACGTCCAGCGGTTCGGCGACGATGCGTTCGACCGAGAGACGCGGGTCGAGCGAACCGTAAGGGTCCTGGAACACCATCTGGAAATCGCGCCGCGCCGCGCGCAGATCGGCTGGTGAGAGGCCGTGCAGGTCGCGGCCATTGAACTGCACCTGGCCCCGATCCGGTTTCTCCAGCGCCATGACCAGGCGGGCCAGCGTGGACTTGCCGCAGCCGCTTTCACCCACCACACTCAGGCTTTCGCCGGGCGCGATGCGCAGCGACACGCCGTTGACGGCATGCACCTGTCGTGCGGGCGCGAACGGCAGGCTGTGGCCGATGGCATAGGCCTTGTGAAGATCGGTGATTTCCACCAATGCCGTCATGGCATGCCTGCCGTGACATCGGTGCGCCAGCATTCGGCGTGATGCTGCGGCCCCACCGCGACATCAGGCGGAAATTCCGTCCGGCAGCGCGGCTCGACCAGCGCACAGCGATCGGCGAAGGCGCAGGCCGGTGGCAGAGCGGCCAGATCTGGCACGATGCCGGGAATGGTGGGCAGTGGCGGACGCGGATGCGGGGTGTTGCTGCCGACCTGCGGTATTGCCTTGAACAGTCCGCGCGCATAAGGGTGCGACAGCCGCTCGAACAAGGCATGCACCGGGCCGCTTTCCACGGCGCGGCCGGCATACATCACCAGAACCCGGTCGGCGGTTTCGGCAATGACGCCAAGGTCGTGGCTGATCAGGATGAGGCCCATGCCGGTTTCATTCACCAGCCCGTGCAGCAGGTCGAGAATCTGGCCCTGGATGGTGACATCAAGCGCGGTGGTGGGTTCGTCGGCGATCAGGATGTCGGGTTCGCAGGCCAGCGCCATGGCGATCATTACACGCTGGCGCTGGCCGCCGGACAGTTCATGTGGATAGGCGTCCAGCCGCTCGCGTGGACTGGCGATGCCGACGCGATCCAGCAAGTCGATGGCGCGCTCGCGTCCCTGCTGCCGGGTCAGGCCGCGATGCAGTCGCAGCGGCTCGGCGATCTGGTCGCCGATGCGGTGCAGCGGGTTGAGCGACGTCATCGGCTCTTGAAAGATCATGGCCAGGCGATTGCCGCGCAGACCGCAGAGCGCCGCTTCGCTGGCCTCCAGCAGGTCCTGGTCGCGATACAGCACGCGGCCACCCGTCGTGGCGCCCTCGGGCCACAGGCCCATCAGCGCCAGCGCCGCCATCGACTTGCCGCAGCCGCTTTCACCCACGATGCCCAGTGTTTCGCCGCGCCGCAGGTCGAAGCTGATGCCGCGGACGGCAGCGACGTCACCAGCCTGCGCCGGCAGCGTCACGCGCAAGTCGCGGACGGATAGCAGCGGGGCATGGCTCATATCAGTGCCTCTGCCGCGACAGGCGCGGATCGGTCAGGTCGCGCAGGCCATCGCCCAGCAGGTTGAGGCCCAGCACGGCCATGGCGATGGCGCAGCCGGGGAAGACGGCAAGGAAGGGTGCGCGGAAGACCATGGCCTGCGCATCGTTCAGCATGCGGCCCCAGCTTGGCGTCGGCGGTTGGGTGCCGAGGCCGAGATAGGACAGCGCGGCCTCGGCCAGGATGGCCAGTGCGAACTGGATGGTGGCCTGCACCACGATGACGCTGAGGATGTTGGGCAGCACATGCTCGATGGTGATGCGCAGGTTTCCCTTGCCGGCACTGCGGGCGGCCAGGATGAAATCGCGGGCCCAGATCGCGTTGGCCGAGCCGCGCACCACGCGAGCGAAAACCGGAATGTTGAAGATCGCGATGGCGATGACCGAGTTCATAGTGCTGGCGCCGGCGATAGCGGCCAGCATGATGGCCGAGAGAATGGCGGGGAAGGCGAAGGTGAAATCGGCGAAGCGCATCACCAATTCTTCCAGCCAGCCGCGTCGGGCCGCCGCCAACAGGCCGAGCGCACTGCCCAGCGCCAGGCCGATACCCACGGCGATGACGCCGACCAGTAGCGAGTTCTGCGCGCCCGCCAGGATCAGCGACAGTACGTCGCGGCCGAAGGGGTCGGTCCCCAGCCAGTAGTCGGCCGAAGGTGGCGCCATGCGGTTGCGAATATTGATCGCCGTCGGCGCATAGGGCGTCCAGACCAGCGACAGCAGCGCCATGCCCAGCACCAGCGCGGTCAGCAGGCCGCCAGCCACGAAGCTGCGATGTCTGAGGGCGCGCCACCAGAAATCAGACATCGCGGGCCTTCAGGCGCGGGTCGATCACGGCATAGAGGATGTCCACGATGAAATTCACCATCACCACGGTGAAAGCCAGCAGAATCACGGCCGCCTTCACAACTTCGATGTCACGGTTGCTGATCGCCTGGAAGATCAGGCGGCCGAGGCCGGGCAGGGAGAAGACCTGTTCAACAATGATGGTGCCGGTCAGCAGGTTGCCGAACTGCAGCCCGATGACGGTCACCACCGGGATCAGTGCATTGCGCAGCACATGGCGCCACAGCACGGCCTGGCGGCTCAAGCCTTTGGCGCGCGCCGTGCGTACGAAATCCTCGCGCAGCACATCCAGCACGGATGAGCGCGTGATGCGGGCGAGGATCGCGGTCTGCACTACGGCGAGCGCGATGCTGGGCAGAATCAGACTCTGGATGGCGCCGGCCGGGGTATTCCAGCCAGGAAAGCCGCCGGCCGAGACCCAGCCTAGATTGACGGCGAACAGCAGGATCAGCAGCAGGCCGAACCAGAAATTCGGGATCGAGATGCCAAGCTGGCTGAGGCCCATGATCACCAGATCGCCGGCCCGGTTGTGGCGCGCGGCGGCAAAGACGCCGAGTGCGAGCGCCAGCGCGATGGTCAGCAGCATGGCGCTGATCGCCAGCGGATAGGTCAGCACCAGTCGGTCGGCGATCAGCGGCCATACGGGTGTTTTGTAGGCATAGGAGATGCCGAAGTCGCCATGGGCGAGGTCGATGATCCAGGCGAGGTAGCGGGCCAGCATCGGGCGGTTGAGGCCATACTGTTCGCGGAAGGCGATCAACTGTTCGTCGGTGGCGTCGATGCCCAGCACCAGCAGGGCGGGATCGCCGGGCAGAATTTCCAGCACCAGGAAGACAATCACCGAAGTGGCCGCCAAGGTGGCGAGCAGGGTGAGGAAACGTTTCAGCAGGAAGGCCGACATGGGGCGTGCGGCCTAATCAGCGCTGCGGGGGAGAGCGGCTCATCGGGCCGCTTCCCGGGCCTTGGCAGCCAGATAATTGTCTTTCCGGGCGGGCAGCTCGGACAGCAGGACCCGGCGTCCCGGATTATCCAGGGTCGGCCAGGCCCCGATCTCGGCCCCCGTCCGCCAGCAGCCGATGCACCAGCCGGTCCGCCGGTCGATCTGGCAGACGTTAATGCAGGGCGAGGCTACGTCCGGCTGATCGTTCATGACGCGGCAAACCGGCGCATATTCCCGTGGGAGACTTGAACCATGGCCGTGGAAACTCTTATCTAGCGGGCGCCGTGCGGCGGGAGGCTGCACGGGCAGGCAAGGGACGTCCTAAAACGATGATCGACATCAAGAATCTGGTCAAGCAATTCGGCCCGTTCACCGCCGTCGACACGATTAGTTTCACGGTCGCCAAGGGCGAGGTCCTGGGCTTTCTGGGGCCCAACGGCGCAGGCAAGTCCACCACCATGAAAATGCTCTGCGGATTCCTGAGCGCTACTTCGGGCAGCATCTCGGTCTGCGGTCATGACGTGGAGGCCGAACCGCTGGCCGCCAAACGCGCCATCGGCTATCTGCCGGAAGGCGCGCCGACCTATGCCGACATGACGGCGCGCGGCTTCCTCGATTTCATCGCCGATGTGCGCGAGATGAGCGGCAAGGACCGCCAGTGGCGCCTCGACAAGGTGATCGACCAGGTCAACATCAAGGATGTGCTGGACCAACCGATCGACACGCTGTCCAAGGGCTACAAGCGCCGCGTCGGTCTGGCGCAGGCCATCCTGCATGATCCGCCGGTGCTGGTGCTCGACGAACCCACCGACGGCCTCGATCCGAACCAGAAGCATGAAGTGCGCGGCCTGATCCAGGCCATGGCGCGCGACAAGGCGATCATCATCTCGACCCATATCCTGGAAGAAGTGGAAGCGGTGTGCAGCCGCGCCATCATCATCGCCCGCGGCCGCATCGTGGCCGAGGGCCGTCCGGAAGGTGCTGCCGGCTGGCGCATCGGCGACATCGTCGCTGCGCCGGGCAAGCTGGATGCGGCCTTCCGCCAGATCACCCAAGCGCGCGCCGCCTGAGGAATTCGAATCATGAAACCGATGCTTGCCGTTCTGCGCCGCGAACTCAGCGGCTATTTCTCGACGCCGGTCGCCTATGTCTTCATCGTGGTGTTCCTGTTCACCGCCGGCATCTTCACCTTCTATCTCGGCCAGTTCTTCGAGCGCGGCCAGGCTGACCTGAAGGCTTTCTTCCTGTTCCATCCTTGGCTTTATCTCTTCTTTCTTCCTGCCATCGCCATGCGGTTGTGGGCCGAAGAGCGCAAGGCCGGCACCATCGAGCTGCTGCTGACCTTGCCTATTCCGTTGTGGGCCGCCGTGTTGGGCAAGTTCCTGGCCGCCTGGGCCTTTGCCGGCATCGCGCTGCTGCTGACCTTCCCGCTCTGGCTCACGGTCAACTGGCTCGGCTCGCCCGATAACGGCGTCATCCTCGCCGGCTATATCGGCAGCCTGCTGATGGCTGGCGCCTATCTGGCCATCGGCAGCTGCATGTCGGCGGTGACCAAGAACCAGGTGATCGCCTTCGTGGTCAGCGTGCTGG
This sequence comes from Ferrovibrio sp. GW821-FHT12D07, assembly GCF_058807275.1. Taxonomy (NCBI): domain Bacteria; kingdom Pseudomonadati; phylum Pseudomonadota; class Alphaproteobacteria; order Rhodospirillales; family Rhodospirillaceae; genus Ferrovibrio; species Ferrovibrio sp. GW821-FHT12D07. The sequence goes on along the minus strand of NZ_JBXAQN010000002.1, from coordinate 953,691 downwards.
TCTGTTTCATCTTCACCGTATCCGGTGCGCCGATGGTGCTCAGCTTCTTCCAGGGCTGGGCCCCGGCGTTGATCACCGACACCATCGCCTCCTTCAGTTTCCTGTCGCATTTCAACGCCATCACCGAAGGCGTGATCGATTTGCGCGATCTGGTGTTCTTCCTCTCGCTCATCGCGGTCTGGCTTTATGCCAATGCGGTGGTCGTCGATCTCAAGAAGGCGGGCTGAACCATGCAGACCGGCAAAAAAGCGCTTCTCACCGGCACCGGGCTTGTCGCCGCCTTCGCGGTCTTTCTCGGCTTCAACATTCTGGTCAACCAGGGCCTGCGCGATACACGCATCGACCTGACCGAGGCCCGGCTCTATACGCTGTCGGATGGCACGAAGAACGTGCTCAAGACCATCCCCGAGCCTGTCACACTGCGCTATTTCTTCTCCGACAAGCTGGCCGGCAATGCACCGCAGCTCAAGCAGTACGGCACCCGTGTGCGTGAACTCTTGGAGCGCTATGCGGCGCTGTCGGGCGGCAAGATCCGCCTTGAGGTGATCGACCCCGAGCCCTTCTCCGAAGCGGAAGACCGCGCGGTGCAGGCCGGCCTGCAGGGTGCGCAGACGCAGACCGGATCGCTCTATTTCGGCCTGGTCGGCTCCAACACGCTCGACCAGCAGCAGGTGATCCCCTTCTTCCAGGCGGAGAAGGAACAGTTCCTCGAATACGATCTGACCAAGCTGGTCTACGCCTTGAGCAATCCGACCAAGCCGACGGTCGGCATCCTTGGCGCGCTGCCGCTGGAATATGGCCCGGGCGGCGTGATGGCGGCGATGCGCGGTCAGTCGCAGCCCTACCTGATCCTCGAGCAGATCAAGCAGTTCTTCGATGTGAAGATGCTGGATGCCTCCAAGCCTGAAGACATCAACGAGAAGCTCGGCGCGCTTGTGCTGGCGCATCCCAAGGACCTCAGCCCGCAGGCCCAGTATGCCATCGACCAGTATGTGCTGAAGGGCGGCCGGCTGATCGTCTTCGCCGATCCTTACTCCGAAACCATGGCTGCGCTGCCTGATCCGATGTCGGGCCGGCCGATGCCGCCGGGTGACCAGTCTTCGCTGCTGCCCGAGCTGTTCAAGGCCTGGGGCGTGGAAGTGCAGGCCGGCAAGTTCGTCGGCGATCTTGGCTTGGCCCAGCGCGTGCAGACCGGCCGCCAGGGCGCAGCCGCTGTCGTCGACTACGTGCCGTGGCTGGCGATCCAGCCCGACAATCTCAGCCATGGCGACGTGGTGACCGCCGACCTGACACAGCTCAATGCCGCCTCGATGGGCGCGATCCGCAAGCTGGACGGCGCGACCACGACGCTGACGCCGCTGATCACCTCGTCGAACCAGGCGATGCTGATGGACGTCACCGATCTGCAAGGCGATCCCAATCCGCAGCTGCTGGCCGAGAAGTTCAAGGCGAGCGGCGAGACCTATACGCTGGCGGCCCGCATCAGCGGCCCGGCGAAGACGGCCTTCCCCAATGGTGCGCCGGCGGTGGAGAAGAAGGACGGCGCTCAGCCTGCTGCGGCACCTGCCGCTCCGGTGACCGAGAGCGCCAAGCCGATCAACGTGCTGCTGGTGGCCGATGCTGACATGCTGGACGACCGCTTCTGGGTCCGTACCCAGCAGATGATGGGGCAGAGCATGTATGTGCCGATCGCAGCCAATGCCGACTTCCTGGTCAATGCCATCGACAACATGTCGGGTTCGGGCGACATGATCGGCCTGCGCAGCCGTGGCAAGTCGCAGCGTCCGTTCGAGCTGATCGACGGCATGCGCCGGCAGGCTGACCAGCAGTTCCTGGCCCGCCAGCGCGCGCTGGAGCAGAAGCTGGAAACGACGCAGAAGCAGCTGGCTGACCTGCAGTCCAAGGCGCAGGAACAGTCCAACGCGCTGCTTAGCGCCGAGCAGGAAGCCGCCATCGGCACCTTCCGCGACCAGCTGCTGGAAACGCGTCGCGAACTGCGCGGCGTGCAGCGTGAGCTGAACCGCGACATCGAATCGCTGCAGCTTCTGGTCAAGTTCATCAATATCGGCCTGATGCCGCTGCTGGCCGCCCTGGTGGCGGTCGGCCTCGCCATCGTCTGGCGCCAGCGCCGTATCCGGCGCGCGCTGGAAGGCTGAGCGCAAGGAGTCAAACCATGCAGATGCGCAACAAGAGCTGGGCGATCCTGCTGGGTGCCGCCGTCATCGTCGGTGGCGCCGGCTGGTGGGTGGCGACCTCGCGTGACCGTGCGGCCCAAGCCGATTTCACGCCGCAGCCGCTGTTTGCCGGCCTGACCGCCAAGGTCAACGAGGTGGCGTCGCTGGAAATCGCCACGTCGAAGGCGCTGTTCCGCATCGAGCGTGGCGCCAGCGCCGAGCAGTGGAACATGCCGAGCCGGCATGATTATCCGGTCCGTGCCGATCTGGTACGCAAGAACGTGCTGGGCATCGCCGGTCTGGAAACCATCGAACCGCGCACCGACAAGCCCGATTATTACGACCGCCTGCAGGTTTCCGAGCCGGACAAATACAAGCCGGCCGATGAGGCCACCAAGGCCGATCCTGGCCCGATCCTGGTGCGTCTGGTTGATGCCGATTCAAAGTCGATCGCTGCCGTGATCATCGGCAAGATGCGCAGCTTCCCGGTCGGCGGCAAGCCGGGCCAGATTCACGTGCGCAAGCCCGACGAAGCCCGCGCCTGGCTGGCCCAGGGCATTCTGGAATTGCCGGCCGATCCGGTGCAGTGGCTGGTCAAGGACCTGATCAAGATCGAGCGCAGCCGCGTGGCCTATGCTGCTGTGACGCATGCAGACGGCGAGAAGCTGCGCGTGCTGCGTGGCCCGGAAAAGACTGACGGTTCGGGCATCGATTTCGTGCTGCAGGATGTGCCCAAGGGCATGAAGCCGGGTTCGGCCTTCGACATCAATGCCGTGGCCGGCGCGCTGTCCTATCCGACCTTCGAGGATGTGACCAAGGCCGCCGAACATGACTTCTCCAAGGCGACCGTGACCGAGATCGTGACGCTGGACGGCATCAAGGCCACCGTGCGCACCATTCCGGCCGAGCAGGAGAAGAAGTTCTGGATCACCATCGCGGTGGCCTATGACGCCGCCTTGGCCAAGCCGAACCCGGCCAACAAGGACCTGCTGTCGCCTGACGAAGCCGAGAAGCAGGCCAACGCGGCGATCCGCCGCCTGGATGGCTGGGCCTATCTGGTGCCGGATTATTCCGCCCGCGACCTGACCCGACGCATCAAGGATGTGGTGGAGAAGGACGAGCCGAAGAAAGAGGAAAAGAAGGGCTGAGGAGCCTTTCTTTTTTCAGCACTACATCCCGACGCGGCTGAGCGCCACTTCTGTCACGCCGTAGCCGGCTTCGGCCGGGATGCGCAGATGCGGTTCGCTGAAGCTCACCTTGTCCAGCACCGGCATCACATCGACGATCTGATCGTCGGCAGCCGCTTGCAATGCAGACGCCACATCCTTTGACCGCGCCAGCTTGACCAGCTGCATGCGGGTGGCGAACACGATGGTGCGCTGCTTGGCTTCCCAGGCATCGAGGGCTGCCTGCGCGCCGAGCCACTCCGATTCAACCGACTCACTGCCGTCATGGGCGCCGATCTGGCCTTCGGGCGCCAGCGCCAAGAAGAACCAGGTATCAAAGCGCTTGGGCATCACCTCGGGTGTGATCCAGTGCGCGAAAGGCACCAGACGGTCGAGCGCGTAATCGAGATTCTCGGCTTCCGCCATGTCACGCAGCGTCTTATCGCCGCGGTTGAGCGGCTCGCGCCACTGGCCCAGTTTTTCAACCTCGGCAGCCGACAGCAGGCTGCCCTGGCCTTTCTTGCGCGCCAGCAGCAGGCCGGATTCCTCGAATGCCTCGCGGATCGCGCCGAAGGCGAAGGGCGTGAGCGCAGGATCGAAGCTGCCGGGACGGGCATGGCGGCCCATCAGCACCGGGTCGCTGTCGCCGGCTGCCAGCTTGCCGCCGGGAAACACCATGGCGCCAGAGGCGAAGTCGATGGCGTGATTGCGCTTCACCATGAAGACTTCCAGCCCGGCATCGCCATCGCGGATCATCAGCACGGTGCTGGACGGCAGCAGTGCGGGTTTCTGTTCGCTCATCGAAATGTCCTCGGGCTTTTCTGATTATGTTTATACGGGGCGGCGCAGATAAATCCTGTTGCCGCCATGGGGGTCGGGGGTGAAGCCGCGCCGGCGCAGCCAGTCGATACCGGTGCGATCCTGCACTGGCCTCTGGATTTCAATGGTGGCGAGATCCAGGCTGCGCGCATGCCCTGCTGCGCAATCCAGCAGCCAGGCGCCGACGCCCCGGCCGCGCGCATCTTCTGCCACCACCAGGCGGTGGATCAGCAGGCTGCGCTGCAGCGGCAGCAGGATGATGAAGCCATCGATAGCGGTGCGCCATTCGGCCAGGAACAGGGTGCTGCCGTCGCGCTGCAGCTCGGCAAGGTCCAGATCGGCCACGATCTCGGCCGGCAGGGTTCGGATAATCTCGTTCAGTCGCGGCAGGTCGTTGCGGTCAGCCGGCCGCAGGCGGTGCTCGATCCGGGTTGGAGGCAGTCCCTGGTCACTCACGGGGCGGCACGCAAACAATGGGTCATGCCGAAAGCTTCGGCCTGCCCGGCAGCGCTGTCAACGATTGAGGTTGTGACCGGCCGGTCTGGCGGGAATTCCCGTCCGGCAGAGTTACTGGGCGGGCTTCAGGTCAACGGCACCGATAATCGGTCCGAGTCCCTGGCTGTTCACCGCCTGCAGCATCACGACGGCGCCCTGACGGTTCCAGTCGATATCCGCCAGACCGGGAACCTCGTAAGTGGCATCCTTGCCCTGCCAGCGGCCGACCTCGGTCCAGGAGCGGGTGACATTGAGATAGTTCAGCGTGCGGCCCTGATTTTCGCCGCGCTCGATCGCCACATCATGTTGAAGATCGAAACGGCAGAGGATCAGCTTCGCTTCGCCGGCCCAGCCTTTCTCGGCTATGGCCTTATCGATGTTGGGCACCTGCACCTGGAACTGGCCGGCCTTGTTGCGCTCGGCCTTCATGGTCACATGCTGCTGCTTGCGCGCCTTCTCGATGGCGAAGGCGACGGCTTCGCGATCCGATCCCACCACGGCATACTGTCCGTCCACCACCACTTGCGGCGTGTAGACTTCGCGCTTGCCGGAGTTGCGGGCGTAATCCTGCTGGCGCACGCCATGGCCCTTGCGGCTCAGTGTGTCTTTCCAGCCAAGGTAATCCCAGTAATCGACATGCAGCGACAGCGGCAGAACGCCGGGCTGCTGCTGCCAGTCTTTCATCAGTGCGTCGGCCGGCGGGCAGGAGTTGCAGCCTTGGCTGGTGAAGAGTTCCAGAACCACAAGCTGCGAAGGATTCTTAGACTGTGCCTGCGCAGGCAGCGTTGCCGCGAGAGCGGCGAAGCCCAGCGCGGTAAACAACCCAAAGCGGCGTAAAGCGTTCAGTGTCATGTCGTCAACCTAGGCACCGGCCCAGCCTACGGCTACTCACGTTGCAGTGAAACAGTCACGTTGCGGTGAAAGTTGCAAGTCGTTGATCCAGCAGCATTGCCGGCAACGGCATCAACCGCGGGGCATGGGTCCACAATAAAGCGGCCTCAACCATCCGCCCCGGGAATACCTGCTGTAACAAAGCGCGATACAGGGCCATCTGATCCAGATATGCCGGGTCCACGTCGGCAGCCTGTGCGGGTGGCGGCCTGTTGGTTTTGTAATCAACCACCAGCACTGCACTGTCTGTGATCAGCAGACGGTCAACCTGGCCGGCGACCATCCGGTTGCCGACGCGGCCGGCGATTGGCGCTTCGACACGCGCCTGTGGGGCAAACACCGGCGCGAAAGCCGGATCATGCAGAACTGCCAGTACTTCTTGCAGAATTTCATGCTGTTGTGCCGATGTGATGGCATGCGCGGGATGGGCCAGGAAGCGTATGGCTGCAGCGCGACGCGTGTCCTCGCCATCAAGATCGGGCAGGGTTTGCAGCAGGCGGTGGATCAGGCGGCCACGTGTCAAACCGACTAGTCGGTCGGTAGCCGTGGGGCTGAGCGGCGGCGGATCAGCCTTGCTCGGGCGCGACGGGCTCAACGGCTTGGGCGGCAGCGGATCGGGTGGCGGCGCATGGTGCAGCCAATCGGGCAGGGCGGCCATGACAGGCGCGGCGGCCTGCGGTTTTGCCGTGCCGCGGCTTAACGGGAAGCTCTCAAATCGCAGGCCTTTATCACCCCAGGAAAAGGCGATGGTTTCCTGGGTTTGCAAGGCGGCGAAGCCGGCCGAGACAAGATCGTACCAGCAGCCCTGCGGCGGACCTTTCTCGGCCGTACGGCTGTTGAGATAACCGCAGACATACAGCCGGTCCTGCGCGCGGGTCAGCGCCACATAGAGTAGGCGGCGATATTCGGCCATCTGCTCGGCCTGCCGTGCCGCGCGCAGGCCCGCCGTGATGCTGACATCGTTATCCTTCCGAAGGGGCCAGTAGAGCTGCGGCACGGCGCGCGCCAGAGCGGGACCGGCGGCATAAGTCGGCTGGCGTGGCGGCTGCGGTGCTTCGCCCCAGAGCAGGCCTTCGCTGCCCTGTTCCTGCGGCAGGTCACAGGTATCGGGCAGGATCACCACGGGTGCTTCCAGACCCTTCGCGCCATGCACGGTCAGCACGCGCACTTCATCGCGGCCCTGATCCAGATCGCGCTTCACCTCGCCAGCATGGCGCGGGAACCAGCTGATGAAGCCCTGCAGGCTTGGCGCGTTCTCGCGTTCATAGCTGAGCGTGGCAGCCAGGAATTCATCGATCGGCTCGTTGGCCTGTGGGCCCAGCCCGGCGATCAGGCGACGACGCCCAGCGCCTGCACCTAGCAGTTCGGCATAGAGCGTGAACGGCGGGATCAGGTCGGCTCGCCCCAGCAATGCATGCAGCTCGTCACTGGCGGCTTTCCAGTGGGAGTGTTCGTTTGCACGTGCCTGCAGCTCATGCCAGACATGACGCTGCTTGCGATTCCAGCACAGTGCGAAGAGATCGTCTTCGCTGAAACTGAACAGCGGGCCCTTCAGCACGGCAGCCAGCGTCAGGTCATCTTCCGGCAGCAGGCAGAAGCGTCCGAGCGCCAGAAGATCCAGCACGGCGACCTGTTCGGCCAGCCGCATGCGATCGGCACCCGCCACCGGCACATTGGCGGCTTTCAGCGCCTGTACTATCGCCTCGAAGAACACATTGCGGCGACGGACCAGGATCATCACGTCACCGGCGCGCAGGCGGCGGCCCTGATTGGGCAGGTCTTCATGATCCATCCAGTGACGGATCGTTGCCGCGATCTGTTCGGCCAGCCGCACACGTGGATCTTTCTGGCCCACATAGTCCAGCGGTGTGTCCCAGGGTTCGCTCTGCGCTTTTGGATCAGGCTTGAGTGGCGGCCAGATTTCGATGCGCCCCGCAGCCTCGCGCCGGCTGGCCTTGTGGCTCAGCAGCTTGTCATCCTGCACCACGCCGGTCTGGGCATTTTCCCGGGCGAAGACGGAATCGACCAGCTGCAGGATGGCGGGCGCGGAGCGGAAAGACATTTCCAGCGGCACGGGATGCAGCTGTTCGCCCACGGCCTCGGCACGGCGGCGGAAATCCTCGCGCATGTCGAGGAAAGCCTGTGGCCGCGCGCCCTGGAAGCTGTAGATCGACTGCTTGATGTCGCCGACCGCGAACACCGTGCGCCGGATCATGTCGCGCGCACCGGTGCCGCTGAAGAATTCCTCCGCCAGCGCCGCGATCACCGACCACTGGTCCGGGCTGGTATCCTGCGCCTCGTCGACCAGGATGTGGTCGATGCCCTGGTCCAGCTTGAACATCACCCAGGGCACCTGGGTGGGTTCGACCAGCAGGTCACGGCTTTTCAGGATCAGGTCATCGTAATCCAGCAGGCCGCGCGCCGCTTTCAGGTCGGTATAGGCGGCCAGCACGCGTTCGCCCAGGCGCAGCAGCATGGCCGTGGCCTCGGCGATGGTCAGGGCATTCAGCGTCTGCTGCAGCGCGATCAGGCGGGTCTGCTCTTCGACCAGCGTATCCGTAGCAATCGGCCCGGCCGCTTTGCTGGCCATGCTGGCCCGCGGCTTGCCCTCGGCGGTGAAGAAGCCGGCTAGCCAGTCAGACTCGAATGTCGTCGTTGGGCAACCGGCAGCCAGCCAGTCGGCCAGCGGCCGGCCGATCTTCTGGTCGGTCTTGCCGCCGGCGCACAGCATCGCGGTTGCCTCGCGCAGGGCGGCCAGCGGCATGCCGTCGATATAGGCCTGCAGGCAGCCGTCGCGCGTTGCATCCGGCGGCAGGTCGAGCAGGGCATGCAGCGCACCGACAGCGGCTTCGGCATTACCATGGGCATCCAGAAGCAGGGCGAGATCGCGGCGGCGGCCAAGCAGGGCTTTCAGCAACGCTGCAAAGCGAGTGTCATCCACGCGGGCGGCAAAGAAATGAATCACCGGCTGGAAGCCGACATCCGTCAGACCATCGCCCAGCACCTGTGCCTGCGCGGCGGCGAAGAGCTCAGCGGTGACAGCCTCGTCAGCCACCGCGAAGCCCGGTGGCACATTGGCTTCGACGGGGAAGCGTTTCAGCAATGCTTCGCAGAAGGCATGTACGGTCTGGAGTCTCAGGCCGCCAGGAGCCTCAAGCGTGCGGGCGAACAGCCGCCGGGCGGCGTCCATGTCGCTTTCAGTCGGCTTTCGACCCAAAAGCTTGAGAAGATCATTCTTAAGGTCGTCGTCCGGATAGGTTGTCCATTTACCCAACCGCTTGGTCAACCGCAGCTGCATCTCGGCGGCGGCAGCTTTGGTGAAGGTGAGGCAGAGGATGCCGCTGGGGCGCGTGTCGTTGAGCAGCAAACGTGTGACGCGATCAACCAGGACCGTTGTTTTGCCTGAGCCGGCATTGGCCGCCACCCAGGCTGACAGCGCCGGATCGGCGGCGACGCGCTGGTTGGTGGTATGGGCCTGTAGTTCCTGGTCGGGAGTCATGACTCTTCTCCCATGCCTTCGGCGCGTTCGGCCACGCGGGCGAGATGATCGTAGTCGCCGGCATAATCGACGAATTGCGGCCGCGGTCGTGACAGATAGGGCGTGGCGACGTCATCGAAGCGTGCCACCCAGGCGGCCAGCCGGGCCAATGCTTCCTTCGCGAGTTCATCTGCTGGCGGAATCTCGGTCCGGCTTTTGCCTTTCTCGATCTTGCGTGCCTCGCCCGGTTCGGGTCCGCCGCCACTGAGACGGATATAGACCAGCTCGGCGATCTCGGCGGGTGACAGGGTCTCGAAGCCGCCGGCGCGCGCAATGGCGGCTTCCAGCGCCAGCTGCGGCGACAGGCCGGTATGCACCTGTTTGGCCGAGGGTGGACGGCCGGTCTTGTAATCCAGCACGGCCAGTGTGCCATCGACATCATGGCGATCAATGCGGTCGGCCTTGGCTTTCAGAGCGAACGTGCCCGCCGGCGCTGCGATGTCCAGCTTGCCGTCCTGCTCCAGCAGGGCCGGACGGAAGCCGTCGCCGCGCCGCGCGCGTTCATAGACCATGAACCAGCGCATGGCGCGTTCGAAGCGCGGCCACCACAGCGCGGCGATCTCCGGGCGCTGCAGCCAGTCGCCGAATTCGGCGCGGCCGAGATCGAAGAGTTCGGTCAGCGCCACCTCGTCTGCCGGCAGATCGGCAGGATGTCTCTTCAGGAAGCTTTCCAGCACGCTGTGGATCACGTTGCCGCGCAGCCGCGCATCGGGTGGCTGATCGGGGTCGTCCAGATGCCGCAGGTTCAGCACGCGCTTGGCATAGAGCGCATAAGGGTCGCGAATCCAGGTTTCGATATCGGTGACGTACAAGGCGCGTGGACGGGCATCGACCGGCGGTGTCGGGCGCGGCAGGGCGCCGTGGGTCACCTCCGCCGGTGTGTCCATCCCGTCGGCCCAGTGCAGATACTGCGGCGCCTGCGTGGCCGGCCAGCGTGGATCGCCCTCCAGCAGGGCATCCAGCCGCAGCAGCCAGCGCGCCGGCACCGTCGGTGTGCCATCGACCTTGGCGGCCCGGGTCAGGATCACATCGGCGCCGCATGCGGCCTGCATGAAATCATGCGCGGTCTGGCCCAGCCGAAATTCCGGCGGCGTCAGGCCCAGTTTGTCGCGCATCGGCCGGCTCAGCCACGGGTCTTCCTTGGCCTGCGGTGGCCAGGTGCCTTCGTTGAGGCCGCCAAGGATGATGCGGTCGGCATGCTGCAGGCGCGCTTCCAGCAGACCCCAGATGAACAGGCGCGGATGCGCGTTGCGACGTGGCCGCACCACCTGGCCTTCCAGCAGGGCGTCCAGCAGGCGCGGCCAAGCGGCGGGCGCCAATGCGCCGAACTGGCTGGCTGCCTGCAGCAGTTCCACTGTCAGGGCATGCAGGCTTTCGCCGCTGTCATGCTGCCACAGCGACGGGGCATCATCCTCATCGGTGGAGGTGAGCGATTCGGCCGCCACGATCTGCGCGCGCAGCATGTCGTCGAGCGCAACCTCGTCCTGCGCCCGCAGCGCCAGCAACGGCTGCAGGATGGTGCGAAGGCGCGTCAGCGGGGGCAGCAGATCGGCATGTTTCGGCTGCAGGTCGGTGGCGAGCGCCGTGAGGCTGGACAGCGCGCGCGGCCGGCGCAACACGGCGCGTTCGACCTGCCGGGTCCAGCGCAGCAGGTCGAGGCGCTTCATTCCCAGCCTGCAGAAGGGATGTTTCAGCAGCGCCAGCAAGGCCACCGGCGCGCAGTCTTCGGCCACGACCTGTGCCAGCAGGCGCAGGAAAACGGCCGGCGGCGTCTGGTCCAGCGGCGTGCCGGCGGAATCGTCGATGTTGATCCCGTAGCGCGCCAGTTCTGCGGCGACACGGCGCGCCAGCATGCGGTCGGGCGTGATCAGGGCGGCGGTGCGGCCGGGCTGTTCCAGCGTCTCGCGCATCATCAGCGCGATGGTCAGCGCTTCCTCGCGCGGACCGGGCGCATAGACGCGCTGCAGGCCGGACAGCGCCGCATCGGTGGCGGTCACAGTCATGGCGCGCCAGCGATGGGTTTCGCCCGGCGGCAGCAGGGCGGCCGAGAAGAGCGTCGCGCGTGCCGTGGCGATTGCATCGTTGGCGGCGTCGCCTGGCCAGTCCTGCACCTCGCCGCGCAGCACGCCGATAGTCTGCAGCAGGCGCGCCAGCGCATGTTGCGGATGGGTGGGCTCGGTCTGCGCCGCTGCCCAGGCCGGATCGTCGAGATGGCGATCGAGGCCGGGCAGCACCACCATGCCTTCCGGCAGGCGTGCGATCAGTTTCAGCAGTCGCGCGGTGGCCGGAATGGTGCCGGTGGAACCGGCGGCAATCACCGGACCGGCCGGCGGATTCTCCTGCCAGTGGTCGACCCAGCGCTGGGTCAGTACCTGGCGATGCTCGGCGGCATCCTGTCGGCCGCCCTGCTCGGCCTTGATCGCCGGCCAAGCGGTGCGGATCACATCGAGGAACTGCAGCGTCTGTTGCCAGTGCAGGCTGAGTTCGGCCGGCACCAGATCGGGCAGGCGGTCGAGGCCGACTTCCTCGGTGGCGGCGGCGTCCAGAAGATGGCCCAGCTCGCGCGCCAACCGCACGGCGGTGGCGGGGTCGTTGCCGGACAAAGGCGTTGCGCGCACCAGGCGCGCCAGCAGCAGCGTGCGATCCAGTGTCGAGAAGGGCAATGCTTCGGCAACGGCCTCGCCGCGCAGGTCGAGTTCATCCTCGTCGATATCGCCAAGCGGGCGGATGACGGGCAGCAGCAGCGCCGCGCCGTCGCTCTGGCGCAGGAAGGCTTCGGTCAGCGCACGGCAGGCGCGCCGGGTTGGCAAGAGGATGATGACTTGGGAGAGTCGCAGCGGGTCGCGGCCGAAGCGCTGCAGGATGCCGGCGGCCAGCACATCGAGAAAGGCGCGCCCCGGCGCGATCGTGAAGACGGCGGGGTCTGCCGTGCGCGTCATGCCAGCAGCTTTTCGGCCATTGCCAGGCCGTCATGGGTGCCGACATCCATCCAGTCGCCGCGATGCACCAGACCATGCAGGCGGCCGGCGGTGATGGCGCGGTCGTAGAGGATGTTCAGCGAAAATGCGCCGGCCGGCGCATCGCGCAACAGTTCGGGGCGCAGGATCTGCACGCCGGTATAAACGAAAGGCGCGGTCGCCTGCTCGCCGCGCCGGATCAGTCGGCCGTCCGCATTCAATGAAAAATCGCCGGGACCACCATGACTGGTGGCGGTCTCGCGCGGCTGCAGCAACAGAAGGCCGTCCATGGTTGCCGGAGTGAAGGCGTCGGCCAGACGGCGCAGGGATGAGGGGCCGTCATCGCGCCAGACCAGATCGGCATTCACAGCGAAGAAAGGCGCATCGCCCAGCAGCGGCAGGGCTTTTACAATGCCGCCGCCGGTTTCCAGCAGCAGGTTGCTTTCATCCGATATGGTGATGGCGATATCACGCCGTGCGGCAAGATGATCGCGGATTTTCTGGCCGAGCCAGTGGATGTTGACCACGGCGCGGCTGACGCCGGCTTCGACCAGACGGTCAAGGCAGCGGTCCAGCAGCGTGCGGCCAGCCACAGATACCAGCGGCTTTGGGGTGTGATCGGTAATCGGCTTGAGCCGCGTGCCGAAGCCGGCAGCGAGAACCATCGCGGTTTGCGGGAGGTTGCCCATCACAGGCCCGGCAGGGGCTTGCGCCGCTGCTCCTGCGGTATGACAGCATCGAACCAGCCGCGCAGATCCGCCAGCGCGGGATGCATCAGGTCACGTTCGACCAGGCCCCACATGCGCGGCATGAAGGCCTGATAATGCGGCTTGCCATCCCGCTTCCACAGACGGGTGAAGATGCCGAGGATGCGGATATTGCGCTGGGCACCGAGAATGGCATAGGCGCGTCGGAAGGTGGCGTCATCGGCGCCGCTGCCGGCGATGTATCGCTGCAGCATGGCTTCAGCCAGCTCAGGATCGACATCGCGCCGGGCGTCTTCCAGCAACGAGACCAGATCATAGGCCGGGTGGCCGGCGACCGCATCCTGGAAGTCCAGCAGGCCGATTTTTGCTGCGCCCTTGCGCTGCGGCAGCCACAGCAGGTTCTCGGCATGGAAGTCGCGCAGCACCAGAACCCGCGGTTCCTGCGCCACTTCAGGTGCCAGGATGGTCCACAGGAAACGGAAGGCCTGGCGCTGTGCCTGCGGCACATCCTTTCCGGTCAGTGCCGGCAGATACCAGTCGATGAACAGCTCGACCTCGTCGATCAGGCGCTGCTCGTCATAGGGCGCAATGCCGGCCGGTGCAGCATGGCGATGCAGGTCGAGGAGGAAGTCGATGGTGGCTTCGTAGAGTGGCGTTTCCGCTGTGCCCTCACGGATCAGGCGCGCGAAGAGGTCGTCGCCCAGGTCCTCCAGCAGCAGGAAACCATGGTGGGTATCTTCGGCCAGTATGCGCGGCGCGCTGTAAGACAGGCTCTCCAGATGGCGCGCAATATGCACGAAGGGCCGGATATCTTCCTGCGGCGGCGGCGCATCCATCAGCACGGCAGATGTCGCGCCGCGCTGCAGGCGGTCGTATTTGCGAAACGAAGCATCGCCGGCCAGCTTGGCACGCGCGGCATTGCCCCAGCCGGCCTTGGCCAGGAAAGCAGTGGACAGGGACAGGCGGTCAGTCATGCACGGATACCGGAAAATCGTTGAGGCGGGCCGCCCATGTCTCATCGCCCAGCATTTCGGCCTGACGTGGACTGTCGGCGCCAGCGGTGGGTGCAAGATGAATGGTCAGCGCCGTGGCCGGCATCTGACTGCCCATGCGGTCGGGCCATTCGATCAGGGCGATGCCGTCACGCAGAGCGTCATCGAGGCCGAGTTCGTCCAGTTCGCGGGCATTGGCCACGCGATAGAGATCGAAATGCCACAGCGTCGTCTGCTCCGTGTCATAGGTCAGCACCAGATTGAAGCTCGGGCTGGGGACTTCGGTTGACGGCCCGGTGAGCTGCCGGATCAGGGCGCGGGCAAAGCTGGTTTTGCCGGCGCCGAGCGGGCCGTCCAGCAGCAGGGCGTCGCCGGGCTTCAGCCGTGGCGCCAGCGCCTGCGCCAGCGCAGCGGTGGCTGCCTCGTCGGGCAGCGAAAGACGGCGAATCAACGGCATGAAACCGAGTCTACTGACGGCCTGTCAGGGCCGCAATCGCGTCCGCAGGGGCGTCATCGGACTGGCAGGGCAGCAGGATTTCCACCGCCTGCTGGCCATCCTGGTCGCCGGCCAGCCGCAGACGGGCACCATGCAGGTCGAACAGGCCCCGCGCCACGATCAGCGACAGATCGGCATTGGCCCGGCGGTGTTCCGGCGGATCAACCAGATCGGCGAATAGCTGTCGCGGCTGAACCGGGCTCAGGCCCCCGCTGTGGCTTTCGATCCGCAGGCAGATATGGTCCCGGCCATGGCTGGTCAGGCCGAAGGCGACCTGGCCGCCCTGCGGAGTCCCGTCCAGGACGGCGGCCATGACGCTGTCCAGTGCCTGGCGCAGGCGCTGGCCGTCGCCGCTGATGATCGTGCCACTCCGGCTGCTGTCGGGCATGGTGAGCTGGATGGCGCGGCGATCGGCCAGATCCCGCCAGACGGCGGCTTCATCCTGCCACAGTGCATCCAGAGCAATCGGCTCGGGCTCCAGCGCCATCTGACCGACCTCGATGGTGGCGATGGCGATGATGTCGTCGAGCAGACGCAGCAGATCGCGCGAGGTTTTCATGATGTCGGCGCAGTATTCCTCCTGCCGCGCGTTCATCGGCCCCAGGATGCCCTGCGACAGCACTTCCGTCATGCTGATCAGCGTGCCGAGCGGCGAGCGCAGGTCATGCGTGATGTTGCTGATGAAGGCGGCATTCATGCGGTCGGTGCGTTCCAGCGCCTCGTTGCGCTCGCGCAGCGCGCGCTCGATACGGATGCTGGCACTGACATCGAGATAGGTATAGAGCACCGCGCCGTCGGGCAGTGGAACCGAGGCATAGTCGATCACGGTGCCGTCACCGCGCTCCAGCCGGCCGCGAGTGGATTTGCGGCTGGAGAAGCTGTCGATCAGGCGCTCGCGCAGCTGCGCCCAGTCGGGGCCGCGTTGCATCAGCGGCCGGGCCGCTTCCATCACTTCGGTGATATGCGGCTGGCGGTTCAGGATGTCGGGGTCGATCTGCCAGAGCTGGGCGAAGGCGCGGTTATACAGCGAGATGCGGCCGTCCGAGCCATACACGACCACGGCTTCGTACAGATGATCCAGCGTTGCGCGCTGCACGGCGATCATGGTGTTGGTGGCGCGTTCCAGTGTGAGCTGTCGCGTCACGTCGTCATAGGCAAACAGCAAACCACCCGACGGATAGGCGCTGATCACCAGCCGCAGCGTCGAGCCATCGGGCAGGTGGATCAGTTCTTCCTGCCGCTCGATCACCGAGGTGAACAGGTTGAGCTGGCTGCGCTTGTAGGCCTGCCAGTCGATCTGTTCGGGGAGGCGGCGGTCGGCGCGCAGATGTTCCAGAATCTCGCCGAAGCCGGGGCGGGATTCGAGCCAGGCTTCATCCAGCTGCCACAGGCGCGCATAGGCGCGGTTCCAGATCAGCAGCTTCTTGTCGGGGCCATAGATGGCGGTCGCCGTCGAGATGGTGCGCAGCACTTCCATATGGGCTTCCATATGGCGGCGCAGCTGGCCGCGTGCGTCAGCTTCAGGTGTGATGTCCTGCGCAAAGCCCAGGGTGCCTTCGCCGGCCGGCTGTTCGAAGATACGGTAATTGCGGCGGTCGCCTTCGGCGACGAAGCGGCGCTCCTCCGATTTCAGCGTGGCGGCCTCGCGGGCGGCCACCGCCAGATCGCGCGGCTGGTCCAGGTCATGGGCAGAGGCCAGTTCCAGGCCACGGTTGACGGCATCCTCGGCAGTCGTTTCGGCCAGCACGGCGTAGCGTGCGTTGACCCAGATCAGGCGGCTCTGCGCATCACGGCGCCAGATCGGGAAGGGGGCGGCATCCAGCAGGCTCTTGGCCTGCGCCTCGGCTTCCTGCAGGGTTTCATTGTCGGCAAGCAGGGCGTCCAGTCGCTGTTGCAAGGCGAGGGCGGCCTTGCGCTCGCCTTCGCGGGCGATCTGCGTGGCGGCGGTTTCGGCTTCAGCGACGTGCAGCTTTTCGGCAAGACCACGCGCACGCCAGCCCTGCCAGCCGGCCACGCCGGCGGCAGCGGCAACAGCCGCCAGCCACACGGTATCGTTCACGCCAAAGTCTCCGCAGCCCCAGACATGCCGGTCACTATCGACACCTCAGGGGGCCAAGACAAGGCGTTAAAATGACAAAGGCCGGGACAAGCCCGGCCTTTGCGCATGACGAACGATTCGTCGCCATCAATTAGTAGCGATAGTGGTCCGGCTTGAACGGGCCCTTCTCGGCAATACCGAGATACTTCGACTGCACCGGGGTCAGCTTGGTCAGCTTGGCGCCGACCTTCTCCAGATGCAGGCTGGCGACCTTCTCGTCCAGATGCTTCGGCAGGGTGTAGACCTGCTTTTCGTACTTGCCCGGGTTGGTCCAGAGTTCGATCTGCGCCAGCACCTGATTGGTGAAGGAGGCGCTCATCACGAAGCTCGGGTGGCCGGTGGCGTTGCCCAGGTTCACGAGGCGGCCTTCCGACAGAACGATGATGCGCTTCTTGCCGGGGAACTCGACCTCGTCCACCTGCGGCTTCACATTGTGCCACTTCATGTTCTTCAGCGCGCCGATCTGGATCTCAGAGTCGAAGTGACCGATGTTGCACACGATCGCGCGATGCTTCATAGCGCGCATATGGTCGATGGTGATGACGTCGAGATTGCCGGTGGCGGTGACGAAGATGTCGCCCTTCGGGGCAGCGTCTTCCATGGTCACGACCTCATAGCCTTCCATCGCCGCCTGCAGGGCGCAGATCGGATCGATTTCGGTGACCATGACGCGGCAGCCGGCATTGCGCAGCGACGCGGCCGAGCCCTTGCCCACGTCGCCGTAGCCGGCGATGACGGCGATCTTGCCGGCCATCATGACGTCGGTGCCGCGGCGGATGCCGTCGACCAGGCTTTCGCGGCAGCCATAGAGGTTGTCGAACTTCGACTTGGTCACGCTGTCGTTCACGTTGATCGCCGGGAACAGCAGGCGGCCTTCCTTGGCCATGATGTACAGGCGATGCACGCCGGTGGTGGTTTCCTCGGTCACGCCCTTGATGGCGGTGCCCATCTTGGAATACCAGCCCGGCGAGGACTTCAGCTTCTTGGCGATCGCGGCATAGAGGACGGTTTCTTCCTCATTGGTCGGCTTGGAAATCACCGAGGCGTCCTTCTCGGCCTGCATGCCCAGATGGATCAGCAGGGTGGCGTCGCCGCCGTCGTCGAGGATCATGTTCGGGGCGCCACCATCGGCCCATTCAAAGATCTTGTGGGTGTAGTCCCAGTATTCTTCCAGCGTCTCGCCCTTCACGGCGAAGACCGGAATGCCGGCCTTGGCGATGGCGGCAGCGGCGTGGTCCTGGGTCGAATAGATGTTGCACGAGGCCCAACGGATGTCGGCGCCCAGCGCCTGCAGGGTTTCGATCAGCACGGCGGTCTGGATCGTCATGTGCAGCGAGCCGGCAATACGGGCGCCCTTGAGCGGCTGCGACTTGCCGAATTCGGCGCGGGTGGCCATCAGACCGGGCATTTCGGTCTCGGCCATATCCAGTTCCTTGCGGCCCCAGTCGGCCAGACCGATGTCCTTGACGATATAATCCGCGCTCATTTCCGCAGCTCCAGTTGGCGAGATTTCAGACTGGGCGCGGTATAGCAGGGGGCGGGCGGGCCTGTCCAGCCTTATATAAAGAAATCTTTATATAGGAATATGACCTTTCGGGGGCTGACCCCCGAAGCCCTATTCCGGTTCGCCGAATTTCCCCTCGACCAGGGCGATCAGGGCCTCTAGGGCGGCCTGGGCCTCGGTGCCGGTAACGGCGATGTCGATGCTGCTGCCCTGGGTGCCGGCCAGCATCATCAGCCCCATGATTGATTCCCCGTTGACGGTCTGGCCGTCCTTGGAGACCTGAATGCGGGTCTGCGGGAATTTGGCGACCACCTGGACGAACTTGGCCGCGGCTCGGGCATGCAGGCCGCGCTGGTTCGGGATCGTCACGCTGCGGGTGAGCGCGTCGCCGCTCATGGTCGAGGCAGTCATCAGGCTGACTCTCCCGCGAGCAGCTTGGAGGCAACGTTGATATATTTGCGGCCGGCCTCCTGGCCGGCAGTGACGGCGGCCTGCAATTCAGCCTTGCCGCGCACGCTGGCCAGCTTGATCAGCATCGGCAGGTTCACGCCGGCGATCACTTCCACCTTGGCCTGGTCCATGATCGAGATGGCCAGGTTGGACGGCGTGCCGCCGAACATATCGGTCAGGACGATCACGCCCTTGCCGGCGTCGACGGCGGCCACGGCCGCCAGGATGTCGGCGCGACGCTGTTCCATGTCGTCTTCCGGTCCGATGCAGACGGCGCGCAGGTTCTTCTGCGGTCCGACGACATGCTCTGTGGCATGGATGAATTCCTCGGCCAGGCGGCCGTGGGTGACGACGACAATACCGATCATGGGACGCTATCGATCTTGTGGCTGATCATAAGGCTGGGGATCCTATGCAACTGGGTCAGGCGCTAGCCAGTTCCCGGTCGCGATGGCGGATATCGACACGTTGGCCGGTTTCGCGCAAGTGCTTGCCCAGGGCCTCGGCAACCACAACGGAGCGGTGCCGCCCCCCTGTGCAACCGATGGCGATGGTCAGGTAACGTTTACCCTCGGCGGCATACCGGGGCAGCAGGCTTTCGACCATGCCGGTGAGCCGGCCGAAAAACCCGTCATAGCCAGGATCAGCCGTGACATAGCCGGCCACCGCCGGTTCGATGCCGGTTTGCGGGCGCAGGGCATCATCGTAATGCGGATTACGCAGGAAGCGCACGTCGAACACCAGGTCGGCTTCGCGCGGCAGGCCGAGTTTGTAGGAAAACGAGATCACCATGAGGCTGAGGCCGGATTGGGCATCCAGGGCGAACTGGGCCGCCATCATCTGCCGGAATTCGGGCAGCGCCAGCGTCGAGGTATCCAGCACGAGATCGGCTTCACTTTGCAGCGGCTGCATCAACCGGCGTTCGGCGGCGATGCCGTCCGCGACCGGGCGATCGGCGGCCAGCGGATGGCGGCGGCGGGTCGCCGTGAAGCGCTTGAGCAGCACGTCGTCGTTGCAGTCGAAATACAGCAGCTGCACGGCGAGGTCGGGGCGCTGCTTCAATTCGGCGATCAGGCCGATGACGGCGTCCGGTTGGAAACCGCGGGTGCGGCTGTCGATGCCGATGGCAATGCCGCGGCGCGGCGCGGCGGCGATTTCATCTTCGGGCGCGGCCAGGCCGCGCAGCAGCGCCATCGGCAGGTTGTCGACCGCCTCATAGCCCATGTCTTCCAGGACTTTCAGCGCGGTGGTCTTGCCGGCACCCGACAGGCCGCTGACGAGAACGACGCGGACCGGCTCTGCGGCATGGGGCGTGGCGGTCACGGGATCAGGCCTTGTGCCGGAAGCGGATGACGGTGGCGTCGTCGCCGGCTTCATCGGGCTCGAACAGACGGCCGGTGGCGGCACGGGCCAGGGCCCATTTCACCTTGGCCGGTGCGCTGGCTTCAAAGGCATGCAGCGACAGTCTCGGCAGCCTGACATCGGCCAGCGCTTCAAAATCGGGATCGGGCAGGCGCGGCACATCGGCCATGGGCACGAGGTCGATGATCAGGGCCACCGGCGTAGGCGCGGCGGCGATGACGCGGACCGGACCCAGGCCGCGGATTTCCAGCAGGCCGCGGATGCTGTCTGGCGCGGATGCGATTACGCGCAGCCCGTCGCGCGACAGGGCTGTGCGGTCGTCGGCCACAAGGCCGACACCGGCAGTGCCATCGATCAGGCGGAGCGCGAGGTCGGATTTTCCGGCGCCCGAGGGGCCGCGCAGCAGCACCGCCTCGCCGGCAATCGCCACACAGGTTGCGTGGACAGTCAGCATGGGCGCGCAGCCTGCCGCCCGCTCCGTGCACTGTCAATACACCCTGTCGTGGATACGGGCTGTAATATGCCGGGTTGGTTAATACCGGCGCCTAAAGCGGCAGTCGCACCACAAAGCGGGCACCGGCGGGGCCGTCATCGCGGTTCTCGGCATGAATTTGTCCGCCCAGCGACTGCACGATCTGGCGGGCGATCGACAGGCCAAGGCCGGAATGCAGCCCGAAAGCTTCGGCCGATGGGCGTTCGCTGTAGAAGCGTTCGAAGATGGACTCCCGGTTTTCCTCGGGAATGCCAGGGCCTTCGTCGGTGATGCTGAAGACGATATGGCGTGGCTCGCGTTTCACCGTGACGGTGATCGTGCCCTGCGGCGGACTGAAGGAAATCGCATTGTCGATCAGGTTGCGCGCCACTTGGCCCAGACGATCCTCGAAACCGGGGGCCAGATAGGGGCCGGGCTCGACCAGTTTCAGATCGATGCGCGGCCCGGTATCAGCCAGCCGGGTGGCATAGGGTTCGATCACCGATTGCAGCATGCCGGCGATATCGATGGTCTGTGCCGCCGCGCGCGCCAGTTCGGAATCCAGGCGCGATGCGCCGGAAATATCGGTGATCAGGCGATCCATGCGACGCACGTCATCCTGCATCACCGCCAGCAGCCGCGCACGCAGTTCCGGTTTTTCGGTGCGCATGAAGGTTTCCATGGCGCTGCGCAGCGAGGTCAGCGGATTCTTGATTTCATGCGAGACATCGGCGGCGAATTTCTCGATGGCATCCAGGCGTTGCGACAGCGCGGCGGTCATGGCGCGCAGCACGATGGACAGGTCGCCGATCTCATCCTGGCGGTTTGAGAAGTCGGGCAGCGACAGATGCGCGATGCGGCCCTTGGCGGCGCGGATGCGCTCGGCGGCCTCGGCCAGGCGATGGATCGGCCGCACGATGGCGCCGGCCAGATACAGCGAGGCCAGCACGGTGAAGCCCAGCACGGCGACGAAAATCTTCAGCACGCCCAGCCGTTCCTCGCGCACACGGGCATCCAGTTCGGCGGAATCGATGTTCAGCAGCAGGGCGCCGACAACCTTGCGCAGGCCCTGCACTGGCACGGCGACCGACAGCATGATGCGGCCATCGGGGAGGTCGCGCAGCTGTTCGCTGCTCTCGCCATAGAGGGCGCGTCGCGCTTCCGGGTAATCGTTGGCATGAGTGAATGGCAGCTCGACATAAGCAGGCAGCTGCAGCGTCGTCATGAACAGCGCGTTGATGTTGTCATAAAGGCTGACCAGTGCTTCTTCCCAGGGGGTGTCGATATTTGGCGGCGCCAGCTGGCGCGTGACCACGCCGCGGCCGGCCGCCAGCAGCAGGCGGCTGTCGGCGAGCAGTTCGCCTTCGGCATCAAACAACCGGGCCCGGGCGCTGGATTGCGTGGCCAGGCGGCGCATCAGCTGGCGCGCCAGTTCCGGCTCCAGCGTCGGAGCGAACTCGATGGGCGAGATGGCGGATTCGCCCAAAGCGCCTGCGATCAGGTTGGCCTCGTAGCGCAGTGCATTGATGCGGGTGTCGATCAGGCTGAGGCGGAACTGGTCGAGATAGAAGAAGGCCAGCACCAGCGCCAGCGGCGCCGCCAGATTGATCAGCAGAATGCGGCGGGTCAGCGGCGACATGAGTCGCCGCCGCTGGCGCTGTTCGCTCACCGCCGCATCTCCGTGGTCATGCTTCCCTCAGCACCGGCTGATCAGGCGGCCTGTTCCTTGAAGCGATAGCCGACGCCATACAGCGTCTCGATCGAATCAAAGTCGTCGTCGATCGACTTGAACTTCTTGCGCAGCCGCTTGATGTGGCTGTCGATGGTGCGATCGTCGACATAGACATTGTCGTCATAGGCCGCATCCATCAGCTGGTCGCGGTTTTTCACATGGCCGGGGCGCTGGGCCAGTGCCTCGAGCAGCAAGAATTCCGTCACGGTCAGGGTGACGTCCTCGCCCTTCCAGGTGCAGCGATGCCGTGCCGGATCGAGCGCCAGCGGGCCACGGATGATCATCTTGTCGGCTGATGTCTCCTCGGCACCCGGGCGGTTCGCCTCGGCGCGGCGCAGCACCGCCTTGATGCGTTCGATCAGCAGGCGCTGGCTGAAGGGCTTGGTGATGTAGTCGTCAGCGCCCATCTTCAGGCCCAGCACTTCATCGATCTCCTCATCCTTGGACGTCAGGAAGATCACGGGCACCTGGCTGACGCGACGGAGCCGGCCAAGCGTTTCCATGCCGTCGAGGCGTGGCATCTTGATATCGAGGATCACCAGATCCGGCGTCTGCTGGGTCAGATGGCGCAGGGCTTCGGCGCCGTCGTTGTAAGTACGGACCTTGTAGCCTTCCGCTTCCAGCGCAATGGAAACCGAGGTGAGGATATTGCGGTCGTCATCGACCAGGGCAATGGTGGCGCTCACGGCAATTCCTTAAATTATGAAGACGGCTAATCCCCGGAAAACCGGTGATCGCAGTCACAGGAGTATAGCAACCCGCTGGCCCTTTTGCAGGGGGCGGCGCAGGCTGCGGGCATGAATTTAATGCCCCTCCTAACGGCTGGCCCTGCGGTTCATATCCATCTTGCCGCCACAATTCTGGCGCTTGGGCTGGGAACCATGATGCTGATTCGGCGCAAAGGCACCGGATCGCATCGTCTGCTGGGCTGGATCTGGGTCGGCCTGATGCTCACGGCAGCCGTCAGTTCCTTCTGGATTACCGGCATCAGCGGCAGCTACAGCCCGATCCATGCCTTGAGCATTCTGGTGCTGGTGACGGTGCCGGCCGCCATCCTGGCGATCCGTCGCCGCAAGGTTTCGACCCATCGCCGGGCGATGATCGCGATCTTCTTCGGTGCCCTGGTGATCCCTGGCCTGTTCACGCTGCTACCGATGCGGCTGCTCGGCCGGCTGATGACTGAAGGCGTGACCTTACTCACCCTGGCCCAGTAACAGGCCGCGACGGCGTGCGGCCTCGAACAGGGCCAGGAAGGCGGCAAAGCCCAGCGCCAGATACAGCGCGTTGAGCGCGAAGGCCGCCACCAGCAGATCATGCCGCAGCACGCCGTCAACCAGCAGCGCGCGCATGCCCTCGAAGACATACGCGGGCGGCATCGCCCAGGCGACCGGCTGCAGCCAGGCCGGCAATACGCTCACCGGATAATAGACGGCCGCCACCGGCAGGATCAGGAACATCGCGCCCCAGGCCGCGCTCTCGGCGCCGAGGCCATGGCGCATGATCAGGCCGCAGACCGCGATGCCGATGGCCCAGCCGAACATGGTGAGGCTGAAGAAGAAGCCGGCCAGCCCGATGCCCATGCCATAGACCGAGAAGTCGAAGAACAGCCAGGCCATCACGCTGACCGGGATCATGCCGACCAGGGTGCGCAGCAGGCCCATCAGCAGCACGGAGGCCGCGAACTCGCTGGGACGCAGCGGACTGACGAACAGGTTGCCCAGATTGCGCGACCACATCTCCTCCAGGAAGGAGATGGCGACGCCAAGCTGCACGCGGAACATCGAATCCCACAGCATCATGCCGGCCAGGAAGACACCAAAGGCCTGTGCCACATACGAGGTCTTGCTCGCCAGGAACTGGGTGAGAAAGCCCCACATGATCATTTGCACGGCGGGCCAGTAGATCAACTCGGTGATGCGGGTCCAGGAGCCCGACAGCAGATACCAGTGCCGGCGCAACATGGCGCCGATACGCTGCAGGCTGCAGCTGATTTCGCCCCCTTGCGCGCTCATGCCGATACTCCTGCCATGGCGGCGGCCTTGCCCTGGCCGCGTGCGATGTCGAGGAAGACTTCTTCCAGATTGCGTCGGCCGTAGCGGCCGATCAGTTCCGGCGCGGTGCCGCGATCAACAATGCGGCCCTGTTTCATCATCAGCACTTGGTCGCACAGCCGCTCGACTTCGCCCATGTTATGCGAAGCCAGCAGGATCGTGGTGCCGCGTTCGGCGCGATAACGTTCCAGCAGGCTGCGCACCCAGTCAGCGGTATCGGGATCGAGCGAGGCTGTCGGTTCATCCAGCAGCAGGATGTCGGGCAGGTTGATCAGCGCCTTGGCGAGTGCCACGCGGGTCTTCTGGCCGGCTGAGAGCGCCCCGGCCGGGCGGTCCAGCAGGACGGCGAAGTCCAGTTCCTGTGCCAGTTGCGCAATACGGTCGGCGGCCCGCGGCACGGCATAGAGTCCGGCGAAGACATGCAGGTTCTGCCGCACGGTCAGGCGATGCGGCAGATCGACATAGGGCGATGAGAAATTCAGGCGCGGCAGGATGCGATGCCGCTCGCGCAGCATGTCGGTACCCAGGATGGTGATGCTGCCGGCAGAGGGCTTCAGCAGGCCGAGCAGCATGGCGATAGTGGTGGTCTTGCCGGCGCCGTTGCCACCCAGCAGGGCCGTCACACTCCCGGCCGGTACCGAGAAATCGATGCCATCCACGGCGCGCACCAGCGTCTCGGCCTGACCATAGGTCTTGGCAAGGCCGGCAACGGCAATGGTTGAATCGGTCATACGCAGGCTCTGTGGCTGACGGACGGTCGCAGCGAACTGATATGATGGGTGTGGAGGGGTTGTCCAGCCTGATGCGAGCGGGCGGCGGGTCGGCCTATTTCTGGGTCATGGTCCAGATACCATCCCAGGCTTCCGGCGTGTCCTTTTCCAGGATCGTGATGCGCGTCAGGAAGGCCTGGGCTAGTGGATCGCCGCTGGCCTGCTCCAGATGTCGGCGCGCTACCGTCCAGTCGCCGCGACGATAGGCGGCGAGCCCCTCGGCAAAGACCGCATCGCGATCGCGCTGCGTGGATTCAGCGGGGCCATAGAGTTCGTAGACGCGCTCCGGCTCGGTCTTGCCCACCACGCGCATCATGTCGATCTCGCGCAAGGCGAACTGATCGCCCAGCATGTTGTAGGTCTGCGTGTTGATCATGATGCGGGTGCCGTAGCTCTTGTTGGCGGCTTCCAGGCGCGAGGCCAGGTTGACGCTGTCGCCCAGCACGGAATAGCTCTGCGAGAATTCCGAACCGATCGAACCGACCAGCATCTCGCCGGTGGCAATGCCGATGCGGATGTTAATCTTGGGCAGGTTGCCGCGCATGCCGATCAGGTCAGGCAGCTCGGCGTTGAAGCTTTCCAGTTGCTTCACCATGTCCAGTGCGGCTTCGCAGGCCATGATGGCTTGACGGTCGCCGGGCACGAAGGGAGGCCCCCAGTAAGCCATGATGGCGTCGCCGATATACTTGTCGATCACGCCGTTATGCTCGCGCACTGGCTGCGACATCAGGGTCAGATAGCGGTTCACCACTGCCAGCAGCGCGGCTGGCGACAGGCGCTCGCTCAAGGCCGTGAAGCCCTGCATGTCGCAGAACAGCACGGTCATTACGCGCCGCTCGCCCTCGCTGTGGGCCAGGTCGGGGCGGTCCAGCAGGCCCTCGACGATGCGAGGATCCATATAGCGGCCGAAGGTGTCGCGGATGCGCTCCTTCTTGCGCAGCTCTTCCACCATCACATTGAAGCTGGCGGTTAGCTGGCCGATCTCGTCGCGCGACGACACCGGCAAGTCGACATCCAGCGAACCGCCCTCGATCCGCTTGGCGCCCAGCAGCAGCGCCTTCACCGGACGGACCAGGCTGCGGGTGATGAAGCCGGCGGCGACCAGGCCGAGCGCGCAGGCCAGGATGGTCACGATCATGTTGGCCAGCATGAGGTTTTCCTGGAACTGTCGCACGCTCGAAGCAGCGCCTTCGAGGATGAGCCGCATGTCGTTGCGGTATCGCTCCAGCCGGTCGTTCACCTCGGTGCTGCGCTCTTCTATGGCGTCCAGCGGGGCATAGACCTTCTGCCAGTCCTGGGCGGCCAGGCCATCCAGCACCGGAGCCAGCACACGTTCTTCCTTGCTGTAGATGTCCAGCATCATTTCGATCTGGGCATCCACGCGGGCGATGGCCTGATCGTTGTGGAAATAGGAGTTCTTATCCAGCAGGGCGCGCAGGTGCTCCCGTGTTGCCGCCAGCTCGGTCCTGACGCCTTCGATCGATTTGAAGACATCGGCGCGATAGGCCTCGTTGTGCTCATTGGTCGTCATGTCGCCCGAACGGACATGCACAATCAGGCGTCGCAGGGCGAGATCTTCTTCCACCGAACGGATATGGGCGCGCGCCAGCGTTGCATAGGCCGGCATATAATGCCGTTCGATCAGGGTCAGTTCGTCGCTGACGATCCGCGCCATCTGGCTCGCGATGACGGCAACCAGCACCATGATGGCAAGCAGGCTGGCAGCCACCGCAAAAATCTTCGCGCCGACCGAGCGAAGCAGGGTGACCTTGAAGGGAAGGGAAGCGAGCGTGGAGAAGAATGTCATGACGGGTCCGACAGGATCGCGAACCCGCAGCATGACATAGTGAAGACGGGGCGTGAAGGGGACGTGATGGCCGGATGTCTACCAATAGAGCCATGAAAGCGCTGGCCCCTGATGCGGCAAACCGGTAACGTCCGGCCCATGTCGCGCGAAACTCGGCGCTTCCTCTGGGCGCTCCTCATCTCAATCGGACTGATCTACGCGGTGCTCGAGCCGCGTCATGTTCCGTTTATGTGGACATGGCTGATCTCGCCTTACCTGCCGGTGTGGCTCGACAAGCCACTGGCCGTGCTGGCCTGGTTCAGCCTGGCTTGGGCGGTGGCGCTCGGGTTCGAGCTCTTCGTCTGGCGCAGGATGTATGGCCAGAGCCTGTCGGGTGTGCCGCGCCAACGCAAACTGCTGACCGACCTGTTCAACGTGATGCTGTATGTCCTCGCGGCCGGCTTTGTCGCTGTCGAGGTCTTCGACCAGGCGCCGACCGGCCTGTTCGCCACTTCGGGCGTGGTTGCCATCATCATCGGCTTCGCCCTGCAGCAACTGCTGACCGACATCTTCGCCGGCGTCGCTCTCAATCTGGAGCGTCCGTTCAAGGCTGGCGACTGGATCACCATGGACGGCACGCAGGGCGTCGTGCTGATGACCAACTGGCGTGCGACCCACCTACGCACCCGTACGATGGACCTTGTCGTGGTGCCGAATGCGGTGATCGGCCGCGCCAAGCTGGTCAACCATACCCGGCCGCAGGTGCGGCATCTGGATTCCGTGGAAGTGCCGCTGCAATACGGTTTCGACGAGGTCGAACTGCAGCGGGTTCTGCGCGAGGCAGCGCTCGGGGTCGATGGCGTGCTGTCCGATCCGGCGCCAATCATCCTGCTGCACGAGATGCGGCCGGTCGTCATGATCTGGCGCATCTATTTCTTTACCGACAATTTCGGCGCGCTGGTGATCATGAAGGCGGCGATCCTGCAAGCCGCCTATGCCGCGCTGCGTAGCGGTGATCTGGCGGTCTATTTGCCGCGCAACGAAACGATCCTGCATCTGGATGCGCCGGGGGCGGCCATTCAGGGCGGCTGACACTTGTCATTCTTGGGGTTTGGGGGACTGGGACGATGAAAAAGAAAAGTCTGAAGTTGGCCCTGCAGGGTGGTGGTGCGCATGGCGCATTCACCTGGGGTGTGCTGGATCGTCTGCTCGAGGATGACCGCATCGAGATCGAGGCGTTGGTCGGCACGTCGGCGGGTGCCATGAACGCCGCCGTGGCGGCCTATGGACTGGGCGCTGGTGGTCCGGCCAAAGCCAAGGAACTGCTTGAGCTGTTCTGGCGCAAGTCGTCGGAAGCCGGCAAGAAGGGCCCGCTGCAGCCCAGCCCGATCGACAAGATGTTCAGCATCGGCAATATGGATTTCTCGCCGATGTACCACTTCTTCAATTCGCTGTCGCAGATGATGTCGCCGTATCAGCTCAATCCGGCGAACATCAATCCGCTGCGTGACATCATCGCCGAGGTGGTGGATTTCGATGCGCTGCGCGCCAACAAGACCGCTGCCAAGCTGTTCATCTGCGCCACCAACGTGAAGAACGGCCGTATCCGCGTGTTCAACCGCGATGAAGTGACGCCGGATGCCGTGATGGCTTCGGCCTGCCTGCCGTTCCTGTTCCAGGCAGTGGAAGTGGAGGGCAACTTCTACTGGGATGGCGGCTATTGCGGCAATCCGCCGATCTTCCCGCTGATCTACGAAAAGGGCACGAACGATATCCTGATCGTGCAGATCAACCCGGTGAATATCCCTGAGGTGCCGAATACGGCGGCGGCGATCCTGGATCGCATCAATACGCTGAGCTGGAATTCCAGCCTGATGCGCGAGATGCGCGCCATCCAGTTCGTGACCAACCTGCTGGATACCAATGAGCTGAACCGCGACAAATATCCGCGCGTGTTCATGCACAGCATCGATGCCGAGGACCTGTTGGCCAAGTTCAGCGTCTCGAGCAAGCTCAATCCGGACTGGGATTTCCTGTGCTACCTGCGCGGCATTGGCCGCGAAAAGGCCGAGGCCTTCCTGGCCACCCATTTCGACGATATCGGCAAGACGTCGACCACCGATATCGTGGCCAAATTCATGTAAATCCGGCCCTGTCCGGCCCCCTTTGTCCGGGGCTGGACAGGGGTGGGGATTTTGTCTATAACCGCGCGCCGTTACGGACTTTTAGGCCGTAACGGCGCGTGTGTGCCCAGGTAGCTCAGCTGGTAGAGCAGAGGACTGAAAATCCTCGTGTCGGCGGTTCAACTCCGTCCCTGGGCACCATTTTCCCCTCCAAAAGTTATAACTTCGTCATCGCCATGCCCCATGGCGACGCCACATTTGCGACCTCGATTGATCCCATGACCCTGAACTGCTCTGCCGTGCCGCGCCGCATTCTTCCATTCCTGATCATGCTTGGCCTGTTGCTGGCGGCCCTGCCGGCGCTGGCGCAGCAACCGGCTGCCCAGCCATCCGCAGTGCCGGCCACGGGTCTGAGTCCTGCGGAACTGAACACGCTGGCCGACCAGCTCGAAAACGAAACCGAGCGCCGGAAGCTGATCGACACGTTGCGCGCGCTGGGTGCCGCGCAGAAATCCGCACCCGCACCGACACAGCCAGCTGAACCGAAACCGGCTCCGCCACCCGCCCCGGCCGCAGCAGCGCCCGCCAAGCCGGCCGCCGCACCCGAGCCCGAAGATCCGGGCGCCGTCATCGTCGATTCCGTGGTCGACCAGATGCGTCGTGCCGGCAGCAGCTTTGCGGCGTTGGGGGCATTGTTCTCGGATATCCCGGCGCTGAAGACCTGGCTGACCCTGCAGGTGGAGAATCCGAAGCGCCGTGCGCTGTGGACCGATGTGCTGCTGAAGCTGGGCGCCGTGCTGGTGGCCGCGCTCACCATGCAGGCACTGGCCTATATGGCGATCCGCCGGCCGCTGGCGACGCTGGAATTGCACCGGCCCGGCCCGGTCTGGCTCGGGCTGACCTTCGTGCTGCTGCGTGCGCTGGTGGCGCTGGTGCCGACCGCCGTTTTTGCCGCCACGGCCTATGGTACGCTGATCCTGCTGGCGCCCAATAACCTGACGCGCGATATCGCGCAGATCATCGTGCTGGCCTTCGTCGCCTGGCGCGCCATCGAGATTGCCGGCCAGATGCTGCTGGCGCCCGATACGGCCATGACGCGGCTGCTGCGGCTGGATGGCGAGAGCGGCGCCTATTTCCAGGTCTGGCTGCGCCGCCTGAGTGCGGTCGGTCTGTTCGGCTATGCCGCCGTGCACATCGCCCGCCGCGTGCGCATCCCCGAAGACGGCGTTGATGCCATTGCCACGCTGGTCGGCTTCATCTTCGCGCTGCTGCTGTCGATCCTGGTGCTGCAGAACCGCGTGGCGGTGGCACAGCGCATCCGGGGTGTGGAGTCGGGCGAGCATGAGAGTGCGCGCAGCAATGCCCTGCGCTTGCTGCGTGCGCGTGCCGCCGATATCTGGCATGTGCTGGCACTGCTCTATATTGGCGCGACCTTTGCCGTCTGGGCCTTCGATGTCAGCGGCGGCTTCCAGATCATCCTGCGTGGCACGCTGTTCACCGTGGCGATCCTGATCGTGGTGCGGGCGCTGCTGTTCGGTGCCGAGCATGGCTTTGGCCGGCTGTTCGCCGTGCGTGAGGATGTACGGCACCGCTTCCCGGGCCTGGAAGCACGCGCCAACCGCTATCTGCCGGTCTTTCTGGGTGGCCTCCGGCTACTGCTCTACATCGTGGCTGTCTTTGCCATCCTGCAGGCCTGGGGCATCGATACGCTCGACTGGGTGAATAGCGCCACCGGTCGCAACATCGTGGCGCGCATCACTACCATCGTGCTGGTTGTCGTGATCACCCTGATGCTGTGGGAAGCCACGGCTGCCGGCATCGAATATTACCTGACGCGGCCCGGCCCCGACGGCCAGCCTGGCATGCGCTCGAGCCGGGTGCGTACGCTGCTGCCGCTGCTGCGGCGTTTCGTCTCCATTGTGCTGGGTCTGATCGCCTGCCTGATCGTGCTGTCGGAGTTGGGCATCAATATCGCCCCGCTGCTGGCCGGTGCCGGCGTGATCGGTCTCGCCATCGGCTTTGGCGCGCAGACCCTGGTGAAGGATGTCATCACCGGGATTTTCATTCTGGCCGAAGAGACGATCTCGGTCGGCGACGTGGTTGACCTGGGCGGCAATTCCGGTGTGGTGGAGGATATCTCGATCCGCACCATCCGTCTGCGTGACATGGACGGCACCGTGCATGTGATCCCGTTCAGCGAGGTCAGCAAGGTCAAGAACATGACGCGCGGCTTCGCCCATGCGGTGATCGACGCCAATGTCGCCTATCAGGAAGATGTCGATACCGTCATCGCCGCTCTGCAGGAGTTGGCCGAAGGTATGCGGGCCGAACCGGAATGGCAGGCCAAGATCATGGAGCCGCTGGAAATCATCGGCGTCGAGCAGATTGCCGCCGCCGGCGTGATCATTCGGGTGCGCTTCAAGACCCTGGCTGGTGCGCAATGGAGTGTGAAGCGCGAATTCTTCCGCCGCATGAAGGTGCGTTTCGACGAGCGCGGCATCGTCATTCCTTTCGCCCAGACCGTGTTCATCGAGCGCGATCGCGAGGACGATGAAGGCGACGACAAGCCCAAGGCGAAGAAGCGCCTGCCACCGACCCAGGATCCGCCGGAAGGCAGTACCGAAGCAGATGCGCCGCCGGATGCGCCGCCCTCGAAAGCCAGTTCGTAGAAATCCTGCCGATCCGCGAGTCGTCGAGACATCGTCACGCCGCTGTCACGCACCCTGCATCGCAGTGTCATGCAGCCCAATTACGGACTCCCTCTGACATTTGAAACAGGGGTCTGATATGAAACCGACTACACTCGCTTTGCTGTCCGCCGCCTTGCTGGCAACGACGGGCGCCATGGCCCAGGACAAGCCGTTCCGCGCCACCCTCACCGGTCATGTCTTCCTGCCGGCCCAGAGCTTTGTCGATGCTCCGGCCGATGCGCCGGCCTCGCTGAAGACCTCGGGGAAATTCACCGGTGCCCAGCGCAATGACAAACTGAACAGCGTGGAGGGCATCTCGGCGTTGTCGGACAAGAATGCGCCGCGCAAGATCGGCATCAGCCTGCCCTTCAAGGGTCAGCCGGTGCAGGGTTTCTCTGGTATCCGCTCGCTGGGCAACGGCGAATTCCTGGTTGTCACCGACAACGGCTTTGGCAACCGCGCCAATTCTCCCGACGCCATGCTGATGTTCCATCGCCTGAAGCTGGATTTCGCCGGCGGCACGGCCCAGCGCTTCGAGACGCTGTTCCTGCATGACCCGGATAAGAAGGTGCCATTCCTGATCGTCAACGAGGGCACGACCAAGCGCTATCTCACCGGCGCGGATTTCGATCTGGAATCGATGCAGATCGCCGGCGACATGCTGTGGTTTGGTGATGAATTCGGTCCTTACCTGATCGCTACCGACCGCAAGGGCAAGGTGAAGCAGGTCGTCGAGACCAAGGTGAATGGCAAGCTGGTGCGTTCGCCGGATCATTACATGGTGCGCACGCCCGGTGCGCCGGCGGCGGTGACCTTCGAGTCGCGTCGCAGCAAGGGCTTCGAGGGCATGGCTGCCAGCAAGGACGGCAAGTTCCTTTATCCGCTGCTGGAGGGCGCGCTGTGGGATGCGGCAACGAATGCCACCGAAAAGGGCGCTGATGGCAAGGAATACCTGCGCATCCTGGAATTCGACCTGGCCAAGAATGACTGGAGCGGCCGTAGCTGGAAATATCGCCTCGAAGTCAACGGCAACAGTATTGGCGACTTCAACATGATCGACGTCAGCACCGGCATGATCATCGAGCGCGATGATACCGAAGGTGGCGCGGCGCAGGCCTGCAAGGGCGAGATGAAGCCGGATTGCTTCAATGTCCCGGCCAAGTTCAAGCGCGTCTACAAGATCGACTTCAGCCAGACCGACTCTGACGGTTATGTGAAGAAGGTCGGCCATATCGACCTGATGGACATGGCCGATCCGAACAGGAAGGCGAAGCAGGGTGGCGAGACGGGCGAGGGCGGTCCGCGCCTGACCTTCCCCTTCTTCACCATCGAGAATGTCGATGTGGTTGATGGAAGCCACATCATCGTCGGCAACGACAATAACCTGCCGTATTCGTCGGGTCGTCAGCTCGGCAAGAGCGACGACAACGAATTCGTGCTGCTGGAGGTGAAGGACTTCCTGGCGGCGAAGTAACCGCTATCCGTCAGGACGGGCCCGGCCGGGTGTTATCCGGCCGGGCTTTTTCTTGTCTAGCCGGGCGTTTATCCCGGCTTGCCCGGGGAGTCGCCGTTCCGTAGATTGCAGCATCCTGTTTTACCGGCCCGATTCGCCGACTTATGGTCGCCTGTCCGGCCCTGCTTTTTGAATGCTGCCATGCTCAATCCCGGCCTCGATCTCCTTACCGATTATCCCTTCACGCGCCTGCGCGCGCTGCTCGATGCCGAGCCGCTGCCGCCGGGTATCACGCCGATCAACCTCTCCATCGGTGAGCCACAGCATGCGATGCCGGCTTTCGTGAACGAGGCGCTGACCCGCGACCTGTCCTCGTTGAGCCGTTATCCCACCGCCAACGGGTCGCCCGAGCTGCGCAACGCCTGCGCCGGCTGGCTGCAGCGTCGTTACAATCTGCCCGATGGTCTGCTCGATGCGGAAAAGCAGATCGTGGCGCTGAACGGCACCCGCGAGGGCCTGTTCATGGTGGCGCAGGTGGTGATCCCACAAAAGAAAGGCCCGAAAGGTGAGAAGCCGATTGTGCTGATGCCCAATCCCTTCTACCAGGCCTATGTCGGCGCAGCGGCCGCCTGCGGGGCCGAGCCGTATTTCGTGCCGGCCCTGCCCGAAAACGGCTTCATGCCCGATTTCGCCAGCCTGCCGCGCGACATCCTGCAGCGCACGGCGCTGCTTTATCTTTGCACACCGGCCAATCCGCAGGGCACGGTGGCGAGCCTGGATTACATGGCGCGCCTGATCGAACTGGCGCGCGAGCATGACTTCGTCATCGCCTTCGATGAATGCTATGCCGAGATCTATGTCGATACACCGCCGCCGGGCGGCCTGGAAGCGGCGATGAAGCTGACCGGCAACAAAGCCACGAAAGATGCGCTGAAGAACGTCATGGTCTTCCATTCGCTGTCCAAGCGCTCCAGTGCGCCGGGCCTGCGCTCGGGCTTCTGCGCCGGCGATCCCGAGATCACCCAGGCCTT
This sequence comes from Ferrovibrio sp. GW821-FHT12D07, assembly GCF_058807275.1. NCBI lineage: Bacteria > Pseudomonadati > Pseudomonadota > Alphaproteobacteria > Rhodospirillales > Rhodospirillaceae > Ferrovibrio > Ferrovibrio sp. GW821-FHT12D07. Next base: position 919,934 of record NZ_JBXAQN010000002.1, on the reverse strand, counting down.
CATCAAGTTGCGCAATTATGGCTGCGCCGGCCTGATGATGCCGGTGGTCGAGGCTTCCACGGCGTTGTGGAATGACGAGGCCCATGTCGAGGCCAACCGGGCGCTCTATCGCCAGAAATTCGACATGGCGCAGAACGTCCTGGGCAACCGCTTCGGCTTCTACCGTCCGCCGGGCGGCTTCTATCTTTGGCTCGAGGTGGGCGATCCGGAGGCAGTGGCGCTGAAATTGTGGCGCGAGGCCGGCATCCGCACCCTGCCGGGCAATTATCTGACCCGGCCGGAAAATGATGGTGAAAAGGCCGGAAAACCCTATCTTCGCATCGCTTTGGTGGCCGATCTGGAGACGACGCGGGTGGCGCTTCAACGAATCAGTAACGTTCTGGGGGCTTAACTACACAGGCTAGGGTGAATCGGCTCGGCCTGGCTCCGTTTGTGTTGCCGATTATAGTGAATCGTGAGGATGGACATGGCCGCCCGGTCCAAGAAGAAGCGTTCGTTCTTCCCCGAAGGTTTTGACGAGTTTCTGCGCCTGCGCGCCCGCGAAGGGGGCGGCATCCTGATCCTCGGCATCGGCTTCCTGCTGGCGCTGGCGCTGGCCACCTTTGATCCGGCCGATCCCAATTTCAATCATGCGACCCCGCTGGCGCCGAAGAACTGGCTTGGCCTGCCGGGCGCCTATATGTCCGATGTGCTGCTGCAGACGCTCGGCCTCTCGGCCTGGTTGTTCGTGCTGCTGCTGGCCAGCTGGGGCTTCCGCATCGTGTCGCATCGCGGCCTGCCGCGCTGGTGGCTGAATGTGGCGCTGGTGCCGCTCACCCTGGTTCTCTTCGCCTGCTTCGCAGCCGCCCTGCCGGTGCCGGCAGTCTGGGCCATGCGCGCCGGTCTTGGCGGCGTGGTTGGCGATTACATCCTCTATCACCAGCTGGTGCCGGTCTGCGTCGCCATCGGCCTGCCGATGTCGGCTGTGGTCCCGGCCGTGCTCTGCTTCGGCTTCGCGTCGCTGTGCTTCTATTTTGCTTCCGGTCTTTCGACCCACGAGTGGCGCAGCATGGGCGCCGGGCTTGGTTTCGGCGCAGCCGCCACCACCGGGCTGGCCGCGCAGGGCATCTATCATGGCGGCAAGGCCGCGATGCGCGGCGGCCAGGCAGCGCATGGCTTCTTTGGCCGTCTGAAGGAATTCTTCGCCCGCGACAAGGATGAAGACGACAAGCCGGTGCTGCGTAAATCCGAGCCGAGCTTCGGCAAGGCCAAGAAGGTCGCCGCGGCTGCGGAAGACGATTATGTTGATCCTGATGATCTCGATGAGGATATCGAGGACGAGGATGACGAAGACAATCTGCCGCGCCTGCCGACGGCCAAGCGTGCCGATGAGGGTCGTGTCACCCGTCGTGTCGAGAAGCCCAAGACCGGCGCCCGCGCCGCTCGCGAGGCCCAGACCACGATGAAGCTGGGCGAAGCCGGCGATTTCGAGCTGCCCGAGCTGTCACTGCTCAAGCCCGCTCCGGCCGACAATGGTCGCGAGAAGATCAACGAAGACGCGCTGGAACAGAATGCGCGCATGCTGGAATCCGTGCTGAGCGAATTCGGCGTGCAGGGCGAGATCACCAAGGTACGTCCGGGTCCGGTCGTTACCCTGTATGAACTCGAGCCCGCGCCGGGCACCAAGTCCAGCCGCGTCATCGGCCTGTCGGACGATATCGCGCGCTCGATGAGTGCGCTGTCGGCTCGCGTCGCTGTCATTCCGGGTCGCAACGCCATTGGCATCGAATTGCCGAATGCCAAGCGCGAGACGGTTTATCTGCGCGAACTGCTGGGCTCGGCCGAATTCGAGGCGCCGTCGACCAAGCTGGGTCTGGCGCTGGGCAAGGATATCGGCGGTTCGGCGATCATTGCCGACCTGACCAAGATGCCGCATCTGCTTGTCGCCGGCACCACCGGTTCGGGCAAGTCGGTGGCCATCAATACGATGATCCTGTCGCTGCTGTACAAGCTGACGCCGGATCAGTGCCGCTTCATCATGGTCGATCCCAAGATGCTGGAACTCTCCGTCTATGACGGCATCCCACATCTGCTCGCGCCGGTGGTGACCGAGCCGGGCAAGGCTGTGGTCGCGCTGAAGTGGACCGTGCGCGAGATGGAAGACCGCTACCGCAAGATGTCGGAACTCGGCGTGCGCAACATCGCCAGCTACAACGAGCGTCTGGCCCAGGCCCGCGCCAAGGACGAGAAGCTCGGCCGCACCGTGCAGACCGGCTTCGACGAAGCCGGCAAGCCGATGTACGAGGAGCGCCCGGTCGATCTGAATCCGCTGCCCTTCATCGTCGTTATCGTTGACGAACTGGCCGACCTGATGCTGGTCGCCGGCAAGGATATCGAAGCCGCGATCCAGCGCCTGGCGCAGATGGCACGCGCCGCCGGCATCCATCTGATCATGGCGACCCAGCGCCCGTCGGTCGACGTCATCACCGGCACGATCAAGGCCAATTTCCCGACCCGTATCTCCTTCCAGGTGACGTCCAAGATCGACAGTCGCACCATCCTGGGCGAGCAGGGCGCCGAGCAACTGCTGGGCATGGGCGACATGTTGTTTATGCCGGGTGCCGGTCGCATCAGCCGCGTGCATGGTCCCTTCGTTTCGGACGAAGAGGTCGAGCGCGTGGTCAAGATGCTGAAGGATCAGGCCGAGCCGGTCTATGTCGAAGCCGTCACCGCCGATCTCGATGGCGGCAAATACGGCGCGCCGGGTTCCGGCGGCGAGGGTGGCGAGGAAGACACGCTCTACGACCAGGCCGTGGCCCTGGTCTGCCGCGAGCGCAAGGCCAGCACCTCCTTCATCCAGCGTCATCTGCAGATCGGCTACAACCGCGCCGCCCGCATCATGGAACGCATGGAAAAGGAAGGTGTGGTCGGAACCGCCAACCATGTCGGCAAACGCGAAGTGCTTGCCCGCAATATAGAGGCGGCCGAGTAGCGGTTTCCGTTTCAGGATCACGAAAAAGCCCGGCAGTTACGCCGGGCTTTTTTATTGCGCAGCCGCTAGCGCTGCCCTCTTGGCATTCTTCAATGCGCGCAGCGACTGCACCGGGTCGTGCCGCAGCGCACGCGCCAGCAGCAGGCCGCCGACCATCACCGACAGCACGGCCTGGGCGCGATCTTCTGTCTGCTGTTTGGTCGGTGCCTTGATTACGCTGGTGAACAGCGCCAGCAGTTTCGCGATGCCGTCTTCATAGGCGGCCTGAACGCTGCCGCCGGCGCGCTGCACTTCCATGCCGATGGCGGCCATCACGCAGCCACGATCCGGCCGGTCGCGATGGGCCTCGGTCAGATAGGTATCCAGCACGGCCTCCAGTGCCTTGCCCGGTGGTGCCTTCGCCGCAATTGCAATCAGGCGCGCCCGCATCGAGGCAAGCGAGTCCTCCACAGCGGCGGCGGCCAGATCATCCTTGGATCCGAAATGCCGGTAAAAGCCGCCATGGGTCAGGCCAGCCTCGGCCATCACCTCGGCCACGCCGGTCTCGGCCAGACCCCGGCCCCGGATCATATGGCCGGCGGTTCTGACAATATGACGGCGGGTTTCCGCCTTTTCCTCGACTGAGCGACGCATGGAAACCTTTCCGCACTGCAAAAAAGCGCTTGACGTATAGATGATAGCAATCATCTAAATAGGATGGCAAGAGAAAATACGGAGAGCCGCCCATGTCGACCAATCTGTCTGCCCATGATCCCATTGTCATTGCATCTGCTGTCCGCACCCCGCTCGGTCGCTTCGGTGGCGCACTGGCCTCAGTGGCCGGCAACGAACTCGGCGCGATCGCCATCAAGGCGGCGCTGGAGCGCGCTGGCGTAAAGGGTGAGCAGATCGATGAAGTGCTGATGGGCTGCGTGCTGCCGGCCGGGCAGGGCCAGGCACCGGCGCGGCAGGCGGCGCGCAAGGCCGGCCTGCCCGACCATGTCGGCGCGGTGACCATCAACAAGGTCTGCGGCTCGGGGATGCGGGCGGCCATGATGGCGCATGACATGTTGCGTGCCGGTTCGGTGGATATCGTGGTGGCGGGCGGCATGGAGAGCATGTCAGGCGCGCCATATCTGCTGCCGCAGATGCGCTTCGGCCATAATGCCGGCCATACCAGGGTGCTGGACCATATGGCACTCGACGGCCTGGAAGATGCCTATGAGCGCGACCGCGCCATGGGCACCTTCGGCGAGGACTGCGCCGAAAAATACGGCTTCACCCGCGCCGAACAGGATGCCTATGCCATCGAGACGTTGACCCGCGCCCGCAAAGCGGTGGAGAACGGCTGGTTCGATGCCGAGATTGTCAGCGTCACTCCCACGGTCAAGGGTGCCGAAACCGTCAGTCGCGACGAGAATCCATTGAAAGTGAGCCCGGAGAAAATCCCGACGCTCAAGGCGGCCTTCAAAGCCAACGGCACCATCACGCCGGCCAGCTCCAGCGCCAATGCCGATGGCGCGGCGGCAATGGTGCTGACCCGGGCATCGGTCGCAAAAGAGCGCGGCCTGCCGGTGGTGGCAACCATCATCGGTCATGCCGTGCATGCGCAGGACCCGGCCTGGTTCACCACGGCGCCGATCCCGGCGATCCGCAAGTTGCTGGGTAAGATCGACTGGAGCGTCGACGATGTCGACCTGTTCGAGATCAACGAGGCCTTTGCGGCCGTACCGATGGCGGCAATGCGTGACCTCAATATCGGCCATGACCGGTTGAATGTGTTGGGCGGCGCCTGCGCGCTCGGGCATCCCATTGGCGCGACCGGTGCCCGCATCATCGTCACGCTGCTCAATGCGCTGGAGCGGTCGGGCGGCCGGCGCGGTGTTGCCTCGCTTTGCATCGGTGGCGGCGAAGCTACCGCCATCGCCGTGGAGCGCGCGGCATGAGCAAGGCGCCCCTGAACGCGAAAATGGCCTATGCGCCGCTGATCGTGCTGCTGACGGCGCTGGCCGCCATCGGCATGCTCTCGACCAATATCTATCTGCCGGCGCTGCCGGTGATCGGTCAGGCGCTCCAGGCCGATACCGATACGGTGCGTCTCACGCTCACGGTCTATCTGGCTGTCTTCGCGGTCTGCCAGCTGATTGCCGGGCCGCTCAGTGACCGCTATGGCCGGCGGCCGGTGGTGGTGATCGGTCTGGTGCTGTTCTTTGCGGCGACCCTGCTCTGCGCTGCGGCGCAGACGGTCGAGGTGCTGATTCTCGGTCGCGCTTTACAGGCTGTCGGCGCCTGTGCGGCATCGGTGATCGGCCGTGCCATGGCGCGCGATCTCTTCGAGGGCGCTTCCCTGAGCAAGGCGCTGGGCCTAATCATGACCGGCGTCGCCGTGGCGCCGGGCTTCAGCCCGCTGCTGGGCGGCCTGCTGCAGGAGGCTCTTGGCTGGCGTGCGCCGTTCTATGCGGTTGCCGTGTTCGGCATCGTCATCCTTGCCATCGTGGTGTATCGCCTGGGCGAGACCCGTGCTGTGGCGTTGCCATGTCCGGGTATCGGCGACGCCTTCGGGGCCTATGGCAGTTTGCTGTCCAGCAGCCTGTTCTTGCTGCCAGCGCTCGCCACCACTGGCGCGTTGGGGGCGCTGTTCGCCTTCTTCGCCGGTGCACCGGGGCTGTTCATTGCCGAATATGGCTTAAGTCCGACCAGCTTCGGCCTGACGACGAGCTTCACGGTCTTTGCCGTGTTCGCCGGCGGCTACAGCGCGCCGAAACTGATGCGGCGCTTCGGGCCGGGCAAGGCCATGCGGTTCGGCTTCCTGATACTCAGCCTGGGAAGCGCGATGCTGCTGATCCAGGTGAGTGCGCTGCTGGGCTTGCTGCCGGCCATCGTGGCGACCCTGGTATTCCTCTATGGCATCGGCATCGTTAATCCGCTCACCGTTGCCGCCGCGCTGCAGCCATTCCCGCAGCGCGCCGGTGCCGCCGCCGCCCTGATCGGCGCCATGCAGATGGCCGGTGCGACGGTGGGGGCAGCACTGGTCAACCTGCTGCCGCTGTCCGGCCATCAGCCGATGCCGGGCGCCATGCTGGTCATGGCGCTGCTCGGTCTGGTTACAGTGCTGCGCCAGCCGCAACCGGTAGCGCAGCCGGCCTGAACGGAACTGTGACGGCAAAAGGGTTTCGCGCCTGCGCCATGCTGCTTATGCTCCTCCGGCCTTAACGCCGGAGGAGACCCGTCATGGATGTGTGCGCCGCTGTCGCTTTTGAAGCCAAGAAGCCGCTGAGCATCGAGACGGTCAAGCTGGAAGGACCGAAGGCCGGCGAGGTCCTCATCGAGATCAAGGCCACCGGCGTCTGCCATACCGATGCCTATACGCTTTCGGGTCTGGACTCCGAGGGTAAATTTCCCTGCATCCTCGGCCATGAAGGCGCCGGCGTGGTGGTCGATATCGGCCCTGGCGTCACGAGCGTGAAGAAAGGCGACCATGTCATTCCGCTCTATACGCCGGAATGCCGCCAGTGCGATTACTGCCTCAGCCGCAAGACCAATCTCTGTCAGTCGATCCGCATCACGCAGGGCCAGGGCCTGATGCCCGATGGCACCAGCCGCTTCAAATGCCGCGGCGAGACCGTATGGCATTACATGGGTACGTCCACTTTCGCCAACTACACTGTGCTGCCTGAGATTGCGGTGGCCAAGATCCGCCCCGACGCGCCCTTCGAGAAGGTCTGCTACATCGGCTGCGGCGTCACCACGGGTATCGGTGCCGTGGTCTACACGGCAAAGGTCCAGGCCGGTGCCAATGTGGTGGTCTTCGGTCTGGGCGGCATCGGCCTCAATGTGATCCAGGGCGCACGCATGGTGGGCGCCGACCGCATCATCGGCGTCGACATCAATCCCTCGCGCAAGGCGATGGCCGAGAAATTCGGCATGACGCATTTCGTCAATCCGAAGGATATGAAGGATGACGAGCTGGTGCCGCATCTGGTTGAGCTGACCAAGGGCGGCGCCGATTACAGCTTTGAATGCATCGGCAACACCAAGACCATGCGGCAGGCGCTGGAATGCTGCCACAAGGGCTGGGGCGAGTCCGTCATCATCGGTGTGGCGCCGTCGGGCGCGGAGATTTCCACCCGGCCGTTCCAGCTGGTCACCGGCCGCGTATGGAAGGGCTCAGCCTTCGGTGGTGCGCGCGGGCGGTCGGATGTGCCGCAGATCGTCGACTGGTACATGGACGGCAAGATCAATATCGACGACCTGATCACCCATGTGATGCCGCTGGAGAAGATCAACGATGCCTTCGACCTGATGCATGAAGGCAAGTCGATCCGTTCGGTGGTTACCTTCTGATGGAGCGCGTCAAGAACTGGACGTGCTTCGGCGGCCAGCAACAGGTCTGGCGGCACACGTCTTCGGTGCTCGGCTGCATGATGGAGGTGGCGGTCTATCTGCCGCCCCAGGCGGCGGACAAGAACACACGCCTGCCGGTGCTGTATTACCTGTCCGGCCTGACCTGCACCTGGGAGAACATGGTCGCCAAGGCTGGCGCGCAACGGTATGCCGCCGAGCATGGCCTGATCCTGGTCGCGCCCGATACCAGTCCGCGCGGCGTGAACATCTCGGGTGAGGATGAGTCATACGATTTCGGCTCCGGCGCCGGCTTCTATGTCGATGCCACGCAGGCACCGTGGTCGCGCCATTACCGCATGTACTCTTACGTGACCGAGGAACTCCCCCTGCTGATGGCCGAGTATTTCCCGGTCGAGGCGACGCGCAGCGGCATCTTCGGGCATTCGATGGGTGGCCATGGCGCGCTGGTCTGTGCCTTCCGCAATCCGCAGCGCTACAAGTCGGTGTCGGCTTTCTCACCGATTGTCGCGCCGGCACAGGTGCCCTGGGGCGAAAAGGCCTTTACCGGTTATCTCGGCTCGAACCGGTCGCTCTGGCAGGACTGGGATGCCAGCATGCTGGCGGCGACCACTGATTGGCACAAGCCGGTGCTGATCGATCAGGGCACGGCCGACGAATTTCTGGAGACGCAGCTCAAGCCGCAGCTGCTGGCCAATGCCTGCGCCGCGGTTGGCATTCCGCTGACCCTGCGCCTGCAGGCGGGCTACGACCACAGCTACTATTTCATCTCGAGTTTCATCGGCGATCACATCGCCCATCACGCGATGCAGCTGAAGCGCTAGACAGGCTTTCCTGTTACGAGGCTGCCGCCAGAGCCGCTTCGATGGCTTCCAGTCCCGCGGATGGGCTGGTCAACGGTGTGCCATTGCGGCAAAGCGCTGCCGCGCCAGCCATCGAGGCCTGCGCCAGCGCGACCACCTTGATGCCTTCGCCAAAGGCCTGATCCGCAGCAGCCGCGATCATGGCGAGATACTGCTCTGTGTGGCCAGCCAGGAAGGCGTCCCAGGTGCCGGGCACCAGTCGCATGTCGACAATGGTCTGTGTCTGTTGTGCGGCTTTTTCGAACAGCATGCCCGTCGGGCGAAGCGTGGTCTCCACCGCGCAGAGCACGGCAATCTTGCCACCGCCGCTGACGGCCTGCCGTGCAAGGGCGGCATCGACACGCAAAACCGGTGTGGATGTCCTGCCGGCGATATCCTCGGCGACCGGACCCAGGGTCGAGCAGGTCAGCAGCACGGCATCGGCCAGTCCGGCGAGTTCGAGCAGGGCCTCGCCGGTCCGTCCGGCGATCGCTGCATTCAGGCCGCCGGCCTGCATGGCATCGGCCAGCAGGTCGGCCCGCACGGTATGCGCGAGGGCCAGGCCCCGTTGCGCGGCGGCCTTTTCAAAAACCGCAATGTTGCTGTCCGCAGTATGTAGGCACGCGATGCGCATGATTTTTCTCCCATGCGCAGTCTAGTGCCTTGCTCAGGCAGCGTCGATGCGCTGGCTGATGGGCGGAGCAATGTTGCCGATGAACTGCAGCAGCATGCGGTGCACCGCCGGATCGCTCATCAGCCGGCGATGACCCAGTCCGTCCAGGATGTGGAACTGGGCGCCAGTCCAGGCGGCGGCATTCTCCTCGCTATGGTGCAGCGGCACGAGGCGGTCGTCGCGGCTGTGCAGGATCAGGCCGGGCAGGGCCAGGCTGCGCAGCTTCGGCGGCAGATAAAGCGAGTCCATGCTGCGGCCGACCAACCGCTCGATGGCGCTGAAAACCTGGCCAACCTGCGGTTTGCTCAGGCCCAGCATTTTCATCATCGCGGCGGCGAACAGGCGCGGATGGTTTGGCGGTGCCAATAGGGCGAGGCGTCCGGTGCGCAATCCCAATTCGGCGGCGGCAATCACGGTCGCCGTGCCGCCCAGCGAATGGGCGATGGTCGCCTGGATAGGAGTGGCATCGATGGCCTCCGCCTCGCGGCCCAGGGCGGCGATGCCGGCGGCCAGGATCGGGATGGTGGTGAGATGTCGGGCCTGTGCCGTGCGGGGCGACCGCCCGTGCCCGGGCAGATCCAGCGTCAGGACGCGAAAACCACGGCCGACCAGGTTGTCGATCAGTGGTGCCCAGCTCAGGTGATCGTCTTCCCATCCATGTACCAGCAGTACGACCGGATCGCCGGCGCGTCCAAAGCTCCAGGCGGCGACCGGACCATAGGGACCCTCCGCCACGAAGGGCGTCGCATGGCTTTGCGGAGCAGGTCGGTCAGCGGCGGGTCGTGTCCAGGGCCGCAGGAACAGCGTGGCTGCCCGGTTGGCCGCCCAGGCCGGGGCGAGTGCGAAACCAAGCTGAAGGGCGGTCCTGGTGGCGAAAAAACCCACTAATGCACGAACATTCGTTCTTTTATGAGGCGAAGACTGCTTCTTGGCTTCCATGGGACGGGCTCATTCTGTCTGGAGGGGGGCTTATCTGTCAGATTATAGTACGGTCGTTCTTTTTACAAGAAGAATCCGGGTGCCGATTTCGGCTTGTGACGGTCAGCCCAGTTTCACCGCAGTTCCACTGGCGGCCACCATCAACATCTGGCGGTCGGAACCGCCGATCTGCTGGTAGTCGAGATCCATGCCGACGATGGCGTCGGCGCCCAGCGTCTTGGCCTCTTCAGCCAGGCTCTCAAGGGCCAGCGCCTTGGCCTTGCGCAGTTCCTTTTCATAGGAGCCCGAGCGGCCGCCCAGGATATCGGTGATGCCGGCGAAGAAGTCGCGGAAGACATTCGTGCCCATCACGGCCTCGCCGGCAACAATGCCGAGATAGGCTGTGATCTTGCGGCCGTCGACGCTGTCGGTGGTGGTCATGATCATCGCGATCTCCCCGGGTTATGCGGTCACGTCTCCAGCAGCCTAGCCGCGCCGCCTTGATTTCGCCATCTGCGAAGGCTACGCCTCTGTCATGACTGATCGTCGTCGCTTCCTGCTCGCCATGGCCATCGCTGCAACCGCAGCGAAAATGCCGTTTGCCACTGCCTATGCCGCCGCGCCGACCGGTTCGGCCAAACTGACAGATACTGACAGGGCCGATCTCCGGCGCATTGCGGACTATTTCAACACCGTGCGCACCATGCAGGGCCGTTTCCTGCAGGTCGCGCCCGATGGCAGCGCGGCCGAGGGCAAGATTTACATGAGCCGCCCGGGCCGTTTCCGCTTCGAATTCGATCCGCCGGTGCCGATGCTGATCGTGTCCGATGGCGCCTATATCATCATGGAAGACCGTGAGCTGAAGTCGGTGGAGCGCATTCCGCTGGGTGCCACCCCGCTGGACCTGCTGCTGCGCGAGAAGGTCTCCTTCGAAGACAGCAGCGTGGGCATTGCCAAAGTCGAGCGCGGCGCGGCGATCCTGCGGGTCACGCTGTTTTCGCCCGAGCGGCCCAAGGAAGGCTCGCTCACCATCGTATTCGGGGACAAGCCGCTGGAATTCGCCGGCTGGACCGTTACGGATGCCCAGGGCAAGGTCACGGCGATCACGCTGAACAAGATCGATTTCAACCCCCAGATCAACACCCGCCTCTTCACCTATGGCGACCGGCCGGCGGTGGAGCGCGACCTGATGCGCCGGCGCTGAGCGCCGTATACGTCGCAGCCTGGTTTGTCCGCCTGCCATCGCGGCTTGGGCCGGCACCATCCGGTAACTAGCATGGCCCGGGTATGCCATCAGGTTATGGGCCAGGGTCACGGCGTCATAACTTGCTGCAATCCCGTGAACTTTCGTCGAAAACCCTGCGAATTGACCGGCGCGGCGGTTGCGGCATTTCGATAGGTTGCTATAACCTCGTTCCCTGAAGGGCACTCACTGAGACCCGGTCAATCCGGGTTTGAAAAACCCGTAGGGCAGCATGAACATTCATGAATATCAGGCGAAAAGCCTGCTCGCGAAATACGGCGTCGCCGTCCCGCGTGGCGGAGTTGCGTTCTCCGCCGACGAAGCCATCACCGTAGCCAAGCAGCTTGGCGGCCCGGTCTGGGTGGTGAAAGCCCAGATCCATGCCGGCGGTCGCGGCAAGGGCGGTGGCGTCAAGGTGGTGAAGTCGATCGACGATGTCGCCGCCCAGTCCAAGGCCATTCTCGGCATGACGCTGGTCACGCACCAGACCGGCCCCGAGGGCAAGCTGGTCAAACGCCTCTATATCGAGGAAGGCTGCGACATCAAGCGCGAGCTGTATCTCAGCTTCCTGGTTGACCGCGCCACCTCGCGCATCACCGTGATGGCCTCCACCGAGGGCGGCATGGAGATCGAGGAAGTCGCCGCGGCGCATCCGGAAAAGATACTCAAGGTCGCCATCGACCCCGCCAGCGGCATGCAGCCGCATCATGCGCGCCAGATCGCCTTCGGCCTCGGCCTGGAAGGCAAGCAGGTGCAGTCGGCGGTCAAGTTCATGACCGCGATGTACGAAGCCTTTGTGGCGCTCGACGCCTCCATCGTTGAAATCAACCCGCTGGTCGTCACCGGCGCCGGCGAGATGATCGCGCTGGATGCCAAGATGAACTTCGACGACAACGCGCTGTACCGCCACAAGGATGTGGAAGACATGCGCGATCCGGACGAGGAAGATGCGTCCGAACTCGAAGCCGCCAAGTGGTCGCTGAATTACGTCAAGCTCGACGGCGAGATCGGCTGCATGGTCAACGGCGCCGGCCTGGCCATGGCCACCATGGATATCATCAAGCTGTATGGCTCCGAGCCGGCCAACTTCCTCGACGTCGGCGGCGGTGCCACCAAAGAGCGCGTCACCGCGGCCTTCAAGATCATTCTTGGCGACAAGAGCGTGAAGGGCATCCTGGTCAACATCTTCGGCGGCATCATGCGCTGCGACGTCATCGCCGAGGGCGTGGTGGCTGCGGCCCGTGAGGTGAAGCTGGCCGTGCCGCTGGTGGTGCGTCTGGAAGGCACCAACGTCGATCTGGGCAAGAAGATCATGGCCGAGAGCGGCCTGCCGATCATCTCTGCCGACAATCTCGCCGACGCCGCCGAAAAGGTGGTCAAGGCCGTGAAGGGAGCCAAGTAACATGGCTGTTCTCGTCAACAAGGACACCAAGGTCATCTGCCAGGGCATCACCGGCAGCCAGGGTACCTTCCACAGCGAACAGGCGATCGCCTACGGCACCAAGATGGTCGGCGGCGTCACTCCGGGTAAGGGTGGCACGCAGCATATCGGCCTGCCGGTGTTCAACACTGTGGCCGACGCCGTCGAAAAGACCGGCGCCAATGCCTCGGTGATCTATGTCCCGCCGCCGTTCGCGGCTGACTCGATCCTGGAAGCCATCGCGGCTGAAATCCCGCTGGTCGTCTGCATCACCGAGGGTATCCCGGTGCTGGACATGGTGAAGGTCAAGCGCGCGCTGACCGGCTCCGTCACCCGCCTGATCGGTCCGAACTGCCCGGGCGTCATCACGCCGGGCGAGTGCAAGATCGGCATCATGCCGGGCCATATCCATCGTCGCGGCAAGGTCGGCATCGTGTCGCGGTCCGGCACGCTGACCTATGAAGCCGTCGCGCAGACGACCGCCGCGGGCTTGGGTCAGACCACCTGCATCGGCATCGGCGGCGACCCCGTCAACGGCACCAACTTCATCGACGCGCTCGACCTGTTCCTTGGCGACAAGGAAACCGAGTGCATCATCATGATCGGTGAAATCGGCGGCAGCGCCGAGGAAGAAGCTGCCGAATTCCTGATGAAGTCCAAGGTGAAGAAGCCCACTGTCGGTTTCATCGCCGGTCGTACCGCGCCTCCGGGTCGCCGCATGGGTCATGCCGGCGCCATCATCTCGGGCGGCAAGGGCGATGCGAACACCAAGCTGGAGGCCATGCGATCGGCCGGCATCCGAGTTTCGGAAAGCCCGGCAGCGCTCGGCACCACCCTGGTTGAACTGTTGAACGGAAAGTAACAGGAAACATAGAGGGCGGCGCCGGCCAACAAGCGGCGCCACGACATCGATGACGGCGCAGCTTGAACGCACGCAATTCCTCTACGGTGGCAACAGCACCTTCGTCGAGGAGCTGTATGCCAAGTACGTAGCCAACCCTGACAGCGTCGATGCTTCCTGGAAGCAGTTCTTCGAGGCATTGGGCGACGACTTCAGCCAGCCGAAGCAGGCGCTGAGTCGTCCGTCCTGGGCGCCGGCCACCGTGCTGGTGCCGATGGAAGACGAGGGTCTGCTGGGTCCGCAGGGCAAGGCCGCCAAGTCGGCCGACCGTGCGGTCAAGGGCGGCGCCTCGCCGGCCGATGCCCGCAATGCGGCGCTGGACACCATTCGCGCCGCGATGCTGATCCGCAACTACCGCATCCGTGGCCATCTGATGGCCAACCTGGACCCGCTGGGCATCCAGGCCTCAGGCGCGCATCCGGAACTGGAACCGCAGTCCTACGGCTTCACCGAAGCCGACATGGATCGTCCGATCTTCATTGACAACATGCTGGGCCTTGAGACCTCGACGCTGCGCGAGATTCTCGGGATTCTGCGGCGCACCTACTGCGCCAGCATTGGCGTCGAGTTCATGCACATCTACCATCCGGAGCAGAAGGCCTGGATCCAGGAGCGCATCGAAGGCCGCGACAAGGAAGTGCAGTTCACGCCCGAGGGCAAGAAGGCGATCCTGAACAAGCTGGTGGAGGGCGAGATTTTCGAGCGCTTCTGCCACATGAAGTTCACCGGCACCAAGCGTTTCGGCCTGGAAGGCGGCGAAGCCCTGATCCCGGCGATGGAAGCCATCATCAAGCGCGGCGGCCAGCTCGGGCTGCGCGACATCGAGCTGGGCATGCCGCATCGCGGCCGCCTCAACCTGCTCGCCAACGTGATGGCCAAGCCCTATCGCGCCATCTTCACCGAATTCAAGGGCATGGCCTATCACCCGGATGATTTCCAGGGGTCGGGCGATGTGAAGTATCACCTTGGCGTTTCGTCGGATCGCGAGTTCGACGGCAACAAGGTGCATCTCTCGATGGCGGCCAATCCGTCGCATCTGGAAATCGTCAATCCGGTCTGCCTGGGCAAGTCGCGCGCCAAGCAGACGCAGATGGGTGACACCGAGCGCGGCCAGGTCATGACCGTGCTGCTGCACGGCGATGCGGCCTTTGCCGGCCAGGGCGTGGTGGCGGAATGCTTCGCGCTCAGCGAGCTGCGCGGCTATCGCACCGGCGGCACGATGCACATCATCGTGAACAACCAGATCGGCTTCACGACCAATCCGTCCTATTCGCGCTCCTCGCCCTATCCGTCGGATGGTGCGAAGGTGGTGCAGGCCCCGATCTTCCACGTCAACGGCGACGATCCGGAAGCGGTGACCCATGTGGCCAAGATCGCCACCGAGTTCCGCCAGAAGTTCAAGAAGGATGTGGTTATCGACCTGTTCTGCTATCGCCGCCACGGCCATAACGAGACGGACGATCCTTCCTTCACCCAGCCGATCATGTACCGCACGATCGCGACGCATCCGACCACGCGTCAGATCTATGCCAAGCGCCTGATCGACGAAGGCACGATGACCGAAGCCGAGGCCGAGGCGATGGTGACCGAGTTCCAGAACAAGCTGGAAGGCGAACTGGAAGCCTCGAAGTCGTTCAAGCCCAATAAGGCCGACTGGCTCGAAGGTAAGTGGGCCGGTCTGGAGCAGGCGTCGGGCGACGAGCGTCGCGGCACGACGGCTGTCGAGATCGAGACCCTGAAGAAGGTCGGTCTGGCGATCACCGCGGTGCCGGACGGCTTCAACATCCACAAGACGCTGGCCCGCAACACGGCCAACCGTCGCGCCGCCATCGAGGCGGGCGAGGGCATCGACTGGGCGACCGGTGAAGCGCTGGCCTTCGGCTCGTTGCAGACGGAAGGCTACGGTGTGCGTCTGTCGGGCCAGGATTGCGGCCGCGGCACCTTCAGCCAGCGCCACAGCGTCTGGCACGACCAGCAGACCGAAGAGCGTTATGTACCGCTCAACCACATCGCCGACGGTCAGGCCAATTACGAGGTGATCGACAGCCTTCTCTCCGAAGTGGCTGTCCTCGGGTATGAATACGGCTACAGCTTGGCCGAGCCGAACACGCTCGTCATGTGGGAAGGCCAGTTCGGCGATTTCGCCAACGGCGCCCAGGTG
This sequence comes from Ferrovibrio sp. GW821-FHT12D07, assembly GCF_058807275.1. Taxonomy (NCBI): domain Bacteria; kingdom Pseudomonadati; phylum Pseudomonadota; class Alphaproteobacteria; order Rhodospirillales; family Rhodospirillaceae; genus Ferrovibrio; species Ferrovibrio sp. GW821-FHT12D07. Next base: position 904,464 of record NZ_JBXAQN010000002.1, on the reverse strand, counting down.
GTGTTCGACCAGTTCATCTCCTCGGGCGAAGCCAAGTGGATGCGCATGTCGGGCCTCGCCGTGCTGCTGCCCCATGGCTATGAAGGCCAGGGCCCCGAGCATAGTTCCGCCCGCCTGGAGCGTTATCTCCAGCTCTGCGCTGAAGACAACATGCAGGTGGCGAACTGCACCACGCCGGCCAACTACTTCCATATCCTGCGCCGGCAGGTGCATCGCAAGTTCCGCAAGCCGCTGATCCTGATGACGCCGAAGTCGCTACTGCGTCACAAGCTGGCGGTGTCCAAGCTGATCGAGATGGGTCCGGGCTCGTCCTTCCATCGCGTGCTGTGGGATGATGCCCAGCCCGCCGATGACGCGAAGGTCAAGCGCGTGATCCTGTGCACCGGCAAGGTCTATTACGACCTGTTCGAAGAGCGCCAGAAGCGCGAGATGAAGGATACCGTCATCCTGCGTCTCGAGCAGCTCTATCCCTTCCCGCACAAGGCGCTGATCAAGGAGCTTGGCCGCTACAAGAATGCCAAGAGCGTGGTCTGGTGTCAGGAAGAGCCGAAGAACATGGGCGCCTGGGCTTTTGTCGAGCCCTATATCGAGACGGTGCTGACCGAACTGGGCCTGAAGCCTAAGCGCGCCGTCTATACCGGTCGCGTCGAGGCGGCGTCGCCCGCCACCGGCCTGATGAGCAAGCATAACCAGCAGCAGGCCAAGCTCGTCGACGACGCGCTCACGGCATAAGTTTTAGAACAAGGACGTAAGAACATGGCAGTTGAAATCCGCGTTCCGCAGCTGGCGGAATCGATCTCCGAAGCCACCGTCGGCAAGTGGTCGGCCAAGGCCGGCGATGCCGTCGCGCGCGACCAGCTTCTGGTCGAGCTCGAGACCGACAAGGTCACCGTCGAGGTCAATGCGCCGGAAGCCGGCACGCTGGGCGAGGTTCTCGCCGCCGAAGGCGCTACCGTGCAGGTCGGCGATCTGCTGGCGACGCTGACGGCTGGCGCGGGTGCCGCCGCGAAGCCGGCTGCCAAGCCCGCTGCTGCGCCGGCCGTTGCTCCGGCGCCTGCCGCCAAGTCCGCTGCTGCTGCTCCCGCTGCCGGTCAGGCTCTGCCGGCCGCCGCCAAGCTGGCCGCCGAGAAGAACGTCAATGTCTCGGGCGTTGCCGGCTCGGGCAAGGATGGCCGCGTCACCAAGGGCGACGTGATGGATCTCCTCGCGTCCGGTGGCGGCGCTGCGCCTGCCGCGCGTCCGTCGGTGCCGGCCGGTCCGCGCGCCAATGGCGACCGCGAGGAACGCCAGCGCATGTCCAAGTTGCGCCAGGTGATCGCCCGCCGCCTGAAGGAAGCCCAGAACACTGCCGCGCTGCTCACCACCTTCAACGAGGTGGACATGTCGGCGCTGATGGCTGCCCGTAAGCAGTATGTCGACCAGTTCGAGAAGAAGCACGGCGTGCGCCTGGGCTTCATGTCGTTCTTCGTCAAGGCCTGCGTGCAGGCGCTGAAGGAATTCCCGGCCGTCAACGCCGAGATCGAGGGCGACGAGATCGTCTTCAAGAACTACTTCAACATCGGCTGCGCCGTCTCCACCCCGACCGGTCTGGTCGTGCCGGTGATCCGCGACGCCGATCACCTGTCCTTCGCTGGTATCGAGAAGACCATCGCCGATATGGGCAAGCGCGCCCGTGACGGCAAGCTGGGCATCGACGAGCTGCAGGGCGGTAGCTTCAGCATCACCAATGGCGGCGTGTTCGGCTCGCTGATGTCGACCCCGATCATCAATCCGCCGCAGTCGGCCATTCTGGGCATGCACAAGATCCAGGAGCGTCCGATGGCCGTGAACGGCCAGGTGGTGATCCGTCCGATGATGTATGTGGCACTGACCTATGATCACCGCATCGTTGACGGTCGCGAGGCGGTCAGCTTCCTCGTGCGCGTCAAGGAATGCCTCGAGGATCCGCAGCGCCTGCTCTTCGAAATGTAAGGAACAGGTCAGAGCAATGATTGTCCGCGTCTGGAGCACGGCCTATATGCCGGGACGGATCGAGGACTTCATCGCCTTCGGCCGCGACCGGCTCGAGCCGCTGTTCAAGAACCTGGACGGTTGCCTGGCCTGTTTTTTCACCTACGACGACCAGGAATGGCGGACCATCACCTTCTGGCGCGACCAGGCATCGGTCGATGCGGTGAAGGATTCAGCCGTTTACACGGCCATGCTGGCTGATCTGGTCAGCAGTGGCCTGCTGGTCGGCACGCAGAAGGTCAAGATCATGACCTCTGCCGGCGGCGGCCTTTACGGTCAGATACCGTAAGCGCCAGGCCATTCTGAAGTTCTGGAGGACGATCCATGAGTGAACAGGCTTTTGACGTTATCATCATCGGTGCCGGTCCCGGCGGCTATACCATGGCGATCCGCTGCGCCCAGCTCGGTATGAGCGTGGCCTGCATCGAGAAGGACGCCGGTCTCGGCGGCACCTGCACGAATGTCGGCTGCATCCCGTCCAAGGCGCTGCTGCATTCTTCCGAGCTGTATCATGAGGCAACCCACGGCTTCACCCAGCACGGCATCAAGATTGGCAAGATCGATATCGACCTGCCGGCGATGATGGCGCAGAAGCAGAGCGTGGTGACGTCTTCGAACAAGGGCATCGAATTCCTGTTCAAGAAGAACAAGATCACCTGGCTGAAGGGCGAAGGCAGCCTGCTGGGCGGCGGCAAGGTCGCGGTGAAGGGCGAGGGCGCCGGCACCTATTCGGCTAAACACATCGTGATCGCCACCGGGTCGGAAGTGATGCCGCTCAAGGGCATCGAGATCGACGAAAAGCAGGTCGTGTCCTCGACTGGTGGCATCAAGCTGGCGGCCGTGCCGAAGAGCATGGTGGTGATCGGCGGCGGCGTGATCGGCCTGGAGCTCGGCTCGGTCTGGATGCGTCTGGGTACCGAGGTCACTGTGGTGGAATTCCTCGACCGCATCCTGCCGACCAATGACGGCGAGGTGTCGAAGCAGATGCAGCGCATCCTCACCAAGCAGGGCATGAAGTTCAAGCTTGGCACCAAGGTGACGGCGGCCAAGACGGCCAAAGGTGGCGTGACGCTGACCATGGAGCCGGCGGCTGGCGGCGCCAAGGAAGAGATGACTGCCGATGTCGTGCTGGTCTCGATCGGTCGTCGCCCCTACACCGCGGGCCTCGGCCTGGAGGCTGCCGGCGTGCAGCTCGATGAGCGTGGCCGCGTGAAGACCGACGGTCATTTCCAGACCACCGCCAAGGGCGTCTATGCCATCGGCGACGCCATTACCGGCGTCATGCTGGCGCATAAGGCTGAGGAAGAGGGTGTCGTGTTGGCCGAGCTGCTGGCCGGCCAGAAGCCGCATATCAACTACGACGCCATTCCGGGCGTGGTATACACCTATCCGGAAGTGGCCTCTGTCGGCAAAACCGAGGAAGAGCTGAAGGCGGCCGGTGTGGCTTACAAGACCGGCAAGTTCCCCTTCACGGCCAATGCGCGCGCTCGTGCGATGACCATGACCGACGGCTTCGTGAAGATTCTGGAAGACGAGAAGACCAAGAAGATCGTTGGCGCGCATATCATCGGCGCCGATGCCGGTCACCTGATCCAGGAACTGGTAATGGCGCTGGAATTCGGCGCCTCGGCCGAAGACATCTACCGCACCGTGCATGCCCATCCGGGCCTGACCGAGGCGGTGAAGGAAGCAGCACTCGGCGTGGATGGCCAGATTATCAATATGTGATCCCGTCTGCGGGCGGACAATGAAAAGGGCGGCTTCTCAGCCGCCCTTTTCATTTCATGATCCTGATTGCCGCTAGTAGTGCAGTTCGGCGATCACCGCGCGGTCGTCGATGGCATTCCAGGACTGCACGACAATCGTCTCATTGTTGAAGCGGCAGACAACGCTGCGTTGGGCCTCGCCGCGCGGCAAGGCCAGCGTCGAAGTCGAGTTTACCGGGATGCCGGCAGGAATGCCGGTGCCCGGCTTGCCATCCAGCGTGACGATGTCGCCACGCGCCTGACCGAAATAGCCGCGCGGGCGGCTGAGGGTGATAATCGAGCCGGCCTGGCGGTCGCGGTCGGCCACCACAGCGGTGCGCAGGTGAACCTGCGCCGTCGAGCGCGGGAAGGGCGAGCGGTAGATATGCGTGGTGGTCTGGCCGGTCACGCTCAGCACGAATTCATAGGTCGCGGTCGGGCTGGCCGTGAACGGGCCCCAATAGCCATCGGGACCAGTCACCTTGGCATGCACCTGGCGGCGGCGGGCACCGGTCTGCGGATCGGTCTCATGGATTTCCACGCGGGCGCCTTCGACCGGCAGATTGGTCGGCGACCCGCGCACCATGCCATTCACCTTGCCGTTCAGCACCGGTGCAGCCTCCGGGATGATGGCTGTCGTGGCTGGCGCGCTGCCCATGATGAATTCCCAGGTGGCGGCAAAAGCCTTCTCATGGAAGGCGACCTCGCGATGGTCCAGGCCGGGCAGCACAATGTTCTTTGCGCCGGCCAGCGCCGGGCCGTCGGCGGTCACGCCGGTCGCGGTGCCGGCAAAGCCGAGCGCTGCACCATCGGGCTGGGCGAACTTGTCGGCATTGTCGCTGCGGGTGGTCATCCAGGCCACGCCGGGCACGACCTCGGAGCCGCTGTTGAGCTGGCGCAGGAAAGCGCTGGTGCCGTTGAATTCGCTGCCCACCAGCTTGTCGTTCGAGACGATGACGCCATGGTTGGGCACGCCGCAGAGCACGGCATGGCTGACATAGGCCGCACCTGGGCTGTTCTTCAGGTAGTTGCGGATGGAATAGCCGCCGCGCGAGGACCCGACCAGCGCCACGCGTCCGGCCTTGGTTTCACGCAGCGCCAGCTCGATGGCCGCCGACAGCTGCTCCAGCTGCTCCTTGGTGGAGGACCGGCCGGCCTGGAATTCGTCGTCGTTGCTGCGCGCCAGCGGATAGGGGAAATCGAGGGCCAGCAGGCGGTCGGCCGGGAAGCCGTTGCTTTCCCAGCGCCAGCAGGTGGTATTCCAAAGCGCGGCGGTGTCGCCGTTGCCGTGGACGAAGATGATGGGTGTTGCGGTGTCGTATTTCATCGAACTGACAGAACCTCGGGGCGCGCAGGCGAGCAGGGGAGTGAGGCCCAGCGCGGCGCTGCCGGTGAGGAACAGGCGGCGCGAGACGGGACTGGTGAGGCGGGCAGATGAGTCGCGGGACATGGGCGTTCCTGATTTCTGAAGACTGGTTCTGGTGGCCAGTTTCGTGGTGGACACGATCTTTATTGCCGGGAAATGTGACGATACTCTGGCAGTCCGGTCCGGATCGTTGAATACTGCGTGACCGAAGGCAAGTCCTGTATTTTCCGCTTCTGCACCCGTCCCGGTTTCATGTCTTCCCGCAATCTCATTTTCCTGATCTCCGCGCTGGAAGTGCTGGCGATTCTGCCCATTGCCAGTTTCCCGGCCCTGATGCCGGATTTCATTGCCGCCTGGGGCCTGACCAATACGGAAGCAGGCTGGATCGCCGGTGTCTATTACCTCGGCTACATGCTGTTCGTGACCTGGGCGGTGATGCTGACCGACCGGATTGATGCCCGGCTGGTATTTACCGTTGGCGCGGCGGTCACCGGCCTCAGTACGGTGGCTTTTGCGGTTCTGGCTGATGGTTTCTGGTCCGGCTTCATCCTGCGGGCCATCGGTGGTGCCGGACAGGCCGCGATTTATATGCCGGGTTTACGCGCACTGACCGATCGCCTGCGCGGCGGCGAACAGAGCCGCGCCGTCACCTTCTATACCGCCAGCTATTCCATCGCCGTCGCCCTCAGCTTCAGTGTCACGGGGTTGCTGGCCGAATGGTTCGGCTGGCGCTGGAGTTTTGGCCTGGTCGGCCTGTTCTGTCTGGCCTCCGGTGCCCTGGCCTGGATGCTGCTGGCCCCGGCTCCCCCTGCCGGCGCCAAGGCCGCGACCGGCTTCCAGCTTGGGCCTGTGCTGCGTAACCGCGATGCCATGGGCTACATCATCGGTTATGCCGCCCACGGTTTCGAGCTGACCGCCATGCGTGCCTGGCTGACCGCTTTCCTGGTTTTCGTGCTGGCGCGTGAACCTGCCGTGGCCGCCGTGTTGCCCAGTGCCACGGTGCTGGCGGCGATCATCACGCTGATCGGTTTGCCAGCCAGCCTGCTGGGTAACGAAATGGCGCTGAAATTCGGCCGGCGTCGCGCACTGGTGGCGATCATGAGTTTGTCGGGCATCATGGGGATTGTCTTCGGCTTCACGGCGGCCCTGCCGGTCTGGCTGGTGCTGGCCTATTGCGCGGTTTATTTCGTGTTCATCTGCGGCGATTCCGGCGCACTCACCTCAGGCATGATGGCGGCGGCCGAGCCGGAGCATCGCGGTTCGACTATGGCGCTGCATTCGGCGCTGGGCTTCGGTGTCTCGGTGCTGGGTCCGCTATTCGTCGGCTTCGCGCTTGATGCCGCGCAGTATTTCACCGGCGGCCAGACGGTCCTCAGCTGGGGCCTGGGACTGGCCATCATGGGGCTGGGTGCCTTCATCGGGCCGCTGGCGCTGTTGCGCACCGGCCGGTCGGTAAAGGGCATGGGGATGGGCCAATCTTCCTGATTGGTTCACGCCGGTTGCGCCTAGGCTTCCGTTGACCGTTTCCGGGTGATCCGGTCTAATTCCGTACATGTGCGAACGTTGCGAGATGCTGCCGCCCGGCGTCGAACTGCTGCATGACCTCGAAGAGGATCAGGCGGCGGCCAAGCAGCGCTACAAGCGTCAACAGCGCATTCTCGACCTGCTCTCGATCATGGAAAATCCCGATGCCCTGCCGCCGCAGGATGCCATGCGCGTGGGCCAGGAAATCCTCGCCCTGCTGTCCGAGGTCGATGACGATCCGCATATGACGGCCTCTACCGGCCTGCCGCGCCTGCGGCGCGGCGCCCGCCCGAATTTCCGCTCCTTCTCCTGATCTGAAGAAAGACGAATCCCATGCATGCTTCCGTGCCGCGCGTTCTCGCCGCCAACAAGAAAGCCGTCTTCGACAAGATCGCCGGCTTGCTGCCCGAGATGGAGCAGATTTATCTCGATCTGCACCGCCATCCCGAACTCTCCATGCAGGAAGTGCGCACCGCCGGCATCGCCGCCGCCTGGATGAAGAAATACGGCTTCGAGGTGCATGAAGGCATCGGCAAGACCGGCGTCGTCGCACTGCTGAAGAACGGCGATGGCCCGGTGATCCTGCTGCGCGCCGATATGGATGGCCTGCCGGTGAAGGAAAAGACCGGCCTTGACTATGCCAGCACCCAGACCGGCACAGATCGTTTCGGCCAGTCGGTGTCGATCATGCATGCCTGCGGCCATGACCTGCATGTCACCTGGCTGATGGCCGTTGGCCGCCTGCTATCGGAGCATCGCGATACCTGGAAGGGTACGGTGATGGCCGTGTTCCAGCCGGCAGAGGAAATTGGCGCCGGCGCGCGCGCCATGCTGAATGACGGCATGGTCAAGAAATTCCCCAAGCCGACCGTGTCGCTGGGCCAGCATGTCATTCCCATGCCGGCTGGCACTATCGGCTACAAGCCGGGCGTCGCCATGTCGGCGGCCGACAGCTGGGAAGTGAAGATTTACGGCCGCGGCGCCCATGGCTCCAAGCCGCAGAACAGCATCGATCCGGTCGTGATGGCTGCCGCCACTGTCATGCGCCTGCAGACCGTGGTGTCGCGTGAGGTAGCGATGGCTGACAGTGCCGTGGTCACCGTGGGCACGCTGCAATCCGGGTTGAACGAAAACGTTATTCCCGACGAGGCCCTGCTGCGTCTGAATATTCGTACCTTCAAGGAAAGCGTGCGGACCCGCGTGCTGGCCTCGGTCAAGCGTATCATCGAGGCGGAAGCTGCCGCCTCCGGTGCGCCCAAGCCGCCGTCGATTTCCGAAATCAGCCAGTTCCCGCTCACCATCAACGACGAAGCGGCAACCATGCTTACCGTCGAAGGCATGCAGGCGTACTTCGGCACCGGCCGCGTCGTGCAGGTGGAGCCGGCTTCGGGTAGTGAGGATTTTGGCCTGTTCGGTACGGCCTGGAATGTGCCGTCCGTCTTCTGGGTAATCGGCGGTACTGATCCGGAGCTGTTCGCCAAGGCGCAGAAGAGCGAAGACCCCAGCATCCTGCCGGTCAACCATTCGCCCTTCTATGCGCCGGTGCTCGATCCCACGCTGCGCACCGGCATCGAGGCGATGCTGGCGACAGCCTATACCTGGCTTGATTGATCTGGCAGGGCGTCCGGCTTCGCGAAGACACCGCCATCCAGCATCCAGCTGAAGCTGGCGGGAAAATCGAAATCGGGTTCCTGGGAAGCGGCCATCGTGGCCGCGCCCAGCGTCGCGCCATCGGCCAGTTCGGCCAGCAGGCGATCCTCGCCATGATCCAGCTTGTGCCAGCAGACTTCGATGCCGCGCCGCCAGACCAGCAGGCGTTCGCTGCTGCCGGCCATGCGGATGCGATCCACCACGGGTGAATCCGGCTGGTGCACCTGCCAGATCTGGCTGACCGGGAAGGGCGTCGACAGGCGTTGCGCCGACGGATGCAGCGGCAGCGACATCTGCGCCGTGGTTTCGGAATCGGGCAGGTCTTCGGGCCGCAGGATGTCGATGTCGTCGGCCTGCGCCGCGACATTCAGCGCCCATTCAAAGGCGGCGATATCGGGCAGGTAATGATGTCCGCCGAGATCGGGCAGGGCGGCCAGGAAAGTCGGAAAACCGTCGCCGTACAGGCTGAGGATCGGCGAGCGCGGCGGGTCGAAGATCAGGAAGTCGCGTGCGGTCTGGGCGAAGAAAGCTTCGCCGACGAGGGCGCGGGTGACGGGGAAGACCGTGGCCAGGCTTTCCAGCAGGCTGGCACGGAAGCGGTCGGCATAAATCTGCAGGCGGCCTTCCGCCGGAATCGCATCGCCGATCACCTTCTCGGCCACTGCATGCAGCGAACCGGTCAGGGCGTCGGCGAATTCGCGCTGGCGTTCAAGCAGCGCGCTCATCGCCGCCTTCCGTTGCATCGCCCGGCAGGTCGCTGGGCTTCAGTGCGGCCGCGCGCTGCCGTGCGGCGTGATCGGCTTCCGACAACAGATGCGCCAGCGGCGGCAGGTTGCTGTCCCATTCCAGCAAGGTCGCCGCATGCGGGAACCGCTGCACCGCGTTGGCGTATAGGCGCCAGACCGGCTCAGCCACCAGCGCCGCGTGATCGTCGATCAGCATCAGGCGGCCGTCGGCCATTTTCTCGCTGTGGCCGCCGATGCGGATTTCGTGCACCGCCGGAGCCGGCAGGCTGTCGAGATAGGCTTCAGCCACCGCCAGCGCGGACTCGCGGCCGACATGGTTGACGCTGGAGACATAGAGATTGTTGACGTCGCAGAGGATGCCGCAGCCGGTTTCGTTGCTCAGGCGGCTCAGGAATTCGGCCTCGGCGATCTGACTTTCGCGGAACCGCAGATAGGTGGCCGGATTGGCCATCAGCAGCGGGCGTTTCAGCCGGGTCTGCACGATATCGACGTTGCGGCAGCAGTTCTCCAGCGTCTCGGCTGTGTAGGGCAATGGCAACAGGTCGTTGTAATAACGGCCTTCGACGCCGACCCAGGCCAGATGTTCCGACAGCAGCACGGGGTCGAGCCAGTCGACCAGGCGCGCCAGCCGTTCCAGATGGTCGGCATCGGGCAGTTCGCCGCCGCCCAGCCCCAGGCCGGTGCCCTGCACGGCCACGGGCCAACGCGCGCGCACCTGTTCCAGATACCAACGGGCGGCGCCGCCACCCATATAGGTTTCGGCGTGAATCTCCACCCAGCCGACATCCGGCCGGCTGCGCAGCAGGTCGACATGATGCGGCGGCCGCAGGCTGATGCCGATCTGCTCCGGCGACAGCCGGGCCGGACCCGGAAAGGCAATGGGCTTCTGATCCGTCATGGTGCGGATGCGGTTGTTCCCTGTTCGACACCCGGGGCCTGCCGCCATGGGTGCGGGGCAGGAGTGTAGCATCCTGTGGACAGAATTACTCCTCGCGAACGGCGAGGAAAACGCTCAACTGCAGGTTATTTATGGATATCTGCCGTCTGCTCGGCAGGCAGGCCAAGCCGTCCCAGACCCGGCAGTTTGATGGCCGGGCGCAGCACATCCAGCCCGATGGTGAAGCCCAGCAGATTGAGCTCCAGCCCCTCGCGTGCCGCTGCCGTCACACCGACCAGGCCGAACAGGGACACCTGCCAGCCGGTGCCGCTGGGGGCGGGCGCCACCAGACGGGTGGCCCCGATCCAGTCCTTGCCCACGGCGGTGGGCGGCAGTTGCAGGCCAAGCTCGGGCACTTCGCGGGCAAGGTAAGCGACGAAGCTGTTGGAGTTCGGGCCAGGCCACATCACGTATTCGTCGCGCCAGGGATAGCGCTCGGCGGCCGAGATCAGCAGCGGGATGGCGGCGGCCGCTTCCGGGCCGCGCAGGTCATGCAGCAGCTCTGGCGCATTGCCGGCCCAGTAGCCATCGGGGACACGCTGGCTGACCCGCACCGGCGAACCGCCCCAGCCCACCACCTCGTAGCGGGTATAGCCCGGTGCGCCAGCCGGTTTGACCACGATCCAGGTGTGGACGGCGAGCGCCCCGCGCCAGCCCCAGACCCGGGCGGCATAAACCTGGACGACGGCATCCTTGTAGGAGACCGGATCGGGCGCCAGGCCGATGGAATCCCAGCGTGCCTGCGACCAGTGCTTGCGCTCGGCCGTGGCGATCGAGGTGCCGCTGGCCAGCAAAGGCACGGCGATCAGCCCGGCGAGGGCCAAGAGGGCGTAGCGGATGAGGGGGCGGAGTTTCGGGATCGTCATATCTGCCTGCACGAGAAAGCTTAGGCTGTCCTGCGATTAAGGCAAAGCCGGGGCGAACAGGTGTGACGGCGCTTACACCCGGGCGCGCGGATGGGCGCCGTCATAGACCCGCAGCAGCGCCTCGGCATCCACTTCGGTATAGCGCTGCGTGGTGGACAGCGAGGCATGGCCCAGCAGCTCCTGGATCGTGCGCAGGTCACCGCCGGCAGCGAGCAGATGCGTCGCGAAGCTGTGCCGCAGGGCGTGCGGCGTGGCAGTTTCCGGCAGGTTCAGTGCGCGCCGTGCGTTGCGCATGGCCTTCTGGATGATGGCTGGGTCGACGCGTTTGCCGCGCGCACCGTAGAACAGCGGCGTGCCACCGCTGACCGGATAGGGGCAGAGTTTTACATAATCCGCGATGGCGTCACGCACCACCGGGAGGATCGGTGCCAGGCGCTGCTTGTTGCCCTTGCCGGTGACCGTGAGGGTATCGCCCTTCGGAATGTCTTCGCCATTCAGGCCCAGCGCTTCGCCCAGACGCAGGCCGGCACCCCAGAGCAGGGTCAGGATCGCGGCATCGCGCGCCTGCAGCCAGGGCAGGGCATCGGCTTCGTCGGTGGCATCGATCACCTGCTGCGCGGCAGACACGCTTAAAGGTTTCGGCACGCTGTGCGGTCGTTTCGGTGTGCGGATCAGGTTGGCGGCGGCATTCTCCACCACCCCATCCTTCTGCAGGCGACGGAAGAAGCTGCGCACGGCGCTCAGACTGCGGGCCAGCGATGTGGCCTCGATGCCGTCGTTGCGGCGGCGGCTCAAATAGGCGCGAAAATCGGCCTGCCGCAAGGTGCGCAGGTCATCCAGCGTGGCGGCTTCGCCCAGATGGTCGCTCAGGAATGACAGGAAACCGGACAGGTCCTGCCCGTAGGCGCGCAACGTATGTCGGGAGAAGCGTTTTTCCTTGGCCAGCCAGCGATACCAGCCTTCGGCTTTGCCTTTCACGTCATCGGCGGCCAGGAAGAACGGCAGGCGTTCTTCGTCTGCGGTTACGGCTGCGGCAGATCGAGCCATGACCGCACCGACCGGCCGAGCACGCCGGCAAGGAATTGCAGCAGCTCAGTGCCTTGATTGGGTTCGAACTTGCCGGCCTCGCGCGAACCGAGCGCCAACATGGCTTGCGGTGCCGTCGGGCCGAAATCCAGACGCGCCAGGGCATCGGATTTCACCAGCGTTGCCGCCGGGCCGTAAATCCAGTCTGCGGCTTCGCAATTGTCGCGCGCCACGGCGGGCAGCGCACCAAGCAGAGTCTCGATGGAGCCGCTTGGCAACACCACGACGCCACCGGTGGCGATATCCTTCATCTTTTCCGGATCGCCCTCGACGCAGAGGCTGATGGCGTCGACCTCCAGCAGGTCGGTCCAGTCCTGGGTCGCCATATGGATCATATGTTCGAAGCTGCCAGCCTCCAGCAGCATCAGCACGGCGGCATGCACGCGCTGGGTGGCGGACAGGTTCTGGCGGCTGGCATCCAGCAGTTCGGTGCCGACATGCGATACGCGATGCAGTTCACCCTGCAGGCGCTGCACCATGAAGCGTTGCAGGTCGACGACATTGTCGCCGCTCGGCTGGCGCACCGGCGGCAGCAGGATTTCACAAAGATCGGGATGACGGGTCAGTAGATCGGGATGCTGCTGCAGCCAGGCAATGACTTCAGCCTCGCTCAGGGCGGGGCTGGAAACGGGTGCTGTGGTGCGATCGGCCATGGTTACGATCTTACTTGCTGTCCAGGATCGACTGGCCGGTCTTCTTCCAGTCGGCCAGGAAGGTCTCGAGCCCCTTGTCGGTGAGCGGATGTTTCACCAGGCTCTTCAGAACATTGGGCGGCAGCGTGGCGACGTCAGCGCCCAGCTTGGCCGATTCGATCAGATGGATCGGATGACGGATCGAGGCGACCAGTACTTCGGTCTTGAAATCGGGGTAGCTGTTGTAGATTTGCACGATGTCGGCGATCAGCTGCATGCCGTCCTGGCCGATATCGTCCAGCCGGCCGACGAAGGGCGAGATGAAGGTCGCGCCAGCCTTGGCGGCGAGGATTGCCTGGGCGGGCGAGAAGCATAGCGTCACGTTGACCATGATGCCGTCGTCCGACAGCACCTTGCAGGTCTTCAGGCCGTCCATGGTCAGCGGCACCTTCACGGCCACATTGGTGGCCAGCGCGGCCAGCTTGCGGCCTTCGGCCAGCATGGTGGCATGGTCGGTGGCGGTCACCTCGGCCGAAACCGGACCTTTCACGATCTTGCAGATTTCCTTGATCGTGGTGACGAAATCCTTGCCGGTCTTGGCCACCAGGGACGGGTTGGTGGTCACGCCATCCAGCAGGCCGGTATCGTTCAGCTCTGCAATCTCGGCGATGTCGGCGGTATCGACGAAAAACTTCATGTCCTAAACTCCGTGGGCGGCTGCCGCGACGCGAATCGGCCGCGATGCTACAGTCGATTTGGTTAATAATACCCGACCCTGACGGGCGCTTCTACCGGAACAACCCTCTTGACCGCTGCCGACCAGATCCGCGTCCTGCTGCCGTTGCCGCTGGCCGAGCCGTTCACCTATCGGGTGGGTGAGGCCGGGCCATTGCAACCCGGCGATATCGTGGAAGTTCCCATCGGCACCCGGGTTTCGCTCGGTGTGGTCTGGGATGGTGCGCCCGAGGCGCTGCCGCCCACCGCGCGGCTCAAATCCGTGCTGCGCCGTTGCGACGCGCCGCCGATCGCGCCTGCGCTGCGCAAGCTGGTCGACTGGGTGGCGGCCTATACGCTCAACCCGACCGGCGCAGTGTTGAAAATGTGCCTGCCCGAACCGCGTGCCCTGATCGAGGCGCCGCCGTTGCGGCAGGTGCTGCGTGTCGGCACGGCACCGGCCGATCTGCGCGCCAGCGCACAGAGAGACCGCGTCATGCAGGTGGCGGCCGAGCGGCCGGGCCTGGGCGTCACCGAGCTGGCCGAAGTCGCCGCCGTCTCTCAGGCCGTGGTGCGCAAGCTGGTCGAGCTTGGCGCGCTGCAATCCCAGAGCGTGCCGGCCTTCCGTCCGCCGGCGATGCCTGACTGGCAGCAGAGTGGCCGCCCGCTCAATCCACTGCAGGCCGAGGCCGCAGCGGCCCTGCGTGCCGCTGTCACGGCGAAGGATTTTTCCGTCACGCTGCTGGAAGGCGTCACCGGCGCCGGCAAGACGGAAGTGTATTACGAGGCGATTGCCGAGGCGCTGAAGGATGGCCGGCAGGCGCTGGTGCTGCTGCCAGAAATCGCACTGACGCAGCAGTCCCTGGATCGCTTCGAGCAGCGCTTCAATGCACCTGCCTGGGCCTGGCATTCGGAAATGGCCGAAGGCCGTCGCGCCGCCACCCTGCGCGCGATCAGCCGCGGCGAGGCGCGCGTGGTGATTGGTGCACGCTCGGCGCTGTTCCTGCCCTATGCCGACCTGGCGCTGGTGGTCGTCGATGAAGAGCATGACTCGTCCTACAAGCAGGAAGAGGGCGTGATCTACAATGCCCGCGACATGGCGGTGGTGCGCGCCAAACTGGAAGGCGCGGCCTGCGTGCTGGCTTCGGCCACGCCGTCGCTGGAAAGCCTGCATAACGTGGCGCGCCGCCGCTATGCCCATGCCGTGCTGCCCGAACGTCATGGTACGGCTGTTCTGCCGCGTATCGGCGTGGTCGATCTGCGAAAAGAGAGATTGCCGGCGCAGCGCTTCATCAGCGCGCCCCTGCGGCATGCCATCGAAGAGACTATCGGCAGCGGTGAGCAGGCGATGCTGTTCCTCAATCGCCGTGGCTACGCGCCGCTGACGCTTTGCGGCGCCTGCGGCCATCGACTGTCCTGCCCAAACTGCTCGGCCTGGCTGGTCGAACACAAGCGGCATGGCCGTCTGCAGTGTCATCATTGCGGCCACCAGGAACGCCTGCCGCAGCATTGCCCACAATGCAACGCGGAAGACAAGTTCAAGGCCTGCGGCCCCGGCGTCGAGCGGCTGGTGGAAGAAGCCTCCAGCCTGTTCCCCGATGCACGCATCGCCATGATGGCATCGGATACCACCAATACGCCGGCGCAGATTTCCGAAGTGCTGACGCGCATGGAAAAGGGCGAGGTCGACATCCTGATCGGCACGCAGATTGTGGCCAAGGGACATCACTTCCCGCTGCTTACCCTAGTCGGCGTCATCGATGCCGATCTCGGTCTTTCGGGCGGTGATCCGCGCGCCGCCGAGCGCACGCACCAGCTTCTCACCCAAGTGGCCGGCCGCGCCGGTCGCGCTGCCCATCCTGGACGCGTGCTGCTGCAGAGCTTCCTGCCTGAGCATCCGGTGATCATGGCGCTCAGCAAGCATGATGGGGCCGGTTTCCTTGCTGCAGAAATGGCCGAGCGCCAGCGCGCCGGCATGCCGCCGTTTGGCCGTCTCGCTGCCTTGATCATCAGTGGCACGGATCAGGCTCAGGTCGAGCAGGCCTCGCGTGCCCTGGCCCGCGTCGCCCCCAGGGGTGATGGCCTGATCGTGCTGGGGCCGGCGCCGGCACCCCTGCATTACCTGCGCGGCCGCTTCCGCGAACGCCTGCTGCTCAAGGCAAACCGCGAGATCGATGTGCCTGCCGTGTTGCGAGAATGGATTTCAAAAGTAAAACTACCCTCGGCTGTAAAGCGCGCGGTCGACGTCGATCCGTATAGCTTTCTGTAAGACTTGGGCTTTTAAAGTGACCGCAACGACTGCGCCCGGCAGGGCGACGGCCGGTCTTATTCGAGGGGAAAACTTTCATGCAGGTCCATCGCGGTTCAGCGCTCTGCGCTCTGGCCATTGCAGCGCTGCTGCTGTCCGGCTGCTTCGAGGCCAAGGAAACTGCACCTGATAAGCGCCACATGGCGCTCAGCAACTTCGTGCAGTTCATCCAGAAGACCGGCGGCCTGAAGAGCCTCAACACCTTCTACAAGCGCCGCCCCGAGATCAATTCCGAAGAAAGCATCGGCGTCATCTATGATGGCGCGCGTACCCAGGGCGAAGTGATGCGCTTCAACGACAAGCAGCTTGCCAAGGAAATGCTGCCGGCGCTGCAGGCCGTGCGCAAGCGGCTGGGCGAGTCCGAGAACTGCGCGCTGCGCGGCTATTTCATCGCCTGCGGTGAAGACAAGTTCGTCGAAATCTTCAAGAAATGGGAATAAGCGGGTGTCAGTAGCCGCGCTGGTAATCCACCACGCGCAGCAGCGGCTGGCCGCTCTTTAATCTCTGGATGTTGTCGACGATCTGCGGCGCCACCTGCGCCGCAATGCTGTCGGCTGCATTATGCGGCGTCACCGTCACCTTCGGATGAGTCCAGAAGGGATGATTGTCGCGCAACGGTTCTTCGTCGAAGACGTCCAGTGTGGCACCTGACAGCCATTCGCTATCGAGCGCATGCAGCAGGTCAGCTTCCATCACATGGCCGCCGCGTGCGGCATTGATGATGTAAGCACCGCGCGGCAGCAGCGACAGTGCGCGGCGGCTGATGATGCCGCGCGTCTCCCGGGTCAGCGGCAGCAGGCAGATCAGCACGTTGCACAGCCGCAGGAAGCTGTCGAGATGATCGTCGCCATGGAAGCTGGTGACGCCGTCGACCGCCTTGAGGCCACGGCTCCAGCTCACCAGCTGGAATCCGAAGGGCTTCAGTTTCTCGGCCGCCGCCGTGCCCAGCGCGCCCATGCCCATGATGCCGATGACGCGTTCGCTGGCATCCACCGGCGCCAGCCATTTCCAGGTCTTGTTTCGCTGGTTCAACGCCATGGCATCGACCTGGCGATGGAAACGCAGCACGTGCAGCAGGATATATTCCGTCATCGCCACGGTCAGGCGTTCGTCCACCACGCGGGCCAGCGGCACATGGCGTGGCAGGTCGGGGTCGGCCAGGATGGCGTCGACGCCGGCGCCGAAGGCATGGATCAGCTTCAGGTTGGGAAAGTTTTTCAGCAGGCCGGGTGGCGGCTTGGCCACCACGGCGGCCGTAATCTCGGCCGGGTTTCCGGTCTGCGGGTGCAGGCGGATGTCCAGTGTGGGATCGATAGCGCGCATGACGGCAGCCCATTCGGCCGGGTCATGCGCCTTGGTGTAGATCAATACGGCCATGGGTCTTTCTGGAAATTATGTACGGGTCGCGGCTTCGTGGCGCACCGCGATCTCGAAGGCGGCGGCGATCAGCGCGCGGGTGTAGTCGTTCTGTGGGGCGTCGAAAATCCGCTTCGCTGTATTCTCTTCCACCACTTTGCCGTCCTTCATCACCATGACGCGGTCGGCCAGCGCCCGCACCACGCGAAGGTCGTGGCTGATGAACAGATAGGCGAGGCTGTGTTTTTCCTGAAGGTCGCGCAGCAGGTCGACGATCTGGGCTTGCACGCTCATGTCCAGTGCCGAGGTCGGCTCGTCCAGCACCACGAATTTCGGCTTCAGCACCATGGCACGCGCAATCGCGATGCGCTGGCGCTGGCCGCCGGAGAATTCATGCGGGTAGCGGTCCATGGTGGAGGGATTGAGGCCCACTTCGGTCAACGTGGCCGCCACCATGCTGCGGCGTTCGGCATCCGAACTGCCGATGCCATGCACCTTCAGGCCCTCGGACACGATATGGAAGACCGAGAGGCGCGGCGAGAGGGAGTCGAACGGGTCCTGGAACACGATCTGCATCTGGCGTCGCAGGTTGCGCATATCGGCCCAGCTCTTGCCCTGCAGCTCCTGGCCCTGGAAGCGGATGTCGCCCTGGCTGCGTTGCAGGCGCAGCAACGCATAGGCCAGCGTCGACTTGCCCGAGCCGCTCTCACCGACGACGCCCAGCGTTTCGCCGGCACGGATATGGAAGCTGACGCCGTCGACCGCCTTGATATGGCCGACCGTACGCCGGAACAGCCCGGCGGTGATCGGGAACCAGACCTTCAGGTCTTTCGCTTCCGCCACCACCGGCGCATCGACATGGGCGACAGCCGCGATGCCCTTGGGCTCGGCCGCCAGCAGCTTTTTCGTGTAGGCATGCTGGGGCTGGCCGAAGACCTGCGCCACCGGGCCGCTTTCCACAATCTGTCCCTCGGTCATCACGCAGACGCGGTCCGCCACGTTGCGCACGATATTCAGGTCATGGGTGATCAGCAGCAGGGCCATGCCCATCTTCTGCTGCAGGTCCTTCAGCAGTTTCAGGATTTGCGCCTGGATGGTGACGTCCAGCGCCGTGGTCGGCTCGTCGGCGATCAGGATATCGGGCTCGTTGGCCAGCGCCATGGCGATCATCACGCGTTGGCGCTGGCCGCCCGACAACTGGTGCGGATAGGCGCCAAGCCGCTGCTCCGCCTGCGGCAGGCCGACCAGTTTCAGTAATTCCAGCGTACGGCTGCGCGCCTGCGCGCGGCTCAGGCCCTTGTGCAGGGTCAGCACCTCGTTCACCTGCCGCTCGATGGTGTGCAGCGGGTTGAGCGAGGTCATCGGCTCCTGGAAAACCATGGCGATGCGGTTGCCGCGGATGCGCCGCAGCACCTCCGGCGTCGCGGCGACCAGATTCTCGCCCTGGAATTCGATGCTGCCGGCAGGATGGCTGGCCAGCGGATAAGGCAGCAGCTGCAGCACCGACAGCGCCGTCACCGACTTGCCCGAACCGCTTTCGCCCACCAGCGCCAGCGTCTCGCCGCGTGCGATGTCGAAGCTGACGCCACGTACGGCCTCGGGGTTGTCGCCGAAGCGCACGCGCAGGTCCTTGACGGAAAGCAGGGGCGCGCTCATCGGAAAATCTTCCGCGGATCGAAGGCGTCGCGCACCGCCTCGCCGATGAACAGCAGCAGGCTGAGCATCACCGCCAGGATCATGAAAGCGGTGATGCCGAGCCAGGGTGCCTGGATGTTGTTCTTGCCCTGGCTGAGCAGTTCGCCCAGCGACGGCGAGCCCGGCGGCAGGCCGAAGCCGAGGAAATCGAGGGCCGTCAGCGTCGTGATCGAGCCATTGAGGATGAAGGGCAGCATGGTCAGCGTCGCCACCATGGCGTTGGGCAACAGGTGGCGGATCATGATGCCGCTATCCGAGACGCCGAGTGCACGGGCGGCGCGCACATAGCCGAAATTGCGGGCGCGCAGGAATTCCGCGCGCACCACGCCGACCAGCGCCATCCAGGAAAACAGCAGCATGATACCGAGCAGCCACCAGAAATTCGGCTGCACGATGCTGGCCAGGATGATCAGCAGGTAGAGCGTGGGCAGGCCGGACCAGATTTCGATGAAGCGCTGGAAGATCAGGTCGGTCTTGCCGCCGAAGTAGCCCTGCACCGCGCCGGCGGTGACGCCGATGATCGAACTGAAGACTGTGAGGATAAGGCCGAACAGCACCGAAATGCGGAAGCCGTAGATCAGGCGCGCCAGCACGTCGCGGCCCTGATCGTCGGTGCCGAGCCAGTTCTCCTTGCTGGGCGGCGCCGGAGCCGGGCGGCCGAGCTCATAGTTGATGGTGCGATAACTGTAGCGGATCGGCGGCCAGACCATCCAGCCGTCCTTTTCCTTGATTAGGTCGGCCACGAACTGGTCGCGATATTTCGCCTCGGTCTCGAAATCGCCGCCGAAGGTGGTCTCCGGATAGGCCTTGAAGGCCGGGTAATAGAATTGCCCGTCGTAGCGCAGCAGCACGGGCGAATCATTGGCGATCAGTTCGGCGCCCAGGCTGAGCGTGAACAGCGCCAGGAAAATCCACAGCGACCAGAAACCCCGCCGGTTGGCGCGGAAGTTACGCCAGCGCCGGGCATTGATGGGCGACAGGATCATGCCCGTCTGCTTTCAAAGTCGATGCGCGGATCGATCACGACATACATCAGGTCGGAGACCAGGCTGACCACCAGTCCCAGCAGGGTGAAGATGAACAGAGAACCGAACATGATCGGGTAATCGCGCTTCAGCGCCGCCTCGAAGCCGAGCAGTCCTAAGCCGTCGAGGGAGAAGATCACCTCGATCAGCAAGGAGGATGTGAACAGGATGCCGATGAAGGCGCCAGGGAAGCCCGCGATCACGATCAGCATGGCGTTGCGGAAGACATGGCCGTATAGCACGCGGCCTTCGCTCAGGCCCTTGGCCCGCGCGGTCAGCACATAGAGCTTGTTTATCTCTTCCATGAAGGAATTCTTGGTCAGCATGGTCAGGCCGGCGAAACCGCCGATCACCATGGCCATGACTGGCAGCACGAGGTGCCAGAAGTAATCCAGTGCCTTGCCCATCAGGCCGAGCTGAGCCCAGTTATCGGAAGTCAGTCCTCGCAAAGGGAACCACTGCACGAAGCTGCCGCCGGCGAACAGCACCACCAGCAGTACGGCGAACAAGAAGCCCGGGATGGCCTCGCCAATCACGATGGCGGCCGAGGACCAGACATCGAAGCGGCTGCCGTCGCGCACCGCCTTGCCGATGCCCAGCGGAATCGAGATCAGGTAGACGATCAGGGTGGTCCACAGGCCGAGCGAGATCGAGACCGGCAGTTTCTCCAGGATCAGGTCGACCACCGGCCGGTCCTTGAAATAGCTGGTGCCGAAATCGAGCCGGGCATACTGGCCCAGCATGAGCAGGAAGCGTTCATGCGCCGGCTTGTCGAACCCGAACTGCTTCTCGATCTTCTTGATGAATTCCGGGTCCAGGCCCTGCGCGCCGCGATAGCGGCTGCTGGCGCCTTCGGCGGCCTGGGCGAAAGCGCCGCCAGCCGGGCCGGTTTCGCTGCCCGAGGAACCGCCGATGCGCGCCGTGGTGTCGGCCGCAGTGCCGGTCACCTGGGCGATCACCTGCTCAACGGGGCCGCCGGGCGCAAACTGCACCACAACGAAATTGATCAGGATGATCCCGAACAGGGTCGGCAGGATCAGGGCCAGGCGGCGGAGGATGTAGGACAGCATCGGGGCCTAGTCTCTCATCTCTGGCGCACTAGATTCAATGCCTTGTCCTTGGCCGGGTCGATCCACCAGGTCTCGATCAGGCCTACATCGTAGGCCGGCTTGACCATCGGACGGGCGAAACGGTCCCAGTAGCCCAGCTTCACCGTGCCGCTGTACCAGTGCGGGATGACATACCAGTTCCACATCAGCACGCGGTCCAGCGCCCGGGTTGCGGCGCGCATCTCGTCGCGATTCCGGGCACCGACGATATGCTCGACCAGATCGTCGACCACCGGATCCTGGATGCCGGAGAAATTGAAGCTGCCGACCGTGGTGGCGGCGCGGCTGGCCCAGTAATTCCGCTGCTCGACGCCGGGCGTCAGCGGTTGGGCGAAGCGGCGCGACATGATGTCGTAGTCGAAGGCGCGCATGCGGTTCTCGAAGGTGGAGTTGTCCACCATGCGCAGGGTGACGCTGATGCCGATGAGTTCCAGGTTGCGCGCGAAGGGATTGATGAAGCGCTGGAAGCTCGGCTCGAACATCAGGAATTCCAGCTCGAAGGGCTTGCCCTTCGCGTCCACCAGCTTGCCGTCTTCAACCCGCCAGCCGGCTTCCTTCAGTAGTTCCTGCGCCCGCTTCAGGTTGGCGCGGTTGCGGCCCGAGCCGTCGCTGACCGGCGGCTGGTATTCTGTCGTGAAGACCTCGGCCGGTACGCGGCCGCGGAAGGGCTCGAGCAGCTTCAGTTCCGCCGGCGAGGGCAGGCCGGTGGCGGCCAGGTCGGAATTCTCGAACATTGAACGGGTGCGCTTGTACAGGCCATAGAACAGCGTCTTGTTCGCCCATTCGTAATCGTAGGCGAGGTTGATCGCCTGCCGCACGCGGGGATCGGACAGATGCGGCTTGCGGGTGTTGAGGAACCAGGCCTGCACGCCGGATGGCGTTTCGTCCTTCAGCACTTCACGTTTGATGCGGCCCTGGTCGAAAGCCGGCTTGCCCACGTAGCCAGTGGCCCACACCCGTGCAATCACCTCTTCGCGGAAATCGTATTCGCCCGCGAAAAAGGCCTCCACCGCGATGTCACGGTCGCGGTAATAATCCTCGCGGATCCAGTCGAAGTTGTAGCGGCCGCGATGCACGCCCAGATCCTTCGCCCACC
This sequence comes from Ferrovibrio sp. GW821-FHT12D07, assembly GCF_058807275.1. Taxonomy (NCBI): domain Bacteria; kingdom Pseudomonadati; phylum Pseudomonadota; class Alphaproteobacteria; order Rhodospirillales; family Rhodospirillaceae; genus Ferrovibrio; species Ferrovibrio sp. GW821-FHT12D07. Next base: position 882,599 of record NZ_JBXAQN010000002.1, on the reverse strand, counting down.
AGTCCTTCACACGTTCGAATACCAGGGTGCGGCCGGCATCCACGCGGCTGATGCGATAGGGGCCCGAGCCGGTGATCGGCTCCACGGTTGGTGCCGCGAAAACACGATCCTTGAACCAGGCTTTCGGCAGGATCGGCAGCTGCGCCACGATCAGCGGCAGGTCGCGGCGGCTTTCGGTGTCCTTGAAGCGGAAGACCACGCGGCGTGGCCCTTCGGCCGTCACGCTGTCCACATCGCGCAGCGTCAGTTGATACAGCGGATGGCCTTCGTTGCGGGTGGTCTCCACCGTGAAGACCACGTCCTCGGCGGTCACCGGCTTGCCGTCATGCCAGCGTGCCAATGGATGGATATTGAAGGCGGCCCAGCTCCGGTCGGGCGCCAGTTCGGCGCTATCGGCCAGATCGCCATAGACCGCATCCGGTTCGTCGACGGCGCGGGTCATCAGGCTCTGGAAGGTCAGGCCCAGATTCTGCGCCATCACGCCCTTGAGAACGAGGGGGTGCAGGCTGTCAAAGCCGTTGAGCTGCCAGCTGCGCAACTCGCCGCCCTTGGGCGCGTCGGGATTGACGTAGTCGTAATGCTTGAAACCGGCGGGGTATTTCAGGTGGCCGAAGGCGGACAGGCCATGGCGCGGTTGCGCGCCGGAATCGGCGATGCCGGCAGCGCCCAGCAGCAGGGTTGCGGCGATGAGGGCTGTCAGCCTCACGCCGTCTGGCCCTCTGTCAGCTTGAGGCGGTGACGCAGGTGGGTTTTCACCACCGGCCATTCGGCCGGCAGGATGCTGAACACCACGGTATCGCGCATCGTGCCATTCACGCCGATCTGGTGGTTGCGCAGGATGCCGTCCTGCTTGGCGCCCAGCCGGGCGATGGCTTCGCGGCTCTGGTGATTGAAGAAATGCGTGCGGAACTCGACCGCGATGCAGTCAAGCGGCTCGAAGGCATACGTCAGCAGCATCAGCTTGCAGCGCGTGTTGAGCGCCGAACGCTGCACGGCCTTGCGATACCAGGTCGAGCCGATCTCGACGCGCCGGTTGGCGGCGTCGACATTCATATAGGTGGTCATACCCACGGCCTTGCCGCTGGCCTTGTCGATTACCGTGAAAGGCAGCATCGAGCCTTTTTCCTGCAGTCCCAGCCGCCGGTCGATCTCGGCCGTCATCTTGTCGGGCGTCGGGATCAGTGTGTACCAGAGCGTCCACAGCTCGCCGTCCTTCACGGCCTCGACGAGATCGTCATGGTGGTCGTGGCTCAGCGGTACCAGGGAAACGGCGCTGTCCTGCAGGGTAACGGGCTTAAGCCAGGTCATGATGGTGTTGCTCTGCTTACTGGGGCTTGCCGGTGTTGAGTTTGGCTGCCTTGGCGGGATCGATCCACCAGGCCATGAAGTCGACGCCGTTCTTGGGGTAAGTCGCGGTCTTGCCGAACTTGTCCCAATAGGCGATGCGGCTGGAGCTGTAGCCCAGCGTCGGCACGATGTAGTTGTTCCAGGTCAGTGCGCGGTCCAGAGCCCGGGTCGTCGGAATCAGGGCTGCCCGCGACGGCGCGGCGATCACGGCTTCGATCAGGGTATCGATGGCCGGATTCTTGATGCCGGCGATGTTGCGCCCGCCCGGGTTGTCGGCCGAGGCGGAGGAATAGAAACTGCGCTGCTCGTTGCCGGGCGAGTTGGATTGGCCCCAGCCGGAATAAACGACATCATAGTCAAAGCTGCGGATGCGGTTGACATACTGTGCGCTGTCGACGGTGCGCATGTTGAGCGTGACGCCCAAGCGCTGCAGGCTTTGCGCCCAGGGCGCACCCATGCGTTCATAGGTGGCGTCCTGCAGCAGCAGTTCGACGACCAGCGGCTCGCCCTTCGGGTTGACCAGCTTGCCGTTCTTGATTTCCCAGCCCGCAGCCTTCAGCAACTGGGTCGCCTCGCGCAGGTTCTTGCGATCCTGGCCGCTGCCGTCGGAAACCGGCGCTTTCCATGCAGGTCCGAAAACTTCCTTGGGCAGCTTGTCACGCAGCGGTTCCAGTAATTTCAGTTCTTCCGCCGAGGGCTCGCCACGCGCGGCGAAATCTGAATTCTCGAAATAGCTGTTGGGCCGGTAATAGGCGCCATAGGCCATATTCTTGTTGTACCACTCGAAATCCCAGACCAGCCCCAGTGCCTGGCGCACGCGGATATCCTGGAATTTCTCGCGGCGCAGGTTGAACACGAAGCCGCCGATGCCGCCCGGGCGCTCATGCTTCACTTCCTCTTTCTTCACCAGGCCCTGGGCAACAGCGGGGAAGTCATAGAAGACGGCCCATTCACGGGCGCTGTTCTCGCTGCGGAAATCATACTGGCCGGATTTGAAGGCTTCGCGCGCCACGGTCTGGTCACGATAGACGTCGTAACGGATGCGGTCGAAATTGTAGCGGCCCTTGTTGATGGGTAGGTCCTTGCCCCACCAGTCGTTGCGGCGCGCGTAGGTGATGGTGCGGTTCGCCTCGAAGCTTTCGATGCGATAGGGACCCGAGCCTTCCCATTTCTCCAGCGTCACCTTGTCGAAGCCGCGCTTTTCCCAGTCGGCTTTCTGCAGCACGGGCAACTGGCCCATGATCTGCGGTAACTCGCGGTTCTTTGGGCCAGTGAAGTGGAACTTCACCTTGCGCGGCGACAGCGCTTCGGCCTTCTGCACATTGCCATAGTAATACTGGTACATCGGCTCGCCGTTGGCCTTGATCTGATTAAAGCTCCAGACCACATCCTCGGCGGTGATCGGCTTGCCATTGGCCCATTTGGCCTCGGCCCGCAGATTGAAGACGATCCAGCTCAGGTCGTCGGGCACCTCGACGTTTTCGGCGATCAGGCCGTATTCCGACAGGTCGTCGTCCGGCGTCTGCGACATCAGGGTTTCGTAGATCACGCCAAGGCCGGGCGCTTCGTCGCCTTTCGGGATGAAGGGGTTGAAGCTGTCAAAGCCGCCGGGCGTGGAGAGTTTGAGCTCGCCGCCCTTGGGCGCGTTGGGATTGACGTAATCGAGCTGCTTGAAGCCGGCAGGGTATTTAGGGGTGTCGCCCAGGGTCAGTGCATGGCTGACCGTGCCGGTAGACGTCTGGGCCTGAAGCAGGACGGGCGTGCTGAGCGTTAAACCGAGAACCAGGGTGGGCAGCAGCAGGCGTCGCATCAGGTCACTCCCAATAAGGTCAGACTCCAGACAGGTACTGCATGGCGGTATCATGCAGCGCCGGATTGGCCGAGGCGAGGACGCGTGAACGGCCGCGCATCTCCAGCGGCTTGCCTTCCCAGTCGGTGATCACGCCGCCGGCGCCGGCCACCACAGGGCCCAGCGCCGCGTAATCATAGGGCTGCATCCGGCCATCCAGCGCCAGATCGGCAAATCCTGAGGCCAGCATAGCATAGGCCATGCAGTCGCCGGACATGCGATTGATGCGGCAGGCCTGTCGCAATGTCGTGAACGCGGCCAGTTCGGCTTCACTGAAACTGTCGATATAGGTGGTCATCACCACGGCGTCTTTCAGCACGCGGTCGGCATGGGTGCGCGCCGGCTGGCCGTTATAGACGGTGGGGCGGCCCGAGGCGCCGAGCCAGCGGTCGGCCATGATCGGCTGGTCGATCACGCCCAGCACCGGGCGGTTTTCATAGGTGAGGGCAATCAGCGTGCCGAAGATCGGTAGGCCGCTGACAAAGCTCTTGGTGCCGTCGATGGGATCGAGAATCCACTGCCAGGCGGCATCGGTACGCACCGGCCCGAATTCCTCGCCGAAGATGCCGTGATCGGGATAGCGCGCCTCGATGGCCTTGCGCATTGCGGCTTCGGCATTGCGGTCGGCAATGGTCACCGGCGAGGCATCGGCCTTGCTGACGACATCAATAGGCTTGCGGAAATGCGGCCGGATTTCGGCGCGGGCGAGGTCGCCCAGATGGTGAGCGAAGGCGACGAGGTCGTCTGCCTGGGAAAGAAAAAGGGCCGGGATGTCTGTCATGGCGACCGCCCGGCCCTCTTGATGTTCGGTATGATCTGAAACGCTTACGGCAGCGGCTTCGGGCTGTCGGACAGCGAACGCAGATAAGCGATCAGGTCGGCGCGCTCCTTCGAGCTCTTGGCGCCGGCGAAGGCCATCTTGGTGCCCGGGGCATAGGCCTTCGGGTTCTTCAGGAAGGCGTAGAGGCTGTCATAGGTCCACTGGCCGCCGGTTTTCTTCAAGCCGTCGGAATAGGCGAAGCCGGCCATGTGGCCCTTGGGGGCCTGCACGATGTCGAACAGGTTCGGGCCGACCTTGGCCGGGCCACCCTTTTCCACGCTGTGGCAGGCGGCGCACTTGCCGAAGGCCTTCTTGCCGTTGTCGGCGCTGGCGGCGGCCAGCAGGCCGGCGACCGGCGGATCGGCTTCCTCGGCGACGGCGGGGCCGCCACCGGCAGCCGGGGCATCCGGCACGTCGATCTTGTAGGCGGCCTCGGCAAGCTTCTTGGGATGGACCAGCATGTTGCCGACCTGGTTCACACCCATGATGATCAGCAGGGCGAACAGCGCGGCGCCGGCAATTTTATTAAGCTCAAAACTATCCATCGGGGAAGCTCCTGGAGGCGACGGAGGACGGGCCCGGCCAAGTATCCGAAACCGCCCGAAAATCGCCGGGAGATTAGCGGCTTCCCCGACCCGTCCGCAACCCGTATATATCCGCAGGTTCAGGGCCTTGGCCCGCTCCGGCTGCGGCGAAGTGCCGCACCGGCCCCGTCTCTGATCTCGCTGCTTTTTCAAGGCTTAAGAAATGACCGCGGCCCTTCCGAAAAATCCGATCGTGCTGATCCCGTCGCGACTCGCCTCGACCCGGCTGCCCGACAAGCCTTTGGCCGATATCCATGGCCTGCCGATGATCGTGCACTGTCTGCACCGAGCCCGGGAGGCCGGCTTTGGCCGGGTGGCCGTGGCCTGCGGCGACCAGGCCATCGCCGTCGCCATCCAGGCCCATGGCGGCGAGGCGGTGATGACCGACCCGAACCATCCCTCGGGGTCGGACCGGATTTTCGAGGCCCTGCGCAAGCTTGATCCCGAGGGGCGGCATGACGCGGTGGTGAATTTCCAGGGCGACCTGCCGGCCATCGACCCCAAGGTGGTGGCCGCCGTGCTGACGCCGCTGAGCGACGCCGCCATCGACATCGCCACGCTGGCCACCCCCATCGTCGACACCCATGAGGTGGACGATCCCAATGTGGTGAAGGCGGTGCTCAGTCTTGCCCCCGGACAGACGGTCGGCCGCGCGCTCTATTTCAGCCGCCGTCCCGTGCCGTCGGGCGAGGGCCCGCTGTGGCACCATATCGGCATCTACGCCTATCGCCGTGCGGCGCTGGAGCGCTTCGTCACGCTGAAGCCTTCGCCGCTGGAGCAGCGCGAGAAGCTGGAGCAGCTGCGCGCGCTGGAAAACGGCATGGCCATTGCGGCGGCTGTCGTTGACACGCTTCCGCTCGGTGTCGATACTCCGGCCGATCTCGCGCGCATCCGCGCGGTGATGCAGCCCAAATAACCATAGAACCCGAGCCTGCCATGTCGCCTGTCGCCACCATTGCCACGGACGCCACCGATCCTGCCAAGGTCGTGGCCTTTCAGGGCGCGCCGGGCGCCTATTCGCATCTGGCCTGCCGTGAGGCGCTGCCCGATCTGGTGCCGCTGCCGTGTCCCAGCTTCGAGGATGCCTTCGCCGCCGTGCGAGAGGGCAAGGCGGCCTGTGGCCTGATCCCGATCGAGAATTCCACCGCCGGCCGCGTGGCCGACATTCACCAGCTGCTGCCCGAAGGCGGCCTGTTCATCACGGCCGAGCATTTCCTCCGCGTGCGGCACCAGTTGCTGGCGCCCAAGGCGGCCTCGCTCAAGAGCGTGAAGCGCGTCTACAGCCATGTGCAGGGCCTGTCGCAGTGCCGCAAGGTGATCAAGGAGCTCGGTATCGAGGCCGTGGTTGCCAGCGACACCGCCGGCTCGGCCAAGGATGTCTCCGAGCGCAACAGCGTCGAGGAAGCCGCCATTGCCTCGACCATCGCCGGCGAGCTCTACGGCCTGCAGGTGCTGCGCCCCGATATCGAGGATAACGCCACCAACACCACGCGCTTCATCAAGCTGGAGCGCCAGCGCCGCGATCCCGATCCCAAGGCGGCCAACAGCCTGACCGCGATCATGTTCCGCGTGCGCAGCGTGCCGGCGGCGCTGTACAAGGCGCTGGGCGGTTTCGCCACCAACGGCGTCAACGTGGTGAAGCTGGAAAGCTACCTGTCCGACGGCTTCAAGGTCGCGGAATTCTATGCCGAGATCGAAGGTCATCCGTCGCAGAAGAGTGTCGACCTCGCCCTGCAGGAGCTGGAATATTTCAGCTCCTTCCTGAAGGTGATCGGCGTCTTCACGGCGCATCCGTTCCGGTCGCAGGACTGAGACTGCACAAATCTTCCAGACCTGAGTCGGGATTCCGTGCCGTCATCGCGGCATGAGTCCTGACCAGATCGCCGCCTTTTTCCTGTTTTCCCTGATTGCCGCCATCACGCCCGGCCCCAGCAACGTGCTGCTGGCCGCCACTGGCGCGCAGGTCGGTTTCTGGCGCGGTCTGCCCTGCCTGTTCGGTGTCGCGGCCGGTACGGGTTCAGTGATGTTTCTTGCCGCGCTCGGCCCGGGCAGCCTTCTGCTGGCCTATCCGCAGGTGCTGCTGGTGGCGCGCATCGCCGGTTCGGTCTTCCTGCTCTGGCTGGCCTGGAAGATCGCGACCGCGCCGGTTGCTACCGGTGAGAATGCGGCGTCCTGACGCCGCAAACGGCCGGCTTCATCGACGGAGCGATGCTGCAATGGGTCAATCCAAAAACCCTGATGGTCTGCGTCGGCGCGGTCGCGACCTATCTGCATGACGATGGCGGCAGTGCGATTGTGCTGTCTGCCGTTTTCACCGCCGTCTTCGTTGCGGCTGTTCTGCCCAGCGGACTGGTCTGGCTGGTCTTCGGCGTGGCGGCCCAGCGTCTGCTGCGCGATGCGCGTCGCCAGCGCGTGTTCAACATCGCGATGGGCCTGGCGCTCGCTGCCTCGGTGGTCATGATCCTGCGTTGACGGCGCTGCCGCCGATTGCGAAATCCCGGCACCATGCAACCGCATCGCCTGTCCGGGTGATATCGGGCTGACGTTTTTGTGTAGGGCCGGCCATAAAATGTCGTCCGGACTGTCACGCTTCGCTGCATAATGCCGGGCATGATGAGGTTGACGCGGCGACAGGCTCTGGTGACTGGCAGTGCAGCCCTGCTGCTGCCCGCGCCTCTGCGCGCCGCCGCCATGCCGACCGAAGCCGATGTGGTGATCGTCGGTGCCGGCCTTGCGGGCCTGAGTGCTGCGCGCCTGCTGAAGGAACGTAATCGCAGCGCCGTGGTGCTGGAGGCGCGCGACCGCATCGGTGGCCGCATTCGCGCCGAGATGCTGGCCCCGGGCATTCATGCCGATCTCGGCGCGTCGATGCTGCGCTCGGCCGATATCAATCCGCTGGTGGCCGAGATGCGGCGCAACGATGCGCGCCTGCAGGCCGATGACGGTGACTTCTGGCTGTTCGACGGCAACAAGGATGCCGATGGCCATGACTATGATGCCCTCGGCTTCGCTTATGACAAGCTGGACGACGCACTGCTGGATGCGCGCACGCTCCGCAGCGATGTCACGCTGGCAAGCCGCGTCAAGATCGACAGCAAATGGGCCGATACGGCGCGTGCGCTGGCCGGCCCGCTGCATGTCGGCGTCGAATACGGCGCCGTCTCGGCGCTGGATGCGCCGCGGCTGTCCGGCACCGGCAATGATGCCTGGCTGAACGGCAGCTTCGGCAACTGGGTGCAGCAATACGGCCAGGGGCTGCCGGTCTTTACCGGCCGCCCGGCCCTGCGGATCGACTGGGGCGGCGATCATGTCACCATCGCCACCGCCGAAGGCGAGCTGCGCGCCGAAGCCTGCATCGTCACCGTGCCGCTGGGTCTGCTGAATGCGCGCGACGGCATCGTCTTCCAGCCTGGCCTGCCGCAGCCGCAGCGCGACGCCCTCGGCCGCACCGGCATGGGCCTGCTGGATCGCATCGCGCTGCATTACGAACCCGGCAGTTTCGAGGCGCCGGCCAATACCCAGGCCATACCCCGCATCAGCGGCACGCGCGGCATGAGTTTCCGCATCAACGCGCAAGGCCTGCCGCTGGCCGTCGCCACCGTGGGCGGCGACTATGCGCGCGAGTTGGAAGCGCAGGGCGAGGCGGCGATGATCGCTGCGGCGCGCCTGCAGCTGAAAGCGATGTTCGGCGAAGCGCTGGATAAGCGCTTCATCAAGGGCGTGACATCCGCCTGGGGTCGCGAGGACTACAGCCGTGGTGCCATCGCCACCGTGCGGCCGGGCTTTGCCACCGCGCGCCGCAATGCCGGCCGTGCGCTCACCAGTGCCAGCGGCCGCGCCCGGGTGTTGTTCGCCGGCGAGGCCTTTGCGCCGATCGACTGGATCGGCACGGCCACCGGCGCCTGGCTCTCGGGCCGGCAGGCGGCGGCGGAAGCTCTGCGCCTGTTCGGATGATGAACCAATAGGTTCGCCCTTGCCCGATCCTGCCGCAGGGCCCGATACTGCGCGCCATTCTCTCCCGTCAGCAGAAAGTCCCGCCCGTGAAATTCCGCAATCTCGGTACCTCCGGCCTTCTGGTTTCCGAAGTCGGCCTCGGCTGCAACAATTTCGAGATGCGTCTCGACCTTGAAGCCTCGCGCAAGGTCATCCACAAGGCGCTCGACCTCGGCATCACGCTGTTCGACACCGCCGATGTCTACGGCAACAAGGGCGGCTCCGAGACCCAGATGGGCAAGATCCTGGGCGCCCGCCGCAAGGACATCGTGCTGGCGACCAAGTTCGCCATGCCGATGGATGATGTGGGCGTCAAGGTTGGCGCTTCGCGCCGCTACATCATGAAGGCGGTGGAAGACAGCCTGACCCGCCTGCAGACCGACTACATCGACCTCTACCAGCAGCATCAGCCCGATGCGCGCACGCCGATCGAAGAAACCCTGCGCGCGCTGGATGACCTGATCCGCCAGGGCAAGGTGCGCTATATCGGCAATTCCAATTTCGCCAGCTGGCAGCTCGCCGATGCCGACTGGACCGCCAGACAGCTGGGCCTCAACCGCTTTGTTTCGGCCCAGGACGAACTCAGCCTGGTCTTCCGCAAGGCGGAAGCCGAGCAGCTGCCGGCCTGCGAACGCTTCGGTCTCGGCTTCCTGCCGTTCTTCCCGCTGGCCAGCGGGCTGCTCACCGGCAAGCACAAGGCCGGCACCGCCGCCGAAGGCTCGCGTCTGGCCAATACCCAGCGTCTGGCTGACCGCTATATGACGCCGGCCAATCTCGACACCGTGGAGCGCCTGCGTAGCTGGTGCGACAAGCGCGGCATCGGCATGACCGATCTGGCGTTTGCCTGGCTGCTGTCCAAGCCGCAGGTCTCCAGCGTGATCGCCGGCGCCACCAAGCCCGAACAGCTTGAGCAGAATGTGAAGGCGGGCGAGACGAAGCTTTCGGCCCAGGACCTGTCCGAGATCGCCGGCCTGCTGAACGGCTGATCGCCGGCCCTAATAGCCGGCCCGGCCGCTCTCCATGTCGCTGCGCATCTGCATGGCGTAGTCGCGGTAATCCACTTCCAGCGTATAGCGCGCGCTATCCACATAGCGCCGCTTCACGCCGCGCCAATGTTCGTTCACCTCCGCCTGCATGGCATTGCGCGGCGGCAGGCTGATCTGGCCCGCCAGCACACCGGCCAGCCAGCGCGACTGGATTTCCACCAGCGGAATGGTGGCGCCAATCGGCTGCACCAGCCCGACGAAATACAATCCCGGCTGGCTCACGGCGAGCATGCGGCGGTAAAGCTGCGGCGCCTCGTTGTCCTTGACGCTGAACAGCGCCGGATCGAGGAAGGGGAAGCTGGTGCGATAGCCGGTGGCATAGATGATGGCGTCGAAATCGTCTTCGCTGCCATCGGCGAAGTGGACGCTCCGCCCCTTCAGCTCGACTACATTCGGTTTCACCTTGATCCAGCCGTGGCCGATGTATGGCAAGAGTTCCTGGCTGATAGTGGCGTGCTCGCGCCACATCGGATGTTTCGGCGTCGGCATACCATAGCGCCGCTGGTCACCTACGCTGAGATACATCAGCTTGTTGACAATCATCCGGGCCAGCACGGTCGGCAGCTTGAGCTTGCGCGCGAAAAACGCACCCCAACGATCGGTGGGAATCCCCAGGATGTATTTCGGCATGATCCAGGCGCCGCGCCGCGTTGACAGCGTCACGCTGCGGGCGCGACGGCACAGGTCGACGGCGATATCGACGGCGGAATTGCCGATGCCGACCACCAGCACGCGCTTGTCGTCGAACGGTTCGGCGGTTTTGTAGGCGTGTGAATGAATGGCCATGCCGTCGAACTGTCCGGGGAAATCCGGCAGGCGCGTATCCCACAGATGGCCGTTGGCGACGATGACCGCGGCATAGCGCTTGGTCTCGCCGTTATCCAGCGTGACGGTCCATGTGCCATCCCCGGCCGGCGCCACGGCGGTGACGCTGGTGCGGAAACGGATATGCGGCCGGATACCGAAGCGCTCGGCGTAATCGTCGAGATATTTCATCACCTGCCAATGCGAGGGGAAGTCCGGCAGGTCGTCGGGCGTGGGGAAGTCGGGGTATTGCAGGTTCTTGCGGCTGGTATCGATATGCAGGCTGCGATAGGCAGCCGAGACGCCGTTGTCGTTGTTGTAGCGCCAGTTGCCGCCGATATCCGAGCCCTTCTCATAGCACTCGAAATTCAGGCCTTTGTCCTTCAGCGCCTTGGCGGCGGCGATCCCGGACGAGCCGGCGCCGATGATGCAGATGGGGCCGGCAGGAGATATGGTCACACTGTCTCCCGCGCGGCTTCCAGATAGGCGTCGATGATGGCGTCAAAGCCGGCATCGGGCAGGATGCCGTGCTTGCGCGCGAGGCTTGAGTCGAACCGTTTCGGCCAGCTGTCGACGATGGCCTGCAGGGCCGGATCGGGCTTCCACAGCACATGGCCGAGCTTTCGCCCGTCGCTGTGCCGGCCGACGCTGTCGACCATGTCGGCGACGCTGACGCTCAGCGCAGGCAGGTTGAAGGCGCGGCTGGTGCCAAAAACGCTGGCAGGCAGGTCATGGATGCGGGTCAGGCCGCGCGCCACCGCCTGCACCGAAACCAGCGGCACCAGCGTATCGGCGCGCAACGGCGAAGTAACCGTGCGGCCGTGCAGTGGTTCGCGCACGATGGCGGCCACGCGGTCCGACACCGATTGCCCGCCAGCTGGCCGGATCACCACGATGGGTAGGCGCAGGCAGCGACCATCGATCACGCCGTGACGGCTGTGATCGGTGATCAGCTGCTCGGCGATCACCTTGTGCACGCCGTAGGAGGTCTGCGGAGTTTGCGGTGTACTGTCGTCCACGGTGGCGGGCAAGGCGCCGCCAAAGGTGGCAATCGAACTGGCGAAGACGACTTTCGGCGCACGCGCCTGCGCCCGGCAGAGTTCCAGCAGGCCGAGCAGGCTGAGCACATTGGCCTCGATGCCCTGGGGGATATCGCGCTCGGCATCAGCGGTGAGCGAGGCAGCCAGATGGAACAGGCTGTCGATGCCGCCGGCGAAGATGCGGCTGCGGAAGGCGGGATCGCACAGGTCGCCGGTCTCGTGCCGCAGGGCAATGCCGTCGACCATGTTGACGGGAGAGTCGAACGGGCTGCGGTCTACCAGCACCAGTTCGCTGATCGGAAGGAAATCCTGTATTGAATCGGCCAGCTGGCCTTTTTTGATCAATGCTGCGGTCAGTTCCCGGCCGATAAAGCCCGCTGCACCGGTGATGACGACGCGCATCACGCCTCCCGTTCTTTTTTATGGCGCATCATTAATCCGGAGCAGGATCAGTGACGCAACCAAAAAATCCGGAAGCGGAGAGTCCTAAAATGAAACGGGCGAGTCGTTGCGACTCGCCCGCAGGATACCGACCATTCGGTCTGTTTGGTTATTCGGCTTCGATGCCGGCAGCCTTCACCACCTTGGCCCATTTGTCGGTTTCACTGACCACGAAATCAGCGAGCTCCTTGCGGCTGCTGGATTTCGGCTCGATGCCGGCGGCCATCAGCTTGTCCTGGATTTCCTTGTCCTGCACCGCGATCGCCATCACGGCCTGCAGTTTGTCGGCAATCGCAGCCGGCGTCTTGGCCGGCAGCCAGGCGGCGAACCAGGCGGTGATCTCATAGCCCGGCACGCCTTGGCTCGCGATGGTGGACAGGCCCGGTGCCACCGGTGAAGGCCCCTTGGTGGATACGCCCAGCGCCTTCACCTTGCCGGCATTGGCTTGCGGCAGGGTGGTGGAGACATCGGCGATCATCAGTTGCACCTGCCCGCCCAGCAGGTCGGTGACGGCCTGCGGGTTGCTCTTGTAGGGCACATGCACGATGTCGATGCCGGCCATGGTCTTCAGCATCTCGACACTGATGCGGGCCGAGCTGGAGCCGGCGCCGAAGCTGAGCTTGCCTGGATTGGCCTTCGCATAGGCGATCAGTTCCGGCACACTGTTGACCGGCACGGAGGGATTCACCACCAGCGCCATCGGAATGGTGCCCAGCATGGTGACGGTCTCGAAATCCTTCACGGCATCGTAGGGCAGCTTTTTCAGCATGCTCTGGTTGGCGGCATGCGTGGTGTTGGTCGAGATCAGCAGGGTGTAGCCGTCAGGCGCGGCGGTCGCCACCTTCTGCGCGGCGATCACGCCATTGCCGCCGGCGAGGTTCTCCACCACCACCGACTGCTTCAGATCGCGCGTGATGCGCTCGCCCACCACGCGGGCCACCGTGTCGGTGGCACTGCCGGCGGCAAATGGCACAATGAACTTGATCGGCCGGCTGGGGTAGTCGCTCTGGGCAAAGGCCGAGGGCGCAAGGGCCAGCAGGACCGCCAGGGATGTCAGGATACGCATGGATTTTTCCTCCGTGGTTTTTTCTAAACGGTTTGAGATTGCGAAATCAGCGGCAGCAGCGCCGCCGGCAGGGTGATGTCGAGAGTCAGCAGGCGGAAAGACAGCGTCTTGCCATGGCCATCCAGGCCGAGGCTGGCGTTGACGCCGCCATCCAGCGCGCGGTCGAGCACGAAGTTGAAAGCCCAGAGCCTGGGTAGGTCGAAGCGCTGCGTCCGGCCGGGATTGCGGCTGCCGAACAGGGCCGCGACGCGGTCGGGCGTTGCCTGCGCGGCAACGGTCTCGAAGAAATCCGGGCGATAGCAGATCAGCGCGATGTTCAGCCGGTTACCCTTGTCGCCCGAACGGGCATGGGCCAGCAGATGCAGTGGCACGGAGGATGGAATGATGGCGGTCACAGCAGCACCGCCTGTTCCCGCACCAGATTGCGCTCGATCAGGCAGCTGGCGCTGGCCAGCTGCGGCACCAGATGCCGCCGCACGCCTCCGCCGCCGGCCGGCCCGGCGACATACAGTGCTTCCACTTCATCCAGCAGATGCTTCACCGCCGTAGCGTCGGCATGGCGCGCGGCGAAACGCACGCGGACGTCTTCGCTGTCGCCTGTATTCGCCATCAGATCGGCACCGCTGCTGTCGCCAAAGCTGCTGACAAGGCCGATGATGTCGGCGCGGATGGTCAGCGCAGGCTGCGCCTTGCCCATGCGGGCGCGAATGATCTCGACCGCCAGCCGCGCGCGGGCGGCAGCGTTGGGCCCGGCATAGGAAATCTCGGCCTCACCGAACCAGCCGTTCTCGAAGCATACGGTGGCCTTCAGTGTCTCGGGCCGGGCATGGCCACGCGCGCCGCGGATGGCCACGCGATCCTCGCCCTGCTGCTCGACCTCGACATCGGTCAGATCGAGGATCACATCCGGCGTCAGGTAGGCGGCCGGATCGTGAATCTCGTACAGCATCTGCTCCTTCACCGTGCGCAGGTCGACCACGCCGCCGGTCTTGGCCGGCTTGGTGATGACGGCTGTGCCGTCGGCGCTGACCTCGGCGATGGGATAACCGATGTTGATAAAGTCAGACGCGTCCTTGAAACCGGGATCGGCGAAATAGCCGCCGCTGACCTGCGGGCCGCATTCCAGCAGATGGCCGACCAGCGTGCCGGCGGCGAGGCGGTCCCAGTCCTGCCAGTCCCAGCCAAAGGCATGCACCAGCGGGCCCAGCACCAGCGACGGGTCGGCGACGCGGCCGGTCACCACGATCTGTGCGCCGCGATCCAGCGCATCGGCTATGGCGCGTGCGCCCAGATAAGCATTGGCGGCGACGATGCTGTCGCGGCCGGCGAGAAGCGTGCCGTCACTCTCGCGCTGCGCCAGCTCCTGCGGCGTCAGGCGCGCCGACAGGTCGTCGCCTTCCACCACGGCGATTTTCGCATCGGGATAAGCGGCGTCCCTCGCCATGACGGCGATGCGCCGGGCCGCGGCCTGCGGATTGGCAGCGCCGAAATTGCTAACGATACGGATATTGTGTTTGAGGCATTGCGCCAGCACCGGCGCCAGCAGCGGCTCCAGTGCCGGGCTGTAGCCGCCATTGGCCGGGTCTTTCAGGCGGGCGAGCTGCGCCAGCGCCAGGGTGCGTTCGGCGAGCGTCTCGAAAATCAGGAAGGAGGGCGCGCCGCTGTTGATCAGCGCTTCGACCACCGCGACGGCAGCGCCGGCCCGGTCGCCGGCAAAGCCGGCTCCGCCACCGATATGGACGATCTTTTCTGCTGGCATCCCAGTCTTGCCTGATCCTGGCCTTGCCTGATCCTGGCCCGTTTCCTCTGTGGCCAGTCTCCGCCCTGCGATGTATAACGTCCAATATATAAGAAATATGGACTTATAATCTGTGTCTATAAATCTCAGCCTGCGCCAGCTCGAAATCTTCACCGCCACCGCGCGGCTGGAAAGCTTCAGTCTTGCCGCGGCCGAGCTGCGCATCTCGCAGCCGGCCTTGAGCGTGGCGATCCGCAAGATCGAGACCGAGCTCGGCCTGCAGCTGTTCGACCGCAGTACCCGCAGCGTGACGCTGACCGCCGATGGCCGGCATCTCGCCGCAGTGGCCGAGGACCTGTTGCGAGACGTAAAAGTGGGCCTGCAGAGTGTGGCGTCCCGCGTCAGCGGATTGCACGGGCGTCTGGCCATCGCGGTGCTGCCCTCGGTCGCGACTTCGATCCTGCCGGCGGCACTGGAACGGCTGCAGCGCAAGTATCCGGGCATCGACGTGGCGATCTACGACGTGATGCACGAACGCGCCGTGAAGATGGTGAGCGATGGCATCGCCGATTTCGCTGTCACCACGCGGATCGCCGATACGGCGGCGCTGGCCTATGAGGAGCTTGGTGCTGACCGCATCCATCTGGTCTGCCGCGACGATCATGTGCTGGCCAAGGGAAAAGGCCCGTTGCCCTGGAGCGCGCTGGCCGGCCATCCTTACGTGGCGATGGCTGGTAGCACGTCGGTGCGCCGGCTGGCCGATGCCGTGCTGCTGCAGGCGGATTTTGCGCTGCAGCCGCGCTACGAGGTTGAGCAGATCGCCTCCTGCATCGCGCTGGTTGCGGCGGGGCTGGGAGTCACGGCGCTGCCGGCGCTCACCTTCACGATGTTCTCGAATGAAAAGCTGTGCATGCGGCCCTTGATAGGCCCGGCCCTGAGCCGCCAGCTCGGTTTTCTGCAACTGAAAGGTCGGGTGCTGTCGGCGCCGGCGCGGGCGCTGACCAGAGAAATCTCGGCCGCCTTCGCGGCGGCGTGGCTCAAGCGATGATGTCGGGAATCAGCAGGTTCTCGATGCGGGTGATCTGATCCTTCAGCGCCAGCTTGCGCTTTTTCATGCGCTGAATCTGGATCAGGTTGAGGCTCGGCTGCTCGGCCAGCGCGGCAATCGCGTCGTCGAGGTCGCGGTGCTCGGCGCGCAGATCGGCGACTTTGCGCTCCAGTTCCTCGGTGTCGATCGGACCGGGAAAATTCATACCGTCACTCAAGCCTACCCTTGGGCCATAAAAGCCCGCTACCATAGCACGGATGACAGAGCGCGACACAAACTCAGACATGTCCGGCCCAAAAATCCTTTCCGCAAGCGATGTTAAGGTCCCCGGCCTGTGGGCCTTTTCGCTTGAGCTATACGGTCGTCCCGGGGTGGCTGCGGCCTGCGTGGCCCTGCAGGATCGCTTTAATGCCGATGTGAACCTGCTGCTGCTCGGTTTCTGGCGCGCCGCCAAGGGCTATCCCGGCTGGGAATCCGCCGAGCTCGACCATGCCCGCAGTGCCGTGGCCCCGGTGAATGCCGTGCTGCAGCCGTATCGCCAAGCCCGGCGCGCGCTGAAGGCCCTGATCGCCGACGAACCGGCAGCGGAAACCCTCTATGCCGATGCCAAGGCGCTGGAACTGCGGCTGGAGCAGGTGGCGCAGGCCTGGCTGGCGGCCGTGAGCCGCGTCAGCCCGGCGATCCGCCGGCCGTTGCCGCTCTCGCGCCCCGATCATGTCGAGGCGGCGGCGACGCATCTCTCGCAATACCTGGAGCAGGTCGCGCCCGGCAATGCCGAGGCCCTGCAGCTGGCCGCCGACCTGCTCGGCGCAGCCCTGAGCGAAGACTAAGGCCGGCCGCTCCAGCGCTTTACCAGGCCGCTGTCGAGCCCGAAAAGATCGAGCACGCGGCCGACCGTGTGGTCGACCAGGTCTTCCAGGGTCTGCGGCATCGCATAGAAGGCCGGCATCGGCGGCGCGATGATCGCGCCCATCTCGGTCACCGCCGTCATGTTGCGCAGATGGCCCAGATGCAGCGGCGTCTCGCGCGGCACCAGCACCAGGCGGCGGCGCTCTTTCAGCGTCACATCGGCCGCGCGACTCAGCAGCGTGCTGGTCACGCCGGTGGCGACCTCGGCCAGCGTCTTCATCGAGCAGGGCAGGATCACCATGCCCAGCGTCTGGAACGAGCCCGACGAAATCGCCGCCCCGATATCGCCCACGACATACACTTTCGTCGCCAGCGCCTTCACATCCTTCGCATCCCGAGTCGTCTCGTAGGCGATGGTCATTTCGGCGGCACGGCTCATGACCAGATGGGATTCGATGCCGCTGTTCTTCAGAGCTTCCAGCAGACGTATGCCATAGGTCACGCCCGAAGCGCCGGTGATGCCTACAACCAGGCGACGCTGCGCCGGATGGCGGATTGCCGGCACGATTTTTCCAGCGCCGATCGCGGCTTGGCTGCGCTTCCTGATTCCACCGCTTACACGCGCGGTTTTGCCGGCCGCTCGTTTGGAGGGCGTTTTCTCAGTGGTTTTCCGTGTGCGGCGCATACAAAATTTCGCTTCTGTGAGAATTTACCAATTCGGGGCTGACAAAGCGCGGAACGAGTGCTTAGCTAACATACAGGCGCGAACCGATGCGGTCGTGCCTGACAGGGCGACCGCAGTCGAACTGGTGACGCGCTCCAAACCGAAAGGAGGAGCCCGCGATGAACAATTTGGCGCATCTCGACACTCTCATCGAAAAACATCACAGCCTGCAAGCGGCGATCGATGATGAGATTCACCGCCCGATGCCCGATCAGTCCCGCCTCACCCAGCTCAAACGCGAAAAGCTGAAGCTGAAAGAGGCAATCACCCGATATACCCAGTAAGAACCGCGCGGCCGGGCGTCATGTGAGGTCCTGCTTCACTTGATTGCCTTGGCCTTCTCGCGCAGTTCGAACTTCTGGATCTTGCCCGTCGAGGTTTTCGGCAACTCGCCGAATACCACAGTCCTGGGCACCTTGAACTTCGCAAGCCGCTCCTTGCAGAAGGCGATGATCGCGTCGCCGCCTGCCTTGTCGGCCGTCGTCTCTGCGCCGTTGCGCAGGGTGACGAAGGCGCAGGGCGTCTCGCCCCAATGCTCGTCGGGACGCGCAACAACCGCGGCCTCGACAATATCAGGGTGCATATAGAGCACGCCTTCCACCTCGATGGTGGAGATATTCTCGCCGCCCGAGATGATGATGTCCTTCGAGCGGTCTTTGATCTGCATGTAGCCGCCCGGATAGAGCACGCCCAGATCGCCGGAATGGAACCAGCCGCCGGCAAAGGCTTCCTGCGTGGCCTTCGGGTTCTTCAGGTAGCCCTTCATCACGATATTGCCGCGGAACATGATCTCGCCCATGGTTTCGCCGTCTTCCGGCACGCGCTCCATGGTTTCGGGATTCAGCACGGTGACGTCTTCTTCCACGTGATAACGCACGCCCTGACGCGCCTTCATCGCGGCCTTCTCGGGCAGCGGCAGGCTGTCCCATTCTTCATGCCAGTCGCAGACCACGGCGGGACCGTAGACTTCAGTCAGGCCATACACATGCGTGACGTCGAAGCCCATCTTTTCCATCGCCGCCAGCACGGCGGCCGGGGGCGCTGCACCGGCGGTCATGCATTTCACGCCAGGCTTGAGCTTCGCCTTCACATCATCAGGCGCATTGATCAACATGGTCAGCACGGTGGGTGCGCCGCAGAAATGCGTCACGCCGTGATTCAGGAAGCTGTCGAAGATTAGCGCCGGGTCGACCTTACGCAGGCAGACATGCACGCCGGCCAGCATGGTGATGGTCCAGGGGAAGCACCAGCCGTCGCAATGGAACATCGGCAGCGTCCACAGATACCGCGGATGCTTGGGAAGGTTCCAGGTCACGGCATTGCCGACGGCATTGAGATACGCGCCGCGATGATGCGTCACCACGCCTTTGGGATTGCCGGTGGTGCCCGAGGTGTAACCCAGCGAGATCGCATCCCATTCATCTTGGACGCCGCGCCAGTCCCAGTCCGGATCGCCGGTCTTGAGGAAGGCCTCGTATTCCATCTCGCCGAACAGCTCGCCGGTGGTGCAGAGATGATCGTCGATGTCGATCACCACGGGCTTGGTCTTCGACAGCGCCACGGCGGCCTTCACGGTGGCGCTGTATTCGCGGTCGGTGAACAGGATCTTGGCTTCGCCATGCTCCAGGATGAAGGCGATGGCGGCGGCATCGAGCCGCGTGTTGATAGCGTTGATCACTGCGCCGGTGACGGGAATGCCGAAATGCGCTTCCAGATGCGCGGGCGTGTTCGGCGCGATGATTGCCACCGTGTCGCCGCGCGTGATGCCGCGCTTTTCCAGCGCCGAGGCCAGCCGGCGGCAGCGCTCATACAGCTCGATATAGGAATAGCGCAGCTTGCCGTGGATCACGGCCTGGTGGTTGGGGAAAACCTCGGCCGTGCGCCGCAGGAAGCTCATGGGCGACAGGGCCTCGAAATTGGCCCGGTTCTGGTCGAGATCGCGGTCGTAAATCGTGGTCATTGTCCGGCAGTCCCCCTGTGGGAACCAAGCTAGAGCAAACTGTGCATCTGCGGCAACAGCCCCCGGAATATCACTATTTGTTGGCCACTCTTCTTATGGGAAATGCAGGCCGAAGCCGTCAGCCAGCAGCTTCAGGCCGCAGAGGAAGACGAAGCTGTAAACGATGCGGAAAAACAACGCATCGCTCATCTTGTGATGCAGCCACATGCCCAGATAGACACCGCCGACCGCGACCGGCACCAGTACGGCACCGGTGGCCAGATTGCCCGGGGTGAACTGGCCCAGCCACCAGTAGGGCACCAGCTTCACGTAATTGACCGCGGCGAAGAAGACCACGGTGGTGGCGACGAACTTCGTCTTGTCCATCTGCTGCGGCAGCAGATAAACCTGCAGCGGCGGACCGCCCGCATGGGCTATGAAGCTGGTGAAGCCCGAGCAAGCGCTCCAGAATACGCCTTTCGCAACATGGGGCTGCGCCGGCTCGACCGGACTGCGCTTCAGCCATTTCTGCAGGGCGAAAACCACGGCCACGCCGCCGACGATGATCTCGACGCCACTATTGCTGACATAGCCTGCGGTCAGTGTCCCGATCAGGATACCGATCAGGGCGCCGGGCAGGATGATCTTCATGTTTTCCCGATCCCAGCGGCCGCGGAATCCCCACAGGCCGGCCAGATCCATGGCGCAAAGCACCGGCAGCATGATGGCGGCGGCCTGCAGCGGCGGCAGCACCAGGCTCAGCAGCGGCAGGGCGATCAGGCTGGTTCCAGGGCCGAAGCCTCCCTTGCTCATCCCTACGATCAGGACCGCCGGAAAGGCCGCAGCATAGAACCAGGGGTCTGCGATCATTGGGAAATCGGTCATGGGACGGCCGGGGGGGAATGTGGCGGGAAGACGGCGGGCGGTTTGGTTGCGCGGGACGGTCGCGAAGTTTATCTTCCATGTCAAGTTTACCGCCCAACACCAATGAACTGAAGCAAAGCAATGCAATCCGGTGTCTCTGCAGCGGTGGCCGCCATGGAGCAGGCCGTGCGCCGGCTGGATACCGCCCTGGCGCAGCGCGGGGCGGCCTTCCGGTCGCTGGCCGAACAGCATGGCCTGGTGGCATCCGAGGTCAAAACCCTGCGCGACGAGCTGCAGGCTGCCCGCGACGAGGCGGCTTCCCTGCGCGAGCGCGCCGCCCTGGTCGATGCCCTGCGCGCCGAGCTGGCGCAGTTGCAGCAGGACGAGGCCGCGGTGGTGCAGGACGACAGTGCCTTGCGTGAAACGCTGCAGGTGCGGGATGCCGAAGTCGCGACCCTGAAGCAGACCGCCGAAGACCTGCGCGCCAAGCTGGCTGCAGCGGTCGATGCCAAGGTGGAGCTGCAGGCACGCGCCAGCATGCCGCAGCCGGACAATGGCGAACTGGAGGCATTGAAGAAAGAGACTGAAGAGCTGCGCACCAGGTTGGCGGCCGCCGTCGATGCCAAGGTGCAGCTGCAGGAACGCGCGGCTGCGTCGCAGCCGATGAATGCCGGCGGCGATGTCGTGGCGCTGAAGGCCGAACTGGCCGCCGCGCGGGCGGCGCATACGGAAATGCAGGCCTTCCAGTCGGGTGTCGCGGCGCGGCTGGAGGCGACGATGGCGCGCCTGCGCCAGGCGCTGGATGCCGATGTCAGGGTGTAAGGGAGGCTGCTGCGATGGCTGAGATCAATGTCACCGTCAACAACCGCCTCTATCCGATCGGCTGCGACGATGGCGAGGAAGATCAGGTTCGTCGTCTGTCCGGGCTGGTTGATGCCCGGGTGAAAGAGCTTGCCGCCCTGGTGGGGCAGGTGGGCGAGGCGCGGTTGCTGCTGATGACGGCGCTGACGCTCGCCGACGATCTGGAACAGGCCCAGCGCGACGTGGCGGCCATGCGGCAAGAGGTTAATGCGCTCTCGGAAGAGCAGAAAACCGCTGCCGGGGGCGCGGATGCCCTGCTGGGACTGGCAAAACGGCTGGAAGACATTGCCGCAAGGCTTGAGACCACCTAAATAAAGCCTTGGACGGGTGCTGCCCGGTGCGTTGGTGTTCATAACCCTGGGGCCAATGCTCATCTCTAGGGAGCTGTCCCTGGCCGGAGCCCTGGTTCCGATCATACGGCGCCCACCTGGTACGCCAGGCCACAGAGGTTAGTTCATGCTAACGGCCATGGCGGGCCCGTCCACTTCCGCCCCATTCAATTGACCAGGCCAGCGTGGCTTCTTCAAACGACTTCACTGGCAATCCAGCGCTCGATCAGCGCAAGGCGAGCCTGCGCAGCAAGCTGAAGGCACGCCGCGCCGAGGCGGCGCAAGCCAACGGCGCGGCGATTGCGACGCTGGCAGCTGAACGCTTTCTCGCCGCCATTCCGGTGCAGGCGGGTCAGGTAGTCGCCGGCTACTGGCCGATGGGCGATGAGCTCGATCCGCTGCCGCTGCTGCTGGCCTTGCAGCGGCAGGGTGCGCGCATCGTGCTGCCCGCCGTGCAGAAGGGCAGCCGCCTGCTGCAGTTCCGGCTCTGCGAAGATCTCGCCAGTCCGCCGCCGGGCGGCGCCTATGGCATTCCGGCGCCGGGCGAGGGTGCGGCCATGCTGCCGCCCGATATCCTGCTGGTCCCGTTGATCGGTTTCGATGCCGCTGGTCGCCGGCTTGGCATGGGTGGCGGCTATTACGACGTGACGCTGCAGGCCTTGCGGGCCTCGGGTGACAAAAAGAGTGTGGCCGTCGGCTATGCCTTCGCGGTACAGCAGGTGGCGGAGTTGCCTCACGGGGCGCATGACGAAATACTGGACTGGGCGGTGACCGAACGCGGGGCCGTGCAGTTTTTAGGACAGGACCAGCGATGAAACTTCTGTATTGCGGCGATATTGTCGGCCGCTCCGGGCGCGACGCGGTGGTGTCGCGGATTCCCGAACTGCGCAAGACGCTGGGCCTCGATTTCGTGCTGGTGAATGGCGAGAACGCCGCCGCCGGTTTCGGCATCACCGGCAAGATATGCGAGGAGTTCTACGCTGCCGGCATCGACGTGATCGTGCTGGGCAACCACGCCTGGGACCAGCGCGAGACGCTCAGCTACATCAACTCCGATCCGAAGTTGCTGCGGCCGCTGAATTACCCGAAGGGCACGCCGGGCAAGGGCGCGGCTCTGTATACTTTGCAGAGTGGCAAGAAGGTGCTGGTGATCCAGGTGATGGGTCGCATCTTCATGGACCCGCTGGACGATCCCTTCGCCGCCGTCGATGGCGAGTTGCAGAAATACCGCCTGGGTGCCGGTGCGGGGGCGGATGCGATCATCGTCGATATCCATGGCGAGGCGACGTCGGAGAAGATGGCGATGGGCCATTTCTGCGATGGCCGCGCCTCGCTGGTCTGCGGCACGCACAGCCATATTCCGACTGCGGATGCGCAAATCCTGCCCGGCGGCACGGCCTACCAGACCGATGCCGGCATGTGCGGCGACTACAATTCGGTGATCGGCATGGAAAAGACCGAGCCGTTGAACCGCTTCACCCGCAAGGTGCCCAACGGCCGCTTCGAGCCCGCCAATGGCGAGGGCACGCTCTGCGCCGTCTATGTCGAGACCGACGACCGCACCGGGCTAGCCACCCGCATCGCGCCGCTGCGGCTGGGTGGTCGACTGTCACAGACAAGCCTCTGAGTCCTCAATGGGCAGCCGTTTCGACGCGCTGCTGAAAGACGTCCGCGGCTGTACGCTGTGCGCGGCGCATCTGCCGCTCGGGCCGCGCCCCGTGGTGCGCCTGCAGCGCAGCGCGCGTCTGCTGATCATCGGGCAGGCGCCCGGCACGAAAGTGCACGAGAGCGGTCTGCCCTGGAACGACCGCAGTGGCGATGTGCTGCGCGGCTGGCTTCAGATGGACCACGACAGTTTTTACGACATGACGAAGATCGCCGTGATGCCGATGGGCTTCTGCTATCCCGGCGTCAACCCGAAAGGCGGCGATAACCCGCCGCGTCCCGAATGTGCGCCGCGCTGGCATGACAAGCTGCTGGGCTTCCTGCCCGATCTGAAGCTCACCCTGCTGGTCGGGCAATATGCGCAGAACCATTACCTGCGCGGGCAGGGCGAAAAGACCCTGACCGAGACGGTGCGGAATTTCGGGCGCTATCTGCCCGACGGCTATTTCCCCCTGCCGCATCCGAGCTGGCGCAGCCTTGGCTGGCAGAAACGCAATCCCTGGTTTGCCAAAGACGTGCTGCCGGCGTTGCGCCGCGGCATGGCAGCGGCGCTCAAGGATTAGACGTTGGGCTCGCGGATCAGGAAGTCGACAACGCAGAACAGCATGTCGACGCGCACGCCGTCCGACGCCATCGGCATCACCATGTCCACCACCGACAGGAAATCCTTGTGCGGGCCCACATAGGGCACGCGGTTGATGCGCGGCGTCTTGGCTTCGGTCACGGTGTAGAGGCTGGTCCAGATGCGGCTCGGCGGTTTCTGGTGCGGCAGGTCGCTCATGCACAGGCCGGTGTAGCGCGCGTTCATCTGGGTATCGACATGCGTGCCGATCAGGCGGTAGCGGAAATCCAGCGTCCAGCCCGGTTTGCTGTCATACAGCACGTCCATCAGGATGATATGCGGCAGCAGGGGCACGATATCGGCCGGATCGATATCGGCGCGCGACGGCATGGCACGCGTGGCGCGCTTCACATTCCAGTATTCGTAAGCTTGGCGCAGCAGGGGCGTGGCCCCGGCAAGATCGAGTTCCAGCGTATTCATACGTATCGAGCCTGACACGGATGGATAGGGCTTGCACGGAGAATCATGGGACTGGTTGTCGCGCTGATTCTACTCCCGCGGGATGAAGTCAACGACGATGAACAGCATGTCGACACCGATGCCGTCCGACGACAGCGGCATCACCATGTCGGTCACCGTCACGAAGTCCTTCTGCGGTCCGACATAGGGCACGCGGTTGATGCGCGGGCTCTTCACCTGGGTCACGGTTTGCAGGCTGCTCCAGATGACGCTGGGCGGCCGCTGGTGCGCCAGCTCGCTCATGTGTTTCCCGGTGTAGCGATCGATCATGTAGGTTTCCACATGATCGCCGATCAACCGGTAACGGAAATCCAGTGGCCAGCCCGGCCTGGAATTGTACAGTACATCCATGAGGATTAGATGCGGCAGCAGATGCGCGATCTCGGCCGCATCGATATCGGCATGCGCCGGCATGATGCGGACGCCGCGTTTGGCGATCCAGTAGTCAAAGCCACGCAACAGCAACGGCGTTGCGTGGCTGAGATCCAGTTTAGGTAATGCAGAAACCCGCCCATTCATGCCGGACAAGCGTGGCATGAAAGTGTTGTGCTTGCACGCTCTAAGTATGCACGGACGTGTGAGATGGATCAGCCGATGTCGCGCGGGATAAAATCGACCACCGACATCATCATGGTGACGGTGTCATCGTCGGGTGACAGCGGCAGGATCAGGTCCATCACCGTCAGGAAGTCCTTGTGTGGCCCGACATAGGGCACGTGGTTGAGCTGCGGCTGCTTTTCTGCCACCACGCGCGCGAAGTTGCGCCACAGCTGGCTGTCCGGCTGCTGGTGCGGCACCTCGCTCATCTGCAGGCCGGTGAAGCGGCGCGACATATGCGAGTCCACTGTGGTGCCCAGCACGCGGTAGCGGAAATCCAGCGGCCAGCCCGGCTGGGCGTCGCGCAGCACGTCCAGCAGCACGATGTTGGGCAGCAGGCTGCCCATCTCGATGGGATCGATATCGGCGCGCGACGGCATTGCACGCCCGCCGCGCTTGGCGTTCCAGTAGTCGTAGCCACGCAGCAGGATCGGCGTTGCCTGGCGTTTTATCAGCATGTCACGCATGCTAGACAATCGCGGTTTCCCCTGTCGCTGCGAAGAGTGTTTCAAATATTGCGTGGACTATTCTGCCTGAGCGCACGCGGTGTCCGCGCTAGCCCAGCTGGGTGAAGGGGTGTGTGCCGTCCTGCAGGCGCACGGCCTGGTGCAGGTCGACGCAGACCAGCACATGGTCGACGGTCTCGCCGTCATCGGCCAGCGGCATGACGATATGGAAGATGCTGTTGATGTCGCGGCTGCGGCCGACATAGGGCAGCACGCCCTTCACCGGCGCACGGCAGTCGACGGCGGCGGTGAGGTGGTCCCACACCGTGCTCGGCGCACGCTGGTGTGGCACGTCGCTCAGGCGCCGGCCGACATAGTCGGCATTGCTCAGCGCCTGCATGCGGCTGCCGACGGCGACATAGCGGAAGTCATGCGGGTCGCGCTCGACCGCGAAGAGGATGAGCTGCGGGCGCAAGGGCTCGAGGCCGGGATGCTCGAGCATCCGGCGCGATGGCATCTCGGCGGCGTCGCGCGCGGCCAGCCACAGGCCATGGGCATAGGTCAGCAGCACCGACTGCGGATAGCCCGGCAGGCCGCTGGAGGGTCTCGCCCCGCGGCCCGGCACGGCTACCAGCTGCATGATGTCGCTTGCGCTGCTCATAACTCTTTGTAAGATATATATTATTTTGATCAGACATGTGCCGGATACAGGGCCGGTCCGCCAAAACACTAGCGATCTGCGTGATTCGGCGCAATGAGACACTCACCCTTTGGGATGATCCGGTAACCGGTGGCATCCTTGCTTTTGTCCGGCACCGGCTTTATCGCGCTGGCCCCGGCAGGGTGCCCGGCCGCTCAACTCCGTGTGGGCCGGGCAGATAAACGGACCGAAATGTGGTAAACATGCCCGATTCGGTCGCTTTTTCACGATATTAGCCGCAGGTTCCGTCATGGCTGGCCATTCCCAGTTTAAAAACATCATGCACCGCAAGGGCGCGCAGGATGCCAAGCGCGCCAAGATTTTCACCAAGCTGATCCGCGAACTGACCACCGCGGCCCGCAGCGGCCAGCCCGATCCGGCCGCCAATCCGCGCCTGCGCGCCGCCATCCAGGCTGCCCGCGTCGCCAACATGTCGAAGGACACGCTGGAACGTGCGATCAAGCGCGGCGCCGGCGGCGATGCGGCCGACAATTACGAAGAGGTGCGCTACGAGGGCTACGGTCCCGGTGGCGTCGCCGTCATCGTCGAAGCGCTGACCGACAACCGCAACCGCACCGCCGGTGAAGTGCGCGCCGCCTTTTCCAAGAACGGCGGAGCGCTGGGCGAGACCAACTCGGTCGCCTTCATGTTCGACCGCGTCGGCGAGATCGTCTTCCCGCTGACGGCCGCGACGCCTGAGGCGCTGTTCGAGGGCGCCCTGGATGCCGGCGCCGAGGATGTGCAGTCGTCAGACGAAGAGCATGTCGTCACCTGCGCGCAGGATGACTTCGCCGCCGTACGCGAGGCGCTGGAAAAGAAGTTCGGCGATCCGAAATCGGCCAAGCTGGTCTGGCGTCCCAAAACCACCACGCCGATCGAGGGCGAGAAGGCCGAGACGCTGTTCCGGATGATCGAGGTGCTCGAGGATTCCGACGACGTGCAGACGGTCTATGCCAATTTCGAGATGTCCGACGACGAGCTGAAGAAGCTCGCCAGCTGATACCAGGGCAAAGGAGCGGAACAGGCTTTACATGCGCATCATTGGTCTCGATCCGGGCCTGCGCGCCACCGGCTGGGGAGTCATCTCCGCCGAGGGCAACCGGTTGAGCCATGTGGCGCATGGCACCATCCGCACCAACCCGGACGACGAACTGGCCTATCGCCTGCGCACCGTGCATGACGCGCTGGCCGAGCTGCTGGCCGAATGGCAGCCGCAGGCCGCCGCCGTGGAAGAGACCTTCGTGAACAAGAATCCGTCCTCGACCTTGAAGCTCGGCCAGGTGCGCGGCGTCGTGCTGCTGGCGCCGGCTTTGCTCGGGCTTCCCGTAGGCGAATACGCGCCCACCGTGATCAAGAAGGCTGTCGTCGGCACCGGTGCCGCCGAGAAGGACCAGGTCCATGCCATGGTGAAGCGCCTGTTGCCGGGGTGCAATGTGACCGGCCCGGACGCCGCCGATGCACTGGCGGTGGCGATCTGCCATTCGCATCATGCCGCCACCAGCCGTCGCATCATGGCCGCGGAAACGAGGCTGGCGCGATGATCGCCAAGCTCAGCGGCCTGCTCGACAGCGTGTCGGAAACCTTCTGCATCCTCGATGTCGGCGGCGTCGGCTACCAGGTCTACTGCTCGGCCCGCACGTTGCGCTCTCTGCCGCGCCCGGGCGAAGCCGTGCGTCTGCATATCGAGACCCATGTGCGCGAAGACCACATCCATCTGTTCGGCTTCCTCTCCGAGGCCGAGCGCGGCTGGTTCAACCTGCTCCAGACCGTGCAGGGCGTCGGCGCCAAGGTCGCGCTCGGCATCCAGTCGACGCTGGCGCCGGACGAGCTCTTCCGCGCCATTGCCAGTGCCGACAAGACCACGCTGAACCGCTGCGATGGCGTCGGGCCCAAGCTGGCCGTGCGCCTGATCACCGAACTGAAGGACAAGGTCGGCGGCATCGCGCTCGGCCCGGTGGCGATGGCTTCGCCGGGCGAGATCGTGGCTGTGGAAGAGAAATCGCAGGGCCCGGTGGCCGATGCGCTCTCGGCGCTGGTCAACCTGGGCTACAAGCGCGCCGATGCCTTTGGCGCCGTCACCACGGCCGCGCGCAATCTCGGCGATAAAGCCAATGTGCAGCAGCTCATTCCGGCCGCGCTGAAGGAGTTGGCGCGATGAGCGAGGCCCCGCGTATGGTTTCGGGTGCGAAAGCCGAAGGCGACGACTTCGAGCGCCATCTGCGTCCGCAGGTGCTGGGCGACTTCATCGGCCAGCAACGCGCCCGCGAAAACTTGAGCATTTTCATTCATGCCGCCAAGGAGCGCGGCGAAGCGCTGGACCATGTGCTGCTGCACGGCCCGCCAGGCCTGGGCAAGACCACCATGGCGCAGATCGTGGCGCGCGAACTGGGCGCCGGCTTCAAGGCGACGTCCGGGCCCGTCATTGCCAAGGCCGGCGATCTGGCTGCGCTGCTGACCAATCTGGAAGCGCGCGACGTGCTGTTCATCGACGAGATCCATCGCCTCAATCCGGCGGTGGAGGAAATCCTCTATCCGGCGATGGAAGACTTCCAGCTCGACCTCATCATCGGCGAGGGGCCGTCGGCGCGCAGCGTGCGCATCGACCTGCCGCCGTTCACGCTGGTCGGAGCCACCACGCGCTCTGGCCTGCTGACCACGCCGCTGCGCGAGCGCTTCGGCATTCCGCTGCGCCTGAACTTCTACGAAGTCGAAGAACTCGAACTGATCGTGCGGCGCGGCGCCCGCATTCTCGATCTGGAGCTGGACGCCAGCGGGGCGCGCGAGATCGCCCGTCGCGCCCGCGGCACGCCGCGCGTGGCTGGCCGCCTGCTGCGCCGGGTGCGCGATTTTGCCGTCTACGCCAAGGCCAAGACGGTGGATGCCAAGGTGGCCGATGCGGCGCTGCTGCGGCTGGAAGTCGATGCGCGCGGCCTGGACGCCATGGATCGTCGCTATCTGACCGTGATTGCCCGCGACTTCCAGGGTGGCCCGGTCGGCGTCGAGACCATTGCCGCCGCCCTGTCGGAACCGCGCGATGCGCTGGAAGATATCATCGAGCCGTATCTCATTCAGCAGGGTTTCCTGCAGCGCACGCCGCGCGGCCGCCTGCTGACAGCCGCCGCCTTCGCCCATCTCGGCCTCAACGCCCCGGCCAGTCTCAGCACTGCCGGCCAGCTCGACCTGCTGGGAGACGATGATGCCTAGCAAGATTGGGATGCCTGACGCCCTGCATCGCTATCCCGTCCGCGTACAGTGGGAAGACACCGATGCCGCCGGCATCGTCTATTACGCCAACTACCTGCGCTTCATCGAACGCGGCCGGTCCGACCTGCTGCTGCAGAAGGGCATCAGCCAGCGCGCGGTTCTGGCCGATGCCGAACAGGGCGTCGCCTTTGCCGTCCGGGCCTGCAATATCGAATACCTGAAACCGGCCAGGTTGCATGAGGACCTGACCGTTACGACCGCCATTACCGAACTGCGCGGCGCCAGCCTGACCGCCCGCCAGGATGTCTGGCGCGGCGAGGAATTGCTGGCCCGGGCAGAGGTTAGGCTGGCCTGCATCGACCAGGCCGGCCGGCCCAGACGCGTTCCCCCGCCGATTGCGGCGGTATTCGCCACACTTTCACCAAATTTGTCGCATTGATCTGCTAACTCGTAACGAAAAGGATTCGAACTTATGGACAGGACCGTTAGCGCCGCGCAGCTCGGGGGCTCATCCGCCGCCGCCGATCTTTCGCTTTGGGCGCTCTTCATCCAGGCCGACTGGATCGTCAAGGCCGTCATGCTGATGCTGATCCTGGCCTCCTTCTGGTCCTGGGCGATCATCTTCGACAAGCTGATCAAGATTCGCCGCACCGTGATCGACACCGACAAGTTCGAGAACGACTTCTGGTCGGGCGGTTCGCTCGATGCGCTGTATGACCGCCTGTCGATGGCCGGTCCGCAGCATCCGATGGCCGTGCTCTTCGTCGCCGCCATGCGCGAATGGCGCCGCTCCACCGAGCGTGGCCTGGTGCGCGGCAAGCAGGGGCTGGGCTCGCTGCAGGTCCGCATCAACCAGGTCATGCGCGTGTCGATCGACCGCGAGATGGAGCGCCTGGAGCGCTACCTCGGCTTCCTCGCCTCGGTCGGTTCGGTGTCGCCCTTCGTCGGCCTGTTCGGCACGGTCTGGGGCATCATGAACTCCTTCCACGCCATCGCATCCAGCAAGAACACCTCGCTGGCCGTCGTGGCGCCGGGCATCGCCGAAGCGCTGTTCGCCACCGCGCTGGGCCTGCTCGCGGCCATCCCGGCCGTCATGGCCTATAACAAGTTTTCCAACGACCTCGGCCGCCTGAATGTGCGGCTCGAAGGCTTCGCCGGCGAGTTCTCGGCACTGATGTCGCGCCAGCTCGACGAAGAGGCGGCCTGACCATGGGCATGTCATCCGGAGGCGGTGGTTCCACCCGCGGCGGTCGCCGCATGCGGGCGCCGATGTCGGAAATCAACGTGACGCCGCTGGTCGACGTCATGCTGGTGCTGCTGATCGTGTTCATGGTGGCCGCGCCGCTGCTCACCGTCGGGGTGCAGGTCGACCTGCCCAAGACGCAGGCCGCCGCGATCCAGGGCCAGGATGAACCCTTGAGCATCACCATCGATTCCAAGGGTGGCATTTACCTGCAGGAAACGGTTGTCGAGCTAGACCAGTTGATTCCGCGCCTGCAGGCGATTGCCGGCAATGCGCCCGACCGCCGCATCTTCGTGCGCGGCGACCAGGCGATCAATTACGGCAAGGTGCTGGAAGTGATGGGGATGATCAATTCCGGCGGCTTCACCAAGGTGGCGCTGGTGGGCAATCCGCCCGCTGGTCCGGCAGCGAAGCGTTAAGCGCGGTCTAAGAGAGTAACAGGCAGAGGGTTGGGTTAAGAGTGCAGCGCAAGTCCTACATATTCTCGGCAAGCCTGCATGGCGGCATCGTTGCCTTCGCCGTGTTCGGGCTGCCGCATCTGTTCGATACGCCGCGCGAGCCCGAGCCGATGGTGGTGCTGGCCGAATTCGCGCCGATCGCCGAGAAGACCAACGTGCCCAAGGTCCAGCCCAAGGTGGTCGAGACCAAGGCGCCGCCGA
The DNA here is from genome assembly GCF_058807275.1 of Ferrovibrio sp. GW821-FHT12D07. Taxonomy (NCBI): domain Bacteria; kingdom Pseudomonadati; phylum Pseudomonadota; class Alphaproteobacteria; order Rhodospirillales; family Rhodospirillaceae; genus Ferrovibrio; species Ferrovibrio sp. GW821-FHT12D07. The sequence continues at coordinate 851,662 of NZ_JBXAQN010000002.1, read as the reverse complement.
AGGAAGAACCGATCCCCGAGGCCAAGCCCGAGCCGAAGCCGGAGCCACCCAAGCCGGCGCCGCAGGCCGTGGCTCCGCCGCCGCCGCCCCCGCCGCCGACCCCTGAGCCGCCCAAGCAGGTCGAAGCGCCCAAGCCGGCGCCGATGCCTGAGCCGACGCCCGCGCCCAAGCCGATCCCGAAGCCGGAGAAGGTGGTCGAGGCGCCTGAGCCGCCGAAGGTGACCGAGAAGCCGAAGCCGGAAGCCAAGCCGACGCCGCCCAAGCCGCCGCAGCGCACGGAAGAAAAGAGCAAGACGCCCGACTTCGCCGATGTCGCGGCCCTGGTCAACAAGATGAAGACCGCGCCGGCGCCGCAGCCCAATCCGGCGCCGCAGACCGCGGCGCGCACGCCGCCGCCGGCCGCGTCGCCGCGCATGGAAGGTCCGTCGAACCCGAACCAGCCCGTCTCGATGAGCGAGAAGGACTTCATCCGCAAGCAGGTGGAAGACAAGTGGCAGTTCGATCTGGGCGCACGTGACGCGAACAACCTGATCGTCCGCATCAAATTCAGCCTCAATGCCGATGGTTCGCTGCGCACGCAGCCTGAAATCGTCGATCAGGCCCGCATGTATATGCCGGGCCAGGAAGCCTATCGCTCCGCGGCGGAGTCGGCGCGGCGCGCCGTGCTCAAGGCCGTGCCCTTCCAGTTGCCCCCGGGCGACAGGGACAAGTGGAGCCAGGATATTATTTTGAACTTTGACCCGCGCATGATGTTGGGTGGGTAAATGCATAAGGAGATAATGATGACGCGGAAGGCGATACCGATTGCCGGCATGCTGGCGCTGATGCTGGCGCTGGTCACGGCAATGACCGCTCAGGCAGCCGTCGAAATCGACATCACCAAGGGCAACTTCAAGCCCGTGCCGATCGCCATTTCGGATTTCGATGCCGATAATCCGCAGGCCACCCAGATCGGTGCCAATGTCGCCCGTGTCATCCGCGCCGATCTCGAACGCTCGGGCTTGTTCAAGCCCGCCGATCCGCGCGCCCATATCCAGACCCCGGCGCAGCTGCGCGTGCAGCCGCGCTTCGGCGACTGGCGCGTCATCAATGTCGATGCGCTGGTCAGCGGTCGTCTCGAAGTGCAGCCCGATGGCCGCCTGCGCGGTGAATTCCGCCTCTGGGACGTCGCTGCCGAAAACCAGATGACCGGCCTGGCGCTGTTCACCACGCCTGACAACTGGCGCCGTCTGGCGCATCTGATCGCCGATGCGATCTACAAGCGCGTCACCGGCGAGGATGGCTATTTCGACACCCGCGTCGTCTACGTCGCCGAAAGCGGCACGCCGGACAAGCGCGTCAAGCGTCTGGCCATCATGGACCAGGATGGCGAGAACCATCGCTTCCTCACCGACGGCCGCTACCTGGTGCTGACCCCGCGCTTCAGCCCGAGTCAGCAGGAAATCACCTACCTGTCGTATTTCAACGACAAGCCGCGCGTGTACCTGTTCAACATCGACACCGGACAGCAGGAACTGGTCGGCGACTTCCCCGGCATGACCTTTGCGCCGCGCTTCTCGCCTGACGGCAACCGCGTGATCATGTCGCTGGCGGTGGACGGCAACTCGGACGTCTACATGATGGATTTGCGCACCCGGCAACGCTCGCGCCTGACGCAGGATCCAGGCATCGACACCTCACCGTCGTTTGCGCCTGATGGTCGTCGCATCACCTTCAATTCGGATCGCGGCGGCACCAAGCAGATCTACATCATGAATTCCGATGGATCGGACCAGAAGCGCGTCAGCTTCAGCCAGGGGCGTTACTCGACGCCGGTCTGGTCGCCGCGCGGCGATCTGATCGCCTTCACCAAGGAATATCAGGGCCAGTTCTCGATCGGCGTGATGCGTCCCGATGGTTCGGGCGAGCGCATTCTGTCGTCGAACAGCGTGGTGCAGGAAGCGCCGACCTGGGCGCCGAACGGCCGTGTCCTGATGTTCTATCGTGAGACGCCGTGGAATTCCGCGGGCCGTGGCCAGAAGGTCCGGTTGGTCTCCATCGACCTCACCGGTTACAACGAACGGGAGATTCCCACCCCGATCGACGCCTCCGATCCGGCCTGGTCGCCGCTCTCCCCCCTGGTCCGCTGAGGGGATATCCACAGGTCGCAACCTGTGGATAACTAAAGTTATCCCGCCCTCTGTTGCAGAAATGCCGCAGGGGGCGGTTTAGTATTTACAAGCTCTTACCCCTATTGATTCAGGAAAAACCGGTGGATATAGTCCACCGTGACGTAATGGCTTGAACTGAGGGTTCCGGCAACGTTTGCGGCAGGCATGGTCCTCTGGGACTGAGAACCTGCCCGGACGTCTGTTTTAACCTTCGGTTTGTCAGACGGTTCGTCCTGAGAGCGAAAAAAACTCGACCCACGGGATGGAACGCAAGTTTTGGTCTCAAGTTTTGTCTGTAGTTCTCAGGTTCTGACTCACTCAATCGAAACCCTTGGAGGGATAATAAAAATGCGCCTCAACACCTTCGGCTCCAAGTTCCTGGCCGTGGCTGCCGTTGGCCTGCTGCTCGCTGCCTGCTCGTCTGATCCGGCCCCGACCGCTGCCACCTCTGGCGCCGGCACTGCCAGCACCACCACCACCAGCATCGCCCCGGGCACCGTGCAGGACTTCCAGGTCAACGTCGGCGACCGCGTCTTCTTCGACTATGACAAGTTCGAAGTGAAGCCGGCCGGCAAGGCCACGCTGGACAAGCAGGCTGCTTGGCTGAAGCGCTACGGCCAGTGGAAGGTCGTCGTGGAAGGTCATGCTGACGAGCGCGGCACCCGCGAATACAACCTTGCGCTCGGCGATCGCCGAGCCAACGCCGTGAAGGCTTACCTGGTCAACCAGGGCATCCCGGCGAACCGCGTCACCATCATCTCCTACGGTAAGGAGCGTCCGGTGGCTCTCGGTTCGAACGAGGCCGCCTGGGCCCAGAACCGTCGCGGTGTGACGGTCCTGTCGAACTAATATCCCTTCCGGTGGCTTAAGGCCGCCGGACAGAGATGGTTCTTGAAACACCCGCCTGTCGCAAGACAGGCGGGTGTTTCTTTTTTGGCCGGATGTTTCTTCCCGCCGGGCGTTTCTTTTCGCTGCATCTCACAGCGGTCACACACTTCGTCAATAAATGCGTGGCATGGTCCTCATCATGGCGAGGCTTGTCATTTGCCCAAGTTCCGCCGCAATGCGCGCGCGTTTCCGCCATGAAGCGCAGGCTTCCTAACAATCAGGCAGAGCAAGAAAAGGGACTATCCCGATGAAAATGAGTCAGATGATGGTGCGGTCGGCGTTTGCGGCCATGTTGGTTCTCGGTCTGGCGGCTTGCGAAAGCGCGCCGCAGCCGGTCAGTTCCTCGGGCGGTGGCGGCAGCATGTCGGGCGGCCCCTTGATGCAGGGCAGCGGCCGTGGCGGCGTCGGCGCCGGCAGCCTGGAAGACCAGCAGCGCCAGTTCGCCGCCAATGTCGGCGACCGCGTCTTCTTCGATTATGACTCCTACGCCCTGAAGCCGGCCGGCCAGCAGACGCTGGACAAGCAGACCGCCTTCCTGCGCCAGAACGCCCAGTATCGCATCGTGATCGAAGGTCACAGCGACGAACGCGGCACCCGCGAATACAACCTGGCGCTCAGCGAGCGCCGCGCCACCACGGTGCGCAATTACCTGGTCAACCAGGGCATCCCGGCCGCGCGCGTCACCATTGTCGCCTATGGCAAGGAGCGCCCGGTGGCGCTGGGCGGCAACGAGGCCTCCTGGGCCGAGAACCGCCGCGGCGTGACCGTTCTGGCGAACTAACACCGACCGCGCAGGCCCCGCCCATCCGGCGGGGCCTGTCTTCTTGGTCGCGCACCAATCCGTCTTGGTCACGCATTTGTATCGGCCAGGGGCGTCCCGGCGTTGCGGGACGCCATGCTTTTGACGTAAACCGCGATAAAATCGATAAACTCGGTTTTCCGCCCGATTCGCTTTTTAGCGGTCGGCCTACCGCTGGGGTTTGCCATGTCTGCGTCTTCCATTCTCCGTATCTCGGCCGTCGCGTTGCTGCTTGCCGGTGCTGCTCTGCCTGCACTGGCGCAGGATGCCGCCGAGCGCCTCAACCGTCTCGAAAACGACCTCCGCACCCTGCAGCGCCAGGTCTATCGCGGTACGCCCCCCGGCGCGGGCGGTGGCGGCAGCAGCGGTTCGGGCAGTCTCACCGAGACGACCGGCGACGGCTCCAGCGCCGCCAACCGCCTGAACGGGCGCATCGACGATCTGGAAAACCAGATCCGCCAGCTCACCGGTCGTTTTGAAGAGGTGGAATTCACCGCCAGCCAGGCCAACCGCCGCATGGACAAGCTGACCGAGGATGTCGATTTCCGTCTCAACCAGCTCGAGCGCGGCGGGGCCGCGCCGGGCGCTGGCCAGCAGACCGGCAGTGTCGAACAGGTGAAGCCGACGCCGGCCCAGCAGGGTGTCGCCGCGCCGGGCACGCCGGTGGTGCGCGGCTCGACCTCGTCGACGCCGGGTCAGGCGCCGACCAAGGAAGGCTTCCTCGGCGCCATGCCGGCCGATGCACAGGGTCGTCCCATCCAGGGCGGCGGTAATCAGCAGGCGGCCGCCACGCCGCCGGCTGCAGCCGGCAATCCGGCCAGCGGCAAGGGCAAGCTGCCCAATGGCACGCCGCAGGAGCGCTACAACTACGCCTACAAGCTGCTGGTGCAGAGCGACTATGCCGATGCCGAAGCCGCCTTCCGCGAATTCCTGAGCGCGCATCCGAAAGACGCGCTGGCCGGCAACGCCCAGTATTGGCTGGGCGAGACCTATTACGTGCGCGGCCAGTACGAGCCCGCCAGCCAGGCCTTCCTGCAGGGCTATCAGGGCTACAAGGGCAGCAGCCGCGGCAAGGCGCCCGACAGCCTGCTCAAGCTGGGCATGTCGCTGGCGGCGATGAAAAAGACGCCCGAGGCCTGCGCCGCGCTCGGCCAGCTCAACAAGGACTTCCCCGACGCGCTGCCGCATGTGAAGGACGCCGCCGTGCGCGAGCGGTCCAAGCTGAGCTGCCGCGGCTGATCCTGTCATGACAGCGGGGGCGGTGAGCGCGGCCGACTTCGGCCGCCTGCTGCAGCCGCTGCTGCCGCGTGCTGTCAAACATATCGCCGTCGCCGTCTCCGGCGGCGCCGACAGCATGGCGCTGGCGCTGCTGGCCCGCGACTGGGCCAAGACGAAGAAGATCAAGCTCACTGCCTTCATCGTCGATCATGGCCTGCGCAAGGAGTCGGCCGCTGAATCGAAGCAGGTGCTCGCCTGGCTGAAAGCCGCCGGCATCCCGGCCGAGCGTCTGGTCTGGCGCGGCGCCAAGCCCAAAGCCAACAAGCAGGCTGCCGCTCGTGCAGCGCGCTATAAATTATTGGAAGACGCCTGCGCCGATGCCGGCATCCCCGTGCTGTTGCTGGGCCAGCATCGCGACGACCAGGCCGAGACGCTGCTGCTGCGCAGCTTGCGTGGCTCCGGCGTGGATGGCCTGGCGGCGATGGCGCCGGTGCGCGCCTTCAACGACCGGCTCACCGTGCTGCGGCCGCTGCTCGATATCCCGAAGGCGCGGCTGGTCGCGACCCTGGAAAAGCGCCGCCAGCGCTGGGTCGAAGACCCGTCCAATGCCGATCCCGCCTATATGCGCGTGCGCTTGCGGCGCGCGCTGGATGTGTTGAGCGACAACGACGCGGATAGCCGCGCCGAGATGGTGGCGCATCTGGCGCAGACCGCGCGCAACTTCGCCCGCACCCGCGCGCTGCTGGACGAGACCGCCTACGACCTGCTGCATCGCGCGGTCAGGCTGCATCCGGCCGGCATCGCCTGGCTCGATCGCGCGGTGCTGGGCGCGGCCCATGACGAGATTGCCTTGCGCGCTTTAAGTCGCCTGCTGAGCGCCATCGGCGGTGACCCGCTGCCGCCCCGGCTCGACCGGCTGGAACGCCTGCTGGATGTCCTGCGCGCCAAAACCGTCGCGCCGCAGACGCTGCATCGCTGCCAGCTGCGGATGGTGGGGACGCAGCTGCTGGTCTGCCGCGAGGCGCGCCACCTGCCGGTGGCCGAACCGGTGCGCAACGGCCTGCTGTGGGACGGCCGCTTCCGTGTCACAATCGCTAAAATCCCGACCGGACTGACGCTCGCCCCCCTGGCCAGGGGATTGGACCGTCACAAACCCGCGGATGTGGGTACCGCTGTGCCCAAAATCGCCTGGCCGGCGCTGCCGGCGCTGTGGAAGGCCGGGAAACTGCTGGCCGTTCCGGCTTTGGGCTGGGGAATCCCGCCCGCCGGGCTGCAGATCGCCTTCCGGCCCAGCCTGATGCCGCCGGCCGAGGCCATGACCGGCGAAAATCCCTGAGACCTTTATTAAAAACGCCGGCCTAACTGCTTGTTTAGCCCCGCCGGGGTCATATCTATGGTCTGGGCCGTCTGAAATCGGCTAGAATTTTTCCACCGGCTTGGAACCCATTCCAACCGGCGGTTTTTTGATGAGGAAACAGCTTCCGTGAACATGTTCGGTCGTAATCTGGCCCTGTGGGTGATCATCGCGCTTCTGGTGGTCGCTCTGTTCAACCTGTTCCAGGGCCCCAGCGTGCGCGGCGGCAGCCAGTCGCTCGCCTATTCCGATTTCCTCAACGACGTCTCCAACGGCCAGGTCACCGACGTGACCATCCAGGGCGGCAACACCGTCACCGGTCACTTCCGCGACGGCCGCAGCTTCTCCACCTACACGCCCAACGACCCGACGCTGGTGAGCAAGCTCACCGAGCGCGGCGTGCGCGTCACGGCCGCCCCGCCGGAAGAGGGCAACACGCTGGTGCAGATCCTGATCAGCTGGTTCCCCATGCTGCTGCTGATCGGCGTGTGGATTTTCTTCATGCGCCAGATGCAGTCGGGCGGCGGCAAGGCCATGGGCTTCGGCAAATCGAAGGCCCGCCTGCTGACCGAGCGCCATGGCCGCGTCACCTTTGAAGACGTCGCCGGCATCGAGGAAGCCAAGTCCGAGCTGGAAGAGATCGTCGACTTCCTGCGCGACCCGCAGAAATTCCAGCGCCTCGGCGGCAAGATTCCCAAGGGCTGTCTGCTCGTCGGTCCGCCGGGCACGGGTAAGACGCTGCTGGCGCGTGCGATTGCTGGCGAAGCCAACGTGCCGTTCTTCACCATCTCGGGTTCCGACTTCGTCGAAATGTTCGTCGGCGTCGGCGCCAGCCGCGTGCGCGACATGTTCGAGCAGGCCAAGAAGAACGCGCCCTGCATCATCTTCATCGACGAAATCGACGCCGTCGGCCGCCATCGTGGCGCCGGCCTGGGCGGCGGCAACGATGAACGCGAGCAGACGCTGAACCAGCTCCTGGTCGAGATGGACGGTTTCGAGGCGACCGAAGGCGTGATCCTGATCGCCGCCACCAACCGCCCCGACGTGCTCGATCCCGCCCTGCTACGTCCGGGCCGTTTCGATCGCCAGATCGTGGTGCCGAACCCCGACATCATCGGCCGCGAGCACATCCTGCGCGTCCATATGCGCAAGGTGCCGCTGGCGCCCGACGTGGAACCCAAGATCATTGCCCGTGGCACCCCCGGTTTCTCCGGCGCCGATCTGGCCAACCTGGTGAACGAGGCGGCGCTGCTCGCGGCCCGCCGCAACAAGCGCGTCGTCACCATGGCCGATTTCGAGCATGCCAAGGACAAGGTGATGATGGGCGCCGAGCGCCGCTCGATGGTGATGGGCGAAGAGGAAAAGCGCCTCACCGCCTTCCACGAGGCGGGCCATGCGCTGGTCGGCCTGAACGTGCCCAAGCATGATCCGCTGCACAAGGTGACGATCATCCCGCGCGGTCGCGCGCTGGGCGTCACCATGTCGCTGCCGGAAAAGGATCGTCTGTCGATGTCGCAGCTCGAACTGGAATCGCGTCTGGCGATGATGTTCGGCGGCCGCATGGCGGAAGAGCTGGTGTTTGGTAAGGAAAACATCACCACCGGCGCCTCCAACGACATCCAGCAGGCGACAGGCCTTGCCCGCCGCATGGTCACCGAATGGGGCATGAGCGACCTGCTCGGCCGCCTGCGCTATTCCGACAACGAGGAAGAGGTCTTCCTCGGCCATTCGGTCACACAGCGCAAGAATGTCTCGGACGCCACGGCGAAGCTGATCGACGAGGAAGTGCGTCGCATCATCGACACCGCCGAAGGCACCGCACGCCGCATCCTGACCGACTATCGCGGCGACCTCGACAAGATCGCGCTGGCGCTGCTCGAATACGAGACGCTGTCGGGCGACGAGGTGCGCGCGCTGCTGCGTGGCGAGCCGATCATCCGCACCGACGACCGCACGCCCACCCCGGGCAGCGACAGCGGCCCGCGCTCGGCCGTGCCGACGTCGTCGCGCGGCGGTGGCAAGCCCGGCTTCGAACCGGAGCCGCAGCCCGGCGCGTAAGCGCCAAAGAGTTGGCCGGCGCGTAAACGACGCCTGCATCACGTGAATACGAAAACGTCCGGTGGAAACACCGGGCGTTTTTCATGGCCGGTGTTATGGCCGGTATTTTTCACGGAAAAGACCTTGTGCCGTCGCGATCTGCCCTGCACCTTCTTCATGGGGCAGACGAAGAGGGGGGACTCACGATGTCGACCGCTGACGAGACCATGCCGGCTGCTGCGCCGGCGGCGCCGGTGCTGGAGCCTGTATACGGCTCAGAGCCTGAGAAGGCGGCCGTCAGGCCGGCGGGACCATGGAGGCTGCTGGGCCGGGCGCTGCTCTGGTGCATGGGCGCTTTCATGGCCAGTATCGTCTGCGGCTTGATCATCGGCTTTTTCGCTGGCGTCATTGGCCTGAAGACCATCTTCTCCGCGTCCAATCTCATGGTGACAGCCGGCCTTGTGGGTGGTGCGGCTGTTTTCGCGACGCTGGCCTGGGCGTCGGTGCGCAATGGCCGCCGGCTTGGCGACGGGAATCTGGCGGCGGGTCTTGGCTATCTCCCGGTCCGGCAGCCTCTCGCCGTCGTCGCGCTCGCATCGGTCCTGATCTGTTATGTGGTTCTGATCGCCACGCTCAGTTCGGCGCTCTATCCCGAAACCCTTCGCCAGCAATGGATCGACCTGCACTGGATCGCGCGGATCGTCGGCGTGCTGGGCATTGTTCTGGTCGCGCCCGTCGCCGAAGAGATGTTCTTCCGGGGTTGGCTATGGACCGGGCTGCGCCAGCGCTGGGGCGTCGCGGCTACCGGCTTTGCCACCAGCCTGTTCTGGCTAATGCTGCATCTGCCAGACGGCCTGGGCCGCGCACTGCTGCTGATCCCGGCCGCGATCATCCTGGCTGCCGTTCGCCATGTCGGCGGCTCGCTGCGCGCCTCGCTGATCGTGCATGTCGTCAACAACGCCGTTGCTGTCGGCCTTTTCATGCTGGCGATGCGTTGATCTGACTGACTGTCCGGGCAGGGCACCCCGGCCCTGAGCCGAGGGCTCATTAAAAAGCGCCCGGTGGAAATCCCGGGTGCTTTTTCTGCTGGCCGCAAGAGGTTCATCTTATTTGTCTTGGAGTATGCTTTTAATCCTCTTGTTCAGTCCTGTGGCGAAGGCTTCTGCTATTCCAATCGCGGACCCAACGACAACGATGCCTCCGGGGATAGTAATAAAGAGCAAGAGAGGGTTACCCCCCTCAATCTACTCACCGCTCCGTCAGCGCCAGCTTCGCGCCCAGCGCCACGAAAGCCGCGGCAAAACTCCGGCGCATCCACAACAGCACGGTCGGCCGGCTGATCACATGGTCGCGCACGGCCGCTGCAAAGAGGCCGTAGACGGCAAACACTACAAAGGTCATCGCCATGAACACGCCACTCATTTCCAGCATGCGCGGCAGCACTGCCGGTTCGTCGGTGGCGATGAACTGCGGCAGGAAGGCGAAGAAGAAGATCGAGAGCTTGGGGTTGAGCAGGTTGATCACGATGGCTTCCACCGTCACCTGCATGAATGACTGCTTCTGCGGCCCCTTGCCGGTGAGGCTCAGACTGCCCCGGTCATGCCAGGTCTGCCAGGCCATCCACAGCAGATAGGCGACGCCGGCATATTTCACCGCATCGAACATCACGGCGCTGGTGTGCAGCAGCGCGGCCAGGCCGGTGATCGCGGCGATCATATGCGGCACGATCCCGAGCGTGCAGCCAAAGGCGGCCACCACGCTGGCCTGCGCGCCGCGCGAGAGCCCGGCGGCCACGGTGTAGATCATGCCGGTGCCCGGCGTGGCGACGACGATCAGCGCAATGATCAGGAATTCGAGGGTCATACGATGGTATTCCATAATTGAAGATGGGCGGTGAAGACCGGCCGACTATCGCCGTGCCGCGCCCGGCTGGAAAGTCCGAAAATCTTGCTTTCCGGATGAGAACATGATAAGAACATTTTGTCCCGCCCGTCAGAGTGCGTTCAGGCCAGACTCTGGCTGGAATCTCGCTTTGGCGGGCGAAAGCCGTTAACACGGCTGGGACGAATATCGCGGCGGTCTCCAGCGGGCGCGAACGGGATCGAACGAAAACGAAGCCAAACGAACGCAAACGAACGCAAACGAAGCCAAACGAACTGAAACGAAGCGAAACGAACGAAAACGAAGCCGAATGAAGCCGCGGGAACAGGACTCGATATCGTGGTGACGCATGCCCCCATATGCGGCCTCGACTGGTCGCGCCCCCATGTGATGGGCATCGTCAATGTCACCGATGACAGCTTCTCGGGAGATGGCCTGAAGTCTGATGCCTCGGCCGCCATCGCCCAGGCCCGCGCCATGGTCGCGGCCGGCGCCGATCTCCTTGATCTGGGGGCTGAATCGACGCGGCCCGGCGCTGCCGTGGTCACACCAGAGCAGGAAATCGCACGGCTGCTGCCGGTGCTGGACGGTCTGAAAGATATAGGCGTGCCGATCTCGGTGGATACGCGCAACGCCGCCACCATGCGCGCCGCCGCCCCGGCGGGTGCGTCGATCATCAACGACATCTCGGCGCTGGAAGGCCCGGGCAGTCTGGCGGCGGTTGCCGAGACCGGGCTGCCGGTCATCCTCATGCATATGCAGGGCGAGCCCGGCACCATGCAGCAGGCGCCGAAATACCATGACGTCGTCGCCGATGTGCATGCCTATCTGGCCGGGCGCATCGCCGCCTGTGTTGCTGCCGGTATTGTGCGGGAAAAGATTATCGTCGATCCCGGCATCGGCTTCGGCAAGACGGTGGAGCATAACCTCGCCCTGCTGCGGCATCTGGATCGCTTCGCCGATCTGAACTGCCCGCTGCTGATCGGCGTGTCGCGCAAGAGCTTCATCGGCGCGCTGACGGGCGAGCGCGATCCGGCGCAGCGCGTGCCGGGCTCCATCACGGCCGGATTGTGGGCGGCCGAGAAGGGGGCGCATATCCTGCGGGTGCATGATGTGGCCAAGACCGCGCAGGCGCTGAAGACCTGGCGTGCCATCGCAAGGCCGCCGGCATTGTAAGGGCCTGGCCCGGAGCTTGAATTGTAACGAGACGTAACAGCGCCGACCCCGGATTTACAGCGTAAAGCCTGCCGTTTTCGCGGCTTCTGTGGCATAGTCCGCCGCGTTACAAAAGCAACGGGACCCGAGTCGCATGACCCGCAAATTCTTTGGCACCGACGGCATCCGCGGCATGGCCAATACCGAACCGATGACCGCCGCCATGGCGTTGCGCGTCGGTATGGCCGCCGGTGCCTATTTCACCCGCGGCGACCATCGTCATCGCGTGCTGATCGGCAAGGATACGCGGCTGTCGGGCTACATGCTCGAACCGGCGCTGGTGGCCGGCTTCACCGCCGTCGGCATGGATGTCTTCCAGGTCGGCCCGATGCCGACGCCGGCTGTCGCCATGCTGACCCGCGCGCTGCGCTGCGATCTCGGCGTGATGATCTCGGCCTCGCACAATCCCTTCCACGATAACGGCATCAAGCTGTTCGGCCCCGATGGCTACAAGCTGTCCGATGCGGCCGAGACCGAGATCGAGGCCATGATCCTGGGTGAGGCGCAGCCCGCATTGGCCGATGCGGCCCGGCTCGGCCGCGCCCGCCGTCTGGATGACGCCGACGGCCGCTATATCGAATTCGCCAAGGCGACATTGCCCAAGGGCCAGATGCTCGCCGGCCTGAAGGTGGTGGTCGATTGCGCCAACGGCGCCGCCTACAAGGTCGCGCCCGCCGTGCTGTGGGAACTCGAAGCCGAGGTGGTCACGCTGGGCGTCAAGCCCGACGGCTTCAACATCAACCGCGATTGCGGCTCGACGCATCCGCGCGCCCTGCAGGAAGCCGTGGTGGCGCATGGCGCGCATATCGGCATCGCGCTGGATGGCGACGCCGACCGCCTGGTGATGGTGGACGAGCGCGGCCAGGTGATCGACGGCGACCAGCTCATGGCGGTGATCGCCGAAAGTTGGCTGCAGCAGGGCCGGCTGGCGAAAAACGGTCTGGTTGCCACCGTGATGTCCAATCTTGGCCTCGAACGCTTCGTGGAAGGGATCGGCGTCAACCTGATCCGCACCAAGGTAGGCGACCGCTATGTGCTCGAGGCCATGCGCAACGAGGGCTACAATCTCGGCGGCGAACAGTCCGGCCATATCATCCTGTCCGATTTCGCCACCACCGGCGACGGCATTGTCGCGGCCCTGCAGGTGTTGTCGGCGCTGTGCGAGTCCGGCAAGAAGGCATCCGAATTCTGCCGCCGCTTCACGCCCTATCCGCAGCTGCTGCGCAATGTGCGCCACAGCGGCGGCGCGCCGCTGGAACTGCCCAAGGTGAAGTCGGCCATCGACGCCGGCGAGAAGCGTCTGGGCAAGAGCGGTCGGCTTGTGATCCGCGCCAGCGGCACCGAACCGCTGATCCGCGTGATGGCGGAAGGCGAGGACGAGACGCTGGTCAAGACCGTGGTCGACGATATCGTCACCGCGCTGGAACAGGCGGCATGAACGTCGCAGCGCCGCAGAAAAAAGGCCGCGTCCTTATCATCGCGGGTTCGGATTCCGGCGGTGGTGCCGGCATCCAGGCCGACATAAAAACCGTGACGGCGCTCGGCGGCTATGCCATGACCGCCATTACAGCCCTGACCGCGCAGGATACCCGCACGGTGCACGACATCCACGAGGTGCCGGCCGACTTCATCGCCTTGCAGCTTCGCGTCGTGCTGCAGGATATTGGCGCCGATGCGGTGAAGACCGGCATGCTGCATCGCGCCGACATCATCGAAGCCGTCGTGGCAGCACTCGATCGATATGCCCCCGGCGTGCCGCTGGTGGTTGATCCGGTGATGGTGGCGAAAGGCGGCGCGTCGCTGCTGCAGCCGGCTGCGGCGGAAGCGCTGCGCACGAAGCTGATCCCGCGCGCGACGGTCATTACGCCCAATCTGCCCGAGGCCGCCGTTCTGTCGGCGCTGAAGGTCGAGGAAGAATCCGACATGGCGGTTGCTGCCGATGCGCTGCTGCGGCTCGGGCCGCGCGCCGTCCTGCTGAAGGGCGGCCATCTGCCGGGTGACCGGCTGGTTGATCTCTTGCGCGACGATGCCGGCGCGACGCCCTTTGTCGATACCAGGCTTGTTACGAAATCCACGCACGGCACCGGCTGCACGCTGGCTTCCGCCATTGCGACCGGTCTGGCTTTCGGTCTGTCGTTGAAAGAGTCAGTGACGCAGGCCCGTGCCTATGTGCGCAAAGCGATCGAGACCGCGCCGGGCTTCGGCCATGGCCACGGCCCGCTCAACCACGCGCATACCGTGGCTAAAGCAGGGCTGCGAGTATAAGTCCGCAGATCGCCAGCGGCAGCACCAGCGGCAGGATCAGGCGATAGCTCTGGCGCTCAGCGCCGCTGCAGCCGGCAAAGGCGCAGGCCATCGCCACCTTGCCCGGGAAAAACGGCGTGAACAGGCTGCCGGTCACGTTTTGTAAGGCGCTGACCCATAAGACGCTTGCACCGGCCGATCCGGCCAGTGCCGCCTGCAACGGCAGCATCAGGCTGTTGGAGGCCGTGTTGCTTCCCGTCAGTCCGCCGGCCACCGCTGCAAAGACCGGCGTCGCCAGCAGCGCATGCTCGCCCGCGATACCCTGCCAGGCCATCGCCAGTTCGGCCGGAATGCCGCTTGCCGCCATCAGCCGCGCCATCACCAGAAAGATCAAGGTCGTGGCGACAGCGACGCGGCCGGCCTGCCAGGTCTGTTTGAGAATCTGCATGCCCTGCGCCGGCTTCAATATCAGCGCGCCATAAAGCAGCGCCGTGACCAGCAGCATCACGCCGGCCTGGTAGGCGAAGGGGAATGCCGGCATGTCGGCAAATGGCTGCGCCGCCGCGATGCCCTGCAGATACTGCGACAGCGGCTTGATCAGCCGCGTCGACAGCAGCAGCACGATCAGCAGCAGATACGGCAGCGCGATGCGCAGCATCGGCTTCCAAGCCGGGCGGCGCGGGTTCAATACCTGCGACAGGGCCAGCAGTGGCGCGGTGGCGATCAGGCCGGCTGTATCGACCGACGCGTATAAGTTGCCCAGGTAAAGCAGCCCCAGCATGGCGCCGGTCCAGCCCAGGTCGATTGCCATGTTCTGCAGGCTGAGGCCGAGCCCCAGCTTGTGCGACCACCACCAGAACCAGCCCAGCAGCAGCAGCACGAAGGGCAGGATCAGGATCGCGCTGTAGAGGCCGAATGCCTGCAACGGCAGATGGCCCAATGCTGCACCGATCACCGTGCCGATGCCCAGCCCGCCCCAGACCACCAGCATCTGACTCAACAGTCCCACCGCGATGGCGGCCAGCGGTGCCACGCCCAGCCGCAGCATGCCGTGGATGGCCAGCGCATAGCCGACGCCGAAGCCGACCGCCGCCTCGATCAGGCCGCCGGCGATGAAGCAGACGAAATAGGCCTGGCGATGGCGTGAGATCACGACGTCCTTGCGCGCATCGTCCACCGGTTTCGGCACGGCGGTGCTGATCACGTGATGCACCAGCAGGCCGGCGAGGATTACTGCGATGGCATGCCAGGCGAGCCAGGCGCCCTTCAGGCTTTCGATCAGCAGGAATTCGCCAAAGCCGCGCTCGCCATGCAGCGCGACTGCAGCGGCGGGCAGCGTTGCAAGCAGGCCGGCGACGCCTGCCTTGATCAGTGAGACACGGCCGGTAGCCACCAGACCGATCACCAGGATGATCGGGGCGAGATAAAGCAGGATGGTCACGGGCGAGGGACGCGCGTCAGACGATAGACTGGCGGGCTTCCGGGCCGCGCTCGATCAGGCTGCGCAGGCGGCGCAGCGCTTCGCTCACCTCATTGCGGTCGGGCGAGGGTGCCAGCGAGATGCGCACCCACGGCGGCGGATTGGGGCGCGTGTCGAGCAGGAAGCTGGTGCAGCTGGCGATACGCACGCCCTGGCCCAGCGCCTGGTTGGTGAACTCGTTCGGCTTCCATGGGGCGGGAAGCTCCAGGTAGCAATGCAGGCTGGCCGGATGGCTGCGCATGGTCAGGCCGTCGAAGGTTTCGGCGGCCATGATGTTGCGGATTTCGGCCTCGTCGCGCAGGCGGTCGACCAAGCCAGCGGCGGTGCCGTCCTCGATCCACTGGCGCACGATTTCCTGGTTCAGCCGCGGATTGTTGACCGCGATGGCATGCAGGGCATCGGTGAAGCGCTCGACCAGCACCGGCGGCGAGGCGATCCAGCCCACGCGCAGGCCCGGCGCCATGCATTTGGACGCGCTGGCGATATAGATGGTGCGTTCCGGCGCGAGCGCCGCCAGCGGCAGCGGCCGCTCGCGGATCAGGAAACCGTAAACGTCGTCCTCGATGATGGTGAGGTCGTATTTGCGTGCGACCGCCACAATGGCGGCGCGACGCTCGGCCGACATCGTCACGGTCGTCGGGTTGTGGATGGTCGGCTGGATCAGTACCAGCCGGCTGCCGGTGCGGCGCGCGGCTTCCGCCAGCGCTTCCGGCATCATGCCTTCTTCGTCCATCGACACGCCTTCGAGGCGGACCGGACGCTGCCGGGCATTCTCATGCACGCCGCCATAGGTCAGCGCTTCGACCAGCATGATCTCGTTGGGCATGGTCATCGCGGTGATGACGATGGCGAGCGCCTGCTGCGCGCCGGCGGTGGCGAGAATCTGCTCGGGCGCGACGGTGAGGCCGACGCGCGAAATCCATTTGGCTGCGGCGGCGCGATGCGCCGGGTCGCCCAGCGTGCGGCTGTAGCCCAGCAGGTTCTGCAGGCCGCGCCGCGAAGCCAGGCGCTGCATCGAACGGCGCATGATCTCTTCGAAATCGGGCAGGCTGGGCTCGTTGCGCGACATCTCGATCACGCCGGGCGTGTTCAGCCGCGGAATCTCCATCTGGTCGGGCGCGAGAATCTCGCTGCTGCCGGTGATCGGCGTGCCGTCTTCCGATGGCTTCACGAAGGTGCCGCGGCCGACCTCGCCCGACAGCAGGCCCTTCTGCTCGGCCAGCATGTAGCCACGGCTGACGGTGCCGACGGTGACGCCGAGCTTCCAGGCCAGGTTGCGCTGGGGCGGCAGCTTGGCGCCCACAGGCAATTCGCCGGTCTGGATGGCGGTCTCGATGGCCGAGGCCAGCGCCTGATAGCGCGGACCGGGGAAGTGTTCGAGTTTGGGGATCCACATTGTCATGGTGACAATACTCGCATTGACTCGATCAAAGAGTCAATCAATTATCTCAATTGCCCGAATTGATCGGGTTCAATCTTAGAATATATCCAAAATTGGAGGGATATCATGTCAAATTGGATCGGTACAATCGATCGGCCTTCTGGTATTGGCCCGGTCGAACGCGCGGGCAGCACGATCGGCCGGGTTATCGACCGCACTGTGACTGTCAGCGCCCAGGGCGCGACGTCTGTAGTGCTGATGCTGCTCGACTGGCAGCGCCAGGCCCGGGAACGGAGCGAACTGGCATCTCTGCCGCCTGAAATTCTGAAAGACGTCGGGCTGAGCAAAGCCGACGTCCATGGCGAGACAAGCAAATCGGTGTGGCTTCGATAACCCCCGCGCTTACCTCTATTAGCCTTCCGGCGTTTAAGCCCCCCGGCTGCCGGCGTCGCACGGTGCCATCACCACTGTCCGCGACGCCGGTTTTCCCGAAAGCCATCCATGTCCGCCGTTCCGCCTGATTCCGTGTTCCTGCTGGTGCCGCTGGTGATCTTCGCCGTGGTCACCTCGATCACGCCCGGGCCGAACAACATTCTGCTGACTGCGTCGGGCGCGAACTTCGGTTTCCGCCCGACCATTCCGCACGCGCTGGGCATCAGCGCCGGCTTCTTCTCGCTGATCATCGTCTGCGGCCTTGGCGTCGGCGCGGTCGTCACCGCCACGCCCTGGCTGCATGGCGCATTGAAGATCGTGGGCGCCGCCTATCTGGTCTGGCTGGCCTGGCAGCTGGCGCGCGCCGGCAATATCCAGAGCATGAGCAAGGCGCGACCGATGCGCTTTCATGAAGCCGCGCTGTTCCAGTATGTGAATCCGAAAGCCTGGATGATGGCGGTGGGCGCCATTGCCGCCTTCACCACGCCGGGCGGCAACTATGCCGTCGAACTGGCGCTGATCGCCGTGATCTTCACCATCATCAATCTGCCCTGCGTATCGCTCTGGGCGCTGTTCGGCGTCGGCATCGGCCGGTTCCTCACCGGTGACCGCGCACGGCTGACCTTCAATCTCGTCATGGCGGGGCTGACCGTGCTGTCCGCCCTGCTGCTGTTCGTCTGAGGATCATGGTGATGCGCCTGCCGATCTATCAGGTCGATGCTTTTGCCGATGCGGTGTTCAAGGGCAATCCGGCCGCCGTGATGCCGCTGGAAAGCTGGCTACCCGATGAGGTGATGCAGAGCATCGCCGCCGAGAACAATCTGGCCGAGACGGCTTTCTTCGTTCGGGAAGGCGAGGGCTTCCGGCTACGCTGGTTCACGCCGGAAGTGGAGGTCGACCTCTGCGGCCATGCCACGCTGGCCAGCAGCTGGGTGATTTTCAACAAGCTGGATACCGCGCGACGCAGCGTCAACTTCTTTACCAAGAGCGGCACGCTGACGGTGACGCGCGATGCGGCGGGCGATCGCCTGGCGCTGAATTTCCCGGCCCGGCCGGCGGAGCCGGTCAAGCCGGGCGATGGCCTGATCGAAGCCATGGGCGTTGCGCCGAGCGAGGTGCTGGCAGCGCGCGATTACCTGCTGGTCTATGACGACGCCGCCACGGTGCGGGCGCTGAAGCCTGACATGATGGCGCTGATGACGCTCGACAAGTTCGCGGTGATCGTGACCGCGCCGGGCGACCGGCCGGGCATCGACTGTGTGTCGCGCTTTTTCGCGCCGGCCAAGGGCATTCCCGAAGATCCGGTCACCGGCTCGGCCCATTGCAGCATCGTACCCTATTGGGCGGCACGACTGGGCAAGACCGAGATCACCGCCTACCAGGCCTCGGTTCGTGGCGGCACGCTGTACTGCCGGCTGGATGGCGACCGTGTGCATATGGCCGGTTCAGCCAAGCCATTTCTGGAAGGATTTATCACGCTGTAGAGGCGGCAGAAGATTTCGTTTTCGGCGGTTGCCCCGATAATCGCCGAAAAGCCGGTGCAAGCCGGTTGGGCGCGGTGCACTCCCCTGTTGTGTGCCGCGCCCTTTTCTTTTCTGATACTCCCATGTCCGACTCATCTGTGACCATCCAGCCCGCTGCCACCGCTGACGATCTTGCGGCGGTGCGCCGGCTGTTCACCGCCTATGCGACGTCGCTGGATTTCAGCCTCGACTTCCAGGGCTTCGAGGCCGAACTGGTCGGCCTGCCCGGCAAATATGCACCGGCGCAAAAAGGCGCCCTGCTGCTGGGCCGCGTGGGCGAGCGGATCGTCGGGGTGGTGGGCCTGCGCGATCTGGGAGACGGCATTGCCGAGATGAAGCGGCTTTATATCGAGCCCGAGGGCCGGGGCCATAATCTGGGCCGCCGGCTGACCGATGCCGTGCTGGGCGAGGCCCGCCGACTGGGTTACCGCGCCATCCGGCTGGACACTTTCCCCTCGATGGTGGCGGCGAACCGCATCTATGACGCTCTAAATTTTACCGATATTCCGCCATATTATGATAATCCGCTGCCGGGTGCCCGTTATCGCGAACTGAAATTATGAACACTGTTCATTTTTCTGAACCCTGATATTGTTTTCTCCGGAAAGCCGGAGGAAGCCATGGCCCTAAAGAAAGAGCCGCCGATTGTCTTGTACGAGCGCGACGGCCGCATCGCCCGCATCACGCTGAACCGTCCCGAGCATCTGAACGCCATCCATGAACAGACGCCCGACCTGTTGCGGGCCGCTGTCGAGCGCGCCAACCAGGATGACGATGTGCATGTCATCGCGCTGACCGGTGCCGGCCGCGCCTTCTGCGCCGGCTACGATCTCAAGGAATACGCCGAGAAGCCGCGCCCGGTGAAAGGCAGCCAGGACATGCCCTGGGACCCGCTGGTCGATTACCAGTGGATGCGGCATTCCACCGACTGTTTCATGAGTCTGTGGCGGTCGCTCAAGCCTGTGGTCGCCAAGGTGCGCGGCTTCGCCGTGGCGGGCGGCAGCGACATCGCGCTGTGCTGCGACCTGGTAGTGATGGCCGAGGATGCCAGGATCGGCTATCCGCCGGCGCGCATCTGGGGCTGTCCCACCACGGCGATGTGGGTCTATCGCCTGGGCGCCGAGAAGGCCAAGCGCATGCTGCTGACCGGCGACCTGATCGACGGCAAGACGGCCAAGGATTATGGCCTGGTGATCGACGCGGTGCCCGAGGCCGATCTGGACGACCATGTCGAGGCGCTGCTGGCGCGCATCGCCAGCGTGCCGAAGAACCAGCTGATGATGCAGAAGATGATGGTCAATCAGGCCTATGACAATATGGGCCTGAATTCGACGCAGACGCTGGCGACGCTGTTCGACGGCATCACCCGCCATTCGCCCGAGGGCGTGGCCTTCAAGGCGCGCTGCGAGCAGATCGGCTTCAAGGCCGCCGTGAAGGAACGCGATGGCGGCGACCCGCTGGCGTGGAAAAATGCCCGCTGAAGCCGCCCTGATCGAAAAGAAGAAAAGCGGGCGGCGAGACGCCGTCCGCGCCTTCAAGCGCGATGCGATCCTGCAGGCGGCGCGTGGCATCTTTGCCCGCGATGGCCTGGATGGCGCCACGCTGCGTGCAATTGCCGCCGAGGCTGGCGTTGCAGTCGGGACGGTGTATCTGCATTACTCCAGCAAGGAGACGCTGTATGCCGACATGCTGGCGGGCTCGCTGGCCGACCTGCAGAAACACCTGCGCGATGCGGTGGCGAAGGTCGCACCGGACGAACAGCTGATGGCGG
Organism: Ferrovibrio sp. GW821-FHT12D07; assembly: GCF_058807275.1. Taxonomy (NCBI): domain Bacteria; kingdom Pseudomonadati; phylum Pseudomonadota; class Alphaproteobacteria; order Rhodospirillales; family Rhodospirillaceae; genus Ferrovibrio; species Ferrovibrio sp. GW821-FHT12D07. The sequence continues at coordinate 831,289 of NZ_JBXAQN010000002.1, read as the reverse complement.
GTGCGCTGGCCTTTTACGGCTTCTACCGCGCACGGCCCGACGACCTTTATCTCGGCCTCTATCTGGGACAGGGCTTTCGTCCCACCAGCCTGACGCCGGAGCTGGACCGCCTGCTCAATGGCCGGATGATCCAGGGCTATACCGTGCTGGGCGATGCCATGCGGCGGCTGGTGGCATTGGACCCTGAAGCCGTGCGGGCCGAAACCGTGTCGCTGGTGGCGGCCATCGGCGGCGCACTGATGCTGGAAACCACCGGCCGGCTGAAAGTGCTGGGCGACAGCGGCGAGGCCGTCGTGCGCCGGCATGTGGACGCGCTCATTGGGCGGTTGCGCGCCGTAGCTTAAGCGGCGAACATAGAGACCCGCCTCAGGTTTTTCGTATTCACTATCGAGAGTTTGCCGTGACCAATTTCCGCGAAACCTACCGCGGTTCCGTTGCCGCCTGGGAATGCGACCAGTACGGCCATATGAACGTGCAGTTTTACACCGCCCGCATCAGCGACGCGGCGGCCAGCGTGATGCTGGCGGCCGGCTTCGGACAGGAAGCGTTCAAGACGCACAAGCTGGGCATCGCCGCGGTGAATGCCGAGACGCGGTTCGTCTCCGAACTGCATGCCGGCGATCCGATCCGCATGGAAAGCGGCGTGACCCTGGCCGAAGGCAAGAAGATCAAGTTCCACCATCGCGTCTACAACGCCGAGACCGGTGTGCTCAGCATGCAGGCCGATGTGCTGGCGTTGTGCTTCGACCTGACGGCACGCAAAGCCGTGCCGTTGCCGGCCGACCTGGAAGCGGGCTTCAAGGCCGTGCTGGTGGATGCCAATGCGCCGGCCGGGCAGGTGGCGGTGCCGGCAACGGAAGACGGCTTCCTGCCGACGGGGCGCGCCCCGGTGCAGCCCTGGGAATGTGACCTTTATCGCCATATGAACGTGCAGTTCTATCTGGCGCGCTTCGCCGAGGCCGAGAAGCAGGTGCTGCTGGCGCTGGGCTATGGCCCAACGCGCCGCAAGGAAGACAAGGTCGCTGTGCGCCCCGTGCGCCATCGCATCCAGTTCCGGCGTGAGAACCATGAAGGCGCGGTGCTGCGCCTGCGCACCGGCATCCGCAAGATGGAGGCCGATCGCCTGCATCTCTGCCACGAGCTTTATGAGGACGAGACCGGCACGCTGTCGGCAGTCTGCGAGGCGGTGGTGATTATCGATCGGCTGGATGGTGGCGGCCCGCTGGCGCTGCCCGCCGATATACGGCAAGCCGGCGAAGCGCTGGCGCGGCAGTTGAAAGCGCCAGACGCGCCGCAGCCGCAGGGCGGCCCGTCGGCGCCGGCGGCACCGGTGGACGGCATGTACGAAACCTGCCGCGGCATGGTGGATCGCTGGCAGGCGGAAGAGAGCGGCCGCATGGCCACGCGCTTCTACATGGCACGCTTTTCGGAAGCCGCGGCGCATACGCTGGCCGGTGTCGACCTGACGGCGGAAAAGATGCGCGAACTGGGCGTGGGTGCGGCGGCGCTGGATTATGCCATCGACTATTATCGCCCGTTGCATATCGGCACCATCTATCACACCCGCACCGCCGTTCTGGAGCTGCGCGAGAAGACCTGGCGGTTCTGCCATTTCCTGCTCGACAGCAAGACGGAACAGCCGCTGGCGCGGGCCGAGATCATCGCCGTGATGTTCGATACAAAGGCGCGCAAGTCGATCCCGATGCCCGATCATATCAGGGCGGCCTTCACCACGCGGCTGCTGTCGCCGCAGCCGGCAGAATAACGGGAAGGCGAAGGCTGCGATGGGAACCCTGCTGAATGTCTCGCTGCCCTTCTTCGGCCTGATCTTCGTCGGCTATGCGGCAGGCTATACGCGCATCATCACGGCGCAGGCCTATCTCGGCCTCAATGCTTTCGTGATCTGGTTTGCGCTGCCGGCGATGCTGTTCACCAAGATGGCCGCGGCCCCGGTCTTCGAGGCTTTCGACTGGAAATTCGTTGCGGCCTACAGCGGCGGCGGCCTGATCGCCTATGCCTTCACCGTGGGCCTGAGCCGCCTGCTGTTTCCGGTCACCTGGGGCGAGCGCGCCATGCAGGGCATGGGCGCGAGCTTCGGCAATGTCGGCTTCATGGGGCTCCCCATTCTGGTGACGCTGTTCGGCGACGCCGCCGTGCTGCCGGCCGTGCTGATCATCGTCTTCGACCATATTCTGCTGATCCCGCTGACCACGGCGTTGATCGAGGGTTCGAATGGCGGCAATGCCTCGCTGGGCGCGATTTTCCGCCGCGTCGCCATCGGCATGTCGCGCAACCCGCTGATCATCTCCACCTTTGCCGGCCTGCTCTGGGGCCTCACCGGCTTCAGCCTGCCGATACCGCTCGAGACCCTGCTGAACCTGCTGGCCAATGCGTCCGCGCCCTGCGCGCTGTTCGCGCTCGGCCTCACGCTGGTGGGCCGGCCGATCGCCGAGGGACTGGAGCAGATTTCACTCACCGCCATCGGCAAGCTGGCAGTGCATCCGCTGGTGGTCTGGATTCTGTCGGCCTATGTGCTGAAGCTCGATCCATTCCTCACCGCCGTGGCAGTGATTCAGGCCTCGATGCCGACGGCGGCGAATGTCTATATCCTCGCCACCCAGCAGAACACCTATGTGCAGCGCTCGTCCTCCACCATCCTGGTGACGACTCTGATCGCCACGGTGACGGTCTCGGCCTTCATGGTGCTGTTCACGGCCTACTAAAGCCGTCTCAGATATCGGCGTAGATTTCCAGCAGGTTGCCGTCGGGATCACGGAAGAACAGCGTGCGATGTCCGAAGGGACGGTCGGTGGGCGGCGACAGGATCGCCACGCCCTGGCGGGCAAGTTCCTCGGCGCAGCGGTCGACGGCCGGAGGCGGCACCCGGAAGGCCAGTTGCAATGATGCGGCGCCGACAGGCACCGGTGCATCGTTCTTCGTCCAGCCCGGCAGCGACAGCGCCAGGATGTTGCTGCCGACGCGGTATTCGATCCAGCCGGCCGAGAGTTCGCGCAGCAGCGGAAAGCGGAGCACGGTTTCATAGAAGCGGCGCATCGCCGCCATGTCGCGCACGATAATGGCGGTATAGTCGATGCTCTGGATGGCCTGGAACGGCGAGGTCTGGTCGGTCATGGGTGTCGGTTTCAATGCTATCTACCGCTATGGAACTTGCGCCTGGAAACTTTAAATTTAAGTATCACGACCGGCCCGGAAGAGGAAACGGCATGGTCCCCCTCGATTTGAAACGGCATTTCTCGCGATTCCTGGGCGACAAGCCGGGACTGCATTTCACCGCGCACAGCCATCATCCCTGGCCCGATGTCAGCCGTGCAGCGCAGATGCTGGCCTGGGATATGGCAGCGCAGTTCATCGACCGCAAATGGGAAACCGTGCTGGGCCCGGTGATGCAGACGGTGCAGGGCCATATCGCGCGTCAGCTCAACCTGCCCGATGCGGGCAGCATCGTCTTCGCGCCCAACACGCATGAACTGGTGGTGCGGCTGCTGTCCTGCTTTCCGGCCAACCGTGCCATCCGCATTCTCACGAGTGACAGCGAGTTCCATTCCTTCGGCCGCCAGATCGCGCGCATGGAGGAAGACGGCCTGGTGCGGGTGCAGCGCGTCGCCACCGAGCCTTTCGAAAGTTTCGCCGAGCGTTTGGCCGAAGCGGCACTGATCGGTCATGACCTGGTCTTTGTGAGCGAGGTGTTTTTCAACTCCGGCTTCGCGCTCGACCAGTTCGACCAGATCATGGCCTCGGCCGGCGAGGCAATGGTGGTGGTCGATGGCTATCACGGCTTCATGGCGCGGCCGCTCGACTGGTCACCCTATGCCGCGCGCGCCTTCTACATGGCCGGCGGCTACAAATATGCGATGTCGGGTGAGGGCGCGGCTTTCATGCACTGCCCGCCGGGCTGGGCCGCGCGGCCGCGCGATACCGGCTGGTATGCGTCCTTCGGCACGCTGAACAACGGCGACAACAGCGTCGGCTATACGGCGGATGGCTGGCGCTTCATGGGCGCCACCTTCGATCCGTCAGGGCTGTTCCGCTTCCGCGCGGTGCAGGACTGGCTGCAGGCCGAGGGTATCACGGTGGCGATGATCCACGATCATGCACGCAGCCTGCAGCACCGCCTGATCGCCGGCCTGCCGAAGGGGCCGCTGGCGGCGAAGGACCTGCTGCTGCCGGTGCAATTGCCGCATGGCAATTTCCTCAGCTTCGACCTCGATAACGCAGAAGAGGTGCGGCAGCGCCTGTTCCGCGCCGGCGTCACCACGGATTTCCGCGGTCGCCGCCTGCGCATCGGCTTCGGCATCTGTCACACCGAAGCCGATGTCGATGCGCTGCTGGCCCGGCTTCAGGATTTGTAGGACGAATCCTTCGCATCCAGCATGCGCAGCAGCCCGCCCCAGGCCAGGCCGCTGACATCGATCTTCATGCCGCGCACCTGCTGTTTCACCAGCTCCTGCACTTCGCTCTTCGGCTTGTGCAGGGCGCCGCCACCGCTCATGGCGCGGATCTGCGCCTGACAGGCGCGTTCCAGCACATGCATGTTGAGGAAAGCCTGCGCCACTGTTTTGCCACAGGTCATCGTGCCGTGATTGCGCAGGATCATCATGTTGCTCTGGCCCAGGTCGGCGACCAGCCGCTCGCGTTCACCCAGATCGAGCGCGATGCCCTCGAACTCGTGATAGGTGAGGCCGGCCAGCGCGATCATCGCGGTCTGGCTCAAGGGCTGCAGGCCCTCGGCCATGGCGGAGACGGCGATGCCGTCGCTGGTATGCAGGTGCAGCACGCAGCCAACGTCATGGCGGGCCGCATGCACGGCGGAGTGGATGGTGAAGCCGGCTGGATTGATGATCTGGTCGGTGGACGAGACGATCCTGCCCTCCAGGTCCACCTTCACCAGCGCCGACGCCGTCATCTCGTGGAACATCCAGCCATAGGGATTGATCAGGAAATGCTCCTCCGGTCCCGGCACGCGGGCGGAGATGTGGGTGAAGATCAGGTCGTCCCAGCCGTAATGCGCGACCAGGCGATAGGCGGCGGCGAGGTCGACGCGGGTCTGCCATTCCTCGGGCGTTACCTGCGCGCGGATGTCGGCTGTGGGTTTGAGAGCGGTGGCGGAAGCGGGCGGGGTCATCGGTTTCCTCCAGTGTCTTTTATGATTGGCCCCAGTCTGGGGGATTGGCCGGGGAAGTCAATTTCACTGCGTCCTGTGCGGTCTTCCGGCACATCACGACTCGGGGATGATGCCGCTGCGGCAAGCTGGCGCTTTCGCGGTTGTATACGTGGCGATCACATAACCTTGATGGCCGTTTTATGCCGGAATCATTCGACTTTAGTCGAATAAATCCGCCGTAGACGGCCTAAACCGGCCGACGTCTGCATATTTGTGCAGTGCAAGGCGTAACGCGCGCATAAAAAAATCTGGACGCGTTCAGCGTATACGTCCAATGATGGCGGCGCTCGAATTTACGTTTCGAAATCATAGGCCGGCTACCGGCGCAAAACACCAACGGGAGGGAACGATGACCGAGCAGAACGACAGCACAATCACGTCCAAAAAGAGCGGTCGTCGCCAGTTCCTGCGCGGCGCCGGTATTGCCGCCGGTGCGGCTGCCGCCACTGTTGCGATGCCGAATGTCTCGCGCGCCCAGACGGTGACCCTGAAGTACCAGTCGACCTGGCCGACCAAGGACATCTTCCACGAGATGGCCGGCGACTTCGCCACCCGCGTCAACGATCTGTCGGGCGGCCGCCTGAAGCTCGATGTGCTGGCTGCCGGTTCGGTGGTGCCTGCTTTCGGTATGCAGGATGCCGTGCATAGCGGCGTGCTGGATGCCGGCCATGGTGTGGCGGCCTACTGGTACGGCAAGCACAAGGCCTTCTCGCTGTTCGGCACCGTGCCGCCCTACGGCTGGGATGCCAACGGCGTGATGGCCTGGATGAACTACGGCGGCGGCTACCAGCTCTATAACGAGCTGATGCACGACATCCTGAAGCTGAATCTGGTCGGCTTCATGTCGGGCCCGATGCCGGCTCAGCCGCTCGGCTGGTTCAAGAAGGAAATCAAGACCGCCGACGACCTCAAGAACATGAAGTACCGCACGGTCGGTCTCTCGGCCGACCTGTTCAAGGAAATGGGCGCAGCCGTCACCATCGTGGCCGGTGGTGAAATCGTTCCGGCGATGGATCGCGGCCTGCTCGACGGTGCCGAGTTCAACAACCCGTCGTCTGATCGCGTGCTGGGCTTCCCGGACGTTTCGAAGGTCTACATGCTGCAGAGCTATCACCAGGCAGCGGAGATGTTCGAGATCCTGTTCAACAAGACCAAGTATGACAGCCTGCCTGCCGAGCAGAAGCAGATCCTGAAATACGCGGCCGAGGCGTCGTCTGCCGACATGTCGTGGAAAGCGCTCGACCGGTACTCGAAGGACCTGGCCGAGATGCAGAACAAGGACAAGGTCCGCGTCTTCCGCACCCCTCGCGTGGTGCAGGATGCGCAGCTCAAGGCCTGGGATGTCGTGCTGAAGGCGCAGAACGAGGAAGCCTTCTTCTCCAAGGTGAGCAAGTCGCAGCTGGATTGGGTGCGCCGCACGGTGCGCTACGAACTGCTGAACAACCCGAGCAAGGAAGTGGCCTACAATCACTTCTTCAATCGCAAGGGCTGAGACCTAACACGCAGAGTGATTGGGGGAACCGCCGGGCAACCGGCGGTTCCCTTCGTTTAAGAAGAACTCACATAAAAGCCGCATAAATACAGGGGCGGAAGGGTATACGGGACAGCATGGATAACCGATTGGTATTCTGGATCGATACGATCAACACCTGGCTGGGAAAGCTTTTCGGCTGGTCTATCGTTCTGCTGACGGCAGCGACATCCTACGAAGTCTTCGCGCGCTATGTGCTGCAGGCGCCCACCGAGTGGGCCTTCGATGCCGCCTATATCCTGTACGGCACGCTGTTCATGATGGCAGGCGCCTATGCGCTGGCCCGTAACGGCCATGTGCGCGGCGACTGGATCTACCGCAACTGGTCGCCCCGGACGCAGGCGAAGTCGGACCTGATCCTGTATTTCATTTTCTTTTTCCCGGGCATCATCACGCTGCTCTACACGGGTTGGGAATACGCCGCCTATTCATGGTCGGTGAAGGAGCGCAGCCTGTTCACGCCGGCTGGCCCGATCATCTATCCCTTCAAGACCGTGATCCCGATTGCCGGCGCGATGCTGATTGCGCAGGGCGTGGCCGAGGTGCTGCGTTGCATCTATTGCATCAAACATAACAAATGGCCGCCCCGTTTGGGCGATGTGGAGGAGTTGGAGCAGGTGTTGCAGAAGCAGTACGGCACCGAAGGTGCCAATGGGGAGAAGGTGTGATGACGGACCCCCAGGTTGGCATTCTGATGCTGGTGGTGTTCCTGTTCGCCATCGGCTTTGGTTTCCCCATTGCATTCACTCTCATGGCCATCGGTGTTGGCTTCGGCTACTACGCCATGGGCAGTCATATCTTCGAACTGTTCGTGCAGCGCACCTTCAGTGTCATGGCCAATGACGTGCTGATCTCGGTGCCCCTGTTCCTGTTCATGGGATACATCGTCGAACGCGCCAATATCCTCGATCGATTGTTTTTAAGTATCGAGCTGGCGGCGAAAAACCTGCCAGGCTCCCTGGCGGTGGCGACGCTACTGACCTGCGCATTGTTCGCCACGGCGACCGGCATCGTCGGTGCCGTGGTGACGCTGATGAGCCTGCTGGCTCTGCCGGCAATGCTGCGTGCGGGCTATGACCCCAAGCTGGCAGCCGGCGTGGTCTGCGCCGGCGGTTGCCTGGGCATCCTGATCCCGCCCAGCGTGCTGCTGATCCTGTATGGCGCCACAGCTGGCGTTTCAGTGGTGAAGCTCTATGCCGGCGCCTTCCTGCCGGGCCTGATGCTGGCTGGTCTGTACATGGCCTATGTCATCGGTCGCGCGATCATCAATCCGTCGCTGGCTCCCAAGCCGCCGAAGGAAATCCTGGATGTGCCGCTCAAGAAGGTGATCTGGGCGCTGGCGACTTCCTTCCTGCCGCTGGCGCTGCTGATCGTCACCGTGTTGGGCGCCATTCTCTTCGGTCTGGCGACGCCGACCGAAGCGGCGGCGGTGGGTGCGGCCGGCGCGGTGGTTCTGGCGATCTGCTACAACAGCTTCAGTATCGCCAAGCTGACCGAGTCCGTGTACCTCACGGCACGTTCGGCGGCGATGGTCTGCTGGCTGTTCGTCGGTTCGGCCACCTTCTCGGCGGTCTTCGCCTATCTGAACGGTCATGAAGTGGTGCGCGCGCTGATCGACTATCTCGATCTGTCGGGCACGCAGTTCATGATCCTGGCGCAGTTCATCATCTTCCTGCTGGGCTGGCCGCTGGAGTGGACCGAGATCATCGTGATCTTCGTGCCGATCTTCATGCCGTTGCTGCAGCATTACGGCGTCGACCCGTTGTTCTTCGGCATCCTGGTGGCGCTGAACCTCCAGACCTCCTTCCTCACTCCACCGGTGGCGATGGCGGCCTTCTACTGCAAGGGCGTGGCGCCAAAGAGTCTGTCGATCGACGACATCTTCAAGGGCATCTATCCCTTCGTCTTCATCGTGCTGTTCTCGATGGTGCTGATGTACATCTTCCCCGAGATCGCCCTGTGGCTGCCAGAGCAGCTCTATGGCAACAGTGTCGATGCACCGCCGGGTACGGGGGGTGTGTCAGGCAGCGAGCTGTTCGATACGTCCAATGACAGCCTGCCGGATGAAGGTGAAGTCGCAGCGCCAGACTGATCCGAACCAATATCTGATCCATAAAAAGGCCGGGGGAACCCGGCCTTTTTTTATGCGTTCTTTACGCAGTTTTGCGGAAAAGCACTGCAAAAACGCTTTTTCTTGCCGCGATCCAAAAAGCCGTTTCTCATCCGCGGGTGATCCGAATCGATCGCGAGGAACACGCTCAACATCAAAGAGATCAACTGGAGGGACCTCCATGTGGAGTCAGGTCTATAACCCGCTGGGCAGCGCTGTGCTGTCCACTGCCATCGCCGCAATCCCGATCGTCATCCTGCTTGGACTGATCGCCTTCGCCCGCATGCAGGCGCATCTGGCCGCCGTGATCGCCCTGATCGGCGCGATTGCCGTCGCCGTCTTCGGCTTCACCATGCCGATGGACTTGGCGCTGAAGGCCTCCTGGCTTGGTCTGCTGACCGGCCTGTTCCCGATCGGTTGGATCATCCTCAACGTCATCTTCCTGTATCGCCTGACCCGGGATAACGGCTATTTCGAGATTCTGCAGAACTCCATCGCCGGCATCACGCCGGATCGCCGGCTGCAGCTGCTGCTGGTCGCCTTTTCCTTCGGCGCCTTCTTCGAGGGCGCGGGCGGCTTCGGTACGCCGGTTGCCGTCACCGGCGCCATCCTGATCGGCCTCGGCTTCTCGCCGTTGGCGGCTTCGGGCCTCTCGCTGATCGCCAATACTGCCCCAGTGGCCTTCGGCGCGCTCGGCACGCCGATCGTGACGCTGGGTGCGGTGACCGGCATGGATGTGTTCCAGCTTGGCGCCATGGTCGGCCGGCAGCTGCCGTTCTTCTCGCTGATCGTGCCCTTCTGGCTGATCTGGGCCTTCGCCGGCTGGCGCGGCATGGTCGCCATCTGGCCGGCCATCCTGGTCTGCGGCGTCACCTTCGCCGTCCCGCAGTACTTGGTGTCGAACTACCACGGCCCCTGGCTGGTCGATGTGGTGGCCTCGCTGGTCTCGATGGGCTGCCTGTTCGCCTTCCTCAAGGTCTGGAAGCCGGCCGAGGTCTGGCATTCGCCCAAGCTGCGCAACCGCGACGATAACTCCGCGGTCGGCATCCCGGGCGTGGCCAGGCCGGCGGCCAGCGTCACCGCGCCGTCCGGCGGCCAGGTGCTGGCGGCCTGGATTCCGTGGATCATTCTCTGTGTCTTCGTCTTTGTCTGGGGCACCCAGACCTTCAAGGACGTGGTCAATCCATGGTTCTTCCCGAAATACACCATCGACGGCCTGCACAACATGATCCAGAAGGTGCCGCCAGTGGTGGCCAAGCCGGCCGCGGAAGCCGCCGTCTTCAACTTCAACATCCTGACCATGACGGGCACGGCGATCTTCCTGGCCGCGATCATCTCCGGTCTGGTGATGAAGTACTCGCCGGTCGAGCTGGTCAAAGCCTATGGCCGGACCGTCTGGGCGGTGCGCTACTCGCTGATCACCATCGCCGCCATGCTGGCGCTGGGCACGCTGACGCGCTACTCCGGCGTCGATGCCACGCTGGGTCTCGCCTTTGCAGCCACCGGCGTGCTGTATCCCTTCTTCGGCACGTTGCTCGGTTGGCTGGGCGTGGCGCTGACGGGCTCGGATACGGCCTCAAACGTGCTGTTCGGTGGCCTGCAGAAGATCACGTCGGAACAGCTCGGCCTGTCGCCGATCCTGATGGGTGCCGCCAACTCATCCGGCGGCGTGATGGGCAAGATGATCGACGCCCAGTCCATCGTGGTGGCTTCCACCGCCACCAACTGGTTCGGCCATGAAAGCGAGATCCTGCGCTATGTGTTCTGGCACTCGATCGCGCTGGCCTGCCTGGTGGGCGTGCTGGTGACGTTGCAGGCCTATGTCTGGCCGTTCTCGGCGATGGTTATCCACTGACCGGCGCTTGAGCCAATAAAAAGGCCCGGGGAAACCCGGGCCTTTTCGTTTGTACTGAGAGGCGCGTCAGGCGGCGTAGAAGGACTTGCCTCCGGCTGCCATGTCGCGCAGCAGCTTGGGCGGCGTGAAGCGTGCGCCATGCTTCTGGGCCAGCTGGTCGCATTCCGCCACGAAGGGCTGCACACCCACGGTGTCGATGTTGCTGATGGTGCCGCCACGGAAAGGCGGAAAGCCCCAGCCCATGATCGAGCCGACATCAGCGTCGCGTACGTCGATGATGACGTTTTCTTCCACGCAGCGGGCGGTCTCAACCGACTGGATATAGACCAGCCGCTTGATCACATCGGCAAGCTCGGGCTGTTCGGCCTTGACCGGGAAGTGCTTGCCCAGCTCGGTCCACAGCTTCTTCTTGCCGTCGGCCGGGTATTCATAGAAGCCCTTGGCTGCCTTCTTGCCCATGCGGCCAAGCTTTTCGACCATCAGCGACAGCACCGGGGCTGAGCCATCGGGTTTGTAGGCATCGCCCAGGTCCTTCTGCGTCTGGGCGCGCACGCGGTGCATCAGCTCCAGCGAGACTTCGTCGGCCAGGGCCAGCGGACCGACCGGCATGCCGGCGGCCTTGCCGGCATTCTCGATCAGGGCCGGAGCCACGCCTTCGGACAGCAGCGTCAGGCCCTCGCTGACATAGGTGGCGAAGACGCGGCTGGTGTAGAAGCCGCGGCTGTCGTTCACCACAATCGGCGTCTTGCGGATTTTCTTCACGAAGTCCATGGCGCGCGCCAGCGTCTCGTCCGAGGTCTGCTTGCCGCGGATGATCTCGACCAGCGGCATCTTGTCGACCGGCGAGAAGAAGTGGAGCCCGATGAAGTTGGCCGGGCGGTTGCTGGCCTCAGCCAGACCGCTGATCGGCAGGGTCGAGGTGTTGGAGGCAAAGATGGCGGTTGGCGCGATCTGCGCCTCGGCCTTCTTGGTCACATCGGCCTTGATGGCGCGATCCTCGAACACGGCCTCGATCACCATGTCGCAACCCTTGAGGTCGTCATAGGAAGTAGTGGCCTTGATCAGGCCGAGCTGCCTCTCCTTGTCGGCCTCGCTGGCTTTCTTCGCCTTGACGCGCTTGTCGAGCAGGCCTGCGGTATAGGCCTTGCCCTTGTCGGCCGACTCCTGGGTGTTGTCCAGCAGCACGACCTGCAGGCCGACCGAGGAGGCGGAATAGGCGACACCCGCACCCATCATGCCGGCGCCCAGGATGCCGATCTTGGTATAGGCCTGGGTGGGGATGTTCTTGGGGCGGTTGGCCAGCTTGTTGGCGTCGCCGATCGAGAAGAACAGCGAGCGGATCATGTTGCGCGCTTCCTTCGACTGCGTGCAGGCGACGAAATAGCGGCTTTCGATCTTCAGGCCGGTATCGATGTCGACCAGCATGCCCTCGTAGACACAGGACATGATGTATTGCGCATTGGGATAGTTGCCCATGGTCTTGGCCCGCAGCATGGCATTGCCGGCGGTGAAGATTTGCGCGCCCTTCGTCGTGTTGGCGGCTTCCGGCACGCGGAAGCCCTTCTGGTCCCAGGGCTTCACATGGCTGGTCTGGCCCTCGGCGAGGATCCAGGTCTTGGCGCGGGTGAGCAGCTCGGCAGCGGCGACGATCTCGTCGATCATGCCCAGCCCGAGCGCAGCCTTGGTGTCGACCTTCCGGCCTTCCAGCATCATCGGCAGGGCCTTCGACACGCCGATCAGGCGCGGCAGGCGCTGGGTGCCGCCAGCACCGGGCAGCAGGCCGATGGTGGCTTCCGGCAGGCCGATCAGCGTCTTCGGGTTATCGGCGGCGATGCGGCGATGGCAGGCGAGGCAGATTTCATAGCCGCCGCCCAAAGCCATGCCGTTGATTGCAGCGGCGAAGGGTTTGCCAGCCTTCTCGATGTCACGAAACAGCTTCTGCAGGCCGAAGCTGTTCTGCAGCGCCTTGGCCGGGTCTTTCGACTCCGCCAGCATGCTGACCAGATCGCCGCCGGCGACGAACTCGGCCTTGGCCGAGGTGACGATCACGCCCTTCACGGCCTTGTCCTGGATGGCCTTGTGGACGGCTTCGCCGAATGCGCCGATGCTGTCCCTGTTCATCACGTTCATCGGCCGGTCGGCCATGTTCCAGGTAATGGTAGCGACGCCGTCGCCATCAACGGAATAGTCAATCATGGAATCAATCTCCGAAAATACGGCTGCGCTTTAGACGCGCTCGATGATGGTGGCGGTGCCCATGCCGGCGCCGACGCACAGCGTGATCAGCGCCGTGCTCTTGCCGCTGCGCTCCAGCTCGTCGACCATGGTGCCCAGGATCATCGCGCCGGTCGCGCCCAGCGGATGGCCCAGCGCGATGGCGCCGCCATTCACGTTGATCTTGTCATGCGGGATGTTGAGCGCCTGCATGAAGCGCAGGACGACCGAGGCAAAGGCCTCGTTCAGCTCGTAGAGGTCGATGTCGGACGGCTTCATGCCGGCCAGCTTCAGCGCCTTTTCGGCAGCGAAAGACGGGCCGGTCAGCATGATGGTCGGCTCCGAACCGATGGAGGCGAAGCTGCGGATGCGGGCACGCGGCTTCATGCCCGATGCCTTGCCGGCTTCCTTGTTGCCGATCAGCACGGCGGCGGCGCCATCGACGATGCCGGACGAATTGCCGGCATGGTGCACATGCTCGATGCGCTCGACCTCCGGGTAACGCTGGGTGGCGACGGAATCGAAGCCGAACTGCTCGCCCATCACGGTGAAGGACGGATCAAGCGAGGCCAGCGTCTGCATGGTGGTATCGGGGCGCAGATGCTCGTCGCGGTCGAGAATGGTCAGGCCATTGATGTCTTTCACCGGAATGATCGACTTCTTGAAGCGGCCCTCGTCCCAGGAGCGCTTGGCGCGCTTCTGGCTCTCGACGGCGTAAGAATCGACGTCATCGCGGCTGAAGCCGTATTTGCTGGCAATCAGGTCGGCCGAGATGCCCTGCGGCACGAAATAGGTCGAGATCGCCACGGCCGGATCGGTGGCCCAGGCGCCGCCATCGGATCCCATCGGCACACGGCTCATGCTTTCCACGCCGCCGCCGATCGCCATCTGCGACTGGCCGGACATGACCTGCGCGGCCGCCATGTTGCAGGCTTCGAGGCCCGAGGCGCAGAAGCGGTTGATCTGCACGCCGGCGGTGGTTTCGGCATAGCCGGACTGGATCACGGCGACGCGGGCGATATCCGAACCCTGCTCACCGACCGGCATGACGCAGCCCAGAACCACGTCATCAACGAGAGAGGTGTCGAGCTCATTGCGGTCGCGCACGGCTTCCAGCGCGGTGGTGGCCAGCCGCATCGGCGTGACTTCATGCAGGGCGCCGCTGGCGCGGCCCTTTCCGCGCGGCGTGCGTACGGCGTCATAAATAAAGGCTTCAGCCATGATCTCTCTCCCTGGGCTTGTTTGTTCTGCCGGATACCCGGATTACAAAGTGCGACTGATCAGTTCCTTCATGATCTCGTTGGTGCCGCCATAGATGCGCTGCACGCGAGCATCGGCATAGGCGCGGGTGATCGGATATTCCCACATGAAGCCGTAGCCGCCGAAGAGCTGCAGGCAGCGGTCGAGCAGCTTGCACTGCAGGTCGCTGCACCAGTATTTCGCCATCGCCGCCGTGGCCGGGTCCAGCTTGTGCTGGGCCACCAGCTCGATGCACTTGTCGACAAAGACGCGGGCGATCTGGGTTTCGGTCTTCAGCTCGGCCAGTTCGAACTTGGTGTTCTGGAAGTCCAGCACACTCTTGCCGAAGGCCTTGCGCTCACGCGTGTAGTCGATGGTCCATTTCAGTGCGCCCTCGCAGCCGGCGACTGCCATGATGGCGATCTGCAGCCGCTCCCAGGCCAACTCCTGCATCAGGTAGAAGAAACCCTGGCCTTCACCGCCCAGCATGTTCTCCGGCGGCACGCGCACGTCGGAGAAGAACAGTTCGGAGGTGTCCTGAGCCTTCATGCCCAGCTTTTCCAGGTTGCGGCCCTTGGTGAAGCCCTCGCGGTCCGATTCCACCAGGAACAGGGTGGTGCCCTTGGCGCCCTGCTTGGGATCAGTCTTGGTCACCAAGATCACCAGGTCGGCATTCTGGCCATTGGTGATGAAGGTCTTCTGGCCGTTGATGACGTATTCGTTGCCGTCCTTCATGGCGGTGGTCTTCACAGCCTGAAGGTCGCTGCCGCCGCTGGGCTCGGTCATGGCGATGGCGCCGATCACTTCGCCGGTGGCCATCTTCGGCAGCCACTTCTTCTTCTGCTCTTCCGAGCCGTAGGCGAGGATATAGGGTGCGACGATGTCGGAATGCAGCGAGAAGCCCGGGCCGGTGCAGCCGGTATAGGCCTGCTCTTCCATCAGGATGGCCGAATAGAGCCGGTCGACACCCGAGCCGCCGTATTCTTCGGGCATGGTCGGGCAGAGGAAACCGTTCTCGCCGGCCTTGCGCCAGATTTCCTTCGGCACCACGCCGTCTTCTTCCCACTTGGCGTGGTTAGGGACGACTTCGCGCTCGAAGAACTTGCGTGCCGCCTCACGGAACATCTGGTGATCTTCCGTGTAGATGGAACGCGGGATGCCGTATTCGGTCATTCTTGTTGTTTCCTCCGGCTAGACTTGGGCCATGCACTGCACGGCTAGTCCTGTTTAGAAATTGGCGGCCTTCAGCATCATGGTGCTTTCCGAGCCGGCCTGGATCTTGGCCAGCTGCGCCGCCGTATCGGGCAGCATGCGCTCCATGAAGAAGCGGGCAGTGATCAGCTTGGTCTCGTAGAACTCCTTGTCGCCGCCGCCTTCGGCCAGCTTCTGCTTGGCCACCTGGGCCATGCGGGCCCACATGAAGCCCACCGCGACCAGCGCGAAGAGATTCAGGTAATCCCACGAGGCCGCGCCGGCTTCATCCGGGTTCTTCAGGCCGCGCTCGGAGACCAGCGCAGTGGCGGTCTGCAGGCGGGCGAAGGCCTTGGCCAGCGGCATGACGAAGTCCTTGCCGATCGCGGGGTCCATCATGTTCTCTTCCACGAAGGTCGAGACCGGATGGAAGAAGCGGCGGGCGAGACGGCCGATGCCAGTGGGCAGCTTGCGGCCGACCAGGTCGAGCGCCTGGATGCCGTTGGCGCCTTCATAGATCATCGCAATACGTGCATCGCGCACGAACTGTTCCATGCCCCATTCGGCGATGTAGCCGTGACCGCCATAGACCTGCTGGGCAATGGTGGCGCACTGGTAGCCGTAATCGGTCATGTAGGCTTTCACCATCGGCGTCAGGAAGGCGACCAGATCGTCGGCCTCCTGGCGGCGGTCGGCGTCCGGATGCTTGGCGGAAATATCCAGCTCGATGCCGGTCCACAGCGCCAGCGCGCGGCTGCCTTCGGTGAAGGCCTTGATGGTCAGCAGCATGCGACGGATGTCGGGATGCACGATGATCGGGTCGGCCGGCTTGTCCGGAGCCTTGGTGCCGGTGATGGCGCGGCCCTGAAGGCGGTCATTGGCATAGGTCAGCGCGTTCTGGTAGGCGACCTCGGCCTGGCTCAGGCCTTGCACGCCGACGCCGAGGCGGGCGGCGTTCATCATGACGAACATCGCCTGCATGCCCTTGTGCATCTGGCCGACCAGCCAGCCCTTGGCGTTGTCGTAGTTCAGCACGCAGGTGGAATTGCCGTGGATACCCATCTTGTGCTCGATCGAGCCGCAGGAGACGCCGTTGC
Source organism: Ferrovibrio sp. GW821-FHT12D07 (assembly GCF_058807275.1). Classification (NCBI taxonomy): domain Bacteria; kingdom Pseudomonadati; phylum Pseudomonadota; class Alphaproteobacteria; order Rhodospirillales; family Rhodospirillaceae; genus Ferrovibrio; species Ferrovibrio sp. GW821-FHT12D07. Next base: position 814,870 of record NZ_JBXAQN010000002.1, on the reverse strand, counting down.
GGGCGCCGAGCGAGCCGTCATCGTTGACCAGGAATTTCGGCACCACGAAGAGGCTGACGCCCTTGATGCCTTCCGGGCCGCCCGGAATCTTGGCTAGCACCAGATGGATGATGTTCTCGGCCATGTCATGTTCGCCGGCCGAGATGAAGATCTTGGTGCCGGTGACCAGATAGCTGCCGTCCTTCTGGGGCTCGGCCTTGGTGCGCATCAGGCCCAGATCGGTGCCGCAATGCGGCTCGGTCAGGTTCATGGTGCCGGTCCACTTGCCCGACGCCATGTTCGGCAGATACTTGTCCTTCTGCTCTTCCGAGCCGTGACGCAGCAGCGCTTCATAGGCGCCGTGGGTCAGGCCAGGATACATGGCAAAGGCCATGTTGGCCGAGGACTGGATTTCCGCCATGGCGATGCCCAGCACATGGGGCAGGCCCTGGCCGCCGTACTTTTCCTCGGCGGTCAGCGCGCCCCAGCCGGCCTCGCAATACTGCTGGTAGGCTTCCTTGAATCCGGTCGGCGTGGTGACGACGCCGTTATCCCACTTGCAGCCTTCCAGGTCGCCGACGCGGTTCAGCGGCGCGGTGACCTCGCTCATGAACTTGCCGCCTTCTTCCAGCACGGCGTCGATCACGTCACGGCTGGCATCGGTGAAGCCCAGCAGGTTGCTCATCTTTTCCATCTGCAGCACGTCGTGCAGCACGAACTGGAAGTCCTTTACGGGGGCGGTATAGCTCGGCATGGCCTGTCTCTCCCTGATCCCTGCTTAATTGCGCAGGGGCTTGCCCTTGGTGAGCATGTGTTCGATGCGGTCCAGCGTGGCGTTGGTCTTGATCAGCGCCATGAAGTTCTCGCGTTCCAGCTCCAGCAGCTTCTTCTCGGTCACCACTTCGGTGATGTCGGTCTTGCCGCCCGAGACCACATTGGCCAGGGCACCGGAGACGACGACATCATGTTTGGTGGCCTTGCCCTGCTGGGCGAAGCCTTCGACGGCCAGGCTCATCGCCGCCTTGGCCGTGGGGCCGGGCAGGCTGATTTCCACCGGCACCGGCGGCTTGTAGTCCTTGCTCAGTTCCAGCGCCTTGGCCTTGGCATCGGCCAGCAGGCGGCGGCGGTTCATGGTGATGCTGTCGCTGTCGCGCAGGATCAGCATGTCGCGCGCTTCCATGGCTGAGGTCGCGACCTTGGCGGTCGAGATCGCCTCGAACACCTGTGCCAGTGCCGGCATCGGACCGCCGGGACGGCGCTTGTTGGTGATGGCGCGGGTGATCAGCTCCTTGCAGCCACCCCAGCCGGGGATGACGCCGACGCCCACTTCCACCAGACCCATATAGCTTTCGGCATGGGCTTGGATAGCAGAGGAATGCAGCGTGATCTCGCAGCCGCCGCCCAGCGCCATGCCGGCAACCGCCGACACGACCGGGAAGGGGGCATACTTCAGTTTCATATAGGCGTCCTGGCCTTCGGTCATGCCCTGCTCGATGGCAGGCCACATGGCAATGTTGGCCTGGAACAGCGCGATGCCGATATTGGCGCCGACCGAGAAGTTGTCGGAGTCGGAACCGATGATCAGCGCCTTGAAGCCCTTCTTGTCGATCTTGCCGGCTTCCTTGACCATGGCGATGATGTCGGCATCCACCGCATTCATCTTGGTGTGGAATTCCAGGCAGGCGACGCCGTCGCCCACATCCCAGATGCTGGCACCCTTGTTGGACAGGATCGGCTGCTTGCCGCGCTTCTTGTCGGCCAGCGTCCAGGCATCGGGCGCCACCACGATCTCGGCATAGTCGCCCTTCGGCGTCAGGCGGTAGGCCTTGTCGCCTTCTTCCTTGTAGAACGGACGGCCGGCGGCGATTTCCACCATCTTCGGCACGGGCATACCCGATGCTTTCAGCTTGTCGGCAAACCACTGGGTGCCGAGCTGGTCGATCTGCTGATAGGGACCGTATTTCCAGGCGTAGCCGGTCTTCATCGCGGTATCGACCGCGGCGATGTCGTCGACGATCTCAGGGACCAGGTCGGCGGCATAGCTCAGCACGCGACTGAGCACGCCCCAGGCATACTGGCCACCCTTGTCGGGATGCTCGACCAGCGCACGCAGACCCTTCTTCGCCACCTTGGCGGATTCCAGGTTGGCGCGAATGGTGGCTCGGAATTCACCGGTCTTGAGATCGAGCGCTTCCTTGCCGCGGGCGCGGTAGAATCCGCCCTTGCCCTTGCGGCCGGTATAGCCGTCCTTGATCATCTTCTGCATCAGGGCGTTCAGCGGATGATCGGCCTTGTAGAACTGCAGCAGCGGATCGGTCTTGGGCAGGGTTTTCAGCATCGAGCCGACCACATGCGGGCCGAGGTCGATGCCGGTGAGATCGGCGAGACCGAAGATGCCGGTCTTGGGCACGCCCATCGGACGGCCGACGATGCTGTCGGCTTCCTCGACGGTGAGGCCGAGGTCATAGGCCAGCGCGGTGGCGACCGTCGACCAGTAGATGCCGATGCGGTTGGCGATGAAGCCCGGGCGGTCCTTGCAGTCGACCACTTCCTTGCCGAGTTTCACGTCGCCGAACTGGCGCAGCGCGTCGATCACAGCAGGCTTGGTCTTGGGGCCCTTCACCAACTCGAACAGGCGCATATAGCGCGGTGGGTTGAAGAAGTGCGTGACGGCGAAGTCGGCCGCGAAGCTTTCCGGCAAACCTTCGGTCAGCAGGTCGAGCGGGATCGTCGAGGTGTTGGACGTGACGATCGAACCCTTCTTGCGCTTCTGCTCCAGCTGGGCATAGAGCTTCCGCTTCAGATCGACATTCTCGATGATCGCTTCGCAGATCCAGTCCACGTCGGCCAGCTTGTCGAGGTCGTCTTCCAGGTTGCCCGGGGTGACCAGTTTGGCCACGCGCGGATGCATGAACGGCGCTGGCTTGGTCTTCAGCATCTTGTCGATGGCGCCCTTGGCCAGTGCGCTGCGGTCGTTGGCGCCCTGCGGCACGATATCCAGCAGGATGACGGGAATGCCGGCATTGGCGACATGGGCGGCAATGCCGGATCCCATGACACCCGCACCGATCACCGCGACTTTCTTGATCTCGCTCATACTTTGAACTCCAGTCGCAGTGGCGTTAGACGGCTTCCAGAACGGTGGCGATGCCCTGACCGCCACCGATGCACTGGGTGGCCAGCGCGAACTGCTTGCCTTCGCGCTTCAGCAGCGAGGCGGCCTTGCCGGTGATGCGCGCACCGGTGGCGCCCATCGGATGGCCGAGCGCAATCGCACCGCCATCCAGGTTGACCTTCTTCATGTCGTATTTGGCTTCTGCCACACAGGCCAGCGCCTGGGCTCCGAAGGCTTCGTTCAGCTCGATGATGTCGATATCGCCGAGCTTCAGACCGGCGCGCTCCAGCGCCTTCTTGGTGGCGGGCACCGGACCGATGCCCATCATCTCAGGTGCGCAGCCGGCGACGGCCACCGACTTGATGCGGGCCAGGACCTTGAGGCCATGGGCCTTGGCGAAATCTTCCGAGCAGACCAGCGTGGCGGACGCGCCATCGGTCAGCGGCGACGAGGTGCCGGCAGTGACCGTGCCCTTCTCGTCGAAGGCCGGGTTGAGACCAGCCAGGCCTTCAGCCGTGGTTTCCGGACGGATGCAGCCGTCGAGTTCGACGCGGTTATTGCCGTCGACAATGGCGACGATCTCGTCCTTCAGCTTGCCGGCCTTCTGGGCGGCCAGCGCCTTGGCATGGCTTTCGACAGCCATCTGTTCCTGCGCCTTGCGGTCGATGCCGTATTTCTTGGCCAGGTTCTCGGCGGTGATGCCCATCGAGACATAAGCCTGCGGGTATTCCTTCAGCAGCGTCGGGTTGGGCAGGGTGTTGAAGCCGCCCATCGGCACGCGGGTCATGCTTTCGACACCGGCGCAGATGAAAGCCTCGCCCGCGTTCATCTGGATGGCGCCGGCGGCCTGATGGATGCTCTGCATCGAGGAGCCACAGAAGCGGTTGACCGTGGTGCCGGCCGCATCCTGCGGGATGCCGGCCAGGAAGCTGATCAAACGCGCGACATTCAGGCCCTGCTCGCCCTCGGGGAAGGCGCAGCCGACGATCACATCTTCAATGGCCTTGGGGTCAACGCCGGTCCGCTCGATCAGCGCCTTCAGCACCTGCGCGGTGAGATCGTCGGGACGAACCTTGGCCAGCGCGCCCTTGCGGGCGAGCGTGAACGGCGAGCGGGCATAGCCGGCGATCACCACATTGCGCATCATGACGAATCTCCTTGAGAGCGGACGGTCTTTTATCTGGATAGCGAGAGACGGATGGAAAGCGGCGCCGCAGGGTGCTGCGGCGCCAGTCTTGCTTATTCGGCGACGGCAGCGAACTGTTCGGTCTGGCTGCGTACAAAATCCTTGAATGATACGGCGCTGGGCCGGTCACGGCTCTGCTTCAGGAAGTCGTCCAGGATGCGGACGTCCTGCTTGAGCTGGGTGATGGCCTCTTCGATGTCATGCCGCTGGGTTTCCAGGGCGGAGAGACGGTCGCGCGAGCGCTTGAGCGTCAGGGTCAGCTGCTCGATGCGGCCATCGCCAAGATCATAGAGGTCGATCATCTCGCGGATTTCGGCCAGGCTGAAGCCCAGGCGCTTGCCGCGCAGGATCAACAGCAGACGGGCGCGGTCGCGCTTGGTGTAGACCCGCATCATGCCCTGACGGGACGGATGCAGGAGCCCCTTGTCTTCGTAAAAGCGAATCGCGCGCGCGGTGACTTTGAATTCGTGCGCCAGATCGGTGATCGTGTAGGTTATATCCGACACGGCAGGCCCTCCCTAAAGGCTCAAATTTGAGTCGAGCTGAGTCTTAGTTTCCGCTTACGTCAACGTCAACTCGAATCTCGTTTGTGAACAAATGTTGGATTAATTCGCGGAAATCTGGTAAAAACGACCGAAGCCATTAACAACAGAGTATGGAGGAAAACACAATGTCCGACAATCGGATATCTTCATATGCCGAGTTCTGGCCCTTTTATCTGCGCGAGCATGCCAAGCCGGTGACCCGGGCCTGGCATTACTTCGGCACCACGCTGGCCCTCGGCAGTCTGGCGGCCCTGATCGTCACCGGGCAGTGGTACTGGCTGGTTGGCGCGCTGCTGATCGGCTACGGCCCGGCCTGGATCGGGCATTTCTTCGTCGAGAAGAACAAGCCGGCCAGCTTCAAATACCCGCTGTGGTCCTTCGTTTCGGATTTCCGCATGTACTTCGCCTTCCTCTCGGGCCGCATCGGCCGCGAGCTGGAACAGGCCGGGGTGCCGGCCGGCATGGGGCACAACAGTGGCGCCGGGGCGGCCAGCTGACCGGTCATTTGTTCGGGAAAATCACACGAACACCATGATAGGCGTGGCAGTTTGGTCCCGGAGCTTTATAAGAAAAACGGGCTTTGTAAGCGTATGAAGCCCCAAGCCGCGTAGTCGTCAGGGTCCGGCCACAATTATGCAAATCTACCTCCCCATCGCCGAGCTTTCGGTCAGCATATGGCTGCTGCTCGGGCTCGGCGGGGCAGTGGGATATCTGTCGGGCCTGTTCGGGGTGGGTGGCGGCTTTCTGCTGACGCCGATGCTGATCTTCATCGGCGTGCCGCCCCCGGTGGCGGTGGCCACCTCGGCCAACCAGGTGGTAGCGGCCAGTGTCTCGGCCGTCTACGCGCACTGGCGCAAGGACAATGTCGATTTCAAGATGGGCGTGGTGCTGCTGGTCGGCGGCCTCGTCGGCTCCAGCTTCGGCGCCTATCTCTTCACCGTGCTGAAGCGCATCGGCCAGCTCGATGCGGTAATCGCGCTCTCCTATGTGATCATCCTCGGCACCATTGGCGGTATGATGATGACCGAGAGCGTGCGTGCGCTGCGGGCCAAGCCGAGCAACGCCCCGATTGTGCGGCGCAAGCGGCTGAACGATCACGACCTGATCCGCGCGCTGCCCTTCAAGATGCGCTTCCGCAAGTCGCAGCTTTACATCAGCGCGCTGATGCCGCTGGTGCTGGGTTTCCTGGTCGGCATTCTCGCCGCCATCATGGGCGTGGGCGCCGGCTTCCTGCTGGTGCCGGCGATGATCTATCTGCTGGGCATGCCGACGGCCATCGTGGTCGGCACATCGCTGTTCCAGATCATCTTCGTCACCGCCAATGTCACCATCCTGCATGCCATCACCACGCAAACGGTGGACGTGACCCTGGCGCTGCTGCTGCTGCTCGGTTCGGTGATTGGCGCGCAATACGGCGTGCGCCATGGCGCAAAGCTGCGTGGCGAACAGATTCGCGGTCTGCTGGCGGCATTGGTACTGGCGGTGGCGATCGCGCTGGCCGTCGAGCTGATCCTGCCGCCCGATGACCAGTTCTTCCTTGAAGCGGGGCCACGATGAAGGCGCTGCTGCTTTTCCTGCTTCTGCTCGGCGGCAGCGAAGCCTTCGCGCAGGCGACGCCGAATGCGCCGCGCGGACCGGCGCCGGCCGACTCGCCGCTGATCACCGATCTGTCCTCGCATCTGATCGCCATCACCTCCAGCTTCAACGGCACCGATCTGCTGCTGTTTGGCGCGATCGATGAACCCGGCGATGTGGTGGTAGTGGTGCGCGGTCCGACTGCCACGTCGGTGGTGCGTCGCAAGCGGCCGACCCTCGGTCTGTGGCTGACGCGGCGTTCGGAAAGTTTTGACAACGTGCCGTCCTATTACGCCGTGGCCAGCAGCCGCCCGCTGCGCGAGATCGCGCCGGCCAGCCTATTGCAGCGCCTGCAGATCGGTACGGAGCATCTGCGTTTCCGCTATCTGGGGCTGCGCCGCTTCGACAATATCGGCGATTACGAAAAATCCATCGTGCGTCTGAAAATCCGCGACGGACTGTATCGCGAGAATATCGGCGCCATCGATTTCCTCGGGCCGAAGCTGTTCCGCACTGAAATCAGCTTCCCCGCCACCGTGCCGGTCGGCACGTATCAGACCGAAGTCTATCTGGTGCGCGGCGAGCGCATCATCGCCGCCCAGTCGACACCGCTGTTCATCGACAAGCAGGGCGTCGAACAGGAAATCTACGAATTCTCACGTACCGAGCCGGCGGTCTACGGCATGGTCGCCGTGCTGATGGCGGTATTCGCCGGTTGGGTGGCCGCCATCGCTTTCCGTCGCGGCTAAGGCGAAGTTTTTCTCTCTCCGGCTTGCACTCAGGTCTGGTTGTGCCAAGCTGTGTACAGACCATTTGGCAGAGTGACGACCATGGATGCCGATACGCTTGAACAGACCCGCCAGGGTCTGCGCCGTTTCGTTCGCGAACGGCTGGTTCCTCTCGAGAAACAGGTCGCGGATGAAGACAAGGTGCCGGCGGATATCCGCAGCGCCTTCGCCGAGATGGGCCTGTTCGGCATTTCCATCCCTGAAGAATACGGCGGCCTTGGCCTCAATCTGGCCGAAGAAGTCGAGCTGGTGTTCGAGCTGGGCTGGACCTCGCCGGCTTTCCGCAGCATGTTCGGCACCAATATCGGCATCGGCAGCCAGGGCATCCTGATCGACGGCACGCCGGGGCAGAAAGAAACCTGGTTGCCGCGTCTGGCCAGTGGCGAGGTGATCTCCAGTTTCGCACTCACCGAACCCGATGCCGGCTCGGATGCCGCCAGCGTCAAGACGCGCGCCGAGAAGCAGGGCGATCATTACGTCATCAACGGCGCCAAGCGCTTCATCACCAATGCGCCGCAGGCCGGCATCTTCACCCTGATGGCCCGCACCGATCCATCGAACAAGGGTGCCGGCGGCGTCACGGCCTTCATTGTTGAAGCCAATACAGCGGGTATCAGCATAGGGAAACCCGACAAGAAGATGGGGCAGCGCGGCTCGCATACTGCTGATGTGATCTTCGACAACGTGAAGGTACCTGCCGCCAACATCATCGGCGGCAAGGAAGGGCAGGGCTTCAAGACCGCGATGAAGGTTCTGGATCGCGGCCGCCTGCATATCTCGGCCATGTGCGTCGGTGCGGCCGAACGCCTGATTCATGAGTCCGTGTCCTATGCGCGCGACCGCAAACAGTTCGGCCAGGCCATCGCCGAGTTCCAGCTGATCCAGGCCATGCTGGCTGACAGCAAGACCGAGGCCTATGCCGCACGCTGCATGGTGCGTGATGCGGCCGGGCGTTACGCGGCGGGTGAAAACGTGTCGATGGAAGCCAGCTGTTGCAAACTGTTCGCCTCCGAAATGGTCGGACGGGTCGCTGATCGCGCTGTGCAGATTCATGGTGGCTCGGGCTATATCCAGGAATTTGCCGTCGAGCGCTTCTATCGCGATGTGCGTCTGTTCCGGCTTTACGAGGGCACCAGCCAGATCCAGCAGTTGGTGATCGCCAAGCAGATGCTGCGCAAGGCTGAATCCGGCATGGAGTCCTGAACCCGATGCCGGAAGACGGATCAGGACGAACAAGTGCTGCCCGCACGGCCCTGCTGCTGGTGGGCATCTGCTTCCTGCTCAACGCGCTGTCGCGCGGCAGCGGCGAGACCTTCACGACCTTCCTGCTGGCGCTGACATCGGAATTCCAGGCCAACCGCGCCGATGTGGCGGTGATCTATTCACTGCAGATGCTGCTGGCCGGCATTTGTGCGCCGGTGGCCGGTTACTGCTTCGACCGCTTCGGGCCGTTGAAACTCTATGTCGGCGGACTGATCCTGCTGGCCATCGGCCTGCTGCTGGCGTCCTTCGCCGGTGCGATCTGGCAGCTCTACATTTTCATTGGCATCGGCGTGGGCGGCGCCGCAGCCTTTCTGGGCAACGCCCCGCATTCTGCCCTGCTGGCGCGCTGGTTCGAGAATATCCAGCTGTCGCGCGCCATGAGCGTCGTCTATGCGGCGCTTGGCATCGGCTCGCTGCTGCTGGTGCCGCTGGCGCAGCTGGTGATCGAGACCTGGGGCTGGCGCAACGCCTACCGCATGCTGGCCGTCATCGCGGTGCTGGTGGCGCCCATTCTGCTGCTGGTGTCCTGGCCGACGGCGCAGGTCGGGCGTATCCGCCCGCCGCAGCCGGCGACGAAGGACAATGGCGATGTTGTCGAGAAGATCGCCGTGATTGAATGGACCATCGGCACGGCCATGCGCAACCCGGCCTTCTGGGGTCTGGCCTCGGTTTTCTTCTTCACGTCGGCTGGCATGTTCTCGGTGCTGGTGCAGGCAGTCGCCTATCTGGTCGAGCTGGGCTATGCGCCGCTCAAGGCCGCTTCGATCTACGGCCTGGTTGGCGTGCTGACCCCCATCGGCATCCTTGGCTTTGCCTGGATGGATGGCCGCATCGGCCGCCATGCCTCGGCCGCCATTTCCTATGCCTTCAGTCTCACCGGTCTTGGCGCACTCTGGGCGCTCAAGGCCTGGTCCTCGCCGCTACTGCTTTGGGTCTTTGTGTTGCTGGTCGGCCTGTCGTTTGGCGCGCGCGGCCCCATGGTGGGCGCGACCGCGGCCCGTATCTTCCATGGGCCCCGTTTCGGCATGATTTTCGGCACCATCATGGTGGGCAGCGGCTTTGGTGTGGCCTTCGGCACCTTCACGGGCGCCACCCTGCATGACGTGACCGGTGGCTACACGGCGGTTTTCCTATTTTCGGCCGCCTGCGTGATCATGGGTGCGCTGCCCTTCTGGACCTACCGCTCGTTGCGGGCCTATGGCCCATAACTTTGTCGGGTAACAATCCGGTGGGTTGAAAGGGCAGGGAGAATCCCTATCATTTTCCCCACCAGTGCCCCCCCCAGAGACGCCCCGGAAAGCCTGGCTCCGCGTCTCTCCTGAAAGGAATGCCTGCATGACCAAGTTCGGCCAGAGCCAGCCGGTTCGCCGTGTCGAGGACCAGCGTTTCATCACCGGCAAGGGCCGTTACGCAGACGACATCAGCCTGGAGAACCAGGCCCATGGCGTTTTCCTGCGCTCTCCGCATGCGCATGCCAGGATTCTGAAGATCGACACCACGGCGGCCAAGGACGCGCCGGGCGTGGTGGCCGTCTATACGCTGGCCGATCTCAAGGCTGCCAATATCGGCGACCTGCCCTGCACCATCCCGCTCAAGAACCGCGACGGCAGCAACCGCGCCGATCCGCCGCGTCCCGCACTGGCCGATGCCATGGTGCGCCATGTCGGCGATCCGGTTGCCTTCGTGGTCGCTGAAACCGTGGCGCAGGCGCGCGACGCGGCTGAATTGATCGAGGTGGACTATGACAGCCTGCCGGCCGCGGCCGACCTGAATACTGCCCTGGATGCCGGTCAGCCGCAGATCTGGCCCGAGGCGCCCAACAACCGCGCCTTCGACTGGGAAGTCGGCGACAAGGCCAAGGTCGATGGCATCTTCGCCGGTGCTGCCAAGGTCGTGAAACTGACGCTGGACAACAACCGCGTCATCGTCGCCTCGATGGAGGCCCGTGCGTCGCTTGCCTCCTTCGACAAGGACACCGGCCGCTTCGCCCTCTATGTGCCGACCCAGGGCGTCTGGGTGCAGAAGAAGCTGCTGGCCAAGATTTTCGGTCTGCCGGACGAGAAATTTGCCGTCTATACCAACGATGTCGGCGGCGGCTTCGGCATGAAAATCTTCATCTACCCTGAACAGGTGCTGACGCTGTTTGCCGCCCGCGCGCTCGGCCGTCCGGTCAAGTGGACTTCGGAGCGCAGCGAGGCCTTCCTCACCGATACTCATGGCCGCGCCAACCTGACCCATGCCGAGATGGCGTTAGACAAGGACCATCACTTCCTGGCGCTGCGCATCCACAACATCGCCGATATGGGCGCGTATCTGTCCACCTACGCGCCGATGATCCCGACCATGGCCGGCACCAAGGTGCTGTCCTCGGTCTATCGCTTCCAGGCGGTGCATAGCCGCGTCGAGGGCGTGTTCACCAACACCGTGCCGGTGGATGCCTATCGCGGCGCCGGTCGCCCGGAATCGAATTATGTGATGGAGCGCCTGATCGATGTGGCGGCGCAGGAACTGAAGATCGATCGCGCCGAGCTGCGCCGCAAGAACTACATCCCGCCGACCGCCTTCCCCTGGACCAGCGCCATGGGGCTTACCTATGACTCGGGCGAGTTCGAGAACACTGCCGACACCGCGCTCAAGGCCATCGACTGGGCCGGCTTCGAGGTTCGGCGTGCAGAGGCCCGCAAACGTGGAAAACGTCGCGGCATCGGTATGGCCTATTATCTGGAAGCCACCGGCGGCGCGCCGACCGAGCGCGCGGAAATTCGCTTCGCCGAGGACGGCTATGTCGATGTCTATGTCGGCACGCAGTCGACCGGCCAGGGGCATGAGACCGCCTATACCGAGATCGTCGCCGAACAGCTGGGCGTGGATTTCGACATGATCCGGATCAAGCAAGGCGACAGCGACATGATTCCCACCGGTGGCGGCACCGGTGGTGCGCGCTCGCTCTATTCTCAGGGCGGCGCCATCCTCAAGACCAAGGATGCGGTGATCGAGAAGGGCAAGGCAGTCGCGGCCGAGATGCTGGAAACCGCCGTCGGCGATATCGAATTCACGGCCGGACGCTTTGCTGTCGCCGGCACGGATCGCGGCGTCGGCATCCTGGATGTGGCCAAGGAGGCGCGTGCGCGCTCCGGGGTCGGCTATGACCAGGCCGCCGGGCTGGATACCGCTGCCGATCACCAGATTCAGGCGATCACCTTCCCCAATGGCTGTCATGCCTGCGAGGTCGAGATCGACGAGGCCACTGGCGTCGCCGAAGTGGTGCGGTATGTGGTGGCTGACGACATGGGCAAGGTGATCAACCCGACCATCGTGAAGGGCCAGATTCATGGCGGCGTGGTGCAGGGCGTGGGTCAGGCGCTGTACGAGCATGTGGTTTATGACGCCGATGGCCAGCTGCTGACCGGCAGCTTCACGGATTACTGCCTGCCGCGCGCCGACAACTTCCCCGATATCGACGTGATCCTGTGTGAAGTACCCTGCAAGACCAATCCGCTAGGCGTGAAGGGTGCGGGCGAAGCCGGCGCCGTCGGTTCGGCCCCGGCCACCATCAGCGCCGTGGTCGATGCGCTGGCCGATCTGGGCATCAAGCATGTCGACATGCCGGCGACACCGCAGAAGCTGTGGCAGCTTCTGCATGGCGGCCTGAGTCAGGCTGCTGAATAATCGGTCGCTCTATCCGGAAACGAAAACGGCGGGCCAAGGCCCGCCGTTTTTTATTGTCTGCTGAACTCTGCGGTCAGTGCTGGCCGTTCTGCGGCACCTGCATGACGGTCAGGAACAGGCCCAGCTGGCGGATCGCCTGGGCGAAATTCTCGTAGTTCACCGGCTTGGTGATGTAGACGTTGCAGCCCAGTTCGTAGCAGCGCTGGATTTCGGTCTTGTCGTCAGTGGTGGTCAGCACCACGACCGGTGAGAGCGCCACGCCGGGGCTGTTCTTCACGGCGCGCAGAATGTCGGTGCCCTGCATGTCGGGCAGGTTGAGATCAAGCAGAATCAGCAGGGCATTGCCCTTGTGGGCCTCGCCGGTGCCGTCAGCGCCGAGCAGGAATTCCAGCGCGGGTGCGCCCGCGCTGAAGCCGACGATCTCGTTGTTGACGCCGGCGCGGCGGATATTCTTTTCGATCAGGCGGGCATGACCTTCGTCATCCTCGATCATCACGATGGTTACGGGTTTATTCTCGGACATGGGGCTTCCTGACTTCTGGGGAGATTACGGTGTCCATGCTTTGGGTAAAATTACTGTAAAGGTTGTGCCTTTATTGATCGCGCTGTTGACCTTGATCGTGCCGCCGATGCGTCGCACCAGTGCACGCACATGCGCAAGGCCGATGCCCTCGCCGGGACGGTCCTGCACGCCGGCGCGACGGAACAGCTCAAAGATGCGCTCGTGATCTTTCGGGTCGACGCCGCGGCCGTTATCGGACACCTGAATCTGGACGAAGCCGAGCCGCGTTTCACCGGTGATGTCGATCTGGCCCGGGATGTCGGTGCGCAGGTATTTGATCGCATTGTCGAGCAGGTTGGAGAAAATCTGCTCCAGCGCTAGGCGATCGCTGGAAATGCTCGGCAGATCGCCGATGTCGATCCTGGCGTTGGCTTCCTGGGCGCGATGTGTGATGTCGTTGGCGAGGCCTTTGGTCAGGGCGGTCAGGTCGACTGGCTGCGAGACGAATTCGCGCCGCCCGGCGCGCGAGAGCTGCAGGATCGCGTTGATCAGCCGGTCCATCTTGGCGATCGAGGTCTTGATGAAGCCAAGCGCCTCGTTGAATTCCTTGCGCTGTGCCTCGCGCTTGCCGGCGTCCTCGGTGGCCTTCTCGGCGAAAATCTCTTCCTGCAGGGCCGACAGTTCGCTGGTGAAGCCCATGATGTTCACCAGCGGCGAGCGCAGGTCATGGCTGACGATGAAGGCGAAGCGCTGGATTTCCTCATTGGCTTCGCGCAGGTCGGCGGTGCGTTCGGCCACACGGTCTTCCAGCTGGGTGTTGGTTTTCGCCAGTTTGTCATTGGCTGCCGCCAGTTCGGCATGCGCCTGGGCCAGCTGCAGGCTGCGTTTGCGGATCAGCGAGATCGAGGCGAGCGCCAGCACCGCGATGATCAGGCCGCCAGCGAAGTTGACGATGAACAGCATCAGGTTGGTGCGATCGGAATAATCCTGCCGCTCTTCCAGCAGGGCGCGCTCATTGGCGATCATCGCCAGAATCTGCGCCAGCAACCGGTTCATCAATTCCAGGCCCTGGCCCGAACGGGTAAGTCTGAGGGCTTCCTCGTCCCGGCCGGCAGTCATCAGGCGCACCGTCTCGGACAGTTCCGTCAGCTTGGCGTCCAGCGCGGGCTGCAGGCTGTCGAACTTCTCCTGCTGGGACGGATTGTCGGAGATCAGGCGCTCAACCTCGGGGCGGATTTCCCGCATCCGATTGAGGCCGATCTCGTAATCCGACAGGTAGGCGCGATCGCCGGTCAGCAGGAAGCCGCGCTGGCCGCTTTCGGCCCGCCGGATGGCGCCCTGGAAGATGACAAGGGCATTGTTTACTTCCAGGGTATGGGCGACCTGCTCCGAGGCACTATCAGTCTCTCGCGCCAGCCACAGCGAGGTCAGGCTCATGCTGACCAGCACCACGAAGCCGGCAACCAGAAGGCCGAACTGCAGTGGGATGCGGATGTGCAGGGGGCGGATTTCGATCATGAAAATGCCGGAACCACGCTTAAATCATTGAGCAATTTGTCTTTTATAACGAAAATCAGCACCCGACGCAAAGCAATGATCCGGCTTGCAAGCCGGGGTTTGGAGCACCCATGTCGCGTGAATATCCCGACCGGCCGATCATCGGCCTCGGTGCCATCGTCTGGAAGGATGGCCGGGTGCTGATGGTGCAGCGCGGCCGGCCGCCGCGGGCTGGCATCTGGAGCTTGCCGGGGGGTGCGCAGGATCTGGGCGAGACGGTGGCCGATGGTATCCGGCGCGAGATCGCCGAGGAAACCGGGATCGAGATCGAACTGCTGGGACTGGTCGAGGTGATCGATTCCGTTCAGCGCGATGCCGCCGGCCGGGTCCTGTACCACTACACCATCATCGATTATGCCGCCCGCTGGACCGGTGGGGAGGCGGTGGCCGGTGATGACGCGGCGGCTGTCGCCTGGGTCGACCCCGCCGATCTGCATCGGATGGACCTCTGGGATGAAACCATCAGGGTAATCGAAAAATCACGGGTCTGGCTTCCGGCATAGAGGCCCAGATCGTTTGCGCCGTCCCTGCCATGTGATTAAGTAGGGAGACAGGTTTCTCTATTCTACTGTCGGGCGTGGGGGATGAATTTTCCGAAAGGCGCGGGACAGCAGTTCCAGCCGGCCAAATTCGATGAGCGCGGAACAGCGGTTGCCTTCACCACGCCGGCCCTGAGCCAGGCGCGCGTGCGCTTGGATAACCGCGACCAGCTCGAGCTGACGGTCTCTGCCTTTTCCGGCGTGAAGGGTAATTACGTCATCCGCTGGAAGGACGTGCCCGACATCTTTTCGCTGACCATGCATGATCGCGCTCTGCAGGAGGCCATCTTCCGTGAAAATTCCTGCTTGCCGGCCGATGTGCGGCGGGCCACGCTGGAAACCGCACGGACCGGCCTGGCCGGTCCGGAATCACAGCGCGGCGCCGAGGAAGCGATCGCGGAAGATGAGAATGAGGCGCTGCTGACGCGCTTCTACCTGTTCAAGTCGGCCGTGGAAAAGCTCTCCGGCGGCGAGATGAAGCTGCATCTTTCCGACTTTACCTCCTCGTCTGGCCGGGAGCGCGTCAAAAGCGACCTGGGTGAGATCGCCCAGCGCTTCGGCACCACCGCCAACGAGCTGTATTCCCGCCTCGAACTGTGGGGGCAGATGATCGCCCCGCTGGGTATGCCCGGCACCACCAAGGACTGTCGCCTGCGCCGCCTGATCAGGGAGGTCGGCACGCTTTCGGATCGCCTGAACCAGTGGTCGATGACCGACAAGTCGGAGGCCGCCGATCTGGCGCGCGGCATTTCCAAGGTGGCGGCCTTCACTGAAAGCTTCGCTGCCGACCTGGCGACTGCGGCGGTGCGGCCGGTGGACTATGTCGAGCGCGTTCTGGCCAACTGGGACAAGGCGATGGAGACTCTGCAGAAGGATGTCGAGCGGCTGTACTGGACCGTTGATGGCTGGGAGTTCATCAGCCTGCTGTGGAAAGATGCCGAAGGGCAGGACCGGGACCACCAGCGGGCAGCAGTAACGGAAATTTATCGAGTTCTGCCGATGATCCCCGAGAAAGAAGCGTTGAACCGGCCGAACGTGCAGGCAATGCAGGAGAACACGCGCATGCAGGTGCGTGCCCTTGAGGGATGGAATTCGGGCTCGCTGGATATCGAGATGATCCGTCGCGTCGAAAATGTGAAGCGGAGACGGATATGACCGATCTGGCCTCCGAACTGCGCGATATCGAGCGCAAGCTTTTCGAGATTCCCGACGAAAAAGTCGCCCAGCTTACCCTGCTGATCGAGCGCTCGCGCGCCGTGGTGTTGTCGGCGGCGCTGGCCGATGCCGCGTTGGGCACGCTGCGCCCGCGCCTGGCCAAGACTCGTCCGCCGCGCCATCTGACCCTGCAGCGCATCTTCTGCCATCCCTTCGAAGACCTTCTGGTCTTCCCTGAAGACAGCGACAAGGAATTCGGTCGCATATCGCGTACTTCGCTTGCGCCTTGCTGGGACTTCGTGCTGGGTGGCCTCGATCAGGCCGCCGTGAAGGAGCTGGAAGCGTCCTTACGCAAGGAAGCGCCTCCGGCCATGGGTGCGGTCGGGGATCCGCGCATCGCCAAGCTGGGCGAGACGCTCTGGTCGGTTGCGGCGCGCCATCTGCGCGGGCAGATCGATGCCGCCGAGGCCGATCCGGCCAAACGCACCGATCTGGTAACCAAGCTGGGTGGCGAAACCGCCTATCTCGATCTGATCGACATGCTGGGCATGCTGGAGATCGCCGCCTTCCTCGAGACGTTGCGCGAGGAGCTGTCGCCCAAGCCGGTCGGCAGGTTCCTCGACAGCCAGGTCGAGGCGATCAAGGACACCTACGCGGCGCTGTGCAATTTCGGCGCGGCGCGGCCCGGCTATATGATCGCCTTCGTGCTGGCGCGCATGACCGACGCTTTCCAGGCCCTGCCGATCTTCGGTGAAATGGGCGACCTGCCAACCGGCATTGCCGATCTCAAGCCGGGTCAGTATGCCCGCCGCATGATCGCCGGCGACAGCAAGCGCTTTTTCAAGGCGATCGGTCGCAGCGACGCTGCCAAGATGGACGCCGGCAATATCGCCGGCATGGTCGACGATTTCGTACGCATGATCGGCCGCCTGAAGGCCGACGGCATGGCCGAGGGCCCCCAGCCCGAGATGGATGCGGCCGGCGTGAAGCTGCGCGATATGGTGAAGACCGGTGTTCTGGCCGGGGCGGATGATAAGGTCCTCAATGCGCTGGCCACACCGGCCAGCATCGAGCCGGGCCAGGAAGCCGCCATGAAACAGGCGATCTTCGAGGCCAAGGTCGAGGCGGAGAACCGCGTCTATGCCATCCAGAAGGTGGCGAAGGTGGCGGGCGAGATCGGCGCCGACAAGGATGTGAGCGTCACGCTGAAGCAGCTCGGTGGCCAGATCGAAGAGGGTGGCGGCACGCTGATCGCCGATATCAAGGCCGGCAAGCTGAACGCGCTGGGCAAGGAAGCGGCCAAGCAGCAGCTCTATGGCGCCGTGCGTATGCTGGAGCTGGTCAGCGGCGGCACCGCTGCGGCCAAGCTGATGAAGGACGGCCTGGCTGCCATTGAAAAGATGCCGGCCTGACGCCATCTCCTTCTGAGGGGACTGAAAGTCCCCACGCGGAGGAAATCGGATGGACAATAGTCCGAAGCAGACATCGCCGGGACCAGCCCCGCAACCGGGCATGGTCCGCAAGAAACTGTCCCAGGCCGAGATTAATAGCCTCATCAAGCTGCATCAGGATTATCGGAACGGCGTCTATGGCGGGCGACGCGCGATCCTGTCGTTCCACGACCTGGAAGGCATGCTGTTCGCCGGCGCCGATCTGAGCGATGCGGATTTTACCGGTGCGGCGCTCTATGGCGCCAGCCTGGGTGGCTGCAACCTGGATCGCGCCGTGTTCTTTGGCGCCGACCTGCGCAATGCCAACCTCACCGGCGCTAGCCTGGTGCGCGCCGATCTGCGCGGTGCGATTCTCCAGGGCGCAAATCTCACGCAAGCCAATCTGTTCGATGCCGACCTGCGCGACGGCATGATCGCCGAACGCGACGGCCAGACCCGCGATATCAAGGCTATCCAGTACAAGCCCGGCGCAGTCGAGATGCAGGGCGCGGCGATGCAGGGCGCCAACCTGACCAAGGCGCGCATGACCGGCGCGGTTGCGCATCACACCGATTTCACTGATGCGATCATGGTGGGCTGCAATCTTGTCCGCGCCAATTTGGCGCATGCCAACCTGACCAATGCCGATCTCTCGGGCGCGGATCTCTCGGGCGCGCGGCTCACCGGTGCGACGCTGACCAATGCGGTGTTGACCGATGCCAAGCTGCAGATGGCCGATATGTCCGGTGCCAAGACCGATGGCATGCTGGGCGACAAGCCGGCCGGCCGGCCGCTGGAAGAACTGGGCATGACGCCCGAAGAGGCGTTGCGCCTGCACGGCCTGTGGGTCACGTCGGGCGGCGCGGAAGGCAAGCTGGTGGATTTCAGCGGTTTTGACCTGCGCAAGATCGGCAGCCTGTACAAGGCGCAACTGACCGGCCTGATGGCGGTGAAGGCAGTGTTCTTCGGGCTCAATCTGGAAGGGGCCGCCATGCAGGGCGCGCGTCTGACCGGCGCCGACCTGCGCAACTGCCGGCTGACACGAGCGGATTTGCGCGGCGCCAATCTGAAGGATGCCAAGCTCGGCCATGCCGACATGCGCGGCGCCGACCTGAGCCCGCTGGTGGTCGCGCCGACGCGCAGCTTCGCCTGCCACCTGGATGGCGCGAACCTGCGTCACGCCGATCTGCGCAACGCGAATCTGAAGGGGACCGTCCTGACCGGCGCCGATCTGCAGGACGCCAATATCGAGGGCACCGATTTCACCGATGCGGTGGGACTGCCGCCGGCTGAATAGGGCCGGATCAAGTCTTGGGCACGCGCGCCAGGGCGATCAGGCCGCTGGTGGCGCTGTCATGCTCGTGTTGCACGGCCGCGTCGCTCAGCTCTTCCAGGATCGGCTTGGCCAACTGCTTGCCCAGCTCGACGCCCCACTGGTCGAAGGAATTCACGCCCCAGATGACACCCTGAGTGAAAATCTTGTGCTCATAGAGCGCGATCAGCATGCCGAGGTGATACGGATCGACCTGCGGCAACAGCAGCGTGCTGCTGGGCCGGTTGCCGGAGAAGACCTTGTGCGGGGCCAGCGCCGCCACGGTGGCGTCATCCGCACCGCCATCGCGCAGTTCGGTCTCGGCTTCGGCGCGAGTCTTGCCGCGCATTAGGGCTTCGGCCTGAGCGAAGACATTGGCAAGCAGCATGTCGTGATGCTTGCCTAACGGGTAGCGGCTCTTCAGCGGCGCGACGAAATCGGCCGGGATCACCTGCGGGCCCTGATGCAGCAGCTGATAGAAGGCGTGCTGGCCGTTAGTGCCGGGTTCGCCGAACACCACAGGTCCGGTGGCATAACCCAGCGACCGGCCCCAGCGGTCGACGCTCTTGCCGTTGCTCTCCATATCCGCCTGCTGCAGATACGGGGCCAGCTTGGACAGGCCCTGGTCGTAGGGCAGGACGGCGAGTGAGGTCGAGCCGAGGAAGTTGATGTTCCACACGCCGGCCAGCGCCATCAGGACGGGAAGGTTCTCTTCCAGCGGCGTGGTAGCGAAGTGATGGTCCATCGCATGGGCGCCGTCCAGCATCTGGCGGAACTTGTCCATGCCGATGCTGAGCGCGATGGGGAAGCCGATGGCCGACCACAACGAATAGCGACCACCGACCCAGTCCCAGAACTGCAGCACTTGTTCCGGCCGGATGCCGAACTTGCCCGGCACCGTGGTGTTAGCCGACAGGCCCATGAAATGTCGCGGCCAGTCGATGATGCCGGGGCCGAGTTTTTCCTGCAGCCAGGCCCGCGCCGTCTCGGCATTGGCCATGGTTTCCTGGGTGGTGAAGGTCTTCGAGGCCACGATGAACAGCGTGGTTTCAGCTTCGCATTTCTCCAGCGCGCGCGCGATATCGGCGCCGTCAACATTGCTGACGAAATGGACATCGATATCGGGCAGTCGGTCGGCGGTTAGTGCTTCCAGCGCCATGCGGGGGCCGAGGTCCGAGCCGCCGATGCCCATGGCGACGACGCTCTTGAACTGCTTTTCGGTAATGCCGCGCCAGGTGCCATCGCGCAACGCCGTGATGATCTCTTCCATCCGAGCCAGTTCGCCATGCACCATGGCGGCGATGTCGGTGTTGCCCACGAGCAGGCTGCTGCCGGTGGGCAGGCGCAGCGCGGTATGCAGGGCGGCGCGGTCTTCGGTGGTGTTGATATGCTCGCCGCGCAGCATGCGGTCGCGCCAACCTTCGACATCGGCGGTCTTGGCCAGATCGAGCAGCAGCTCCAGCGTCTCGGCGTCGATGCGCTGGCGCGACAGGTCAAGCAACATGTCGCCGCAGCGATAGGAGAAAGTTTCGAAGCGTGCCGGATCGGCGGCGAACAGGTCGCGCAATTGCCGCGTGCGGGTGGCCGAGGCATGGGCGGCCAGGGCGCGCCAGGCAGGTGTCTGGTCGATCGGCGGCGGCAGCGACATCATCCCTCCGACGGTTGCATGAAAGTGTTACAGAGACCTTACGTGACCACGTCCGGACCGGTGCGGCCACTGCTGGCGCGCAGACCGGTCAGCCGTTCGGCCAGCTCGATCATCGGTTCAAGGCGGGTCTGCACGTCATCGCCCTGTCGTGCCGGATCGGCTTCGAACAGTTCGAAATACAAACGAACGGTGGCGCCTTCGGTGCCCGTGCCGGACAGCCGGGCGATCAGGCGGGCCTGCTCACCGAAAATCACCCGCAGGCCCTGGCCCTTGCTGACCGAATGGTCGATCGGGTCGGTATAGGCGAAATCGTCGGCCGCCGTGACGGTCATGCCGGCCAGGGTCTGGCCGACCAGGCCGGGCAGGCTGGTGCGCAGGCGATCCAGCGCGGCGGCGGCGATCTGCGCATCCACCGCGTCATAGTCATGGCGGCTGTAGAAATGGCGACCGAAGCGGCGCCAGTGCGCCTGCAGCAGCGACAGCACGGTCTGGTCCGGTTTCGCCGCCAGCAGGTTGAGCCAGAACAGCACGGCCCACAGGCCATCCTTCTCGCGCACATGGGCGGAGCTGGTGCCGTAGCTTTCCTCGCCGCAGAGCGTAATGCGGCCGCTGTCCATCAGGTTGCCGAAGAATTTCCAGCCGGTCGGTGTCTCGAAGCTTTCGATCTTCAGCGCGATGGCCACCGCATCGGCAGCGCGGCTGGTCGGCATGGAACGCGCCACGCCGCTGATGCCCTTGGCGTAACCCGGAGCCAGCGTCGCGTTGGCGGCCAGCACGGCCAGGCTGTCGCTGGGCGACACGGCGATGCCTTTGCCCAGAATCATGTTGCGGTCGCCATCGCCATCGGATGCGGCGGCGAAGTCCAGCGCGGCATCGGTGACGGCGGCCTTGTACAGTTCCGGCGCATAGGCCGGGTTCGGATCGGGATGGCCGCCGCCGAAATCTTCCTTCGGCTCGGCGTTGATCACGCTGGCGGCCGAAGCGCCCAGCATCTGGATGAACAGGCGTTTGGCATAAGGTCCAGTGACCGCATGCATGGCGTCAAAGCGGAAGCGGAAGCCGGGCCGGGCGATCAGGCGGCGAATGGCGTCGAAGTCGAACAACGTCTGCAGCAGTTCGGCGTAATCGGCGACCGGATCGAAGACGCTGACGGTCATCTCGCCCAGCCTGAACTCGCCGATGCGATCCAGTCCCGGCGCATCGATCTCCAGGATGCGGTAGCGGTCAATCACCTGCGTGCGGGCATAGATCGCTTCGGTCACGGCTTCCGGGGCCGGGCCGCCATTGGCGATGTTGTACTTGATGCCGAAATCACCATCGGGCCCGCCGGGATTGTGGCTGGCCGACAGGATCAGGCCGCCATTGGCCTGGCGGCGACGGATCACCGCGCTGCAGGCCGGCGTCGACAGGATGCCGCCCTGGCCGACCAGCACGCGGGCAATGCCATTGGCGGCGGCCATGCGCAGGATGATGCGGATCGCCTCGCGATTGAAGAAGCGGCCGTCGCCGCCCAGCACCAGTATGCCGTCCTTGAGATCGGGCCGCGTATCGAACACCGCCTGCACGAAGGTTTCCAGATAGCCGGGCTTCTGGAACACGGTCACCTTCTTGCGCAGGCCAGATGTACCGGGCTTCTGCCCGTCGAAGGGCGTGATCGCGACGTCGCGCGCGTTCATGCGGATGCTCTGGCTCAGCTGCGCGGGAAGCGGCTGGAGATATCGTAGCGCGCGCCGGTCTTGGCCATCAGGATCACGCTGTGGGTATAGGCGATGCCGCCTTCGATAGTGACGCCGCGGCAGACGGGGCCGGAGTTGATGCCGGTGGCGATGAAGACCGCGTCGTCGCTTTTCACCAGTTCGCTGCCCGACAGCCACTTGGTGCTGTCGAGGCCGAATTCCTTCACCTTCTTCGCTTCTTCGTCGCCCTGCGGATCGACGCGGCCGAAGAACTCGCCACCCATGGCGCGCACGAAGATCGCGGTGATGATGCCCTCGGGCGAACCGCCGGTGCCGAACAGCGCATCGACCGGGCTGCCCTTCTGCACGGCCATGAAGGCGCCGGCGACATCGCCGTTCTCCTGCAACACGGTGCGCGCACCGGCATCATGGATTTCCTTGATCATGGCGTGATGGCGCTTGCGGTTCAGCACGAAAATGCGCAGCTCCGACACCGGCTTGTTCAGCGCGGCGGCCAGCGCTTCCAGTTTCTTCTTCACCGGCCAGGTCGGATCGACCTTGCCCTTGGCGGGTGCAGGCAGCACCAGCTTGTCCATGTAGAAGCTCGGGCCGAGGTCGAACATCGCGCCACGCGGCGCCATCGCCATCACGGCCATCGAATTGTCGACACCGTTGGCCATGTTGGTCGTGCCCTCGATGGGGTCGACGGCGATCTCGATTTCCGGCTCACCGGCGCCGATGCGCTCGCCGCGATAGAGCAGCGGGGCATTGTCCTTCTCGCCTTCGCCGATCATCACGATGGCATTGACGTTGATGCTGCCCAGCGCCTTGCGCATGGCTTCCACGGCAGCGCCGTCGCCGTCTTCCTTCTTGCTGCGACCGACCCAGTCGTAAGAGGCGATGGCCGCCGCTTCGGTCACAAGACGAAGAGCGAACGGAAAGTCGGCGCGGTCGAAGGGACCGGGACGGGTGGTCATGGGAATACTCCGAGACAGCAGCGGATCAGACGGGTGGGCCGGGTCGGTTTTTCAGTCCGGTCGGTTATTCCGTGGAAATACGGCAAAAACCGGGCGAGGCCAAGGCGCGGGCCGGTGATTTCGGTGGGATTGGCGCAGATTTGGCGGCTACTGGTCGATCCGGCGACGCCAGAATTCCTGGCTCTGGCGTTCGCCGATATCGCAGCCCTTGGAATAGCGGGCGGAGCCGGACTGGGCCTTGTGGAAGACCGGCGGACCGATGCGCTGCCAGGCCGGCGGCACCACCTGGGGCGTGCTGGCGATTTCCAGGATCAGCTTGCGCCGGACCGCCTCGCCGAAGCTTTTGAAATCCTCGGCCACCACGACGAACGATCCCGGCCCGCCGATGACGCAGCCTTCGTAATAGCGGTCGAGATCTTCCAGCGCCGGGAAGCCCCATGGGCTGGGCCGGTTGTTGTTGATCGGCAGGCCGTTGATGATGATGCCGGCGGCCAGCGCCTTGTCGCGGGCGAGGTCGACCGGGCCGCCGTCGTTGTTGGGGCCGTCGCCGGAAATATCCAGCACCTGCCGCACGCCCTTGTACGGTCCGGCGCCGAAGCGCGGAATGGCATGGGCGATGGCGCCGGTGATGCTGGTGCGGCGCGCCGTGCGGGTCGGCTGTTCCAGCAGCTTGCGCGATACGGCTTCGGCGCTGGCCTGATCATGGACCAGCACCCAGTCGATCACCTCGGTCTGCATGTAGGAATCCGACCAGTCGAAATAGGCCAGCGCGATCTTGCCATGGATGCCGCCGCGGATCGCTTTTATCACCATGGGGTCGACCAGGGCGCGGGCATAACCTTCGCGCTGCATCCGGGCTTCCTCGGCATCGATGCTGCCCGAGATGTCGATGGCCAGCATCAATTCCAGATCGACGGGCATCTTCTCGGCGGCCAAGGCCGGGAAGCCCGTCAGCCATGCCAGCACAAGGAGAAGCGCCTGCGGCCTGAACTGCATGGTTCAAAAGCTAGTACGGCAGGCACCCGCCGTCCAAAGAAATTGCCGCGGAAAGGCTGCGGGGCGGCTGGACAAGCGACCTCCGTCTGCGGATGGTACGCGCCATGACCGCGCAGCCCGCCTCTGCTGGAGACCTGTTCGACGTCGCCGTGATCGGTGGCGGCCTGAACGGCCTGACCCAGGCCATCGCCTTGGCCCGCCACGGCATTTCAGTGGCCGTGATCGACCGCGAGGACCCGGCCAGAATCACCGCAGCCGGCTTTGACGGCCGTGTTTCGGCGATCGCGCTGGCCTCCCAGCGCATGCTGGCCACGATTGGTCTGTGGGACCATGTCACAAAGGCCCAGCCGATGTGGGATATCCGGGTCTCGGACGGCGACTCGCTGCTGTTCCTCCATTACGACCACAGCGACTTGGGGACCGATCCCTTCGGCTACCTGGTCGAGAACCGCGTGCTGCGGGTGGCCCAGCAGGCCGCCATCGCCGCGCAGCCCAGGATCGAACTGATCGCGCCGATGAGCGCGACCGAGATCGTCTACGGCGCATCCGGTGCCGGCGCGCCGGCCGGGCTCACGCTGGCCAACGGCCGCCACATCCGCGCGCGCCTGGTGATCGGCGCCGATGGCAAGCAGTCCGCCATCCGCCAGCAGGCCGGCATCCGCACCCTGAACTGGGATTACGACCAGACCGGCATCGTCTGCACCGTGCAGCATGCGCTGCCGCATGAAGGCGTGGCGCAGGAACGCTTCCTGCCGGCCGGGCCATTCGCCATCCTGCCGATGCCCGACGATGACGCGGGCCGCCATCGCTCCTCGCTGGTCTGGACCGAGCCGACGGAGCGCGCCGCCGCGATCATGGCGCTGAACGATGCGGATTTCGCCGTCGAAATGCGGCTGCGCTTCGGGACCGGTTATGGCGCCTGCGATGTCACCGGTCCGCGCTGGTCCTATCCGCTCAGCTTCCTGCTGGCGCAGCGCTACACTGGTCATCGTCTCGCGCTGATCGGCGATGCGGCGCATGGCATTCATCCCATCGCGGGGCAGGGCCTCAATCTGGGCCTGCGCGACATCGCGGCGCTGACCGAGGCAGTGGTCGAGGCGAAACGGCTCGGCCTGGATATCGGCCGCACCGATGTGCTGGAGCGCTACGAGCGCTGGCGGCGCGTCGACAATGTGGTGCTGGGCGCGGTGACCGACGGCCTGACGCGGCTGTTCTCCAATGACATCGCACCGCTGCGTCTGGCCCGCGATCTGGGCCTGGGTCTGGTCGACCGTATCCCGCCGCTGAAAAAGCTGTTCATGCGCCATGCGATGGGCGATCTGGGCCAGGTGCCCCGTCTTTTGCGGGGCGAGCCGGTCTAAAAGCCGAAATTCCGTTCCGGTTTTTGTCGCCTGCTTCGTCTAACAGGGCAGAGCCCTGTTTTTCCGCTTTTTCGCCGCCGGAGCGCCCCATGACCGTGAAGACCTTCAAGGCCTGGTATCTTGTCCATAAGTGGACCAGCCTGATCTGCACGGTCTTCCTGCTGATGCTCTGCATCACCGGCCTGCCGCTGATCTTCCATCATGAGATCGAACATCTGCTGGGCGACGAGCCCGAAGTGGCCGAAATGCCGGCCGGTACGCCGAAGACCTCGCTCGACCGGGTGGTCGAGGCCGCTCGTGCGCAGAAGCCCGGCGAGCATGTCATGTTCATGTCCTGGGACGACGAGGAGCCGCATCTGGTCTGGGTCACCACCGGTGCTGACCCGAAGGCGAACGAGAATCTGCACTTCCTCGCCTTCGACAACCGCACGGCCGATGTGTTGAAGGTGATGTCGCAGAACGATCTCGATTTCATGCGCATCATGTTCCAGCTGCATGTCGACCTGTTCGCCGGGCTACCGGGCAAGCTGTTCCTCGGTCTCATGGGCCTGCTGTTCGTGGTCGCCATCGTCACCGGCATCGCTGTCTACGGCCCGCTGATGAAGAAGCTGGATTTCGGCACCGTGCGCAAGCAGCGCAGCACCCGCATCAAATGGCTCGACCTGCATAACATGCTGGGCATCATCACCGTGGCCTGGGCGCTGGTTGTCGGCGGTACCGGCGTGATCAACACTTGGGCCGACCTGATCTTCAAATACTGGCAGTATGACCAGCTTGGCGCGATGGTGGCGCCTTATGCTGGTCAGCCGGTGCCGGAAAAGCTCGGGCCTCTCGATGCCGCGATGGCCACTGCGAAGGCCAATGCGTCGGGTATGACGCCGGGCTTCGTCGCCTTCCCGGGTGGTAATTTCTCCAGCCCGCATCACTATGCCATCTTCATGCGTGGCGAGACGCCGCTCACCGCGCGCCTGCTCAAGCCGGTGCTGGTCGATGCTGTGACTGCCGACCTCACCGACAGCCGCGAGCTGCCCTGGTACGCGACCGCATTGCTGGTGTCGCAGCCGCTGCATTTCGGCGATTACGGCGGCATGCCGCTCAAGATCATCTGGGCGCTGTTCGACATCCTCACCATCGTCATTCTCGGCAGCGGGCTCTATCTCTGGCTCAAGCGCCGCCGCAATCCGGTGGAGCAGCGCATCCGCGAGCTGGAAGCGGATACCGGCGCCCAGCTCGATCTCGCCGCGCGGGGGAGTGTGTGATGAACATGAAACTGTGGGGCATGCCGATCCTGCTCGGGATCATGAGCCTGGTCGGCCTGATCTCGGCGCTGCTGGAAGATGGCATCTGGGATGGCCTGTCCTGGCTGACACTGGGCATCCCGGCAGCCCTGATGCTGTGGTACTGGCGGCCGGGCATAAACCGGTAATCCGGTACTTGCGAGTCATTCGCAGTTAGCCTAGGGTGCCCCCAGTCATCAGATAAATCCGGGCGGCGTCGAGCCACCGGGAAGGGTGCCGGGGGTCTGTGAGGCGCACATTCGATATCGCGCGGCTGTTCGAGCTGCATCGCGACGAGTTGCAGCGGTTTGCGCTGCGCCGGCTCGGCGATCGCGAACGCGCGGCCGATGTGGTGCAGGATACCTTCGTGCGGCTCGCCAATGCGGTCAACGACAGCAACCCGCTGCTGGATAACCCGCGGGCCTATCTCTTCCGCATCACCGGCAATCTCGCTACCGACGCGCTGCGGCACGGTCGTGTCGCCGACAGCGTGCTGGATCGCGAGGCGCTGGATGAAAGCCTGCCTGCCGCGCAACCATCGCCGGAAACCGTGGCGCTGGACCGCGACCTGTTGCGGCGGCTGCAGGTTGGCCTGGCTGCATTGCCCGTGCAGCAGCGTCAGGTGCTGACGATGAAGCGCCTGCACGGCTTCAGCCATGCCGAGATCGCCGTACGGACGGGCCTGAGCCCGGCCGCGGTGGAAAAAGCCCTGACCCGCGCGCTGCAGCGCCTGCGCGCCGTGCTGGGTGAGGACTGGCCCTGAGGTAGGCCGAACACCTAAATGTGAGCCGTGAAGCGTCGGGGTTGCCCCCTCTGCCCCGTCATACGTTCAAGACAACCGATCAGCGAAACCATGTCCGTCCACCATCTTCCGTCCGCCGATGACGACGCGCTTGCCGAGCAGGCTGCGCGCTGGCTGATGCGTGTGAGCGATGCCGGCGTCAGTGCCGAGGATGATGCGGCCTGCCGGGCCTGGCGTCAGGCCGATCCCGCGCATGAACGGGCCTGGCAGAATGCCGTGCACTTCTGGCGGCGTGACGAGCTCGCCCAGGCCCTGGCGGCCACGGAGCAGATCGTGCCGCAGCCGTTCAACGGCGTGCGCTGGATGGCCGCTGTCGCGGCGGTGTTGACCCTCGTCGCGGCCGGGGCACTGCTGCTGATGCCCGGTTTCGGCGCCTGGGTCGTGGCCGACTATCACGCGCCAGCCTATGGCATGTTGCAGACGACGCTGGCCGATGGCACGCAACTGACGCTGGATGCCGGCGCGGCTGTCGATATCGACTATACGCCCACGCATCGCCGCATCGTCCTGCGCAAGGGTGGTGTGGTGGTGGAGGCCGTATCCAATCCGCAGCGGCCACTGATGGTGGAGACAGCGCGGGCGACCGTTACGGTGATCGGCACCCGTTTCCTGGTGACGCAGGATGGTGTGCGCGATTATGTCGCCGTGCAGCACGGCCGCGTCGCCGTGCGCAACCGGGCTGGTGTCGAAGCACATCTGACCGCCGGGCAATCCCTGCGCGCCGATGCGGAGCAGCTGGACAAATCTGCAGCTGTCGATCCGAACAGCATTGCGGATTTCGCTGCCGGCTGGCGCAGCTATGACGCCGTGCCGCTGAAAACCGTGCTGGCCGAGATCGGCCGCTATCGCTGGGCGCCGATCCTGCTGGCCGATCCCGATGTGGGTGACCTGCGGGTGACGGCGCGTCTGCAGGTGGCCGAGCCGGAGCGGGCGCTGGCAGCACTGCAGGGGACCATGCCGCTGCAGGTGCAGAACTGGCCGGGCGGGCTGCTGCGGGTCCGGCGCGGGCGCTGATCGCGATTTTCTGAAAATTCCGCCCCGGGCTGGTCCGGGTTCGGGGAAGTGTCTCGTCTCATAATGCAAAGAACACGCATTTGCATTTGGGGGTTAGTATGATTGCGCGTCGCGGGCTGCAGGTTGTTGCGGGTATAATTGCCGGTTTTTCAGTATTTTCAGCCCATGGCCAGACCGCGCAGTCGCCCGGCTCAGTCCAGGTCGCCCAGGCCGAGCGGTCCTATGCCTTCGACCTGCCGGCCCAGCCGCTGGATACCGCCCTGGCCGGCTTCAGCCGGGCCACCGGGCTGCAGACCGTCACCACCGGCATGTCGTTGCAGGGGCGCCGCGTGGCTGCCGTGCAGGGCAATCTGACCGCCCGCGAGGCGCTGCGCCGCCTGCTGGCCGGTACGGGCATCACCTATCGCATGGTCGACGGCAACACGGTAACGCTGCTCGACGCCCCGCAGGGCAGCGGCGGCGTGGTGCTGGATGCGCTCACCGTCACCGGCGAGAAGACCGAACGCACAATGCATGAGACCGCGACTAGCGTGGCGGTGTTTGACCGGCAGGCGCTGGAAGATCGCCCCTATATGCCCAGCACCAACAGCCTGATCGAGCGTGTGCCGAATGTGGTGGCGACGCCGGGCAACAACTTTGCGCCCACTGTGCGTGGCATCGATGGCACCGGGCCGACAAATGGCGGCTACGCATTCGCTGCCGGTATCCGGCCGCGCCTCAACCTGCAGATCGACGGCCGTCCGGCCACCTTCAATGAACTGGTCTATGGCGATTCTTCACTGTGGGATGTCGATCAGGTCGAGGTGCTGCGCGGGCCGCAGAGCAGCATGCAGGGCCGCAATGCCATCGCCGGCGCCATCGTGGTGAAGACCAAGGATCCGACCTGGGAGTGGGAGAGCGGCGGCCGCGCCATGATCGGTAACCAGCAGCAGCGTCAGCTCGGCGCCTATGTCTCGGGTCCGATCATCGACGATCAGCTCGCATTTCGTGCGACCGCGGAACGCCGCACGCATCAGAGCTACATCAGTAATTTTACACCCTACAAGGATGTGTCCGATCCGGGTGAATTCGAATCCAATACGTTGCGGGGCAAGTTGCTATTCGAGCCTCGGAAGCTCGATGGATTCTCGACGCTGCTGACCGTGAATTACAGCGAAACCCTGCAGCCACAGGGCCAGCAGGTGATCTGGCCGGAAGCAGGCCTGACCACGGGCGCGAATTACCAGCGGATGCCCACCTTCGAGCCGCGCACCCTCAGCGGTATCGCCGAAACCAAGTGGATAAAAAGCGATGCGATGACTTTGGAGAACACCTTCTCCTACACCGATCTCGGCATCACACGTCTGGCGCCGCCGGGCGAGGGTTTCGCCCGCGTCGATGGTTACGAGGTGCTGGAGGAGCCGCGCATCCGCTTCACCGCGCTGGATGGCCGCCTTAAGGGCCTAGCCGGCCTGCATGCTTTCCATTCCAGCCTGGACGAAATCTTCGTCTACAACTTCTTCGGCGGCAACAACACCTTCAAAGACCTGACCACCACCTACGCCACATTCGGCGAGGGCACTTACAGCCTGCTGTCCGATGTCGATGTCACGCTGGGCGGTCGTCTGGAACGCGAGAACCGTCGCCGCCAGCGTCTTGCCGGCGGTGTGACCGAGGTGAATCTGGACGAAACCTACGAGGTCTTCCTGCCTAAGCTAGGGGTTGCGTGGCATGTGGAGAAGGACTGGACTATCGGCACCGTGGTGTCGCGCGGCTATAACGGTGGCGGCGCCGGGCTCACCTTCTTCGCACCGATCATTTCCTACGCCTTCAAGCCGGAATATGTCTGGAACTACGAGGCCTATACCCGCATCGACCTGATGGGCGGCCGGCTCAACCTGACCGGCAATGTTTTCTACGCCGATTATAAAAGCATGCAGGTGCCCTACACACCGGCCGGCAGCTTCGACGCCATCGTCGTCAATGCACCCAAGGCGCATACAATGGGCACTGAAATCGGTGCGCGCTATCTGGTTGCCCAGGGCCTTACGGTCTTCGGCAGTGTTGGCCTGCTGAAAACCGAGATCGACGAATTCACCGGCTTCTCGGGTAATGATCTGCCCAAGTCGCCTGCGCTGACCGCCGATATGGGCTTTACCTACAAGTTTGGTGGGGGCTTCGATGTGGGGGCGGATGCGCGGTATTCGGAAACCTACTATTCCGACATCAGCAACACGCGGCGCGGCAAGGTGCCGGCGTATTGGGTGGCCAATACCCAGGCCGGCTATGAATTTAGCAGTGCCCGCGTCTTCGCCTTTGTCCGGAACGTCATGGACTCGCGCGATGCGGTCCAGATATATACCGCGGACAGCACTGCCGACATCCTGCGGCCGCGTACCTTCGGCCTTGGCCTGGACGTGAAGTTCTAAAGGTTCAGTGCGGCGTGCGCGGATCGCGGGACAGGCCGCGCGCCGCCAGCCGCTTGAGATAGTCCTGCCACAGCGCGTCCTGGTCATGGCCGCGGTCGTAGAACCATTCCCAGCTGTACAGGCCGGTATCGTGCAGGTCGTCAAACTTCAGACGGACAGCATAGGTGCCGACCGGCTCGATGCCGATGATGCCGACATGGCGGCGGCTCGGCACCAGCGTCTTCTGGCCGGCGCCATGACCCTGCACTTCGGCTGACGGGCTTTCGATGCGCAGGAACTCGGCGGTGAAGCTGAAGCTTTTGCCGTCCTCGAACACCACCTCCAGCCGCTTCTCGGCAGAGATGTAGCGCAGGTCGGTGCAGGCCGGGCGGCCGGCCTTCTGGTAGATGCCGTACTCGGTCATGGATGCCTTACGGCGTGTCGTCGAGCTGACGCGCTTCGTCCACCAGCATGATCGGAATGCCGTCGCGGATCGGGAAGGCCAGGCCGGCCTTCTCGCTGACCAGTTCGCTGCGGGCGCGGTCATAGGTCAGCGGCCCCTTGGTGACCGGGCAGACCAGCAGCTCCAGCAGCTTGGGATCGACCGGCGCATTGCTGTGCGACGGCGGCAGCGGCTTCTGCGGAACAGGGGGGGTGAAACCTTCGGTCATGTCGGTCGTCCTCAGTTGAGCTTGTGGCCGCGCGGCAGGCTGGCGGCATCCAGCATCGCCATTTCCAGCAGGCTGACCAGCAAGGCGGCGCGCGCCTTGAAGTTTCCAGCCTCAAGCAGAGCCTGTTTCTCGCCGGCGGTAAAGGGACAGATCATCGCCAGCGAATGCACCAGCAGGTCGTCGTTCACTGCGGTGATCGCATCCCAGTCGGCCGGCAGGTTATGGCGCGCGCAATAGCCCTGCAGAGCATGCAGCAGGCGGTTGCGGTCACACAGGCCGTCCAGCTGCGGCTTCAGGTCTTCGGCATAGGGCGTGTAATCGGCTTCGACCTGGCGATAGGGCGTGTCGGCCTCGACCTCGCGGGCGATGTAGAAGCGGCACAGGCCGCGCAGCGTCAGCAGGAAGCGGCCGTCATCGGTCTCGGTGGCCGAGACGATCTGGCCGAGGCAGCCCACCGGCTGCACGTCGGCAGCTTTGTCGGGCGGTGACTGGCCACCCCGGCCGAACGGTTCGCTGGGCTGCACCATGCCGATCAGCTTCGTACTGCTGAGTGCGGCTCGCGTCATTGCGAGGTAGCGCGGCTCGAAGATATTGAGCGGCAGCAGCCCGCGCGGCAGCAGCAGCACACCGGTCAGCGGAAAGATCGGGATGGTGCGGCTGAGCGCCCCGATGTTTTCCGGTGTGGTGCCGCTGTCATGCATGGGGTCAGGCGAACAGGATGGAGGACAGCTTGCGGCGGGCGTCCACCACCAGCGGGTCCATCGGACCCAGCGCCTCGAACATGGTCACCAGCTGCTTGCGCGCGGCTTCCTCGTTCCATTTGCGGTCGCGCTTGACGATATCCAGCAGCTGGTCGAGTGCCTCGCCCTGCCGGTTGTCGCCCACCAGCGCCAGCGCATAGTCGTAGCGCGCCTGATGGTCATTCGGATTGGCGGCGACGGCGTCTTCCAGCGGCTTCAGGTTGCCGGCCGCTTTAGCGCCGTCTTCCAGCAGCTGCAGCGCCGAGCGTGCGGCGGCGATCTCGGCATGCTCGGCGATCGCCGGCGGCGCGCCATCGAGAATTTCCTTGGCGGCTTCCACTTCACCCATGCCGATCAGCGCGCGCGCCAGACCGCCAAGGGCTGCCGGATTTTCCGGCTCCGCGCCCAGCGCTTCGGAGAAGGCGGCGGCGGCATCTTCAAAGGCCTGTGTGCCCAACGCGGTCTTGCCGGCCTCGATGGCATCCGCGGCGGCATCCTGCACCGGGCCTGCGCCCGGCAGGCCCTCGACGAATTTCTTGAGCTGGCTTTCCGGCAGCGCGCCGACAAAGCCGTCGACCGGCTGGCCGCCCGAGAAGGCATAGACCGCCGGGATCGACTGGATGCGCAGCTGCTGCGCCAGCGGCTGGTTCTTCGGATCGTCGACATTGATCTTGACCAGGCGCAGCTTGCCGCCCGCGCCCTTCACCAGCTTTTCCAGCGCCGGCGTCAGCTGCTTGCAGGGGCCGCACCACGGCGCCCAGAAGTCGACCAGCACCGGACCCTGCATGGAGGCCTGCACCACATCCTGCATGAAGGTGGTGATGTCGGCGTCCTTGATCAGGTCACCCGCCACCGTTGCGGGTACGGGCGTGGCGGGATCGGCGGAAAAGCCGGTCAGGCCGGGCGTGGCGGCGGGCTTGGCTGAAAGGTCCATGGCGGTCTTCACAATCGCAAGGGTTATGGGCGCAAAGTTTATGAGTCGGCTTCACAGATAAGGGGGTGGGGGCCAAAAGCCAACAGCCTCCGCCGCAAATGCCGACAGCCCTGGCGAAAATATAGGCAGGCCGCTGCCGGGGACAAGGCGGTTTCGGGCGCGGGAATCGGGCGATTCACGCTGGTATGCCTCTTGCTACATCCTGCAGGGGGCGCATGACGGCGGATCGTATCGACATTATCTGGATCCTGGTCGCAACCTGCATGATCTTCACCATGCAGGCCGGCTTCTGCTGTCTGGAGAGCGGCTTTGTCCGCGCCAAGAACAGCATCAACGTGGCGTTGAAGAACCTGGCGGATTTCTGCATCGCCGGCCTGCTGTTCTGGGCTTTCGGCTTCGGCCTCGCCTTCGGCAGCGGCACCAGCGGCTGGATCGGCGTCAGCCACGGGCTGTTCGACGGCCGTGGCGAAATCGCCGTGGGCGCTTTCTTCCTCTTCCAGCTCATGTTCTGCGGCACCTCGGCCACCATCGTCTCGGGCGCGGTGGCCGAACGGGTCAGCTTCACCAGCTACATGGTGGTCACCGTCGTGATCTCCGGGCTGATCTATCCGGTCTATGCGCACTGGGCCTGGAATACCGGCCAGTTCGGCGGCGCGCCCGGCTGGCTGGCCGAGCTTGGCTTTATCGACTTCGCCGGTTCCACGGTCGTGCATTCGATCGGCGGCTGGGTCTCGCTGGCCGCCGTGCTGATCATCGGCCCGCGCAAGGGCCGCTTCGCCAAGGGCCAGACCGCGATGCGCGGCCATGATCTGGTGATGTCGACGCTGGGCGTCATGCTGCTGTGGTTCGGCTGGTTCGGCTTCAACGGCGGCTCCACGCTGGCGCTCAATGAAACCGTGCCCTCGATCCTGATCAACACCACGCTGGGTGGCTGTGCCGGCGCGGTGGCGACGCTGATCCTGTCGCAGATGCTGCATGGCAAGATCCGCGTGGAAGACTTTCTCAACGGCACGTTGGCCGGCCTGGTCGCCATTACCGCCAACTGCCACAACACATCGGGCCTGAGCGCCGTGATCATCGGCGGCATCGGCGGTGCAGTCGCGCTGGCGGCGGCCGAAGGCATGGAGCGGCTGAAGATCGACGACGCGGTCGGCGCCGTGCCGGTGCATCTGTGCGCCGGCATCTGGGGCACGCTGGCGGTGGCGATCTTCGGCGATCCGGCGGGCTGGCCTGCGGAGCACGACCGCTGGACCCAGTTCGGCATCCAGCTGCTGGGCTGCGCCGCCGCCGGCGTCTATGCCTTCGGCGTCACCTACGGCCTGCTGCGCCTGATCAATCTGGTGCTGCCGTTGCGTGTGACCCAGAATGCCGAGGCTGTGGGCCTCAACCAGGCCGAACATGGCGCGGGCTCGGCCATGCTCGATCTGGTCAACGACATGGAGCGCCAGCGCGGTGAGGGGCGTTTCGACCAGCCGGTGCGCGTCGCCGTGGGTTCGGAGGTCGAGCCCATCGCGCTGCAGTACAATCGTGTCATCGCGCGCGTGAATCGCGACGCCGATGCCCTGCGCCGCGCCATCGACGACCTGACGCGCGCCAAGCTGGCGGCCGAAGAGGCCAACCAGGCCAAGAGCGCCTTCCTCGCCAACATGAGTCACGAGCTGCGCACGCCGCTGAACGCGGTGATCGGCTTTTCCGAAATCCTCACCAACGAGCTGTTCGGCAGTCTGGGCGATGCGCGCTACAAGGATTACGCCACCGACATCCTGGCCAGCGGTCGCCATCTGCTCAGTCTGGTGAACGACCTGCTGGATCATACCCGCATCGAGGCCGGCGCCACCGAGCTGAGCGAGGCCGAGATCGACGTGCTGGAGCAGGGCAGGATGGCCCTGCGCCTGCTGCGCGAACGCGCCGCGGCGGCGGGCGTGACACTGCAGGCCGATATGGCGGCCGACCTGCCGCTGCTGGTGGCCGACGAACGCGCGCTGCGGCAGATTCTGCTCAACCTGCTGGGCAATGCCGTGAAGTTCACGCCGGCCGGCGGCCGCGTGACGCTGGCGGCCATGCTGGAGGAGGACGGCCGGCTGGCGGTGGCGATCAGCGACACCGGCATCGGCATGAAGCGCGAAGACATCCCGCGCTCGTTCGAGCCTTTCGTGCAGCTGCATCATCATATGAACAAGGCCTATGGCGGCACCGGTCTCGGTCTGCCGCTGGTGCAGGCGCTGATGCGGCTGCATGGCGGCTCGGTCACCATCGACAGCCAGGAAGGCGCGGGCACCACCGTCACCGTGCGCTTCCCGCGCAGCCGCGTGCGCCGGCTGGATACGGCGGCGGATTAGCTCACAGCAGATAGCCCCGGCCGCGCAGCATCGCTGCCATCGCCGTGGCATCGGCAGGCACATCATCCTGTGGCGGCAGCCCGATATCCGCATGCAGGGCTGGCGCCGGTGTATCGATGGCCGGCGAGGGCTCGGCCTCCATCCGGCGGAAAAAGACAGAAGGCCAGTAGAGAAGCGGCAGGCTGAACGTCATGGGGCAATCCGGACGGAGGGGCTGGCCGCAGGATGCATCCTGATGATTTACGTGAAAATCATCCAAATTATTGATATATTATCCTGATTATAGGGATAATATAATGTCAGAATTGGCGGATTACCGGACTTTCGTGGCGATTGTGGATCGCGGCAGCCTCACCGGGGCGGCGCGCCAGCTTGGCCGCTCCCTGCAGGCGGTCAGCCGCTCGCTGCAGATGTTGGAGCAGGAACTGGGCGTCGAGCTGGTGGCGCGCACCACGCGCCAAAGCCGGGTGACCGGGGCCGGCCGGAATTTCTATCAGCGCCTGAAGACCGTGCTGGCCGATCTGGACCTGGCGCGCGAGGCCGTCGCGGAAGATGGCGCCGGCATCGCCGGCCGCATCCGCATCGCCGCCTCGTCGCGGTTCGGCGTGGCCCATGTGCTGCCGGTGCTGACCGCCTTCATGGAGCGTCATCCCGACGTCGATATCGAGCTGTCGCTGGAAGACCGCTATGTCGATCTGCTGGCCGAGAATTTCGATCTGGCGGTGCAGTTCGGTTTCCTGGAGGATTCATCGCTGCGCATGCGGCGGCTGGGCATGATCCGGCGCGTCATCTTCGCCTCGCCGCGGTATCTGGCGGCGCGCGGCCGGCCGCAGGCGCCGCATGATCTGAAGGATCATGACTGCGTCACCCGTTTCAGCACGCACAGCAACGACAGCTGGCAGTTCGGCGAGGGCGCCGCCGCAGAACAGATACCGGTGAAGGGCCGCTTCCGCTCCGATACCGCGCCGGCCCGCATCGAGGCGGTGGTGGCGGGTCTGGGCATCGGCCAGGCGCCGCTCTACCAGATCAGGCCCTATTTGGATGACGGCCGGCTGGAGCTGCTGCTGTCGGAATTTGAAACCTCGCCCATGCCGCTGCAGATGGTGTGGCTGCCGGGCGTGATGCCGGCGCGGCTGCGGCTGCTGATCGACTTCATCGCGGCAAGGCTGTCTCTCGCCGGGCTCTAGGCGGCTTTCCGTTTCTGCTTGTCGATCTCGCGGCCGACCGCGATCAGATGCTGGCGCAGCCAGATCGCGCCGGGATCGTTCTGGGTGCGCGTCGGCCAGAACACGTATTCGGTATCGCCGTCGGGTGCGAGGGGCGGCTGCACGGCGATGATCCCGAGCTGGTCGCTGAGACTGGCGATCATGCGGCTGGGCACGAAGGCGACCAGGTCGCTGCGCGCCACGATATGCAGGGCCTGCAGATAGCTGGGCACGGTCAACGCCAGCGGCCGGCTGTAACCGGCATTAGCCTGCAGCCAGGTGTCGATCAGATCCTCGCGCAGGCCGCGCCCGATCACGCCGACATGGCGGGCCGAGAGGAACACCTCGCGCTTTTTCAGCTTCGCCGCCAGCGGATGGCCGCGCCGCACCGCCAGCACGTCCGCATCGCCGAACACGCGCTGGTAATGGAAGCCGGGGAAAGCGTCGTTATGGCAATTCACCACGAAATCGATGTGGCGCGAGAAATCCGGGCCCAGATAGGAAATGCCGCGCCAGGGCGTCACATCCAGCCGCACACCCGGCGCTTCCGCGCCGACGCGCATGACCAGCGGCGGCATGATCAGGTTGGTCAGGTGATCGGGCACCATCAGGGCGAAGCGCCGGCTGCTGCTGCCCGGATCGAAGCCGTCGGCCACGAACAGTCCACGCACCTGCTCCAGCGTTTCCTTCAGCGGCGCGCGCAGCGCCTGGGCGCGCGGCGTCAGCTCCATGCCGGTGCCCACGCGCACCAGCAGGGGATCGTTCAGGATGTCGCGCAGGCGGCGCAGCGCATGGCTCATCGCCGGCTGCGACAGGCCCACGCGGGTGGCGGCGCGGCCGACATGGGTGTCGGTCACCAGCGCATCCAGCGCCACCAGCAGGTTGAGGTCGAGGGCGGATAAATTCATGAAACGAATATAGATCATATCAACCATCAATTGGAAGAATGATCAAACCGGGCCCATGATCCGTGGCGTAACCGCTATCGGAGAGACGACCCATGAATACGACACGAGCCAGCAACCATCCGCGCCCGCAGCGCATCGACCTTGCCCCGCCGCCCTATGCGCCCGGCATCCAGGCCGTGCTGGATCGCCTGCCGGCGGGCTGGCAGCCGCCGTTTGCGCTGTTCCGGGCGCTGGCGCGCGACGGCAACCTGTTTCATCGCTTCATCAAGGGCGCGCCGATCTATTTCGAAGGCAGCAATATTGCGCTGCGCCAGCGCGAGGTGCTGCTGCTGCGCGTCACTGCCAATTGCCGCTGCGAATATGAATGGGGTTTGCGCATCCGGTTCTTCGCCGCCGATGCCGGCCTGGATGACGACCAGATATTCTCCACTGTCTACGGCAATGCCGAGGATGCCTGCTGGGCCGCGGAGGATCGCCTGATGATCCGGCTGGCCGATGCGCTGCATGCCAGCGCCGATATTCCCGATGGCCTGTGGGGTGAACTGAGCAGTCGCCACAGCCCGGAAGCGATCATGGAACTGCTGTTGCTGGCCGGCTATTACCGCACGGTCGCCTATCTGGCCAACGGATTGCGCCTGCCGCCCGAGCCGGCGGCGACGATGTTTCCGCGCGGGGTTGCAGCATGACCACGGCACAGAACAAGCAGCGCCTGCAGGAGGCGTTTGCCGAAACGGCGAAAGGCAACG
Source organism: Ferrovibrio sp. GW821-FHT12D07 (assembly GCF_058807275.1). Taxonomy (NCBI): domain Bacteria; kingdom Pseudomonadati; phylum Pseudomonadota; class Alphaproteobacteria; order Rhodospirillales; family Rhodospirillaceae; genus Ferrovibrio; species Ferrovibrio sp. GW821-FHT12D07. The sequence goes on along the minus strand of NZ_JBXAQN010000002.1, from coordinate 776,574 downwards.
GCCGGCTGTTTGTCGGGCTGATGGCCGATGATGTGACCTGGACGATTGCCGGCGGCACCGACTGGCCGCTGCATTATGCCGGCAAGGCGGCGGTGCTGGGCGATCTGCTGGCCAAGGTGAATGCCCAGTTCGATGGTCCGAACCGCTGCGTGGCCGAGGCCTTCATTGCCGAAGGCGACCGTGTGGTGGTGGAGGCGCGTGGGCTCAACCGCACCAAGCGCGGCGCCTATGAGAACCGCTATTGCATGATCTTCACATTCCGTGACGGCCAGGTGGTGGCCATCACGGAATACATGGACACGGCGCTGGCCGAACGGGTGTTGCCTTACGCCGGATAAGTCGCGCCGGCGGGCGCAGTCTGGCGCGCCTTGCGCACCACCAGCCAGCACAGGGGCGCGAAGACCACCAGCGCGATGGCCTGCGCCACGGCAAAGGGCGGCTCGCTTAAAGTGGGCGCATAGGCGCCGATGCGCGGCACGCGCAGGAAGGCCTCAGCGATGAACACGAAGGTGAGCCAGTAGACGCTGACCACCAGGCTGGCGGCATAAATCGCCCGCCAGCGGCCGGCCAGCTTCTTGCGCCGCGCCAGCAGCGCGACGGCGAAGGTGAGCAATGCGGCCACGCCGACGATATGCGGCGGGGTGATCTGCGTGGCCGGGAACAGGTAGCCCGACGCGCTGGTGAAGACGGCTGTCCAGATGAAAAGCTTTTCCCAGCCATCGGGCGTACGGCCGCGCAGCCGGTCGGCCAGCATCACCACGCCGGCAAAGGCGGCAACGATGCTGATGGCAACATGGATCATGGTGAGCAGGAGGAGGGGCATGGCGGAGCTCGCTGTGGGCTGGTCGACGTTGCCATCATGCACCAAGGCCGGAAAAAAGGCTTCAGTCTTTCTGGCCGGGAGGCGCACTTGCCGCGTGATGCGACCGGTTTATGTCAGACCTGCGGCGAACAAGGTCGCGGTTGATGCTCGTCGGCCTGCCATCGGCGTCGAAGGGCTGCTGCCAATGGAAGGCATGGGCCGTGGGGCCGTGATCATGCAGGTGTTCGTGCCGGGCGACGGCTTCCTGCCAGTCCGGCGTATGAGCACCACCCACCCACCACAATACATAGGGCGGCCATGCGGGCTTGAGCGGCGGCAGGACGGGTTTCAGGAACCAGTCCCGGCCACGCGACAGCGCTGCGGCATGAATGCCGCTATAGGTATAGGCCATGGGCGATTCCAGGTCGGTCCACAGCGACAGCGTGGACGGCGAATAGGTATCGCTGCCGGTATAGAAGCGGGGATAGGCATGCGCGCCCCAGCTGGCAGGGCCGGGATCGCTGTCGTAGCCCGAGCGAGCAATGAAGCCCTCGCTGGCTTCTGCGGCCGCAAGGTTGATGTCGTTGCGGGCGTGGAAACTGTCGTTGGCCGGATCGGCCGAGGGTCTGGCGAAAATGCCGAAGGTATAAAGAGCGACGCGCATGCGCCGCACCCTAGGGGCGAGATCAGCCGAGGTCTACGATAATTTTTCCGAAATGGCTGCCGCCACCCATGTGATTGAAGGCGGCGTGTACGCCGCTTTCCGAGAAATCGAAGCTCTTGTCGATCACCGGATGCAGCTTCGCCAGCGCCATAGCGCGCAGCATGGCATCGAGGCCGTCTTTCGCGCCCACCGTCACGCCCTGCAGCCGCAGCTGCTGCATCACCACCAGCGGAATCTGCAGGTCGTTGCTGGGCCCGGACAGCACGCCAATCATGGCGATGAAGCCGCCGGGCCGGATGGCACGGATCGACTGCATCAGCGTGCCGGCGCCGCCGAGCTCCACGATATGGTCCAGCCCCGCGCCACCGGTCAGCCCGCGCGCCGTGCGGCCCCATTGCGGGTCGGTCTTGTAGTTGATGCCGTGGTCGGCGCCCATCGCCTTCACGCGCAGCAGCTTCTCGTCGCTGGACGAGGTCATGATCACCTCGGCGCCGGCGAGTTTGGCGAATTGCAACGCGAACAGCGCCACGCCGCCGGTGCCCTGGATTAGCACGCGCTCGCCCGGCTGTACCCGGCCGAGGGTGACGATGGCGCTCCAGGCGGTCAGCGCGGCGCAAGGCAGCGCGGCGGCTTCCTGATAGGTCAGGTGGTCGGGGATATGTGCTAATGCTTCGGCGCGATAGATGCGCTGCTCGCAGAGCCAGCCATCCAGCGGCCCGCCCATGGAGACCGAGAATTTCTCGACGCTGGGTTCGCCGCTCTGCCAGGCCGGGAAGAAATGCCCCAGCACGCGGTCGCCGGTCTTGAATGCCGTGACGCCGGCACCGGTGCCGATCACCTCGCCGGCGCCGTCCGAGATCGGGATGAGCGGCAGCTTCTGCTTCGGGTTATAGGCGCCCTGCGCCATCAGCCAGTCGCGGAAGTTCAGCGACACGGCCTTCACCCGCACCAGCACTTCGCCCGGCCCGGGTGTGGGGTCGGGGCGTTCGGTCATCCTGAGCGCACCGACCGAGAAGCTTTGCAGTTCGATCGCGCGCATGATCTGTCTGTCCCGTCAGGCGAAGCTGATGCTGCAGCGACCGAGTCCTTCGGCGATCACCTCGAACTGGTCGCCGGGGCTGGCAGGCTGCATCGGGAAATAGGTCCCCGTCATGATCACGTCGCCGGCCTTGAGCGGCATCTCGTCAGCCACCATGCGGCCAGCCAGCCAGGTCAGCGCATGCAACGGATTGCCGTAGACCAGCGCGCCGGTGCCCTCGGCAATCGTCTGGCCGCCCTTGGTCATGCTCATGGCCATGCGGCGCAGGTCGAGACCGTCCAGCTTGCGCACCGGGTTGCCCAGCACGAAGGCCCCGCCATTGGCATTGTCGGCGATCAGGTCGACGGTCTTGGCATCCAGATTGGCGATGCGGCTGCCGACGACTTCAATCGCGGTGACGCAGTAGCCCACGGCGCGATAGATATCGGCCAGGGTCGGCTGCTCCATCACCAGGTCGCGCTCCAGCACGATGGCGACCTCGCCCTCGACGCGCGGCTGCAGCACGCGGCCTACAGCCACCTCATCGCCATCCCCCAGCAGCATGTCGGCATAGAGCATGCCAAAGGCCGGCTCTTTCAGGCCCAGCGATTTCTGCGCCGCCTTGGCGCTCAGCGCGATCTTGCGACCCACGGCGCGGCGGCCGGCCTTCAGCCAGTGATCGCGGTTCACTGCCTGCACGGCATAGGCCGAGACAAGATCCATCTCAGAGAACAGGTCGCGGATCGGCGCGCAGGCCTTGCCGGTTTCGGTGGCGTCGCGCAATCGCAGCGCCGCCATCTGGATATTGTCGTCCTTGCTCATGTCAGGCGAGCCCCGCTGCTGTATTGGTCTGGCTGGCCGAGACCTTGACGGACTCGCCAGCGGCAATGATTTCCTTCCAGGTGGTGTCGTCCACTGGGATGCCGTCTGTGTTTCGTTTGGCCTTCGACTTGCGCTCGGGCTCGCCGGCCACCATCACGCCAGTGCTGCCCGCGCCCGGCGGCGATTTCTTGACCCAGTCGACGAAAGCCGCCGTCTCCGCCTTCCATGTATCAGCGCCGCCGAGCTTTGCCGGATCGATGATGATGGAGAGCATGTTGTTGGTGATGGTGTTCTTGGCCCAACTGCCGTCATGCATGGTGATGCCGCCGGTCAGCGCACCGGCCAGCAGTTCGGCGATCACGGCGAGGCCATAGCCCTTGTGTTCGCCGAAAGCGAGAATGGCGCCGATCGGCGAATTGAACATGGTCTTCGGGTCCGTCGTCGGCCCGCCTTTGGCGTCGATCAGCGTGCCGGTGGCGATCTGCTCGCCCTTGTTCATGGCGACGCGCACCTTGCCCATGGCGATGCGGCTGGTCGCCATGTCGAGCACGATGGGCTCACCGCCGGGTTCGGTGGCGGGAATGGCGCAGCAATAGGGATTGGTGGCGAAGCGCGCATCGGCGCCGCCGAAAGGCGCAACCAGTGCCGGGCGGCCGACCACATTCACATAATGCGTCGACACCATCCCGGCCGCGGCGCATTGCTCGCCCCAATGACCGATGCGGCCGATATGGTGGCTGTTGCGCAAACTCACGATGCAGGCGCCGGTTTCGCGGGCGCGACGAATCCCCAGCTCCATCGCCTCATGACCGATCACCTGGCCATAGCCCATGCCGCCATCGAGATTGAGGATTGCGCCGGCGTCACTCATCACCGTGACCGACTGATTGATGGTCAGGCGCTTCTCCACCACGGCGAGGATATACTGCGGCAGCATGCCGACGCCGTGGCTGTCATGGCCGGTCAGGTTGGCCAGCACCAGGTTGTCGGCGACCAGGGCGGCCTCGCGCTCGTTGCTGCCGCCGGCCAGGCAGATATGACGCACGGCGGCGCGCAGGTTGTCCGGCTTTACGGTGACGGTTCCGGCCATGATCTCGGGTCCTCCTGGTTACCGTCCGGTTTATCGGAAAGGGCGGGTCCGGACAACGGGTGAACCTTTGCAGGCTAAGGTTTGCCAAGGAGATTTGACCAGCCTTCTGCGTTGCGGCAAACTGCATCTCATGCACAAGATTCTGTCGCTCCTCACCGTCGCCGCCGCATTGGCGGCCTGCAGTTCTCCGCTGGAACACAAGGCCGAGCGCGCCCGCACCGAACTGCTGGGCATCAGCGGCGACCAGCTGAAAAGCTGCGCCGGCCAGCCGACCGCGCTCAACCGCGAGAACGGCGCCGATATCTGGAGCTATTTCCGCGAGACCAGCCGTTCGGCCACGGTGCAGACCGAGGTCGGCTTCTCGCCGTCGGGTCGCGGTGAAATGGCGACCGACTATTTCCGCTATTGCGAAGCTACCTTCATCCTGCAGAACAACCGCGTGACCGCGCTGGAATTCCGCGGCCGCACGGCGACCGGCCGCGAGGTGATGGAGCCCTGCGGCGCGATTGTCGATCGTTGTGTGGCAGAAAAGAAATGATCACCTGCTTCCTGCGCTACGAAGTCGATGCCGACAAACTGGCGGCCTTCGAGGAATACGGGAAGATGTGGATCCGGCTGGTCAACAAGCTGGGCGGCACCCATCACGGCTATCTGATGCCGTCCGAAGGCGCGAGCGACATTGCGCTGGCGTCCTTCAGCTTCCCGTCGATGGCTGCTTACGAGGCCTATCGCAAGGCGGCGGCACAGGATGAGGAATGCAAGGCTGCCATGGCCTTCTACGCGCGCACGCAATGCTTCCGCCGCTACGAGCGCAGCTTCTTCCGGCCGGTATTCGAATAAAGCGGAAACAGGCGAGGCGCCTAATGCGCCTCTTCCCAGTTCAGGCCGACGCCGGCTTCCACCGTCAGCGGCACGTCGAGCTTTGCTGCATCCTGCATCACGCGCTTGGCCACGCTGATCAGGCCATCCACTTCCGCATCCGCCGCCTCGAACACCAGTTCGTCATGCACCTGCAGCAGCATGCGCGCCTTCAGGCCCTCGGCGGCGATGGCGGCCGGCAGCTTGGCCATGGCGCGCTTGATGATGTCGGCGGCCGAGCCTTGGATCGGCGCGTTGATCGCGGCGCGTTCGAGGAAATTGCGCTCGGCGGGATTCTTGGAGTTGATGTTGGGGAAATGCACGCGCCGGCCATAGAGCGTGGTGACGAAGCCCTGTTCCTTCACCTGCTTCTTGGTGTTGTCCATATAGGCGCGGATGCCCGGATAGCGCTGGAAATAGGCCTCGATATAGCTCTGCGCCTCGCGCTGCGGAATCCCGAGCTGGGCCGCCAAACCGAATGCGCTCATGCCGTAGATGATGCCGAAGTTGATGGCTTTGGCGGCGCGGCGTACCATCGGGTCCATGCCTTCGACCGGTGTGCTGAACACCTGGCTGGCGGTCAGTGCATGGATGTCGACGCCATCGCGGAAGGCATCCTTCAGCGTGCCGATATCGGCGATATGCGCCAGGATGCGCAGCTCAATCTGCGAATAGTCGGCGGAGATGATCTTGTGGCCCGCCTCGGCGACGAAGGCCTTGCGGATTTTGCGGCCTTCCTCGGTGCGGACGGGAATGTTCTGCAGGTTGGGGTCGGACGACGCGAAGCGGCCCGTATTCGTGGCCGAGAGCGAGAAGGAGGTGTGCACGCGCCCTGTTTTGGGGTTGATCGAGGCGACCAGCGCATCGGCATAGGTCGATTTCAGCTTGGCCAGCTGGCGCCAGTCCACCACCACGCGCGGCAGTTCATGGCCCTCGGCCGCCAGTTCCTCCAGCACCTCCGCGCCGGTGGAGTAGGCGCCGGTCTTGCCCTTCTTGCCGCCGGGCAGCTTCATCTTGTCGAACAGGATTTCGCCCAGCTGCTTGGGCGAACCGATGTTGAAGCTTTCCTCGGCCAGCTCATGCGCCTTCTTCTCAAACGTCTCCATGCGCTGCGCGAAATCGGCCGACAGGCGGTTGAGTTCGGCGGGATCGACCTTGATGCCGGCGCATTCCATGGCGCAGACCACGGCCGGCAGCGGCCGTTCGATGGTCTCGTAGAGCGTGACCTGCTTCTCGGCCAGCAGCCGCGGCTTCAGCACGTGATAGAGCCGCAGCGTCACATCGGCGTCTTCGGCGGCATAGTCGCGCGCCTTGTCCAGCGCGACTTCGGCAAAGGAGATGCGCGCCTTGCCGGTGCCGGTCACCTCGTCATAGCTGATCGGCGTATGATTCAGATGCCGCTGCGACAGTTCATCCATGCCATGGCCGTGTTTGCCGGCATCGAGCGAATAGGAGATCAGCATCGTGTCGTCGTAGGACACGATCTCGACGCCATGGCTGTTCAGCACCGCCATGTCGTATTTGATGTTCTGGCCGATCTTCAGCACGCCCGGATCGGCGAGCAGAGGCTTCAGCACATCCAGCGCCTCTTTCACCGAGAGCTGCTTGATCGCGCCATCGCCCGAGAAGTCCAGCCCGCCGCCGCCCGGCGCGATATGGCCGACCGGGATGTAGCAGGCCTCGCCTGGCGCCACCGCCAGACTGATGCCGACCAGATTGGCCTTGGTCGGAGACAGATCGGTGGTCTCGGTGTCGAAGGCGATGATGCCGGCCTCGAAGCCGCGCGCGATCCAGCGCTGCAGCGCGCCCAGGTCCTGCACCAGTTCGTAATGATCACGGCTGACCGGCGGCTGTTCAGGGCCGCCTTCGCCAGCAAAGGCGATCGGCGTGGTGGCGCGATGCGAGGATGCCACCGGCGCGCTGGGCTGAGACGGACGGGCTGTAACACCCCCGCTCTGAAGCAGGGGCGCACCGCCTGACGTATCCGTGCCGCGTGCCTTCAGCCGGTTTTCGATCCGGCTGGTCAGCGTGCGGAATTCCATCTCGTTCAGGAAGGCCGAGAGTTTCGGCCATTCCACCGGCGACAGCTTGAGGTCGTCCAGGCCCAGTTCCATCGGCACGTCATCCTTCAGCTTCACCAGCTGATAGGAGATGCGCGCCTTGTCGGCATTGGTCTGCAATGTCTCGCGGCGCTTGGGCTGCTTGATCTCGCCCGCGCGGGCCAGCAGCGTTTCCAGGTCGCCATAGGTATTGATCAGTTCGGCCGCGGTCTTCACGCCGATGCCGGGCACGCCGGGCACATTGTCGGTGGAATCCCCAGCCAGCGCCTGCACGTCGATCACCTTGTCGGGCGATACGCCGAATTTCTCCATCACCTCTGCCGGACCGATGCTGCGGTCCTTCATCGGGTCCATCATGCCCACGCCGTCGCGGACAAGCTGCATCAGGTCCTTGTCGGATGACACGACGCAGACTTCCATGCCGGCCTCGTTAGCGATGCGGGCATAGGTCGCGATGATATCGTCGGCCTCGAAGCCGGCCTTCTCGATGGAGGGCAGGCCGAAAGCCCGTGTCGCTTCGCGGATCGGGGCGAATTGCGGAATCAGGTCTTCCGGCGTCTCGCTGCGGTTGGCCTTGTATTCGGGATAGATCTCGCTGCGGAAAGTCTCGCGGCCGGCATCGAAGATCACGGCCATATGGCTGACCGCCTCGTCATGCTCGGCCTTGTCGCGCAGGCTTGCCAGCATGTTGCAGAATCCGGAGACGGCGCCGATCGGCATGCCGTCGGATTTGCGCGTCAGCGGTGGCAGGGCGTGATAGGCGCGGAAGATGTAGCCCGAGCCGTCGACGAGGTAGAGGCGATGCTTGTTCGCAGCCATTACGACAGGGGTCCGGCCTTAATGGCCGTGACCGGCGCCTTCCTTCAGCAGGTACAGGCGACCGCAATAGGGGCAGTCGATCTGGTGCTTTTCACCCATGTTCAGATAGACGCGCGGATGGCCCAGCGCGCCGCCGCCGCCATCGCAGGCGATGACCGGGCTTTCAACGGTGATCGTCTCGGGGGCAGAGGAGGGATTGGTGGCCTGCATGGGGCGTCTCCGGAAGGCTGGTCTTGCCAAGGTCATGGGCGGGTCAGTTCGGGCGGGCAAATTGACCCGCCAAGCATCTGGTGATACCTACCGCAGGGCCGCTCGCCACGCCAGCCTTTCAGGCCCAAAACACCATGTCAGACGCCCAGCCCGCCGACTCCGCTCCGGACCGGAATGCCGCCATTTCGGTGCGCGATCTGGTGAAGATTTACGGCCATGGCGCCAAGGCCAAGCAGGCGCTGCATAACGTGTCGCTGGATATCGCACGCGGCAGTTTTTTCGGCCTTCTCGGTCCCAATGGCGCGGGCAAGTCGACCCTGATCAACATCCTCGCCGGCCTGGTGCGCAAGACCAGCGGCCAGGCCATGGTCTGGGGCCATGACATCGACAGCGATACCCGGATGGCGCGCGCCGCCATCGGCGTGGTGCCGCAGGAACTCAACCTCGATCCTTTCTTCACGCCGGAAGAGGCGCTGGAATTCCAGGCTGGCCTCTACGGCGTGCCGAGGGCTGAGCGCCGCACCGCCGAAATCCTCGCCGCCATGGGGCTGTCGGACAAGGCGCAGGCCTATGCGCGCACGCTCTCGGGCGGTATGCGTCGCCGCCTGCTGGTGGCCAAGGCGCTGGTGCATGCGCCGCCGGTTCTGGTGCTGGATGAGCCCACTGCTGGCGTCGATATCGAACTGCGCCAGCAGCTCTGGGCCTATATCCGTGAGCTGAACAAGTCAGGCGTGACGGTCGTGCTGACGACGCATTACCTGGAAGAGGCCGAGGCGCTGTGCGACCACATCGCCATCGTCAATCACGGCCGCATCGTGGCGCAGGGCGAAACGCCGGCGCTGTTGTCGAAGCTCGACCGCAAGGACGTGATCCTCACGCTGGGCGCCGATTTGGGTGCCGTGCCGGCCTCGCTGGCGAGTTTAAGTCCTGAATTGCTGGGGCCGCGTCGCCTGCGGTTGCATTATCGTCCCAGCGAGCAGCCGTTCCCGCGCGTGCTGGCGCTGGTGCAGGGCGCGGGTCTGGAGATCGTCGATCTCTCGACCCAGGAAGCCGACCTGGAAGACCTGTTCCTTGAGCTGACGCGCAGCCGCGCGGCCTGAAAAGCGGCGATTGATTACGGGTGTGTGTTTCGCCGCATTCAATACGCAGGCAGTATAATTTTCAAAATTGGGAATTGGTGAAAGAGCCTGTACGCTTGCGAAAATAGAATCGCATGGCGGGGGTATCATGCCTTATCTGGACATTATCCTGCTTTGGACCTGGAGATTTATTGTCCTCTATTATGTTGTCTCGTTCCTGTTTATTTGGGCGGCTAGCCCTATACCCACGGGCCCAGCGAAAATTGCTTTCGTGTGGAAATGGAAGCTCTGGGAGTGGAGAAGCTTTAAATCGTTTCGTAGTGAGGCGCGCAGTTGGCTGCGGAAGAATGGGGGGCTAGATAAGCTTTCTACAGCTCTGTGGATTGGGGTAACGTTCTTGCTGTCGCTCACGTTATTCGAACAGGCGCGCCAGAATTCTCTGACCCTTCTGCAGTTGATGGAATTCTATGCCCTCTTCGTCTTTCTCTTTGCATTTTTCTACGCGTTAATGGAGTGGCATTGGCCCGGCATGATCAAAGATGCGAGCAGCAATGGATATGTTGCCGAAGTACATTATCTTTTGCTCAGTCTTGGGAATCAGACGCTCTTTGGATATTGGCGGGCAAAGCCCGATCATCTGGCGACTGAAATTATGTCGGCTGTTCAAGTTTTGCTCGGATTGGGCTTCATTTCCGTCTGGGTGGCCAAAGCCGTCGGCAACTTGTGAGGTCAAGTCGCCTTCCCATCACTGTCGTCCTGCCTAAACCGGTGGCTCTTCTCCGGCCTTGCGCAAGGCCTCCTGGATGCACTGGTGCACCACATCCAGGTCGTAGGGCTTGCGGATCATCGGGCCGATATCATCGTCGCAGGCCGCCACGACACCGGAGGTGACAATCACCGGGACGGCGGGATACCGGGTTTTCACCCAGCGGGCCAGGCCGATGCCATCCATGTCGCCGGGCATCTGCAGGTCGGTGAAGACGAGGTCGATCGTGATGGCGTGATCGAAGCTCGCCATGGCTTCGGCGGCATCCTCGGCCTGCAGCACGGTATAGCCGCAGCTTTCCAGGAAATCGGTGGTGGTGAGGCGGATCAGCAGATCATCCTCCACCAGCAGGATGCAATGCGGTGCCTCGTCCGCGCCTGCGGCCTGCATCAGGGCATAGCCGGTACTGGTCAGAACGCCGGCGATGACAGGAACCCGGCTGTCGGCCGTGGCGATGCCTGCCGGCAGATCATCTGTCCGGGGCGCCAGATCGATTATGGTGAGGGGCGGCAATACAGTACTCCGGGCGCCGGAACAGTGACGGCGCATAACAGGTGAACCCTCTCACCGCCGCATAGTTCCGGTCGCGACGGCAGAGGGAAGGGCGATGGCAGGTCAGCCGCGAGTCAGGGCGATCTCCCGCGGAAAGGCAATGGTGATGGCCAGGCCGCGGCCATCGGTCTGCGGGCCGGTCGTGAGGTTGCCGTGGAGCTGTTTGACCAGCAGCCGGATCACCCTCATGCCGAATCCGCGCGTTGGTTCGGCGATCTGGTCTTCGGGCAGGCCGGGGCCCTCATCGGATACCGACAGCGTGTAGCCGGTCTCGGTATCGGCAAAGCACACCGAGACCTTGCCCTTGCCGTATTTGATCGCATTGGTCACCAGCTCGTTGATGATCAGGCCGATGGCGACGATGCGCGCGGTGGGCAGTTTCACGCCGGCGCCGCTGACCGCGATCTCGCCTCGCCCGGTGGCGCGCAGCATCACCGACAGGTCGTCGCAGATGCGCTGCAGATACTGCGCGACATCGGCATGTTCGATGCCTTCGCTCAGGTAGATATGCTGGTGCACCTTGGCGATGGCCGCGACGCGGCCGGCGGCCTGTTTCAGCTGTGTCGGCACATCGTCGTCGCTATGGCTGCGGCTTTGCATCGACAGTAGGCCGGAGACGAGTTGCAGGCTGTTCATCACCCGGTGGTCGATCTCGTTGGCCATGGTGGCGGCCAGGCGCAGTGCCTTTTCCTTGTCGGCGGCAACCTCGGACAGCGCCGTGGCGGCGCGGCGGGCGGCAAGGCGCAGGTCGAGCTGGTCCATGGCGACGGCCGCCAGGCTGCTCAGGCTGGCGATCTGGCGGCGGGTCACGCTGCGTGGCTTGTGGTCCATGACGCAGAGCGCGCCGATATTGCTGCCATCGGCGCTGCATAGGGGAATGCCGAGATAGAAGCGCAGGCCGAACGCGCCGGTGACCAGCGGATGCGCCATCGCCCGCAAGTCTGCCTCGGCATCCGAGACCAGCCAGGGCCGCGTCTGCAGGATGGCCGAGGCGCAGAGGCCGGGTTCGCGGCCGATCTGCTGCAGGGCCATGCCATGCCGCGATTTGAACCAGACGCGATCCTCATCGACGATGCTGATCATTCCTATCGGCGCAGACAGCAGGTCGGCCGCCATCGCCGCGATATGATCGAAGGCTGTTTCAGGCTGAGTATCGAGGATGTCGTGATGGCGCACGGCAGCCATGCGCCGCTCTTCCTCTTTCGAGGATGAAAGCAGTGGCTGGACGGACGGCATCATGGCGAGCGTCTCATACGGCCTGCGGATTGTAGGACTGGCCTTGAGAGATACGCCCCTATAGCGGTAAGTCGAGCTAATATTTCGAGGTAGGCCAAAGATTACAGATCGTTGCCTGTATGGACTTGTGAATGTGCGCTTTGCCGGTTGTTCGAGGAACAGACAGGCATTGGAACGGGCGGGCATTGCGAGCGCTGTGGCCCCGACCATTCTCAACTACACCGATACGCCGCCTAAATCGCCTTGCCCACCGTCATCGCGCTGCTGAAGGCCTCGTCCTCGTCGATGAAGACGGCTTCCGGCATCGCGCCCATGGCGTCGATGAAGCGGCTGTAGAAACAGCGCCATGCGGCGCAGAAGGCGATGTCGCAGATCTGACGGTCATTGAAGCCAACAGCACGCAGGGCATCGATATCGGCCTGCGTCACGGTCGAAGCGTTGATCGCCACCTGTTCGGCATAGGCCAGCATCGCCACGTCTTTTGCGGCCAGGCCGGCGCTGCGGAAATCGCGATGCACCGCCAGCACGGCTTCCTTCGATCCCAGGTCCTTGATCAGCATCTTGCTGTAGACCTGCGAACAGTAGGTGGAGGGCACATGCTTGGCCGCGATCAGCGTGATCAGCCGCCAGGCGCGCAGATCGAGCGAAAAGCCGGCGCGGATCGCCTTGTAGAAATCGATATACAGCGGCAGCAGGTCAGGCCGCGCGGTGAAGCACTGGTCCGCCGCCATCAGGAAGCCGAAGCGGTGTTTCTCTTCGGCATAAATCTCGGCGATGCGGCCGGTGGCGTCTTTCTCCGCGATGGTCTGCAGGAACATTCATCTCTCCCCTGATCGGCCGCAGTCATGGCGGCGTGCGACTCGTGCGGCGCAGGCTAGCAGCCATGCGATGGGGTTCCAGTTCACATTTGCGACGACGGGGCTTCACCCTCGTGTGACTCGGCCCTGACCCGATTCGGCCTTGGCGTGGGCTGCGAATCACCGGATAACGGATTCAGTGGAATCCCAACCGGAATCGGATCGCGTCGATGGACCGCAGTGAAAGCGCCGTGATGCAGGGGCAGGAGAGCGAACACTGGGATCGCGTCGCGCCGCAATGGACCGACGAGATTTTCAACTCGCTGCAGCATGACCGCAAACGCGTCATCACGGCGGCGCTGAAGGCTGCTGCCTTCGATGGTGCATCGATTGCCGATTTCGGCTGCGGCATCGGCGTCTACCTGCCCATGCTCAGCCGCCTGTTCACGCGCGTGCATGGCTTCGATCATTCGGCCGCCTGCATCAAGCTGGCGCAGCGTCGTTTCCGCGCGCAGAAGACCATCACCCTGTCGGTGGCGGGCGAGACACCGAAACAGTTTCGCGGCCGCTTCGATGCCGTGCTCTGCGTCAACACGGCGCTGCATCCAAAGCGCAAGGTCTGGCTGGGCATCCTGCGCTCGACCTACGACCTGCTGAAGCCCGGCGGCGCGCTGATCCTCGTGGTGCCGGCGCTGCAGTCGGCGCAGCTGCTGGAACGCGCGGAGCGCGGGCATTCCGATATCGTGATCGGGCCCGATCCGCACGAAAAGGAGGGCGGCGCACGCGCCGTCAGCATCGAGGGCGTGCCGACCAAGCATTACACGCGCAGCGAACTGCTGGCGGCCCTGAAGGGGCTCGGGTTCAGCCGCTGCAAAATCCAGCGCGTCGAATATTCCTGGCCCAGCCAGGGCGTGAAGCCCACGCCGGCGCTGAAACACCTGAAGCCCTGGGACTGGCTGGTCACCGCCCGGCGGTGAGCGTCCTATAGTCCCGTATCGCCGGGAAACCGGCTTTTTCGGCTTGATTTTATGTTCACTCTATGTTCTTATATCTGATTGTATCCGGGAGAGCGTCCTGGCTTGCGGTCGCCCGGATGGGCCCGTGACCCTGGTGGACCGTAGTGGGCGCCAGTGAACTCGAACGAACTCAAACGAACTCAAACGAACTCGAACGAACTCAAACGAACCGAAACGAACGCAAACGAAGCCAAACGAACTGAAACGAACCAAAACGAAGCGAAAGGAAGGAAAACGAAGCAGGGCGCAGGTTCGGCTGCCTGCGAAGGCCGGTCCGGGTATCGTGGCTAGGATTCATCAAGGATTCCCGTAGGATGCCCCGGTTTTCGGTCGTCGGCGCCGTCTTGCCTGGGCCGGGACGCTCCTGTATGGTCCCGCCGACCGAAATGGCCGCCGTGCACCCGTAGCTCAGCTGGATAGAGCGCTGCCCTCCGAAGGCAGAGGTCACAAGTTCGAATCTTGTCGGGTGCACCATTTCCCAGGCTTCAGGCCGAATGGCGGTTTCCCGCCCCCGGGGCTTGTCGGTAGGCCCTTATATTCCCCTCCCAAATTGGTTCGGCCTCGACCCCAGCACCGGCTGCCCGTATTTTCTCTGTACGGAGCAGAGCGCCCGCCGGATAAGGCGCGGCCGGGGTATAGTCGGGGGATGGGATTTACGATGAAAAAGGCGTTTGTCTGGGCCGGCCTCGTGCTTGTGGCCGGCGGTATCGGTGCGTGGGCGTTCGGGCCGCAGATCAAGGCGAAGTTCGCCGGTGCCTCGGCCACGGTCGCCGCCGCGCCGAATGTCACGCCGGTCGCGATCCAGCCGGTGATCATCGGCGCGGTGCGCCAGCAGCTCGATGCGGTCGGTAGCCTGCGCTCCAATGAATCGGTGATCCTGCGGCCCGAGATTTCCGGCCGCGTCACCGACATCCTGTTCGACGAAGGCCAGCCGGTGAAGCGTGGTGCGCCGCTGGTGCGCCTGGATGCCGCCGTGGCGCGCGCGCAGGTGGCCCAGGCCCGCTCCAGCATCGTGCTCAGCCGCGCCAACTTCAGCCGCGCCAAGGAACTCTACGACAAGGGCGCCGGCACCCAGCGCGCCCATGACGAGGCGGTCGCCAAGCTGGCCAATGACGAGGCCATGCTGGCGCTGGCCCAGGCGACGCTCGACAAGAGCACCATCCTCGCGCCCTTCGACGGCATCGCCGGCCTGCGCTCGATCAGCGTCGGCGACTACGTCAATCCCGGCCAGGCGATGGTGAATATCGAAAGCGTCGAGCAGCTCAAGGTCGATTTCCGCATCCCGGAAATCCATGCCGCGCTGATCGCGGTCGACCAGCCGGTGCGCGTGCGGCTGGATGCCATCCCGAATGCGGTTTTTGACGGCAAGGTCTATGCCGTCGATCCGGCCTTCGATCCGGGCGGCCGTGCCGCCATCCTGCGCGCCAGCCTGCCCAATGCGAACAAGCAGCTGCGCCCGGGCATGTTTGCCCGCGTCACCCTGATCGTCGAAGACCGCCAGAATGCCATCCTGGTACCGGAAACCGCGCTGATGCCGGCCGGCCGCGACATCTACGTGTTCCGGGTCATCGACGGCAAGGCCCGCCAGACCAAGGTCCGCACCGGTCTGCGCCGCGGCGGCGAGGTCGAGATCGTCGAGGGCCTGACGCCGGGAGATCGCATCGTTTCGGAAGGCGCGCAGAAGCTGCGCGACGGCCAGGCGGTGCGGGCCTCCGAGATGAAGGGCTCGTGACGCCATGAAAATCTCCGATCTTTGCATCGAGCGTCCGGTCTTCGCCACGGTTCTCAGCCTCGTGGTGGTGCTGATCGGCCTGGTCGCCTTCACGCGCCTTACCGTGCGCGAATATCCCAACATCGATCCGCCGGTGGTGCTGGTGCAGACCACTTATCGCGGTGCCAGCGCGGAGGTCATCGAAAGCCAGGTGACACGCGTGCTGGAGGAATCCATCGCCGGCATCGAAGGCATCGACTTCGTTCGCTCCATCACCCGTCCGGAAACCAGCAACGTGGTGGTGCGTTTCAAGCTGGCGCGCGACGCAGAGTCGACCGCCAATGACGTGCGCGACCGCGTCAGCCGTGTGCGCGGCAAGCTGCCGACAGAGATCGACGAGCCGGTGGTTTCCAAGGTGGAGGCCGACGCCCAGCCGGTGCTCTACATCGCCTTCTCATCCGACCGGCATTCCTCGCTGGAGTTGACCGATTTCGCCGACCGCTATGTGAAGGACCGTCTGCAGTCGGTCACCGGCGTGTCTGAAGCCCGCATCTTCGGTGAGCGCCGCTACGCCATGCGCGTCTGGGTGGATGCGGCGCGTCTGGCCGCCTACAGCCTGACGCCGCAGGATGTGGAAAACGCTCTGCGCCGCCAGAATGTCGAGGTGCCGGCCGGCCGCATCGAAAGCCGCAACATGGAATTCACCGTGCTGTCGGAAACCGATCTGCGGAATCCGGAGCAGTTTGGCGCCATCATCGTGCGGGAAGTGAACGGCTACCCTGTCCGCATCAACGACATCGGTCGCGTCGAGCTCGGCCCGCTGGATGAACGCATCAGCGTGCGCTTCAACGGCAAGCCGGCGGTCTCGATCGGCATCGTCAAGCAGGCGGTGGCCAATCCGCTCGACATTTCCGAAGGCGTGCGTGACGCACTGCCCAGCATTCTGGAAAATCTGCCCGAAGGCATGCGGGCGGAAATCGCGTATGACACCTCGGTGTTCATCCGCGCCTCGATCAACTCGGTCTATCACACCATCGGCGAGGCCGTGATCCTGGTGGTGGCCGTGGTCTTCTTTTTCCTGCGCAACTTCCGCGCCACGCTGATCCCCGTGGTCACCATTCCTGCATCGCTGCTCGGCGCCTTCGCCATCATGTATGCGATGGGCTTCACGGTGAACACGCTGACCCTGCTGGCCATGGTTCTCGCCATCGGCCTGGTGGTCGATGACGCCATCGTGGTGTTGGAAAACATCTACCGCCATATCGAAGATGGCATGGAGCCGCTGCCGGCCGCTTTCAAGGGCGCCAAGGAAATCGGCTTTGCCGTCGTGGCCATGACACTGACGCTGGCGGCGGTCTACGCGCCGATCGGATTCATGAGCGGCACGACGGGCCGCCTGTTCACCGAATTCGCCTGGGCTCTGGCCGGTGCGGTGCTGGTCTCCGGTTTTGTGGCGCTGACGCTCAGCCCGATGATGTGCGGTCGCCTGCTGAAGCATGAAGCCAAGCATGGCTATCTCTTCAACTTGGTCGAGCGCGGGCTCAACGGAATGACCGAGGGTTATACCCGCCTGCTGCGCCGGTCGTTGCATGCCCGTTTGGCGGTGATCTTGACGGGCATCCTCTTTGCTGGCAGCAGCTATTTCCTCTTCTTCACCCTGAAGCCGGAACTGTCGCCGGTGGAAGATCGCGGTACGGTCATTGGCAGCTTCAACGGGCCCGAGGGCGCCACCATCAATTACATGGAGCAGTATGCCCGCCAGGTGGAAGCCATCATGGAGAAGGTGCCTGAGGCCGAGGCGCGCTTTGTCGTTTCGGGCAATCCCATCGTGTCCCAGGGCGTGTCCTTCACACGCCTGAAGCACTGGGACGACCGCGATCGCAAGCAGCAGGCCATCACCACCGAACTGACGCCGAAATTCAACGAACTCGCCGGCGTGCAGGGCTTCGTCAACAACCCGCCATCGCTGGGCCAGAATCTGCGCTCCCCGCCGGTCTGGATCGTGCTGGAAAGCAGCATGGACTACAGCGAACTGAACCGGCTCGTTGGTCTGGTGATGCAGGAGGCGGCGAAGTATCCGGCGCTGACCAACGTCGACACGCGCCTGAAGCTGAACAAGCCCGAGATCAAGGTGGCGGTGAATCGCGACAAGGTCGCCGACCTGGGCGTCGAGGTCGACACCATCGGCCGCACGCTGGAAACCATGCTGGGCGGTCGGCAGGTCACGCGCTTCAAGCAGAACGGCAAGCAGTATGACGTGATCGTGCAGGTCGCCGATATCGAGCGAACTACCCCGGAAGACCTGTCCAAGATCTACGTGCGCGGCGGCAACGGCCAGATGACGCAGCTGTCGAACCTGGTTGACGTGCGCGAGTCATTGACGGCCCGCGAACTGACCCGCATGAGCCAGCTGCGCGCTGCCGATGTCACCGCCAACGTGGCGCCCGGCTATTCGGAGGGTGAGGCACTGGCCCAACTGGAGGAAGCCGCGCGCAAAGTGCTGCCCGGCAGTGTTCAGATCGATTACAACGGCGCGTCGCGTGAGTTCAAGCAGGCTGCCGGCGACATCTTCCTGACGTTCGTACTGGCACTGCTGTTCATCTATCTCGTGCTGGCGGCGCAGTTCGAGAGCTTCATCGATCCGTTTATCATCATGCTCACTGTGCCGCTCTCCATGACTGGCGCGCTGCTGGCGCTCAAGCTTGGCGGCGGCACCATGAATATCTACAGCCAGGTCGGCCTGGTGACGCTTGTGGGCCTGATCACCAAAAATGGCATCCTGATCGTGGAATTCGCCAACCAGCTCCAGGAACAGGGCCGCAGCCGTCTGGAAGCCGTGATCGAAGCGGCGTCGCTGCGTCTGCGCCCGATCCTGATGACCACGGCTGCCATGGTGCTGGGGGCGCTTCCCCTGGCGATGGCTGTCGGCGCCGGCGCTGAAAGCCGCAACCAGATCGGTCTGGTGATCGTGGGCGGTCTGCTGCTCGGCACCCTGCTGACGCTGTTCGTCGTCCCGACCGCCTACACGCTGCTGGCGCGCGAGCGGAAGGCCATTGGCGCTGGCGCGGCGAGGGACCCGCATCCGGCCGAGTAAGCCACTAGTTTTGCTCTGATTCCGGGCGGAATTAACGATCTGGCTACCTTCCCCGGGCATGCTGGGACCCAGACGTACGGGAACAGCATCATGCGGGTGGTTTTTGCAGCGAATATCATGCCGGAAGCGCTGGCGGCGGGGAGCGGCGTGCTGGCCAGCGCCCGCTATCGCGCCCTGATCCCGGCCGAGGCGCTGCGGCAGGATAGTGTGCAAGCCGAAGTCATTTCCTATACCGATCTCTTCCGTTCCGGATTTAACGCCGAGATCGATCTGCTGGTGCTGCACCAGCCCAAGGTCGAGATCGCCCAGCTTTATCCGATCATCTCCGTCTTCCTCGATAATATGGATCGGGTGCGGGCTCGCGGCGGGGTGATTGCGATCGATGTATCCGATTTCAAATTCACACCGGAATTCACCCAGCATGCGATCCGCGACCTTGGACAGGAAGCCGCAGACAACTATCGCCTGATGCTGGATGCCATCTTCGCCCGCAGCAATGCCGTGACGGCACCCACCGAGAGCCTGGCCGAACTGATGCGGGCTGCCTTGCGCGGGAAGCTGCCGGTCTTCGTTATCGATGACGTCGTGGAAGTCGAGCAAAAGCTGGCTCGTTTTGCGCCCGGCGACGAGCTGAAACTGCTGTGGTTTGGCATGATGGGATCGCATATTCCAGCCATGCAGCTTTTCCTCAACAAGGATCTGGCGCAGATCGAGGCGATGCGGCCGACCAGCATGACGCTGGTCTGCGAACCGTTGCCCAAAGCAGTCGATGGCCATCTGACCCGGGGAGACAAGCGTCCGATCCGGCTCATTCCGTGGTCGGTGCCGACGCTGGAGGCGGCGCTGGCGGATTGCGATCTGGTGGTGCTGCCCTTTGATGTGGATTCCATGTTGTCGCGCGGCAAGAGCAACAACCGCGCCCTGCAGGCCCTGTATGCCGGCCGGGCCGTGGTGGCGCATCCGATCGACAGTTATCTGCCGCTTGGCGATTTCATCGGCCTGGACCGCGATCTGCCGCGCGCCGTGGCGACGGCCCTGGCCGATCCGGCCGCGATGGCGGCCAAGCTGGAGCGCGGGCAGACCCATGTCGCCGATCATTTCAGCCCGACTGCCGTCGGACGGCGCTGGCGGGAGCTGGCGCCGCAACTGCTGGCCTCAGCCAATTAACCCTCCGGTCAGGCCCGGGGACTATACTGCCGAGGCCGGAACACTGCCCGGCCAGAAGGAACAAGCCGACGATGCGTATCCTCGCTACTGACCTGCCTGACGTGTTCATCATCGAAATGCGCGCATTCAGCGACAGCCGTGGCTTCATCAAGGAGCTGTGGAACGCACCGCGTTACCTGAACAACGGTCTTGGCGTGCCTTCGGTGCAGACGAATTTCTCACGCTCGGGCAAGGGGGTGGTGCGCGGCCTGCATTACCAGGAGCCGCATGCCCAGGGTAAGCTGGTGACCACACTGGCCGGCGAGGTCTTCGACGTCGCTGTCGATATCCGCAAGAACTCACCCACCTTCGGCAAATGGACCGGTACCATCCTGTCGGGAGACAATCACCGGCAGCTCTGGATTCCGCCCGGTTTCGCCCATGGCTTTGCCGTGCTGAGCGAGAGCGCCGATTTTCTGTATCAGTGCACCGCGCCGTATGATCCGAATTGCGAACATGCGATCCGTTGGGACGATCCAGCGATCGGCATCGACTGGGGTGTTTCCAATCCCGTCATCGCGCCCAAGGATCTTGCCGCGCCATTGCTGCGCGACGCCAAGGTCCTGCCGCCGTATTTCCCGTTACCGCCACTGATCACATCGCAGAATGGCGCCGGTGCCTGATACGATTCCGCTGCGGATCGCCGTTATCGGTCAGAACGGGCAACTGGCCCGGGCTCTGGCCGATATGGCGGCCGGACGGCCGGCGCTGGACGTCACCTACATCGGCCGTGCGCAGATCGACCTCACTGCCCCCGACGGTCTCGCGCCGGCTCTGACTGCCATGCGCCCGGCTCTGGTCATCAATACAGCGGCCTATACGGCGGTCGACAAGGCCGAAACCGAACCGGAGGCTGCCTTTGCGATCAATCGCGACGGGGCGGCTGCCGTGGCGCGGGCCTGCGCAGCGCAGGGCCTGCCGTTGATCCATGTCTCCACCGATTATGTCTTCGATGGTACGGGCTCTGTGCCCTATCGCGAGACCGATGCCTGCAACCCGCAGGGCGTCTATGGCTGCTCCAAGCTGGAAGGCGAGCAGCTGGTGCTGGCGCGGCATCCCGATGCCATCGTTGTACGAACGGCCTGGCTGCACAGCCCGCATGGCACCAATTTCGTTCGCACGATGCTGCGACTGGCGGCGGAACGCGACGAACTGCGTGTCGTTGCCGATCAGCAGGGCTCGCCTACCTATGCGCCCGATCTGGCGGACGCGCTGCTGACCATGGCACAATGCAAGACCGCGCCATCGGCTTCCGCCATGAGGGGTGTGTTTCATCTGGCCGGCAGCGGCCAGGCGAGCTGGTGGGAGGTCGCCACGGCGATCATGATGGAGACGGCGGCACGGGGCAGCCGGTCCGTTCCCGTCCGGCCCATCACGACGGCTGAATACCCCACGCCGGCCCGGCGGCCGGCCTGGTCGGTGCTCGATACGACAAAAGCCGCCACCGTATTCGGCGTGACATTGCCGCCGTGGCAGGATGGCCTGCGACGTGGGGTTGCTACCCTCCTGGACGGTGTGTCATGAGTGATTGGAAGACGGCTGCGTGCCGGGAGAGATGAGATGCAGGACCTGAACATCTGCTGGCTGATTGGTGCTGCCTTGCCGCGCTATCGCCTGACCGGCAAAGGCATCGCTTCACTGGACCTGGCCAGTCTGACCCCCGAAGCACTGGCCAAGGCTTGTGATGGTGCGGCGCCGGATATCGTTGTGCTGCCGGCGATCCCGGCGGCAACACTGGCGATCAGTTGGGCCAAGGCGCTTGGCGCCAAGGTCGTGGTCGATGCCCATGACAGTTATTTCACAGCCACGGATATGATGCGTCAGCTGATGCAGCAGGCCGACGCAGTGAGCACAGCTTCGCCAGGACTGGTGAGCCTGGCGAAGGAGGCCGGTCGAAACGCCTTTATTGTCAATGATCCCTATATGGAGGCGGCTGGCGAACCTCGGTTCGCACCCTTGGCCGGCCGGCCGCTCCGCCTGGTCTGGACTGATGACGCCGGCGATATGGGTGAGGTCTCGGCGCTGTTGTCGGATCTGGTCATCTATGCCCAGGAGCGTCCGCTCAGCCTGGCTATTGTCAGCAATCTGCCTTCGCCGCTGATCGAATCCTTGCTACGCGTGAAAGAGGTTACCGGCGGCCGCATGATCGTGTCGGTCACGGAGTGGAGTGAACCGGCTTGTCACACGGCAATTGCCGATGGCGATGTCGTTGTGTTGCCGGCTTCTGCCGATGAGCGCGGCCGCATTCGTAGCGCCAGCCGTCTGATGCAGGCCCTGCGTGCCGGCCGACTGGTGGTGACCGGCCCGATGCCGGCCTATGCTGCCTTTGATGCTGGAATTGTCATGGCAGATTCACTCGCGGCGGGCCTGCAGCGTGCCGAACGCGATAATGCAGCATCCTGCCAGCGCATCGTCGCCGGTCAAGCCCAGGTCGAGGCGCAGTTCTCGCCTGCGGCGGTGGCCAGACAATGGCTCGCCGTGTTCAATGCGGCGCGTGACAGCGGCAGTGCGGCATCCCCGATGGCACCGCCGCAGGGCGTGCGCCTCAACCTGGGATGTGGCGACAAAATCCTGCCAAACTATATCAATTGCGATGCCCTGGCTTCACGTGGGCAGGGCGGAGCGGTGGATGTTCAGTGCAATATCACCAAGCCGCTGCCTTTTGCCGAGAATATCGCCAGCGAAGTTATGGCCGTGCATGTCGTCGAGCATATCTGGCGCTGGGAAGTAACCGATGTGCTGCGGGACTGGCGTCGCGTACTGCAACCGGGCGGGAAGATCATCCTGGAATGCCCCAATCTGCTGAGTGCCGCACTCGAGTTGGTTGAAAATCCGGCCCTGGCTGCCGGCCCCGGGCCGGAAGGCCAGCGCAGCATGTGGGTTTTCTATGGCGATCCGCGCTGGCGCGATCCCCTGATGAATCACTGCTGGGGCTATACGCCCCAGAGTCTGGCGGCGCTGCTGACGGAAGCGGGTTTCATTGACGTGCGGCAGGAACCGGCGCAGTTCAAGCTGCGCGAGCCTCGTGATATGCGCATCGTGGGCGTGAAGCCGGCCTAGGCCGGCCGACGACTGCAGAAAGCCCGCAAGGTGTATTTCGTGCTCGGTTCCTGCAGGCGTTCTAGTCGTAGGGGCATGAAGCCAGCCTGGTCGAGCAGCATGGACAAGGACGTCATGCTGAAGACATGCAGGTGTTCAATGAAGAATTCCTCGCGTCCCGCACCGGCCCGGGCGGCGGCCTCGCCATCGGGCAGTTCGATATAGACAAAACCACCGGGCGCCAGCACGTCATGCACGCGGCGCAGCATGGCGATCGGGTCATCGACATGCTCCAGAACTTTGTTGAGCGTCACGATATCATAGTGGCCCATGTCGGGATGGGTGTTGAAATCGCCGCAGATCGCATCGACGCCGACGACATCCCGGATATGCTGAGCTGCGCGCGGATCAGGATCGAGGGCGGTGCATTTCCAGCCGGCTTTCTTTACGGCATAGGGAAAAACACCCAGGCCAGCGCCGATATCCAGGAGGTGTGGGGTCGTGTCAGTTGGAAAATGGCGCTCTGCAAAATCCTGAACGCAACGGATGCGGTGGGCATTGTCCGAGCGTTCGGATGGCAGATTGATGATGCGCTGGAAGGTCTTCTCCATGCCTGCCGCATCGCCGTAAGTCGCGGTGGCATAGTCGCCTGTGTAATCGGTTGCCACTGTCATGGCGTGGCGGGAGACGTAGTGACGCGACCCTTCGAATTGCCAGACTTCACGGCGATAGGCTTCGCCGGCAACCCGCTTGAACCCGACTTCACCAGCCGGGGGCGTGTCATATCGGAAGACTAGCTGCGCGGCGGTGAGGCCGGAGATGGGGCAGCGTGCAGGGCGCAGATCAGACATTGTTGCCGACCTTGTTATCCAGGACCTGCAGGGCTTCCAGGCTGTCGAGCCAGGTGATGATCTGCAACGGTTCGGCGTCAACATAATCTTGGAAGCCGGCCTCATGGCCGCGTTCGACCAGCATGACGAAATAGCGGTCCACCCGGTTCTTCACCAGCACGGCGCGCAGATCAAAACCGGCCAACCGCCCGTTGAGCGAAGGCGTAGCGTAGAAGCCCCAGGATTTCCGGGTGACGTCATATTCTTTGCCGCTGTCTGTGACAAAGGTTATCTGTTCATCAGGCGCCAGATGCATGGTGCCGCAATCGCTGATCGTGCCTTTGCGCTCGTAGCCGACTTCAAATCGCCGCGGTGGATTTTTCTGATCGAATTTCATGATCGGGCCTCCGTGCTCATGCCCAACGCCAATCCCGGATCAGGAAGTCGCGGATTTTCCACACACCACCATCGCGATACCAGATGTCAGGATTGCGGAAATCCTCGCAGATGGCATTGAACTGCGTCACCGGGATTTTGAGGAACTGGCACAGTTTCTCGATATCACCCTGCGGAGTTTCGTCACCGCGCTTGCGTACTATGTCAACGGCGGCCTCCCGAGTGAGGCGGTCGTTGCGGATTTCAAGCGACAGGTTGTCGTAAAGTCGCGTAAAGCCGAATTTGTACCATTTCAGCCAATGGTGGATGGAAATGAAGTCGTCGTCGATATCGGCATAGTCATAGAGACCGGTGCGTGCGCCCTTCGGATCGACCTTGAAGCCATGTGCTGCGGCGACGGCGCGGGTCATGTCCGGATCCCATTCGAAATAATATCCAAGAAACACAGCAAGCAGGCCGGCGGTTTCCAGTTCCTGTTCGGTGGGGCCGAAATAGGGGGTGAGCTCGCTTTCGGTCAGTTCCGGCGAGACCCAGTCGCGTGCAGTGGTGCCATGCGTGACGCCGTATTTCCGTAGCCAGGTGGCATCCAGGCGGAAGCCGGTGCGTTCGGCTTCCAGGCCGCCATACTCAAAGGCTGAATTCTCACCCCAGATCACCAGAGGAATGTTCAGGCGCGTGGCGATGCGCGCCGGGATGTTGAAAATCGCCATGTGCATCGGGATGGCGGTGGTGCCATAACGCTTGAGGGATGTCAGCGTGAACTTGCGCTCGACGAGCGGGGATATGCTGTAATCAATATGGTCAACCCCGATATTGATGAGATTGTCGAGGTTGCGTGTGCCGATATCCGTACGGCCCGGCGGACGCCAGGTAACGGTCAGCGGTTTGAGACCATATTCCAGGCATTTCACTACCTGCCAGGTGCTGTCCTTGCCGCCACTGACGGGGATCAGGCAGTCATAGCCCTTGCTGCGGGCCTTGGCATTGGCGACGACTGCGCGGAATGCCTGCTCGCGTTCTTCCCAGTGGATGACCCTCTTGGTTTCATGCGTTTCACAGGCATTGCATATGCCTGCCGCATTCAGCGTAAGGTTCGGTCGCGTGTCGGGAAGAATGCAGCGTTGGCAGTATCTCATGGCACACCGACTAGCCTGCGAATTCTTCAAGAAAGATCTTGCAGTTCAGGAAGTAGAACAGGAACTTGCTCTGACTGTTGGGCAGATTGGTTTTTTCCAGCAGTGCCGCGATCTTGTTGCGGTCGACGTGGTCGTAGATCGGGCTGTCATTCAGCAGGTAGTCTCGTGTGGCGGCCGAGGACGTGTCCAGCAGGTCTAGGATCGGAGCGTTGAATCCTACTTTGCGACGGTTGTCTACGATGGCATCCGGTGCGATGCCGCGAATGGCTTCGCGCAGTACGGCCTTGGCCTTGCCGTCTTGGACCAGGTGGCGGGTCGGGATGCTGGCGCTGAATTCGAACAGGGGGCGATCAAGAAAGGGCGATCGGTTCTCGATCGAGTAGTACATCGCATTCAGATCGTCCTCATGCAGGATGACTGGAACGGATTCGTGGAACAGCTCATTCATCATGCGATTGCGCAGCACGATGTTGGAGTAGGCCGTCTCGGCAAATGGCTCCTGCCATGGCTTGCGCAGGTAGCGGGCGAATTCATCGGCATCCAGGTAGATATGGCCACGGAAGGATGGATCGCGCACGAAGAGATCGGGATTGCCCAGATGCGGATTGCGCACGATGGGCTTGATGTGCTCCTGCCAGTTCTTCAGGGATTGAGCATGCAGCGCCTGGTCCGAGTGAACGGCGGCGAGATAGGCATTGTGATGGTCATAATAGCCACTGAAGAGCTCGTCGGCGGCCGTGCCACTGATGGATATCCGATACCCGGCTGCGCCGATCTTCTGGGTCAGCAGCCACTGCGCATAATAGGTGATCGTGCAGATGGGGGAGTCATGATACTGAATCTGGGTCCGCAGGCGCTCAATGAAATTGCTTGGATCAAGTGCGACTGGTGTATGCCGAACGCCAAGCTCGCGGACGGCGATGTCGATCATGTCGGATTCTTCGTAGCGTTCGTCAGTATTGACGATCGTAAATCCATGAACATCATAATTGAACATGCGCTTGGCGATACTGATCAGCGCTACGGAGTCGACACCACCGCTCATGCAGAAAGCCAGAGGCACGTCAGCTCTGAGGCGTAGTTCCATCGAACGGATCAGGCGCTCGCGCGTTCCGGAAACCGCTTCATCGAAGCTCATGTCCTGTTCGGCCGGCTTTTCGCGGTTCCAGTAGGGTGTGCGGGTCTCTTTTCCGTCAGAACTGAAGCTGGCCAGAATGCCGGGCGGTAGTTCTTCGACACCTTTGAAGAAATGGGCACCGCCCTTGTACAGCGCCTTGTAGCCATTGACGAGGTAGCGCCACAAGTGATCGTGGTTGACGCTTAACTTGCGTCCTGACAGGGCGACCAGAAACTTGATCTCGGAACCGAAATAGACGCCGGTTTCGTCTTTCAACATGTAGAGCGGCTTCTCGCCAAAGCGATCGCGACTGAGAGTCAGTTGGCCGGTCTTTTCACTATAGTGGGCAAAGGCCCACATGCCTTCGCAGCGGTCCAGGATATTCCAGCCGAAATTCTCGATTCCGGCCAGCAGGACTTCTGTGTCGGACTGTGTGCGCAGCTTGCGTCCGCGCTGCAGCAGTTCTTCACGCCGTTCGATGTAGTTGTAGATTTCGCCATTGAAGGCGATCCAGCCATCGTCAACCTGCATGGGCTGCGATGAGCGTTCTTCCAGATCGATGATCGAGAGGCGGCTATGCAGCAGATAGGTGTTGGCACCTTCCGGCGAGGTCCAGTTGCGCCATTCCTGATGATCGGGGCCGCGGCGCTGCATAAGCTGCAGGCAGGCGTCGAGCCGCTCGCGAGGAAGCGTCTGGCGTCCATAATAGCCGGCAATACCGCACATCAGTCTACGTCCTGGGGCTGAAGGATATGGTGTCGGCCAATATCAGCACGCAGTTTGCGCCCGATCAGGGTGGAGGCTTGGTGAGGCGACATGCCATTGGCGGGTCGAATGTAATCGAGGTCACTGGCCTGCAGCACATGGCCAGCTTTCAAGGGATGTGCGGCAGCGATGCTGCGGCGGGCCGCCTGCCGTGTGGCATCGTCGGGCAATGTGTCGCGTGCGCCACTGCCCAGCATGTCGTCCATGCCGTGAATGATATCGGCAAGCTGGCGCAGCTCTGCAGGCTCCGCCGACAGCGCGTGATCGCGGAAAGCGGAGTGCGCTTTATTGAGAGTGAAATGCTTCTCGATGATGCGGGCACCCAGGGCGAGTGTGGCTGTTGAGGCTTCCAGCCCCAGCGTATGGTCGGAATAGCCGGTTGTCAGGCCGAATGTCTTTGCCAGCAGAGGCACGGCGCGCAAATTGGCCTGGGTCGTGGCTGTGGGATAGAGGCTGACGCAATGCAGCAGTGCCAGGCGCTGGGCCAGCAGAGAGGGAGCAGCCAGGGCATCACCAAAAACCTGAACCGCCCGTTGGATTTCCGGCAGGACCGCCATACCAGTCGACAGGATGGTCGGCTTTCCCGAGTGCGCGGCTGTCTGTAGCATCAGGTCGAAATTCAGATCGCCAGAGGCGATCTTGATGGCATCCATGTCGTCCTGAACGGCAGCCAGTGTGTCGCAATCGAAAACGGAGGCCATGAACAGGCCGCCACGTTTGCGCACGCGCTGCGCCATCTCAACGAATATTTCCGGCTTGAGACGGAAGCGCGTCAGTTGGGCGATGCGCTCGCTCTGGGTGATATTCACCAGGCGCGGGGGATCGATGATCTGAGCCTTCACCGCATCGGCACCGGCTTCGACGGCCGCTTCAGCCAGTTCCAACGCCAGGACCGGGTCGCCCTCGTGGTTATTGCCGATTTCGGCGATCAGCAGGCGCCGCTGGTCAAGGTCAATCGAGCCAATCTTCACGACACAATCTTTCCGTTGCGCACATGGGCATGCAGAGCATGAGCCGCTCGTGTCATTCTGAACCCGCAACTCTCATACAGGCGTAGCGAGGGCGTATTGATGGCCTGGGTGCCGACCCTCAGGCGGTCGGTTTTGCCGGACCAGTTGGATATGAAGTGCCGGACCAGAGTCTGCCCGATGCCTTTGCCCGCTGCAGGCTCATCCACGGCGATCAGATCGATCACGGCGGTCTTGCCTTCATCGGTCAACAATGCGGCAAGGAATCCTTCGATTGCGCCCTTGCGGCCGGCCGTATAAAGCGCTGCACCACGCGTTCCACGCCCATAACTTTCGATCCAGGCTTGCTTGATGCGATCTGCCAGGCTTCGTGGAAACAGGGGGTCGAGGTGGAAGCGGGAGTATCGGAAGCTCCGGCCGGCGATGCTGGCGGCGGCCGCAGTCTGCTCGGGAGATGCCGTTCCGGTATCAATACCGGAAACAGGCGTCGCAGCAGGAATGTCGCTTCGGCGTTCCAGAGTCAGGGCAGTTTCCACGATACTGAAGCCAGTGCGCACGAATGCGGTCGTGGCTTCGACATTCTCCGCCGGTATGCGAAGATAGAAGAAAGCCTCATTGCCTTTTGCGGCGGATAGAAGCTGTTTGGGTAAATCCGTGGCGCCGATGGCTGTTGTGGACACACGGAAGCATGGCCGGCCGCAGATGGCGGACAGCCATTCATCTTCCATGATGTCGCGACCGGCTGGCATGATCTTCCGCAGTACCCGTTAGCGATTAGTCTGGAAGTAGCGCGGATGGCGTTGCGCCATTTCCTTGTACCACTTGATGTATTTGACAAAGCCGACTTCCAGCGGATTCTCCGGCTTGTATCCCAGAATGCGTTTGGCTTTTTCGATCGACAAGGTGCCGCGCTCCGGCATCAGGGCGTCGCGGGGCTGGTATTTGATTTCTGTACTCGGGAAGTGTTCGCGCACAATTTCCGCCATGCTGTTCAGGCTGCGGGCATTGCCATACGTGATATTGAAGATTTCGTTGCGGGCTTCCGGTGTGATGATGCATCGCAGGATGCCTTGCACCAGATCGGAAATATAGGTGAAATCCAGTCCATCCGTTCCATCGCCATTGATGCTGAGCGGTGCGCCGCGCAATGCATTCTCGATGAAGGCCTGGCCGACGCGACGGCTGACGCAGCGTTCACCATAAAGGGCGGAGGGGCGGACAATGGTGTAGGGCGTATCGAAAACCTGGTTGTGCGCAATGACCAGCTTTTCACCGCCATACTTGAGGGCACCATAGATACCCATCGGTTCGCAATGACGCTCCTCGGTTACGGCTTCACCTTCGAAATTTCCGTATACCATCGAGGACGAGAAGTAGATGAAGTGTCGGTTCTTGTCGCGCGCGATATCGAGTGCGTTTTCCAGTGTGCGGAAACTGTGGTCGAATGTCGTGTAAGGATCCTTGTTCGATCGATTGGCGTGAGCAATGGCGGCCAGCTGCACGATGACATCAGCGTCGATCTCGGAAAGGCTGCGCGACAGGATGTGGTAGTCGCGCGCGTCAA
This sequence comes from Ferrovibrio sp. GW821-FHT12D07, assembly GCF_058807275.1. Classification (NCBI taxonomy): domain Bacteria; kingdom Pseudomonadati; phylum Pseudomonadota; class Alphaproteobacteria; order Rhodospirillales; family Rhodospirillaceae; genus Ferrovibrio; species Ferrovibrio sp. GW821-FHT12D07. The sequence goes on along the minus strand of NZ_JBXAQN010000002.1, from coordinate 746,959 downwards.
CGATATGCAGCGGTATGTTCGCCTCTCGCATGGCCCCCAGGCGTTCATAGATCAGTTCGACATACAGCTCCTTGTTCGGATCGTTCGAGGTATTGGTGAAGGCACCCAGGTTGTTGACCTGAAGGCAGTCGATGACATGAGGTTCGGCGCCGTGCTTGCGTAGCTCAAGCGCGATGTTGTGGCCGATAAAACCGGCGCCGCCAATCAGGGCAACGCGGCGTCCCCGCAACTTTTCGTAGTTCATGCCAGTCGCTCCGTTATCGTTTTTACGGCCTTCGCAATATAGTTCATGTCTTCAACGCTAAGATGTGGCCCGACCGGTAGCGCGATCGACTGATCGCTGATGCGGGCGGCATTCAGGTAACGCCCCAGGTCTTCGTTGTATTTCTCCCGATAATAGGCCAATCGGGGAATGGGATGGGGGTAATATACACTGGTGCCGACACCGGCGGCGTTCAGTTGTGTGGCGACCTCGGTCCGTGCACCCGCCAATGGACCATCAAGGACAATGGTCAGACAGTAGTGGCTGTTGACAGCGTCCGATGTGGTGACATCCAGAACACTGACATGTTCGATCCCTGTCAGGCCGGCCTTCAATGCGGAGAAGTTCTCCCGGCGTTTCTGCAGGATGATATCGATTCGCTTGAGTTGTTCCCGACCAATGGCCGAATTGATGTCGCTAAGACGGTAGTTGATGCCGAGTGTTGGGACATCGTACATGCCGGCGACCGAGCGCTCGGAGAAACTGCGGTCGACACCGAAGGCGCGGGCCTTGGCCACCTTCTGCGTCAGATCAGCATGGCGCGAGGCAAACATGCCGCCGTCGCCGGTGGTGATATGCTTGACTGGATAGAACGAGAAGATCGCAGCATCGCCGAACAGGCCGGCATGACGACCGCCGATCCGTGTCCCGATGGCAAGCGCACAATCTTCCACCACCTTCAGGCCATGCTTGTTTGCAATAGCCATGATTGCCGGCATGTTACAGGGAATGCCGAGGAAATGAACGATACCGATCGCCTTGGTGCGCGGCGTCACCAATGAGGCAACGATCTCGGGATCGATGTTGCCCGTTGCCGTATCGCAATCGGCGAAGACCGGACGGCCGCCCATGACCTCGACCGCATGCACGGTGGCCACATGGGTCTGTGCTGGCACGATAACCTCATCGCCCGGCCCGATGCCCAGTTGCCAATAAGCCAGATGTAGGGCGGCCATGCCGGAGCTGACAGTCAGGCAGTGGGCGCCATCACCCATGAAGGCGGCGAATTCAGTTTCGAAGGCGTGGGCCTGCGGGCCGTGGGTTAGAACATCGCCAGCCAGAACATCGAGAACGGCAGTGCGCTCGGCATCCGTGATCCAGGGTTTGCCAAAGGGGATTTTGCGTATCTCGCTCATGCGTATATCACCTGTTCTGCGGTGGCAGTCTGAACGGCACGATCACAGGCAAAAGCTGTGCTGATGCCATCGAATATGGCTTGGCGGCCGGGATCATTCGTGACTGGGCCGGAAAGGATGGCGTCAACAAAGTCTGGGATCAGCGCACCCTTTCCAGGCGGCAGCGGGGCGAGCGACAGCGGAGTGGCCGTCGCGGCCGGATCGCGGGTGGTGTGCAGGCGTGGGCCGGCATCATCCAGCAGGAATGTCTGCCGGGTGCCATAAATCCGCAGGACATGCTGATGCCGGTGTACGCAACCGAAGTTGGCCGTGATGCGGCCAATCATGCCGCTTTCAAACGCCATCGTACCAGCGACGAAATCCTTGTATCTGAATGGCGTGTCCTGCGTGCAGATACGGTTGCCGGTTGCGGTTACAGTGCTGGGGCGCTGGCCGGTCAGCCACAGCATCAGGTCGATCATGTGAATGCCGCCGCCCAGGATGACTGAATAATCGGCCTCTTCATTGCGCCAGCCTTCAGTCAGCTTGTGCAGGCGGCCGTACAGGTATTCGCCGTCGATCGCGTAAATTTCACCGAAGGCGCCATTAGCGATCTCGGTGCGCAGCCAACGATAAAGAGGCGCAGCACGAAGGACGAGATTACTTGCCAGATGCAGGTTTCCGGCTGATTTCAGAAGATGGTTCAGCATGCGCAATTCTTCGTCACTGCGGCATAATGGCTTCTCAACAAAGACATGCTTGCCGGCGCGAAGCGCATCTGCAGTCTGTTGGAAATGCGCGGTATCGAATGATGCAATCGAGATGATATCGATGTCTTTGTCGGCAATGACATCGTCATAGCTCTCAGCCACCTGGCATCCGGGAAATTCCGTGGCCAGCTTTTCCGCCCGGCTCCGATCCAGGTCGTACAGCATCCGCAACTGGCAGTTGGGCAGCGCAGCAAAACTGCGTGCATGCTGTTCGCCTATTCCAAGGCCGATTACGGCAACGCCCAGATTCTTCATGCCTGCCACCTTGCGAGACGGGCATAGGCTGGCTGGGCAGCTTTGCTGGCGATCATCTGGTCCAGGCGAATGTAGTCTTCCAGCGTATCTACGACCAACCGCTGTTCGGCGGCATCGGAATCAGTACAGACGATGCGTTTCAGTCGATAGGACTGCGGATTATCATACAGATGCGGCGTCACATGCTGTTGTTCGTCGGGCGACAGCATCTGAGTGTCCAATGCGAGAAAGCGGTCTGCGCGGATACATTCGACGCTCTGGCCCGGCGGGAAGCTCCGGCGCCACACATTTGAAACGATATCGTAGTTGTCGGAAATTTGGCTGGCCATAAAGGCAACGAGGTCACCATCGATCAGTGGACTGTCACCGCTGATGCGGATGAACCAGGCGGCCGGATGGGCAGATAGGGCAGCCTGGAAACGACGGGCGACATTCTCCAGATCGCCGCGAAACACCGGAATGCCCAGATGAACGGCATACAGTGCCAGCGGAATGTCGCTTTCTGCCTCACTGGTGAGAATGACAATGCGGTCGCGCAACCCGGCAAGCGACAGGCGGTCTATGACATGGCCCAGCATGGGCTTGCCAGCCAGCGGCGCCAGCATCTTTCCCGGCAGCCGACGAGAGCTCATGCGGGCCTGGATGAAGATGCGGTAGTCGATCATGGCACTCAGGCAGCTTCGGTCGATTGACTCGGCAACGCCGAGTTGGGAGCCACGATGATGATATTGGGCATGGGAGAGCCCAGCCAGATATCGGTATTCCCCAGCGTTGTCATGCTGGATTTTACAAAGCTTCTGACGGCTTTGGTGTTGATGAGAGGCCAGCGACGCTCCATCGAAGCGTCGTTAAACCGCTTCGTCGAAATGAACTTGCTCTGAAGCAGGTCTGTAAGATTGCACTCCGGTGGATCAAGCTGGTCGAAGGCGTCGAGGGTCTGCTCCGTAATCGGCTGATCGATGCCATGGAGCGATTGCCGCAGGGTCTCAAGTGTGTCGTTGGACGGCGGCTGCTGAATCTGCTTGAGCGCTTCTTGCCAGCCGCGTGCCGGGATGAGTTTGGCGCTGATGGTATGGTCGGGCTCTGCCATGTAATTGCCGACGGGTTTCTCCAGCAGAACCGACTCCAAGCCGGTTGTACAATTACCCTGCAGCACGCCTTGCGCGGCGATCAACCATGGCGCAACAGCATCCCGATCGTCGACATGCACATTCGGCACGTCCGCCAGTAGATTGCGCCACATCTCAGGGTTCTCATGCGGATGGGGGCGAATAATGACCGTCTTGCCCTTGTTACCCAATTCCCGGCTGAGACCAACCACGGTTTCGATGCCATGGTGTTCGCGTTCATATATTTTATCGAAATACGCTTTTTGCGCATCGGTTTGGGCTGTACCGAGGGTGTCATATTCCAGGCGCTCTCGTTCAACCGACCTGAAACTACCGATGATCCCGAAGGATGAATTGATCAGGATGAAATTGCCTACGGCAGCATGTAATGCATCCGCATAAGGCTTGTAGACATCACGGTTTTTGCCGCGCAGCATTTCTATCCGGACGTTGCCGACATCGATGACCTTCCCGAAAGGGAAGGTTGCTGCGATCTGGCTGTCCAGGGCATTCGCTGACAGGTAGAGGTCGATGTTTTTCGCCGCACCAGGATCAAAGAGCAGGCGCGCATAGTCCTCGATGGAAGAATCATTCGGGATATTGAGAATTTCTTCGCAACAACCAATCGTGCGACTGCCGAGCTGTTTCGCCGCCTCGTAATAATGGGCGCAGCGCGTCGTCGTGGTCTTGTGCCAGAAGACGCCAGGTGGCATCAGCGGCAAATTGGCTTTCAGGATGACTTTCTGGGAGATCACGCTGGCATAGCCGCGACGGGCGGCGGCCACGGCGAAATACAGTCGCGAGTGCAGCTCGCGCCGCTGCACTTCGCAGGACATGTATATCGGCTTGACCTTTTTCATCAAAACCTCGGCAGTTTTCTACTGTACAGGGCGCAACATTTTGTGGCCCGGGCGAAGGACGAGCATCCTGTCCGGATTATGGCGTTAATAATCTTACCCGACCGTTAAATTTCCTCCCCTTCAGTTTTCGACGGCGCCATATTTTGTAATAAAATCAATATCTTGTGTGATTTTAGCCAGCTTTTTGGATCAAAGGTGGTGGTGTCAAAGTTCTTTCGCAGACCTGTGAGATGCCCGGTGACCCGCCCCTTTCCCGGCATTCAATAAACAGGGGTTTCTCAAGGTCTCCAGCATCGACCGATTGGCCACGTCTAGCGAGATGGGACAGGGGCGTCGGCAAAAAGAAACCCGCGGCAGGTCTCGCTGCCGCGGGAAGGAAGGCAGACGCTTGCTTGATGTCGGACTATTTGATGTCCGATTGGCGGCCATTCAGGATCTGATACAGGATGATCGCGCCGAAGGTGGCGGTGCCGATGCCGCCCAGCGAGAAGCCGCCGAACTTGAGCATCAGGTCACCGGCGCCAACGGTCAGCGCCACGCCCACCGTGATCAGGTTGCGGGCGTTGGAGAAGTCGACCTTGTTCTCCACCCAGATACGGCCGGCCGTGGCCGAAATCAGGCCGAAGACCACCAGCGCCAGGCCACCCAGGACGGGACCGGGGATAGTGAGGATCAGCGCGCCGAACTTGGGCGAGAAGCCGAGCAGCAGGGCAAAGAGCGCGGCGACGATGAAGATCAGCGTGGAGAAGATCTTGGTCACCGCCATCACGCCCATGTTTTCGGCGTATGTGGTCATGCCGGTGCCACCGCCGGCACCCGAGATCATCGTGGCGATGCCATCACCCAGGAAAGCGCGGCCCAGCAACGGATCGAGATTGCGGCCGGTCATCACGCCGATCGCCTTCACATGGCCCAGATTCTCGGCCACCAGGATGATCGCCACGGGTGCGATCAGCGCCATGGCGCCGGCTTCGAAAACGGGCGCGGTGAAGTTCGGCATGCCGATCCAGGCGGCATTCATCACTCCGCTGAAGTCGATCGGCTTGCCCATGCCGGCGCCATTGGCCAGCACGGCGTAGACAATATACGCGGCCAGGCCGCCGAGCAGGATCGGCAGGCGCTGTAGCGTACCGCGCGTGTAGACTGCCACGACGCCGACGGCCACCACTGTGAAAAGCCCGATGAAGGCGTCGAAACCGCTGGCGCTGACGCCCTTCACGGCGATCGGCGCGAGATTGAGACCGATCACCGCGACGATGGCGCCGGTCACGACCGGCGGCATCAGGGTTTCGATCCAGCCATGGCCGATCTTCATAACGATCAGCCCGATAATGGCATAGACCGCGCCGGCTGCGATGATGCCGCCGAGTGCCACGCCGATATTGGCGTTAGGGCCACTGCCGCTATAGGCCGAGGCCGCGATCACCACGGCAATGAAGGAGAAACTGGAGCCCAGATAGCTTGGCAGCTTGCCGCCGGTGATGGCGAAGAAGATCAATGTACTGACGCCGGAAAACAGGATCGAGACGTTGGGGTCAAAGCCCATCAGCAGTGGTGCCAGAACGGTGGCGCCAAACATGGCCACGACATGCTGCAGGCCGACGGCAATTGTCTGGCCCATGGGCAGGCGTTCATCCGGCGCGATCACACCGCCGGTCTTCAGGGTCCATCGCGACAGGAAGCCGCCATTCGATTGTGCCATTGGTTTTCCCCTTTGCAGTTTGGTCTGCGTGTGTCGGGTAGCTGTTTTGGTTATGAATCGGCGCTCCCGAGTCTTCGACTAAAGTCGATCATTCGGCGTCCCTCATCGCGTGTCAAACGGACTTCGCGAGTCGCGGGAAAGGCGAATAGCGGACCGGTTTCTGAAATCGCCTTGCCGGAATCGACGCTGCGGCTTACACTGATAATATTAATCCGTGCACGGATTTATATTATCCAAGCGTCCGCAGAGGCGTTCCAGGGAGGTTTTATGGCAGCGGTGCAGGATCGGCCGGTCATCATCATTGGCGGCGGCATCGGCGGCTTGGCGACAGCTTTGGCGCTGGCGCTCAAGGGTATCGACAGTGTGGTACTGGAACAGTCGACCGAGTTTCGTGAAGTCGGCGCCGGCATCCAGCTCGGACCGAATGTCTTCCGCCGTTTCGATGCGCTCGGCATTCGCACTGGCATCGATGCAAAAGCGGTGTTTCCTGAAAACCTGATCATGCGGGATGCGCTGACCGGCGAGGAAGTGACGCGCATGCCTCTGGGCGAGCGGGCACGAAAGCATTGGGGCTTTCCGTATGGCGTGACCCATCGGGCCGATCTGCACGGCACCTTCCTGGAAGCATGCCGCGCACAGCAGCGGATTACACTGCGTACCAATACCAAGGTCACGGCCTGGAAGGATGACGGCGAGAGCGTGGCCGTGACGCTGGCCGATGGTGAAGTTATTGCCGGCAGCGCCATGGTCGCCTGCGACGGCTTGTGGTCCCAGGTGCGCGAGGAGATCGTCAAGGACGGCAAGCCGCGTGTTTCGGGCCATATCGCCTATCGCGCCGTGTTGCCGACTACTGAAGTGCCCGAGGGCCAGTTCGAAAACAATGTCGTCCTCTGGGCCGGGCCGAAGACGCATCTGGTGCATTATCCGCTGCGCAGTAATGAGCTGTTCAACCTGGTCGCAGTGTTTCATTCCAATCGCTATGAGGAAGGCTGGAATGCCTTCGGCGATGTGGACGAACTGAACGAGCGGTTCCAGAACCAGCAGCCGCAGGTGCACAGGCTGCTCGACAAGATCGAATCCTGGCGCATGTGGGTGCTGTGCGACCGTGAGCCGGTGGAAACCTGGACGAAGGGTCGCATCGCGTTGCTGGGTGATGCGGCGCATCCGATGCTGCAGTATCTGGCACAGGGTGCCTGTATGGCCATCGAGGATGCCGTCTGTCTCGCGGACTGCCTGCATGGCTCGCGCAGTGATCCGCAACGGGCGTTTCTGGCCTATCAGAAGGCCCGCTACCTGCGCACGGCACGGGTGCAGGTGATGGCGCGCGTTTACGGCGATTTCTATCACGCCACCGGCCCAGTGCGCGAATTACGCAACATGGCGCTGTCCGGTCGCAGCGTCGATGCGGCCTATGCCGGCAACGACTGGCTCTACGGCGGCTAAACGGCTTCGCCGGGCTTGCGGACGAAGATCGTCAGGATCATGGCTGTGAAGATGCCACTGGCGCCAAGCGCGAACAGCAGGTTGTAGGAATGCGTGAGATCGAACAGGTATGAGAAGAGGTAGCCGACGCCTGCTGATGCACCGGCAAAGCCGGCGGTAAGCCAGCCCCAGACTTGGCGGTGTGCGCTATAACCCACCAGTTCCACCACGCGGCCCGAGGCGAGCGCCGAGATGCCGGGTGTCATGGCGCCGACGGTGATGGCCGAGACGGCCAGCGCCACCGGATGAGTGGAGATCAGCGGCAGTGCGATGGCAGCACTTTTGATGGTCAGCACGCCAATGATGCTGCGATAGAAACCGAACCACTCCGCCGAGAAGCCGACGAGCATCGGCCCGCAGAGTGCGCCGACCCCGAACAGAACCCAATAGAAGCCGCCGGCAGTGACGCCGAGTCCCAGGCCGCGGGCGACATAGTCGGCCCAGAAGACGGTATGCGGCACGAAGCCGGCAGAATCGAGCGTATAGGCTGCCAGCAGCAACGCGACCGGCAGAGTGAAGGCGCGCGCCGGTGCTTCGCCCAGTGACGGGGGCGGCAAGGCGGTATCACCGTCCCACTGCTTCCAGGTCAGCGCCGCGATGATCAGCGCCAGCACACCCATGCCGAACCAGATCGGTGCGGGGCCAAACGATGCTAGCGCAGGCACCAGCGTGCCGGCGGTCATGATGCCCAGCCCAACACCGGTGAAGATGATGCCGTTGGTGCGGCCGCGTTGGGCCACCGGTGCGCGCGACAGGATCAGAGGAATGCCGGCTACCATCAGCAGGCCGCCGGTGAAGCCGGCGATGAAGCGCCAGGGCACGAACCAGGCAAAGCCCCAGGGCACGGCGCAAACAATCAGGCTGAAGGCGGAGATCAGCATCGAGGCGCGGATCAGGCGCGGGACGGGCACAAGCCGGGCCATCGTGGCGGCCAGCAGGCTGCCGGCGACATAGCCGAAAAGGTTGGTGGCGCCGAGATAGCCTGCATCGCCGGCGCTGAGCCAGTTCTCCTGGACCAACACCGGAATCAGTGGTGTATAGCCGAAGCGGGCGAGGCCGAGGCCGAGAAGCAGCGCGCAAAGCCCGGTGAGGGCATTGCGCAGGACAGGATTCAACATGGGACGGCCACTGGCGGGATGACTAAGCCGCTATGCTACTCGGCTTGGGCGATTCCGACGATGGCCGCCGCCATGAAATTTGGCGATAACTGATATGGCCTTTTGTGATGACTACTTGCCCAAGAGGCCTTTCAGCTTTTCGGCAGGTGAGCCGCTGGTGCCTGTGCCGCCGGTACCGCTGCCACCCAGCAGGCCGCCGGCCTGGTTCTTGATCAGGTCGCCTGCCTGCTTCTGCAGCTCCGCCGTGGCGACGCGGCTGGCCTGGGCACTGATCGAGCCGATCACTTTCTCGGCCACTTCTGCCGGCGTGGCGCCGCCCTTGTCCTTGCCGATGTCCTTCAACTGGATGGTCGGCAACCCGGCCGAGAGCGTACGGCCCTGCAGGGCCTGATGCGCGATGGAAATCTTGCCGTCACGGATGACCAGATTTTCGATGATGACCTTCTTTTCCGGCTGCTTGCTGGCGGACTGGTTTGCATCGCCGGCGCTTTTGTCCGGGGCGGTCTTGCCGCCACTGAATTTCGCCGCATAGGACTGCACGTTCTTCTGCAAGGCTTCCAGGTTGCCGCCGCCACCAGCGTATTCATAGGCGACCACTGGCTGCAGGATCGTGACCTCCTTGATCACGATGGGGTTGGATTGCAGCGTCGCGGTATCGAGCACCACTTTGATGTCGCCCAGCGCAATGGCGTCCGCACTGCTGAAGCCCTTGGGATTCTTCACCGTCAAACCGTTCAGTTCGCCGCTGCCGGCAGTCGGCTTCAGCGTGATGGACTTGAGGTTGACGCTCGCCTGAGTGGCTTCCGAGCCGTAACGTTCGATGGCCGCTTTGACGAGGCTGTCGAGATTGGAGAAGAAGTAGTAGCCAGCGCCGACGATGGCGACGACCACAATGGCGAATGCAAGGGCGAGTTTCTTGATCATGGCTTTTCCTCTGCTCGGGTTTCAGCCTGCCGGTCCTGATTATCGGACCGTCGCTGCATCGCGGCAACTGTTCTGCTGCGTTCGCGGCTAGGCAGGTGGGGGGAAACCCGATACAGTTTACCAAAACTGATATATCAGATGGGAGAGAAAATGTCCGCCACCCTCCCGGCCGGTACCGGAACCGGCCAGTCCGCAATTTTATCGCTGGCCGACCGCCTGGCCCGTTGTTACGCCTCCGCCGTTCACGACGTGCTGCGCGCCCAGGGCCACGACAACTGCCTGCTACCCCATGACATCCGCCCGCTAGATATCCGTCAGACGCTGGCCGGCGAGGTCTGGACCGTCAGCGGGCATATCGATCGCACCAAATCCGCCCATGAAACCCTGCTAGAATGGACTGGCGTGCTGTCCAAGGCGCCGGGCGGCAAGGTTGTGATCTGCCAGCCTAACAACAAAGAAGTGGCGCTGATGGGCGAACTGTCGGCCTCGGCGCTGCAGCTGAAGGGCGTGCGCGGCTATATCGTCGATGGCGGCTGCCGCGATGCGGCGATGATCGATGACATCGGCTTCCCGGTTTGGTGCAGTTTCTATACGCCGTCCGACATCGTGGCGCGCTGGGTGCCTGACCGCTTCGGTGATCCCATCACCATCGGCACAGTTACGATCAGCAGCAGCGATTACGTGATTGCCGACCGCGATGGCGTGGTGATCATTCCCGCCGCCATGGCCGCCACTGTGATCGCCCGTACCGAAGAGGTGATGAGTACCGAAGGCGAAGTGCGCCGCCAGATCATGGCTGGCATGGACCCGCAGGAGGCGTACAGGCGCTATGGCAAGTTCTGAGCAGACCGATTCCCGGCTGCTGGTCCTGGCGCCGGGCGACAATATCGCCGTGGCACGGCAGGAAATCGCTGCCGGCACGGCCGTGACGGTGGCCGGCCGCAGCGTCAGCCTGCAGCGGGCGCTGGGATTCGGCCACAAGATCGCCCTGCGGGATATCGCGCTCGGCGAAAGGATCATCAAATGCGGTGCGCCGATCGGCCGCGCCACGACAGCCATCGGACTGGGCGAGTATGTGCATAACCACAATGTCGCCAGCGACTACATGCCCAATACCGTAGCGGTGGAGGCGGCACCATGACGGATATGATGATGCGTGGCTGGCGCCGCGCCGATGGTCGCAAAGGTATCCGCAACTATGTTGCGGTGGCTTATCTGGTCGAGTGCGCCCATCACGTGTCGAAGGAAATTGCCTGGCCCTATCGCGAGCAGGGCGCGCATGTGGTCGGTTTTCCCGGTTGTTATCCCAATGCCTATGCGCTGAAGATGATGCAGCGCCTGTGCACCCATCCCAATGTTGGTGCGGTTCTGCTGATTTCGCTGGGTTGCGAGGGATTCAACAAGAAGCTGCTGGAGCGTACCATCAAGGACAGCGGCCGACCGGTCGAACTGCTGGCGATCCAGGAGCATGGCGGCACGCGCTCGACCATCGAAAAGGGGCGTGCCTGGGTGGAGGCGCAGCTTAAAAACCTGGCAGCCCAGCCGACTGAGCCGATGGATGTATCCGAGCTGGTGGTCGGCACCATCTGCGGCGGTTCGGATGCCACGTCTGGTTTGACCGCCAATCCGGCAATGGGACGCGCCTTCGATTTTCTGGTGCAGGACAAGGCTGCTGCCATCTTCGAGGAGACGGGCGAACTGATCGGCATGGAAGGCTGGATGGCCGAACGCGCCGTGACACCGGAGCTGGGGGTCGAGCTCAAGGCCTGCGTGGCCAAGGCTGCGCGCTATTACGAGACGCTGGGCTATCCGAGTTTCGCGCCCGGCAATGCCGATGGCGGCCTGACCACCATCGAAGAGAAGTCGCTTGGTGCTTATGCCAAGAGCGGTGCCTCGCCGATCAGTGGCATCATCAAGCCGGGCGATATCCCGCCGCGCGGCGGCTTGTATCTGCTCGATGTCGTGCCCGATGGCGAGGTGCGGTTCGGGTTTCCCAATATCAGCGACAATGCCGAAATCGCCGAACTGATCGCCTGCGGCTCGCATGTCATCCTGTTTTCCACCGGACGCGGCTCGGTAGTCGGATCGGCACTGGCGCCGGTGATCAAGGTCTGTGCCAATCCGCGCACCTATGCGCGCATGGCCGATGACATGGATATCAACGCCGGGCGTATCCTGGATGGTAGTGCCGATCTCGATACGGTCGGTCACGAGATTTTCGACCTGATCAAGCGGGTTAGCACCGGTGAAGTCACAAAGTCAGAAGGCCTTGGCCATCAGGAGTTCATCCTCACCTACAAGAGTTTCGAGCCGATCGGTCCGGCCTGCCTGCCGGCGGTGGCATAAACACAGGAGATCGTAATGCGTTTGGAAGGCAAGACGGCAGTGGTGACTGCGGCAGCCCAGGGTATCGGCCGGGCTTCGGCCATCGCCTTTGCGCAGGAAGGCGCCACGGTGATTGCCACCGATATCAATGAGGAAAAGCTGAAACAGCTTGGCGCCTTGCCTAATATTCGCACGCGCAAGCTGGATGTCATGAATGCCGATGCCATCAAGGCCTTTGCCAAAGAGGCCGGGGCTGTCGATGTGTTATTCAACTGTGCCGGCTTCGTGCATCACGGCACGATCTTGGAGACGTCAGAGAAGGATTGGGATTTCTCCTTCGACCTTAATGTGCGCGGCATGTACCGCATGACCAAGGCGCTGCTGCCGGCCATGATCGACGCAGGCAAGGGGGGCTCGATCGTCAATATGGCGTCGGCCTGTTCTTCGGTGAAGGGTGCGCCAAACCGTTTTGTCTATGGTACGACGAAGGCGGCTGTCATCGGCCTCACCAAGTCTATCGCTGCCGATTTCATCAAGCAGGGCATCCGCTGCAACGCGATCTGCCCGGGCACTATCCAGACGCCGTCGCTGGATGATCGTATCGCCAGCCAGGCCGCGGCTGCGGGTGGTGTCGAACAGGCGCGTGCCGGCTTCGTGGCGCGCCAGCCGTTGGGGCGTCTGGGCACGCCGGAAGAAATCTCGGCGCTGGCCGTCTATCTGGCCGCCGATGAATCCGCCTTCACCACCGGCACGATCCATGTGATCGATGGCGGCTGGTCGATCTGATCGTTTCAAGGGAGAAAACAAAATGAAGCTTCTGCGTTACGGCCCGGTGGGCCAGGAAAAACCCGGTCTGCTTGATGCGACCGGCACCATTCGCGACCTGTCCACGGTGGTGCCGGATATTGCCGGCAGCGTGCTGGGTCCGTCCGGGCTGGACAAGCTCAGGTCGCTCGATCCGGCCGCGCTGCCGGCGGTATCGGGCAATCCTCGCCTGGGGCCCTGCATCAATCGCGTCGGCAAGTTCATCTGCATCGGCCTGAATTATTCGGACCATGCGGCGGAGACCGGCGCGACCGTGCCGCCGGAGCCGATCATCTTCATGAAGGCGACCTCGGCCATCACCGGTCCGAATGACGATGTGATTATCCCGAAGAACTCGCAGAAGACTGACTGGGAGGTCGAGCTCGGCGTGGTGATCGGTTCGGTGGCGCGCTATGTGGACGAGAAGGATACGATGAAACATGTCGCGGGCTATTGCCTGATCAACGACGTGTCCGAGCGCGCCTTCCAGATCGAACGCCATGGCCAATGGACCAAAGGCAAGAGCGCCGACAGTTTCGGCCCCATTGGCCCCTGGCTGGTGACCGCCGATGAGGTGCCGGATCCGCAGAATCTGCCGATGTTCTGCGACATCAACGGCAAGCGTTTCCAAGATGGCTCGACCAAGACCATGGTCTATGGCGTACGCTATCTGGTGAGCTATCTCAGCCAGTTCATGTCCTTGCAGCCGGGCGACATCATCTCGACCGGCACGCCGCCGGGTGTGGGCATGGGTCAGAAGCCGCCCCTGTATCTCAAGGGCGGCGACAAGATTCATCTGGGCATCCAGGGTCTGGGCGAACAGCACCAGACGGCCAGGAATTACAAAGGCTGAGTCTTCAGAGCGGTTGGGGCGGAATTTTTCCGACCGACTGGAAGAAGGCTTCCACGGCGGCACGGCGCGGGATCGGAGCAACCGCGCCGTAGCCGATCGTGGTTAGCGCTGCAGCCGCATTGGCATAGGTGACCGCGTCCAGTGGATTGGCGCCGCGCACCAGTTCGGCCAGGAAGGCGCCATCGAAACAGTCGCCCGCTCCGGTGGCATCCACCGTTGGCACGCGATGGCCTTGCAGGCGCCAGCGTTTGCCGTCTTCTCCAGCCACCAGCACGCCATCGGCACCGCATTTCAGCACGATCAGTGGAATGCCCATGGCGCGGTAGAAATCCAGAATGGCTGTCGGTTCGCTCAGGCCGGTGAGGGCTGTGGCGTCCTCAAGACTGGGCAGGGCAATATCGCTGAGCTTCAGTGCGGCATGAATGGCGTCGCGCGCGGCCTCAATGGGCCACAGCTTGAGCCGGAGGTTGGTGTCGAAGGACACTTTCCGGCCAGCCTTCCGCATGCGCTGGATCGCCGCCATCGCGGTGTCGCGCAAGGAGGCGCTGACCGCCAGGGTGATCCCGGAAACATGCAGCAGCCTGGCCTCTTCCAGTGACGCACCGGGCAGATCGGTTGGTGCCATGCGGCTGGCAGCTGAGTCCTTGCGATAATACGTGAAGGTATGGCCCTTCTCACCATGGGTGACGAAATAGATCGCCGTCGGCGCATCGGTGCGCAGGCCCACAGTGCTGGTGTCGACGTTTTCGGTTCGCCAGAGATCGAGCAACAGGTCGCCGAAGGGGTCTTGGCCCAACAGGGTGCAGTAAGCGGCTTTTGCGCCCTGCCGCGCTGCAGCAATCGCACAATTCGAAGTGTCGCCGCCGAAGCCACGCAGATACTGGTCGCTGCTGGCACCGCCGGTCTGGTTGAACTCGACCATGGCTTCGCCAAGGCAGAGAATGTCGAACGCCATCGCGTCAGCGCCTCCCTATTGTCTCTTTCCTAGCCGACCGGAGGGGTGGCGGCAAGTCAACTGGCATATCAGATATTAACTTGAGGCTGCCGTAGGCCGCTGCTACGGTGCGATCTGGCAGGAAACAAGGTCGGCCCTCATGGCAAAAAGCAGCGCAGTTCGCACCACGCGGCTGGAGCGTCCGAAATCCCTCACGGAACTGGTCAAGGATCACGTCCGCACGCGCATCACCAATGGCGAACTGATGATGGGCGAAGCATTGTCGGAAAACGTTCTAGCGGCCCAGCTTGGGATTTCCAAGACCCCGGTGCGTGAGGCGCTGTTGCAGCTCAAGCTGGAGGGGCTGGTTGACATCCAGCCGCAGCGCGGCAGTTTCGTGTTTTCTCTGGCGCCGGAAGAGGCGGCTGAGATGTGCCAGTATCGCGTCATCCTGGAATCGGCAGCGCTTCGCGATGCGCTCGCCAATGACGAGGCCGGGCTGGTGACGGCGCTGGAGCAGAATGTGCGCCGCATGGCCAAGGCAGTGGCCGATGACGACATGCCGGCCTATCGACGCCTCGATACGGAATACCATCTGCACATTCTGGCGCGTGCCAATAACCGGTTCCTGACCCAGGCCCATCAGCAGCTGGAAATGAAAATCCAAGCCCTGCGCGCCCGTGTTACCTCCAAGCATCGTACGGTGGAAGATTCGCTGGCCGAACACCAGAATATCGTCAAGCTGCTGCGCGCCAAGGAACGCACCAAGGCAATGAACCTGCTGGGCGTGCACATCCGCGCCGCATCACGCGACTACCAGATCATCCTGCAGGAGCAGGCGCGTGGTCGGGAACGCAAGAGCGGCTGAGCAGGCGGAACATGGCTGAGCGTAGCGTGAGCGGAGCAACCGCAAGCATCGATATGGCAGGTCACTGGCGCGGCATTGTTTTCATGCTGCTGGGCACAGCGCTGTTCACCTTCAACGATGCGATGGGCAAATGGATGGTGGCCAGCGTCGCCGTCGGTCAGTTGCTGTTTATCCGTTCGGCCACCGCTCTGGCGGTGCTGCTGCCGATGGTGCATCGCGCCGGCTGGCGCGAGGTCTTCGTCGTCGCCCAGCCGGGCAGGCATGCCATTCGCCTGATCTTCATTGTCGCCGAAGTGGCGTGTTTCTATCTGGCTGTGCGCCACCTGCCCCTGGCCGATGTGATGGCGGTCTATCAGGCAACGCCGCTGATTGTGACCGTGCTGGCGATTCCATTGCTGGGCGAGATGGTCGGCTGGCGCCGGGGTCTGGCCGTCGGCATTGGCTTCATCGGCGTGCTACTGGTGCTGCAGCCGGAAGGCGGCGTGCTGTTCACGGCGCCGGCACTGATCGCGTTGGCTGGCAGCTTCACCTATGCGCTATCGATGATCGCCACCCGGCAGTTGCGTGCGGCGAATTCATTGTCGCTAATTGTTTATCACACGCTGGCTGTCGGCGTGGCGGGGCTGCTGACCTTGCCCTGGGGCTGGTCCGCGGTCAGCACGCTCGACATCGCCTATCTGGCGCTGATCGGCATTGTCGCCACCGCTGCCCATATGTGCATGAACCAGGCCTTGAAGCTGGCGCCGGCCGCCGTGGTGGTGCCCTATACCTATACCTCGCTGCTGTGGGCGATCCTACTCGGCTGGCTGTTCTTCGCCGATATTCCCACGCCGCTGATGCTGCTGGGTGCGGCGATCATCGTGGCCAGCGGCTGGTTCGTCCTGCATCGTGAACGCCAGAAGAAAGCTCAAGTCTGAAACCAGCATCAGTACCGAGGAACGCTCCATGACCGAGAACAAGAAACGCCTCCGCAGCCGTGAATGGTTCGACAATCCGCATGATCCGGGCATGACGGCGCTCTATCTGGAACGGTATCTGAATTTCGGCCTGACCCTGGCCGAGCTGCGCGGTGGCAAGCCGATCATCGGCATCGCCCAGTCGGGCAGCGACCTGTCGCCCTGCAATCGCCATCATCTCGATCTGGCGACGCGCATCCGCGATGGCATTCGCGATGCCGGCGGCATCCCGATGGAATTCCCCACTCATCCGATCCAGGAAACCGGCAAGCGGCCGACCGCGGCGCTTGATCGCAACCTGCTCTACATGACGCTCGCTGAGCTGCTCTATTCCTATCCGATTGATGGCGTGGTGCTGACCACCGGCTGCGACAAGACTACGCCGGGCATGCTGATGGCCGCCGCCACCGTGGACATTCCCGCCATCGTGCTATCGGGTGGTCCGATGTTGGATGGCTGGTACAAGGGCATGCGCGCCGGGTCTGGCACTGTCGTGTGGTTTGCGCGCCAGGAACTGGCCGCTGGTCGCATCAACTACGACCAGTTCCTCGAGATGGTGGCGTCGTCTGCGCCCAGCCCGGGTCACTGCAACACCATGGGCACGGCGCTGTCGATGAACAGCATGGCCGAAGCGCTCGGCATGTCGCTGCCCGGCTGCGCCTCGATTCCGGCGCCGTATCGCGAACGCCACCAGATGGCCTACGAGACCGGCCGCCGCGCCGTCGAGATCGTGCATGAAGACCTGCGTCCATCGAAGATCATGACGCGCAAGGCCTTCGAGAATGCCATCGTGGCGGCCAGTGCGCTGGGCGCCTCCACCAACTGCCCGCCGCATCTGAACGCTATCGCCCGCCATATGGGCGTCGAACTGGATGTGACGGACTGGGACAAAGTCGGCTATGACACGCCACTGCTGGTGAACCTGATGCCGGCCGGCGAGTATCTGGGCGAGGGCTTCCACCATGCTGGCGGTGTGCCGGTGGTGATGCGCGAGCTGCTGGAAGCCGGCAAACTGCATGCTGATGCCTTGACCGTGAATGGCAAGAGCATGGGTGAGAATGTGAAGAGCGCGGTCTGTGAGGACCGCAATGTCATCAAGCCCTACGAGCAGCCGATGCTGAAGGAAGCCGGCTTTGCCGTGCTGTCGGGCACGCTGTTTGAATCGGCGGTGATGAAGACCTCGGTGGTGTCGGCCGAATTCCGCAAGAAGTATCTGGAGCGGCCGGGCGATCCCAACGCCTTCGAGGGGACTGCCATCGTCTTCGAGGGGCCGGAGGATTATCACGAGCGGATCAATGATCCGTCCCTGCCGGTGGATGAGAACAGCATCCTGGTGATCCGTGGCACCGGCCCGATCGGTTATCCGGGGGCGGCCGAAGTGGTGAACATGCTGCCGCCGGACCGGCTGGTGAAACAGGGTATCAACCTGTTGCCCTGCATCGGCGATGGGCGTCAGAGCGGCACCTCGGGCAGCCCCTCGATCCTGAATGCCTCGCCGGAATCGGCTGTCGGCGGCGGTCTGGCCTTGCTGAAGACGGGTGACAAGATCCGTATCGATCTCAACAAGCGCTCGGCCGACATCATGATTTCAAAGGACGAGCTGGAAAAGCGCCGCAAGGCCTGGACGCCGCCAACGCTGGTGAACCAGACGCCGTGGCAGGAGTTGCAGCGCAAATATGTCGGGCAGTTGTCCACAGGGGGCTGCCTGGATTTCGCCACCGATTATCAGCGCATCGCCGAGACCTACGGCGTGCCGCGTCACAATCACTAAATGCATGGTGGCCGCCGATTTCGCGGCGGCCACCATGCAGTCACAGTCATAACCTGTCTGCCCGGGATACAAGCCGAAAGTCGCGTGTGGATTCCGCACAAAGGGGACTTGGCAGGGCCGGGAGGGCTGGCTAAACTGATATATGAGATGCAACATCGGCATGACCGGAGTCGCATTGAAAGACATGTAGAACCCACAACGGGTCTATGGTTCAGGGAGGACCGCTAAAATGCGTAAAGCATTGGGATTGATTCTTGCGACGACTGCTTTGGCCGGCATGACGGCCTATGCCACGCCCGCCGTGGCGCAGCAGACGGTGACCGTCTGGTTCACCAAGGGCTTCTATGAAGCTGAAGACAAGGCGCTGTATGCCTTCATCGAGCGTTTCGAGAAGAAGCATAACGCCAAGGTGCAGCTCAGCCTGTTCAGCACCGAAGACATCATCACCAAGACGGTCAGCGCCGTCGAAGCCGGCACGCCGCCGGATGTGGGCTTCGGCACCACCTATGACTTCCGTACCACCGGCAAGTGGGCGAATGACAACAAGATCGAAGACCTGACCGACATCATCACCCCGATCAAGGATCGCTTCCTGCCGGGCACGCTTGAGACGGTCTTCCTGAACAACGCCACCACTAAGAAGCGCGCCTATTACGCGATGCCGGTGCAGCAGCAGACCATTCATACCTTCTACTGGAAGGACATGGTCGAGGATGCCGGCTTCAAGACCACTGACATCCCGACCGATTGGAAGGGCTACTGGTCCTTCTGGTGCGACAAGGTGCAGCCCGCGCTGCGCGCCAAGGGCAAGCGCGTATATGGCGTCGGTCATCCCAGCTCGATCGCTGCCAGCGACACCTTCTACAGCTTCCTGACCTTCGTGAACGCCTATGACGCGTCTCCGGTGGACAAGGACGGCAACTTGACGGTCGACAACCCGAAGGTTAAGCAGGGCCTGGTCAACGCGCTGAAGGACTATGCCGACGTCAACCTCAAGGGTTGCACGCCACCGTCCTCGGTGACCTGGACCGACACTGACAACAACGTCAATTTCCACAACAAGACGACCGTGATGACGCATAACGCGACCATCTCGATCCCGTCGTCGCACCTGGACAACGCCAACAAGGGCGATGCTCAGGCCAAGATCAACTATGAGACGCTGATCCAGACCGCCGGCTGGCCCAAGAAGCCCGATGGCGGCACGCTGCCGAACCTCGCCGCGGTGAAGACCGCTGTGGTGTTCGCCGATGCCAAACAGAAGATATTGGGCAAGCAGTTCCTGGCCATGCTGCTGGAAGACGAGAACCTGAATCCGTTCGTCGAAGGCGCGCTGGGTCGCTGGTTCACTGTCACCAAGGCGGGCGCCGAGCGTCCGTTCTGGAAGGACGGCAAGGACCCGCATCGCAAGCAGGTCTATCAGCAGTTCATCACGGAAGGCACGATCCCCTTCCAGTTCGTCTATGACTACCACTTCACTACGATCAACGCTGAGAACGTCTGGGGCCGTGCCATTGCGCGCGTCGCCGGCGACAAGATCAGCCCGGAGCAGGCGGTTGATGAAATGATCGCCCGTATCAAGGTTCTGGTTAAGAGCTGACGCGTAACGGGAGGGTCGCGACGATGGTATCTATCGCGCAAGACGTCGCGCCCTCCCACCGCTCCGGCCGCATGTCGGCCGAAGCGACCTGGGGGCTCATCATGCTGATCCCCTATATCGCTATCTTCTTTGTCTTCGTGCTCTATCCGGTCGGCTACGGGCTTTATCTCGGCACCGAGGTGAAGGCCTATCGCCGGATTTTCGATGACCCGATCTTCATTCGCACGCTGATCAACACCGTCATCTTCCTCGGCCTCGGCGTGAACATGAAAATGTTCCTCGCGCTGCTGCTGTCAGGGTTCTTCGTGCATGAGCGGCGCTGGATCCGCTGGGTCAGCTTCATCTTCATCCTGCCTTGGGCGATTCCCTCCATCCCCACCATCCTGTCCTTCCGTTGGATGCTGAATGCGGAATGGGGCATGGTGAACTCCTTGATCTTCCAGTTCACCATGCAGGATGGGCCGGGCTGGCTGCTCGACCGCGTCTATGGCCTGGGGTCTATCGTCACCATCCATATCTGGAAATACCTGCCGTTCTGGACGCTGATCCTGGTCGCGGCGCGACTGACCATCTCGAAGGATCTGTATGAATCGGCCGATGTTGACGGTGCCAGCGGCCTGCAGAAATTCCTCTACATCACCTTCCCCGGCGTGCGGAACATGTACATCACCTCCACGCTGCTCTCGACTATATGGACGCTGGGCGACTTCAATTCGATCTACCTCCTGACCGGCGGTGGTCCGGCCGATTCAACCCAGGTGCTGGCCACGCTCGGCATTCGCTATGCCTTCGGCATGAGTGAAATCCGCGCCGGTGTTGCCACCGTGATTGTGGCTTTGCCTTTCATGATCCCGATCACAATCCTGATGCTGAAGCGCCTGCGCGGAGAGAACCAGTGAACGTCCAGAGGGCATTCGGCGAGGCGCGCCTGATCCTGGTGGGGATTCTTGTCCTGATCTGGACCCTGATTCCGATCTACCATCTGTTCGTCATGTCGATCACGCCGCAGGCCGAGGCCTTTGCCGGCGCGATCTGGCCGAAGTCGCCGACCATCGACAACTACAAGACCGTCTTGACGCAGGGGCATTACTTCCTCGGTCATTTCTGGACCCAGCTGTTCAACTCGGCTCTGGTCGCCGTGGCGGTGGCGGTACTGACGCTGACGATCGGCACCTGCGCCAGTTTTGCGATCAGTCGCCTCAAGGTTCGCTTCGGCGAGACAGTATCGAATCTGGCGCTGCTCACGTACCTGATCCCGGCCGCCTTCTTGGCAATCCCGATGTATACCGCAATGGGGCAGTATGGCTTGCTGGGCAGCAAGTGGTCGTTGATCTTGACCATGGTTACCTTCGCCAGCCCCTATGCGATCTGGATGCTGCGGCAGTATGCCGACAAACTGCCCTATGAACTGGATGAGGCCGCCCGTATCGACGGCGCTAGTCCGATCCAGATTTTCTGGCTGATCTACCTGCCGCTGATGATGCCGTCGATGGTCGCGATAGGCACATACGCGCTGCTACTGGCCTGGAACGAGTATCTCTACGCCTTCCTGCTGTTGTCGTCTGATACGGACATCACGCTGTCGGTGGCATTGGGGCATTTCCTCAGCACCGACGACGCGCCGTGGAACCTGTTGATGGCGACCGGCATCATTTATTCGCTGCCGCCGGCAGCAATCTATTACGCGTTCCGCCGTTACATGGTGGCGGGGCTTACTGCGGGGGCAGTGAAGTCCTGAGGCGGGGCAGTAACAAAAAAAGAGTGACAGGGAGTTTGACATGGCGAGTGTGAGTGTTGAGGCCGTGCGCAAGAAATACGGCGCGCTGGAAGTCATTCATGGCATCGACGTCAAGATTCCGGACGGCGAATTCGTCGTTCTGGTGGGTCCGTCGGGCTGTGGCAAGTCGACCTTGCTGCGCATGATTGCCGGCCTGGAAGAAATCTCTGGCGGCCACATCCGGATTGGAGAAAAAATCGTCAACGAGGTGCCCTCGAAAGACCGCGACATCGCTATGGTCTTCCAGAATTACGCGCTCTATCCGCATATGACGGTGCGCGAGAATATGGGGTTTTCGCTGAGACTGCGGAAAGCCGAAAAGGCGATGATCGCCGAGCGCGTCGAGCGCGCTGCGCAGATTCTCAGTCTGGGCCAGTATCTCGACCGCTACCCCAAGCAGCTTTCGGGCGGCCAGCGCCAGCGTGTGGCCATGGGCCGCGCCATCGTGCGCAATCCGCAGGTCTTCCTGTTCGATGAGCCGCTCAGCAATCTAGATGCCAAGCTGCGCGTGCAGATGCGCACGGAAATCAAGGCGCTGCATCAGCAGCTCAAGACCACATCGATCTACGTTACCCATGACCAGATCGAAGCCATGACCATGGCTGACCGCATCGTCGTCATGCATGACGGCATCGTCGAGCAGATCGGCACCCCCCTCGAACTTTACGAGCGCCCCAACAACCTGTTTGTGGCGGGCTTTATCGGTTCGCCGGCCATTAATCTGATCAAGGGCGTGCTGCGTCGCGACGGCAGCCGCAACTGGGTGGCGACCGAAGCTGGCATTGATCTGCCGCTGGGCAGCAATATTGCTGGCCAGGACGGGCAGGCGGTGGTTTATGGCATCCGGCCGGAACACCTGTCGCCGACTGAGGGCAATGGCCTGCCGGTGAAGGTGAATGTGGTGGAGCCCACGGGCGCCAGCACCTTCGTCTATGCCGACCTGAGCGGTGCGCAGATCTGCGGCGTCTTCGCCGAACATCACGGCTTCCAGCCCGGCGGCATGGTGCACCTGATGCCGCGCGTGGACCGCGTGCATCTGTTCGACGCTGGCACAGGCAAGCGTCTCGCGGCGTAACAACCGTGCTCGGGATCGACTGGGGTAGCAGCGGTTTCCGGGCATACCGCCTCGGGCCGGATGGCATCGTCCTTGAGACACGGACCGGGGCATCCGGCATAGCCAGCCTGACGCCGACCGACTACCCCGCTGTTTTGCGCGGCCAGATCGGCGACTGGCTGGATGCATCTCCCGATGCCTCCGTCCTGCTGTCCGGCATGGTCGGCAGTCGCCAGGGCTGGCGTGAGGCACCCTATGCCGCATGCCCGGCCAGCCTCGACGACTTGGCCGATAAACTCTGTCCGGTGGAATTGGGGCAGGGGCGGATGGCGCATATCGTTCCCGGTCTCTCTTGCCGCAATGTTGATGGGGTTCCTGATGTTATGCGCGGTGAAGAGATGCAGATATTTGGTCTCGACACTGCGGTCGATGCCACCATCTGCCTGCCCGGTACACATTCCAAGCACGCGCATCTGCGGGCTGGCCGCATCACAGACTTCGCGACGGCAATGACAGGTGAACTCTTCGCCCTGCTGAGAAGCCAGGGCCTGATTGCCGCCATGCTGAAACCCGACGAGGTCGCGCACCCCGATACCGCCGAAAAGGCCTTCGCTGACGGGATCGCGCGGTCGGGCCAAACCGGCGGTCTGCTGCATCATCTGTTCGGAGTGCGGACGCGACGACTGTTCGAAGAAGTGTGCGCTGCAGCAGGGAGTGACTATCTCTCCGGCATTCTGATTGGCCATGAATTGCGCGCGACAGATTGGGCCGGACGTGTGATCATTGTCGGAACCGGCGCTCTGGCGTCGCGTTACCGGAAGGCTTTTGCCATGCTCGGCATCGCCGCCGATATCGCGCCGGACAATGCGGCGGCCCACGGACTTTATCGTCTGGGCCAGCTGCTGAAAGGGAGAACGCCATGATTGACCTCAATGCCTGGCTGCGCGCCTGTCCTTTCATCGCCATCCTGCGTGGCGTCAAACCCGATGAAGTACTTGAGATCGGTGCGGCGCTGATCGAGACCGGGATTCGCATCATCGAAGTGCCGATGAATTCCCCCGACCCATTGGTCAGTATCAAGGCACTGGCCAAGCAATTTGGTGACAAGGCATTGATCGGTGCCGGTACCGTGGTCGATCCGGCCAATGTGAAGCGCATCTGTCAGGCTGGCGGTCAATTGATCGTTGCGCCGCATGCCTGTGCCGATGTGGTGCACAAGGCCAAGGTGCTGGACATGGTGGCAGTACCGGGTTTTGCCACACCGACCGAAGCTTTTTCCATGATCCAGGCCGGTGCCGACGGGCTGAAGCTATTCCCGGCCGAGGCATTCTCCCCCGCTGTGCTGAAAAGCCTGCGGTCTGTGCTGCCTTCGACCATGCCGATCCTGCCGGTTGGCAGTATCAACGCCGACAACATGGAGCCGTGGTTCGAGGCGGGCGCTGCCGGTTTCGGTCTCGGTGGCTCGCTCTACAAGCCGGGCTTCACGGTGCAGAAAGTGGCCAAGCGTGCCCGCGCCGTCATGCGGGTGCTGCAGCCGGCCAGGGCCGCCTAGGCAGTCTAGAGAAACTAGAGAAACTTTTCGGCGATATCGGTGGTTGAGGTTCTCCCGACGCCATCCAAATGTTTGCGCAGGAAGGTCGCGCCTTGACGGCGGCCGAGCGTGAACAGGCTTTGCAGGAAATCCCAGTCGACATTGTATTTGCTGACAGCGCCGTAACGCGCCAGCTGCTCCTCGGCATCCACCGTGTGAATCAGCATGCGCTTGAGGCGGCCGCCGTCGTCGAAGCCTGAATCGATCAGTTTGCTGACAAAGGCGATGGCACGCATCTCGCGCACCAGGCTGGAATTGAAGCTCAGGGTATTGGCGCGATCCAGGATTGCCTGCGGGGTCTTTGGCACAGCTGGAATGCGCATCGGATTGATCTGTACGATCAGCACGTCGCGGCAGTCGCAGTGATAGATGATCGGATAGATCGGCGGATTACCCATGAAGCCGCCATCCCAGTAATAGCTGCGGCCGATCTTCACCGCCTGGAACAGTTGCGGCAGGCAGGCCGAGGCCATCAGGGCGTCGATGCTGAGCTCCTGATTCTGGAAGACCTTGATCTTGCTTTCCAGCACATCGGTGGCGCAGACGAACAGCTTCACTTCCGAGCAGTCCTGCAGGGTCTTGTCATCCAGGATCTTTTTCAGGATGTCGCGCAGGGGATTCTTGTTGCTCGGATTGCTTTGATAGGGTGAAGCCAGCTTGGTGCTCAGTTCCATCAGCTCGTAGCTGGGCGAGTAATCGATCCCGCCGAACTTGAACCAGTGATCCAGCAGGGTGGGGCGGAACGGCGAGAGAGCGGCGGTATCGGCCACGCTGCGCCAGAAATCATGCAGGGCCTGACGCGCTGCAGCCGGTCCGCCCTTGGTCAGTCCGCTGGCCATCACGGCAGCATTCATGGCGCCGGCTGATGTGCCGCTGATACCCTCGAAATCGAAGCAGTCTTCTTCCAGCAGGCGATCCAGCACACCCCAGGTGAATGCACCGTGGGTACCGCCGCCCTGCAGGGCGAGGTTGAGGGGCTTGCGCTTCGCCGTGGATTTTTTCGGTGCCACCATGGCGAGGTCGCATTGCCCGTGTCAAAATGCGGTTATGTCCGACACTATGCAGGTCTTCGATCGTAGCGCCAAGCGGCGTCAGCGCCAGCGGATGGCTTCCCGGGCCGGGGAATACGATTTCCTTCGCGCCGCCGTGGCCGAACGCCTGCTCGACCGCCTGGACGATATTCGTCGCAGCTTCCCGCTGGCGCTGGTTCAGGGCTGCGACGCCGGCTGGCTACAGCAGCGTTTGCACGGGCGGGGCGGCATCGAGATGCTGGTCGGCATGGACGGCATTCCGGCCACCGGTCTGCATGTGGTGGGTGACGAGGAGTTCCTGCCGTTCGCCGAGCAGAAGTTCGATCTGGTGATCGCGTTGCTCAATCTCCATTGGATCAACGACCTACCCGGCGCCCTGATCCAGATCCGGCATGTGTTGAAGCCCGATGGATTATTTCTGGGCGCCATGCTGGGTGGTGCGACGCTCAACGAACTGCGCCAGTCCTGGCTTGCCGCCGAGGCCGAGCTAGAGGGTGGCGCCAGCCCGCGTGTTTCGCCGATGGCCGAAACGCTCGATGCCGCAGCACTGCTGCAGCGGGCAGGCTTCGCGCTGCCAGTCGCCGACAGCGAGGTCATCCCGGTGACCTATGGGAATGCCTTTCGTCTGATGCAGGACCTGCGCGGCATGGGCGAGGCCAACGCTGCCCTGGGCCGGCGCAAGCATTTCACGCGACGGGCCACCCTGCTGCGCATGGTGGAGCTCTATCAGCAGAAATTCGCGGATGCCGAAGGTCGCATCCCCGCCAGTTTTGAAATGATCGCGCTCACTGGCTGGTCGCCGCATGAAAGCCAGCAGAAGCCGCTGCGCCCGGGTCAGGCGACCACGCGCCTGGCGGTGGCACTTGATGCTGCGGAATATCCTGTCGGCGGTCCGCCCAAGCCTTAACGCTCCGGCGTAAAAAGCAGCTCCAGAATCCGCTTCAGCGCTGCATCGGCGGCCTTGCGTGCCGAAGCCTCATTCCCCGCTGCGGCCAGCCAGAGTGCGGCCTCGTTCATCGCACCGGTCAGCAGATAAGTCAGGGCATCGGCCGACAGTCGCTGGCCGCGCGGCATCTCGGCCAGGGCTGCATCGATTCCCTGTCGCAGCGAGCCGGTGCCATAGCGCGCATCGATCTCGCGCCATTGCGACCAGCCGATCACCGATGGCGCATCGATCAGGTAAATCTGTCGTGTTGCCGGCTCCAGGCAGGCATCGAGAAAAGCCTGGCTGCCTTTCACCATCGCATCGACCGGACTTTTGGCCTTGCCTGCGGCGACCTCGATCTCGGTCAGAATGTCCTGCGCCATCTGCTCGACCACAGCGGCGAACAGCGCCTGCTTGTCCTTGAAATGATAGTAGAGCGCGCCGCGCGTGACGGCCGCCTGCGCCACCACCTCTTCGGTGCCGGTAGCGGCATAGCCTTTTTCGGCAAACAACGCGCGCGCGGTGGCCAGCAGGGCCGCCCGGGTCGCCGCGTGTTTTTCAGCTTTGCTCTGCCGCTTCTCTTGCATACATACAACCTGTATGTTTATATCAATTTCAATTCAGACCCGTCAAGCCCCGAACCGCTACCCCAGGAGCCCATCATGAAACTGACGAGCTATTACCCCGTGATCTGCACCGCCAAGCTGGCCCAGACCCGCGCCTTCTATGAAACCCATTTCGATTTTGCCCCGGCCTTCGAGAGCGACTGGTATGTGCATCTGAGCAGCCAGAGTGATTCACGGGTCCATCTTGCCATACTGGACCATACGCATCCGACCATTCCCGAAGGTTTCCGCAAGCCCGTGCAGGGCATGCTGCTCAATTTCGAGGTTGAGGATGTCGATGCGGTTTATCATCAGGCCGAGGCGGCCGGGCTGGATATCCGGTTGACGATCAGGGATGAGGCATTCGGCCAGCGGCATTTCATCATCGCCGACCCGAACGGCGTGCTGGTCGACGTGATCAAGCCTATCCCGCCATCCGAGGAATTCACCGCGCAATATGCGCCGGAGGCGCTGCCGACCTAACCCAGCAGGTCGCGCAGCATGGCGACGAGGGGGATGTCGGCCGGCGGCATCTCCAGCTCGCGCATCTTGATCGGCTTGACCCACTTCATCGCCTGACCTTCGCGGGGATCGGGCTGCCCGGCCCAACGGCGGCAGACGTAGAGCGGCATCAGCAGGTGGAAGTCGTCATAGGCATGGCTGGCAAAGGCGAACGGCGCCAAGCAGGCGGCGCTGATATCCAGATGCAGTTCCTCGTGCAGTTCGCGCACGAGGGCGGCTTCCGGCGTCTCGTTCTTTTCGACCTTGCCACCGGGAAACTCCCACATGCCGGCCAGCTTCTTACCGGGCGGACGCTGGGTCAGCAGCACGCGGCCGTCAAGATCGACCAGCGCCACGGCCACCACCAGCACTACCGGCTTGGGCGCCAGCAGGGCGGCGGCATCGCCGGGGCAGAGCGGATCGTCAGCTGCGATAGTCGGCATTGATGTCGATGTAGCCGTGCGTCAGGTCGCAGGTCCAGACCCGCGCCACGCCCTTGGCGACCGCCACATCCACTTCGATCCGCACATCGCGGCTCTGGAAATGGCTGGTTGCGGCGGCATCATCATGATCGGGACGGACCATGCCGTTCTTGGTCACCGCCTTGCCGCCGATCTTGATCACCAGCTTGTCGCGATTGGCGGGCTCGGCCGATTTGCCGACGGCCATGATGATGCGACCCCAGTTAGCGTCGGCGCCGGCGATCGCGGTCTTCACCAGCGGGGAATTGGCGATCGCGCGGGCAATGATGCGCGCGGAAGTGTCGTTCTTGGCGCCGGTCACGTCGATAGTGACCAGCTTCTGTGCGCCTTCCCCATCCCGGGCGATCAGCTGCGCCAACTCGCTCATCACCTGGGCCAGCGCGCGGCGGAAATCGGCCAGCCGCTTGTCGGAGGCCTTGGCATGCGGCGTGTTGCCGGCCTTGCCGGTGGCGAACAGCAGCACGGTGTCGGACGTCGAGGTGTCGCCGTCGACAGTCAGGCAGTTAAAGCTCTGGTTGTTGGCGCCCTTCAGTAGCGCCTGCAGGGTTTCAGCCGGCAGCTTGGCATCGGTGACCACAAAGGCCAGCATCGTCGCCATGTCCGGCGCGATCATCCCGGAGCCCTTGCAGAAGCCGTTGATCGTCACGGTCTTGCCGTCGATCTTGCAGGTCGCAGTGGCGAGCTTGGGAAAAGTATCCGTGGTCATGATCGCCTTGGCGGCAATCATCCAGGCATCGCCCTTCAGGCCGGCTTTCAGCTTCGACATCTGCGCCACGATTTTCTCGGCCGGCAGAATCTGACCGATCACACCGGTGGAGGCGAGATAGACTTCATTGGCCTTGCAGTCGACAGCCTTGGCGGCTCCATCGGCGGTGGCTTTCACCGCCTGCGCCCCAGCCTTGCCGGTGAAGACATTGGCGATGCCGGCATTGACTACCAGGGCCCGCGCCGCTCCATTGGGCAGTATCTTGCGGCACCATTCCACTGGCGCGCCCGGCATGGACGAACGGGTGAACAGGCCAGCGGCCTTGGTGCCCGGCACGAATTCGATCAGCAGAAGATCGTCGCGGCCCTTGTAGCGCATGCCCGAAAGCGCCGTGGCGAGTTGCGCGCCGGCAATGGTGGGCAAGGTGGGCTGCTTCTGCGGTGCCAGCGGTGAAACCGGATGCGCGGCCATGATGTCGTCCCCTGAGTCTTCTTACGGCTTCTTCTTAGGTTCGGCCGGCGCGATGGCGGGCAGCTTGTTGCCTTGCGGCACCCAGTCGTACTGCTCGATCTTGGCGTTCTTGCGCAGATCGGTCACCAGCTTCTCCACGACTTCGCCGGACATGATCTCGTAGACTTGGGCGCGGACATCCTCGAACTTCGGCGCTTCCGCCTTGCGACGGGCTTCCACCTTGATGATGTGCCAGCCGAACTGGGTCTTCACCGGTGTCTCGGTGACCTGGCCGGGCTGCAGCTTGAAGGCAGCCTCGGCGAATTCCGGCACCATCTTGTCCTTGGTGAAGAAGCCGAGATCACCGCCAGTCGCGGCTGTCGGGCCGGTTGAGCGCTTCTTCGACACTTCCGTGAAATCGGCACCCTTCTTCACTTCAGCCAGTGCAGCATTCGCATCGGCTTCGCTGGCGGCGAGGATGTGGCGGGCATGCACCTCTTCCTGTGGGGGCTGCTGCTTGATCAGTTCGGCATAGCGGGCGCGCAGCTTGGCGTCGGTCACTTCCGCCTTCACCTGGCGATCCAGATAGGCCTGCTGCAGCACCTGCTCGCGTGTGGCCTGCAACTGTGCCTTTACGGCAGGAGTATCAGCCAGCTTGGATTTCTCGGCAGCTTCGCCCAGCAGCTTGCGGGCGGCGAGCTCATTGATGATACCGGGCAGAATCTGCTCCAGCGGAATCTGCGCCATTTGCGGCGGCAGCTGGCTGTAGAAGTCGATCACGGCCGAGCGATGGATCGGTTTGCCATTGACGCTTGCCACGACCGGATCGTCGGCTGGTGCTTTCTTGGTTGCCGTCTGGGCCAGCACCGCAGGGCTCAAGGCCAGGAGGGCGGCAGAGATGAGAAAGGCGGAACGGATCGAACGGGTCACGGTCAAGCTCGCTTGGCTGAAAGAGGCCGCCGAGCATAACGCTTTTCCGTATCCGGACAAGGCGCGGAAACCGCGATTCAGGCGGCATTTCCAGCTGCGATGGTATCAAGTTCGTGACGCAGGTCGGCAATCAGCGTCCGGCTGACGGCAAGGTTGGCGGCCTCACGATCCAGCACCAGCCGGAAGGCCTTGAGCTTGATTGCCATGCGGTCGAACGGGATATCCGGCGCATTGCCCAATCCTGCATCGCAGACAATGTCGATCAGACGATCGACGGCATGCAGGCGTCCCCAGAGATAATCGTTTTCGCGATGGGCGCGGCTGAAGAAGCCGCCGAAGCGACCGAGATTGACGCCCTTCAGTGTATTGCCACGTCGAATCGCCACAGCGTCTTCCGGGCTGATGCGATCGATGCGGATTTCGTTGAACTCACCCAGATCGCGCCAGTTGGTGATGGTGAAGGTCAGTACATCCCAGAAGGGGAAGCCGATATAGCCAACCAGCAGATCGGTGCGTGCGGCGCTGCTCCAGTCTTCGGGTGCCAGATCGGCCAGCAGGGCATCCAATTGGTCGGTACGGCTGTTGAGATCTATGTCCACGCCCATGGCATCCACAATGGCATCGATGGCGGCCAGGTTCTGGCGCGCAAATCCAAGCGCATTGTCCGCCATTTGATCGGCGCGCTGGCGATCCACACGGCGGAACAGCAAGGTCTTGATGGCGTCGACAGTCGCCGTGCTCAGACAGCTGATGTTGTCCAGATGCCGCAGGCTTTCCTGCGCCTCGTAGAGTGCGCGCTTCAGGGCGTCGAGTTGCTCGGCCTTCAGGCCGCGATGCTCGGCCTCGCCCAGCTTGCCGTAGAGCTGGTTCAGGCGCTGGATCAGGAAGCTGACGCGACGCTGGCGGAAGGCGACATCGAAGCGCAGCAGGAACCGCACCCAGCCAGGCAGCGTATCAATGGTGGCGCCGGACGGCGCCTTGGGGAAATTGGCGACAGTGTGGCAGACGCCGCGATCCTCGGCCCAGCGCAGCAACACTTCACGAGTCCACAGCGCCTCGGTCGAACGTTCGCCGTATCCGCAGGCAGTGCAGATCAGGCGTGTGACGAAATACAGCACCGCGCCCAGCTTCAGTCGCACGTAACCTTCATAGGCAAAGCCTGCTTCACGCACGGCGCGTTCGCTGGCCTGCATGCGCCAGAGCCGGATTTCCATTTCGCTTAAGGGCGCATCCAGGTTTTGCGGTGCACTTTCCTCGACCAGTCTTGTGATCTGCGGCTGGGTGGCGTCGATCACGCCGCGCAGATGCCTGACCTGCTCGTTAAACTGGCTGGCCCAGATCAGTTCGTCGGCAATCGGTTCATTGCGCGGGATGTCACTGAGTGAGCCTTTCAGCACGCGGAAGAATCCGGGCAGGCGGCCGGTCTGTGGCGGTGCGGGCCGCAACGGCTGCGGATCGATATAGACCAGCCGGCGGTCGACCTGGCGATAGGCCGGGCGTCCGCGGATCGCTTTCATGGCGGCGGCAAAGGGCTTGTTGGCCAGCACGCCGCCATCGACGAAGGAGGTCAGTTCCGGATCTATGCCGGCTTTCAGGTAATCCTGGAAGTTGGCCTGTACGAAGGCCGGCTTGCTTTCCCATTTGCGGTTCTGCTGTGTCAGCAGGCGATCAACCTCGCCCAGCTGTGCCGGTGGGAAAGCGCCGGGGAATGCTGAAGTGGCACGGCCGGCGAAGGCCAGTGCGGGCGCGTCTTTCGTGGTGAAGTCCGATTGCTCGACGCCATTGGGCCAGCGACGATAGCCGAAATGCAGTACATGGCGATGCTCGCGATCCTGCACATAGGGCGGATCATGGATCGGAATATGCTGCAGGAAACCGTAGAAGTCGGTCATGGTAACCGACAGTTCGAGCCCCAATTGTGTCGGCATCAGGCTGTCGCCGGGCTTGGCTGGGTCGCCCATGCCCTCCAGGCCGGCCAGCAGCTGTCGCAGCAGATGCTGGTCATCGAAGGGCGGTTGGAACCAGCGCGAACGTGTGAACAGCGAAATCTTGTCGCGGATCTCGCCATCGCCCAGCAGCAGGCGGCCGAAGCGCGAGCGCGCTGCCAGCCACAACAGCGGTCGCATGTACATCTTGCTCCAGCGACCGGCCCGCTTGTCGGGATCGAGCAGGCGCGAGACGTCGGCCTCATGGAGCCAGAGGTTCCGGAAATGGTCGATGCGCAGATCATGCGCCAGTGCTCGTCCGAGAATGATACCGTTGATGGCGCCGGCAGAGGCACCGGCGATTACATCGACGACGATGCGTAGGTCGACATGGCGGCCGATCTCCTGCAGCAATTCGAAATAGGCATGCTCGCTGTCGTATTCGGTGTCGCTGGGGTGGACGTGATCGGCGAAGCGCGCGGTCTCACGCGCCGATCCCTTGGGCAAGGAGTGATAGGTACGCGAGGCGCGCACCAGTTTCAGGATTTCCTTGGTGACGCCATGCATGTAGATGGCAAGCGAGACGCCGCCAAAACACACCAGGGCAAGGCGTAGTTCTTTTTCCTGCAAGGAAATCTCCCGCCGATGCGAATCAAGCGGGGCGCGATTCGCATTCTAGGTGCTGAGTCTGACCTGTGTGGCGGGTTGGCTCAAGCGGCAGCCGCGGCCAGCATGGCCACAGTCTCTCGCAGACAGGCATCCGCCTCCGGCATCAGCCCGGCGAAATTGGGCCATGCATGGGGCAGGCCATGCCAGAGCTTCAGGTGCACGTCGGTTCCCGCCGCCCGGGCCCGGGCGGCCAGCAGGCGCGAGTCGTCGCGCAGCAGTTCCGTGTCGCTGGCATGCAGGATCAGAGGCGGGAGGCCGGTCAGGTCGCCATGGAGCGGCGACAGGCGTGGATCGGCCAGATCGATTCGACCTGCCGCATAAAGCCGGGCGGCGAAGCGCAACTGCTGTGGCCGGAACCAGGCGCATTGCTCGGCATTCTCGGCTAGCCCCGGGCTGCTGCAGGTCAGGTCGGTCCATGGTGAGAAGAGGGCGGCGGCGCGCGGCAGCGGCTGGCCCTGCTCCCGGCAGGCCTGCATCAGCGCCAGCGCCAGTCCGCCGCCGGCGGAATCGCCGGCCAGCCACAGGCGATCTGCGCGATAGCCGCGCGCCAGCAGGCCCCGCCAGGTGGCCTGTGCATCCAGCAGGGCGGCGGGGAAGGGATGCTCCGGCGCCAGACGGTAATCGGGGACGAACACGCTGATGCCCAGGCCGGCGGCAAGCCGCGCCGTGATCGCCCGGTGGGTGCGCGGACTGCCGGCCAGATAGCCGCCGCCATGCAGGTAAAGCAGCGCCCGGCCGTGCCGGGGCTGCGATGGATGCAGCCATTCGCCGCACATGGGGCCACGCAATTGCTCGACCCGGATGCCGGGCGGCAGGCGGCTGCGGGTGAGGGCGGTCATCAGGCCGCGGATCAGGACGATATCACCCGGCCCCACCTGGCGCGGCTTGATCAGCCGCCGCAGGGCCCGGGCGATCAGCCGGGCCTGCAGGCTGGGCAGGGCCGGGGGTAGCCGGCTTTCCCGAAGGTCATGGCCGGGGTAAGCGGCGTCACAACTGGCGTCGTAAAGGGGCTGACGGCTTGCCGGGCTGCGTCCAGAGTCGTACATCGGATCAGTCATGACCGGTCTTTCCCACTCTGCCGCCGCCATTGCCGTCGATCGCGCCGGCCATGAACTTCGTCGCGGCCGTCCCGTGCTGCTGGCCATGGCCGATGGCAGCCGCGTTCTGGTGCTGGCCGCCGAAACCCTGACCGAGGCCATGCTGGACGCGACCCTGTCGCCGGGCAGCGAGGCCGCGCTGGTGCTGACCGCATCGCGCGCTGCCGTGCTGCATATTGGCCCCACGGGGCATGACATGATTCTGTTACCGCTGCATGACCTGCCGACCGATGGTGCAGGCCGCGCGGCGCTGATCCGCGATCTGGCCGATGCCAGCCGCGATCTGGCTGCACCGCTGCGCGGACCGTTCACCCGCATCAAGACTGCGCCGCCGCCGAGCGCGGCTTTGGCCGTCAAGCTGGCCAAGACCGCGTATCTGCTGCCGGCTGCCGTACATGTGCCGGTATCGGCTGCTGTGGCCCTGCCTGCCGATATCCTGTCCGTGCTGGCAGAAGCCGTCGCTGCCTACGATCTGGCTGCGGCCGAAACGCTAGCGCCAGTCAGCCAAGCGCGGCTCCCGGTGATCGATGCTGAAGATGCGCAGCTTTATGCCTTCCGGCCCGCCGATGGCCGGCAGGAGCATTTTGCCCTCGTGATTGGCGCGCCCGATCCGGCCAAACCCGTGCTGACCCGTCTGCATTCGGAATGTTTCACCGGCGACCTGCTGGGCAGCTTGCGCTGCGACTGCGGCGAACAGCTGCGTGGCTCGGTACGCACCATCGCCGAGGCTGGCGGCGGGATTCTGCTGTATCTGGCGCAGGAAGGCCGCGGCATTGGCCTGGTCAACAAGCTGCGGGCCTATCAGTTGCAGGATCAGGGCTTTGACACTGTCGATGCCAACCAGCGGCTGGGCTTCGATGCCGACGAACGCTGGTTTCTGCCGGCCGCCCGCATGTTGCAGCGGCTGGGCTATGACAGTGTGCGGCTGCTGACCAACAACCCCGAGAAGGTGAAGGGGCTGGAGGCCTGCGGGATCACGGTGGCCGAACGGGTCCCGCACAAATTCCCCTCCAATGCCCATAACGAGGCTTATCTGGCTGCCAAGCGGAAACGCTCGGGGCATTATTTGTAAGGCCTGTGCGCCCGCTCCCGGCAGAAATTGCCGGTTCTGCCCCCGGGTATGGTTAATGCGTTGATTTCCTTGGCCTGAATTCTGGCCTGCGGCTTGCAAAGCTGGTCCTGACAGAGGACTGCAATGCCGAACCCGATACCAGCAACCGCTTATCCGACCCATCCGCTGATGGCCCAGAGGGCCAGTGCGGCAGGGACGAGTGCGGCCAGCGCCACGGCTCCAGAGGGCGCATCCGAAGCCAAGAGCGGCAATCCGCTTTTCGGCAAGGACGGGTTCACCTTCGGCGACTTCCTCGACATCATCAATCCACTGCAGCACATCCCGGTCGTCTCGACCATCTATCGTGCCATCACAGGCGACAAGATCGATCCCGGCGCGCGCATTGCCGGCGGCGGTCTGTTCGGCGGTCCGATCGGTGCCGTCCTTTCCATGGTCAGTGGCATGGTCGAGGAAGCCACCGGCAAAGACCCGGGCGAACATGCCATGGCTGCGCTCGGTATCAATATGGGGCCGAACAACAAGGACGCGCCTCAGACCATGGTTGCGTCCTCCTCCTCGAATGGCACCTCCCCGCCCGAGTTGGCAGCCCAGACCCAGGCTGCGCAGGCTCAGGCTGCCCAGATTCAGGCCGCGCAGGCCCAGGCTGCCGTCAAAGCGCCGCCTCTGCAGGTTGGCGCAAGGATTGTGGATGAACAGCGTCCAGCCGGACCGGCACGCAAGGGTGACGAGAAAGATACGAAGGCAGAGGCTGCGAAGACGGATGGTCCGATTGAACTGCCGTCCGATCTGTTCCAGGCCCTGAAGCAGACGGCGGCGGCTCAGCAGGCTGATGCCAAATCGACGTCGGCCAATTCGGCCAGCGCCATTCCGGTGGCCACGGGCAATGCAATGCCGGCACAGCAGCGCGCCGCGGCGCCGATGCAGACCAACTCCACGCCGAACACCGCCATCCAGGCGGCAGATGGCCGCACCTGGTTCCCGGCGCACCCGCTTGGTGGCGGTGCCGTGCCGACACGCGGTGTCGGTGCCCAGCCGGTAGGGCAGCAGACCGTGGCCGCCCGCTATGGTGCGACCCGTGCCGGTGGCGGCATTCCTTCATCTCCGCAGTCGGCTACGGCTGCAGCTGCGGCCGCCATCCAGGGCAACGCCAACCCACAGCAGAATGAGTGGAACAATCGCGCCAGCGAGGCCTATCAGAAGTATTTCGAGATGCAGGAGCAGAAGAACCTGCGTGCCGGCATCACTCGTGGCGGCATCCAGCCCTTCTGATACTTGCAACAACCGTATGAATGCCGCTTGATCGCGGCATGAGCGATATTCTCGTCACCAGCAATGGCATTCTGAAATTCAGCGGTCTTCATTTCCGCTGTGCGCTCGGCAAGGGCGGTGTGCGCCCCGAGGCTGACAAGCGTGAAGGCGATGGCGCCACGCCGCTTGGCCGTTATCCGCTGCGGCATGTGCTCTATCGCGCGGATCGCCTGGCCCCACCGGAAACGCGGCTACCCTGCGCGGCACTAACGCCGCAGAGCGGCTGGTGCGATGATCCTGCCGATGCAGCCTACAATCGTCCGGTGATGCTGCCTTATACCGCCAGCCACGAGACGCTCTGGCGCGATGATCATGTCTACGACGTCATCGTAGTGCTGGGGCATAACGATGATCCGCCGGTACCGGGACTGGGCAGCGCCATCTTCCTGCATCTGGCGCGGCCGGATTATAGTGGCACCGAAGGCTGTATTGCCTTGGCACAAGCCGATCTTCTGGCCTTGCTCGCGGCCGTCCCGGCTGCCGCTGCGATGCAGATTTCGCTTATCTGACCACCCGTGCCGCTGCGCGGTCGATGGCGTTCAGCACGACCTCTGGCCGGGTGAAGTGCAGCGGATGGCCGCCGCCCACCACGGTGACCAGTTCCGCCTGCGGCACCTCTGCTGCCAGCGGCCGGCTATGGATGATCGGCGAGGTAGCGTTGTCCTCGTCGCTGACCAGCACGATCAGTGGCACGGTCAGCAGCGGATAGCGCGGCGCTTGTTCAACCAGGAAAGGTTTCAGCGTGCGGATGTCCTCCGCATTGGCGTGATAGCTGCCGGGACGCAGGCTCAGGCTCACAGGTGCCTGCGCAAAGGCTGGCGGCACGGGAGCCGGACTGAATACCCCGGCCACGCCCTTGTCGATAATCATATGTCCTGCCGGCGTCGCGATGGTGTAGCGCAGCAGCGGACCGATCACCGGCATGCCGTCAGCCTGGTATGACCATTCGACCGGCGTCGGCCAGGGATGGCTGGCGGTATTGATCAGCACGACGGCGCCAACCTCGTCGGGGTATTGCAGGGCGTAAGCGAGTGCCACGGCACCACCGAAGGAGAAACCGAGCAGAACCGGTTTTTGCACCTGCATCGTCTGCAGCGCGGCGCGCAGATAGCGGGCCTGCTTGTCGGGCGTCACCGGCGTGTCGTCGCCGCGCTCGGTATAGCCATGGCCGGGCCGGTCGATCGCGATGCTGCGATAGCGCTGTGCCGTCTGCGGCATGATGCTGATCGCGAAATCCTGGGCCACCCCGAAAGCGCCGTGGATCATGACTAGTGGCTGACCGGTGGCGGGTCCTACTGCGATAACATGTTGGCGGATACCGCCGGCCTCGATGAGGTGGCCGGCGGGCGGAAAGTCCCGTTCGGCTTTCTGGCTGAGATGCTGGGTGGTGGCGCCCAATCCGAAAAGGGCGATACCGGCAAGGATGAGGGTTGTGAGCATGGCTGATCTGCTGTGATTTTCACCATCTTATACGGGAAATCGGCGTCCCCGGATGACTGCCGCAACGTCAATCCAGCGCGATTGCGCTGCCGCCGAAGCCTGCCCTAATCTGGTGCCAAGAAATTCACGGAGGAAGTCATGACTGTTCCTGCCATCCTGAAGGGGCGCCTGTCGCTCCCAGTGATCGGTTCGCCGATGTTCATCGTCTCGGGCCCCGAGTTGGTGATGGCCCAGTGCAAGGCCGGCATCGTCGGTTCCTTCCCGGCCCTGAATGCCCGTCCGGCCGAAGTGCTGGAAGAATGGCTCAAGCGCATCACAACCGAGCTGGATGATTACCGGGCCAAGAATCCGGATAAGCCGGTGGCGCCTTTCGCCGTCAACCAGATCGTGCATCAGTCGAACGACCGCCTGCAGCATGACGTGGAGATGTGCGTCAAATACAAGGTGCCGATTGTCATCACCTCGCTGCGCGCGCCGAATGAGGTGGTGGATGCCATCCATTCCTACGGCGGCATCGTGCTGCATGACGTGATCAATATCCGCCACGCCAAGAAGGCGCTGGAGGCTGGCGTCGACGGTCTGATCCTGGTTTGCGCCGGTGCTGGCGGCCATGCAGGCACGCTCAGCCCCTTCGCACTGGTTTCAGAGGTGCGCCAGTTCTTCGATGGCCCGATTGCGCTCTCAGGCTCGATCACCCATGGCAGCCAGGTATTGGCGGCGCAGGCCATGGGTGCCGATTTCGCCTATATGGGCACGCGTTTCATCGCCACTCAGGAAGCCAATGCTGCGCCGGACTACAAGCAGATGCTGATCGATTCCGCCGCCGGCGACATTGTCTATTCCTCGCTGTTCACTGGCGTGCACGGCAACTACCTGAAAAAGAGCATCGTCAAGGCCGGCATGGACCCGGATAACCTGCCCGAAGCCGATAAGAGCACCATGAGCTTTGGTTCGGGCGGCAGTTCCAAGTCGAAAGCCTGGCGCGATATCTGGGGTGCGGGGCAGGGCGTGGGCCTGATCAGTGACTCGCCTCCGGTGGGTGATCTGGTCGCCCGCCTGAAGCGCGAATATGATGCGGCCAAAGCTCAGGTAATGGGCGGCAGCGCGGCGCTCGCTGCCGAGTAAACGGTTCTCGTGAGCGGGCTTCGTCTGCTATAGATCGACGTCATAAGAAAAGACGTCGGGAGAGCTGGATGAAGCGCTACGAGGAAGTCTATGCTGCGGCCATGGCCGACCCGGAAGCCTTCTGGGCCAAGGCGGCCGATGCGCTGCACTGGTACAAGCGCTGGGACAGCGTGCTGGATGCCAGCAACCCGCCGTTCTTCCAGTGGTTCTCCGGCGCCGAATGCAACACCTGCTATAACGCACTGGACCGCCATATCGAGGCCGGTCGCGGCGACCGCATTGCCCTGATCCATGATTCGCCCGTCACCCAGACGGTGCGTAAATATACCAACACCGAATTGCGTGATCGCGTGGCGAAGCTGGCCGGTGTGCTGAAGGCGCATGGCGTGCAGAAGGGCGACCGCGTCATCATCTACATGGCGATGACGCCGGAAGCTGTGATGGCGATGCTGGCCTGTGCCCGTATCGGTGCGATCCATTCCGTGGTCTTCGGCGGTTTTGCGCCGCGCGAACTGGCGACGCGTTTTGACGATGCGAAGCCCAAGCTGGTGATCGCGTCATCTTGCGGCCTCGAGCCCGGCCGGGTGGTGGAGTACAAGCCACTGCTAGATCAGGCGATCGAGCTGGCGGCGCATAAGCCGCAAGCCTGCCTGATCTTCCAGCGTCCGATGTATCAGGCGCAGTTGACCGAAGGCCGCGACTTCGATTTCGAGACGGAAGTGACGAAGGCAAAGCCCGCCGATTGCGTACCGGTGAAAGCCACCGATCCGCTCTATGTGCTCTATACCTCCGGCACCACTGGCATTCCGAAGGGTGTCGTGCGGCAGAATGGCGGCCATATGGTGGCGCTGCACTGGTCGATGAAGCATGTCTACGGCATGAATCCGGGCGATGTGTACTGGGCGGCGTCCGATGTGGGCTGGGTGGTTGGCCATTCCTACATCGTCTATGGCCCGCTGCTCTATGGCTGCACGACGGTGTTGTATGAAGGCAAGCCCGTTGGCACGCCCGATGCTGGTGCCTACTGGCGCGTGATCGAGCAGCATAAGGTTGCGGCGCTGTTCACCGCGCCCACGGCTTTCCGGGCTATCAAGAAGGAAGACCCGAAGGCAGAATTACTGAAGAAATATGACCTGAGCCAGTTCCGCACGCTGTTCCTGGCTGGCGAGCGCGCTGATCCTGATACGGTGAAATGGGCCGAGGATGCGCTGGGCAAGCCGGTGATCGATCACTGGTGGCAGACGGAGACCGGCTGGCCGGTGGCCTCTAACTGCATGGGCATCGAGGTGCTGCCGGTCAAGCATGGATCGCCCACCCGCATTGTGCCGGGCTACGACGTGCGCGTGATCGATGACGATGCTAGGCCGGTGAAGGCCGGCGATATCGGCAACATCGTGATCAAACTGCCGCTGCCGCCAGGCTGTCTGCCGACGCTGTGGCAGAACGACGATGGCTTCAAGAAGAGCTATCTCACCCGCTTTCCGGGTTATTACAACACCGGCGATGCGGGCTTCATTAATGAGGATGGCTACATCTACATCATGAGTCGCACCGATGACATCATCAATGTCGCCGGCCATCGACTGTCGACGGGCGGCATGGAGGAAGTGCTGGCTTCGCACCCCGATGTGGCTGAATGCGCAGTCGTCGGCGTCGCCGATGCGCTGAAGGGCCAGGTGCCGCTCGGTTTCGTGGTATTGAAGGCTGGCGTCAGCAAGCCTGAAGACCAGATCCTGCGTGAGCTGGTGCAACTGGTGCGCGAGCGCATCGGTCCGGTGGCGGCCTTCAAGCAGGCGGCTGTGGTGAAACGGTTGCCGAAAACCCGCTCGGGCAAGATACTGCGCGCCACAATGCAGAAAATTGCCGACGCCCAGGACTTCCGTATGCCCGCCACCATCGACGATCCCGCCATTCTGGGTGAGATCACGGACGTGCTGCAGCCGCTAGGCTATGCCAAGCGGAGCTGACAAGTGAACTTGCGGGGGTTGCGTGACTGGCTGGCGGCCTTTGCCGTTTATCGCGACCGCCGGGTCATGGCCATTGCGATTCTTGGGTTTGCTTCCGGCCTGCCCTTGGCGCTGACTGGGCAGACCCTGCAAGCCTGGCTAAAGGATTCAGGCGTTTCCCTGCAATCCATCGGACTCTTCGCGCTTGTCGGCGTGCCTTACACCCTGAAATTCCTCTGGGCGCCACTGGTCGACCGTATGCCACTGCCTGTGCTGACACGCCAGCTGGGCCGTCGCCGGGGCTGGCTGATCTTCGCGCAGGGTTTGCTGATGGCGGCGATCGTCGCCTTGGCGCTCAGCAATCCCAGTCAGGCACTGGTGGTGACGGCCGTCTGTGCGGTGGCCGTCGCTTTCGCCTCGGCCACGCAGGATATCGTGATCGATGCCTGGCGTGTCGAAATCCTCGAACAACGGCAGCTCGCTGCCGGCGCGGCTGCCATCGTCTTCGGGTATCGCATCGGCATGCTGGTGTCGTCGGCTGGTGCACTGTATCTCGCCGATCGTTTCGCCTGGCCGCTGGTCTATATCGCCATGGCGGCAATTTTGGTGATTGGCGCCGTCACGGTTCTGCTGGTCGGTGAGCCCGAAGCGCAGCCGCGTGGTGATGCCGACCGCCGCTTCGCCGAAGCGCAGGCCTGGTTGGCTTCGCGCCCGCATCTGTCGGGTCCGCTGGCCGGAGCCATGGCCTGGCTCTATGCCAGCGTCGCGGGCCCTTTCCTGCAATTCATTTCACGCCGCGGGTGGGTCGGGATTCTGCTGTTCGTCATGCTGTTCAAGCTGGGTGACAGCCTAGCCGGTGTGCTGGCCACCAGTTTTTATCTCGATATCGGTTTTTCGAAATCCGAGATTGCCGAGATCAGCAAGCTCTATGGCTTCGGCGCCACCATGCTCGGATTGTTCCTTGGTGGCTGGCTGATGCAGGCGGTCGGCCTGTATCGCGCGCTCTGGGTCTGCGGCATCCTGCAGATGGGCTCCAATCTGATGTTCGCCCTGCTGGCCCTGCAGGGACATGACCTGTGGTTCCTGGCACTCACGGTCGGCATCGAAAATCTGGCCAGTGGCATGGGTACGGCCGCACTGGTGGCCTATCTCTCGGCGCTCTGTGACGTCGCCTACACGGCCACGCAATATGCGCTGCTGTCATCGCTGACTGCCGTGGCGCGGACGGTGCTGTCCTCCTATGCGGGCTTCATGGCGGCAGCGCTGGGCTGGCCGACCTTCTTCGTACTCACCACGCTGGCTGCGCTGCCGGGCTTGGCGCTGCTGGCCTGGCTGACACGGCGCGGTGCCGAAACCCGTCTGGATGCACGGCGGACCGGCAACGGAGCGTTGGTCTCAGATGACTGAACCGACCGGCATCTTCTGCGCATAAAGCTTGATGCCGGGTTTCCAGGCGAAGGACCGGCGGATCACTTTCAGGCCGTGCTGGGCGAGCAGCAGCTGCAGGTTGCTCGGGCTGAAGAAGATGCAGTGTCCGGGCGGGCGGAAACCATCCCATTCGGCTAGCTTTCGTGGCCGACGCCAATGCGTGATGTCCGGCGTGGTCAGGTAGAGAATGC
This sequence comes from Ferrovibrio sp. GW821-FHT12D07, assembly GCF_058807275.1. Taxonomy (NCBI): domain Bacteria; kingdom Pseudomonadati; phylum Pseudomonadota; class Alphaproteobacteria; order Rhodospirillales; family Rhodospirillaceae; genus Ferrovibrio; species Ferrovibrio sp. GW821-FHT12D07. The sequence continues at coordinate 704,998 of NZ_JBXAQN010000002.1, read as the reverse complement.
CGCCTTCGTTCATGACCGCGGCGATGTGCCCCATGAAGGCATGCGGATCGGGTGCATGCTCGATCACTTCCGAACAGTAAACGGCATCGAATCGGCGGCCATCAAGATTGGCTTCTTCCAGCAGGCCTTCATAGAATTGATTCTGCGGGAAGGTTTTTCGCGCATAAGCAACAGCCATGCGATCGGGTTCCACGCCGGCAGCCGTAAAACCGTGTTCCCGGCAGGCCTCGACCATGAAGCCACCACTGCAACCGATATCCAGGAACTGAAGCGGCCGGTCGGCCGTTTTCACACCGGCGACACGGGCGAACTGTGCCGCCCGGTGGCGCATACGGCGCATTTTCTTGTCGGCTTTCGCCAGATAATGTGGCGTGCCGGAATAGGTGTCGTCATACAGGGCGTGCAGTGTTTCAGAGGTCGGGGGCGGATCCATAAAGATCAGCCCGCAGGACTCGCATCGTTCGAGATGACAATCGTTGTAATCAATAAAAGCCTGATGATTCGGCTTCCGGCATACCGGACACGCCATCCCCTGATCCTCTACATGTAGCCGTTCAGGCCCCCGGGGACCTGCTAGATATTATTGTACGGCTGTCCCATTTCCTTTATGTGTCATATATTTGACATGTTAGCGTCACAGTGTATAGCGATAGTCGGAGCATGAACATGCAACTGCCTCTCTCCGTTCCGTCGGCTGTACCCACGTCTCGCGCCCCCCGTAGCGGTTGGCATTGCGTTTCCGCAGATGGCCGCTTCGAGGTTCGCTTGACGCGCAGCCCGGAAGACATCACCGCCGCCCAGCGGTTGCGGTACCAGGTTTTCTACGAGGAGATGGCTGCCCAGCCGTCCGCCGAAATGGCGCGTCTGGGGATGGATTTCGATCAGTTCGATCGCCTCTGCGATCACCTCATGGTCTTCGATCGTAGCCGCCCCGAAGGGCAGCGCGTGGTTGGCACCTATCGCCTGCTGCGCCGCTCGATGGCCGAACTGCATGGCGGTTTCTATTCAGAGTCCGAATACGACCTGCAGCCGATGCTGGACTTCGTCGGTGCCGGCGGCGGCCTGCTCGAGCTGGGCCGATCCTGCGTGCACCGGGATTATCGCACCAATGCGACCATCCAGCTGCTCTGGCGCGGTATCTCCACCTATGTGGCCGATCATGGCATCAGCTTCATGTTCGGTTGCGCATCCTTCCCTGGCATCGACCCGCAACAGCATGCGATGGCGCTGAGCTACCTGCATGCTAATCACCTGCCGCCGCCGGAATGGCGCGTTCGCGCGCTGCCCTCGCGGTTCGTGCCGATGAATCTGCTGCCGCCCGATCAGGTCAATCCGCGCATGGCGCTGCATGCGTTGCCGCCGCTGATCAAGGGTTATCTGCGGTTGGGCGCCTATATCGGCGATGGTGCCGTGATCGACCACCAGTTCGGCACCACGGATGTGTTCATCCTGCTGCCGGTGGAGCGGATCGCGCCGAAATACCAGAACCGCTTTTCGGCCGACGAAGGCCTAGTGGAAACCGAATATCACGCCTGATTGCGGGAAACCGCACGGCAGTCCAAACGGCGCCCATTGCGGGCGCCGTTTTTGTTTGCGTAACATCGGTTCCGAGGAAACCATCCCGGGACGACCATGAACCTGGCGTATCTGCTGCATCGTGCAGCCAAGGTCTGGAGCGACCGGCCGGCGCTGTCGGTCGGCGACGAGGTTCGGCTTCGCTATGGCGAGATGGGCAGTCGTGTGCCGCGTCTGGCCGCCGGGCTGGTTCGCGCCGGCAACCTGAAGCCCGGCGATCGCGTCGCCCTGCTGCTGAAGAACTCCCCTGAGTACTGGGAGTTGCTGTTCGCGCTCTGGCATGCTGGTCTGGCCGCGGTGCCGGTGAATGCCAAGCTGCATGCCCGGGAAGTCGCCTGGATTCTGGAAAACAGCCAGGCGAAGCTGGCCGTGGTCTCTACAGTTTTGGCTGAAGACCTGATCCCGCTGGCGAATGAGCTTCCCACGCTGCAGCGCCTTATCATCACGGAGGATGCCGAGTACACGAAGCTCTATGCGGCCGATCCGATGCCGCTGGCTGAGGTTTCGCCCCATGATCTCGCCTGGCTGTTCTACACCTCGGGCACCACCGGCTGGCCCAAGGGCGCGATGCTGACCCATGCCAACATGTGGTCGGCAACCATGAACTACTTCACCGATGTCGACCGTATAGATCCGCAAGACTGCATGATTCACTGTGCACCGATCAGCCATGGTTCCGGGCTTTACGGTCTGCCCCATGTGGCGCGTGGTGCCAACCAGATCGTGCCGGCCTCGGGCGGTTTCGATCCGGCCGAGACGCTGGACCTGATTGCGCGCTGGCCCGGCGCCAGCCTTTTCTTTGCGCCCACTATGGTGCACCGCTTGATTCATGCCCCCCGGATCGGCAGCGCGAACACGGATAACCTGAAGACCATCGTCTATGGCGGCGGCCCGATGTATGTGGCCGACCTGCAGGCTGCCATGGCGGCGCTAGGGCCGAAGCTGGCGCAGATCTACGGTCAGGGCGAAGCGCCGATGACCATCACCGGCATGGATAAGCGGATGCACCTGGATGACGGTCATCCGTGCTACTTGCAGCGCCTGGGCTCGGCCGGCGTGGCGCGAACCGACGTGGAGGTGCGTGTGGTCGATGCCGACGATCGACCCCTGCCGGCAGGCGAGGTGGGTGAGATTATCTGCCGCGGCCCGGTGGTGATGGCGGGCTACTGGCACAATCCCGAAGCCACTGCGCAGGCATTGCGGAACGGCTGGCTGTATACCGGCGACGTCGGCAGCTTCGACGAAGACGGCTATCTGACCCTCAAGGACCGCTCCAAGGACATGATCATTTCTGGCGGCAGCAACATCTATCCGCGCGAAGTGGAGGAGGTGCTGCTGCAACATGCCGATGTCAGCGAGGTGTCGGTGGTGGGCAAGCCACACGCCGACTGGGGCGAAGAGGTGATCGCCTTTGTGGTGGCGCGTGAGGGTGTCAGGGTGTCGTCTGAGAGCCTGGATCAACTTTGTCTTGACCATATCGCGCGGTTCAAGCGGCCCAAGCAATACCGGTTTGTTGATGCGTTGCCGAAGAACAATTACGGCAAAGTTCTGAAGACCGAACTGCGCGCTACCTTGCAGGAGGAAAGCTGAGTTGTCCGATCTGGTTTACATCACCGAACATGCGAAGAAGACGCCGGACAAGCCGGCTATCATTGTGGCCGAAACCGGCAAGGTTACCACCTTCGGACAGTTGGAAGCGGCGTCTAATCGTGCTGCTCATCTGTTCCGTAAGCTGGGACTGACTGCGCGCAGCCATATGGCCTTTGTGATCGAAAACCGGCCGGAATTCTTCGAGGTCAGCTTTGGTGCTGATCGCGCCGGGCTGTATTACACGCCGATCAGCACGCGGCTGAGTGCCGCCGAAATCGCGCATATCGCCGGCGATGCCGGTGCTCGCGTGCTGGTGATCACGGATGAGTTCCGTGACATGGCAGTCGAACTGCGCGAGTTCTGCCCGAAGGTCGAACGCTTCTTTATGATCGGTGGCACCGCCGACGGATACGAAAGATGGGAAGTCGCGACTGCCGGCATGCCGGGGACGCCTATAGCCGACGAGCTGCAGGGCCGTGACATGCTCTATTCCTCCGGCACGACGGGCAAGCCGAAAGGCATCAAGCGGCCGATCAACGGCGATCCGGTTGGGGCGCGCAGCTATTTCGTCGATAACGGCTATAGTCTTTATCGCTACGGTCCGGACATGGTCTACCTGTCGCCAGCACCGCTCTATCATGCTGCGCCGTTGCGGTATTGCATGCTGGTTTCCAAGGTTGGCGGCACGCTGGTGATCATGGAAGGCTTCGATGCAGAAGAATCGCTGAAGCTGATCCAGAGATACAAAGTCACGCACTCCAACTGGGTGCCGACTATGTTCGTGCGCATGCTGAAGTTGCCGGTCGAGATTCGTAGTCGGTACGACCTGTCGTCGCATCGCGTCGCCATTCACGGCGCGGGACCCGTCTCGCAGGCAACCAAACAGCAGATCATCGATTGGTGGGGTCCGATCCTGTTTGAGTATTACGCGGCCTCGGAAGGTAATGGCATGACCTTCATCACCAGCCAGGAATGGCTGACGCATAAAGGTTCGGTCGGGCGTGCCACCATCGGTGAACTGCACATCGTTGACGATGAATCTGGCGAAGAACTACCTGTCGGCCAGTCGGGACTGGTCTATTTCGGCAAAGGGCAGCCATTTGCCTATCACAACGACGATGGCAAGACGCAGCAAGCCTTCAACGACAAGGGTTGGAGCACGCTGGGCGATGTTGGCTATATCGACGCCGAAGGCTACCTCTACCTCACCGACCGCAAGGCTTTCATGATCATTTCCGGCGGCGTGAACATCTATCCGCAGGAAGCCGAGAATGTACTGATCGAACATCCGAAGGTTGCCGATGTAGCGGTCATCGGTGTTCCCAACGAAGATTTCGGTGAAGAAGTGAAGGCGGTCGTGCAGCCGGTCGATATGGCTTCGGCGGGTCCGGCACTGGCTGAAGAACTGATTGCTTATTGCCGCCAGCATCTGGCCTCGATCAAATGCCCGCGCTCGATCGATTTTGAGGCGGCCTTGCCGCGTCATCCGACCGGCAAGCTTTACAAGCGACTGATCAAGGATCGCTACTGGGGCAACCGCACCAGCCGGATCGTTTGAGCATCAGGCCTTCGGCAGGCCGGGTGTGCCTTTCGAGGTGGAATACTCGAAATGCAGCGGCTTGCCGCCATGCAGCAGCGGATAGATCGCATGTGCTGCCGACGCCGCTTCTGAGAATCCAGTCAGGATGAGCTTGAGCTTGCCGCGATAGCTGGCGACATCCCCGATGGCGAAGACGCCGGGTACCGAGGTCTGGCAGGTGGCCGGGTCGACCGGTAGGTGGTGGCGTTCCAGTTCGATGCCCCAGGCCGCGATGGGCCCGAGATCACTTTTCAGGCCGAAGAAGGCCAGCATCGCATCGGCGGGGAGACGCTTTTCCGCGCCGTCCAGCGATTTGATCCGCACCCCGGTCAGTACGTTGTTGCTGCCTTCCAGGGCATCCAGCTGATAGGGCACCACGATGTCGAGGCCGTGGCCGTTGAGTGCGCGCAGCTTGGCCACGCTGTCGGGGGCGGCACGGAACTGGTCGCGGCGATGCACAAACCAGATCTGTGCGGCTACACCGTGCAGGGCGAGAGCCCAGTCCACTGCGCTGTCGCCGCCACCGGCGATCACGAGGCGTCGGCCGCGGAAATCGTCCGGCCGACGCACCAGATAATGCACGCCACTGCCACCTGGCTGACCTTCGTAGGCCTCGATATCGGCCAGCGGCGGGCGGTTCGGCCCAAAGGCGCCGGCACCAGCTGCGATGATCACCGCGCCAGCCTCGATTACGTTGCCCTTGGATGTAGTCAGGCGGAATCCACGCTCCAGCCGTTCCAGTTCGTCGACACGCTGGCCCAGATGGAATACCGGCAGGAAGGGCTTGGCCTGCTGCTCAAGCTGAGACACCAGGTCAGCGCCCGAGATTTTGGGGAAGCCCGGAATGTCATAGATCGGTTTGTCCGGATAAAGCGCACTGCACTGCCCGCCGATCGCGTCCAGCGTGTCGATCACATGGCAACGCAGACCGACCATGCCGCACTCGAAGATAGCGAACAGGCCGACAGGGCCGGCGCCGATAACGGCAACATCAGTCTTGTGCAGCATCGAATCGTGTTGGCCCGGATGAACTGAAACCGGGGTTTTTTTACCGATTTCGGGCCCCTTCGGCTACACCAACCGGCCCCTGGACAGCGGATTCAGCCCGTTCATCACGTTTTTGTCCCGTTTTTAAGGGACAGAAGACGCGCAGGACGAGAGGTTACCGATTCTTTCGCTTCCGCCTCCGGCGACTTACCGGAAAATCACTGGGTAATAGGGTGGGAAGCCGGGCCTGATGAAACGGGCCTTCGAGCCGGACCAAGGGGTCACCGAGCCGGAGGCGGGAACACGAGGCCGGCCATGATGATGCAGTTGAAACAGCGGGTGTTCACCTATGAGGACGACAGCGGTGCTGCCGCGATTGCGCATCCTAAGCTGCGCGCCCTCTATGAACTGTGGAATGCCAAGCGTGGCACCCGGCAGGCGCCGCCACGCAGTGACTTCTCGCCCGAAGAACTCCGTCCCTGGTTCGGGCATCTGATGATGATCGACTGTCTTCCCGGAGATGAGTTCCGTTATCGCCTGTATGGCACCGAACTTGTGCAGCTGTTCGGTTTCGACCTGACCAATCAGCTTGTCGGCGAGGCTATGATTTTTATCGGCGACAAGCCCCTGCGGGAATACCGTCAGGTTTGCCGTATCGGCGCACCGGTGCACGCCTCGCGCACCAGCCCCTCGGCGCGTGAATTCTTGCAAGTCGATAAGCTCGCCCTGCCGCTGATGGAAGGTGGCGAAGTCACCCGTATCCTCGGCGCGATCTATCCGTCTGAAGAAGCATCCTGATCAATGATGGCGGGCGAGCGCACAGACGAAGAGTCAGGCGGCCCGCCTAAGCCGGAAGACACCGCACAGCCAGTGCCGCAGGAAAGTGTGATCTGGAATCCGCGCGCAGCTGATTGCCAAGGCGAAATCGCCCGCGAAATCCTCGAATACTGGCGGTACAAGTGTCGCGGACGGCAGATGCCGGCCCGCGCCGATCTCGATCCACTGGAAATGCGCCGTGCGCTCGGCCAGATGATCATGATGGAAATCCACCGTGAACCGCTGCGCTTCCGGACGCGACTGGTTGGCAGCGGCCAGGCCCGGCGGCGCGGCATCGACTTCACCAACAAGTGGCTCGATGAATTGCCGCCCGATTATCGCGCCCTGGTTCTGCCGCGCGCCGAGGCTGTGGCGACGCGGGGCGAGTCGGTCTGCTCGCGGGTCAGGCGGATGATGGATGGGCGCTGGTTCGACTATGAGGCGCTCTGGCTGCCGCTTGGCACGGACGGCAAGACGCCGACCATGATCATCGTCTGCCAGGAATTCTTCAGCAGCTAGGCCTTCAGGCCTTCTTGCGCGTCGGGATCGACATCGCGGCGACGCCGATCACCACAAAGATCAGGCCCAGCCACAGCGTTGATGACAGGCGTTCGCCCAGGAAAATCACGCCGATGCCGACGCCGATCGGAATGCGCAAGTAAGCCTGTGAGGTCGTACCGACCGAACCCAGGGTGCGCACCAGCCGAAAATAGATGGTGAAAGCAAGTGCAGTCGACAGCACTGAAAGGGCGAGCAGCGCCATGATTGAACTGTCGGAGGGCGAGAGGGTCCAGGGCTGATCGAAGATCAGACTTGCCGGCACCAGGATCACGGCGCCGCAGAGCAGCGAGCCGGTCGCCGGCACCATGGAATCCAGATGCTTGAAGTTATGGCCGTAGATGGCGGCCGCGCCATAGGACAGTGAAGACGCGACTAGTGCCAACTGGCCCCACAAATCCTGGCCCAGCTCGCTCAGCGCGCCGATGCCGATGATCAGGCAGATGCCGCCCAGCCCCGATATCGTGCCGAACAGCTTTCGTCCCGTCACGGCTTCATGGCGGGTGATGGCCCAGGTGATCAGGAAGGCGAAGATCGGCGTGGTAGAGTTCAGGATTGCGGCCAACCCCGCATCAATGCGGGTTTCGGCCCAGGCGATCAGCGTGAAGGGCATCACGGAGTTGAGGCAGGCCTGGACGGCGAGATGTCGCCAGGTCGCAATATCCCGTGGCATGCGGATGCCGCGCATGCGCATGATGACCAGCAGCACGCTGCCGGCGATCACTGTGCGGGCCGCGATCAGGGTGATTGGCGGAATAGTGGCTACGCCCAGTTTTATGAAGGTGTAGGACGCACCCCAGAGTGTCGCCAGTATTGCCAGCAGCAGAAGCTCGAAGGTGAATGAGCGGATAGGCGTAACGGCGGTTGTCTGGGTGGCCATCATTCGACTCTGGGGGGTGATGCAGGGCGTCACCATGCCATGACGGCGCGATCCGGTCAGCCCCTGATGCTACGGTCGTGGCCGTAGTATCGCGGTTGCGATAGCGGCCTGACAATACGCCTGTTTGGGCGATGGCACCGGGATGTGGCATCCCTTATCGTGAACATACGGTCAGATTGTTTGGGCAATGCCGCTTGAGACGGCAGGAGGAGATGTTCATGGAAGGCGATATCGTTACCAGCATATTGCTGCCGGCCATTCTGGCCTTCATCATGTTTTCTCTGGGGTTGGGTCTGACACTGGCCGATTTTTCCCGGATCGTGCGTCAGCCGCGCGCCCTGCTAGTTGGCGTCATCTGCCATTTCGTGTTGTTGCCGGTGATCTGTTTCGCGCTGCTCAAACTGGTCGGCATGACCGGTACCTTTGCCATCGGTTTCATGATTCTGGCTGCCTGTCCCACCGGTACGACCTCGAACCTGCTGACCTATATTGCACGGGGCGATGTGGCGCTCGCGGTCAGCTTCACGGCCGTGGCCAGCGTGGCGACCATCTTCACCCTGCCGCCGATCGTGATCTGGTCGATGCAGCATTTCGCCGGCAGTGCCACGCAGGCGGTGACGGTCCCGGTCGGCCTGATGATGGGGCAAATCTTCCTGATGCTGGGCGTGCCGGTGGGACTGGGCATGCTGGTGCGTCATCGCTGGTCGGCGGCGGCGCTGCGCTGGGAGCCGCGAGCAACGCGGCTGGCGGCCGTGCTGTTCGTCGTGATCGTGCTGGGCGCTGTGGCGAAGAACTGGACTTTGCTGCGCGATAATGCCGGTAGCCTGGCGGGCTTTGCCATCGGGCTCAACCTGCTGATGCTGGCGGTCGGCTTTGTGGTCGCCTGGCTGGCGAAACTGTCGCGACCGCAGGCGGTGACCCTCGGCATCGAAACGGCGGTGCAGAACGCCACGCTGGCTATCGTGATCGCCAGCACGGTGCTGCAGGACGACGCGCTCGCCATCCCGGGCGGTCTTTACGGCGTTCTGATGTATGCAGGCGGTCTGCTGTTCGCCTTCGGTATGCGGCGCTTTACCGGCAGGTAACCAGTCAGCGCACGAAGGCCATTCGGCGGTAGCTGAGCGCTTCCGCCACATGGTTGCGCGTCACGCTGTCTGCGCCATCCAGATCGGCCAGGGTGCGGGCGACCCGTAGCACACGGTGATAGCCGCGTGCTGTCAGATGCATGGCCTCGGCTGCTTTGGCCAGCAGGTCGCGGCCGGCGGTATCGGGCGCGGCCACCTGTTCCAGCAGCTCGCCATCCGCTTCGGCATTGGTGCGTACGCGAGGCGCGCCCGGCTTCGCCAGCGCCGCATAACGCTCTCGCTGGATATTGCGCGCCGCGGCCACCCGGGCGGCGACGGTGGCGGAATCTTCACCTGGCGGCGGCGCGGTCAGATCGGAGACTGCCACTGCGGGCACATCCAGCGAGAGATCGATACGGTCGAGCAGGGGGCCGCTCAGACGCGCCTGATATTCGCCGGCGCATTTGGGCGCACGTGCACAGGCGAGTGCCGCATCGTCCAGATGACCGCAGCGGCAGGGATTCATGGCCGCCACCAGCTGCACGCGGGCTGGATAGCTGACATGAGCATTGGCGCGCGCCACTACCGCCTGTCCGGTTTCCAACGGCTGGCGCAGGCTGTCGAGTGTCTGACGGTTGAACTCGGGCAGTTCATCCAGGAACAGCACCCCCAGATGCGCGAGGCTCACTTCGCCGGGCTTGGCACGCAGGCCACCGCCGATAAGGGCGGCCATCGAGGCAGAATGGTGCGGCGCGCGGTAGGGACGGCGACGGGTGAGGCGGCCGTCGGCGATCTGGCCCGCTAGCGAGGCAATCATGCTGACCTCCAGAATCTCGGCTGAGTCCAATGGCGGCAGGATGCCAGGCAGGCGTTGTGCCAGCATCGACTTGCCTGCACCCGGCGGGCCGATCAGCAGCAGGTTGCGGACATAAGGACCAAATGGTATGTCGCTGCTATGCCAAAGGCTTATTCCTATCTGCGATTCTCCACCCCCGAACAAGCGGCCGGCGATAGCCAGCGGCGCCAGCGGTCAATGGCGGCCGAGTATGCTGCCCGCAATGGCCTCGTGCTGGACGATAAGCTCACCTTCAAGGACCTCGGCGTTTCCGCATTCCGAGGCGGCAATGCAGAGGACGGCCACCTTTCGGAGTTCCTTTATGCGGCCGAGCACGGTGTCATCGAGCCCGGTTCATATTTCCTGATCGAGAGCCTTGATCGCCTGTCGCGCGACATTCCCCGCAAGGCGGTGCGCTTGCTAGAGCGCATTTGCGAGGCGAAGGTTAAGGTGGTCACTCTGGCTGACGGAAAGGTGTTCGACGAGGAGGGCATCGACCGCGACCCTATGGCCCTCATGTGGGCCATGATGGTTGCTATTCGGGCCCATGAAGAGAGTGCCACTAAGTCCCGACGCCTCGCAGCGGCTTGGGAAGCGAAGCGCACCAACTCTCAAACAAAGCCGCTGACCTCGGTCTGCCCCGCATGGCTGACACTCGATAAAACCACTGGCAAGTTTAAGCAGGTACGAGAGCGCGTCGCCGTGGTGCGGCGTATCTTCCGAGAAGCCCTCCGGGGATCGGGCCTAATTCCCATTGCGGCCGGGCTGAATAAAGGCGGTGTTCCTGTGTTTGGTCACATGGGGCGCCTCGGCAAGCACTGGCACCGCTCATACGTTTACAAGATTCTCACCAACCCGGCGGTCGTCGGTATTTATGTGCCGGGAAGGATGGAGTTCTCAGGGGGCAAGAAGCGGCGGGTGATGCTGGAGCCTGTGCCCGGCTATTATCCTGCCATCATTTCCCAAGAGGACTTCGACAACATCCAGAGTTTGCGGCAGGCAGTTGCGAACCCGACGCGCGGAAGGTTGGCGCGAGCGGTGGCGGAGGGGAAGGAGACGCTAGTAAATATCTTCGGCGGTTTGGGACGCTGCCCCCGTTGTGAGCAGACGATGACGCTCACGAACAAGACAGGCAAGAAAGACAAGCGACCGTTTCGGTATTTTGTTTGCGCGAAGGCGAAGATGGGGGCGGGCTGCACTTATAAGACGGTCCCCTATGATGTCGTTGAGGGAGCCTTCTTACAGCAATGGACTAAGCTGATAGAGGAGTGCCCGGCCGGCAGTGAAGAAGCGACCGCGCTTGAGGCGGAAGTGGAGGCGGCTCGGCATGTCTCCGCCGAGCTGACCGACGAGCTGCAGTCGCTTATGAATGCCCTTCGGCGAGGCAAGGCGCGGCCGGCGACAATCACGCGCCGCATGGAGGTGATTGAGGGTGAACTTGAGCAGCTCTCCATTACCATTAAGGCCGGTGCGGCGCGTCTTGAAACATTGGACCCCACCATCGTGCGACGCAGGGCGGCCGAACTCGGCGGCCTCCTCCCCGACCCGGGGGAAGGTGGGGCGGTTACTGCCGCAGACCGGCGGGCGACCAATGCGGTGCTGCGCCAGTTACTCAATGGTGTGACGATTGACTATCTGCGTGGGCGACTGGATTTTGATTGGCGCCACGGCGGCGTCACCAGCGTGGTGTACGCTTGGGTTGAGGATTTTCCGAAAGAGCAGCCCAAGCGACAAGCCAAAGGTAGCAAGCGGGCCACTTGATATAGCGGCAGTCCGATCCTAGGACGATTAGCTCGCGCCACCGACATTCGCATCGTCACCAGCCAGTACGGCGTACTGGATGTGCTGGAGCGGATGCACCCTCGGGGCAGCATCAGGCTCGCTGAGCGGCTCGATGCGATTGCCTTGGCGAAGGACGGCAAGCGTGATTATCGCGCCCGCAGGGCCCCGACGACTTGCCCTAGTCTATGAGGGCGGGAACTGTGTCTTCGTCTGGAACTACGGAGAAGTGTTGGCGGGCGCTCCTGCTCTTGATGACGCAGGCGCGCGGGTATCGCTCACGCGTTCTGATACACATGGCTTGGATCGGAAGGCTACACCGTTCCCCGAGGATTACCTCAGCCAGTTCCATGTCTTTGCTGAAAGGCAAGAAATGAAGCCCCCCGTGTTGTTCAGCTTGGGATAGCTCAATGAGCCGTCTCCATTCCCGTTCAAAGCTCCAATCGGCGCTCTTCACACTGAGCCGCTCTTGGATATTTAGGGGTGTTTCCGGTGAGCCGGGATTCGCACGCGCGGCCTCAACTCGATTAGGCTGATAAGCCACCTTGAAGATCAAAGAGCAATGCACATTGAAGCCGAGGCATACGCCCCTGTGCTTGTCGCCGTAATGCCCCCAAAGCGCGGGGCTTGTCCAATCTTCACTGAAAGAGAGCAGGCCGTACTCGTTATGCGCCGCTTCCTTCGCAGTGAGGGACTCCTCATGCCAACCTCCTCTTTTGGTGTTCTTATGCGGCAGGAACTCGAAAGGGTCATTGAGATCGTTTATGCGCGCCACCTTGAGGCGGCCTAGCCAAAGGTTGCTAACTGCAAATTCGGCGCTGGTTATGTGATAGAGGCGTCGGAAGTCTGGGCCAGGTGGCTTCGACGTGACGGCGCTGCCCATCTCGCCCGAATAGTCGGCTGCGACCCACAGAGCTCGATAGTCAGGTCGGAGGTTGTGTTTGCCTCTATTGTCACAGCCGTGCGTCATATCTTCCCACCAGTAGACGGTATGTCCCGCCAGCCTCTTCCCCGTTCCCAAATCAGGTCGCGCATGCAAAGTATCGCAACGCGATCAAAAGGCCCGGCCGACAGCAGGGCATTTAGCCGCGCAAAGCCCTCAAACTGCCATGCACCGAGCGGAGCCATTGCCTCAGAGAGGCGCCCCCGCCAACCCACGACTAGCAGGGTGTTCTCGACGGCACCCCCTACAGGACGGTACGACGCGATCTTACGGCCCACGATTTGAGACATCTCAGCGTCGTTCGTGCCAACCCCCGCGAAATCTCGATTCCAGTCCCATTCCAAATAGGCCACCTTGCTGAGGCGAATTTCGATTGCGGTCAAATACCGACGCAGGACTTCAGGATGGGTGTCGTTGACCTTGATCGCTCTGCGAGAACGATCTTTCGCTGTCCGCGCCTGATCGGCGGCGGGGAGGATCGCCTCACGGACTGCTCCTACAAAAGCGGCGTGGTCCTTCTTCGGCGGGACGAGCAGGCCAGAGAACTCCAACCTGACATGTAGGCCATCTAACTCGGGGTGGCTTTCTCGGTAGTTGGCGATGAAGTCCCTGAGGGCTTCCCAAGAGCCCTCGACTTCGCGCCTCGTGTGGCCGGCTGCCGTCACGTGTGGGCGATGATACTCCAGCACTTCGATTGCCACCGGACCGGCTGGAGTTTCAATGACGAAGTCGGGAGGCTCGTCGCCGTCCCGCACTTCGCCCGCAAGCGAGACAAGGCCCATGTAGGCATGGACCATCTCAAGTTCGTGTTGCTTTTGCTGCGGTCGGGTCATGTAGCTTGTGACGCAAAATCCTACGCCACGATTTGGAAACCGTACAGCCAACTCTTCATCCTTGCGGGCGCCGCACGGGCTGCGTAGTGTCGGCGGTGGCGGTCCTCACCCGCCTCTTAGATCGAGAGAACGAGCGTCAGCCTGAGCGTCCAAGCACGGCCCGCTCTAATGGGGATCGGACGAGGAAAGCCCGCCCGATCCCTTCTCGAATCCCCAGAGCACGGCAGCGGGATTTTGCGTCACAAGAGGCGAGACAGCGCCCCGCGAGAGATGCCTTTGGGAGTCGTTCTGCTGACTCTGGAGAGGCATCGGGGATTTCAGCTACCACCCTAGCGGCCCGCTCTGTGGCGACTCTCTGCGGCGCCCTGATGGCCATTGGCGGGGGCTGCCGTGACCGACGCTCTGGTGGGGGGCTCTGGAAGGGGCAATTCGATTAGGGCCCCCCTTAGACTAGGGATGAATAGAGTATCTATTAGAGTATTACCCTAAAGGTCCCCTTAGGGTCACCTTACGGAATCTCTAGCAAGGTGTTGGTGGGGCATGGCTGATCAGGCCCAACCAATTAACCTGCCCCTTAGAAGGAAGGGATGATGAGGGGGTTATCTATAGAGGCGACTATAAGGGTCCCCTGTAGGTTTCCTAGAGGAGCCCAGAGTTCCCCCGCCACACTCCCGGCCAGACTGACCAGACATCGAAATGTCTGATGGGAAAATCTCAGAGCCTTGCCGCTCGGTGCGTGATCGCACTTTCCCCCCATGGCCCCGCCACCCCACCCCCACAGCAACGTCCAGACCTAGCCCCCGGTATCATCATGCCCACCCGACTCCCCATCCACCCAAGCGAGATCGAGAGCGTCCTTGTCGATGATGCTGTTGCGGAGGTACTGCTGCCTTACTTCCGGTGGGGTTGGCGGCTGCGCCGTGGTCGCTGCGGACTGTGCCGGCCCATTCTATATCCGCCAGTGCGGGCTGGCCGAGGAGAGCCTCCGATCCGGTTGGCCCGGCTAATCACGCGGGCAAAGCCAGATCAGTTCCCGCAACACCGTGACGGCGACGTGCTGAACTGCCTGATGTCGAACCTGTATCTGGATGGGTCGCGCGGCCGAGCCTTTGCGGAGCGGCGCTATGCAGAGGCATCGTAACGCTTGGGTGATTATCACTCTTGCGGCACGATGCGTTCGGCGATGATTGAATCATGCCAGCGACCTCTTGCGCCCTCAAGAGTCCGATGGGGCGCAGACGCGAAAATATACTTCTTGCCGCACAGACTCCGTATGACTCATTAAAGAGCTCCCGTTGTTCCAAACAGGAGACATGCTGTGCGTATTCAAATTGGTGCCTTCTCTTTCGATACCAGTGCCGGCCTTTACATCGCCGGCCCCCGCTTTGAGCTGTTCGTCGAGGATCGGCAACGACTGCCCGGTCATAAACTCGCCGACTGCTGGTCGGATGAGTTCGGGCTCTACATCCTGCTCGGCCCGTGGCAGCTCACGGCGTCACCCCTCCCGGCGCCGAGCGCCAATGTCGCCAATGACGACGCCGCAGCGGGGGCGGCTCTGTAAGTAACGAGGCGGTCGGTCACCAAGCCGGCCGCCCTTTCATCGGTCCGGGGTATGCCTACTGCCGTGACCGATCCCCACCGCAGCAGCGCGCTACGAGCGCCGCGCGGTCCCCTCCGAGGCCCGGTTGCAGCCCATAGGCGGCGTGCGCCGGCACCTCGCACGCTGCTTCTGTCGTTGCCGGAACACAGCGGCGGGCCGGGCTACAGCCGGGCCTCGGGGGATGGGGTTATTGGATTGGGGACGTTTCGACGTGCATCACAGACCATGGAGTGGTGGTGCTGTTGAAGACAATCGTTGTTATGCCCATCCCGGAGATCATTGAGGCGAACTCAATGTCGCCGCCCGGATGGGGAATGAAACAATACTCCGCCGCACCATCCATCGGCGTCACGTCGATGAGGTCCCCATTACTGAGGCGGATCACGGAATGGGCGAGCAAATGGGCCTCGCCAATCTCCTTCATATCGATCAAGAGCCACCCATAAACAGCGGTATCTTCGGGGTGCCGTTCCTCCCACCGGGCCACGTTGACGTGACACCGGCGCGGCTCGCCTCGTCCCCCGACGGGACTGGCTCGGGGAACCATCAGTCGGTCCGAGGCGGCAGCAATCGCCGCTACCACGGCTTTCAAGTTGACTGGTTCCACCATCTCGGATGCCTCCCACCCTTGCTTTACCAGTCTGTTCCGTTTATAGCAACCAGCGTTGCACTTAACGGAACAGGGCTCACGACCATGACCACCGGCCGCTTCATCGCCTACTATCGCGTCTCCACCGACAGGCAGGGCCGCTCCGGTCTGGGACTGGAGGCGCAGCGGCAGGCCGTCACCGACTACCTCAACGGCGGTCGCTGGAAGATGGTCGCCGAGTTCACGGAGATCGAGAGCGGCAAACGCAATGACCGGCCCAAGCTGGCCGAGGCTCTCGCCGCCTGCCGAGTCTACGGCGCCACCCTCGTGATCGCCAAGCTGGACCGGCTGGCCCGCAACGTGGCCTTCGTGTCGAACCTCATGGAGAGCGGGGTGGAGTTCGTGGCTGTGGACTTCCCGCAGGCCAACCGCCTGACGGTCCATGTCCTCGCCGCCGTCGCCGAGCATGAGCGCGAGATGATCTCCGCCCGCACCAAGGCCGCCCTCGCGGCAGCCAAGGCCCGCACCGGGAAAGCCCGGAAGCCAATCGGCGGGCGCCGTAAGAACTCCCACACCATCCACCGCCTCGGGGTGCCGCAGAGCATCGCGGCCCGGACAGCGAAGGCAGCAGCGTTCGCCTCGAACCTTGCCCCTATGGTCGCCCAGATACGCGCTGAGGGGGCCTCGACGGTGCGGGCGCTCGCTGATGCCCTAAACGCCCGAGGCGTTCCTAGCCGGCGTGGCGGGCAATGGGGGCCATCACAGGTGCAGCGCCTCTTGGAGCGGCTGCCGGCGGCGTGAAATGGCCGGGCCTGTACTTGGCTATCCATCTTTTACAGGTGGCCCGAATGTCCGAGCCTGCTGGTCCTATTTATCTTTTACCGTTGAGGCCGCGCTTCCGAAAAGGTTAGGCGTGTTTGGCTCGATCCATCTTTTACCGCCTGCATGGAAAAGGCTTGGTGAGGTTGGACCGATCGGTGTTTTACCGGTCAGAGGCGGCGCGCCCAAGTCCTACCCGTGTTACGGACTATCTGTTTTTTTGACTCGCCACGCTGCGGTCCCGGATGCACCATAGGGACCGAGGCAGACGATCCGTGACGACGCTACCGCGAGAGATTCCTGACGTTGAGATTCTGCTCGGGCTCGAACCCGAGGAGATCGCCTTTGCAATCATGCGCGTCGTCCGTGGCGGTGAGCACGGCGGGCCCGGAAATTTTCATCCGCAAAGCTTAACGCACGACATCTTTGATCAGGGGCGGAACGATCATGTGCCCCGGTACCCGAGGAACCGGGAGCGGGACGTTGAGTTGGCTATTGCCGAGGCGTGGAACTGGATAACCGTCACGGGCCTGATGGTCCCCCAAGGCGGCCTCAACGGCAACAACGGCTGGCACCGCATGAGCCGCAGGGGCGCCCGACTGGCTGACCGTCAAGACTTTGACAATTTCCGAGTAGCCGCCGCCTTCCCGAAAAACATGCTTCATCCTCAAATTGCGGATCAAGTGTGGCTGTTGTTTGCGCGTGGCGAGTTTGAAGTGGCCGTTTTTGCCGCCTTCAAGGCGGTCGAGGTGGCCGTGCGTGATGCTGGCGGTTATGCCCCGGAAGACATTGGGACAGTACTGATGCGTAACGCCTTCAATCCCGAGCAGGGCCCGCTGACCGATATGCGTCAGCCCCGAGCGGAGCGGGAGGCATTGGCGCACCTGTTCGCGGCCGCAATCGGCTCCTACAAGAACCCCCACTCACACCGCACGGTGGCCCTAACGGACCCTGCAGAGGTGCAGGAGATGTTGGTCTTGGCGTCCCATCTGTTACGCATTGTCGAAACGCGCGCCGCCATACGGGCTGAGCGGCCGTGAAACTTCCTGAGGCGTTGAGCGCGGTAATCGAGGCGGCGGTCACATACGCATACGACCCGATTGGTCCGGTGGCCGGTTTGGGCGCAAAGGTAATCGGAGAGTATTACGCAGCAAAGCACGCCGAGGGTCGCCGAATATTCTACAGCGAGCTGGAGCGGTTGGGTGCCACGGCCGAGGACCTTGCCAATGTGAACGAGTTCGCTGTCGGCGCTGTCCGCTACACTCATGCGGTCCGTGACCAAGCAACAGCAGAGAACCTCAGGCTTTTGGTGCAGGCTATGGTGGGGCTTGCTCGGAGAGAGCGCCTGTGGGCGAGCGATTTCCTCAGGTATGCCGATACTCTGGCAACGCTTAGTCGCGACGAAATCATTGTGATCGGCGCAATTATGGCGGCGGATAGGAAGTATCACGCGGCGCCGCAGCCCAAGCCGAAGGAACAAAGCATTTGGAGCGACGCCCTCTATAGGGTAGCGGGTGAGGGACTACCGTTCCCCAACAGCGACTATGCTACGGCTGTGGCGGTCCGTGCTCAGCGATCTGGGCTAATACTGCCGCTGCAGCTCGTGGCTGGCCCGGCGTACCTTTTGAGCCCTATTGGGTATGAGGTGCGAGAGGTCGTTGACGTTGAGGCCGCACTCAATCCGAACGCCGCCAAGAAGACAGCAGCGGGGGCTTAGCCCATCGAGCCGGCGCTGGCCTTGTGAATACTATTGCAATCAGCTTTGACCGATAAGTCGACCTGAACCACGTATAATTGCGCCGCCCTCAGCCGCCCTGTATTCAGATGGGGAGGCGCTGTAGGCAGCGGCGCGGGGGAGAGAAAACATGGCGGCTGGAACCACGGGCGAGCTTGCGTCGCAACTCGCGTTGCTGAAAGAGCAGAATGGCAAGACCTTTGAAGCCGTCAATGGCATCGAGGCGGCTGGCGGCGCAAAAATTGATATGGAAGCCCCGACGGGCATTGATAGTCCGTCCATTGCAGGCGTCCACGCCAAGATTCACGCCTTGATCGGCATGGTGGAGGGCATCGCCTCAGCCACCGAAGCGGCGCTCAGTCTTGTGCCGGCCAATCATCTCACTGGCCTGCCTAAGGAGGTCGGCCGGGTTGCGGAGACACTAACCAATCTCCTGACGCACCTAGCGACAGTGACAAAGGACCATGGCGGCTTCGGGTCCATAGATGCGAGCGGCTTCACGGTCCAATCGCAGAATGGCCAAATTCCCACCAACCTCGCAGACGTTTATCAGAACATCCGTACAGCGGCTGATGCAGCCATTGATCGCGCCCACCGTATCCTGTCGATCATGTCGCCAGCGAGTTACGACGCGTTCACGGGCGCTGTGTTGGGGGTGGAGGAGGCGCTTGGGGCTCTAGCGAAGGCCCGACAGGAAGCCGCTGACCACCTTAAGAAAATCAAGGCCGCCGCGAACGCTGCAGGTGATGACGTGCGGCGAGCGGCAGAGCACGTAGCGAGTACTGCGGCGAGCAAGCAGGCCACCGACGAGACAGTGGTCAAGATCAATGCGAACCTAGAGCAGGCAAACAAACTCCAGCGGGATATCGAGGCGGTGGCCGCACAGGCGCAGGCGCTGCAGTCGCAGGTCGAGGCATACCAAAAGAAATTTACTGACTTTGAAGCTCAGCTCGCGGAACGCAACAAGCAGTTTGCAGAGGGTAAGCAGGCGCTCGATACTTTGATTAAGACGCGTTCCGAGGAGTTGGCGGTGCTGGTGGCTTCACTACAAACCCACAACGCGACCGCCGACGCCATCATTGCCAATGCTAAGGATGCTCTGCAGTGGGGTACGGCGGAGGGCTTATCGTCCAGCTTCGCCACGTCTGCGAAGGAACTGGATACACCGCTAAGCGACGCCATGGGCCGCTACGTGAAGTCTGTTATCGCCTTGGCTCTGGTGATCGCGCTTGTGTTCTTCGGCATTCCATACTTCGTTCCGGAATTCACCGTCTTCACGGTGCCGAATGGGCTTACTGGCCCATCTGCAGGGGCCTACATCCTCGGCGCAGTCGCGGTGCGTATTGCGATTATTGCGCCAGTACTGGTGCTAGTGCTTTTCTTTGCCCGTCGCTACAGCACACTGTACGCCGTTCGTGAGCTGTACATTTTCAAGAAGACAGTCGCGGCGGCGTTGCCCGGCTTTAAAGATATGGCAGCCGCAAAGGATGCGGATGCCCATGTTAAGGCTATGACGGCTGCGGCCTTCGAGCGCCTTCTGTTTAATCCGCGGGAACAAGCAACCAGTGATTTGGCAGGTACGCCTCGGGGCGGCTTCCTTTCTCGGTGGCTGGTGCGTCTCATTAAGCAGGCGTGGGACGAAAGCACGAAGCCGCCCGCGAAGCCGACGCAATAGAGGTCCCCTAACCCTTGTGGTCGGATAGGCTGCTAAGAGAAGCCGAGAGCATTCTGCCCCACCTGTCTGCGATATCCGACAACGTGCCGCCGTGGAAGCGCATATTCAATGACAGCATGTAGTCATTCATGCCATTGGCTGCCTGTTCGGGAGTGTGCCCGCCGGCTGACAGTGTATCGTGCCGTTTGACCTGTATTTGCGTTATTAGGGAAACGAAGCGTTCGTACAGCTCGGCGCATTCACTCGCCAGCTCCTGATCTAGCTCGATAATGTTTTGAGTGAGGGGATCGGCAGCGATAATGGACAGCTCACAGTAGTTGGATATCTCCAGCATCTTTGTTGCTAGGCGGGTACCCCGAGCCTCGCCGAACCGTTCGGCTTCTGCAAATCGCCGCTCATGCACCAGCCCGACCGCCGTGTCAGCGGCTGAGAAGTGGTGGCCGAACGCGAGACGGTGGACGTGGGCACGGAGGTCCAACGCTGGAATACCCGCCGCCATGCCTATGTGACGGAGGGTGTGGTTGTAGACGCGAGATGCCTCGCCGACCCGGGTCACGGCCTCGTCTGTTGTTGCTTGAAAGCTGTCATATCGGGCAGAGAGCCAACTTTCGTAGAAAGAAGTAAGACGATTCCAAGGTACGCAACCGTGAATGAGTCTGCCATTGTTGCGTAGTATTTCGACGTGGTGATCGAAGGCAGCGGGCAGGCGCTTTTGGACTAGTTCGAGCTTGTGCTTGTGATTGCGCGGTGGGGTTTCCTTAATCGATAGAAGCAGCGCAGAGAATAGCGCATCGATGGCAGAGTATCCCTCGACCGTCGCTTGACGCGGTGATCCGGCATATCGCGCATTGTGCATATGCTGCGCGGCGATCATCAGGCGCAGGGCTACTTCATCATCGACCATGCAGCGCCTTTCAGCGTTCAGGTTTCTTGTTGAGCGCGTCGCTCTGGCGGTGTTGGGTTGAATGTAACCCATCCAAGTCTGGCGAGCTCGCGGATTCCGACTGGACGAGGACCGCGCCCGTCGGACATGTCGAGCCCCTCGATCTCTGCGTCGAGAATTAGGTCAATTGGGGTGATGTAGGAGACATCGGTATGCGGCGTGTGGCTGGAGGTGTTCACCGCGAAGGCCGTGCCGCGCTCACTGAATACAGGGCCGCCGCTGGCGCCACCATGGATGTGCATATCGGTTTCGTAAGTGGGCCAGTTAATCAGATGCGCGTCGCGCCCATGGGGGAAGTATTCCAAAAGCTGACCAGCGAAGAACGCGGGGGTAAGGCGGATTGTGGTGGTGGTGCCTTCTCTTGTCACTTGAGTGCCGGGGTATGCGTAGGTCGTGATCTGCGCGCCGACCGGAGGACGCTCAAGCGTCAACGTAATGGACGGGTTGACAAGGGGTGCGCCGGTTGTGCGGTGCTGCATGGCGGCTGCGACGCCGACGGCCACGTCTGCTACCGAGTGCCACGCGCGCAAGATCGGCCGAACGAGGACATGCGTGTCGTCGGGCTGATGTAGGATGAAATGCGGATGTTCGATAGCGATGGCGCCATTGATCTCGAAGCAGTGGCGCGCGGTGATAAACAGGCCATAAGGGGAAATGTAGAACCCGGTACCCACAATCTCCCACTGGTCACCGACCACCCGGCCGATAGCGAAAACCGCGTTCGTTGCCTTGCCGCGCTTGGCCCCGTCCGGGGTGCGGAAGCCGGCATCGAATATCTGACCGGGAAATGACCCTTTGGGTTTAGCCATCCTCTTGCGTCGGCTGCTTCGCCAAGAACTGGTTGAGCGCCTGCAGCTCCATTTCCATTGCGGACTTCATCGCGTCCTTCCGACGGCGTTCTTCGTCCTCTTCCAGCATGATCAAGATTGAGCTGCGGAGGACTTTAAACATTGCAAGGCACGCCTCTTCGGTTAGCGCGTGGATACCGATGCTCAATATGGAATAGGTGCGTCTATTTTTGACGAGGAACTCAGGTAGATATACCTTGAGTTGCTCAATCTTCTCCTCCATCCGGAGGCGGGCGAAGTCGGCATCAGTCCAGTTTTCTGCCGTTTTATGTTCCTGAAAGCGGCGCTCAATCATGCGCTCGAAGATGCGGCGCAAGTAAACGAAGGAGCCGATGCCGACGCCGTGGGCCGCAAGACCGATGGCACGATTCAGTTCCACGCGGTCAGTTTGGTCTAAAACCTTCGCATACTCTCTCACCTCGGCGCTTGCTATGTCCGCGATCGAGGGAAACTGGCCGATTTTCCTAACTGTGCTGGCGCCGATAAATAGTTGGAATCGAATTTGGTGATTCTTATCTCGGGCGCACTGGACGGTGTAGTACGTATGGCCGCGCACGCGATCAATTTCGGGGGCAGTCGAGAGGCCCAACCCGTCTGAATTATGGTGGAAGGTGCTTAGCTTCCCGCATCTTGGGCAGAAGCCGTCGAACATGACATTGTGCGCCATGCAGAGCACGCGCGGGCTGGCGCTCAGCGGTGAAGCATTCCACTGCGATAGGATTTCCACCTCTTCGTAGAGGGGAGTGTCCATAAGGAATGCCTGCAAACCTGTCCAAGGCGCCGCCGTCATTTCTTTCCCCCAAGTTGGCTACCACTTTATATCCCAATACAGTTCTAGCCGCCGTATTTACTATTTGGTCCTTTTGACCACAGCATAAGAAGGTTATGGGCGCCGGCGGCAGCGATTTCGAGAGCGCGCTTGGCGCTATCCTGTCCCTTGATGTCGCGCAGGTCCGCCACAGTGCGGCTATCCTCGGCGATCCGTGCGACCGGTGGGACGAGTACTTGCGTACCTTTGAAGTGATTGATCAGCGCTAATAGTGTCGGTGCGGCCAGTACGCGCGTTGCATCGCCGGCCCAGGCTGCTTCGCCGCCCTGTGCATGCGGGCAGATCATGCCGCGATCCTCTGCATGCGCAGCCAGTGCAGCGGGCAGGATCCCGGTAACGGAACCAACCGCGCCATCCAGCCCCAGTTCGCCCAGGGCCACATAGCCGTCCAGCGCATCACCCGGCAGCACGTTCATCGCGGCCAGCAGGGCAAGCGCGATCGGCAGATCGTAGTGACTGCCTTCCTTGGGTAGGTCGGCCGGCGCCAGATTGACCGTGATGCGCTTGGGTGGCAGCGCCAGTCCGATGGCGCCCAGCGCCCCGCGCACGCGCTCCCGGCTTTCCCCCACGGCCTTGTCGGCCAGACCGACCACGCTGAAGGCCGGAAGGCCGTTGGCGAGCTGGACCTGCACATCCACTGGCATGACCTCGATGCCGTGGAAGGCGACGGTTCGGCAGCGAGCGACCATGATCTTTCCGTTTATCGTTTGTTCGCATCAACTCAATCATCTCTGATTGAGTCTTTCAAGTATATCTCCCGTAAATAGAATATCCACGTATGCGACAGCGAGGGCCTTGGCGCTTTCATCGTTCCGCGTTACACAGTCCCCGCACCCTTTGGGGAGTAGCCGTCTGCCGCCTTGCAAAAGGTCGAGCGGGGAGAGCGTCAACAGACTAGGCGAGCGGAGACCAGCCCTCTCACCTTGGCGCTTTCGGACCGGAGCATTCCGGTATGGCGAGACCTTAGGCTTGTACTGTCGACACCCGGACCGGGCGGCGACGGGACAGCCTATGGCCTCATTCGCCGCCCGGTCCCCATCGTGCCCCATGCTCACAGCCTTTCTCACCACCACCGGCCTCGTTGCTATTGCCGAAATCGGTGACAAGACGCAGCTCCTGTCCTTGTTGCTGGCGGCGCGCTTCCGCCAGCCCTGGTCGATCCTGGCTGGCATTCTCGCTGCAACCATCGCCAATCATCTGGTCGCCGCCGCTATCGGCGTCTGGCTGCAGGGCCAGTTCGATGCCCGTGTCCTGCGCTGGATTCTGGCGGCAAGCTTTGCGGCCATGGCGATCTGGACCCTTATCCCCGACAAGCTGGACGACGATGCCGCGCCCAGGCCGGGACGCTGGGGCGCGTTCCTCACGACGCTGGTTGCTTTTTTCGTGGCCGAGATCGGCGACAAGACCCAGCTCGCCACTACGGCACTGGCGGCGCGATTCGACGCGATCCTGCTGGTGACTCTGGGCAGCACGCTGGGTCTGATGCTGGCGAACGTACCGGTGGTGATGCTGGGCGAAACGCTGATGCGCCGTCTACCGCTCGCCCCGGTGCGCTATGTCACGGCGGTGGCTTTCGCAATTCTGGCCCTGGTGGCGCTGCTCATTCCCGCAGGATGAACGCAGGTGCACAAAAAGGTTGCAGGTCCAACGAAATCGTTGGTCTGCAGCCGGCTTTGCCTTAAGACTCCTGATCCTGAGGAAACACGCGTCACCGGATCAACTGGGGCGTTTAGAAGGGAGAGATCACATGCGGCGGATTCTGGCACTCACTACAGCGGTTCTTGCCGCAGTTACCTTCGGCGGTGCGGCCCAGGCGCAGGCCTGGCCCGACAAGCCGATCACCATGATCGTTCCCTTCCCGGCCGGCGGCGGCACCGATGCCTTCGCCCGTCCGCTCGCCGCCCATCTGGGCAACAAGCTGGGCAAGCAGATCATCATCGACAACCGCGGCGGCGCTGGCGGTACGGTCGGCGCAGCCGTGGCGGCGCGCGCGGCACCCGATGGCTACACCTATTTCGTTGGCGCAGCCCACCATGCGATTGCTCCGGCGGTCTATCCCAAGCTCGAATACGATATCGAGAAGGATTTCGTCCCCGTTGCCCTGATCGCGCAGCCGCCGCAGGTGGTGGTGATCAATACCAGCCGCACGTCGGCCACCACGCTGAAGCAGCTGATCGACGAAGCCAAGGCGAAGCCGGGCAAGCTGAGCTATGGTTCGGCCGGCAATGGTACCGCGCATCACCTGGCGGGCGAAATGTTCAAGATGCTGACCAAGACCGATATCGCGCATGTGCCGTATCGCGGTGCGGGTCCGGCCATGCAAGATCTGGTCGGTGGACAGGCCATCGAGATGATCTTCGACGGTCTCGGTTCCTCGGCTGCGCAGATCAAGGGCGGCCGCATCAAGGCACTGGCGGTTGCCGCGCCCAAGCGTTCTCCGGCCTTCCCCGATGTGCCGACCGCTGCCGAAGCGGGCGTGCCCGGTTACGAGGTCTCGACCTGGTATGGCATCTGGGCGCCCAAGGGGACACCGGCACCGATCGTCGAGCGCATGACCAAGGAAGTGCTGGCCGCGATGGCTACGCCGGAGTTGACGGAAATCTGGAAGAACAACGGCTCTGAAGTGCCAAACGTCACCGGTGCGGCCTTTGGCACGTTCCTCAACGCCGAGATCAAGCGCTGGGGTGAAGTGGCGAAAGCTTCAGGCGCCAGGATCGACTGAGTCGATCCTCACTAATTCTTGCCGGAACACAGAGCCGGCCGCCTTCGGGCGGCCGGCTTTTTTTAAAGAACGAATCCAGTTTTTTATGTGACAGCCTGCATCGTCTGTGGCCGGAACGTGGGTGAATTGGTTAAACTGCTCGCAGAGGGGCAAGCTGAGAGCTCATGACCAAGATTGCCGGAAAACGCTACAAGAAAGCGGAGATCGAAACTCTGCTCGATGCGCTCAAGCGCCAAACCAAGCGTGCCCGCAAGATCGCTGAAGATGCGATTGCCCGTATCGGCAAGGCAGCCTATGAACCTTATTATGAATACCGCACCGCGCTGACCGAGATCGAGGGCGTGCTGGTGTTGATCGAAGACCGTATGGAAAATGCGGAGACCGATGCACTGGCCCAGATGAAGGATTATCACAGCACGCTGATCATCGATCTTCTGCGCCTTAAGATCGAAGTGGTGCTGCGGGTCTTTCCGGCGCTGGAGAATGCCGAAGTACTGCCTATGGGTACGCAGAAGGTGTTTCTGTCGACCATCTGGGAGCTACACGAAACAGTGGGGCGGATCGATCGCGAGAAGATCCAGGGCATTCTGGATGATGACTCGCGCAAACGCCTGACGGTGGCCGAGACGATCCTGCGTGAGGTTTCCGAGCGTGCGCCGACCCTGATGGAGTTGGCCCAGAAGGAAGCGCATCAGGCCGACCATCGGAACTGACGGCGGTTTCCTGCCCTCAGGGGGCCGAAAGTTCGTGATACTGCCGGGCATAGAACATGCGGTGCGCCGTCTGGGTCTGGGCCGCCGCTTGCTTCCGGATCAACTCGGGTAGCGCTTCAGGGGTTATCCGTTCCAGCTGATAAGGGCCGGTCCGCATCTTGTAGGGCGTCATCCCGCCTTTGGGGGTCAGCACCACGGCATTGTTGCCATCGCCTACCGCCACATCGAAATTATGCGCCATGGCGATGCGGCCGGTGCCGTCCCGCGGCGCGCGGCGCAGGTCGATGCCGAAGAACGGGCTGTCATAGCTCAGGCCCAGGATGCCCAGCAGGGTCGGGCCGACATCCATACTGGAGCCCAGCACCGGATTGCGTTCGGGTTTGATGTATTTCGGTGCCAGCACGATCATCGGCACGCGGAATGCCTGTACCGGAATCTGCGCCGCGCCCCAGACCTTCGGCCCGTGATCGCCCAGCATGACGAAGACGGTATCCTCGAACCACGGCTTCTTGCGTGCCGCGTCGATGAACTGGCCCAGTGCCCAGTCGGCATAGGCGGCGGCGTGGTCGCGGGCATTCGGCGCCGGTTTGAACGGCACACGCCCCTCTGGGAACATGAACGGGCGATGGTTGGTTACGGTCAGCGCCGAGAAGAAGAACGGCCCGGGTTCGGCCGCCATCTGGTCGATGCGGTTGAGCGCTTCCTTGAACATGTATTCGTCGGCCACGCCCCAGATGGTCTTGAAGCTCTGGTCGGCGATATCGGCCTGGCCCATCACCTTGTCGAAGCCGATGGTCTTCCAGAAATAGCCCATGTTGTCGAAGCTGGTCGGGCCGCCGTAGAGGAAGGCGGTGCGATAGCCGAATTTCTCCAGCAGGAAGGGCAGCGAGTTCATGCCTTCCGAGCCGGCGCGGCGCGCGGTCGAAATGCCGGGGATCGGTGGGAATGAGGTGAACACCGCCTCCAGCGCGCGCACCGTGCGGTCGCCGGTGGCGTAGATATTGGTGAACAGCAGGCCGTCTTCGGCGATGCGATGCCAGTTCGGCGACATCGTCTGCCAGTAGTCTTTCTGCTTCGGGTCGAACACATCCTCGAAATAGACTGAGCCGTAGGACTCTTCCAGGATCAGCACCACGTTCAGCTTTTTCGCGGGCGCCGGGCCGTTATTAACGTGACGGCGGATGCTGCGTTCGTTCGGAGTGGCCAGATTGGTGGTATTATCCTGTTTCACCATATCCCGCAGCAACGGCAAAGCTTCTTCTTCCGGGATGCCGGCATAGACACCATCGTATTTGCTGTCGTTTGTGAAATAGGCATTGAGGATGCTGTGCATGCCGTTCACCGCCAGTTCGTTGACGGTGCGGGTCGCGACCGGCTCCCAGGGGCCGAGCAGCACGAAGGGCAGCGCAAGGACGACAGTGATAGTCGCCGCGGCCAGCGCTCGCCGCCGCTCGCTTCTGACGAAAGGCGTCTTCAGGGCTTGCGTAAGGCGGCGCCAGAGTAAGGCGTAGATCAGCAGTACGACGGCTCCGATCGGCGGCAGATAATAGCGCAGGTCAAAAGACTCACGGATATTGCCGATCACTTCCTTGGGGAAGATCAGGTAGTAGATGGCGATGCCGTTGAAGCGGCTGTTGTATTCTTCCCAGAAGAACAGTTCGGCGACGGCGCTGAACACGACAAGGCCGAGCAGCAACAGCAGTAACAGATGCGCCGGGATCATGACGGCACGCCAGCGCAGTGGCCGGGCAAACAGATACAGTCCCATCAGGAAGGGCAGACCCAGCACCAGGCCCGTGGCCAGATCGTCGGTCAGGCCCACGACCCAGGCGGCGGTGAAGGCGCCGATGGAGTCCGGCGTTTCGAGTGCCACCCAGATCGTCAGGGCCAGACGAACCAGGGCAGCCAGTCCGACAAAGATGGCGATGCAGGTGAACCAGAATTGTAAACGTTTCGGCATGGCCGGCAGTCTGCGTCATACCGGTGCGGACCGCGACGGTCAGAAACTCCAATTTTATGCGCAAGTTGCGATCTCCATCACATTGGCGGTTGCGCCCGGCCCCCGACTCCGGGTAGAAGGGCCGCGGGACACGCCCCCCCAACGGGGCGCTTACTATCTGGAAGGATAGACACATGACGAAGCCTGCCCTGCGCCCCAAATCCGCGCATTTCTCTTCCGGCCCCTGCGCCAAGCGCCCCGGCTGGACCCCCGAAATCCTCAAGAATGCCCTGCTGGGCCGCTCGCATCGCTCCAAAGAGGGCAAGGCGCGCCTGGTCGAGGCCATTGAGCTGCATCGCAAGATTCTCGGCATTCCCGCCGACTACAAGATCGGCATCGTGCCAGCCTCCGATACCGGTGCCGTCGAGATGGCGTTGTGGTCGCTGCTGGGCGAACGCGGCGTCGACGTGCTGGCCTGGGAAAGCTTTGGTGCCGGCTGGGGCTCGGATATCGCCAAGGAACTGAAGCTCAAGGATGTCCGCACGCTGAAGGCCGGCTACGGCGCGATCCCCGACCTGAAGCAGGTCGACTGGGCCCGCGACGTCGTCTTCACCTGGAACGGCACCACCTCGGGCGTGAAGGTTCCCAACGGCGACTGGATTGCCGACAACCGTCAGGGCCTTGCCATCTGCGACGCCACCTCGGCTGTCTTCGCCATGGACCTGCCGTGGTCGAAGCTCGATGTCACCACCTGGTCCTGGCAGAAGGCAACCGGTGGCGAAGCTGCGCACGGCATGATCGTGCTGAGCCCGCGCGCTGTGAAGCGTCTGGAGACCTATACCCCGGCCTGGCCGCTGCCGAAGATTTTCCGCATGGCCAAGGACGGCAAGCTGATCGACGGCATCTTCAAAGGCGAGACGATCAACACGCCCTCGATGCTCTGCGTCGAAGACATCATCGACGCCCTGAAGTGGGGCGAAAGCGTTGGCGGCCTGAAGGGCATGATCAGCCGTTCGGAAGCCAACCTGCAGGCGATCACCGACTGGGCAGCCAAGACCGCCTGGGTCGATTTCCTCGCCGGCGATGTTGCCGTGCGCTCCAACACTTCGATCTGCCTCAAGGTGGTCGATCCCTGGTTCACCGCCCTTGGCGAGAAGGACCAGGAAGCCGCTGCCAAGCAGATTGCTGCCGTGCTGGAGAAGGAGGGTGTTGCCCTCGACATCGCCGCCTATCGCGACGCGCCTCCGGGCCTGCGCATCTGGGGCGGTGCCACGGTGGAAACCGCCGATGTGGCGGCGCTCTGCCCCTGGCTGGACTGGGCCTTCGCGGACGTGAAGGCCACCTACAAGCCGGCTGCGGCCGCCTGATCAACCGATCCACGGGCGCGGCGAGAGCTGCGCCCGTTCTTCTTTCCCCATTTTCATTCTGACATCCGAGGACTTTCCCATGGTCAAGGTTCTGATCTCCGACGAACTGAGCCCCGCCGCCGTCGACATCTTCAAGACCCGCGGCGTCGAGGTCGACATCAAGACCGGCCTGAAGCCGGAAGAGCTGCTCGCCATTATCGGCGACTATGATGGCCTCGCCATCCGCTCAGCCACCAAGGTGACCGCCAAGGTGCTGGAGGCCGCCAAGAAGCTGAAGGTTGTTGGTCGCGCCGGGATCGGCGTCGACAATGTCGACATTCCGGCTGCCACTGCGCGCGGCGTCTGCGTCATGAACACCCCGTTCGGCAATTCGATCACCACTGCCGAGCACGCCGTTGCCATGATGATGGCTCTTGCCCGCGAGATTCCGCTGGCCGACCGCTCCACACAGGCCGGCAAATGGGAAAAGAACCGCTTCATGGGCGTCGAAATGTACGGCAAGACGCTGGGCCTGATCGGCTGCGGCAATATCGGCTCCATTGTGGCCGACCGTGCCCAGGGCCTGAAGATGAAGGTGATCGGCTATGATCCTTTCCTCACGCCGGAACGCGCCACTTCGCTCGGTATCGAGAAGGTCGATCTGGACGATCTGCTGGCCCGCGCCGATTTCATCAGCCTGCACACCCCGCTGACCGAGCAGACCAAGAACATCCTCGACGCCAAGGCGCTGGCCAAGGCCAAGAAGGGTGTGCGCATCGTCAATTGCGCCCGCGGCGGTCTCGTGGACGAGGCGGCTCTGAAAGACGCTTTGGATAGCGGCCAGGTGGCCGGTGCCGCCTTCGACGTGTTTGTCACCGAACCGGCCAAGGAAAATGTGCTGTTCGGTCATGAACGCTTTGTCGCGACCCCGCATCTGGGCGCTTCGACCAACGAAGCCCAGGAAAACGTCGCCCTCCAGGTGGCCGAGCAGATCGCCGACTATCTGCTGAACGGCGCTGTCACCAACGCGCTGAACATGCCGTCGGTCTCGGCCGAGGATGCGCCGAAGCTGAAGCCCTACATGACCCTGGCCGCCCAGCTGGGCAGCTTCGTCGGTCAGCTGGCTGAAGCCAATCTGACCAAGGTCGTGATCGAGTACGAAGGCCATGCCGCGACGCTGAACACCCGTCCGTTGACCGCCATCGTGCTGGAAGGCCTGCTGCGCCGCCAGCTCAGCAGCGTCAACATGGTCAATGCGCCGCTGGTGGCCAAGGAGCGCAATATCGAGGTCTCCGAGGTCAAGCATGATCGCGAGGGCGACTACCAGACCCTGATGCGCGTTACCATCCATGCCGACAAGGTGCGTCATCTGTCGGGCACGCTGTTTGCGAACAAGAACCCGCGCGTGGTCGAGATCAAGGGCATCGATATCGACGCCGAGCTGGGCCCGCACATGCTCTATGTCACCAACGCCGACAAGCCGGGCTTCATTGGCCGTCTGGGCACGGTGCTGGGCGATGCCGGCATCAACATCGCCACTTTCCATCTGGGCCGTGCGTCGCGCGGCGAGGATGCGATCTGCCTCGTTGAGGTCGACAGCGCCATCCCGGCCGATGTGGCCGCGAAGGTGCAGGCGATCCCCGGCGTGCGTCAGGCGACCCCGCTGCAGTTCTAAGTCAAGTCTTAAGTCTTCGATTCCCGCCTTTACCCGGGCCGGACGAGCCGCTTAACTGATCATGCCCCCGCAACATGGAGCAGGATCAATGGCTCGTCTGGCCCGGTTTGTTTTTACACTTGCATTGCCGCTGGCCCTGATCGCCTGCGGCCCGCCCACCACCGAAGAAGCGTTGCGCAAGGCCGAGCCGGTCAAGACCAAGGCGGAGCTGGAGAAGGTGCTGGGCAAGCCGAGCGAACTGCAGAAGCTCGGGCCGCTGGAGCAGTGGACCTACAAGACCAGCGATGGCTCGGTCACCTTCGTGATCACTGGCGACAGCGTCACCCTTGCCTCGGGCGGCACTACCAAGAAGAACTGATTCCGCATATCGGGATTCCATGATGCTGAAAAGTCTGGCGGCCGCCGGCGGCCTGCTGCTCATGGCTGGCCATGCACTGGCTGCGGTGACCTGCACCCTCGTCATTGATGCCGCCGACGGACGGACGCTGTACGAAACCGGCGACTGCGTCACGCGGAACAGTCCGGCCTCCACCTTCAAGATACCTTTGGCGGTGATGGGATTCGATGCCGGCATCCTGCAGGATGTTCATGCGCCGGTCTGGCCGTATCGTGAAGAATACAACGCTTCACGAGAGGCCGTGAAAAAGCCAACCGATCCTGCCTCCTGGCTGGAGCAATCTGTCGTCTGGTACTCCCAGCAACTGGCCCGACAGATGGGGATGCAGCGGTTCCAGCAATATGTGGACAGCCTGGATTATGGTAACCGCGACCTCACCGGCGATCCCGGCCGCAACAATGGTCTGACGCACGCCTGGCTGGCTTCCTCGCTGCAGATATCCCCGCGCGAGGAAGTCGCCTTCCTGCGCCGACTGCTGGATCGCAGTCTCCCGGTATCGAAGGCAGCGCAGGAGAAGGCGATTGCCAGCATGCCGGCTTTCCCGACCAGCGATGGCTGGGCAATCCGCGGCAAGACGGGTGCGGATTCCCAACTCAAGGCGGATGGCAGGGGGCTGGATTCCGACCGGCTGTTCGGCTGGTTCGTCGGCTGGGGCATGAAAGAGGGGCGCACCGTGATCTTTGCGCGTTTGATCAAGGATGAAGGCCGGATGGAGACCTATCCCAGCTATCGCGCCCGCGAAGGCCTGCTGGCCGAACTGCCGAAGCTGGTAGCGGGAAACTAGGCGGCGGGCGTGGCGTAGGTTCGCCCGCCAAAGATGGCGCTGCCGACCCGCACATGGGTCGCCCCGAGCATCACTGCCGTTTCAAAATCACCGCTCATGCCCATGCTGAGCTGATCCAGGCCATTTCGCTTCGCGATCTTGTTCAGCAGGGCGAAATGCGGCGCAGGCTCTTCTTCGGCCGGCGGAATGCACATCAGGCCGACGACGGGAAGATCGAGCGCACGACAGGCGGCGATGAAGGCATCGGCATCGCGTGGCGTGCAGCCGGCCTTCTGCGGTTCCTCACCGGTATTGACCTGCACGAAGCAGGGCAGGTGGCGGCCGCTCTTCCCGAATTCCTTGGCCAGTTCCTCGGCCAGGCTCTGGCGGTCCAAAGTATGGATGACATCGAAATGCGCGACCGCCTGCTTCACCTTGTTGGTCTGCAGCGGGCCGATCAGATGCAGCACCAGATCGGGATAGGTCTTCCGCAGGTCGGTATATTTGGCCATGCCCTCCTGCACACGATTCTCGCCAAAATGGCGCTGGCTGGCAGCGAGCGCCTCGGCCACGGCTTCCGCGGGGAAGGTTTTGGCCACGGCAATCAGGGTCACGGCTTCTGGCTTGCGGCTGGCCTCAGCGGCAGCTTCGGCGATGCGTCCACGCACGCCTGCGAGGCGGCTCTGGAGGCTGTCGGATGCTTCCGGTGACGGCTGGGTCATGGCAGGCTGCATTGATGCAAGGAACGAAAACGGGAACCGGCCGCACGCTACCAATCCGCAGGCGCGGACGAAAGCCCTGCGGCCTGCCGCCGAGGCTGCTGGTTACCGATGCCATCCGGCTGGCGGATCCGTTGCCCGCGATCCGGCGTTTGAAGGCAGGTGATGGCGTGCTGTTCCGCCATTACGAGCTTCCTCCGGCCCGCCGGCTGCTGCTGGGGCTGCAAGTGGCGCGGCTCTGCCGGCAGCGTGGCCTGCTGTTACTGGTCGCGGGTGATGTGCGGCTGGCGCGCCGGCTGGGCGCTGACGGCCTGCATTTGCCGCAGGGACTGGTGCGGGCAGCGCGGCGATACGGGATGGGCGGGATGGGGCTGGTGACCGCTGCGGCCCATGATGCTGGCGCTGTTCGCCAGGCGGCAAGGGCGGGGGCGGGAGTGGTGCTGATCTCGCCGGTCTTTGCCACAGCCAGTCATCCCGGGGGTGCGTTGCTGGGCGTCATGGGTTTTACCCGGCTGGCAGGCCTGGCAGCCCGGGAGGGGCTGCGCGTCTATGCGCTGGGTGGCATGACGGCGGCCGCCATGCGGCGGCTGGGCCGGAGGGCGGCGGTGGCAGGGTTCGCCGCCATTACCGGCCTTTCTGCGTAGGGCATAAAAAAACCGCCGCCATCCGAAGATGGCGGCGGCTTTATCAGGACTTCTGCAGATCAGAAGTTGAAGGTGTAGCCCAGCGAGGCAACCGCACCGGCTTCACACCAATTCTGGCCACCCATGCATTCGCCCTTCTTCAGGTTCGTGTCGACATACTGGATGCCGGCGGTGAAGCCCCAGAAGTTGGCGAACAGGCCGATATTCCAATCGGTGTAGTCCGGCACGCCATAATTGGTATTCTTGTCGATCTTCTGATGGCCAACGTTGGCGATGATCTTCGGCTCGAACTGGGTGATCGGCAGCGGAACGGTCACGCCACCGGTGTAATACACGGCGTTGCCCGACGAACCCTGGAACTGCGGGCTGTAGTAGACGCCGGCGCTCGGGATGGCGAAGCCGAAGTCATAGGCGGCGGTCAGCTTGAATTCGCTGAAGTCGAGATTGAGCGAGTCCAGGGCGCCCGCATAGACGTAGCGGATGACGCCAGTGTCGAGGCTCAGCTTGTCGAAGCTCCAGCGGAAGCCGGCGAGGAAATCAACTTCAGCGTTGGCGCTGTTGTTGAAGTCGACGTTGCTGCCCCAGAAGCCGAGGTAGCCGGTCACCATGTCGGTGAGCTTCATGGCGCCTTCGCCACCGATCTGCAGGCCAGCGCCGGTGTCGGTCTGGCTGATGCCGCGGAAGCGGTAATCGGAAACGACCGTGGCCGACAGCAGGCCGGCGAAACGGTCTTCATCAGCTGCCATCGCCGGGGCCGAAACCGTCGAGATGGTGGCCATCAGGCCAAGAGCCACCAAGGCGGCGCGGAAAGTAAACTTAGTCATAGGGCTAACCTCCGAGAGAAAATTCGATGGTGAGATAATCAGACAAGTTCCTGTTCCTCAAACACTTCTCCGGTAGACTGGAGGTTGAGGCAGGAAAGTGTGTCTCCCGGGTTACAGTCGTCCCGCGAAACAGTCACATTGCGCAAAATCTGTGCAAAGACTGTCGAAATATAATTACACGAGTATGCCGCTTTATAGGGTTTTTACGGGGATTTACCCCGGTTTTGCCGGAAGGGAGTACCGAATCATGGTTGAGACCCAGCCTCTGGTCATCACCGAATCCGCGCCTGCATCCATTGCCGGCGGCGAGGCGATCCGTGTCATCCGCCTGAATTACGCCGCCAAGCGCAATGCGCTGTCGTTGGAGCTGCGGGCCGCCCTGTATGAGGCCTTCGAGACGGCGATGGCCGACCCCGCGATTCGCGCCATCGTGCTGACCGGCAATGGCGGTGCCTTCTGCGCCGGCGGCGACATTTCTTCCATGCAGGATGTCGCCGGTGTTGGTGGACGGCAGCGTCTGGCCAACCTGCACCGCCTGGTCCGTCTGATCGCCGCCGGCCCAAAGCCGGTGATTGCTGCCGTGGAGGGATTTGCCTATGGCGCGGGCATGTCGCTGGCGCTGCTCTGTGACCAGGTGGTCGCGTCGCGCGATGCGAAATTCTGCTGCTCCTTCGGCAAGGTCGGCCTGATGCCTGACATGGCGGTGCTATGGACGGTGCCGCAGCGGGTTAATGCCGGCTGGGTGCGGCGGCTGCTGATGCTGGCCGAGGAAATCGATGGTGACCGTGCCGTACAGATCGGTCTGGCCGATCAAATGACCGAGCCGGGCAAGGCACTGGAGGAGGCGCTTGCGCTGGCGGCCAGGTTCGCGGCCATGGCGCCGTTGCCGATCGCCTTCACCAAGGCGGCGCTCGGCCGCGGACCGCAGCCCCTGGAGGCTGTGCTGGCGCAGGAGGCCGACGGGCAGGCATTGCTGTTCAATTCGGCCGACTTCGCCGAAGGGCGTGATGCTTTTCTGGCCAAGCGCAAGCCCGTCTTTACCGGGCGCTGATTGTCGCGGGGGAAATGTGCAGTGCATCACGGCCACGCCTGCTTGCAGGTGTATGAGCCTGCGTCCTAGACTGCCGGCCTTAAAATAAAAGTACTAACAGGAGGAAACCGATGCTGGGCCTGATTCAGGACCGTCCGTTGCTGATCTCGCAGCTGATTGAATACGCCGCGCTGTATCACAGCCAGACCGAGATCGTGACCCGCACCGTCGAAGGCCCGGTGCATCGCTATACCTACAAGGATCTTTGCGGTCGTTCGAAGAAGCTGGCCAACGCACTGACCCGTCTGGGCGTGAAGCTGGGTGATCGCGTCGGCACGCTGGCCTGGAACACCTATCGCCATTTCGAGCTGTATTACGGCGTGTCCGGCATGGGTGCGGTACTGCACACCGTCAATCCGCGCCTCTTCCCCGAGCAGATCGACTACATCGTCAATCACGCCGAGGACAGCTATCTCTTCTTCGATCTGACCTTCGTGCCGCTGATCGAGAAGCTGGCGCCGCAGCTGAAAACCGTGAAGGGCTTCGTGCTGCTCACCGATGCTGCGCATATGCCGAAGGACAGCAAGATTCCCAACCTGATCTGCTACGAGGATCTGATCGGTAAAGAGAGCGACGATTATGCCTGGCCGCAGTTCGACGAACGCACGGCGTCCTCGCTCTGCTACACCTCGGGCACCACCGGCAATCCGAAAGGCGTGCTGTATTCGCATCGCTCGACGGTTCTGCATTCCTATGCGGTCTGCCAGCGCGATGGGCTTAATCTCGGCTCTGGAGATTCCGCGCTGGTGATCGTTCCGCTGTTCCACGCCAATGCCTGGGGCGTGCCCTATGGCGCTGCGATGTGCGGCGCCAAGCTGGTCTTCCCTGGCCCGGCGCTGGATGGCAAGAGCGTCTATGAGCTGTTGCGCGACGAAAAGTGCAACTTCTCGCTCGGCGTACCCACGGTCTGGCTCGCCTTCTTCCAGCATGTCGATGCCAATCAGGGCCTCGACCTGAAGAAGGACATTCTGCTCGAACGCTGCGTGATCGGCGGTTCCGCGGCGCCGCGCGCGATGATCGAGCGCTTCGCCAAGCAGTTCAACTGCTTCGTCATCCATGCCTGGGGCATGACCGAGATGTCGCCGCTGGGCACCACCGGCAACATGCTGAAGAAGCATGCGGCCCTGCCTTTGGAGCAGCGGCTGGACGTGCAGCAGAAGCAGGGGCGCACCGTCTATGGTGTGGAGATCAAGATTACTGATGACGACGGCAACGAACTGCCGCGTGACGGCAAGGCCTTTGGCGACGTGAAGGTGCGTGGCCCCTGGATCACCAAGGGCTATTTCCGCGGCGATGGCGGCAGTGTGCTGGACAAGGATGGCTGGTTCACCACCGGCGATGTCGCCACGCTGGACGCCGATGGCTATATGCAGATCACCGATCGGTCGAAGGACGTGATCAAGTCGGGCGGTGAGTGGATTTCCTCGATCGACCTGGAAAACGCGGCTGTCGGCCATCCGGCCGTGCAGGAAGCGGCCGTGATCGGTGTGCATCACGACAAGTGGCAGGAACGTCCGCTGTTGCTGGTGATCAAGAAGACCGGCCAGGAGGTCAGTCGCGACGAGATGCTGAAGTACCTCGAGGACAAGGTCGCCAAGTGGTGGTTGCCCGACGATGTCGTTTTCGTTTCGGAACTGCCCCATACCGCGACCGGCAAGTTGCTGAAGACCAAGCTGCGCGACCAGTTCAAGGACTACAAACTGCCCAGCGCAGGCGCGTAACGCTGCACGCGCAGTGCCGTAAAAACAAAGCCGGCCCGGGAAACCGGACCGGCTTTTTCAATGACGGTTGTTCCGTTTAATTCGCGCGGCTGCGATTGCGCGCTGCCAACAGCTGTTTGATGCGTCGCTCGACTTCGGCGGCTTCATACGGTTTTTGCATCAGCGGGCCATCGCCGCAGAGTTCGGCTGCGGCATCGGCGGCCTTGGCCACACCTGACGTGAGAATGACGGACGTGTCGGGCCGGTTGGCGCGCACCCAGCGGGCAAAGGCGAAACCATCCATATCGCCCGGCATCTGCACGTCGGTAAAGACGGCATCAATCTCCAGCGAGGCCTCGAATACCGACACGGCCTCCCGGCCGCTGCCGGCTTCGATCACGGCATAACCGCAGTCGCGCAGATATTCGGCGATCACCATGCGGATCAGGACTTCGTCCTCGACCACCAGCACGACCGACTTGTCGTCACCGGCATCCACCGTGGGGCGGTTGTCTTTGGCGGGCGTCATGATGGGCAGGCGCTCCTGGAATACGGGCCAGCAGGGGTTGTGACAGGCGGTCTCTGATAACGACCGAATCGGCGGGCAGTTCCAACAGGTTGAGCTTACCCTTAGGGGCGGTGTGGGACATGCCGGTCCGCAGGCCCGCGAGGATCAGAAAAAATACTATCGGCGGGGGAATAAAACCGGATATCGGGAGTCTGTCTTTCGGGCGCTAACAAGTCCGAGAGCGCACGAAACGGTGTTCATGCAGGGATGAACCACTGTTTTACAACAATCCGACATCTTCAAAGCTGAGGTTCCCATGAACAAGATTGTACGTTCACTGTATCTGCTTCCTGTCCTGCTGCTGGTGGCCTGTGCCGGCAGCGAGCAGCCCCCGGCCATTGTAGCCGTCCCTGATGCCCTGAAGGGCGCTCCTAACGAGAAACTGGCCATGGTCGTGCCGGCCAAGGGCGTGCAGATTTACGAATGCCGCGCTGTGAAGGACAAGCCGGGCAACTTCGAATGGGCCTTCGTCGGCCCCGAAGCCGAACTGTTCGACACCCGTGGCGCCAAGATCGGCAAGCACTACGGCGGCCCGACCTGGGAATCCAATGATGGCAGCAAGATCACCGGTACCCTGAAAGCCCGTGCCGACGCCCCGCAGGCAGGCACCATTCCGTGGCTGCTGATCACTGCCACGCCGGCCGGCCCCAAGGGTGTGTTCAGCGACCTCACCAGCGTGCAGCGTGTGAATACAGTGGGCGGCGCTGCGCCGAGCACTGCCTGCGCCCAGGGTAACGTGAGCACGGTGGTGCGCGCGCCTTACACGGCGGACTACTATCTGCTCAGCACGAAGTAACCGGGTGAGCCGATAGGCGCTCACGAAGGAGCATACGAGAGGCCGGACGCAAGTCCGGCCTTTTTCGTTTCATGCTGCACATTTCCGTAATCCTGTGGAGTTAGCAGTGCCGTGTTTGCAGTAAGCGGCATGCTTCCCTGATGCTCTTATCAAGAAGAGTTTACCCGCATAAAACCTGACGAATCGCGATATCTGCATGCGTCGCGATTCGGTCGCGGGAACGTGAAGTGACGCTGCAAGAACCCTGTGACTGTTATCACTGCGGGTAGGCATGAGGAGTGGGACAACGGTAATGCTCAACTACTCAGAGGTTTCTGAATGCGTCAGTCGATCAAACTGCTTTCTGTGCTTGTCCTGATCCTTCTTGCTGCTCCTGCCCATAGTGAACAGCCTCCCGTGCCGGAGGCGTTGAAAGGCCGTACCGACGAACGCTTGCTCATGGTGGCTGCCGCCAGAGGTGTGCAGGTCTACGAATGCCGCGCGAAGGCGAGTCAGCCGGCATTCTATGAATGGGCTTTCCTGATGCCGCAGGCCAGTCTGTTCGATCTCAGCGGTCGCAAGATCGGCGACCATTTCGAAGGTCCGACATGGGAAGCGAATGACGGCAGCCGCATCAGTGGAGTCCTGAAGGCCCGCGTCGACGCCCCGCAGCAGGGCGCTATTCCGTGGTTGTTGCTCACCGCCACATCGGCAGGTGAAAAGGGCGATTTCAGTTCCGTCACCAGCGTCCAGCGCGTCAACACCGCTGGAGGCATGCCGCCGAGAGTCACTTGTACCGCTGACAATGCCGGCGCTGTCGCCCGCGTCCCCTATACGGCGGACTATTACTTCCTCAGCGCGCGGTAAAACCGCGCGTCCCCCCGCCGAGGTCGTTCCTGTTGTCACTGGCAGGAGCGGCCTCGGCACCCCGGGCTGCTAGGCCGCCCGATATGTCGCCACTTCATTGGCGACGCCGTCTACCTTCACCCGGCCATCGCCGACCATATGAATGAGATGCGCCAGCACCGAGCGTGCTGCTGCCGGATGCAGGTAGGCCGGCACGTCGGCATACATGGTCTTCACCATCTGCGGGATAGTCTGCGGGCCTGACGACAGACAGGACATGATCTGTGTCTCGCGCGCTTCGCGATGCCGGATCAGTTCGGTGACGAAATGCTGCGGCGAGTGGCCAGTGCTTGTTGCATCGATTGGCGCGCCGTGGGTTGGGTAGTAACGGACGTCGTTGCGGAACAGCAGCTTCTTCAGGCTGGCATAGTAATCCGTCATGCTGCCGTCAGGCGGCGAGATCACCGTGGTGGACCAGCCCATCACATGATCGCCACTGAACAGCGCTTTTTCCTCATGCAGCCCGAAGCAGAGATGATTGGAGATATGGCCCGGTGTGTGCACGGCCGTCACCGTCCAGCCGGCACCTCTTACGACGGCGTCATCTTTCAGCAGATGGTCAGGGTGGAAATCGTGATCGCCGCCTTCTTCCACCGCCGGCCCACCTTTGGGTTGGGGATGCGGTCCGAAGGCCCAGGTCTTGGCGCCGGTTTTGGCTTTCAGCAGAGCGGCACCCGGGGAATGATCGCGATGGGTGTGCGTGATCAGGATATGACTGACGGTCTCGCCGGGCAGGGCGGCCAGGATGGCGTCGATATGAGCGGGGTCATCCGGACCAGGGTCGATCACCGCGACGTTACCCCGGCCGACGATATAAGTGCCGGTACCATGGAAGGTGAAGGCAGAGGGATTTTGCGCAATGACGCGGCGCACCAGAGGCGACAGGCCGCTGACCGTTCCGTAAGCAAATTCGAGGTCTTTGACGTAAGGGATCGACATGCTGGTTTCTTCCTGGGCAAAAAACCTTAGTCCCGGCTTGACGCGGACGGAAGGTAGACGGGAAATATTGACGTAGCGTCAAGTGATTAGCATTCATCTGAGCGCGAAAGCGATTGACCTTTGCGGCAGCGTCTCCGTAATCTGCCACCACAAGACGGCGACACCAAGAATCGCCTGAATATTACCTGGGAGGGTGGACGCTGTCTGAGATTGTCCAGTTGCTGCTGAATGGGTTGGCGGCAGGCTGTATCTACGGCCTGATCGCACTCGGATTCGTGCTGATCTACAAAGCCACCGAAATGGTGAATTTCGCCCAGGGCGACCTGCTGATGCTGGGCGCGTTCATGGCCTTTGCCCTGATCGAGGGTTTTGGCCTGAATTACTGGCTCGCCTTCCTGGGGGCGGTGCTGTTCATGGCGGTATTCGGCTATCTACTCGACACGGTGATCCTACGCCAGGTGATCGGCCAGCCGCAGTTTTCTGTCGTCATGCTTACCATCGGCCTGGGCTTCATCTTCCGCTCGGGCGCCTCGATGATCTGGGGTACCGAGACCCGGGCCTTCGCCACACCATTTACTGATGGCGTCAGCCGGGTGGGCGGCTTCATCATCGCTGATGTCAATGTATCCATTGTGGTCGGTACGGCGCTGCTCTGCGGCGTGCTTTATGCCTTCTTCACCTTCACCCGCATCGGTGTGGCCATGCAGGCGGCCTCGCAGAACCAGCTGGCAGCCTATTACATGGGCATCCCGGTGAAGATGATCTTTTCGCTGGTCTGGGCGATTTCGGCCGCTGTGGCCGCGGTCGCCGGCATCCTGCTGGCGCCGGTCTCGCTGATCGACACCACCATCGGCCTGCTGGGTCTCAAGGCCTTCGCGGCCGCGGTGCTGGGCGGTTTCGGCTCGATCCCGGGTGCCGTGATCGGTGGGCTGGTGATCGGCGTGATCGAGCAGTTCTCGGGCATCTACATGGCCGAAGGCTTCAAGGATGTCGCGGCTTACGTGGTGATCCTCGCGGTGCTGTTCATCCGGCCGCAGGGCCTGTTCGGCAACATCGGCCGCAAGCGCGTGTAAGGGGCAGGACAGATCATGCGCTTTTTCTTCAAGACCGATTACAATCAGGACATCAACCTGTTCCGGGATGGCGTTGACCGCTTCTGGTATGGACTGCTGATTCTCATCCTGCTGGCCGCGCCCTTCGTGCTGGAAGATTTCTGGCTCGGTGAAATCTCCTACGTCTTCATCCTCTCCATCGTCGGCATCGGCCTGATGATCCTGACCGGCTATACTGGCCAGGTATCGCTCGGCCATGCCGCCTTCCTCGGAATCGGCGCCTATACCCATGCGATCCTGCTGAATCTGGGTGTGCCTTTCTTCATCTCGATTCCGGTCGCCACCGTGCTCAGCGCCATCATCGGCGCGGTCATCGGCCGTCCGGCTCTGCGGCTCACCGGCGTCTATCTCGCCATCGCCACGCTAGCCTTTGCCTTCATCATCGAGCAGATCCTGATTCGCTGGGAGCATGTCACCGGCGGCTTCAAGGGCTTTGCGGTTGATCGGCCCGAGGTGCTGGGCATCGCGATCGTCGACGACATCAACTTCTACTACATCACCTTTGGTGCGCTGGTGCTGGCGGTGCTGGCGGCACTCAACCTGCTGCGTTCGCCCACGGGGCGCGCCTTCGTCGCCATCCGCGATTCCGAGATCGCGGCACAGTCGATGGGCGTCAATCTCGCGTCCTACAAGACACTGGCCTTTTCGATCTCGGCCGGCTTCACCGGCTTTGGTGGCACGCTGTTTGCCCACAAGATCGGTTATCTGGCGCCCGATGCCTTCAACATCCTGCTGTCCATCCAGCTCTTGCTGATGGTGGTGGTGGGTGGTCTGGGCTCAATCCATGGCGCGATCTTCGGCGCGATCTTCGTCGGCTCGCTGCCGCAGCTGATTGCCATCCTGCGCGACTATCTGCCCGAAGCCGTCTCCCGTCAGCCGGGCCTGGAGCCGGGCATCTTCGGCCTGATCCTGGTCTTCTTCATCCTGTTCGAGCCGCTGGGCATCTACGGGCGCTGGCTGAAGGTCAAACTCTATTTCTCGCTCTTCCCGCTGTACAAGAAGGCCACCTTCAAGCGGCAGAAGACCTACACCAAGTCGGAGCGCAACCGGTGACGCTGTTCAAGGCCGACAACCTCGCCATCAACTTCGGCGGCATCAAGGCCGTCGATGGCGTCAGCTTCGACATCGAGAAGGGCCAGGTGTTCACCATCATCGGCCCCAACGGTGCGGGCAAGACGACGGTGTTCAACCTGATCAGCCGCATCTACGACCCGACCGAGGGCAAGCTGATCTTCGAGGGGCAGGACATCACTGGTGCCGCCCCGCACAAGATCGCTGCCATGGGTATCGCGCGCACCTTCCAGAATATCG
Organism: Ferrovibrio sp. GW821-FHT12D07; assembly: GCF_058807275.1. Taxonomy (NCBI): domain Bacteria; kingdom Pseudomonadati; phylum Pseudomonadota; class Alphaproteobacteria; order Rhodospirillales; family Rhodospirillaceae; genus Ferrovibrio; species Ferrovibrio sp. GW821-FHT12D07. Next base: position 662,378 of record NZ_JBXAQN010000002.1, on the reverse strand, counting down.
AGCTGTTCGAGCATGCCTCGGTGCTGCACAACCTGCTGCTTGGTCGCCATGCCCATCGCGGCGGCAACCTGGCCTCCGAATTGCTGTTCCTGCCGTCGGTGCGCAAGATGGAGCTGGCGCATCGTGAGAAGGTCGAGCATGTGATCGACTTCCTCAATCTGCAGGCCTATCGCGACACCTATATCGTCAATCTGCCTTATGGCGCGCGCAAGGTGGTCGAACTGGCCCGCGCGCTCTGCACCGAGCCAAAGCTGCTGTTGCTGGACGAACCGTCCTCTGGCCTCAATACCGAGGAAACCGAGGATATGGCCTTCTGGATTCACGACATCCGCAACGAACTCGGCATCACGGTGCTGATGGTCGAGCATGATATGGGTCTGGTGAACGAGGTCTCGGACCGTGTGCTGGCGCTGAATTACGGTCGCGTGCTGGCGTTGGGCACCCCTTCGGAGGTGCAGAGTCACCCTGAAGTCATCAAAGCCTATCTGGGAGGCTGAGATGCCGGAAACCAAAGCTGAACCGATCCTCCGCTTGAGCAACATCGAGACTTTCTATGGTCCGATCATGGCCATCCGCGGCGTCAGCCTGGAGGTGCCCGAAGGCTCCATCGTCACCGTGCTGGGCGCCAATGGTGCCGGCAAGACCACCATCCTGAAGACCATCTCTGGCGTCATGGACCCGCAGAAGGGCAGCGTCACCTTCGCGGGCAAGGACATCCAGAAGATGGACCCCGACAAGGTGATGCGGCTTGGCATCGGCCATGTACCCGAGGGCCGCGAAACCTTCCCGTTCCTGACGGTGAAGGAAAACCTGATGATGGGTGCCTTCACCCGCAAGGATGCCGACGGCGTCGCCAGGGACATGGAGATGGTCTACGGCTATTTCCCGCGCCTGAAAGAGCGCGAGAGCCAGCCGGCCGGCTCGATGTCGGGCGGCGAGCAGCAGATGCTGGCCATCGGCCGCGCTCTGATGGGCCGGCCAAAGCTGCTGCTGCTGGACGAGCCTTCGCTCGGCCTGTCGCCCAAGCTGGTGAAGGAAATCTTCGAGATCATCGTCCGTATCAACGCCGAGCAGAAGACCACCATCCTGCTGGTCGAGCAGAATGCCAATGTGGCACTGCATGCGGCACATTACGGCTATGTGCTGGAAGTCGGCCGCATCGTGATGGCCGATACCTGCGCCCGTCTTCTGGAAAAGGAAGACATCAAGGAATTCTACCTCGGCATGAAAGAGCAGGGCGTCCGCGGCAAGCGGCGCTGGAAGAAGCGCAAAACCTGGCGGTAAGCAGCCGTCACGACCTGGGAGGACGCACCATGAGTGCCAAAGCGGTCGACAAAGTAACGGGCATTGAAATCGATGCCGATATCCTCGCCCTCATTGAGAGCGATACGCTGCCGCGCTATTTCTGGCGCAAGGTCAACGAGCGTGGCGCCAAGGTGGCGATGCGTGAGAAGGACCTTGGCATCTGGAATTCGGTCACATGGACGCAATACGGCGACAACGCTAAACATGCCGGCCTCGGCTTTGCCGCGCTAGGCGTGAAACGCGGCGAGGTGGTCTCGATCATCTCGGAAGGCAATCCGCAATGGCTCTACGCCGATCTCGGCTGCCAGGGCATCGGCGGCGTCACCAACGGCATCTACACGACCGATTCCGCCAAGCAGGTGGAATACATCGTCAATGACAGCAAGACGGTGATCTATGTCGCCGAAAATGACGAGCAGCTCGACAAGATCCTGGAAGTTCGTGACCGTTGCCCGACACTCCGCAAGATCGTCGTCATCGATATGGAAGGCCTGAGCGACTTCCGCGACCCGATGGTGATCAGCTTCGATCAGCTGCTCGGCATGGGGCGCGATTTCGAGAAGAGCAATCCGTCCTTCTGGGACGAGCAGCTCAAGGCCGGCAAGCCGGAAGACCTCGCCATCCTGATCTACACCTCCGGGACAACCGGCGCGCCCAAAGGCGCGATGATCAGCCATCGCAACCTGGTCTTCCAGATGGAGAATGCCGGGCGGTTGCTCGAGCAGTACGAGACCGACGAACAGCTGAGCTTCCTGCCGCTTTGCCATATCGCCGAGCGCGGATTCACCTTGCTCTGGCCGATCCGCTCGGGCTCCACGGTGAATTTCGCCGAAAGCCCCGAGACTGTGCCGCAGAACCTGCAGGAAGTGCAGCCGACCGTCTTCTTCGCCGTGCCGCGACTGTGGGAGAAGTTCTATTCCGGCGTCGCCATCCGCATGAAGGATGCCACCGGCTTCGGCAAGCTTGCCTACAAGATTGCCATCGGTATCGGTTTCAAGCTGGCGGAGGCGCGGCTGGAGCGTCGCGAACCGTCGCTTGGCCTGAAGATCGCCTTCTGGTTTGCCGACCAGCTGGTGCTGCGCAATATCAAGCGCATCATCGGTATCGACCGCTGCAAATGGCTGGTCACCGGCGCTGCACCGATCTCACCTGACCTGATCAAGTGGTATCTGGCGCTGGGCAAGGACATGCGTGAGGTCTATGGCCAGACCGAGAATGTCGGCCTTGCCACCTCGCCGATGATGAACCAGGTCAAGCTCGGCACCATCGGGCAGGCCATTCCCAACACCCAGGTGAAGATCAGTCCCGAGGGTGAAATCCTGCTGAAAGGTCCTCATGTCTTCATGGGTTACCTGAACAACCCGACCCGTACGGCGGAAACCATCGTCGACGGCTGGCTGCATACCGGCGATGTCGGCAGTGTGGATAACGAGGGCTGGTTCCGCATCACCGACCGCATGAAGGACATCATCATCACCGCCGGCGGCAAGAACATCACGCCGTCCGAGATCGAGAACCAGCTGAAATTCAGCCCCTATATCTCGGATGCAGTGGTGATCGGCGATCGCCGGGCCTATCTCACCTGCCTGATCATGATCGATCACGACAATGTGGTGAAATTCGCCCAGGACCTGAATGTGCCTTTCACCAATTTCAGTTCGCTCTGCCATGCCAAGGAAGTGCAGGAGCTGATCTGGTCGGAAATCGAGCGGGTCAACAAGAACTTCGCCCGCGTCGAGACGGTCAAGAAATTCCGTCTGATCGACCAGCAGCTTGGCGCCGAGGATGACGAGCTCACACCGACGATGAAGCTGAAGCGCAAATTTGTGAATGAGAAATACAAGCCTCTGATCGAGGAAATGTATGCCGGCGCCTGAGGCGGCGACCGGTCAACCTGTATTCCGGAACAACGGTTTACTGAAAGGGAGAATGAGGATGCGTACGAGAATTCTGGCCGCGACAGCGGCATTTGCGGCCGTCGCCGGCCTTGCCGGCATGGACGCGCAGGCGCAGACGGTGCGCGGCGTCACCAAGAGCGAAATCGTCATCGGCCAGCACACCGATCTCAGCGGCCCGGCTGCGTCCTACGGCGTGCATGTCGCCAACGCGATGCGGCTGTATTTCGACAAGATCAATGCGGATGGCGGCATTTACGGCCGCAAGATCCGCCTGATCGTCGAGGATCATCAGTACCAGGTGCCGCGCGCCGTGCAGGCCGCGAACAAGCTGATCAACCGCGACAAGATTTTCCTGATGGCGGGTGCACTCGGCACCCCGCATAACAACGCGGTCTTCCCGGACCAGTTCAAGGCCGATGTGCCGAACCTCGGCCCGCTGACCGCGGCGCGTTCGATGAGCGAGCCGTTCCATCGGCTCAAGTTCGCCACCTATTCGACCTATTACGATCACACTCGCGCGGGCATCAAGTATCTGGTCGAGAAGAACGGCCGCAAGAAGCTCTGCTCGCTGTACCAGGACACCGACTTCGGCAAGGAAGTCTTCGACGCCGTACAGGATCAGGCCAAGGCCATGAACATGGCCGTGGTCGATACCGCCACCAACACGCCGATCGCCACCGACTTTACCGCCCAGATTACCAAGCTGCGTGCTTCGGGCTGTGACCTGGTGGCCATGGGCGCCATCGTGCGTGACGCCATCGTGCCCTACGGCACGGCGCGCAAGATGGGCTGGACGGATGTCGACTTCGTGTCGCAGTCGGCCAGCTTCGACCAGATCGTGGCGTCCGCCCCGGGCGGTGCCACTGAAGGCCTCTATGTCGGTGCCGGTACGGTGATGCCGTATCGCGATACTGCTTCGCCGCAGGTTGCCGCCTGGTGGGATTCCTACAAGGCCAAGTACAACACTGATCCGAACATCGGTGCAGTGTACGGCTATGGCGTTGCTGACATTATCGTCAACGCGCTGGATCGCGCCGGCAAGGACCTGACCACTGACAGCTTCCTGAAGGGTATGGAAAGCCTGAACGGCTTCCGCGACATCTTCGGCGGCCCGGTCGTCAGCTTCGGCCCGCAGAAGCATCAGGGCACCACCGATGTGCTGTTCTACCAGATCCAGAAGGGCCGCTTCGTGCAGATTGGCGGCGGCCCAATCAAGTACTAAGAACCGCTAACGTCCGGATACGGACTAGAAGAAACGTCTCGCATTGCCTGAACGCCCGCAGCATCCGCTGCGGGCGTTTTCTTTTGTGCGCTGCATCAACGGCTTGGCGCGACAGAATCCCGTAGGTGCGGTCAGGGGAGAGGGCTAAGCTTTGCCGGCATAACCATAAAACCTGGGAGGTCCGCATGCGTAGGGTAGCTTTGCTCACGGTCGCTGCTGTGGCCAGTAGTGTTCTGATTGCTGGCTCTGCAGCCGCGCAATCAGCCAAGGTGCGTGGCGTAACGAAAAACGAAATCGTCATCGGCATGCATACCGATCTCAGCGGCCCCGCCGCGTCCTACGGCGTGCATTCCTCCAACGCGATGCGGCTGCGCATCGACGAGGTCAACGAACAGGGCGGCATTTATGGCCGCAAGATTCGCCTGATCGTGGAGGACAACCAGTATCAGGTGCCGCGCGCTGTGCAGGCGGCGAACAAGCTGATCAACCGCGACAATATCTTCCTGATGGCCGGTGCGCTCGGCACCCCGATGAACAACGCCGTGCTGCCTGATCAGCTCAAGGCCGGCGTGATCAACTTCTCGCCGATTACCGCGGCCCGGCAGATGTCGGAACCTTTCCACAAGCTGAAATTCGCCGGGCTCGCCTCATACTACGACCAGGTGCGTGCCGGCATGAAGTGGATGGTGGCCAACAAGGGCAAGCAGCGCTTCTGCACGCTCTATCAGGACACTGACTTCGGCAAGGAAATCCTGGAAGCCGTGCAGGATCAGGCCAAGGCGATGAACCTGCCGGTGATCGAAACGGCGACCAACACGCCGATCGCCACCGACTTCACCGGACAGATCGCCAAACTGCGGGCCGCCAATTGTGACATCGTCGTCATGGGCACCATCGTGCGTGATGCCATCGTGCCTTATGGCACGGCACGCAAGATGGGCTGGGATGTCGATTTCCTGGGCCAGTCGGCCAATTACGACCAGATCGTCGCCGGTGCGCCCGGTGGCGCCACGGAAGGCATGTATGTGATGGCCGGAACCGTGATGCCTTACCGCGACACGGCCTCGGCACAGGTCGCGGCCTTCATGGACAAGTACAAGGCCAAGTTCGGCGTCGATTCCAATATCGGTGCGGTCTACGGCTACGGCCTGATGGACCAGCTGATCTTTGCCTTCGATCGTGCGGGCAAGGACCTGACCACCGACAAGATGGTGGCCGCCATCGAAAGCATGCAGGGCTTCCGCGACATCTTCGGTGGTCCTGCTGTCAGTTATGGTCCGACCAAGCATCTGGGGGCTGATGAAAGCTTCCTGTTCCAGGTGCAGAAGGGCCGCTTCATGCAGATTGCCGGGCCGGTTCGCTACGGCAGCTGACGCGTTATCCCGGCCGCGACGTTCCCGCGGCCGGGTTTCTTTCTGCTTATCAAAAAAACAAACCGGGAGGGATTATGAATATCTTGGGCAAACTCGGCATCTCCATGGCCGTTCTTGCAGCCGGTGGCCTGTCGGCCGGGCCGGTTGCGGCGCAGAAGCTGCAGGGCGTGACGAAGACCGAAGTCATCATCGGCACGCATACCGATCTCTCGGGCGTGGCGGCGGCCTTCGGCGTGCATTCTTCCAATGCCGCGCGCATGCGTTTCGACGAGGTGAATGCCCAGGGCGGCATCCATGGCCGCAAGATTCGCTATATCATTGAAGACAGCCAGTATCAGGTGCCGCGTGCTGTGCAGGCCGCCAACAAGCTGATCAACCGCGACAAGGTCTTCCTGATGCTGCTCGGCGCCGGCACGCCGATGAACAACGCGGTGATGCCCGATCAGATCAAGGCCGGCGTTCCCAACTTCTTCCCGCTCAGTTGGGCCAAGCAGTTGTACGAGCCGCTGCATCCGATGAAATGGGCGGCGGGCGCGTCCTACTACGCCCAGATGCGTGGCGCGGTGAAATACTTCGTCGAGAAGCAGGGCAAGAAGAATGTCTGCGCACTTTATCAGGATACCGATTACGGCAAGGAGGTCTTCGATGGCGTGCGCGACCAGCTGGCGGCGATGAATGTCAAGCTGACCGATTCCACCACACACAAGCCGGCCGATACCGATTTCTCGGCCCAGATCACCAAGCTGCGAGCCTCGGGCTGCGATCTGGTGGCGTTGGGCGCCATTGTGCGCGATGGCATTCTGCCGTTCACCACGGCGCGCAAGATGGGCTGGAATGTCGATATGGTGGGCACCATCGCCACCTTCGACCTGAACGTCTCCAGCGCGCCAGGCGGTGCGACGGAGGGACTTCATGTCATGACCCAGATCGAGGCGCCGTATCGAGATTCCGCCAATCCGGCGATCCGCAACTGGATCGAGAATTATCGTGCCAAGTACAACACCGATCCCAATCCGGCGGCGCAGTTCTCTTATGTCTCGGCCGACCTGATCGTCATGGGCCTGGACCGTGCCGGCAAGGACCTCACGACAGAGAGCTTCCTCAAGGCGATGGAATCGATCCAGGGCTATACCGATATCTTCGGCGGCCCGGTGATGACCTTCGGTCCCAACAAGCATCACGGCAGCGATGCCGTCTTCATGGTGCAGGTGAAGAACGGCCGCTGGACCCGGGTGACGGAGCCGCTCTCCTTCTAAGAGGAGCGTCGTTCTGACCGTATCCTGAGGCGTGCATTCTGTGGCCCGGCATGGCACAACCAGCCGGGCCGCTTCTTTTCATCTGTCCGTCCGATGTCCGTCCAGCCATATAAGCAGATTTCCAACACGCCGCTCGGCATCGTTTACATGCTGATCGCGGTGTCGCTGTTCGGCTGCATGGACACGCTGGTGAAATGGCTGACTGCCAGCTATCCCACCGTGCAGATCATGTTCTTCCGCAGCCTCTGCGCCTTTCCGCCAATCCTGATCATGGTGCTGCGCAGTCCCGGCGGCTTTGCCCTGCTGCGCACTACGCAGCTCCTGGGCCATGGCGCGCGCTCGATGCTCGGGCTCGCCGCCATGCTCTGTTTCTTCTTTTCCTACACGCTGATGCCGCTGGCCGATGTCACGGTGATTTCCTTTTCCGGACCGATCTTCATCGCCTGCCTGTCGGTCTGGATGCTGGGCGAGAAGGTGGGGCTGCATCGCTGGTCAGCTATTATTGTTGGCTTCCTTGGCATGATCGTGATCGTGCGCCCCGGTGCCGGCATGCTGGAAAGCGGCGCGCTGATCGTGGTGCTGGCGACCTTCTTCTATGCGTTGGCGATGATCCAGATCAGGAAGCTCAGCCGTTCGGAGCCCGCCGCCAGCATTGCCTTCTGGTTCACCGCCTTCTGCACGGTCTTCACCAGTCTGGCGTTGCCCTTCTACTGGGTGACGCCGGCCTGGAGCGACCTGCCGCTGCTGGTCAGTGTCGGCCTGATTGGCGGCGCGGCGCAGCTCTGCATGTCACGCGGTTACAGCCTGGCGCCGGCCTCGGTGGCCGCGCCTTTCGACTACACGCATCTGATATGGTCGGTGCTGTTCGGCTGGTATATCTGGGGCGACTTCCCCGATGTGCAGACCTGGATCGGCTGTGCCATCGTGATCGCCAGCGGGCTGTACATCCTGTGGCGTGAGACGGTGAAACGCGCACCGGTGCCGCAGATTATTACTGAATAGGGGATTTTGGGAGAGCCGCGCGCTGGTCGGAGCGAGAGGATTCGAACCTCCGGCCCCTAGCTCCCGAAGCTAGTGCTCTACCAGGCTGAGCTACGCTCCGACCGGCGCGGGCCGACTGTATAGCGCCTGCGGGTGGCCCCTGCAAGGCGCGTCCCCGGTATTCCGGAGGGAAAAGCGGCTGGCCCGAAAGCCTTGGCCGTCCAGTGGCTTAAAGGATGGCTTAAAGCGCCCGTTCGACGGCGAAATCGACCGCTTCGCACAGTGCGTCACGCATCGGTCCGGGGCTGAAGACCTGCAGCGCCTGGCGCGACTTCTGGGCATAGGCACGCGCCCGGGCCATGGTTTCCTCAATGGCGCTGTGGCGGTCCAGATACCGGAGCGCCTGGGCGAAATCCTCCGGCCCCTGCTCTTCGGGCCGTTCGATCACGCGGCGCCAGAAGATCTTCTCGGCCTCGTTGCCCTTGGCGATGGCCAGCAGGATCGGCAGGGTGATCTTGCCCTCGCGGAAATCGTCGCCGGTATTCTTGCCCAGGGTCTCGCCGTCGGAGGCATAGTCCAGCGCATCGTCCACCAGCTGGAAGGCGATGCCGAGGTTATGGCCGAAGTCGTCCATGGCCTGGGCTTCCGCCTGCGGGCGGTCGGCGATCACGGCGCCGACGCGGCAGGCAGCCGCGAACAGTGCAGCGGTCTTGGCCTTGATCACCTTGAGATAATCGGCTTCCGCCGAGGTGGTGTCGTTGGCGATCACCAGCTGCAGCACTTCACCTTCGGCGATCTCGGACGACGCGCCGGCCAGGATGCGCAGCACTTCCAGCGAGCCGGTCTCGACCATCAGCTGGAAGGCGCGGGTGAACAGGAAGTCGCCGACCAGCACCGAGGGCTGGTTGCCCCACAGCACATTGGCGGTAGCGTTGCCGCGGCGACGGTCGCTCTCGTCGACCACGTCGTCATGCAGCAGCGTGGCGGTATGGATGAACTCGACGCAGGTGGCCAGCAGCACGTCGTGGCTGCCCTCGTAGCCACAGAGCCGGGCCGAGCCCAGGGTCAGCAGGGGGCGAATTCTTTTACCGCCGGCGGCGATCAGGTGGCTGGCCAGCTCGGGGATCAGGGTAACGTCGCTGGCCATGCGCGCGATGATCTCGCGGTTCACTGCGTCCATGTCGTCTGCCACCAGGACGCGCAACGGCTCGATGCTGGGCTTGCGGCCGGGCTCGGTCACGCTCTGTATCTGTTTGGAGGCAATCTGCACGGCGGCTTGGCCCGTATTGTGTATGGTCGTCTGGGTGGAGCATAGTGGGCTGGCATACCCGGTCAAGCGCCGCTCCTCCCGAAGTTTCCGTTTCAGATCAAATGCCTGATAGCGATCACACCTGCGATGACTTGCTTGGCGGCCTGATCCGCCTGACCCAGCCGCGTGAGGGCCAGCGCGCCAGTGCCGACGCCGTGATGTTGGCTGCAGCGGTCATGGCCAAGCCCGGCCAGCGGGTGCTGGAGCTCGGCTGCGGTTCGGGTGTGGGCATGCTTTGCCTCGCCGCTCGTGTTCCGGAGATCACGATCACCGGCATCGAGCTGCAGCCCGATCTGGTGGGGCTTTGCGCCGGCAACATTGCCGACAACGGCATGTCTGATCGCCTGACGGTGCAGGCCGGCGATATCCGCCAGCCGCTGGCGGGGCTGGAGGCTGGCAGTTTCGACCAGGTCTTCGCCAACCCGCCGTTCTTCGATGCCGCCCGTCATCGCGCCTCGCCCCATGCCGGTCGTGCCACCGCGCGTAGCGAGGGCGAGGAAGCGGATCTGGGGCACTGGATCGCGGCCCTGCTGCGCTATGCCCGGCCGGGCGGGGGCGTCACCCTGATCCACAAGGCCGACCGCCTGGCCGATCTGCTCGGTGGCCTGAATGGCAAGGTGGGGGCGATTCGGGTGATTCCGCTCTGCTCGCGGGCCGGTCAGCCGGCCAAGCGGGTGATCCTGCGCGCGGTGAAGGGCAGCAAGGCGGCGCTCACCCTGGAGGCCGGGGTAGTTCTGCACCAGCCGGATGGACAATACCTGCCCCAAATCGAAGCGGTCCTGCGCACCGGGGCGGCCTTTCCGGTCTGACCGCTGTCCGGCCCTTGCGGCCGGAGGGCCAAAGGCCGCAGAATCGGCCCATGTTGAAATATCTGCTGCTGATTCTGGTGATTGCCGGGGCTTGGTATGGCTGGCGCTACGTCAATCGCAAGCCGGCTGAAAAGTCGGTCGTCACGCCACCACCACCGCCCCCGCCGCCGGCTGCCGCCACGGCGCAGGATTTGAAACCCTGCCCGGTCTGCGGAACATACACGGCGGGCCCCACCTGCGGCCGTCCGGAGTGTCGCCCGGCTTAAGTCTAAAGCCCTCAATGGCTTGATTCTCCGGGCTCCGCTGGCTATGGTCCGCGCGTTTTTCGGCCACCCCTAAACGCACGTCAGGCGAGAGCGCAAAGGACTTAACGATGGCGCCCACCAACGCCGCGGCTTCGTCGTTCCAGGACCTGATCCTTACGTTGCAGACCTATTGGGCACGTCAGGGCTGCGTCCTGCTGCAGCCTTACGACATGGAAGTGGGTGCCGGCACCTTCCACCCCGCCACCACGCTGCGCGCCCTTGGCCCCGAGCCCTGGAATGCCGCCTATGTGCAGCCGTCGCGCCGTCCCAAGGATGGCCGCTATGGCGAGAATCCGAACCGCCTGCAGCATTACTACCAGTTCCAGGTGATCCTGAAGCCGAGCCCGCCGAATGTGCTGGAGCTCTATCTCGGCTCGCTCGCCGCGCTGGGCATCGATTCCAAGCGTCATGACATCCGCTTCGTCGAAGACGACTGGGAAAGCCCGACGCTTGGCGCCTGGGGCCTGGGCTGGGAAGTCTGGTGCGACGGCATGGAGGTGACGCAGTTCACCTATTTCCAGCAGGTCGGCGGCTATGACTGCTCCCCGGTCTCGGCCGAGATCACCTATGGTCTGGAACGCCTGGCCATGTATGTGCAGGGCAAGGACAACGTCTACGATCTCGATTTCAACGGCAAGGGCGTGAAATACGGCGAGGTCTTCCATCAGGCCGAACGCGAATTCTCGGCCTACAATTTCGAGCATGCCGACACCGAGCAGCTGTTCCGCCGTTTTGTCGATGTCGAAAAGGAATGCATGGCGCTGATCGAGAAGGGCTTGGCGCTGCCGGCCTATGACCAGTGTATGAAGGCCAGCCATACCTTTAACCTGCTGGATGCGCGCGGCGTCATCAGCGTCACCGAGCGCGCCGCCTATATCGGCCGCGTGCGCGCGCTGGCCAAGGCCTGCTGCACTCAGTGGCTGCGTTCGCGCGGCCATCTGCAGGAGGGTCAGTAAATGCTCGGCGAACTCCTGCTGGAAATCCATTCCGAGGAAATCCCCGCGCGCATGCAGCAGCGTGCCGCCGAGGATTTGCTGCGTCTGGTCACCGAGAACCTGAAGAAGGCCGGCCTGACCTTCGAGGCAACTGAATCCTATGTCACGCCGCGTCGACTGGCGCTGGTGGTGAAGGGTCTGCCGCGCATGCAAGCCGACGTGCGCGAAGAAAAGAAGGGTCCGCGGGTGGGTTCGCCCGAGGCTGCCGTGCAGGGCTTCCTGCGCGGCGCAGGTCTGACCTCGCTTGACCAGTGCGAGAAGCGCGACACCGGCAAGGGCGAGTTCTGGTTCGCCATCGTTGAGAAACCGGGCGAGGCTACCAAGGACGCGCTGAAGCGCATCCTGCCGGACTCTCTCGCGGCGCTGCCCTGGCCGAAGTCGATGCGCTGGAGCGATCACGACCTGCGCTGGGTGCGCCCGCTGCATTCGATCATCGCGCTGTTCGAAGGCGAGACTGTGCCGTTTGTCTTCGGGCATCTGACGGCTGGCGACAGCACCTGCGGCCATCGCTTCCAGGCACCGGAACGCTTTGCCGTGCGCGACGCCACCGATTATCTGCGACGCCTGCGCGCCGCTTATGTGGAACCGGATTTCGCCACGCGCCGCGCCGCCGTGCTGAAGGATGCCGCCTTTGCCGCTTCGGCCGAAGGGTTGACGCTGGTTGACGATCCGGGTCTCGCCGATGAAGTCACCGGCCTGGTCGAGCAGCCGGTCGTGCTGCTGGGCCGCATCCCGCAGCAGTTCATGGATGTGCCGCGCGAGGTGCTGACGACCACGATGCGCTCGCATCAGAAGTATTTCGCGCTCAACACCAAGGACGGCGCGCTGGCGCCGCGCTTCGTCATCGTCGCCAACACGCTGACAGATGACGGCGGCAAGCAGGTGGTTGCCGGCAACGAGCGTGTGCTGAACGCGCGCCTGTCGGATGCCAAGTTCTTCTGGGACCAGGATCGCAAGACCACGCTGGAAAGCCGCCTGTCGGCGCTCAAGGATATTGTCTTTCATGCCAAGCTCGGCACCGTGGCGCAGAAGGTCGAGCGCGTGGAGCGTCTGGCTTACGAGATCGCCGGCGGCATCGCCGGCGCCGATGCAAAGCAGGCGCGTCGCGCTGCGCATCTGGCCAAGGCCGATCTGGTCTCGGGTCTGGTGGGCGAATTCCCCGAGTTGCAGGGCATCATGGGGCGTTATTACGCGCTGAATGACGGCGAGCCTGCGGCGGTGGCCGACGCTATCGCGCAGCATTATTCGCCGCAGGGTCCGAACGACCGTTGCCCCACCGATCCGGTGCCGATGGCGGTGGCGCTGGCCGACAAGATCGACGTGCTGGCCGGCTTCTTCGCCATCGACGAAAAGCCGACCGGCTCGAAGGATCCCTTTGCCTTGCGTCGTGCGGCGTTGGGCGTGATCCGCATCATTCTGGAAAATCGCCTGGCCCTTCCACTGAAAGCGCTGTTCCGCTCGGCGCTGTCGCTGCAGATCGTGCAGGCAGGCGGCGAGCGCAATGTGACGGAAGAACTGATGCAGTTCTTCGTCGATCGCCTGAAGGTTTACCTGCGCGAGCAGGGCGTGCGTCATGATCTGGTCGCCGCGGTCTTCGCCAAGAGCGGGGATGATGACCTGGTGCGCGTGCTGACCAAGGTGGACGCGCTGCGCGGCTTCCTGTCGCAGGAAGACGGCGGCAACCTGCTGGTTGCCTATCGCCGCGCGAATAACATTGTGCGCGCCGAGATGAAAAAGACGCCGGATCTGAAGCTCGGCGAGGTCGACGGTGCGCTGATCGCGCTGGACGAGGAGCGGGCGCTGGTCGCCGCCCTGGGCGAACTGGGCCGCGAGGTCTCCGGAAAGACACAGGATGAAGCGGATTTCCGCCATTATCTTGCCACACTTGCGCGGCTTCGTGCGCCGGTCGACGTTTTCTTTGAAAAAGTCACCGTCAATGCCGATGACACCGCCGTGCGTCGCAATCGTTTGAGTTTGCTCTCCGCCGTAGCCGGAAGCATGGATCGTATCGCCGACTTCTCCCAGATCGAAGGGTAACAGACCGATGGCCAAGCCCAAGCCGAAGAAGAAGACTGTCACCAAGGCCAGGAAGGCTGCCAAACCTGCCGCCCGTTCGAAGGTGAAGGCGAAGACCAAAAAGGTCGCGCCGAAAAAGGTCGTGAAGAAAACGGTGAAGAAGAAGGCGGCTGTGAAGAAGCTGACCGCGCCGCAGAAGGGCAAGCTGGTCTACTCGTTCGGCGACGGCAAGGCCGAGGGCCGCGCGGAGATGAAGAACCTGCTGGGCGGCAAGGGTGCCAACCTGGCCGAGATGTCGAATATCGGTCTGCCGGTTCCCCCGGGCCTGACCATCACCACCGAGGTCTGCACGGCCTATTACAAGATCGGCAAGCAGTATCCCAAGGAACTGAAGGGCCAGGTCGATGCCGCGCTGGCCAAGGTGGAAAAACTGGCTGGCGCCAAGTTCGGCGACGCGAAGAAGCCGCTGCTGGTCTCGGTCCGCTCGGGCGCCCGCGCCTCGATGCCGGGCATGATGGATACCGTGCTGAATCTCGGCCTGAACGACCAGACCGTCGAAGGTCTGGCCAAGCTGTCGGGCAACGAGCGTTTCGCCTGGGACAGCTATCGCCGCTTCATCCAGATGTATTCCAACGTCGTGCTCGATGTCGGCCATGAGCATTTCGAGGAACTGCTCGAACTGCACAAGGAAGAGCATGGTCTCACGCTCGATACCGAGCTGAAGGCCGAGGACTGGAAGCAGCTCGTCACCGTCTACAAGCAGAAGGTACAGCAGGAACTGGGCAAGCCCTTCCCGCAGGATGTGCGCGATCAGCTCTGGGGCGCCATCGGCGCCGTCTTCTCCAGCTGGATGAACCAGCGCGCCATCACCTATCGCAGCCTGAACAACATCCCGGCCTCCTGGGGTACGGCGGTGAATGTGCAGGCGATGGTGTTTGGCAACATGGGCGACACCTCCTGCACCGGCGTCGCCTTCACCCGCGACCCGTCGACGGGCGAAAAGATCTATTACGGCGAATACCTGATCAATGCGCAGGGCGAGGACGTCGTTGCCGGCATCCGCACCCCGCAGCAGCTGACCAAGGAATCGCGCCTGAAGGTCGGCAATGAGATGCCCTCTATGCAGGAGACCATGCCGGCCACCTTCAAGCAGCTGATCGACGTGTTCGTGAAGCTGGAAAAGCACTACCGCGACATGCAGGACATCGAGTTCACGGTCCAGCAGGGCAAGCTGTGGATGCTGCAGACCCGTTCGGGCAAGCGCACCGCCAAGGCCGCGATCAAGATCGCCGTCGACATGGTGAAGGAAAAGCTGATCAGTCAGGCCGAAGCCATCGAGCGCGTCGAGCCGTCGTCGCTGGACCAGCTGCTGCATCCCACGCCCGATCCGAAGGCCGAGCGCAAGGTGATCGCCAAGGGCCTGGCTGCTTCGCCGGGTGCCGCCTCGGGCAAGGCGGTGTTCCTGGCCGATGAAGCCGAGCAATGGGCCGCCAAGGGCGAAGCCGTCATTCTCTGCCGCGTCGAGACTTCGCCGGAAGACATCCATGGCATGCATGCAGCCAAGGGCATCCTGACCGCACGCGGCGGCACCACCAGCCATGCTGCCGTCGTGGCGCGCGGCATGGGTCGTCCCTGTGTCTCGGGCGCCGGCGGTATACGCATCGATTACAATGCCGGCCGCATGACGGCGGGTGATGTCGTCATCAACAAGGGCGATGTCATCACCATCGATGGTTCGACCGGTGAAGTGATTCTCGGCGTGATGCCGATGATCGAGCCGCAGTTGTCAGGCGATTTTGGCCTGCTGATGGGCTGGGCCGACAAGCTGCGCAAGCTCAAGGTCCGCACCAATGCCGAGACCCCCGCGGATGCGGAAACGGCGGTGCGTTTCGGCTGCGAAGGCATCGGCCTGTGCCGTACCGAGCATATGTTCTTCGATGCCGACCGCATCACCGCGGTGCGCGAGATGATTCTCTCGCCGGCTGTCGAGGGCCGCAAGAAGGCGCTGGCCAAGATTCTGCCGATGCAGCGCGACGACTTCGTGCAGCTGTTCAAGATCATGGCCGGCCGTCCGGTCACCATCCGCCTGCTCGACCCGCCGCTGCATGAGTTCCTGCCCAAGAGCGACGCTGATTTCGACGCTGTCGCCCGCGGCACCGGCTTGAGCGTGGAAGCGCTGAAGGAACGCAAAAAGGCGCTGGAAGAAACCAACCCTATGCTGGGCCATCGCGGCTGCCGTCTCGGCATCAGCTATCCGGAAATCTATGAGATGCAGGCGCGCGCCATCTTCGAGGCGGCCGTGCAGGTGTCCAAGGCCGGCGGCAAGCCGGTCGAGCCGGAAGTGATGATCCCGCTGGTCGCCACCAAGGCCGAGATGGACTTCCTGAAGACCCGCGTCGACGCTGTCGCCGTGGCTGTCTTCAAGGAGCAGGGCAAGAAGGTGAAGTATCTGGTCGGCACCATGATCGAGCTGCCGCGCGCGGCCCTGCGTGCGGCCGACATCGCCGAAACGGCGGAGTTCTTCTCCTTCGGCACCAACGATCTGACCCAGACCACGCTCGGCATCAGCCGCGATGACTCGGCGCTGTTCATGGACGATTACCTGAAGGCCGGCATCTTCGAGCGCGATCCCTTCGTCACCATCGACCAGAATGGCGTGGGCGAGCTGGTGCAGATTGCGGCCGAACGCGGCCGCAGCACCCGCAAGGACATCAAGCTGGGCATCTGCGGCGAGCATGGCGGCGATCCGTCATCGGTGCGCTTCTGCCACAACGCCGGCCTGGATTACGTGTCCTGCTCGCCCTATCGCGTGCCGATTGCACGTTTGGCGGCAGCGCAGGCCGCGATCTCCGAAGAAAAGGCGAGTGAGGCCTAACCAAATCGTAACGTGCCCGGCAAGTAACCTGCCGGTTGCATGTCCTGATCGTACAAGAACGGCGTCGGCGGAACCGACGCCGTTTTCTTATCTCAAGAGGATGTTATGGCTGGCGAGCCGATCAATTTTCTGGATGGCAGTACCCTGAACCGCAGTCACTTCGCCGCCACCCTGCAGTTGGAAGCGGAGCGCGCGCTCTGGGCCCTCGAAGGGGCTGCATCCGATCCGACGGCCATGGCGCGCATCCGCGGCATCATGCAGCAGCTTCACGGCCTCGGCATCGCCTGCGGCCATATGCGCGTGGCCACCATCTGCCAGAGTATCTGCCTGCTCATCGAAAATGCGGCAGCCGACCTGGCGCAGGCTGTTCTGACCGAACTGAAGGCGCTGCGTCGCATCGTCGTCGCTGCCCTGCAGGACAATGCCGGCGAGGCGCTCTGCGCCAGTTAAAAGCTTTGCTTACTGGATCGTGATGCGCGGCATGCGGCTGGCGGCCGCGTCGCGATCGATCTTTTCAGCCACCTTCACCGCAATCGCACGATAGGCTTTCGCCTCCTCGCTGTCCGGCATGGAGGCGACGATCGGCGTGCCGCCATCGCTGGTCTCGCGGATTTCGATCTTCAGCGGCAGTTCGCCCAGGAAATCGCAGCCCAGTTCCTCGGCCGTCCTGCGCGCGCCGCCATGGGCGAAGATGTCACTGCGATGGCCGCAGTTGGGGCAGCAGAAGTAGCTCATATTCTCGATGATGCCCAGGACGGGCACGTCGACGCGACGGAACATGTTCAGGCCCTTGCGCGCATCCAGCAGCGCGATGTCCTGCGGGGTCGAGACGATCACCGCGCCGGCCAGCGGCACGCGCTGCGCCATGGTCAGCTGGGCATCGCCGGTGCCCGGCGGCATGTCGACCACCAGCACATCCAGTTCGCCCCATTCCACATCGCGCAGCATCTGCTCCAGCGCGCTCATCACCATGGGCCCCCGCCAGATCATCGGCGTGTCTTCCGGTACCAGGAAGCCCATCGACATACAGGGAATGCCCCAGCCCTGAAGGGGGTGCAGGCGTTTGCCGTCGGGCGAGTTCGGCTTGCCCGTGATGCCCATCATGCGTGGCAGCGAGGGGCCATAGATATCGGCATCCAGCAGGCCGACCTTCTTGCCGCCCTGCGCCAGGGCCAGCGCCAGATTGACGGCGGTGGTGGATTTGCCCACGCCGCCCTTGCCCGAGGCGACGGCAATGATCGATTTGATGCCCGGGATGGCCGGGCGGGCGGTCACTTCCGGTTTACCACCGGCAGGCGCCTTGGACGGCCCGTGGCTATGGCCGGCATGGTCATGCCCGGCATGGCTGTGGGCGCCATGGTTGTGAGGGGCCGGTTGTGCTGCATCGCTCTTGCCCCGGGTTTCGGCGGTCAGGACCACCGTGGCGGAGGTCACGCCGGGCAGGGCGGCGACCGCCAGTTCGGCCGCTTTGCGCAGCGGTTCCTTGCGCGGGCCCTCCTGGGCGGGCACTTCCAGCACGAAACCGACATTCCCGCCCTTGATGACCAGGCCGGTCACCATGCCGAGATCGACCACATTCTTGCCATGATCGGTGTCTACCACATCGCGCAGTGCGCCCATGATCTGCGCTTCTGTCACCCCGGTCATGCTTGAAATCCCTGTAAACGTTCCAATATTCTCGATCAGCGGCTGGCAGTGCCAAGCTTGCGCCAAGCGATTGATATATCGCGGGGGCGGGAGCAGGGCAATTCACCGGTCAAACAGGCAGGCAAAAGGCGGGCTGGGCACTCTGACCCCGGCAGGCGGTCTGATACACTCACGGGCGCATAAGCCCGGTAACAAGCCCCAAATCGCAAGACGGTTTCGGCAAAGAAGGACAGTGGGATGCCCTGGAGCAATCAAGGTGGCGGCGGCGGTTGGCAAGGCGGAGGCGGCGGTGGTCGCGGGCCTTGGGGTCAGGGTCCCCGTGGTAATGGTCCCAATGGCGGCGGCGGTGGCGGCTTCGGCGGCCCCAATCCCCCCAGTCTTGAAGATATCCTCCGCAAGGGCCAGGACCGCTTCCGCGGCATGCTGCCCGGCGGCGATGTTTCGGGTCGTGGCATCCTGCTGCTGATCCTGGTGGCCGTGGCCATCTGGCTCGGCACCGGCTTCTACCGCGTTGATACCGATGAACAGGGCGTGGTGCTGCGCTTCGGCAAGGTGCATGCCGTCACTGAACCGGGCCTGCGTTATCGTCTGCCCTGGCCGGTCGACAGCGTGCTGACGCCGAAGGTCACCTCGGTGAACCGTGAAGAGATCGGTTTCCGCAGCCTGGGCGACTCTCCCACCCGCGGCGCGCAGCAGCGCGACGTGCCGGAGGAAAGCCTGATGCTGACCGGCGACGAGAATATCGTCGACATCGATTTTACCGTGCTGTGGCAGGTGAAGGATGCCGGCCAGTATCTGTTCAACGTGGTCGATCCCTCGCGCACCATCAAGCAGGTGGCTGAAAGCGCCATCCGCGAAGTGGTTGGCAAGAACAACATCCAGTTCATCCTCACCGAAGGCCGCACCAAGATCGCCGACGACACCCGTCGCGTGATGCAGGCGGTGCTCGACGGCTACGGTGCCGGCGTGGTGGTCACTCAGGTGGCCCTGCAGCGGACCGAGCCGCCATCGTCGGTGCTGGACGCCTTCCGCGACGTGCAGTCGGCCCAGGCCGACCGCGAGCGTACGCAGAATGAGGCGGAAGCCTATCGTAACGACATCGTGCCGCGTGCGCGTGGCGAGGTGCAGCGTCTGCTGCAGCAGGCCGAAGCCTACAAGCAGGAAACCATCGCCAACGCCCAGGGCGATGCCAGCCGCTTCACCCAGGTCTACAACGAATACCGTCTGGCCAAGGACGTCACCACCAAGCGGATGTATCTGGAAACCATGGAACAGATCATGCGCGGCACCAACAAGGTGATCGTCGATGGCCACGGCGCCGGCAGCGGCGTTGTGCCGTACCTGCCGTTGCCCGAGCTGCAGAAGAAGGCGGCGCCCGCGGCGCAGCCGCAGCGCTGAGGAGATATCCAGATGAACCGCTCTCTCCTCACCATTATCGTCATCGTCGTTGTCGCAGCGGGCTTCCTGTTGCGCGGCGCTCTCTTCACCGTGCATCAGGCCCAGCAGGCGCTGGTGGTGCAGTTCGGCGATCCGCGCCGGGTCATCACCGAGCCGGGCCTGAATGTCAAAATCCCGCTGATCCAGGATGTCGTCTATTTCGACAAGCGCATTCTCGGTCTCGACGCGCAACCCGAGGAAATCCTCACCAGCGACCAGCGTCGTCTAGTGGTGGACAGCTTCGTGCGCTACAAGATCGTCAATCCGCTGCTGTTCTATCAGACCGTCCGCAACGAACTTGGCCTCCGCGGCCGTCTGGCGCCATCGGTGGCCAACGCCTTCCGCGGTGCCTTCGGTCGTCTGGACGCCGCCAGCGTGATCTCGGGCGACCGCCCGCAGGCCATGCAGCAAGTGACCAACACGCTGCAGGAAGACAGCCGCCGTCTGGGCATCGAGCTGGTCGACGTGCGCATCAAGCGCGCCGACTTCCCCGACACCATCAGTCAGGCGATCTTCCGCCGCATGCAGACCGAGCGTCAGCGTGAAGCCAACGAACAGCGCGCCACCGGCTTCGAGCTGGCCGAGCGTATCCGTTCGGAAGCCGAGCGCCAGCGCACCGTGCTGATCGCCGATGCGCGTCGCAAGTCGGAAATCCTGCGTGGTGAGGGCGATGCCGAACGCACCAAGATTTTCGCCGAGGCCGCCAACAAGGACCCGGAGTTCTATAACTTCTACCGGTCGCTGCAGGCCTACACGAAGGTGCTGACGCCGGCCGATACCACCATGGTGCTGTCGCCGGATTCGGAGTTCTTCCGGTATTTCGAAAATCCGACCGGTGCGCCGCGCCGGACGCCCCAGCGTTAAGTGTTGCTTGATCGCGGCGGCTGTTCCGTCCGCGTGGAGGTTGCCATGAATGCCATTCTGCAGACGTCCATGCTGCGTCCGGTCCTGAGTCGGGTGCTGGCCGCCGGTCTGGCGGTGAGCTTCGTCATCGGGTCGGCCTCAGCCTGGGCCCGCGCGCCCGAGGGTGATTTTGCCGATCTGGCCGAGAAGCTGCTGCCGGCCGTGGTCAATATCTCGACCACGCAGACGGTGCAGAATCGCGGCGGCATGCCGGAAGGTCTGCCGCAGTTCCCGCCGGGCTCGCCGTTCGAGGATTTCTTCAAGGAGTTCTTCGAGCGCCAGCAGCGCGGCGAGGGCAATCGGCCGCCGCGCCAGGTTTCGTCGCTGGGCTCGGGTTTCATCGTCGATGCCCGCGGCTATGTGGTCACCAACAACCACGTGATCGCCGATGCCGATCAGGTGCGCGTCATCCTGCATGACAACACCGAACTGGAAGCCAAGATCGTCGGCCGCGATCCCGAAGTGGATATCGCGGTGCTGAAGGTCGAGCCCAAGGGCCGCACGCTGACCGCGGTGAACTGGGGTGACTCGGAAAAGATCCGCGTCGGCCAGTGGACGCTGGCGATCGGCAATCCCTTCGGCTTGGGCGGCACGGTCACCGCCGGCATCATCTCGGCGCGCGGCCGCGACATCAATGCCGGCCGTTATGATGACTTCATCCAGACCGATGCCTCGATCAACAAGGGCAATTCCGGCGGCCCGCTGTTCGACAAGGATGGCAACGTCATCGGCATCAACACCGCGATCTTCTCGCAGTCGGGCGGCTCGATCGGCATCGGCTTTGCCGTGCCGGCGAATCTGGCCCGTCCGGTGGCGCAGCAGCTGATCGAATTCGGCCGCACCAAGCGCGGCTGGCTCGGCGTGCAGATCCAGTCGGTTACCGACGAGATGGTCGAGGCGCTCGGCCTGCAGCAGGCGCGTGGTGCGCTGGTCGCCAAGGTGGTGCCCGGCGGTCCGGCCCAGAAGGCCGGCATTGACTCAGGCGACGTGATCGTCGGTTTCGACGGCAAGACCATCGCTAGCACCAATGCACTGACCCGCAGCGTCGCCGAGACCCCGGTGGGTAAGGCGGTGAATGTCGAGATCATCCGCAAGGGCAAGAAGCAGACGGTGAAGGCCACCCTGGGCGAGCTGGAGGCCGCGCTGGCCTCGGCCAAGCAGGAAAGCACCCAGAAGCAGGACAGTGCGCGCGGCAAGCCTGGTCGCAACGAGACTGATCTGGCTGACCTGGGCGTGCGCGTCTCGGCGCTCAGCAAGGAGCTGCGCCAGAAGCACGACATCAAGGATGACGTGAAGGGCGTGGTGATCACCGATGTGGAGCCCGACGGTCCGGCCGCCAAGCGCGACGTCCGGGTTGGCGATGTGATCATCGAGATGGCGCAGTCGGAAATCCGCAATACCGACGATGCGGTCGAGATGCTGAAAGCGCTGAAGGATGCCAAGCGCAAGGTCGCGCTGCTGCAGATCCAGCGTGCCGGCGAGCCCCGCTTCGTACCCGTGCCCTTGAAGTCGTAAGGCTTCCGCGAGTTAATAAAAAAGGCCGGCTTCTCAGCCGGCCTTTTTCGTTTCTTGTCCGTAAGGACTTATTCGATCTCGCGGGCGTTCTGCACGACCTTGCCCACGAGGCCGTATTCCACGGCCTGCTCGGCGCTCATCCAGTAATCGCGGTCGGTGTCTTTTTCCACGCGCTCCAGCGTCTGGCCGGTCTCGCGGGCGAAGATTTCATTCAGCCGCTTGCGCATGCGGATGATTTCCTTCGCCTGGATGGCGACATCCGAGGCCGTGCCGCCGGCGCCGCCGGACGGCTGGTGCAGCAGGAAGCGGGTGTTCGGCAGGCTGAAGCGGTTTTCCTTCTTGGCCGCCGCATAGATCAGCGCGCCGGCCGAGGCGACCCAGCCGGTGCCGACCACGCGCACATCGGGCTTCACGAACTTGATCATGTCATAGATCGTGTCGCCGGACTCGACATGGCCGCCCTGGCTGTTGATGTAGATGGTGATCGGATCATCGTTCGCCGACTGCAGAGCCAGCAGGCGGGCCGACACTTCCTTGGCCAGTTTCTGGTCGATGCCGCCGAAGATCAGGATGGTGCGCGCCTTGAACAGGCGCTCCTCGATGGCCGGGGTCTTGTCGCGGACCTTTTCCTTGTCGGTCTCGCCGTTCTTTTCCGGCTCGTCATCATCCATGCGGGTAATACGGTTCAGCATGCGCGCAATGCTCCTGCAAAAAGCCTCGATTCAGGTATCCCATGAGGGCGGCGGGGCTGCAAGGCTCAGGCCCCCGGGACGGCCCCGTAGTCCTGTGAAACCGGGCTGCGGCTAGGCAAAAGCCCGGCTTTTCCGCTAGGCTTTCCCCATCCAGACAACTGGCCAGACAGGCTTCTTAAGAAAGGTCCCCCCATGCTGAAAGGCAAGTCCGCCGTCGTCACCGGCTCCACCAGCGGTATTGGCCTGGGGATCGCCCGCGCGCTGGCCGCCCAGGGCACCAACATCATGTTGAACGGCTTTGGCGACGCGGCCGAGATCGAAAAGATCCGTGCCGGCCTGGCCTCCGAATTCGGCGTCAAGGTGGTCTATGACGGCGCCGACATGAGCAAGGGCGAGGCGATCGCCGCCTTCATCAGGAAGGCCGAAGCCGAATTCGGCGGCATCGATATTCTGGTCAACAATGCCGGCATCCAGTTCGTCTCGCCGGTGGATGAATTCCCCGATGCGAAATGGGACGCGATCCAGAGCATCAACCTGTCGTCCAGCTATCACGCCATCAAGACGGCCCTGCCCGGCATGAAGAAGAAGGGTTGGGGCCGCATCGTCAACATCGCCTCGGCACATGGCCTGGTGGCCTCGCCTTTCAAGTCGGCCTATGTGGCGGCCAAGCATGGCCAGGTCGGCCTGACTAAGTCGGTCGCGCTGGAAGTGGCCGAGGCCGGCATCACCGTGAATGCGATCTGCCCGGGCTATGTGCGCACGCCGCTGGTCGAAGGCCAGATCGACGACCAGGCCAAGGCGCATAACATGCCCCGCGACAAGGTGATCCGCGAGGTGATCCTCGCCGTGCAGCCGACCAAGCGTTTCGTCGAGATCGAGGAAGTGGCGGCGCTCGCCGTCTTCCTGTGCAGCGACGGCGCCAAGTCGATCACCGGCACGTCGATTGCCATCGACGGCGGCTGGACCGCGCGATAAACAGTGCGCCTGCCCCGTCTCTTTCATTTGTTATGGCCGGGTTTGTCCCGGCCATCCACGTTTCGCAGCCTGAAATTTGTTGGCGGACTCGTGGTGCTTCTTGGGCCAGTGCCGGCTGCGGCTGAGTGTTTATTATTGAGCGCCCCTGTCACCTTGACGGGCCGCGTGATTGAGCTGACTTTCCCCGGACCGCCAAATTACGAAACCATCCATAACGGCGATCGGCAGGAAACCTACTGGTTTCTGCGGCTTGATGAGACTCTTTGCGTCAAGGCGAAGGTCGACCGGGAGGATGATCTGGGCCAGGATTTCCAGCGAATAAAGATTGTCCAGTTGCTAACCATGCCCGGAGTCTTCGAGGACTATCGAAAGCTGGTGGGATCACGAGCTAGTATCGCCGGATCGCTTTTTGAGGCTGAGACTGGTCATCACAGGACCATTGTTCTGCTGGAGCAGCCAAAGCTGCAGCAGATGCTTCAGTAAGGCGTGGATGGCAGGGTCAAGCCCGGCCATGACAATAATTGTCGTTCAGCCCCGCCCGAAAATCTCATCGGCGCGATAGCCCTGCAGGTACAGCAGCGCGGTCAGATCACCGTGGCGGATGTTGATCTTGGCAGCGGCCTGCACGGCCGGCTTGGCGTGGAAGGCCACGCCCATCCCTGATGCGCCCAGCATGGCGAGATCGTTGGCGCCATCGCCGACCGTGATGCAGTCGGCTTCGGAAATGCCGCGCGCCTTGGCCACGCGCTGCAGCGCTTCCAGCTTGGCTTCCTTGCCCAGGATCGGCTCACGCACGCTGCCGGCGATCTGCTCGTTCTCGATGACCAGGTGATTGGCCTGCTGCTCGTCGAAGCCGAGCTGCTCGGCGATCGGCTGCGTGTAGTAATCAAAACCGCCGGACACCAGCGCGGTATGGACACCATGCTGCTTCAGGGTGTTGAGCAGTACCTGCGCGCCGGGCATCAGCTTGATGCGGAGGGCGGCATCGTTCAGCAGGCTGGCCGGCTGGCCCTTCAGCAGCTGTACGCGCTCGCGCAGCGCGGCAAAGAAATCCAGTTCGCCATTCATGGCGTGGCGCGTGATGTCGGCCACCTGCTCGCCGATATCGGCCAGGAAAGCGATCTCGTCCAGCATCTCGTTGCGGATGATGGTCGACTCCATGTCGGCCACCAGCGCCTTCTTGCGACGGTTGGTCTCCGCCTTCAGCACGATCACATCCACCGGCGCGTTGCGCAGTGCCACGCGGGCGACCTTTTCGGCCTCGGCGGCCTCGACGCCGTCGAAGGGAATGTCGCAGGCGATGCCCTGATCCAGCCAGTCGACCGGGCCGACCTTGCCGCGGGCCAGCGCCAGCGCGTCGCGCACGGCATTCACGGTGCGCGCCGTCAGGACGGCGTTATGGGGAGCGGCGATCAGGGTGAGAATGTTTTGCATCCGCCTGTTCTAGGGCTGTAGAAGGGGCGGCGCAACTCGGAAGCCATCTGTGACAAGTCTTAACACCGCACCGATACTCGTCCTTGCCGGCCCCACAGCCAGCGGCAAGTCCGCTTTGGGCATCGCGCTGGCGCAGCGTTTCAACGGCACCATCATCAATGCCGACAGCATGCAGGTCTATCGCGACCTGCGTGTGCTGACCGCGCGCCCCACCGACGAAGAGATGGCGCAGGCGCCGCATCGGCTCTATGGCGTGCTGGATGGCGCCGAGCATGGCACGGCGGCACGCTGGGTCGAGCTGGCCCGTGCCGCCATCGCCGAGACGATTGCAGAAGGCCGCCTGCCCATCCTGCTGGGCGGCACCGGCATGTATCTGCGCAGCCTGTTCGAGGGTCTGGTCGATATCCCGCCGATCCCGGAGGATATCCGCGCCGAAGTCCGGATGCGGCTGGAGACAGATGGCCCGGCTGCGCTGCATGCGGCCCTGATGGCCGCCGATCCGGACACGGCGGCAAAGCTGAAGCCGGCCGATGGCCAGCGGCTGGTGCGGGCCTGGGAGGTGCTGCAGGCCACGGGGCAGGGCCTGGCCACCTGGCAGGCCGCCGCGCCGACGCCGCCTTTGCCCAATCCGGTTGGCCGCCTGCTGCTGCGGCCGCCGCGCGAAGCGCTGTATGCTCGGATCGACCGGCGTTTCACCGGTATGCTCGAAAGCGGAGCGATGGAGGAAGCAAAGGCCGTTCTGGCCCGGACCGACATCCCCACCGATGCGCCGATGCGCAAGGCCCATGGACTTCCTGAATTGCTCCAATATCTTAAGGGCGAGATCGGGCTGGATGAGGCGGTCCGGATCGGCCAGCTCAACACCCGGCATTATGCCAAGCGCCAGACCACCTGGTTCCGGCACCAGTTCGAACCGGGGCTGGTGGTCGAAAATGATCTCAGCCAGCAAGAAAATTTCAACCCAGAGGCAGAAATCTTTCCATTCATTGTGAGATGGCTATTGACCGTGGGCGGAGCGGGCGTCTAGGTTGGCGCCGATTTTGACGGCCGGGGCGGCGTGTTCCGGCCGATTTTCGTCTAAAAGGGCTGCTGGCCCAAAGGATTGAGTGTCATGTCTACCGCAGCGCAGGCTGTGCCGGCCCAAATGTCCGGCGCCGAAATGCTGATCAAGGCCCTGCAGGATCAGGGTGTTGAGGTCGTCTTCGGCTATCCGGGCGGCGCGGTACTCCCGATTTATGACGCGCTGTTCAAGCAGAATGCCATCCGCCACATCTTGGTCCGTCACGAGCAGGGTGCGGTTCACGCTGCGGAAGGCTATGCCCGTTCGACCGGCAAGCCCGGCGTGGTGCTGGTCACCTCCGGCCCCGGCGCCACCAATGCCGTCACTGGCCTGACCGATGCGCTGCTCGATTCGATTCCCGTCATCTGCCTGACCGGCCAGGTCGCCACGCATCTCGTCGGCACCGACGCCTTCCAGGAATGCGACACCACCGGCATCACGCGGCCCTGCACCAAGCACAACTATCTCGTCAAAAACGTGGATGATCTCTCCCGCGTGGTGCACGAGGCCTTTTATGTTGCCACCAATGGCCGTCCGGGTCCGGTGGTGATCGACCTGCCCAAGGATGTGCAGGTCGCGCAGGGCAGCTACACGGCCAAGGACAACATTCGCCACAAGACCTACCGTCCGCAGATCGAGGGCGAGGCCGCCAAGATTAAGGAAGCCATCGCGCTGATGGCCGCGTCGGAGCGTCCGGTCTTTTACACCGGCGGCGGCATCATCAATGCCGGTCCGCGTGCGTCCGAACTGCTGCATGAACTGGTCAAGCTGACCGGCTTCCCCATCACCAACACGCTGATGGGCCTGGGCGGCTATCCCGCCACCGACAAGCAGTTCCTCGGCATGCTGGGCATGCATGGCACCTGGGAAGCCAATCACGCGATGCATGACTGCGATGTCATGATCAACATCGGTGCGCGCTTCGACGACCGCATCACCGGCCGCCTGAATGCCTTCTCACCGGGCTCGAAGAAGATTCATGTCGATATCGATCCGTCCTCGCACAACAAGACCGTGCGCTGCGACCTCAATATCGTCGGCGATGCCTGCAAGGTGCTGGAACAGCTGATCGCCGCCTGGAAACAGGGCGGCCACAAGCCGAACCAGAAGGCGCTGGACAAGTGGTGGGCGCAGATCGACCAGTGGCGCGCCCGCGAAAGCCTGAAGTACAAGAAGGATTCCAAGATCATCAAGCCGCAGCTGGCCATCGAACGCCTCTACGAGCTGACCAAGGATCAGGACACCTTCATCACCACCGAAGTCGGCCAGCACCAGATGTGGGCGGCCCAGCATTACAAGTTCAACAAGCCGAACCGCTGGATGACCTCGGGCGGCCTGGGCACCATGGGCTACGGCCTGCCTGCCGCCATCGGCGTGCAGCTCGGCCATCCGGGCAAGCTGGTGGTGGATATCGCCGGCGAGGCCTCGATCCTGATGAACATCCAGGAGCTCGGCACCGCGGCGCAGTTCCGCCTGCCGGTGAAGGTGTTTATCCTGAACAACGAATATATGGGTATGGTGCGCCAGTGGCAGCAGTTGCTCCATGGCGGCCGCTACTCGCAGAGCTATTCGGAATCGCTGCCCGATTTCGTCAAGCTGGCCGAGGCCTTCCACTGCACCGGCCTGCGCGTCACCGACCCGGCCGATCTCGATGGCGTCATCAAGGAGATGATCAAGATCGATGGTCCCGTCGTGGTGGATGTCGCGGTCGACAAGACCGAGAACTGCTTCCCCATGGTGCCGTCGGGCGCTGCCCATAACGAGATGATTCTCGCCGACGACAAGCCGAAAGACCCGACCAACGCCTCCGTCAGCGAAGAAGGCATGGCCCTCGTCTGAGGCCATCGAACATAGAAGCATATCCCATGTCCGTGCCGCAGCAGCCGATCCAGTCCCATATCCTGTCCGTCCTCGTCGATAACGAGCCCGGCATCCTCGCCCGCGTGGTCGGGCTGTTTTCCGGCCGTGGCTACAATATCGAAAGCCTCACGGTGGCCGAGGTCAGCGATGCCGCGCATCTGTCGCGCATCACGGTGGTCACCTCTGGCCCCGCCAATGTGATCGAGCAGATCAAGGCGCAGCTGGGCCGGCTGGTGCCGGTGCACAATGTTCACGACCTGACCGTCGAAGGCCCGCATATCGCGCGCGAACTGGCACTGATCAAGGTGGCCGGCACGGGCGACAAGCGCGTCGAGAGCCTGCGCATTGCCGATATCTTCCGTGCCCGCGCCGTCGACAGCACGATTGAGTCCTTCGTCTTCGAACTGACCGGCGCGCCGGAAAAGATCACGGCCTTCGTCGAACTGATGAAGCCGCTGGGCCTTGTGGATGTGTCGCGCACCGGCGTGGTGGCGATCAGCCGCGGCCCCAAGCCCCTTTAATTGAACCGGATAACGACGCTTTTTCCTGAGGAGAGACTGAGATGCGCGTTTACTACGACCGCGATGCGGACCTGAACCTGATCAAGGGCAAGAAGGTTGTCATCGTTGGCTACGGCAGCCAGGGCCATGCCCATGCCATGAACCTGAAGGACAGCGGCGTGAAGAACGTCGCCGTCGCGCTCCGCAAGGGCTCGGCCGGCGTGAAGAAGGCTGAAGAGGCCGGCTTCAAGGTGATGACCCCGACCGAGGCCGCCAAGTGGGCCGACGTGGTCATGGTGCTGACCCCCGATGAGGGCCAGTCCGACCTGTGGACCAACGATCTGCGCGACAACATGAAGGAAGGTGCCGCCCTTGCCTTCGCGCATGGCCTGAACATCCATTTCAACCTGATCGAGCCCCGCAAGGATCTCGACGTCTTCATGATCGCGCCGAAGGGCCCGGGCCACACCGTGCGCTCGGAATACCTGAAGGGCGGCGGCGTGCCGTCGCTGGTTGCCGTGCACCAGAATGCTTCGGGCAACGCGCTGGAAATCGCGCTCTCCTATGCCTCGGCCAATGGCGGCGGCAAGGCCGGCATCATCGAGACCACCTTCCAGGAAGAATGCGAAACCGATCTGTTCGGCGAGCAGGTTGTGCTCTGCGGCGGTCTGGTCGAGCTGATCAAGGCCGGCTACGAGACCCTGGTCGAAGCCGGCTACGCGCCGGAAATGGCCTACTTCGAGTGCCTGCATGAAGTGAAGCTGATCGTGGACCTGATCTACGAAGGCGGCATCGCCAACATGAACTACTCGATCTCGAACACGGCCGAGTATGGCGAATACGTCACCGGTCCGCGCATCGTGACGGCCGAGACCAAGGCCGAGATGAAGCGCGTGCTGGAAGACATCCAGTCCGGCCGCTTCACCCGCAACTGGATGCTGGAAAACAAGGTCAACCAGACCTCGTTCAAGGCGACCCGCGCGGCACTGGCCAAGCATCCGATCGAGGAAGTGGGCGCCAAGCTGCGCGCCATGATGCCCTGGATCGCCAAGAACAAGCTGGTCGACAAGGGCCGCTCGAACTAAACGATCCTGTATCGTTGCGAAAAAGCCCCCGTCACCGGGGGCTTTTTTATGTGCTCCGGCGCGCGCTTACCCAGGAAGATTATGGTGCCGTCTGCATGTCCCCCATACGGTTGCACAGGCAATCGGGGCAGCCTGGGGAGGAAGTCATGCGGCAATCATTACTGTGCGGGCTGGTTCTGGTGTTCGGTCTGGCGTCGTCGGTCGCGTTCGCCAATACAGCGGGCGGGCAGTGCCAGGAACCGGTCGGCCGGGACTTCCCATCCGCGCCTCAGAATGTCGGCGCTTTGGCCGATCCGCTTGTGGCGCTCAACGACGCCATCGATGCCAAGAAGTACGACGTGCTCAGCCTGCTGATCCTGCGGGACTGCAAGCTGGTATTCGAGCGTTACAAGACCGGCATCGGACGCGAGCATAATCACAACATCTATTCCGTCACCAAGTCGATCTCGTCCACATTGGTTGGTGCCCTGCTGCACAGCGGCAAGCTCAAGTCGATCGACGAACCGGTCGGCACCCATCTCACCAAGCCGCCCGCCCTTGCCGAGGATGCCTGGGCGAGGGGCAGCCGCCTTACGCTGCGCAATGTCATGCAGATGGCTTCGGGTCTCGACTACACGCATGCGCCCAGCGCCGGCACCCATCCGATCTATCCGCTTGAGGTCGATCGCCTGAACGTTGCCCTGTCGCCGCGCACCATCGCCAAGCCTGGCACGAAGTACAATTACTCCGATGGCGATGCGACGGTCACCGGGGCGGTGATCGCGGCGGTTTCCGGCAAGGATTTGTTGAGCACGGGGAGAGAGCTGCTGTTCGAACCGCTGCAGATGAAGAATTACGACTGGTGGTTCAGGGATGCGGCGGGCCGCTATCCGGGCGGCTGGGGCGGACGCCTGCGGCCCATGGACATGGCCAAGCTCGGTCAGTTGTATCTGCAGGACTGCATCTGGAACGGCCGTCCGATCTGCGATCCCGCTTATATCCGCATGGCCTGGCAGCCCGGGGCGGGACCGTATTATGGCCTGCATTGGTGGATCGGCCGCTCGGCGACAAAAGTCGATTATTTCTACGCCAATGGCTTCAAGGGGCAGCGTGTGTTCGTGCTGCCCTCGCGCGGGATCATCGGCGTTATGACTGCGACGCTGCCGGGTGCCGAGGAGCGCGCGGTCGAGGCGCTGGTGGTTGCGGCATTGGCCGACAGCGCCCTCACGGCAAGCCCCGCGCCGGATAGTCTGGCCCGGCTGTCCGCAGTTCAGAAGACCAGCTTCAATGGCGAAAACCGTGGTCTCCTGTGGCCACAGGATACACCGCGCCCGCCGCCGCAGCGTTGACGATCAGGCTGCGGCGATGGCCGCGCCTTCATGCATCAGCAGCCAGCGCTTGCGCTCCAGCCCGCTGCCATACTTGACCAGCGAGCCATTCGCGCCGATCAGGCGATGGCAGGGCACGACGAGGCTGATCGGATTGGCGCCGTTGGCTGCGCCGACCGCACGCATGGCGGTCGGCGAGCCGAGCTTCGCCGCCAGTGCGCCATAGGTCATGGTCTTGCCGGCCGGGATTCTGCGCAGCGCGGCCCAGACCTTGCGCTGGAATGGCGTGCCGGCCGTGGCGCAGGCGATGCCGTCGATCTGTTTCAGGTCGCCGGCGAAATAGCGATCCAGCGCCCGGCGCAGGTCTTTCGGTGCCTTGCCGGCCGTCAGCCCGGCCGCTGCGCCATAATGCAGCCGCATCAGGCGTTGCAGGCGGTCCTCGTGATCCATCCAGTCGAGCGCACGCAACAGGCCACCCTCGTCGGTCACCAGCAGGGCTGGCCCGATCGGCGTGGCCAGCCGGTCCAGCCGCAAGGCTGAGGGTGAGGAGGTGGGAGGATTCGGCATCCCGGCAGTATCGACGGGCCGGGGCGGTTTGTCCGGGGCCGGCGGGGCCATTTTCCGGGTCGGCCGGACATCCCTGGCGGGTTTACCGGCCCCGACACAATTTCACCGTGTTTTCAGGCTATTAACCCGCTTGGCGGGCATTTCCGGCAAATTCACCCCTTTTTAAGCCTGGTATCGGAGAGTAGCCGTGCAAGTCCATGAAGGCCTTTGACTTTTCGGCCTTTGCTCGGACCCCGCCGGAGCGTGTAGACTATGGTTAAAGCACGGAAACCACGGCAAGATTCCCGCTACGCCGCCTTTTTCGGGTTGGGCTGGCGGGTGGATGCCGTGCATTGGCGAGAAGGGGTCTGACATGACGACAGCGGCGAGCACTGGCGCGCGCGAGCGCGTCATCATCTTCGACACGACCTTGCGCGACGGCGAGCAGTCGCCCGGCGCCTCCATGAATCTGGAAGAGAAGCTGAAGATCGCATCCGTGTTGGAAGGCATGGGTGTCGATGTCATCGAGGCCGGCTTCCCGATTGCATCGAACGGCGACTTCGAAGCCGTCAATGAAATTGCCAAGCGCGTCGTCAACTCCACCGTCTGCGGCCTCTCCCGCGCCGGCAAGAAGGACATCGACCGCGCCTGGGAAGCACTGCGCCCGGCCAAGCGCGCGCGCATCCATACCTTCATCTCCACCTCGCCGCTGCATATGAAGTTCAAGCTGCAGATGGAACCCGAGGCGGTGCATCAGGCGGTGATCGATAGTGTCAGCCATGCGCGCAATCTCTGCGACGATGTGGAGTGGAGCTGCGAGGATGGCACGCGGTCGGATCGCGAATTCCTCTGCCGCGTGATCGAGAGTGCGATCAAGGCTGGCGCCACCACGATCAACGTGCCCGACACCGTCGGCTACACGGTGCCGGAGGAATATACGGCGCTGATGCGCTATCTGATCGAAAACATCCCGAATAGCGATAAAGCCAGGTTTTCCGCGCATTGCCACAACGATCTGGGCCTTGCGGTCGCCAACTCGCTGGCCGCCGTCATGGGTGGCGCGCGCCAGGTGGAGTGCACCATCAATGGCCTGGGCGAGCGTGCCGGCAATGCCGCGCTGGAAGAAATCGTCATGGCGCTGCGCACGCGTCCCGATGCCATGCAATTTGAAACGGGAATAAAGACGACCGACATCATGAAGGCCTCGCGGCTCGTGTCGGCGGTGACCGGTTTCGTGGTGCAGCCCAACAAGGCCATCGTCGGCGCCAATGCCTTCGCGCATGAAAGCGGCATCCACCAGGATGGCATGCTGAAGCATGCCGGCACCTACGAAATCATGACGCCGGAATCGGTCGGCCTGAACCGCTCGACCCTGGTGATGGGCAAGCATTCCGGCCGCCATGCCTTCCGCAAGAAGCTCGAGGAACTCGGCTTCCAGCTTGCCGACAACCAGCTCAACGACGTCTTCGGCCGCTTCAAGGATCTGGCCGATCGCAAGAAGGAGGTCTTCGACGAAGACCTCGTCGCCCTTGTGGATGATACCGTGGCCCATGACAGCCACCGGATTCGTTTCGTTTCGCTGCAGGTTGTCGCCGGCTCGAAGGAGCCGCAGCGCGCCGAGCTGGAGCTGGAGATCGATGGCGCCGTCAAGGCGATCACGGCCACCGGTAACGGGCCGGTCGATTCGATCTTCAACGCCATCAAGGGTCTGTTCCCGCATCAGGTGAATCTGCAGCTCTATCAGGTGCATGCCGTGACCCAGGGCACCGATGCCCAGGCCGAGGTGACCGTGCGGCTGGAAGAGGGCGGTAAAACAGTGAATGGGCAGGCTTCTGACGCCGATACGCTGGTGGCCAGTTGCCGGGCTTACATCCATGCCTTGAACAAGCTGGTGGTGAAACGGGAAAAGACGGCTCCGGCCGCCATGAGTGCCTGATTTTGCTGGGGTAAAAATAGGGGGGCTGGGGGTTGCGCTATTCCGGTCCCAAGGGCGATAACGGCGCGATATTTCGCTGGTGAGGGTTTTTCTCAATGTTCTCGCGTTTGATGGGTTTCATGTCGGCCGATATGGCCATTGATCTGGGCACGGCCAACACGCTGGTCTACGTCAAGGGTCGAGGCATCGTGCTGAATGAACCGTCCGTGGTGGCGATCGCCAACAACCGCGGCAAGAAGCAGGTTCTCGCCGTCGGCGACGAAGCCAAGCAGATGCTGGGCCGTACGCCGGGCAACATCGAAGCCATCCGCCCGCTCCGCGACGGCGTGATCGCCGATTTCGAAGTGGCGGAGGAAATGATCAAGCATTTCATCCGCAAGGTTCACAACCGCCGCAGTTTCGCCTCGCCGCAGGTCATCATCTGCGTGCCGTCGGGCTCCACCGCGGTCGAGCGTCGCGCCATCATGGACTCAGCCGAGTCCGCCGGCTCGCGCCGCGTCTTCCTGATTGAAGAGCCGATGGCTGCCGCGATCGGTGCCGGCCTGCCGGTGACCGAGCCGACCGGCTCGATGGTCGTTGACATCGGCGGCGGTACCACCGAGGTGGCGGTGCTCTCGCTCGGCGGCATCGTCTATTCGCGCAGCGTGCGCGTCGGTGGCGACAAGATGGACGAGGCGATCATCGCCTACATCCGTCGCAATCATAACCTGCTGGTGGGCGAGGCCTCGGCCGAGCGCATCAAGAAGCAGATCGGCTCGGCTGCACCGCCGGAAGACGGCAACGGCCTGTCGATGGAGATCAAGGGTCGCGATCTGATGAACGGCGTGCCGAAGGAGCTGGTGATCAACCAGCGCCAGATCGCCGAAAGCCTGGCCGAACCGGTCGGCGCCATCGTCGA
The DNA here is from genome assembly GCF_058807275.1 of Ferrovibrio sp. GW821-FHT12D07. Taxonomy (NCBI): domain Bacteria; kingdom Pseudomonadati; phylum Pseudomonadota; class Alphaproteobacteria; order Rhodospirillales; family Rhodospirillaceae; genus Ferrovibrio; species Ferrovibrio sp. GW821-FHT12D07. Next base: position 628,239 of record NZ_JBXAQN010000002.1, on the reverse strand, counting down.
AGCCGTGAAGGTCGCGCTGGAACACACCGCGCCGGAACTGGCCGCCGATATCGTCGACAAGGGCATCGTGCTCACCGGCGGCGGCGCGCTGCTGGGCAATCTGGACCTGGTGCTGCGTCATGCGACCGGCCTGCCGGTGTCGATTGCCGATGAGCCGCTGTCCTGCGTGGCCCTGGGTACCGGCCGCGCGCTGGAAGAGATGAAGACGCTGAAGCACGTTCTCTACAACCCGCCCTATTAAGGGGCGCGGTGGCCTGACGACGCAGGGGTCGAGGAAGGCATATGGCAAGACGGTCTGGACGCAGTGCTTGGGTCGCAGCGCCATTGCGCGCGCTGCTGCAGCGCTTTGCGTTCCTGCTGCTGCTGGCTGCTGCCGTCGCCCTGATTCTTCTGGGGCGTGTCGACCGTCCGGCGATCGAACGTGTGCGTGCTGCCGGCGCCGATATCATCGAACCGGTGCTGACCGCCGTGTCGCAGCCGGTCAGCGTGATCAATGCCATGATCGGCTGGGTCGATGACATCCTGTTCGTCCATGACGAGAACTTCCGCCTGCGTACCGAGAATGCCCGTCTGCTGCAGTGGCAGGAAGTGGCGCGTCGTCTCGAGCAGGACAATGCCGCGCTGCGCCAGATGCTCTCCGCCGGGCCTGATCTGAGCCAGACCTATGTCAGCGGCCGCGTGATCGCCGATGGTGGCAGTTCGTTCGTCCGCACCGTGCTGCTCAATGTCGGCACCAAGGACGGCATCAAGAAGGGCCAGGCCGTGATCGGCCAGGGCGGTTATGCCGGCCGCGTCGCCGAGGTTGGCGTCCGTGCCGCCCGCATCCTGTTGGTCACCGACCTGAACTCGCGCCTGCCGGTCATGCTGCAGGAAGGCGGCCATCGCGCCGTGCTGACCGGCGACAACTCGGCTTTCCCGCGCCTGGAATACCTCACCGGCGCGGCCAAGCCCGCCACCGGCATGCATGTCGTCACCTCGGGCGATGGCGGCCAGTTCCCGGCCGGCATCCCGGTTGGCGAGATCGTTTCCACTGATGGCGTCATCCGCGTTCGTCCGGTTGTCGATCTGGGACGCCTGGATTTCCTGCGCGTCATGCAGTTCGACGAGACCCGCATCGATGCGGAGAACCCGGCCGCGCCGTCGGCCTTTGCGCCGACTGCTCCGCCCCGGCGATAGGAGCGCGGCATGATAGCGCTGCTCCGCCAGATCAGCCGCCGCATCCGTGCCCTGCTGCCGATCCTGAGCAGCATCGTCCTGGTGCTGCTGGGCCTGCTGCCCATCGGGCTTCCCTATTTCGATACCGTGGCGCCGTCCTTTGCACTGATGGCGGTATTCTACTGGAGCATCTTCCGCTCCGATCTCATGACCATGGTCGGCGCCTTCCTGATCGGGCTGCTGCTGGATGTGCTGAGCGGCGGCCTGCTGGGCATGAACGCGCTGATCCTGGTCGCCGTGCATGAATTGGGTGTGTCGCAGCGCCGGGTTTTCCTCGGCTCGTCCTTCCTGGTGAACTGGACGGCGTTTGCGCTGCTGATCGGCGCAGTGCTGCCCCTGAGCTGGGCGCTGGTCTCGCTGTTGCACTGGCGGCTGCTGCCCACCGCGCCGGTGCTGGCGCAGATGATTCTCTCGCTGACGATTTATCCCGCCATCTACTGGGGCCTGAGCCGCCTGGAGCGCCGCTGGCTGCGCGGATCGCTCGCGGTGTGATGTCATGGCAATGAATCGCCGCGACAACGATCTGCAACAGGTGTTCACCCGCCGCGCGCTGCTGCTGGGCACGGCGCAGTTGGCGCTGTTCGGCGCGCTGGCCGGCCGCCTGTATTACCTGCAGGTTCTGGAATCCGACAAATACGCCCTGCTGGCCGAAGAGAACCGCATCAACATGCGGCTGCTGTCGCCGCGTCGCGGCCGCGTGGTCGACCGCCACGGCCATGAGCTGGCATCCAACCGCCGCAACTATCGCGTCCTCATCGTGGCCGAGCAGACCCGCAATGTGGATGCCACGCTGGAAGCGCTGTCCAAGCTGATCCAGGTCGACGATACCCAGCGCGCCCGCGTAAAGCGTGAGATCGAACGCCGCCGCAAGTTCGTGCCGGTCGTGGTGGCCGAGAACCTGTCCTGGGAGGATTTCGCCAAGATCAATCTGCATTCGCCGGACCTGCCGGGCGTGCAGCTCGATGTCGGCGAAACCCGCGACTATCCCTATGCCGCCACTTTCAGCCATGTGGTGGGCTATGTCGGCGCGGTGTCGGAGACGGAACTGGGCGACGATCCGCTGCTGGAGCTGCCCGGTTTCCGCATCGGCAAGAGCGGCGTGGAAAAGGTCTATGACGAACGCCTGCGCGGTCGCGCCGGCCACAGCCAGATCGAGGTGAATGCCTTCGGTCGCGGCATCCGTGAACTGCAGCGCCATAACGGCCAGCCCGGCGACGACATCGTGCTGACCATCGACGCCGACCTGCAGCGCATGGCGCAGGAACGCTTTGGCGAGGAAAGCGGCGCCGGCGTGGTGATGGACATCCATACCGGCGAGATCATGTGCCTGGTCTCCAATCCGGGCTACGACCCGAACTGGTTCAACGTCGGCATCACCGGGCCGCAATGGCGCCAGCTCAACAATGACAAATACAAGCCGCTGATCAACAAGGCGGTGCAGGGCCAGTATCCGCCGGGTTCCACCTTCAAGATGCTGGTCGGCATGGCGGCGCTGGAGGCGGGCACGATCACGCCCGATACCCGTGTGTCCTGTGCCGGCCATATGGAATTCGGCAACAATACCTTCCATTGCTGGAAGAAGGGCGGGCACGGCACGATGAACTTCGTGTCGGCGCTGGAGGAAAGCTGCGACGTCTTCTTCTATGAGACGGCGCGCCGCACCGGCGTCGACAAGATCGCCGAGATGGCCAAGAAACTGGGTCTGGGTGAATTCACCGGCATCGACCTGACCGGCGAGCGTCGCGGCCTGATCCCGACGCGCAGCTGGAAGCAGGCGGTGCTGAACCAGCCGTGGCATCAGGGCGAGAACCTGATCACCGGCATCGGCCAGGGCTACATCACCACCACGCCGCTGCAGCTTTGCGTGATGGCGGCGCGCCTGGCCAATGGCGGCTATGCCGTGCTGCCGCGCATCGTGCGGCAGGACGACGCCTATGGCCCGGCCACCGACCAGCGGACGGCGCGTGAGCGCTGGCCGCATCTGAATATCAAGCGCGAGCAGCTTGAACTGGCCTGGGAAGGCATGATCCGCGTCACCACGCCGCCGCGCGGCACCGCGCATCGCGCCCGCATCACGCTGGCCGAATACGCCATGGCGGGCAAGACCGGTTCCAGCCAGGTGCGGCGCATCAGCCGCCAGGAGCGCGAGACCCGCGTGCGCAAGAATGAAGAGAAGCCGTGGGAAGAGCGCGATCACGCGCTGTTCGTGGCTTTCGCCCCGGTCGGCAATCCGCGTTATGCCTGCTGCGTCGTGATCGAACACGGTGGCGGCGGCTCCACGGCGGCGGCCCCGGTCGCCCGCGACATCCTGCTGGAGTGCCAGAAGCTCGATCCGTCGCGCAAGGGCAAGCGCACGCCTGGTCCCAATACGGCGGCCACGACTGCCAATTCCCAGAAGGAAGGCGGCTGACATGCCTCATTGGTCCAGCCGCGGCAACGACCTGAGTTTCGGCCGCAAGCTGCGCGACATCAACTGGGGCCTGGTGCTGCTGATCACCCTGATCGCCAGCATCGGCTTCGCCACGCTGTATTCCGCCGCCGGCGGCGACATCGATCCCTGGGCCGATCGCCAGATGGTGCGTTTCGTGATCGGCCTGGTGATCATGGTCGCCATCGCGGTGACCGATATCCGCATCTGGATGCGGCTGTCCTATCTGGTGTTTGGCGTCGGCCTGGTGCTGCTGATCGCGGTCGAGCTGTTCGGCCGCATCGGCATGGGCGCACAGCGCTGGCTCGATCTCGGCGTCATTCATGTGCAGCCGTCCGAGATCATGAAGATTTCGCTGGTGCTGACGCTCGCCCGCTATTTCCACGGCCTGTCCTATGACGAGGTCGGCCAGATCCGCTGGCTCATCCTGCCGCTGGCCATCGTGCTGGTGCCGGTCATCCTGGTGATCAAGCAGCCGGATCTGGGCACTGCCATGCTGCTGCTGGCCTCCTCGGGCGCGGTGTTCTTTTTTGCGGGCGTGCGCGCCTGGAAATTCATCCTGGTCATCATCGGCGGCGGCAGCGCGCTGCCGGTGCTGTGGACGCTGCTGCATGACTACCAGAAAAAGCGCGTGCTCACCTTCATGAACCCCGAGCAGGACCCGCTCGGCTCGGGCTACCACATTCTTCAGTCGAAGATTGCATTGGGGTCTGGCGGCTTCTCGGGCAAGGGCTTCATGCAGGGGACGCAGAGCCATCTGAGCTTCCTGCCCGAAAAGCAGACCGACTTCATCTTCACCATGCTGGCGGAAGAGCATGGTCTGATCGGCGCGCTGGTGCTGATCTCGCTTTATATTCTGATGATCGCCTATGGCTATGCCATCGCGCTGCGCGCGCGCAGCCAGTTCGCCCGCCTGCTGGCCGGCGGCCTGACCACCATGCTGTTCCTCTATGTCTTCATCAATATCGCCATGGTGTCGGGCATGGTGCCGGTGGTGGGCGTACCGCTGCCGCTGGTCTCCTACGGTGGTACCGCGATGATGACGCTGCTGGTCGGCATCGGCCTGCTGATCAACTGCTATGTGCACCGTGATGTGGAAATCCCACGTCACATGAGCGGGCTCTGACGCCGTTTCCTCAACGAATCGGCCGATTTAAGCCTTTGGATCGGCGGCGGAATTTCATTTCCCCATAGCCCTTGCAATTCCGGCGAATCCGGATATTTTCACGCGGCTTTTGAGAGCGGGCGCATAGCTCAGTTGGTAGAGCAGCTGACTCTTAATCAGCGGGTCCCAGGTTCGAGCCCTGGTGCGCCCACCATTCTCAACAAAGCACTGAGACGGCGACCCCCCAGATGACAATCTCCGGGTCGCCGTTTTCGTTTCTGCTCATGCCTGATTTGGTCCGCGGTGGTCCGGCTTGGCCGACCACCGCCATGCGACTAGGCTCATCCGCAGTTTTCCCTCGGAGCGCATCATGGCCCACAGGCTCGAACCCACGCCGCAGACCGTCCACTGGGGCTTCTTCGACGCCACGCTGAAACCCGTGCTCACGGTCGCGCCGGGCGAGCAGGTCACCATCCGCACGGTTTCCGGCGGCGCCGATGTGATCCCGCCGGACAGCAGCGGTCTGGCCGTGCTGCCTGAGCATCGCGCTATCGTCGAACAGCTCAAACCGGTGATGCCCGGCCATATCCTCACCGGACCTGTCGCCATCGAGGGCGCCGAGCCGGGCGACGTGCTGGAGGTGCGCATCGACGACGTGCGCCTGATCCAGGATTGGGGCTGGAATGCCAACCGGCCGCTGCGCGGTGCGCTGCCGCATCGTTTCCCCGAAGGCCGGCTGCTGCAGATTCCAATCAACCGCAACGCCCGCACCGCCACCTGTCCCTGGGGCTCCGTCGTGCCGCTGCGGCCCTTCTTCGGCGTCATGGGCGTGTCGCCGCCGCCCAATTACGGCCGCGTCTCGACCATCGAGCCGCGCGAATACGGCGGCAATATCGACAATCGCGAACTGATCCCCGGCACGGTGCTCTACCTGCCGGTCTTCGTGAAGGGCGGCCTGTTCTCCACCGGCGACGGCCATGCCTGCCAGGGCGACGGCGAGGTCAATCTCACGGCGCTGGAAACCGCGCTGGAAGGAGATTTCACCTTCCACCTGCACAAGAAGCGTCGCCTGCCGCGTCCGCGCGCGGTGACGCCCACCCATCTGATCACCATGGCTTTCGATCCCGATCTGGACGACGCCGCCAACCGCGCACTGGAGGACATGATCGACGCGCTGGGCGCCATCGCCGGCCTGGCCGCCAACGATGCCTATGCGCTCTGCAGCCTGGCCTGCGACCTGCGCATAACCCAGGTGGTGGATGGCAACAAGGGCGTGCATGCCATGCTGCCCTTCGACGTGCTGGCCAGGGTCGACCGCACCGCCATCGCCGGCTTCTGATCGGGCCGGATTCTGAGTATTTTTTCAGGTTTACGGCGTTATATGGAAGCCGTGACCTGAATGGAGCATCCGATGCGTGGTGTAGTGGCCTGTGCGGCCTATGACAGCAAGGGCAATCGCCTCTGCGACGTGCCATTCAGCACCGAAGGTCTGGACGTGCCCGGCGGCGCCGATTTCGTCTGGATCGGCCTGCATGACCCCGAGCCCGTCGCACTGCAGACCCTGCAAAAGCGCTTCGATTTGCATCCGCTGGCGGTCGAAGATGCCGCCGCCGCGCATCAGCGCCCCAAGATCGAAATCTATGGCAACAGCCTGTTCATTGTGCTGCGTACCGCGCGACTGGTGAACGGCGATGTGGAATACGGCGAGACCCATATCTTCGCCGGCAAGGGCTATGTCATCTCGGTGCGCCATGGCGCGTCGTCGTCCTATGCCGAGGTACGCAGTCGCCTGGAGCGCATGCCGCATCTTTTGCAGATGGGCGAACAGGCTGCCGTGCATGCCATTGTCGATTTCGTCGCCGACAATTTCTTCCCCGTCATCGACGACATCGCCGAGGAACTGCGCGAGATCGAGAACCACGTGCTGGACGAGACGCTGGACCGCGAGATGATCTCCCGCATCTACCAGTTGCGTCGCGACCTGCGTGTCATGCGCGGCACGGTGCTGCCCCTGCTGGAAGTCAGCAGCCGGCTTGAGCGGCTGGACCTGCCGTTACTGACGCCCGAGATACGACCCTATTTCCGCGATGTGCACGATCACGTGCAGCGCGTGGCGGAATCGATCGACGCCCTGCGTGAAGGTCTGGCGGCGGCGTTTGAAACCGAAATCCTGCTGGCCGGCGTGCGGCAGAACGATATCGTGCGCCAGCTTGCCGCCTGGGCCGCGATCCTGGCGGTGCCGACGGCGATTGCCGGCATCTACGGCATGAACTTCCAGAACATGCCCGAGCTGCGCTGGGACTACGGCTATTTCGTCGTGCTGGGGGCGATTGCCCTCGTCTGCGGCTGGCTGTTCTGGCGATTCCGCAAGAGTGGCTGGCTTTAAGCCCGGTTTTCCGCCCCCGGATTGCCTGAATCCGGCCCGGGTCACAGCCCTGTCCCCGAATCCGCCTCCAGGTCACAGGCCAGTCACACCGGTCTCCGATCTATAGCAGCCAGATCACACCCGCTGCGCCCCGCTTCCCGCTAGGCTCTCTCCATAAGAACGAGCCCATTATTCGTAGCGAGATGTGGAGGTATCCAATGTTCGTCAGCCTGAAGACCGAGATCGAAGACGCCCAGCGCCAGGCCCTGCAGCTTCAGCAGGAGCGCGAGATCTGCGACCAGGAAATCCAGTTGATGAGCGGCCATTTCGCCCGCCGCTGCGGCAGCACGCTGTCGGATATCGACAGCTTCTCGGCCACGCTGCGCCGTCGCCGCCGCCTCGATGACGAGCTGAAGATGACCACGCGCCAGGTCGTGGCGATGCGTCGCCAGCTGGTGGTGCAGAAGGGCTACAAGTCCGCCGCGCGGACCTGACGCGCAGGGCACTCTTTCCTCGGTCGCCGATTTGCAGAGCCGGCGACCAACCACGGGAACACGGCCGCAGGAGCAATCCTGCGGCCGTGTTGCATTGGGCCGGAGGGAGAAAATGTTAGCGCGGTGCCTCGGGCAGCGAGCGGATGAACTGCAGGAGTGCGGCATTGACCTCTTCCGGCCGCTCCTGCTGGGTCCAGTGGCCGCAACCCGGAAGGATTTGGATTTTCTGCAGGCCGGGCGCGAACCGCTTCAGATTCGCCAGCAACTGGTCCATCCCGGGCGCCGAGATGAAGAAGTCATGATCTCCCGCCATGAAGAGTGCGGGCACGGTGACGGGCATGCCGGCCAGCGGGGATGAGACTTCCCAGTTGCGGTCCAGATTCCGGTAATAGTTCAGCGGACCACGAAAGCCGCTGCGTTTGAACTGGGCGGCATAGTGATCGACATCGCTTTCTGTCAGCCATGCCGGCAGGGTCGCGGGAGCCGGCGCGCCCCGCAGGAACCGTCCGCCATGCGGCACCATGCCGATGTTCAGTGGCGGCCCGCCGGCGGCAGCCGCGGCCCGGGCTGCCGCGACGCCATTCCCGGACGCGCCATACAGCATGCTGCGCAGCGTCAGTCGCGGATCGGCCTCGAATTCCGCTTCGGCCGGACCCGGTTTCTGGAAGTAGAGCATGTAGAACTCGGCATCCGCGGTGCGCGGCATGGCAGTGGTCGGCGGGACATTGCCGCGAGGACGGAAGGGGACGCTGAGGGCCGCGACCCCGCGCACGCGGTCGGGGCGCATCTGCGCCACCTGCCATGCGACGCTGGCACCGACATCATGTCCGACGATGACGGCGGAGCGGACGCCGAGTGCATCGAGCACGCCGATCAGATCGCCGGCCAGATGGAAGACCGTATACTGGTCTATGGCCTCGGGGCTGTCGCTCAGGCCGTAGCCGCGCATGTCGGGGGCGACCACATGAAAGCCGGCCTGTGCGAGGGCCGTCATCTGGTGACGCCAGGAATACCAGGTTTCCGGGAAGCCATGGCAGAGCACGACAAGCGGGCCGGTACCCTGCTCGGCGATATTGATGCGGATGCCGTTTGCTTCGATGACGCGCTGGGTGGGCGGGGACAGGGTGGCACCTCGCGCCAGCGTCGGGGGCAGTAATGCAGAGGGAATGACGGCCGATGCCGCCGACAGGGCGAACGGCAAGGCTGTAGCTTTCAGGAAGCGGCGTCTGTCGATCATGATCAGGTCTCGTGCGTTGCAGGTCGGTATCGATGATGCGTTCAAGCCGGGATGGCGTTGCGCCGGTAGCGCTGGCTAAAGCGCAGGAGCCAGCCTGCGAAATACCCCAGGCTCACACCCGAGACGGCGACATCCAGGGCGTAAAGCGTCTGCCGGTCTAAAGCGGCATACGCGATGGCGATCCCGATGGCGTATTTTGCGAAGAACAGCACCATGTTCCGCGCCAGTGGAAACGCCGATCCCCTGATGCGGACGCGGCTGTGGGCCGGGTCGGGCTCCATCGTGTCGAGATTGGTGCCATACCAGGCGAGCAGCGCGGCGATGGCCGCGGCGCAGGTCCAGTACAGCGGCAGCAGGCCCGAACCATCCAGCCTGAGCACCAGGCCATAGACGCCCCAGGCAATGAACACGATCGGAGCCACCAGAAGCCGCCAGACTTTTACGGTCCGCGTTTTCAGTGACACCAGGCCAAGCGCCAGCAGGATGGCGAACAGCACATACGCCCATACCGGCGTGTTCTGAAAAATGGTGACGAGGTTAAGCATTCAGGTTTCCTTTTTGCGACGGGCAGAGCGAAAACCGCGCCTGTCCTTTTGGTACCAGCAGGTACCGAATGACAAGGCTATATGGTACGTGGTAGTACCATGTCAAGAGAGCGTCGTGAGCAAGACCGTAAAAACCCCAGAACCCCCGAAATCTCAGGATAATATCCGTGAGCGCGTCCTGCGTGCCGGGTTCGAGGCTTTCAGGGAATTCGGCTTCGATGGAACGAGCACCCTGGAGATCGCGACCCGCGCCAAGGTCTCGAAGCGCGAGCTCTACGCGCTGTTCGCGGACAAGCAGTCCATCGTAGTGGAGTGCATCAAATGGCGGACGCAGCAGATGCAGCGTCCGCTCGCCCTGCCGCGGCCTTCAAGCCCGGAAGCCTTGTCGATAACGCTGGCCAGATTCGGAACGGCGCTGATGGCCGGTGTCTGCGATCCCGGCGTCCTCACCGTATTCCGCTTTGCTGTTGCGGAGGCGCATAGAACGCCTGACATTGCCAGGGCGCTGAACGAGCGTGGCTGGGAACCGAGCCGTGAAATATTCATCGATCTGGTCAAGAAGGCGCAGGAAGACAAGCTTCTTCTCCCGGCGCCGCCTGCCGAGATCAGCGACTTCTATTTTTCCCTCCTTTGGGGAAATCTCCTGCTTCGCCTGCTGATGGGCCTGGCCAAACAGCCGACCATGGCTGACATGGAGCAGCGCGGCAGAAATGCTGCCGAGCGCTTGATGGCCGCTTACGCCAGAATCGGGAAACCCCGATGACGTATTGCGGCAATGTGCGGACGCAGCCGGGGAAGGCCTAGCGGCCCTTCGGCTCCGTTGCGCCGGCCGTCATGGCGGCCTTCACCGGATCGCTCAGCACCGACTGCATGGCCACCTGCGCCTTGTTCTTCCAGCCGACGATGGTGTGATCGTCGCCGCGCATCAGTGCGCGATAGGCCTTGCGGGCCACTTCAGCCGGATCGGTCTTGGCGCTCTCGTTCACCTTGGAGCGCTGCATGCCGGCGCGATTGAAGAAGTTGGTGTCGGTCGGTCCCGGCAGCAGTGCGGTTACCGAGACACCGGTATCCTGCAGCGAGTGGCGAATGGCTTCGGCGAATGACAGCACGAAGGCTTTGGTGGCGGCATAGACCACCAGATAGGGATCGGGCGTGGTGGAATCGGTGGAGGCCGTGATCAGGATTTTGCCGCGATGGCGCTGCATCATGTCCTGCAGCACCAGCTTGGTCAGATGCACCACCGAGACGGCGTTGAGCTGGATGATGCGCAGTTCGGCCTCCAGGTCGGTTTCGGCGAAATCGCCATAGACGCCGGCGCCGGCATTGCAGCACAGCACATCCACCGGCCCGATGGCTTTCGCCGCGTCATACAGGCGCTCGACGCCCTCACGCGTCGCCAGGTCGCAGGTCACGGTCTCCACCTGCACGCCCCCATCACGCAGATTACTGGCATTCACCAGCCCTTGAGCGGCTTCGCGCAGGTTGCCCTCATGGTCGGCAGCGATCAGCAGGTCATGGCCGTGCTGCGCCAGTTGCCGCGCCAGCTCGTAGCCGATGCCGCTGGAGGCGCCGGTGACCAGCGCCAGGGGGCGTCCAGCCCTGCCACGATTGCGCGCGCCGAACAGATCGGTGTCGGGCATGTCGATATCGGGGGCCGTGATGGTCTGGGTTCTGGTTTTCTGTGCCACGAGGTCCTCCTGTTTTTGCGGGCTTGCAGGGCCAACCCGAGGCGGCGGGGAGTGTTCCTGCTTGAAAGTTTCTATTTTGTTCCTATCTGGAGTGGTGGAAAGGGCCGCCACCCCGTCATGGCCGGGGCGGAATTGGATGAAATTGGATGAAATTGGACAGAATTGGCTCGAATTGGCTCGAATTGGCGTTCCATTGGCTGCAATTGGCCGGGATTGGCGCCGGATAGGCCCTGACTGGCCACCGCGGGGCCTGTCAGGTCCTTGAAAAGGCTGGATTTCCCGGGGGCGATGAGGTGCAATCGGGCATCCGCCCAGCTTTTCGTACGGGGATAACCATGGCCGACGCGCAGACCGATCCCACCGGCACCGCCATCCAGGCCCGGCCGGTGAACGAGAATCCCCATCGCTGGCGCTTTTTCCGGGCCGGCGGTTTCGACCAGCTCCGGCTGGAGACGGGCGAGGACCTGCATCACCTGTCCGAACTCGACCAGAAGCTCTGGCTGGCGCTGAGCTGCCCGGTGCGCGGCATCGATTTCGACCGTCGCACGCTCGAGCTGATCGACGGCGACCATGACGGCCGCATCCGCGCGCCCGAGCTGCTGGCTGCCGTGCGCTGGACCTGCAAGCTGGTGCACAGCGCCGACGCACTGTTCGCCGGCCATGCCGAACTGCCGCTCAGCCTGATCGACGACAGCACCGAGGAGGGCGCGCGCATCCTGGCATCGGCCAGACGCATCCTCACCAATATCGGCAAGGGCGACGCTGCGGCGATCACGCCCGAAGACGCCGCCGATGTCGGGCGTATCTTTGCCAAGACCACGCTGAACGGCGATGGCGTTGTGCCGCCCTCGGCGGCGAAAGAGCCGGCGACTGCAGCGGTTATGGAAGAGATCATGCGGCTGGCGGGCTCCAAGCCCGATCGCGGCGGCGAGGCCGGCATCGCTGCGGAAGAGGCCGATGCGTTTTTCGCAGCCGTCGATGCCTATGTCGCCTGGTGGGATGAAGCCAAGGCCAAGCCGGAAATCCTGCCGCTGGGCGAGGGCACCTTGCCGGCGGTGGAAGCCGTGCGCAGCCTGCAGGCCAAGATCGATGATTATTTCTTCCGCTGCCGCCTGGCCGCCTTCGATCCGGTGGCCGGCGCCGCGCTGAATGCCGATGACAAGGATTTCGCCGCGATTTCCGACAACGACCTGTCGTTGCCGACGGCTGCGGTGGCTGGTTTCCCGCTGGCGCGCATCGAGGCTGAACGGCCGCTGCCGCTGGGCCAGGGCATCAATCCCGCCTGGGCCGATGACGTGACGCGCCTGCGCGAGGCGGCCGTGCTGCCGCTGCTCGGGTCCGACAAAGGCGCGCTGACCGCGGATGACTGGCGGCTGCTGCAGGAGAAGCTTGAACCTGCCATGGCATGGCTGAAGCGCAAGGCCGGCCAGCTGGTCGAACCGCTGGGCATTGCGCGGGTGCGCGAGATCAAGAGCAGCGACGCGCAGGCCCGGATTTCGGCGCTGATCGCTGCCGATGCCGCGCTGGCGCCGGAATTCGAGGCCATCGCCTCGGTGGAAACGCTGGCGCTCTATGTGCGCGACCTGGTGCCGCTGCTCAACAATTTCGTTGCCTTCAAGGATTTCTATACCCGGCGCGGCAAGGCGATCTTCCAGGTCGGCACGCTGTATATTGACGGCCGCTCCTGTGATCTCTGCGTCGCCGTCGACGATCCGGCCAAACATGCGACGCTGGCGGTGCTCAGCCGCATCTATCTGCTCTATTGCGATGTCACCCGGCGCGGCCTCGACGGCAAACCGACCAATGAGAAGATGACGATTGCCGCCGCCGTCACGGCGGGCGATGCCGACCAGCTGATGGTCGGGCGCAACGGCGTGTTCTACGATCGCGCCGGCAATGACTGGGATGCGGTGATCGTGAAGATCGTCAGCCATCCGATCTCGATCCGCGAAGCCTTCTGGCTGCCGTTCAAGAAGGTGGGCAAGTTCCTGGGCGAGCAGGTCGAGAAATTCGCCACCGCACGCTCGAAGGCCAGCGAGCAGCAGATGACGACCAAGCTGCTCGAGACTGGCACACAAGCGCTATCCGGTGCGCCCGCGCCGGCTGCTGCACCGGCTGCGCCACCGCCGCCGGCTTTCGATGCGGCGAAATTTGCCGGCATCTTCGCGGCCATCGGTCTGGCCATCGGCGCCATCGGCACGGCGCTGGCTTCGGTGGTCACCGGCTTCCTCAATCTGGCCTGGTGGCAGATTCCGCTCGCCGTCATCGGTGTGGTGCTGCTGGTCTCGGGTCCCTCGATGATCATCGCGGCGATGAAGCTGCGGCAGCGCAATCTGGGCCCGCTGCTGGATGCCAATGGCTGGGCGGTGAATGCCCGTGCCCTGATCAACATTCCCTTCGGCGGCAGTCTGACCCATCTGGCCAAGCTGCCACCGGGGTCGGAGCGGGCGCTGACCGATCCCTATGCCGAGGCGCGCACGCCCTGGGGGCTGTATATCCTCCTGGCCCTGCTCATTGCGGTGGGTATCGCCGGCTGGCGCTATGGCTGGTGGGCGAGACTCCTTGGCTAAACCGGGGCTATACTGGAGGGCGAGCCGCTAGAAGGGCGGCCAGAGATCGACCCATGAGCCTGCAGCCGCGCTTCTTCTCTCCCATCGGCACTATCCGCCATGCCGACCGCCTCGGATTCCTCTCGCAGGATGTCCGTGCGGCGGGCACCGTATTGGGTTTCTTCGGGGCTGCGGCGGCGCTGGGTGCACAGGCCGACGAACTCGCGCTGCTGGTCTGCCGTCGGCACAGCCCGGCCGATCTGCATCGCCAGGTCGTGCTGGTCTTCCACAAGGATGCCCCCTTTGCCGACAGCCTCGCGCGCCTCTACAAGGCGCATGGCCGGCCGCTCGGTTTCGAGGCGCAGCAGCGCTGGTGCGCGATCCCGGAGCCGTCTTTCCTCGCCGACGAGACCTTCGCCCTGCTGGCCGCGCGCTATCCCACGCTGTTGCTGATCGATGAAAATGACGAGGGTGTCGCGCGCATCACGGTCTTCGCCTCGGCCGGCTTCAAGGAACATCCGAAGCTGAAGCTGGCGCCCTTGAGCCAGAGTGCGGGCCTGAAGCAGCCGGCAGCGCCGGCCAAGATCACGCCGCTGCCCGCGCGGCCGCGCATTCCGGTGCCGCCGCGCCCGCAATCGCCGCGTCCCATGATGACGGCACCCGTGGTGCCGCTGCGCCCGCGCCGCCTGAAAAGCGTGGTGGCGCTGAACGAGCATGTCGAACGCAAGGTGGTGAGCGAGTTCCGCCGCCTGATCAGGACGGTCGCGGCTTACTCTTAAGAGTCGATCGGTCCCGTGCACATGTAGGCGCCGTCCTGGTAGACCAGCGGCGCCACGTCCACGCGGCAGTTGGCGCGCAGCACGCGCCCGATGCAGATCGAATGGCTGCCATAGGCATGCAGCGCCTCGACCTCGCAGAAAATATTCGCCTGGGCATCGACCAGAAACGGCACGTTGTCGATGTCATTCTGCCAGTCGCCCTCGGTAAAGCGGATCTCGCCTTCCATCGCGCCGGCGAAAACTTCAGACAATCGCTGCTGACTGCAATGCAGCAGGTTGATGCAGAACTTGTGACCCATCCCAAGCTGGGCATGCAGCGCCGCCGAGCGGTTGACGCAGGCCAGCACCGCCGGCGGGCTGGCCGAAACGGAGGTGACCGCAGTGGCGGTCATGCCGTGGCGCGAGCCGTTATCTGCCGTGGTGGAAATCACCGTGACGGTGGCGGCCAGCCGGCGCATGGCATTGCGGAAGGCGGTATCGAGCGTGTCGGTCATCACCCAATCATGTAGCGGAGGTGAGGGCCCAGTTAAAGCATCTTGGGCAATTCGGAGGCCGCGATTTCCGCAAGGCCGCGCCAGTCATTGACCGTGGCCTGTCGCCATAGCCTGGCTGTGGGATACCAGGGGGTCGTGCTGCCGTCCAAAGTCCAGTACCAGTGCGGCGAAATGCCCTTGTGCAGCAGCAGCCAGGTCGGCTTGCCCAGCGCGGCGGCCATATGTGCGGTCGTATTGCTGGTCGAGATCACCATGTCCATCGCCGCGACCTGGGCGGCGAAACCGTCGAGGTCTTTCAGTTGATCGATGGCTGGATCATGCAGGAGTTCGACGCCATGGGCGGCTTTCAGTGCCGCGCGGTCATCAGAACGGTTGCCGTATTGCAGGTCGACGAAACGGTAGCCAGGCAGGGTGAGCAACGGTGCCAGATCGGTGAGCTTCGCCGATTTCGGCGCCCCCAGTTGCGGATTGCCGCTGTGCCAGGCGATGCCGATCAGAGGGCGCGGATCGGTCTGCTGATACTGGGCACGCAAGGCGGCGGCGCGCGCGGCATCGGCCTGTAGCGGCAGCGCACCGGTGCAGTCGGCAGCACTGCGACGCAGGATGGCGGCAACATCGAACAGCGTTGCCTGCATCGGAAGATCGGCCTGCAGCAGGCGCGGGTGCGGCGGATTGGCGCGCGCATGAAGGTCCAGACCGGGGAAGCTGCGCTGCAGGATCGGAATCATGCGCGGGTCGCATTCGATCACCGGCGTGATCCCGCGTGCGAACAGTTCCGGCAGCAAGCTCAGCAGCACCAGCGTTTCGCCGACGCCCTGCTCGGTGAATAGCAGCAGCTTAGTTCCGGCCGGCAGGGCTTCGCCCTTCCAGAACGGCACGGTGAAGGGGCGGCGGTCGACCTCCTGCCCCTTCATGTTCCAGCGTGCGCCGAAATGCGGCCAGGCGGCTGCATAGTCGCCTTTGACCATCAGCGCCGTGCCGAAGCGCATATGGGCTTCAGGATGACCGGGCTGCATCTGCCAGGCTTTTTCATACAGGCGTAGCGCGTCATCGAGATTGCCGGCCTGCCGCGCCAGATCGCCGCGTGCGACCAGGATGTCGACGCCGAGCGCCGGCGAGCGGATGGCGGCCTGCTCGCTGGCGCGCAATGCGGCTTCGGCCGCTGCCTCGTCGCCGATTTCCAGCAGCGCGAGCCCCAGATTCTTGTGATACAGCCCCTGGGCCGGATGCAGCGCGATGGCGCGGCGCAGCGCCGCGATGGCGGCCGAAAAATCGCGCAGGTCCATGCGCGCGGTGGCCAGATTGCTCCAGGCGTCGGCGAAATCGGGCTTGAGCGCCAGCGCGGCCTCATAGGATTGCGCGGCCTCGGCGGCCCGGCCGAGTTGACGCAGCAGGTTGCCGCGATTGCTGTGGGCCTCGGGGTAGCGCGGATTGAGCACCAGTGCGCGGTCGAGCGCGACCATGGCGCCCTCGGCCTCGCCCGAGAGCCGCAGCAGTTCGCCCAGATTGTTGTGATAGGCGGCATTGCCGGGCGCCAGCGCCACGGCCTGCTTCAGCAGCGGAACCGCCTCGGCGGCGCGGCCGGCGCCGAACAGCCGGATCGCCTGCTCATTCAGGGCTTCGGCATTGTTCCCGGCCACCGGCGGCTTTGCCGTGCCTTTTTCCTGTGCCCGCCGCTCTTTCCGGTTCACGCCCGTCCTCCGCCACTCTGAATATTAACCATTGCCCCGGGACCCTTAAAATCCCCTTTAATCCTTGTCTTGACTTCCTGATCTCCGAAATCATCTTGCAATCCAGACCGGATTGGTCTTATTTGCCGCCGTCGAACTGGACCGAAGCGGTCCGGATTGCTAATTGCGAAGGATTTGCAACATGTTGCGCCTGAGCCGACTGGCCGATTACGGCGTCATGGTCATGGCCCATATCGCTGCGGAACCCGAAGGCGTCCATAACGCCTCGGACGCGGCGGCCGCTACCGGCCTGCCGGGACCGACGGTTGCCAAGATCATGGCCAAGCTGGGCCGGGCCGGGCTGCTGATCTCGCATCGCGGCGCCCATGGCGGCTATCGCCTGTCGGCGGCGCCTGACCAGGTTTCGATCGCCGACATCGTGACGGCGCTGGATGGCCCCATCGCGCTGACCCAGTGCTCGGATCACCAACAGCCCAGCGCCTGCGACCGCGAGAATCTCTGCGTCTCGCGCCGGGGTATCAACCGCATCAACACGGCCATTCGCAGCGCGCTGGAAGGCGTGACGCTGGCCGAGCTGGCGCGGCCTTCCTACGACTTCCTCGGTCCCCTGCCGCCGCGCGCCTCTGCGTCGGCGCCCAACGCTTAGAATTCGGAGCCACGCCCCATGGCTGCCAATGCACAAACCATCGAAACCGTCGAAGGCCTGGCCGGCGACTATAAGTACGGCTTTGTCACCGACATTGAATCCGAGCTGCTGCCGAAAGGCCTGAGCGAGGACACCGTCCGTTTCATCTCGGCCAAGAAGGAAGAGCCGGAATGGATGCTGGAATGGCGTCTGCGCGCCTATCGCGCCTGGCTGCGCATGGCCAAGGAAAAGGGCGAGCCGACCTGGGCCAAGGTCAGCTATCCCGAGATCGATTTCCAGGACATCCATTACTATTCCGCGCCGAAGCGAAAGACGCTGAAGAGCCTGGACGAGGTCGATCCCGAACTGCTGGCGACCTATGAGAAGCTTGGCATTCCGCTGAAGGAACGCGAAATCCTGGCCGGTGTGGCGGTGGATGCCGTGTTCGATAGCGTCTCGGTCGCCACCACCTTCAAGGGCAAGCTGAAGGACATGGGCATCATCTTCTGCTCGATGTCCGAAGCGGTGCGCGAGTACCCCGAGCTGGTGCAGAAGTATCTCGGTTCGGTCGTACCGGTGACCGACAACTTCTATGCCACACTGAATTCCGCCGTCTTCTCGGATGGCTCGTTCGTCTATGTGCCGCCGGGCGTGCGCTGCCCGATGGAGCTCAGCACCTATTTCCGCATCAACGAAGCCAAGACCGGTCAGTTCGAGCGCACGCTGCTGATCTGCGACAAGGGCGCCTACGTCTCGTATCTGGAAGGCTGCACCGCGCCGATGCGCGACGACAACCAGCTGCATGCCGCTGTGGTCGAACTGGTCTGCATGGAAGATGCCGAAATCCGCTACGCCACGGTGCAGAACTGGTATCCGGGCGACAAGAACGGCAAGGGCGGCATCTACAATTTCGTCACCAAGCGCGGCGCCTGCCGCGGGGCCCGCTCGAAGATCAGCTGGACCCAGGTCGAAACCGGGTCGGCGATCACCTGGAAGTATCCGTCCGTGATCCTGCAGGGCGATGACTCGGTGGGCGAGTTCTATTCGGTGGCGGTGGCCAACAATGCCCAGCAGGCCGATACCGGTACCAAAATGATCCATATGGGCAAGAACACCAAGTCCACGATCATCTCCAAGGGCATTTCGGCCGGCCGCGCGCAGAATACCTATCGCGGCCAGGTCAAGGTGATGCCGGGTGCGACCGGTGCGCGCAACTATTCGCAGTGCGACAGCCTGCTCATTGGTGACCGCTGCGGCGGCCATACCGTGCCCTATATCGAAGTGAAGAACCGGTCGGCCAAGGTGGAGCATGAAGCCACCACTTCGCGCATCTCGGATGACCAGTTGTTCTACTGCCGCCAGCGCGGCCTGTCGGAAGAAGACGCCGTATCCACCATCGTGAACGGCTTCTGCAAGGAAGTGCTGCAGAAGTTGCCGATGGAATTCGCGGTCGAGGCCCAGAAGCTGCTGGGCGTCAGCCTCGAAGGTTCGGTCGGTTAAGGTTTAAGGATTGCCCCATGCTTGAGATCAAGAACCTCCACGCCAAAGTTGATGGCAAAGACATCCTGCGCGGCATCAACCTGGTGATCAAACCGGGTGAAGTGCATGCCATCATGGGCCCGAACGGATCGGGCAAATCGACGCTGTCCTATGTGATCGCCGGCCGCGAAGGCTATGAGGTCACCGATGGTGACATCCTGCTGAACGGCCAGAGCCTGTTGAGCATGGAGCCGGAAGAGCGCGCCCGCGAAGGCCTGTTCCTGGCCTTTCAGTATCCGGTCGAGATTCCGGGCGTGGCCAACGCCACGTTCCTGAAATCCGCCGTCAATGCAGTGCGCAAGCATCGCGGTCTGGCCGATCTGGACGCCATGAGTTTCCTGAAGGTCGCCAAGGCCAAGATGAAGCAGCTGCAGATGGACGAGAAGTTCCTCTCGCGTCCGGTCAATGTCGGCTTCTCGGGCGGTGAGAAGAAGCGCAACGAGGTGTTCCAGATGCTGATGCTGGAGCCCAGCATCGCGATTCTGGACGAGACGGATTCGGGCCTGGATATCGACGCGCTGAAGATCGTGGCCGAGGGCGTGAATGCCCTGCGGTCGCCTGAGCGCGCCTCGCTGGTGATCACCCATTACCAGCGCCTGCTGGACTACATCGTGCCCGATATCGTGCATGTGCTGGCCGGTGGCCGCATCATCAAGACCGGCGGCAAGGAACTGGCGCTCGAGCTGGAAGCCAAGGGTTATGCCGATATTGTCGCGGCGGCGGCCTGAGGACAGCATGGCCGCGTTGCCCCTCATCGATCATCTGGCCGGCGCCTATGAGGCTGCCGCCAGCGGCCTGCCCGGCGCCAAGACGCCGGCGGTAGCGGCGCGCCGTCAGGCGGCGCTCGAGACCTTCCGTCGTCTCGGCCTGCCGACCCAGAAACTGGAGTCCTGGAAGTTCACCGGCCTGAATGCGCTGGAGCGCCAGAGCTGGGCGCTGCCGGCCGCGAATGAGGGCAGCGTCGATGCCGCGCGCCTGGCGGCTGTCGGGCTGATCGACAGCTATCGCCTGGTCTTCGTGAACGGCCGCTTCGATGCCTCGGTTTCCAAGCTTGCAGACCTGCCCAAGGGCGTGACGCTGCTGCCGCTCAGCCAGGCCGCCGATGTGCTGCCCGATGCGCTGGCGGCTGCCGGCACCGACCGTGCGGTCTCCTTGAGCGAACTCAATGCGGCGCTGGCCAGCGATGGCGCAGTGCTGCTGCTGGCCGACGATGTCGTGCTCGACAAGCCCGTCGAGATCGTCGCCTTCGGCGCGCCGGCGTTGGTGAACCTGCGTCATCTGGTCCGGCTCGGCCGCAACGCCAAGGCCACGCTGGTTGAAAGCTATCGCGACGGTGGCCTGATCGCTGCCGGCTGGAACAACATCTTTGCCGCGCTGGACATCGGTGCCGGTGCGCAGCTTACGCATGTCCGCCTGCAGGGCGAAGCGCAGACGGCCTATCACGCCGCCCTCGGCCGCGTGACCGTGGCCGACGACGCCCGCTACGTCCATGTCTCGGTGCAGGCCGGCGGCGCCATGGCGCGGCACGAATTGCATATCGAATACACCGGCCGCAATGCCGAGATCGACGTGCAGGGCCTGGTGCTGGCACGTGGCGCGGCGCATCTGGATCATACCCTGCGCCTGCATCACGCCACGCCCGATTGCCGCAGCAACCAGCTGTTCAAGCATGTGGTCGACGATCAGGGCCATGCAGTGTTCCAGGGTCTGATCCGGGTCGCGCCGCATGCGCAGAAGACCGATGCCCAGCAGCTGACCCGCACGCTGCTGCTGGCCGATCGCGCCCAGATCGACACCAAGCCGGAACTCGAAATCCTGGCCGATGACGTGAAGTGCAGCCATGGCGCCTCGATTGGCGATGTGGATGCGCAGCAGCTGTTCTACATGCAGGCTCGCGGCATCAGTGCCGGCGAGGCCCGTCGCCTGCTGCTCAGCGGCTTTGCCTATGAGGTTGTGGAGCATGTGCCCGAAGGCGTGCTGCGCGACCAGGTCGAGACTTTCGTGGAAGCCTGGCTGGCGGAAGGGGTGCAGGTATGAGCGCGCTGCCCAAAGCCAAGGCCGAGACCGGCTTCGACATCGCCCGCGTGCGCGCCGATTTCCCGATCCTGTCGGAAAAAGTCCATGGCAAGCCGCTGGTCTTCCTCGACAGCGGTGCCAGCGCGCAGAAGCCGCGCGTGGTCATCGATGCCATGTCCCGCATGTATGAGCGCGTCTATGCCAATGTGCATCGCGGCATCTATGCCCTGAGCCAGCAGGCCACCGACGAATACGAGAAATCACGCGACATCATCGCCCGCTATATCGGCACGCCGGACAGCCGCGAAATCGTTTTCACCCGCAATGCCACCGAGGCGATCAACCTCGTTGCACATAGTTGGGGCTGGAAGCACCTGAAGGCTGGCGACGAGGTTCTGGTCACGCATCTGGAGCACCACGCCAATATCGTGCCCTGGCAGATTCTGCGCGAACGCTATGGTGTCGTGCTGAAGGTGGCGCCCATCGATGACAATGGCGCGCTGATCTGGGACGAGTTCGTCAAGCTGATCGGGCCGAAAACCAAGCTGGTCTCGGTCGCCCATGTCTCCAACACGCTGGGCACGATTCTTCCGGTGGAAGAGATCGTGCGCGTCGCCCATGAAAAGGGCGCCAAGGTGCTGATCGACGGCAGCCAGGCCGTGCAGCATATGCGCGTTGACGTGAAGGCGCTGGATGCCGATTTCTATGTCTTCACCGGCCACAAGCTGTATGGCCCGACCGGCATCGGCGTGCTCTATGGCAAGGCCGAGGTTCTGGAAAGCATGCCGCCCTGGCAGGGCGGCGGCGACATGATCCTGTCGGTCAGTTTCGACAAGACCGAATACAACGACATTCCCCATCGCTTCGAGGCCGGCACGCCAGCCTTCGTCGAGGCCGTGGGTCTGGGCGCAGCCATCGACTATGTCGAAGGCATTGGCCTGGAGGCGATTGCCGCCCATGAACATGACCTGCTGGCCTATGCCACCGAGAAGCTGTCGGCGATCAATTCGCTGCGCATCATCGGCACGGCCAAGGAGAAGGCCGGGGTGATCTCTTTCGTGCTGGGGGATATTCACCCCCATGATATCGGCACTATCTTGGACCGCGAGGGTATCGCGGTGCGGGTGGGCCAGCATTGCGCCCATCCGGTGATGGACCGTTTCGGCGTCCAGGCCACGGTGCGGGTGTCGTTCGGGATGTACAATACGCGGGCCGAGGTGGATGCGCTGTGCGCCGGTCTGCAGCGGGTGAGGGAGATTTTCGGCTGATGTCTGCGCCCAAGGCAGAAAAAACGGCGGTTCCGGCCCTGGACGACCTGCGTGAGCAGGTGGTGGAGGCGATCAAGACCGTGTTTGACCCGGAAATCCCGGTTAACATTTACGAATTGGGCCTTATATACAAGGTCGAGGTGAATGAGGCGCGGGATGTCCAGATCGACATGACGCTGACCTCGCCCAACTGCCCGGCGGCGCAGTCGATGCCGGCGGAAGTGGAACAGAAGACCCGGTCCATCGACGGCGTCGGTGAAGTGACGATCGATGTGGTCTGGGATCCGCCGTGGAGCCCGGAGCATATGTCCGAGGCGGCCCGGCTTGAACTGGGTGTGTTGTAAGGAACGATGGCAATGACGGCCACGACGGCATTCAAACCTGTGACGCTGACCGATGCGGCGGCTGAGCGCGTGCGCGCGCTGATCGCCAAGTCGGACCAGCCGGTGATCGGCCTGCGCATCGCGGTGAAGACCAAGGGCTGCTCGGGCCTCTCCTACGACATCCAGTATGCTACCGAGAAAGAGAAGTTCGACGAGGTGGTCGAGGACAAGGGCGTCACCGTCCTGATCGAGGCCAAGGCGCAGATGTATATCTTCGGCACCGAGATCGACTGGGAGGAAGACAAGCTGCAGTCCGGCTTCGTGTTCCGCAATCCCAACGAGAAGGGCCGCTGCGGCTGCGGCGAGAGCTTCCACGTCGACTGAATCTGAGGTCTACTTGAGGCCTTCGCGGCGGCGGTAGATCGAATACCGCTCGAAATCCAGCGCTTTTTCGTAATCCTCGAACCGCTTGGCGAACAGCGGATTGCGCGAGAAATAATCCAGATAACTGAACGTATCGCCCTGGCAGCGCGGGATGCCGGCGACATTGTCGACGATCAGCAGCGACGGCTTTTTCTTGTAGAAATCGTCGGCCACGGTGCGAAAGACGAAGCTTTCCGCCGCGCTCATCGCGTCGGGCGGATTATACAGCGGCGCCAGCTCATGGCAGTCGGCATAGGCGCCCTGCAGCAGCCACATGCTCTCGAAGCGCATGGTCATGTGCATCTTCAGATAATTCAGCATCGGGAAATGCGGGTAGATGCCGGGCGACAGCACCAGGATGTTGTTGTTGCGCTTTTCCTGCTTCACCACATGCATCAGGCGACGCAGGTCTGAATCGCGGTATTCCAGCTGCTTGAAGAATGGCCGGCTGTGCAGGCATTCCTGATAGAAGATCAGCAGCATCAGGGCGGCAGCGAACAGCTTGGCCGGACGGGCATCGCCGCGCTGGGGCCAGACCAGATGATCCATCACATAGGCGATGATCACGCCGGCCAGCAGCAGGGTGAAGGCCTGGGCCGGCAGGGCGTGATAAGGCCAGCCCTTGCCCTGGGCATAGGCCGAGAGCAGGCCGCCCAGCCCGGCCAGGAAGATGACGCGGGCCAGATGCGAGCGCACGGCGAGGAAGGCGGCGATGCCCAGCAGCGGCAGGATCGCGGTCGGCGGCCCCAGATTGGCGCTCAGCGCCAGGTCCAGCATGTCCCACTGGCTGACTTCGCTGTAGAAGGCGCGGGCCAGCGGCAGGGCGATGGTGAAGTATTCCGGCGTGACAATGACCGAGAACAGCGCATGGGCTACGCAGACGGCCAGCACGGCCCAGGGGGCGGAATCCTGCAGGCTGCGGCGCAGGCCGAGCTGGCTGACGATGTAGAGTTCGACGAACAGCGGGATGCCCAGGAAATAGGGTTTCATGGCGAAACCCAGGCCGGCCAGCACGCCGGTGACGATCTTCAGCGTCCGGCTCAGGTCTTCCTCGTCGGCCCGCCCGCTGGCGATCAGCAGGTAAGGCATGGAGAGGATCAGCATGATGTGTTCGCGCTGGGCGAACATGTTGTTGGGATAGACGATCAGCAGGAACAGCAGCAGCAGCGGCAGTAGCGCGTCGGCCGTGGCATGCGCCGGATCGAGGCTGGCGTTCAGCACCCAGCGGCAGGTCATGAAGGAGGCGCCGATGCCCAGTCCCAGCAGGGCGACCAGCACGGTGGTGCCGGGGATGCCGGTCAGCTTGGAGATCGCCTCGGGCAGCAGGTGCAGCACGAAGACCAGCGGCGTGTTGATGTCGATGGCGTCGACATAGAGCCGGGCGCCCTCCAGCCAGCTGCGCGAGATATACAGCAGCACGGCGGTGTCGTGGTTGATCGGGGGTAGGAAATAGCCGGCAATCCAGATGGCGCAGACCGCCAGCACCAGGCCGTGCAGCAGGCGCGGCCAGTCCAGGCCCTGGCGTTGCAGGGCATCGGGCGTGGGGGTGGTCTCGTTCATCAGGGCAAGTTCAGCAATCCGGACTGGCGGAGCCTAGGCTGGACTTGGTAAACCATTCACTTACAACGAAATCAAATGGAAAACCGGTAAAGTGCATGGAGCGGGTTGAATACCACCGGATGGCGGTACTGGAAGCGACCATGTGGTGGTATCGCGCCCTGCATGCCGGCCTGATCGACCGCCTGCTTGCGGCCAAGCTGCCAGTGGGCGCTGCGCGGCTGCTGGATGCCGGCTGTGGCACCGGCGGCCTGCTGGCCCGTTTATCCGCCATGCCCACAGGATGGCAGCTCAGCGGTCTGGAATATGATGCCGAGGCCGCCGGCCTGGCCCGGGACAAGACCGGCCTGGATATCGAAACCGGCTCGATCAATGCCATGCCCTATGCGGATGCGAGCTTTGATGCCGTGGTCAGTGCCGATGTGCTCTGCCATGCCGGGGTGAACGAGGCGGCCGCGCTTGCCGAGATCCGGCGCTGCCTGAAGCCCGGTGGCCTGCTGCTGCTCAACCTGCCGGCCTATCAGTGGATGGCCTCGGCCCATGATGCCCATGTCCATAACGCCCGGCGTTACACGGCGGGGCAGGCGCGGGCGCTGCTGGAGGGCGCCGGCTTCGCCCCGGTGCGGAGTGGCTATTGGAACAGTCTGCTGTTTCCGTTAATGCTGCTGCACCGGCTGATGGCCCGGTCCGAACAGGGCCACGGCAGCGATGTCCGGCCCTTTCCGGCCTGGCAGGAAAAACTGTTCTTCGCCGTAACAGGAGTAGAGCGATGGCTGGCCCGGGCCGGCCTGCGGCTGCCCTTCGGCGGTTCGGTATGGGTGGAGGCGAGGAAAGCATGAGTCTGGTGCAGGAGACGCAGGGCATGACGGAACTGGCGACGACGCCGGCTTTCGCGCTGTCGATCGTGGTACCGGTCTATAACGGCGCCACCAGTGTGCCGACGCTGGTCGAAGCGCTGGCGAAACTGACCGTGCCCGGCGGCCACGAGATCGTGCTGGTCAATGACAGCAGCCCGGATAATTCGCTGGACGTCTGCCGCGAGCTGTGCCGCAGGAATGCCGTGGCGCTGACGGTGGTCAATCTCGCGCGCAATTTCGGCGAGCATAATGCTGTGATGGCGGGCCTCAGCCATGCCCGCGGCGAATACATCATCAACATGGACGACGACCTGCAGAACCCGCCCGAGGAAGTGGTGCGGTTGTGGCAGTACGCAAAAGACAACAAATACGACGTCGTCTATACTTACTATGCCGACAAGCAGCATGCCGCCTGGCGCAACCTGGGCAGCCGCTTCACCAACTGGTGCGCCGATCATCTGCTCGACAAGCCCAAGGGCCTGTATCTGTCCAGCTTCCGCTGCATGAGCGCCTTTGTCGCCCGCCAGATTCTGATCCATACCGGCCCGTTCCCTTATGTGGACGGCCTGATCATGCAGGTGACCCAGAATATCGGCCGCCTGCAAGTGCAGCATCTGGCTCGCGCCGAGGGCCGCAGCAACTACACGATCCGCCGTCTGGTGCGGCTGTTCATGTCGATGTTCCTGAACTTCTCGGTGATGCCGCTGCGCATCGGCACACTGGTCGGCTTCGTCATGGCCGGGCTCGGGATGCTGGTCTTTCTCTTCATCCTGGTCGAGGCGCTGAGCGGCCGCACGCCGCAGGGCTATGCCTCGGTGATGGCGGCGATCCTGCTGCTGGCCGGCGTGCAGCTCATCATGCTGGGGCTGGTGGGCGAATATCTCGGTCGCCTGTTCCTGACCGTGAACCGCAAGCCGCAATTCGTGGTGCGCGACATCGAGCGCAACGAGCGCGCCATCAAGGGCGGAGACGCGGCATGATCTGGTTCTATGTGGCGCTCGCCGTCGGTGTCCTGCTCGGCGTGGCCGGGCAGATGCTGTTGAAATCCGGCGCTTCGGGCGAGACGTTGCTGCAGCAGTTCCTGGCGCCGCAGTCGATCATCGGGCTGGGGCTCTATTTCGCCGCCGCGCTTTGCTACATGTATGCGCTGCGCAAGATTCCGGTCTCGATCGCCTTCCCGAGCGTGGCGCTGTCCTATGTGCTGGTCGCGCTGCTGGCCTTCTGGCTCTATGACGAGGCGTTGACCATGCCGAAGGTGCTCGGCATCGCGCTGGTCTGTGCTGGCGTCGTTCTGATCACGCGTTCGGCGTAAAGCCTACTTCCAGGCGTCCTTCACGGCGGCGATCACCGTATCGACATCGGCATCGCTGAGCTGCGGATAGAGCGGCAGGCTGAGCACGCCTTTGGCGGCACGTTCGGTATTGGGCAGGCCGCCGGGACCGAGCGGCACGCGGTCCTTGTAGGCCGGCTGCAGATGCACCGGCACCGGATAATGGATCAGGGTACCGATGCCGCGCTCTTTCAGTGCGGCCTGCAGTGCATCGCGGCGTTCGCCTGCATCCACCACATACAGATGATAGACCGGCTTGGCGCCGTCGCGGGTCTTGGGCAGCTTCAGGCCAGACACGCCGGCAAGGCCCGCATCGTAGCGCGCGGCGATGGCCTGGCGACGCGCCGTGTCCTGCGGCAGGGCCTTCAGCTTCACGCGCAGGATCGCGGCCTGCAGCGGATCGAGGCGACTGTTCATGCCGGCAATGGCGCTGATGTAGCGCTCTTTCCAGCCGTACTCGCGCAGGGCCCGCAAGGTATCGGCCAGGGCCGCATCGTCGGTGGTGATGATGCCGCCGTCGCCGATGGCGCCCAGATTCTTGGTCGGATAGAGGCTGTAGGCGGCGATCTTGCCGAAACGGCCGACCATCTTGCCGTTCAGCATCGCGCCATGGGCCTGGGCGTTGTCTTCCAGCACGACAAGGCCGTGCTTCTGCGCGATTGCCACGATCTGCGGCAGAGCGGCCGGCTGGCCGTAGAGCTGCACGGGAATGATCGCCTTGGGCTTGGGCGCCTTCGCCGGCCAGGATGCCAGCACGGCCTCCAGCGCCGTCACCGACATGGTGTAATGCTCATCGGTATCGACCAGCACGGCCGTCGCCCCGACCAGCTCGATGGCCGAGACGGTGGCGACCGCCGTGTGCGAGACGGTGATGACCGCGTCGCCGGGGCCGATGCCCAGTCCGCGCAGAGCCACGATCAGCGCATCGGTGCCGCTGGCGACCGCCACGGCATGCTGGCTCCCGGACCAGGCGGCGAATTCCTTCTCGAAGGCGGCGACTTCCTCGCCCTGGATATACCAGCCGTTTTCCAGAACACGCTTCAGCGCGGCATCGATCTCGTCGCGCTGCGCCAGATAGGCGGCCTTGGGGTTGGTCTGCGGAATCATCGGGTCGTTCTCACAGGTAATACGCCGCATGGGCGCGATAGTAGTCCAGGGTCTGCTGCAGGCCCTGCGCCAGGTCGGTGCGCGGCTGCCAGCCGGTCGCCTTGCGGAAGGCGCTGTCGTCGGCGACATAGTCGCCGATATCGATCTTCTTGCGCTCGGCGGGGAAGACCTTGCGGTCGAAGCCGCCGCTGCCGGCTGTGGCGATCAGCAGCTCGGCCAGTTCCAGCAGCGATACCGGCGGGCAGCCGCCGACATTGTAAACCTGTCCGATGGCCGTATCGCTGTCAGCGGCGGCAAGCAGCGCATCCACCATGTCTTCCACATAGGTGAAATCGCGCTTCTGTTCGCCGCCCCAGACCTCGAAGCGGGTGTCCTGGATCGCGTGACGCACCCAGATGCCGAGGAAGGTCTGCTTGGCATCCCTGATGCGCATGCGCGGGCCGAACACGTTGGTCAGCCGCAGCGCCGTGGTGCGCATGCCATGCACGCGCGCATAGAGCATGTGATAGGCCTCGGCGGCGTATTTATGGATGCCGTTGATGTCGGGCGGCGCGATGGGATGTGCCTCGTCGACCGGCAGGTAACGCGGCGGGCCGTAGAACTGCCGGGTTGAACTGAAGACCAGGCGGGTCTGCGGATTGACCCGGCGCACCAGTTCCAGGAAGCGCAGATTGGCTTCCTGGTTGAGCCGCAGGTCTTCCAGCGGCTGCTGCATCGAGTCCATATGCGAGGTCTGGCCGGCCAGATTGAAGATCGCGGCAGCCCCGGCCACCGCATCGGCGATGGGCGCCTCGGCGCCGATATCGGCTTCCAGCAGGGTGATGGGGGCGGGCAGGCCGGACAGGTTGAAGGGATTGGCGCCGTATTGCGCCAGCATGCGGTCGATCACGGTGACCGCGGCGCCCAGGCCTGCGAGCCGGCGCACCAGGTTGGAGCCGATGAAGCCCATGCCTCCGGTGATCACCACCGGTTTGTCACGCCATGTCATTCTGTCTCAAACCCATCCACGTCAAGAAGGTGTCGGCAATCAACGAATTATGCCCGAATACATTCCATTTTGGCAGGGCCGGGCTTGTCGTTCGGGGAGGGCTGCGGCAAAGTAAAGTCATGTTCAGACAGAATTTCGGACGGCTTGGCCTGTTCCTGCTTGCGGCTTTGGCCGGCTGCGCCGGCAGCGAGCCCTATTATCTGGGCCGCTGGCAGCCTGCCGATGCCGGCAGGGTGGAGATCGGACAGCCCCTGCCTATGAACGACCCGGTAACGGGACGGCCGAATTTCTCGGTCTGCTACAGCAGCATGCTGCATAAGGCCGAGCAGGTGCGGGCCCTGGTGCAAAAGCATTGCGGCGATCCGCAGTTGAGAGAGAATACCACCGATCTGTATTCCTGCTCGCTGGCCGCCCCGGTGCGGGCGACCTACAGCTGCAGCGCACTCAGCCGCACGGCGGAAGAGGCGCGGCCGAATCTGATCCGGTCCGATCCTCGCTGGGCGCGATCAATCTCAATTAAAGCCTCACTCCGGGCCGGCAGACCGGCCCGGAGTGAGGATCAGACGCCGAGGCGCAGGCCGCTTTCGGGATCGAAGAGATGTGCGCGCGAGGTGTCGATCACCAGGCCCGGCTTCGACTGGTCGTGATAACCGGCCTGGCTCGGCACACGCACCACGATCTCCTCACCGGCGATCTTGCCATGCAGCAGGGTATCGGCGCCCAGCTCTTCGGCCACGTCGACCGGCAGCTGCAGATGCGGCGTCTCGCCCGGGCGGGCCAGGCGGAACTGCTCGGGGCGGATGCCGATGCTGTAATTGCCGGCCGGAATCGACCACGACGCCGGCAGGACCAGCACGGTGCCGTCGCCCAGCACAGCCTTCGGGCCGCCGCTGCCGGGTTCCACCCTGCACTTGATGAAGTTCATGGCGGGTGAGCCGATAAAGCCGCCGACATAGGTGGTGGCCGGATTGTTGTAGAGCTCCTGCGGCGTGCCGATCTGGTCGGCGCGACCCTGGTTCATCACCACCAGACGGTTGGCCAGCGTCATGGCTTCGACCTGGTCGTGGGTCACGTAGATCGAGGTGACGCCCAGCT
The DNA here is from genome assembly GCF_058807275.1 of Ferrovibrio sp. GW821-FHT12D07. Taxonomy (NCBI): domain Bacteria; kingdom Pseudomonadati; phylum Pseudomonadota; class Alphaproteobacteria; order Rhodospirillales; family Rhodospirillaceae; genus Ferrovibrio; species Ferrovibrio sp. GW821-FHT12D07. The sequence continues at coordinate 598,521 of NZ_JBXAQN010000002.1, read as the reverse complement.
GCTGATGCAGGCGCTTGATCTCCAGGCGCATCTGCACGCGCAGCTTGGCATCCAGGTTGCTGAGCGGTTCGTCAAAGAGGAAGACGCTGGGTTCGCGCACGATGGCGCGGCCCATGGCGACGCGCTGGCGCTGGCCGCCCGACAGGGCGCGCGGCGTGCGCTGCAGGTAGGGCTGAAGCTGGAGGATCTCGGCGGCTCGCTGGACGCGCTTCTCGATGTCTTCCTTGCTCATGCCGCGGATGCGCAGGCCGTAGGACATGTTCTGGTACACGCTCATATGCGGATAGAGCGCGTAGTTCTGGAACACCATCGCGATGTCACGGTCGGCCGGCTCGATGTCGTTGACCACGCGGTCGCCGATCATGATCTCGCCGCCGGAAATCGCTTCCAGGCCGGCAATCATGCGCAGCAGGGTCGACTTGCCGCAGCCAGACGGACCGACGATGACGATGAATTCGCCATCGGCGATCTCCATGTCCACGCCATGAATCGCCTTCACCGGGCCGTAGTTCTTTTTCACGCTTTTCAGCGTCACCTTCGCCATGATGGGCGCTCACTTTTCCGTTTCAACGAGACCTTTGACGAACCAGCGCTGCATCAGCACAACGACGGCCACCGGCGGGAGCAGGGCCAGCACGGCCATGCCCATGATCACCGGCCATTCATAGAAGGCGTCCGGCGCGCGGATCAGGCGGCCAATCGCAAGCACGATAGTCTGGTATTTGTAATCCGAGGCGATCAGCAACGGCCACAGATACTGGTTCCAGCCATAAATGAACTGGATCACGAACATCGCGGCGATGCTGGTGCGCGTCAGCGGCACCAGAATATCCCAGAAGAAGCGCATGGGGCCGGCACCGTCGATGCGGGCGGCTTCCACCAGCTCGTCCGGCACCGTCATGAAGAACTGACGGAACAGGAAGGTGGCGGTGGCCGAGGCGATCAGCGGCAGCACCAGGCCGGTATAGGTATCGAGCAGGCCGAGATCGGCGACGATCTTGTAGGTCGGAATGATGCGCACTTCGACCGGCAGCATCAGGGTGATGAAGATCATCCAGAAGAAGAAGTTCTTCAGCGGGAAGCGGAAGTAGACGATCGCGAAAGCCGACAGCAGCGAGATGATGATTTTTCCCACGGCGATGGCAATCGCCATGATCAGGCTGTTCATCATCAGGACGATGGCCGGCGTGGCGCCGCTGACGCCCACCAGCTGTGGGCCATCGAACAGGGCGCGCGCCGTGTTTTCCAGCAGCTCGGCGCCGGGCAGCAGCGGCATCGGTGTCTGCGAGACATCCTGGATGGTATGCGACGCGGCAACGACGGCCAGATAGATCGGGAACGCGACGATGGCGATCATCGCGATCAGGAGGACATGCCCTAGGGCATCGGCGACAGGACGGCGCTCGATCATCAGTAGTGAACCTTGCGCTCGATGTAGCGGAACTGGACGACCGTCAGCGCGATCACGATGGTCATCAGGATGACGGACTGTGCGGCGGAGCCACCCAGGTCCTGCGCCTCAAAGCCATCGTACCAGACCTTGTAGACCAGAATCTCGGTGGTCTTGGCCGGGCCGCCGCGGGTCAGCGAGTGGATCACACCGAAGGTCTCGAAGAAGGCGTAGACCACATTGACGACGACGAGGAAGAACAGGGTGGGCGACAGCAGCGGAAACACGATGCTCCAGAAGCGGCGGATCGGACCGGCGCCGTCGATGGCGGCGGCCTCGATCAGCGACTTCGGGATCGATTGCAGGCCGGCCAGGAAGAACAGGAAGTTGTAGGAAATCTGTTTCCATGTGGCGGCGACGACCACAACGAACATCGCCTGATCGCCATTCAGATGGAAATTCCAGTCAACGCCGGCCTGCAGCAGCAGCCAGGCGAAAATGCCCGGACCGGGCAGGAAGACGAAGCCCCAGAGCGCGCCGGCAACGGCGGGCGCTACGGCATAGGGCCAGATGAGCAGCGTCTTGTAGACGGTGGTGCCGCGAACCAAACGGTCGGCGGTGACGGCGAGGAACAGCGACAGCGACAGGCCGATGGAGGTGACCAGCGCGCTGAACACGGCCGTGATCTTGAAGGAGTTGAGGTAATAGTCGTCTTCAAACAGGGCGAGGAAATTTTCCATGCCCACGAAATAGCTGCTGGTGCCGAAGGCATCTTCGCGCAGCACGGATTGCACCACCGCCTGGCTGGCTGGCCAGAAGAAGAAGATGATGGTGATGGCGATCTGCGGCGCAATCAGCAGGTACGGCAGAAGGCGATGATGAAAGACGACTCTTTTTTCCATGGGGCGCCAAAGAAAGGCCCGCGCCCTGTAAAGTCAAGGCGCGGGCTTCCGTTAAGTTGAATTAATCCGTCGCTTAGCGCGCCGCGTCGCGCTCGAACTGGCGAAGCAGGCGGTTGCCACGCTCCACGGCAGTATCGAGAGCTTCCTTCGGGGTCTTCTTGCCCGACCAGACCGCTTCGAGCTCTTCGTCCATCACGTCGCGGATCTGCACGAAGTTGCCCAGGCGCAGGCCCTTGGAGTTGCTGGTCGGCGGCTTCAGCAGCATCTGCTGCACCGAAGTGTCCGTACCCGGATTGGCTGCATAGAAGCCCTGCTGCTTGGTGGCTTCATACGACATCGGGGTGATCGGCAGGTAGCCGGTGTTCTTGTGCCACCAGACCTGGTTCTCGGTCGAGGACAGGTAGTCGAAGAACTGGGCCACGCCCTTGTAGTCTTCGGGCTTGTGCTTGCCCAGAACCCACAGCGAAGCGCCGCCGATGATCGAGTTCTGCGGCGCGCCGGCCACGTCGCTGTAATAGGGCAGCATCGAGATGCCCCACTTGAACTTCGCGCCACGGGCGAAGGTGGCATAACCGGCCGAGCTTTCCATGTGGATGGCGCACTCGCCCGAGACGAACTTGGCGTTCGCTTCGTTCTTGCGACCGCCATAGACCATCAGGCCTTCCTTCATCCAGGTCTGCAGCTGGGTGATGTGGCGCACATGCAGCGGGGTGTTGAACTGCAGCTCAGTGTCGAAGCCGTCAAAGCCGTTGGCCTTGCTGGAGAAGGGCACGTTATGCAGGGCCGAGAAGTTCTCGAGCTGCACCCAGGTCTGCCAGTTGGACTGGAACGGGCAGGTGCTGCCCGAAGCCTTCAGCTTCTTCAGCACCGGATCGAATTCCTGCCAGGTCTTCGGCGGCTTTTCCGGATCAAGGCCGGCCTTCTGGAAGGCGTCCTTGTTGTAATACATGACCGGGGTCGAGGAATTGAACGGATAGGACAGCATCTTGCCGTCCGAGGTGCTGTAGTAGCCGGTAACCGAGGTGATGTAGGAACCGGGATCGAACTTGTAGCCGTTCTGGCTCATCAGCTCATGCACCGGCTTGATCGCGGCGCGCGAGGCCATCATCGTGCCGGTGCCCACTTCGAAGACCTGCACGATGTGCGGACCCTTGCCGGCGCGGAATGCGGCCATGGCGGCAGTGAGGGTTTCCGGATAGCTGCCCTTGTTGACGGCAACGATCTTGTACTTGTCCTGGCCCTTGTTGAAGCCTTCAGCGACTTCATTGACGCGCTCGTTCAGGGCGCCAGTCATCGCATGCCACCATTGCAGCTCGATGCGGTTGTCCTTGGCCTGCGCCAAGGCGCTGCCGGCGCTGGCGGCTACCGCCGTGCCAGCCAGCAGCGCGAACGCGACCCGCGCGAGTTTCCCTGTCGATTTCATTGTTCCGTCTCCAGTGTTAAAGAAATCCGCCCTGAGTCGGGTGGCCGACTTTTTTTATGGTTCCTACGATGACGTTCGCACGTAAGATTTGTTACGGTTATATGACAAGGGGCGGCCGTTGACCAAGCCTTATTCTGCGCCTGTGGAAATCGAATCCGACCGGTTGAAGGTCGGCGCGCAGAGTTTTCCCTTCCTGGTGAAGCGCGATGCACGGGCCCGGCGCATGTTGTTGCGGGTCATGCCGCGCGACGGTTCGGTGGTTCTGGTACTGCCGACTCGGGCCAGCCTGAAATCCGGACAAAGATTCGTTACCGAGCAGGTGGCCTGGATTCTGGCCCGGCAGGAAGAGCGACCCGCGACCCAGCCCTGGGAGGACGGGGCTACTCTGCCGCTTTATGGTGCGCCGCACATTATTAGGCACCGGCCGGCGGGCCGGGGCGGCGTCTGGCTGGAAAGCGGGGAAATCCATGTCACCGGCAAGGTCGAGCATCTGCCGCGCCGCCTTCGCGACTGGCTGAAGCGCCGGGCGCGCGAGGAATTCGGCCTGCTGGCCCGCGAGATGGCCGGCGGCATCGGCGTGACGGTCAGCCGCGTCACCGTGCGCGATACCCAGAGTCGCTGGGGCAGCTGCTCGGCACATGGCAACCTGTCTTTCTCCTGGCGGCTGATACTGGCGCCCCCGGCCGTCGGCCGCTACCTCGTCGCTCATGAGGTGGCGCATCTGCGCCATATGGATCACAGCACGGCCTTCTGGTCGCTTTGCGCCCAGTTGCTGGGCGGCGAGGCCGACCTGCGCACCGCGCGCAGCTGGCTGCGCCGGCACGGTTCCAACCTGCATCTGCACGGCTGACGCGTGGCTGCGATGCGCCCGCTGTCCCGCGATTCCACCGCCCTGGTGATCCTGCTCGGATGCGCCACCGCGCTCGGGCCGCTCAGCACCGACATGTATCTTCCTTCCCTGCCGGCGCTTGCGGTGCTCTACGGCACCGATGCTGCATCCGTACAGCTCACCCTTAGCGCGTTTCTGGCCGGCTTTGCCGTAACCCAGTTGGTGTACGGCCCCGTCTCGGACCGCTTCGGCCGCCGGCCGGTGATGCTGTTCGGTATTGGTCTGTATACGCTGGCATCGATCGGCTGCGCCTTTGCCGGCAGCATCGAATGGCTGATCGCCTGGCGCTTCTTGCAGGCGCTGGGCGCCTGCGCCGGCGTGGTGCTCGGCCGCGCCATCGCGCGCGATCTGTTCGAAGGCGCCGCCGCGGCGCGCGCGCTGTCGATGATGGCGATGGTGCTCGGGCTGACGCCGGCGGTGGCGCCGATCCTGGGCGGCTATCTGCATGCCGGGCTGGGCTGGCAGGCGAATTTTATCGCCATGGCGCTGGTCGGCTGCCTGCTCGGGGCCTGCGTGCTGGTGTTCCTGCCGGAAAGCAACCAGCGCCGTAATCCGCTGGCCACCCGCATTGGTCCGATGCTGCGCAACTTTGCCACGCTGGCGCGTCATCGCGGCTTTCGCGGCTATGTGCTCTGCGTCTCCTTTTCCTATGGTGGCATGTTCGCCTTTATCTCCGGTTCCTCATTCACGCTGCGCACGGTGTTCGGCATCGGCGAGACGACATTCGGCTACTGCTTCTCGCTGATCGTCTTCGGCTATCTCTGCGGCGGTTTCATTGGCGCGCGACTGACTGTGCGGCTGGGCGTCGACCGCATGCTGGGGCTGGGCGCATTGCTCTGCGCCACTGGCGGCAGCGTGATGGCGCTGCTGCAGTTCTGGGCCTGGACGGCCGGCGGCGGCTGGCACTGGTTCAGCCTGATCGGTCCGATGATGCTGTTCACCATGGGGCTGGGCCTCACCATGCCGCAGGGCCAGGCCGGCGCGCTGCAGCCCTTTGCGCATATGGCCGGCGCGGCTGCGTCGCTGATGGGCTTCGTGCAGATGAGCATGGGCGCGGTCACGGGTATTCTCGTCGGCCATGCACTGAACGAGACCGCGCTGCCGCTCAGCCTTACGCTGGCAGCGATGGGCGTGGCGACGCTGCTCAGCTATCTGCTGATCGTGCGCAGACTGAAGGGCGTGACGGTTTAGGGATTGAGGCGGCTGAGCAGCCAGCTGCTGGTGCGCTCGATCACGCTCGGATCGATGTCACCCTGGAAGCCCGGGTCCTTGTCGTTCTGCAGCGGCTTCAGGTTGTGGCTGCCGCGCGGCACGATCACCAGGGCATGATCGTCGTTGCTGCGCGTCTGCAATGCGCGGTCGAGCACCAGCGCATCGCGCTCGGACGAAATCTGGATATCGGCGTCGCCCTGCAGCACCAAGACGGGGCCGGTATATTTCGCCGCCAGCGCCGGCGGATCGAGCTTGGACAGCGACTGCAGGAAGGGGCCGAGATAGGCGGGGTAGAGTGCAGCGAGGCCATTCGGCACATTATCCGGCACCTTGCCGCTGTCGCGCACCGTTTTGAGGATGCGCTCACTCTCGCCGAGGAAGTATTTGCGTTGCGTCTGGTTGGCGCGCTGATCGGTCAGCAACCGGCCCAGTTGTTCGCGCAGCACGGCGTCCAGCGGTCGGCCGGCAACCGAGGCAAGCACCAGAAAGCGCGGCTGTTCGGTAAGCACCAGACGGTTGGTGAGGTCGAGCGCGATCAGGCCGCCTTCGCCATGACCGAACAGGCCGGTCTTGGTCATCTCGACGCCGGGCTGCGCGCGCAGGAAGGCGTAGGCTGCATAGGCATCGTCGATGAAGCGGTCCCAGGCAAAGAACGCAGAGTACTTGTCCGCACTTGCCGGCAGGCCGGCGGCATTGGCATGCATGCCACGCTTGTCGTAGCGCAGGGTCGCGATACCCTTCTGCGCGAGGCCTTCGGCAATCTGGCGCAGCAGGTCGCTGCGGATCGTCGGCGGCTGGTTGCCATCGCGATCGGTTGGGCCGCCGCCCTGCAGCAGCAAGATGCCAGGTAGTTTGCCCCTGACATTGATGGGTGCGGTCAGTGTGCCCGACAGCACGCTGCCATCGTTCGAGGTGAAAGTGATCAACTGGTTGCCGACGCCATCGGCCGCCGCCGCCGTCATCGTGGTGAAGAGTACAGGCAGCGCCAGCACTGCAACAGCCAGTCGTCGGATCACTGCCGCACCGCCTGGGGGCCGACCTGCCAGATCATCTGTGGTTCGCCGGATTGTTGAGGCTGCTGCATCTGCGCGGGCTCGGCGGCCGGCGGCGCGGCCGGTTCGATATGGCTGCGGGGCGGTGGCGGCACGGCGTTGCCGCGCGTCTGCGGCTGGGCAGACTGCGCGCTGCCGCCGAAGCTGCCGACAATGCGGTCCCACAGCGAGGGCAGGCTGAAGCTGCGGCTCGGCGGTTGCGGCAGGTCGCTGACGGGACGGCCTTTCATGGCGTCGGCCATGAAACTGCGCCAGATTTGCGAAGGCAAGCCTGCACCGCTGACTTTCTTGGTCGGCGCATTGTTGTCGTTGCCGACCCAGACCGATGCCACCAGATCGGGCGTGTAGCCCACGAACCAGGCATCGCGATAGTCCGAGGTCGTACCAGTCTTGCCGGCCACCGGACGGCCGATCTGGGCAGCACGACCGGTGCCGCGCTCGACCACGCCGCGCAGCAGGTCGTTCAGGTCGCCCAGCGCGTCGCCGCCGATCATATGGGCGTAGGCACCGCCGGTATCGCGCTTGAACAGCGACACATTCTGCGCATTGCGGATTTCCAGCACGCCATAAGGCTGCACGGCATAGCCGCCATTGGCAAAGGCGGTATAGGCCGCGGTCAGTTCGAGCACGCCGACTTCAAACGCTCCAAGCGCAAGCGAGGGATGCGGCTTCAGGTCGCTGGTGATACCCAGTCGCCGCGCCGTCTCGATCACCTTATCGCGGCCGACCTTTTCATCGACCTGCACGGCGACGGTGTTGATCGAGCGCGCTACGGCGTCGCGCATGGTCATCGCGCCATGATACTGGCCGTCGTAATTGCGCGGCTTCCAGCCGGCGACCTCGATCGGCTGGTCGATGAACTGGTCATCGGGACGGATGCCCTGTTCGAGCGCGGTGAGGAAGACCAGCGGCTTGAAGGCCGAACCGGGCTGCCGGCGCGCCTGGGTCGCGCGGTTGTACGGGCTGTCGATATAGTCGCGGCCGCCGACCATGGCGCGCACCGCGCCGTCGGGCGCCAGCGCCACCAGGGCTGCCTGGTCGACATCCTGCTTTTCGGCTTCGCGATCCATGAGGGTGCCGACGGCGCGCTCGGCGCTGCCCTGCAGGCGACTGTCGAGCGTGGTGTAGACGGTGAGATCGTTATGATCGCGGCCGACGAGCTGATACACCTCGTCGATCACCCAGTCGGCGAAATAGCGCGCATTGGGCAGCGGCAGGCGCGAGCGCGCCAGCTGCGTTGGCTTGGCGATGGCGGCATCGGCCGCTTCCACCGTGATGTAGCCGGCCTCGACCATGTTGCGCAGCACCTGGGCGCCGCGCGCCTGTGCCGATTTGATGTTGCCGGTGGGGGCGAGTTTGGATGGCGCCTTCAGCAGGCCGACCAGCATGGCGGACTCGCCAAGAGAGAGCTTCGCTGCCGGCTTGTCGAAGTAGCGCTGCGCGGCGGCCTCGACGCCATAGGCGCCCGCGCCGAAATAGACGCGGTTGAGATACATCTCGAGAATCTGGTCCTTGGTGAAGCGATGCTCCAGCCGGAAGGCCAGTATCAGTTCCTGCACTTTGCGCTTCAGCGTGCGGTTCGGGTTGAGGAAGACATTCTTCGCCAGCTGCTGCGTCAGTGTCGAACCGCCCTGCACGGTGCGGCCGGCGCGCAGGTTGGCCCAGGTCGCGCGGCCGAGGCCGATCGGGTCGATGCCGAAGTGGCTGTAGAAGCGCCGGTCCTCGGTGGCCATCAGCGCCTGCGGCAACGCCGGCGGCAAAGCTTTAAGTGCCTGATGCTCGCCATAGAGATCGCCATAGGTGGCGAGCACCATGCCGTCGGCGGCCTTCAGCGTGACCGAGCTTTTGCGCTCGACGATATAGAGGTCATCGAAATCGGGCAGGTCATAGGCATACCAGGCGATCAGGCCGCCGAAGGCGACCAGGCCCCAGATGCCGGCCAACAGGGCGAGGCGTCCCAGCTTGCCCAACGCGCTGCCGCTGCCGCCCAGCCAGGCACCCCGGAAGAATTCGGGGATGCGGTTCGCAAGACCGCCTTTGCGGCGGCCGGAGGAGGTGGAGGACTTTTTGGGCGAGCGACGCGGCGTACGGGCCATGACTGAGTATGAATCGGGTCCGGAAAGGGGAAAAGCACCGGACTGACCGGCAGGCGGGGTGTGGCAGGGGAATGTGACCGGTTTAGGGCGGGGGTTGACGGCAGGGGGATGGCGTATGTTATAAAATAACACATAGAGACATCCTGATGCATGATCACCGCTCCCACCGGCACACGCCTGCCTTTGACCTGCCCATTGCCGCGCTGACCGCCGGCTGGTGGATGCGGCTGGCTGCGCTGCTGCCGGTGATCGCACTGCTCTGGGCGGCCATCGCCTGGGCCCTGATGGTGGAATGATGACCTGCGTTTCCGGTGAAATCCGCCTCGACAACGTGACGGTCGCCTATGACCGCCATCCCGCCGTGCATCATGTCAGCGGGCGGTTCGCGCCGGGCTCGCTTACGGCCATCGTCGGGCCGAACGGTGCCGGCAAGTCGACACTCCTCAAGGCCGTGATGGGCCAGATGCCGCTGGCCGATGGCAGCATCGAGCGCGGCCCGATCAAGGCCCGCGACATCGCCTTCCTGCCGCAGCAGGCCAGCATCGATCGCGCCTATCCCATTTCGGTGCTGGAACTCGTGCTGCTCGGTCACTGGCAGCGCGCCGGCGCCTTCGGCCGCATCGGCCGTGACGGCATCGTTGCGGCGCGCGATGCGCTGAACGCTGTCGGGCTTTCAGGCTTCGAGAAGCGCCCGCTCGGCACGCTGTCGGTCGGCCAGGCGCAGCGCGCGCTGTTCGCCCGCGTGCTGGTGCAGGATGCCCGCGTCATCCTGCTGGACGAACCCTTCAACGCCCTGGATGCGCGCACCATCGCCGACCTGCTGGCGCTGATGAACCGCTGGCATGGCGAGCAGCGCACCGTGATCGCCGTGCTGCATGATTTCGATCTGGTGCGGCAGAATTTCCCCGACGCCGTGTATCTGGCGCGCCGCCTGATCGCCTGGGGCCGCAGCAGCGATGTGCTGACCCCGGAAAACCAGCTCGCCGCCCGCCGCATGGCGGAATCCTGGGACGAGGACGCGGCGCTCTGTCACGTCGACGACGCGCATCACAACCACACCCACGCGGCCTGATCCGATGACCATCTGCAGCGAGGGACGCGCATGAGCGCGGCTTGGGATTTCCTGTTCGGCCCGTTCGCCGAATTCGCCTTCATGCGCCGGGCCCTGGTCGCCTGCTGCGCGCTGGCCTTGGGCGGCTCGCCCATCGGCGTCGTTCTGATGCTGCGTCGCATGAGCCTGTTCGGCGAGGCCATGAGCCATGCCATCCTGCCCGGCGCCGCCATCGGCTTCCTGGTCGCCGGTTTTTCCCTGCCGGCCATCAGCATCGGCGGCGTCATCGCCGGCCTGGTGGTGGCGATTGCCGCCGGTGCCGCGACCCGCGCCACCGACCAGCGTGAAGACGCCAGCTTCGCCGCCTTCTACCTGATCGCACTGGCGCTGGGCGTCACGCTGATCTCGACGCGCGGTTCTGCGGTGGATGTGATGCAGATCCTGTTCGGCTCGGTGCTGGCGGTGGACGAAGCGGCGCTGCTGCTGCTGGGTGGCGTTGCCAGCATCAGCCTGCTGGTCTTTGCCGCCATCTACCGTCCGCTGCTGGCCGATGGCTTCGATCCGGAATTCCTGCGCAGTGTGCGCGGCGGCGGCACGCTGTATCACTTCATCTTCCTGGGGCTGGTCGTCGTCAATCTGGTCGCCGCCTTCCAGGCGCTTGGCAGCCTGATGGCGGTGGGCCTGATGATGCTGCCGGCGCTGGCGGCGCGCTACTGGAGCCGCTCGCTGATCGCCGGCATGCTGGTCGCCGCCTTCATCGCGATGATCTCGGGCTATTGCGGCCTGCTGCTGTCCTTCCATGCCGACCTGCCGTCCGGTCCCGCCATCGTGCTGTTCGCCGGCGCCGCCTATTTCCTGTCGCTTGGCTGCGGTCGCCAGGGCCTGATCATGCTGTGGCGCCAGCGCCGCCACCTGGAAGGCTGAGATGCGCCGGCTGTGCCTCGCGGTTCTGGCCGCGCTGCTGCTTGCCGCACCGGTGCAGGCCGCGCCGAAGAAAGTCATCGCCAGTTTCTCGATCCTGGCCGATATCGTCACCCGCATCGGCGGCGAGCATGTGACGGTGACGACGCTGGTGCCGGCCATGGGTGATGCCCATGTCTTCCAGCCGGCGCCGTCCGATGCGCGCGCACTGGCGCAGGCCGATATCCTGATCGCCAACGGGCTGAATTTCGAAAGCTGGCTCGACCGTCTGGTCGCGGCTTCCGGCTTCAAGGGACTGCGCATCACCGCCACCGACGGCATCCGTCCGCGCCTGATGGGGCACAGCCATGCCGGCCATGATCACGGCCCGGCCGATCCGCATGTCTGGCATGACCTGCCGCGCATGCAGACCTATGTCGCCACCATCACTGCCGGTCTTGCGGCGGCCGATCCGGCCCATGCCGATCACTACCGCCAGCGCGGTGCCGCCTATGCGGCCGAGTTGAAGGCCCTGGATGCCTGGGCGCAGGCGGAATTCGAAACACTGCCGCGCGCCTATCGCAAGGCGATCACCCAGCACAGCGCCTTTGGCTATCTGGCCGACCGTTTCGATATCGAATTCCTGTCGCCGCAGGGCGTGACCACGGAATCCGAGGCCTCGGCCGATGGCGTGGCGAAACTGATCCGGCAGATGAAGCGTCAGCGCGTGCAGGCGCTGTTCTTCGAGAATATCGTCAATCCCCGGCTGATCGAGCAGATCGCCAAGGAGGCGAAGGTGCAGGTCGGCGGACGGCTGTATTCCGATGCGTTGTCGCCGCCGGGCGGCGAGGCGGACAGTTACGTGAAAATGTACCGCCTCAATGTCGAGCGGCTGACGGCTGCGATGCAGCGCGCCAACTAAAAATCTTCCTGAAAAGACATCGGCCCGGCTGCTAGGCAACCGGGCCGATGGATATTGCTGCTGCCAGGACTGTTTAAGTCTTAGAGAGCGTCGTCGTCGGTTTCACCCGTGCGGATGCGCAGGGCTTTTTCCAGATCGACCACGAAGATCTTGCCATCGCCGATCTGACCGGTCTTGGCTGCATTCTGGATCGCCTCGATCACGCGATCGGCAAGCGCGGACTTCACCGCCACTTCGATCTTGACCTTCGGCAGGAAGCTAACGGCGTATTCCGCCCCGCGATAAATCTCGGTGTGGCCCTTCTGTCGGCCAAAACCCTTTACCTCGGTGACGGTCAGGCCCTCGACGCCGAGGCTGGTAAGCGCCTCGCGTACTTCGTCGAGTTTAAATGGCTTGATGACTGCCATGACCAGTTTCATGTGTCTCACTCCTCAGCGTTGTTGGCCGGTGTCTGGGTCGTTGCCCGCACGGCGCGTCGTCGCCTGTCCCACCCTTCAAGAACCGTGCCGGTCGCCCGACGCGAGTCGGACACCACTTTAGCCGCCGCCGAGGCGGGCAGGAAAGGCCGCGGCGCGGCTTTCTGCCCTATTCTCGGCGGCTCTGCTGAAAGATTAGGCAACGAGCCTGCTTTTAGCTGCCCGCGATCAGGCGGTTCGCTGCGGAGGTCACGGCCTTGAGCGAGGCCGCGACGATATTCCGATCACGGCCTACCCCGAAGAGGGTGGAGCCGTCCGGACGCTTCACCTCCACATAGGCGACCGCCTCCGAGGAGGCGCCGCCATTGGCGGCCGTCGGCGCGATGGCATGCTCGCGGTAATCGATCAGGTTGATCGATACCCCGGCATGGCGGTTCAGCGCGTCGATATAGGCATCGATCGGCCCGGTGCCGTGGCCTTCCAGCTCGACGGCCTTGCCGCCGTCCTTGAGACTGGCGGTCAGGCTGCGCCGCTCGCTCTGATGCGGGTCGGGCAGGGTGCGGTGGCTGCCAAAGCCGAAACGGCCTTCCGGCTGGGTCAGATATTCCGACTGGAAGGTATCCCAGATGAGCTGCGGCGAGATTTCCTTGCCGGTGCCATCGGCGATGCGCTGGATCACCTGGCTGAACTCGATCTGCAGGCGGCGCGGCAGTTCGAGGCCGTAATCTGTTTCCAGGACGTAAGAAATACCGCCTTTGCCAGACTGGCTGTTGATGCGGATCACCGGCTCGTAGGCCCGGCCCACATCGGCCGGATCGATCGGCAGGTAGGGCACTTCCCAGATGCTGTCGTTGCGCTGGCCCTGTGCTGTCATGCCCTTCTTGATCGCATCCTGATGCGAACCGGAGAAAGCGGTGAAGGCCAGCTCGCCCACATACGGATGACGCGGATGCACCGGCAACTGGTTGCAGTATTCCGCCGTGCGGGCCACCGACGTGATGTCGCTGAAATCCAGCTCGGGGTCGACGCCCTGGCTGAACAGGTTCATCGCCAGCGTGACGACATCGACATTGCCGGTGCGCTCGCCATTGCCGAACAGCGTGCCTTCCACGCGGTCGGCGCCGGCCATGACGCCCAGTTCCGCCGCCGCCACGCCGGTGCCGCGGTCGTTATGCGGGTGCAGGCTGAGGATGATGCAGTCGCGGTTCTTCACCTTGCGCAGGAAATACTCGATCTGGTCGGCGTAGATATTGGCCGTGCTCATCTCCACCGTGGCTGGCAGGTTGAAGATGATTTTCTTTTCGCGAGTGGGCTTGATCACATCCATCACCGCTTCGCAGATCTGGATGGAGTAATCGATTTCCGTGCCGGTGAAGCTTTCCGGGGAATACTGGAAGACCCAGTCGGTTTCCGGCGCCGCATCAGCGAGCTGCTTCACCAGTTTCGCCGCATCGGTGGCGATCTTGGTGATGCCGGCCTGGTCGAGGCCGAAGACCACCCGGCGCTGCAGCGTCGAGGTCGAGTTGTAGAAATGCACGATGGCGCGATGCACGCCCTTCAGCGATTCAAACGTGCGGGTGATCAACTCTTCGCGCGCCTGGGTCAGAACCTGAATCGTGACATCCTCGGGGATCAGTTTTTCCTCGATGATCTGACGCACGAAGCTGAAATCGGTATCCGACGCCGCCGGGAAGCCGACCTCGATCTCCTTGAAGCCGAGCTTCACCAGCGTCTCGAACATGCGCAGCTTGCGGTCCGGGCCCATCGGTTCGATCAGGGCCTGGTTGCCGTCGCGCAGATCGACGCTGCACCAGGTCGGCGCCTTGGTGATGGTGCGGTTGGGCCAGGTCCGGTCGGGCAGGGTGATCGGCTGGAATGGTCGGTATTTGTGGAAATTCATCTTGGGCGGCGTGATGGCTTTGGTCATTGGGTTCGCTCCTGAGCGAAAATACGGTGCAACGATGACGGAGAAGGGCCGTATACGGCCGCTGACAGAGGCCCGCTGTTCAGCGGCCGCCGGTAAGTCGCAGTCGAAGCGTCAGGAGCTGCGCAGCGCGACGCGCAGCGACAGGACCGAAATCATCGTGATAAGGCGAGATGGACATGAAAAACCGACCGGTTGAAGGACTGCGCACGCACTTCGAGACGTCCCGACCCTGCTTACAGGATCGGGCAGCTAAGAAGTAGGATGCTCAGTCGGGCGGTTTTGTTCATATCCCCAACAAATTGCCAGTCCGTTCGCCCTGCGTCAAGTCGACCGTTGCCGCAGCGCAAACACGCCGGTAATGTCCCCGCGTTTCAGGGACTTGGGCCGCCCCGTCTGGGGAGTGGGGCCCGAGCCTTAGAAGTCTCCAGTCTGGGAAGGGGCGCATGAAAAAGGTTTACCCGAGTGCGAAGGCGGCGCTGGAAGGCATCGTCCGCGACAACATGATGGTGATGTGCGGCGGCTTCGGCCTCTGCGGCCTGCCGGAAAAGCTCATCGACGCGCTGATGGACAGCGGCGTGAAGGGCCTGACCTGCGTGTCCAACAATGCCGGCGTCGATGGCGCGGGCCTGGGCAAGCTGCTGGAGACCCGCCAGGTCAAGAAGATGATCTCGTCCTATGTCGGCGAGAACAAGATCTTCGCCAAGCAGTATCTGGCCGGCGAACTGGAACTCGAATTCAATCCGCAGGGCACCATGGCCGAGCGCATCCGCGCTGGCGGCGCCGGCATCCCGGCCTTCTTCACCAAGACCGGTGTCGGCACCCTGATCGCCGAAGGCAAGGAAGAGCGCGTCTTCAACGGCGAGCGCTACATCATGGAGACCGGTCTGGTCGCCGACATCTCGCTGGTGAAGGCCTGGAAGGCCGACACCGCCGGCAACCTGGTCTATCGCAAGACCGCGCGCAACTTTAATCCCGCGATGGCCACGGCTGGCAAGATCACCATTGCCGAAGTGGAGGAGATCGTCGAACCCGGTCAGCTGGATCCCGACAATATCCATACGCCGGGCATCTACGTGCAGCGCGTCATCCTTGGTGCGCCGTACAGCAAGACCATCGAAAACCGCACCGTGCGCAAGCGCGCCTGAGCCGAGAGGAGATACACATCATGGCTTGGACCCGCGATGAAATGGCCGCCCGTGCAGCGAAAGAACTGAAGGACGGTTTCTACGTCAATCTCGGCATCGGCATCCCGACGCTGGTGTCGAACTACATCCCCGACGGCGTCGATGTCGTGCTGCAGTCGGAGAACGGCATGCTCGGCATGGGCCCGTTCCCCTATGAGGGCGAGGAAGACGCCGACCTGATCAATGCCGGCAAGCAGACCATCACCGAGCTGCCGCATTCCAGCTTCTTCGGTTCCGACCAGTCGTTTGCGATGATCCGCGGCGGCCATATCGATCTGTCGATCCTGGGCGCCATGCAGGTGGCCGAGAATGGCGATCTGGCCAACTGGATGATCCCGGGCAAGATGGTCAAGGGTATGGGCGGCGCCATGGACCTGGTCGCCGGCGTGAAGCGCGTCGTCGTCGTCATGGAGCACAATTCCAAGGACGGCGAGAAGAAGCTGCTGAAGAAATGTGACCTGCCGCTGACCGGCGCCGGCGTTGTCGACATGGTGGTGACCGATCTCGCGGTCTTCACCATCGACCGCAAGGGTGGCGGCATGACGCTGATCGAGCGTGCGCCCGGCGTGACGCTGGACGAGCTGAAGGAAAAGACCGGCGCCGATTACACGGTTGCCGCCAGCGCGAAGTAAAGCCGGTATAAAATCTGTACCGGAACAGCCCCGGCGAGAGATCGCCGGGGCTGTTTTTATGGATGTCGACGTAGCGTCAACTTGCCGGCCTGCCCGAAACCTCATTAGGTTGTGGTCAACATGGGAGGCACAAGAATGATCAAGAAACTCCTGGCCCTGATCGGTATCGTCGTTCTGGGCGTCGCCGCCGTCGCCATCTATCGCGCCGTGATGTTCGTGCCGCCGGTTACGTCGGCCCTGCAGGCCGCCAGCTATCCGGTCGATGGCAATGCCACGGCGCAGCGCCTGTCGCAGGCCGTGCAGATTCCCACCATCTCGCAGCAGCCGCCGCTGCCCACCGATCCCGCACCCTTCGAGCAGTTCATCGCCTGGCTGGCCGATACGTATCCCGAGGTGCATGCGCAGCTGAAGCTGGAGCGCATCGGCGGGCACAGCCTGCTGTTCACCTGGACCGGGCGCGAAGCCATGGCCAAGCCGGTGCTGTTGACCGCGCATTACGATGTCGTGCCGGTGATCCCCGGCACCGAAAAGGACTGGGGTCAGCCGCCGTTCAGCGGGGCGATCGCCGATGGCTATGTCTGGGGGCGTGGCACGCTGGACGACAAAGGCGCGGTCATCACCATTCTGGATGCGGTGACCTGGCTGCTCAAGGACGGCTTCCAGCCGCGCCAGACGGTTTACCTGAGCTTCGGTCATGATGAAGAGATCGGCGGTCTGCGGGGCGCGGCTGCGGTTACCGCGCATCTCAAGAGCCAGAATGTGCGGCTGGACTGGTCACTCGATGAGGGCTCCTTCGTGCTCGATGGCATCGTGCCCGGCCTGGCCCTGCCGATCGCCAGCATCAACGTGGCCGAGAAGGGCTACCTGACGCTGGAACTGACGGCGCGCGCTGCGGGCGGCCATTCCGCCATGCCGCCGCGTGAGACCGCGGTGGGTATCCTGGCCGAGGCACTGGTGAAGCTGCAGAAGGCGCCGCTGCCCGGTGGCATGGACGGAATCACGGCCGACGCCTTCGGCGCCATGGCCCGCCATATGTCCTTCGACAAGCGTCTGCTGTTCGCCAACCAGTGGCTGTTCAAGCCGGTGCTGGATTTCGCCCTGGCGAAAGCGCCCACCACCAACGCCATGCTGCGCACCACCACCGCACCGACCATGCTCTCGGGCAGCGTGAAGGAGAATGTGCTGCCGATCGAGGCGACGGGCACGGTGAATTTCCGCCTGCATCCGCGCGACAGCATCGAGAGCGTGACGGCCTATGTGAAAAAGACCATCGACGATGACCGCATCACCATCACGCCGGGCGTCACCTTTATGTCCAATCCGTCGGCTGTGGCCGGCAGCGACACGCCGGTCTTCCGCGCCATGGCCGATGCGGTGCGGCGTAATTATGGCGAGATCGCGGTCACGCCCGGGCTCACGCTCGCCGCCACCGACAGCGTGCATTACGGCGCCATCTCGGATAACGCCTACCGCTTCAATCCGATGATGATCACGCCGCTCGACCTGACCGGTTTCCATGGCACCAACGAACGGCTGTCCATCGAGAATCTGGTGCGGGCGACGCGCTTCTATATCGATTTGTTGAAGATGACGGCCAACTGATCGGTTGCAGTGCAGGGGCGATGGCAGGAGAATGGGGCCAGCCAACACGGAGGTCCCCATGCCGATCCGTCGCCCATTGCTTGCCGTCGCCATCACACTGCTATCAGGTGCGGCTTTCGCCCATCACGGCTGGGGCTCCTATGATTCCAACACGGTGCTGACGCTGGATGGCACGGTGGAGAAGGTGAACCCCGACAATCCGCATGCCGAACTGCGGCTCAAGACGCTAGACAAGACCTGGACGGTGACGCTGTCGCCGCCGTCGCGCATGGCCAGCCGTGGCAAGCCGGTCACCGATATCAAGGCGGGCGACAAGGTGGTGGCGGTGGGTTATCCCAATCGCGGCATACCCGACGAGATGCGGGCCGAGCGTCTCACCCATAACGGCTTTACCGTGGAACTGCGCTAGGTGGAACACACCCGGGAAGGCATCTTGGCGCATCACCCGCTGCTGGTCGCGCTGGAGCAGTCCGCGCTGGGCGATGCCATGCGTAGCTCGATGCTGCTCTATCCCGCCGTGGAGGTGTTGCATATCCTGGGCTTCGTGCTGCTGGTCGGCAGCATCGTCGGCTTCGACCTGCGCCTGCTGGGCCTGAGTCTGCGGTTGCCGGCCGCGCCCTTTGCCCGCCATGCCGTGCCGCTGGCGATGGTCGGGTTTTTCACCGCAGCGCCCACCGGCTTCCTGCTGTTCAGCACCGAAGCCACCAGCATCGCCGTGAACCCGGCCTTCCAGATCAAGCTCGCCTGCGTCGCCATCGGGCTGATCAATGCGGGCCTGTTCCATCTGGGGCCCTGGCGCAGCATGGAACTTTGGGGCGTCACCACGCATGTCCCGCCGCTCGCGCGCGTCGGCGCGCTGGTCTCGCTGCTGGCCTGGTGCGGCGCCGTCATCGGCGGCCGCCTGATCGCCTACCTATAGCCTTCAGACATCAGCCTTCTTTTCGCCGCAATCCGACGCAGCGTCTGCGTGCACGGCGCTCTCTCCGCATGCGGTAAGGTCTGAGACAAAAAAACGATGCGATGAAGCGAGGCGGAACCGGAGCCATGGGGTGGCGGTTTGGTGCGCATCGCTCGGCGGAAAACGGCGGAACGTTCGCCGCTGCCCGGCGTTTGGATATTGCCAAGATGCGTCTCGCCCTCACGCTGACGGCTCATAAGGAGAAAACCCATGTTTGCGCGTCGCACATTCCTCTCACTCATTGCCGCTACCCTCGCCCTGTCCTCGATGGTCGCCTGCGCCTCGCGCAGCTATGCCATCAACGGCACCGTGTCCTATCGTGAACGCCTGATCCTGCCGGCTGACTCGGTCATCGTGGTCCGCCTGGAAGACATCAGCAAAGGCCAGAACTATCCGGTGGTCGTCTCCGAACAGCGCATCCTGCCGAACAGCGCTGCCCCGACCACTTTCTCGCTGCCCTACGACTATAATGGCGTCAACCCGAACGCGACCTACGTGATCAATGCGTGGATCGAGCAGGGCGGCCGCATCATGTTCCGCAACAACAAGGTCTACCAGGTGCTGACCAAGACCGCGCCGGCCAACAACATCCATATTGAGCTGGAGCAGGTTGCGGCCGTGTTCGTGCCGTCGCCGGTTGTCGCCGTGCCGGCGCAGCCGATGCCCCCGGGCACCGTGGTGCAGCAGACCACGACCACCACGACCGGTTCCTCGACCGGCGCCGTGATCGTGCAGCCGGCCCCGACCGCGCCGGGCACCTACTATGTGCAGCCGGCTCCGGCCGCCGTCCCGGCGGGCACCGTGATCCTGCAGCCCTACCGCACCTACTAAGCCTTAGCCGTATCGGCTGAAGCGGCAGGGCCTGTTCCTTCGGGAACAGGCCCTGTTTTTTTGTTCAGGGGCAGGGGGCGTCCCGGAAGCTGTAGATGCGGTCATCGGCCGGCGTGAAGTCGGCACGCTTTTCCGCTGCCTCGCCGCCACGGATGGCCCATTCCGGCGAGATGGTGGTCTGATAGATCAGGCACACCTGCTTGCCGTTACGCTGCTGGCGATGATATTCCGCCTTGGCGGCCCAGCGGTCTTTTTCATCCAGCAGTCGCGTCTCGCCATTCTCCACGACCACCCGCCAGTGCAGCAGGCCGCCGTCGCGCAAGCGAAGCGCGGCCGTGCCGGTCTGCGCCGGCAGCACGGTCGCCTCACGCAGCACATAGCCGCCGGCCAGCACCGCACCGGCCTCGAAGCGCAGCGGCGGCGCTGGCGGTTCAGCCAGCGCGACGGGGGGAGCGAGGAGAAGGCCGGAGAGAGTGGACAGGAGCAGGCGGCGCATGGCGCCATCCTAGCATGACTTGGCTTAAAGGTGCTCGCGCAGCCGGTCGAGCTGCTGGCGCGCCTTCTCGCGATGCGTATCGGTAATGCTGCTCTCCACTGCCTTGATGGCGGCGAGGATCACGGCGAGGTCGTCGCCATAGCCAAACGCGCCCAGGATGTCGGGGATCACGTCGATCGGCACGACGAAATAGCCCAGCGCCCCGAGCAGGATCGCCTTCGCGCCGGTCGGCGTCTTCGGGTCGACGGCGGCGAAGAAGGCCGAGAGGAAGGTCTCGCCGAACGGCAGGTAGCTGACGGTCTTTTTCAGCTTGCGCCAGAAGCGCTTGGCCAGGCGCGGCTGTTCGATGGCCAGGCGCGCCGGATCGGCGGGCAACTGATAGGAGGGAGGGTTGGGGTCCAAGCTCACGCCTCCCATATGGGGAGGCCGCCGGCGGACTGCAAGTTGAGCGCTGCAACTCGGGCCGGCTTGTGGAATACTTCGACAAAGGCAGGTTTTCACATGCGTTTTCGCCGGATGATTTTCCGGATTGCCGCCCTGATGACTATTCTGGCGGCCATCCTGACGGGCCAGGTCTGTGCTGCCGAGCGGCTCAGGCTGGTGACGGGCGAGGATTACCCGCCCTTCGCCGATCCGCGCCTGCCCGGCGGCGGCCTTGCCACCGTGCTGGTGCGGCAGGTGATTGCCACGATGGGCGAGGGGGCGGCACCGCCGGATTATCTGCCCTGGCGTCGCGGCTATGAAGAGACCCTGCGCGGCCGTTATGACGCCACCTATCCCTATATCCGCACGCCGGAGCGGGAACGCGAGTTTCTCTATTCCGAACCGCTGTTCCATGTGCGGCAGGTGCTGTTCATGTCGACCGAGCGTGCGTTTCCCTATCGTACGGTCGATGATCTGCAGGGACGCCGCCTTTGCCTGGCGCTCGGCTATGCGCCGCCGGCGCTGGTGCAGGCGCTGATCGATCAGAAAAAAATAGAGACCGTGATGCCGGGCACGGCCGCCACATGTCCCGGACTGGTGGCGGCGGGGCGTGCGGATTTCTTCATCCAGGACCAGCGCATCGGCACCGCGCTGATGGCGCGGATGGGCCTGGCCGGTCAGATCACCGTCGTCACCGATCCACCCATCGGCAGCGCCAACATCTATTTCATCGTGCCGCGCAACCGGCCGGATGGGCCGGCCCTGATCGCGCGCTTCAATGCGGCGCTGGCCCGCCTGCGCGCCGATGGCACCTACGACCGGCTGCTGCTGGAATAACCTGCCAAACGTGGAAATGCCAAACCGGGTGGTCTATAAACGCCCACCGGAATAGTTACGATATATAACGATCAAGGGAGCATGTGATGGATCTCAAGGGTGTAGGCGCGATTGTCACCGGCGGCGCTTCGGGTCTGGGCGCGGCCACTGCGCGCGCGCTGGCCGGGGCCGGAGCCAAGGTCGCCATCTTCGACATGAATCTGGAGCTGGCCGAGCAGACCGCCAAGGAGATCGGCGGCGTGGCAGTGAAGTGCGACGTGGCCGATGGCCCGGGCGGCGAGGCCGCCGTGAAGGATGCGATCGCCAAGGTCGGTCCGGTGCGCGTGCTGGTCAACTGCGCCGGCGTCGGCACGCCGATGAAGGCGGTGGGCAAGGATGGCCCGGTGGCGCTGGAGAAATTCATCAAGGTCGTGCAGATCAACCTGATCGGCACCTTCAACATGATCCGTCTGGTCGCGCATCACATGCAGCAGCAGCCGGAGATGGCCGACAAGGAGCGTGGCTGCATCATCAACACCGCATCGGTCGCGGCTTTCGACGGCCAGATCGGCCAGCCCGCCTATGGCGCCTCCAAGGCCGGCGTGCATGGCATGACCCTGCCGCTGGCGCGTGAGTTCGCCTCGTTCGGCATCCGCGTCTGCACCATCGCGCCGGGCCTGTTCGGCACGCCGATGATGTTCGCCCTGCCGCCGGAAGCGCAGGAGTCCTTGGGCAAGTCGGTGCCGTATCCGTCGCGCCTGGGCAAGCCCGAGGAATATGCCGCCCTGGCGAAGCATATCTGCGAGAACACCATGCTGAACGGCGAGACCATCCGTCTCGATGGCGCGCTCCGGATGGCCCCGCGCTAAACGCGGGGATCACGCGCTGACGCGCTGGGGTATGGCGCTTTAGTTTCAAATCGTCATGGCCGGGCTTGTCCCGGCCATCCACGTCTTAAAGGCCGCCCCGCCGGGCGGCCTTTTTCTTGCCCGAACCTGGCCGTCTTCGGCCTTCGGAGGGGTGCCGGAGCCTTGCCGGCCCGGCTGATTCCCGCTACCCCTTGGGCTGACCATTTCCACCCCAAGACACGTGTAAATCCGGAGGATTTCCCTATGGCGCGCAAGAAAATCGCCCTCATCGGCGGCGGCAATATCGGTGGCACCCTGGCCCTGCTGGCCGGCATGAAGGAACTCGGCGACATCACCATCTTCGACGTGGTCGAAGGCCTGCCGCAGGGCAAGGCGCTCGACATGGCCCAGGCCGGTGCGGTCGAAGGCTTCGACGCCAAGCTGCGCGGCACCCAGGACTACAAGGACATCGCCGGTTCGGATGTCATCATCGTCACCGCCGGTGTCGCCCGCAAGCCGGGCATGAGCCGCGACGATCTGCTCGGCATCAACATCAAGGTCATGCAGGCCGTCGGCGCCGGCATCAAGGCGCATGCGCCGAACGCCTTCGTCATCTGCATCACCAACCCGCTCGACGCGATGGTCTGGGTGCTGCGCGAAGTCTGCGGGCTGCCGCATAACAAGGTGATCGGCATGGCCGGCGTGCTCGACAGCGCCCGCTTCCGTCACTTCCTGGCTGAAGAATTCAACGTCTCGGTCAACGACGTGAACGCTTTCGTGCTCGGCGGCCATGGCGACACCATGGTGCCGCTGATCCGCTACTCCACCGTGGCCGGCATCCCGGTGCCTGACCTGATCAAGATGGGCTGGTCGACGCAGGAGAAGATCGACAAGATCATCCAGCGCACCCGCGACGGCGGCGCCGAGATCGTGGCGCTGCTGAAGACCGGTTCGGCCTTCTACGCGCCGGCCTCGTCGGCCATCGAGATGGCCGAGAGCTACCTGAAGGACAAGCGCCGGGTTCTGCCCTGCGCCGCCTGGCTCGACAAGGGCAAGTATGGCCAGACCGGCATGTATGTCGGCGTGCCGGTGGTGATCGGCGCCAATGGCGTCGAGAAGATCGTCGAGATCCAGCTCAATGCCGATGAGCAGAAGATGTTCGAGCATTCGGCCAATGCCGTGAAGGGCCTGGTCGACGCCTGCAAGCAGATCGATCCGAGCCTCGGCAAGTAAGACCTCTCAGCTTCGGCTGAATTGAAGGCGGCGCGCCGGCAACGGCGCGCCGTTTTGCGTTTCGGGTTATACTGGCCGCGACTCAGATTTGATGGAGAACCGCACGCATGCGCCTGCTCATCGCGATCTTTCTGCCCTTCCTGCTGTTCTTCACCATCGGCCGGCCGTTCGCCGGGATCATCTGCCTGATTCTGCAGATCACCCTGATCGGCTGGATTCCGGCGGCGCTCTGGGCGGTCTATGCGCTCAGCCAGTACAACACGGCCAAGCAGATCGAGAAGGCGATGGGCACCCGCTAAGCGCGTCTCCTTCGTCCGTATACTCCCCCAGACGTACTTTCCAGAATCACGCAGCCTTCCTATAGTGCCGCGCGAGGTAAGGCGATTCTGGGGGGAATCAAAATGACTGATATGGCTTTTGCGCCTGTGCGGCGTATTCCGTCTTTCCGTGGCCTGGCGCGGCTGTTCGCCGCGATGGCCCTGTTGCTGATCACGGTGGCCTGTGCGCAGGTGCCGAAGCAGGCCTTCAACAGGGAGGCCCACACGAATGTCAAGAAAATCGCCCTGCTGGAACCGGCCAAGCCGGAAGCCTATGCCGTCTACATTGCCCATCATCCGGGACAGAGCTTCGGCCTGATTGGCGGTATTGTCGCGGCCGCCGACATGCAGTCGAAGACCGACGGCTTCACCAAAAAGATGAAAGAGATGAAGGTCGACTTTGCGTCGAGCCTCACCGATGCGCTGGAACAGGAACTGATCACGGCGAAATACGAGGTTGTCCGCTTCACGCCCACCCGTGCGAAGCCCGAGATGCTGCAGAATTATGCCGACATCAAGGTCGAGGCTGACGCTTATCTGGACTGGGTGATCAACTGGAACGGATTCATCGCTGCGACCGCCACATCGGATTACGTGCCGTCCGCGCGGGTCTACGTGCGCCTGATTGATGCCAAGAGCAAGGCTGTGCTCTATTCGGAACTGATCGGCTATGGCTATCAGCATGGCGGCGGGCAGCCGATCGAGCTGATCTCGGAATCCAAATACCGCTTCACCAACTATAATACGCTGCTGGATTCCGCGCCGAATGCGGTTGAGGCGCTGAATGCGGCGACTCCGATGATCGTGAAGAAAATATCCACCGATCTGACCCGCGCTGACAGCAAGCCATGACGTCGGCCATGTCGTTTGCCCGTATCGGTCGTTTTTTGCTGCTTACTGTTTTTGCGGCTTCGCTCGGAGCCTGCGTACAATCGGGCGCGAAGATGGCTGCCGACAGCGCAGCGGTTCTGAACAAACGCACCAATCACGTCGATCTGCCCGGCCTGACGTACAAGCCGGTGGCGCTGGGTGAAACGCATGAGATCACGATCGGTGAAGTCGATCCGGTGATCCTGCTCGACAAGTACGAGACGGTTTACGCCAAGGCTTTCGCCCTGCCGAAGTGGACAGGGCCCTACATGCTGAAGCTCAGCAGCTATTTCAGCGGCTCGCCTCAGGATCCTGCCGTCTATTACCCCACGGCCATTTTCCTGGATGAGAAATACCAGGAGCTGCGCCGCTCGCATCTGGAGTCCTTTGCCTTCCGCCGGGCTGGCCTGCAGGAGGGCAATGCCCTGTCGGGAACACTGTTCATCAACGAAGCCAACAGGCGCGAAGCCTATATGCTCATCGTGTCGCAGCGGCAGGCCGCCAATGGCTCACTCATCCTGAACAATGTTGCGATCCAGCAGACCCCGGTTGTGATCCCGACCGCCTATGGCTCCATGACCTGGATGGCGCCGCCGATGGGAGCGCAAGAGACTGCGGCGAGTACCGCCGCCATGGCCAGCGGCAAGCTCAGGCTTGTGGTTGAGGGCTACAATCCAGTGGGCGTTGGCGAAAAGAAGCCCTGAGGCATATCGATCCGCCCACGGATTTTTTGCATGCAGTCTTGTGGTCTGGCCCAAATGTTGCTATAATGTTCTTATTGCGAGTATTGGCCTTGAGGCCAAACACCGCCAGATGGAAACGAAGCAAAACGAATACGAATAAGCAGGAATAAGGGTCGGATAAGGCCGGATAGCGGTCCGATAAGCGACAATAGCGTTTGAATAAGGACCGATAACGGTCGGATAAGCGCTGCCATGGGGTACACTTTCGACACTTGCCGGTCCGTCTTCGCCCTCCTAGTCATGACGGCAGGCCGAACGCGCGTGCAGGAGCTGACGCCATGACCACCACTTCTCCCGTCCTGACCTGGCGGACCCCGATGCTCGTCATCATCGTCGGCTGCATCATCGCGCTGCTCAATTTCGGCGTTCGCTCCGGCTTCGGCCTGTTCCTCGAACCGATCAGCGCCGCCAACGGCTGGGGCCGCGAGATTTTCGCCTTTGCCATCGCGCTGCAGACCGTGCTCTGGGGGTTCGGCCAGCCCTTCGCCGGCGCACTGGCTGACCGCTATGGCTCGGATCGCGTGCTCGCCGTCGGCGCGCTCTTCTACGCGGGCGGCGTCGCGCTCACCGCCTACGCCTCCACGCCGCTGATGCTCAACCTCACGCTCGGCATGCTGCTGGGCATGGGGCTCGCCGGCACGTCCTTCACCGTGGCGCTGGCTGCCATCGCCCGCATGGTGCCGCCGGAAAAGCGTTCCTGGGCGCTGGGCCTGGGGACAGCCGCCGGTTCGATGGGCCAGTTCCTCATGGTGCCGCTCAGCCAGGGCTTCATCGCCGCCTATGGCTGGTCGTTCGCGCTGCTGCTGCTCAGCCTGTTCGCGCTCGCCATCGCGCCGCTCGCCACCGTGCTGGGTGGCAAGACGGCCGAAAATGCCGGGCCCAAGCAATCTTTAAGCGAGGCGCTGAAGGAAGCCGGCGGTCAGAAAAGCTACTGGCTGCTGATCTCGGGCTTCTTTGTCTGCGGTTTCCACGTCTCCTTCATCCAGACCCATCTGCCGGCCTATATCGTCGACCGCGGCCTCGATCCGCAGACCGGCGCCTGGGCGCTGGCGCTGGTCGGCCTGGCCAATGTCGTCGGCTCCTACACGGCCGGCGTGCTGGGCGGCAAACGCTCGAAGAAATACCTGCTCAGCTTCATCTACGGCGCGCGCGCCGTGGTGATCACCATCTTTGTCATGATGCCGATGACCCAGATCAGCGTGCTGATCTTCGCCTTCGCCATGGGTCTGCTCTGGCTGTCCACCGTGCC
This sequence comes from Ferrovibrio sp. GW821-FHT12D07, assembly GCF_058807275.1. NCBI lineage: Bacteria > Pseudomonadati > Pseudomonadota > Alphaproteobacteria > Rhodospirillales > Rhodospirillaceae > Ferrovibrio > Ferrovibrio sp. GW821-FHT12D07. The sequence goes on along the minus strand of NZ_JBXAQN010000002.1, from coordinate 572,139 downwards.
GCTGACCTCAGGTCTGGTGGCGCAGATTTTCGGGCCGCGCTACATGGCGACGCTGTTCGGCATCGTGTTCTTCAGCCACCAGGTCGGCGGCTTCCTCGGCGTCTGGCTCGGGGGCCGGCTGTTCGACATGACCGGCTCCTACGATATCGTCTGGTGGATTTCGATGGGGCTGGGCGTCTTCGCCGCCATCGTGCACTGGCCGATCGACGAGCGTCCGCTGGTGCGTGTGGCGCCGGTGGCGGCTCCGGCCTGATGCGTTTGGGATGATGATGGCGCGCAACGGGAAAGGCTCTTCTTTCGCCGGCCTGCACTGGCTGGCGCTGGGATTCCTGTGCGCCGTCTTCGTCATCTGGGCCGGCATTTTCGGCCTGACGCTGCGCCGCGCCGAACTGCCGCCCGAGGCCGGCGGCCGCGTCGTGGCGGTTTATCCCTTCGGCTGGTCGGGTGAACAGAGTATCGCCGCGGCAATGCGGACGGAAGCCCGGCTGGTGCGCGAAACCTGGCTGCCCAACGCCGTCGAACTGGCCTCCGACGACGCCGGTTTCGCCGCCCGGCTGCGTGCCGCCGGCGCCATCGGCGTCTACCGCGCCCAGCCTTTCGATGTCTTCACGCTGGCCGGCTGCACCGGCATGGTGCCGCTCAAGCCCCAGGCCGGGCCAAGTTCACTCCGCCGCCTGGGCTGAAGCCCTCGGTCGCCCCCCTTGGTCGCCCCCCTTGGTCGCCCCCCTTGGTCGAAGGCCCGCTCGGCTTGCTGACGGCGGGCGGCTGGTTTACCGTCGCATTCATGACGGGAGCAGAGAAGTCCGGCGCAGAACCGGCACTGACCATTATCATCGCCGACGACCATCCGCTGGTCCGTGAGGCATTGGGGCAGGCGTTGCGCCAGGCGATGACCGGCGTCGAAGTGATTGGCGCCGCCGATCTCGACGGCGCACGTCAGGCGCTGGCCGTCCGCGAGTCCGTCGATCTTCTGATTCTCGATCTCGACATGCCCGGCATGGACGGTTTCGCCGGCCTGGCCGCCATGCGCGCCAGCCATCCCGCCATTCCGGTCGCCATCGTGTCGTCGACGCGCGAGCCGGCCATCATGCGCCGCGCCATCGAATTCGGCGCCGCCGCTTTCGTACCCAAATCGGCCGCGCTGGAGACCATCGCCAGTGCGTTGCAGTCGGTGTTGGATGGCGAAGTCTGGCTGCCGCCCGAGGTCGAGGGTGGCGAGGCCGCCGGCATGCCCGATGATTTCGCTCGCCGCGTTGCCGAACTGACGCCGCAGCAGCTGCGTGTGCTGACGCTGCTCAGCAAGGGCAAGCTCAACAAGCAGATCGCGCATGAACTTTCGGTGGGCGAGGCGACCGTGAAGGCGCATGTCACCGCCATCCTCAAGAAGCTCGGCGTGCGCAGCCGCACCCAGGCCGTGATCGCGGCCCGCCACTTCTCGCTTTAGATCAGTCGCCGGTTTCCGCCAGCGGATCAGCCTGTGCGCCGGCCGGCCGATGCCGCTGACTGATCAGCGCCCGCAGCGCCGCTGGCTTCACCGGCTTGTGCAGCACGTCCACACCCATGTCATCGGCGCGATGCCGGGTTTCCTGGCTGCGGTCGGCCGTGATCAGGATGGCGGGCAGACGCAGGCCCCAGTCGCGCCGCAGCTGCACGATGGCGTCCAGCCCGTCGGGGCTGCCTTCATCCAGATGCAGGTCGGCCAGGATGATGTCGGGGCTGCGGCCGGCAGCTGCCACGGCCTGACGCGCGGCAGCGATGGTGCCGACAGCCGAAACCTGGCAGGTCCAGCCTTCCAGCAGGGTGGTCATGGCCTCGCGCACGCCGGCCTCGTTTTCGATGCAGAGCACGAAGATGTCGCTAAGCGAGCCGGCGGCGATCGGCGGCAGCGCCAGCGGGGCGAGCTGCTGCTGCGGCTCGACGGCAGCGCGCGGCACGGTGATGCCGAAGATCGAGCCGCGCCCGACCACGGAATGCAGGCCGATCGGATTGTCCAGCATGGTGGCGATGCGTTCGACGATGGCCAGACCCAGCCCCAGGCCGCGTTCGGCGGCGTCGCCGGTGCTTTCGAGACGGGCGAATTCCTGGAAGATCACATGGCGTTTGTCGGCGGGAATGCCTAAGCCGTTGTCGCAGACCTCGATGCGCACCTGGCTGCCCTGGCGGCGGCAGCCGATCAGCACGCGGCGATTGGCGCGTTCGGGGCTGGAATAGCGGATGGCATTGGCCACGAAATTCTGCAGCACGCGGCGCAGCAGGGCAGGATCGGTGCTGATGGTGGCGGTGGTGGGCACGACCTTCAGTGTCACGCCGCGCCGCGCTGCCAGCGGTGCGAAGAAGCTGGCGATCGATTCAAACAGCGGCTCCAGTGCGACGGGGCGAATCTCGGGCTGCACGGCGCCAGCATCCAGCTTGGAGATATCGAGCAGGGTGTCGAGCAGAACTTCCACCGCGCCCAGGCCGTGGTCGATCTTGCCGACCAGCGGATTGTCGGGCTCGCGTTCGGCCAGCGCCGCCGTGAACAGCCGCGAGGCATGCAGCGGCTGCAGCAGATCGTGGCTGGCAGCGGCGAGGAAGCGCGTCTTGCCCAGATTGGCGGCTTCGGCCTGGGCGCGCGAGGCTTCCAGCTCCTGCACGGCGAGCTGCAGTTCGGCGGTGCGCTCGGCCACGCGGCGTTCCAGGCCTTCATAGGCGGCACGCAGCGCGGCATCGGCGCGCCGGCGTTCGGTGATGTCCTGATACATCAGGAAGAAGCCGAGCACGGTGCCGCGTTCGTCGATATGCGGGATGTAGGTGCCGTGCGCGATTTCGATCTTCGCGTCATTGGTGGGGAATTCGGTTTCGAAGCTCTGACGCTGGCCCCTGAAGGCTGCGTCGATATGCGGTTTGAGGCGGTTGTAGCGCTCGGCCGTCAGCATCTCGCTCACGGTATGGCCGTCGATATGCTGCTGCGGCAGGTTGAGGGCGCGGCGGAACGGCATATTGGTGAAGCGGTAGCGCTCCTCGCGATCGACATAGGCGATCAACACCGGCACGTTGTCGGTGTAGATGCGGATGGCGCGCTCGGAATCGCGCAGCGCCTCGGCCGCGCGCACACGCTCGCTGACATCGGTGCAGGTGGCGACGAAGCCGCCATCGGGCATCGGATCGACGCGGATTTCGATGACGCGGCCATCGGGGCGGCGGCGTTCCAGGATGCGCGACCCGGTCGCGCCCGATGCCAGCATGGCGGCAAGGTCGGAGGCGCCATCACCGACCAGCGTGGGCAGTGGCACCCCATTCTCGGCCATGTTGGCGGGCAATCCCAGCAGGTCGAAGAAGCGGTCGTTCCAGGCGGCCAGTTTCTGCGCGCGGTCGAACACGCCGATGCCCTGGCTGATATGGTCCAGCGTGGTGCGCAGCAGATCGAGGTTGTGACGGATCGCCTCGGAAGCCTCGCCCAGCATCGCCCGCGCAGCGCGCGGACTCAGCAGGTTCTTGCCGCGCGCCGAAGCCATCACGATGCGGGCGGATGCCGCGCCGATGGCGCCGCTGAGCAGATGCTCGGTGAAGGCCATCGCTTCGGGCGGGTTCATGCGGCGGCCGGCAAAGGCGCGCTCGGCGCGTTCGGGGCCGATGAAGCGGGCGGCCAGTGCGCGCAGCTCGTCGATGCGCGGATCCTGGCCATCCTCCTCGGCGAGGGTCAGTGGCAGGCCATCGCCATCGGTTGTGAAGATGGCGGCCTGTTCCAGGTCGTGCCGGCGCGGCTTGGACAGCAGCGAGATACCGACCAGCAGGATGGTGTTGATGATGACGCTGGTGACAAAGCCCTGCAGGATGAAGTCGAAGCCATCGAAAGGCGCCGGCAGCCAGCGGGTCAAGGGTGCCACGACAGGATGGCCGGTGCTGGCGCCTTCGATGGAGGGCAGCAGCAGCGCATAGACCCAGACGAGGAAGCCGGCCAGCAGGCCGGCAATCGCGCCGTGGCGATGGGCGCGTCGCCAGTACAGGCCGATCAGCAGCGGCGGCGCGAAATTGCCCACTGCGCAGAAAGAGATCATGCCGATGGAGGCGAGCGGCAGATAGCCTGCGATCCAGGTGTGATAGATATAGGCGGCGATCAGGATGACGATGACGGCGGCGCGGCGCACGTTCAGCACGATCTGCCCGACTTCGCGCGAGCCGCCGGCGCGCGAGCGCAGCAGGAAGGGCGTCACCAGTTCGTTTGACACCATGATCGACAGCGCCATGCACGCGACGATCACCATAGATGTCGCCGCCGACAGACCGCCGATGAATGCCAGCACCGAAAGCGCCAGCTGATCAGCCATCAACGGCAAGGTCAGCACGAAGAAATCGGGATTGGAGCCCGGCTTAGCCAGCAGAAGGCCGGCGGCGGCGATCGGCACCACAAACAGGTTGATGGCGACCAGATAAAGTGGGAAGGCCCAGCGCGCGGCCTTCAACTGGTTGGGGTTGCCGTTCTCGACCACCGCGACATGGAACTGGCGCGGCAGGCAGAGGAAGGCAAAACCCGACAACAGCGTCATCGCGATCCAGTTGCTGCCCAGGCCGCTGGACAGCCGGTCGGCGAGGCCGGGTGCGGCCTGCACGCGGGCCAGCAGATCGCTGCCGGAATCGAACAGCCCGTAGATGATGTAGAGACCGACAGCGAGGAAGGCGGCCAGCTTGACCAGTGATTCAAAGGCGATGGCCAGCATCATGCCGCGATGCTGTTCGGTGGCTTGGACATGGCGCACGCCGAACAGGATCGTGAACAGTCCCATGATGCCGGCGACGAACATCGCGGTATCGCGCCAGGGCGGCGGCAGGCTGGCGTTCAGCAGATGCGCCATGTCGCTGCCGACCAGTACCTCGAAGGTGACGCTGACCGCCTGCATCTGCAGGGAGATGTAGGGCAGCACGCCGATCACCGCGAACAATGTGACCAGGACCGACACAGCGCGGCTCTTGCCGTAGCGCGAGCCGATGAAGTCGGCGATCGAGGTGACATTCTGCTTCTTGGCGATGGTGATCATCTTCGACATCACGGGATAGCCGAGCGTGATCGCCATGATCGGGCCGACGTAGATCAGGATGAAATCGGGTCCCGACAGCGCCGCGCGGCCGACTGAGCCATAGAAGGTCCAGGAGGTGCAGTAGATCGCCAGGGAGAGGGCATAAATCGTGGCGCCGCTGCGGCCGGCATACCAGCGCTGGCCGAGCCTGTCTCCCAGATGGGCAACAGCGAACAGCAGGCCCAGATAACCGAGCGACAGAAGCAGTATGGCACTGCCTTGCAGCATGAAACGTTTTCTCCCCGTTCCGGCCAGTTAATCCCGCGCCGGGGCGGCTGTCCACCCGGTTCCAGCCCATTGTAACCGTCCAGAATTCCGCGATTCTCTCATCCCATGCGCCTGCTTCTCCGCCTGCTGGTCCTGCTGCTGGCCGCTCTGGCCATATTCTGGGGCGGCGGCCTGCTGCTGTTCCGGTTCATCGATCCGCCGGCCACCCCGTTGATGCTGATCCGCAGCATCGAGCGGGGTGCGGCCGTCCGGTATCGACCGCTGCCGCTCGGCGCCGTGGCGCCAGCCATGGTACGTGCGGTGATGGTGGCCGAGGACAGCCGCTTCTGCTGGCATCGCGGCATTGACCTGGGGGCGGTGCAGGATGCGCTGGACGATTACGAGGAAACCGGCCGCCTGCGCGGGGCGAGCACCATTCCCATGCAGGTGGCCCGCAACCTGTTCCTGTGGCCGGGCGGCGGTTTTGTCCGCAAGGCGCTGGAAGCCCCGCTGGCCCTGGCGCTGGATGCGCTGTGGCCCAAGCGGCGGATCATGGAGGTGTATCTCAATATCGCTGAGATGGGACCGGGCCTGTTCGGGGTGGGGGTGGCCGCAGAAGCCCATTTCAGCCAGCCGGCGGCGCGGCTGAGCGAGGTACAGGCCGCCCGGCTGGCGGCGGTGCTGCCCAATCCGAACCGCTGGAGCGCGGCGGCCCCGACCGCCTATATCGAGCGCCGGACCGGCACCATCCGGGCCCGCATGGGGCAGGTCAGCCCAACCCAGCTGGCCTGTATCAATTGACGCACCCCCCACCCCGAACCGCCTTGTAAGGCTGTACCGGCCCCGGACCTGTGGGATAATCCGCCCATGGTCTCGCCCATTGCACTTCGGATGGCCGGCGATGAACCCGCTCGCATACCGGCGAGCAGGGTTCTGCTGCACAGCATTGTCGCCGCTGTCGTGGTGATGGTGGCGGGCTTTGGCGTTTATGCGCTCAGCCGCGCCATCAATGTGACCTCGGCCTCGATCCTGTTCGTGCCGGTGATTCTGGGGGCTGCGATTTTTGGCGGCATCATCCCGTCGCTGACCGCGGCCCTGGGTGCACTCGCCGTCTGTTCGGTGCTGTTCTACAATCCGGCCTTCAGTCTGCCCGATGCCGATCCACAGGAATTCGCCGACATCTTCGTCTTCGCCGGCGTCGCCATCGCGTCCAGCCAGCTGGCTGGCTATGCCAGACGCGCAGCTGCGACCTCGCGCCGGCGCGAGGCAATGATGGAATACCTGCTGGCCTTCAATCGCCGGATCAGTGCCGTGGTCGATCCGGCCGAGACGCCAGCCGTGCTGGCCGGTGAGCTGTGCAGCGCACTGGACAGTTCGGTAGCAATTTACCTGTTGTCCGACGACAGTCTGGCGATGGTTGCTTCGGCCGGCTCCTTTGATGCGACTGCGCCGGACATGCTGGCGCAGGAGGCCTGGCACCATCGCGACAGCGGCAGCAATACCCCGGCCAGTTATGTGCTGCGCAGCGGCGGCCAGCCCTTCGGCGTGGTGGTGCTGGCGGAACCGGCGCGCAATGTCGATCCGCTGGCGATCGCGGCGATGATGGAGCAGTCGGGCCTGGCGCTGGCGCGCATGCGGCTGGCGTTGTCGGTGGAAGAGGCGCGAGTCTCGGCCAAGGCGGAAGACCTGCGTGAAGCGGTGCTCGGCTCGATCAGCCACGATCTGCATACGCCGCTGGCTTCCATTCTCGGGTCGGTGACTACGCTGGAGAAATTCGGCCCGCTCTGTGACGATGCCACGCGGACCGAGCTGCAATCGACCATCCGTGAGGAAGCCGAGCGACTGGAGCGCTATATTCGCCGCATGCTGGATCTCACCCGTATCCGCGCCGGCCGGCTGACGCCCCAGATGCAGGCGGTGGACGTTGCCGATATCACCAATGCGGCGCTACGCCAGACGCAGAAGACACTCGCCGGCCATCGGGTCGAGACCCGGGATCTGCTCGATCTGCCGATGGTCGAGACCGACCCGATCCTGATCGAGCAGGCGCTGGTCAACATCCTGGAGAATGCTGCAAAGTATTCCAAGCCCGGCACCATGATCCGCATGCATGGCCATAATACCGGCGCGCGCGTCATTCTGACCGTGCAGGATGCCGGCATCGGCCTGCAGGAGGGCGATGTCGAGCGGGTCTTCGCGCCGTTCTATCGCGCCGATGCTGCATCTGGGCATGTCGCCGGCAACGGACTGGGCCTGATGGTGAGCAAGGCTTTCGTCGAGGCGACAGGCTGCGAAATCTGGGCGGAAAGCCGTGGTGTGGGCGAAGGGACCGCCTTCCACATCGGCATGCCGCCGGCAAAGACACTTATGCTTTCTGATGAAGGGGAGGCCGCATGACGGACCCACGCCGAATTCTCATTGTCGATGACGAGACCCAGATCCGGCGCTTTCTGCGCACTGCGCTGGCGCTGCATAACTTTGAGGTGATCGAGGCGGCGAGCGGCGCCGAGGCACTGGAAATGCTGGCCAAGACCGATGTCAGCCTGGTGGTGCTGGACATGCAGCTGGGCGATCAGGATGGTCTGGATGTGCTGCGCCGCCTGCGCGAATGGAGCTGGCTGCCGGTGATCGTGTTGACTGTGCGCAATCGCGAGATGGACAAGGTCCGCGCCTTTGAATATGGCGCGGACGATTACCTGACCAAGCCGTTCAGCATTGCCGAATTCCTGGCCCGCCTGAACGCCGTGCTGCGGCGTGCGCCGCTGGAAGCCAGCGAACCGCTGTTCGAGGTCGGCAACCTGGCCGTCGATCTGGCGCGCCGCCGCGTGGTGGTCGAAGGCGCGGAAGTGAAGCTGACGCCGAAGCAGTATGGCCTGCTGCAGCACCTGGCCCGCCATGCCGGCAAGGTGGTGACGCATGAGCAGCTGCTGCGCGAGGTCTGGGGCGACGAGCATGCCGAGGATGTGCACTATCTGCGCATCTTCATGCGCAAGCTGCGCCAGCGGATCGAACGCGATCCGGCCCGGCCGACCTACATCCAGACTGAACTGGGCGTGGGCTACCGTCTGCTGGCGGCGGACCAGCTGGAGACGGCGGTGGCCTCTTGAGGCCGGAAAAGGCATCCGGGAGAGCTTAAGAAGGCCGGAAGGCTTGCGCGGACAGGGGCGGGGACGATTTAGTACGGACGTCCATTTCGCAACCAACGCGCAAGCCAATGTCCGACAATCTTTACAGCCTGATTCGCAGCCGGGTCACCGATCCGGCCAAGACCTTCATGGAAACCGGCGAGGGCCGGACCTTCAGCTATGCCGAGACCTTCGCGTTGGCCGGCCGGATGGCCAATGCCCTGGTCGATCTTGGCGTGCAGCCGGGCGACCGCGTGGCTGTGCAGGTGGACAAATCGGCCGAGGCGCTGATCCTCTATCTGGGCGTGGTGGCGGCTGGCGGCGTTTATCTGCCGCTCAACAACGGCTACACGCTGACCGAGCTGGAATATTTCATCGGCGATGCCGAGCCGCGCGTGGTGGTCTGCCGCCCTGCGGTCGAAAAGGATCTTGCGCCGCTGGCCAAAAAGCTGGGCGTGGCCCATTGCGTCACGCTGGGCGGCAAAGGTGATGGCAGCCTGATGGACAAGGCCAAGGCCGCGCCGGCGGAGTTCACGCCAGTGACGCGCGGGCCGGACGATCTGGCCGCGATCCTCTATACCTCGGGCACCACCGGCCGCTCGAAGGGCGCGATGCTCACCCATCGCAACCTGTTCTCGAATGCCGATACGCTGGTCGGCTATTGGCGCTTCACCGATAAGGACGTGCTGTTGCATGCCCTGCCGATCTTCCATACGCATGGGCTTTTCGTTGCCAGCAATGTGACGCTGCTGGCTGGCGCTTCAATGATTTTCCTGTCGAAATTCGATGGCGACGAGGTGATCCGTCACCTGCCGCGCGCCACGAGCATGATGGGAGTGCCTACTTTCTACGTGCGCCTGCTGCAGTCGCCGACGCTGACCAAGGATCTGGTCAAACATATCCGCCTGTTCGTTTCCGGCTCGGCGCCGCTGCTGGCCGAGACGCATCGCGAATGGGAGGCCCGCACCGGGCATCGCATTCTCGAGCGTTACGGCATGACCGAGACCAACATGAACACCTCGAACCCCTATGACGGCGAGCGCATTGCCGGCACGGTGGGCTTCCCGCTGCCGGGCGTCGAGACCCGCATCACCGATCCCGAAAGCGGCAAGGTGCTGGCGCAGACCGAGATCGGCATGATCGAGGTGAAGGGCCCGAACGTGTTCAAGGGCTATTGGCGCATGCCGGAAAAGACCGCGGCCGAATTCCGCGTCGACGGCTTCTTCATCACCGGCGATCTGGGCAAGATAGACGATCGTGGCTATGTGCATATCGTCGGCCGCGGCAAGGACCTGATCATTTCCGGCGGCTACAACGTCTACCCCAAGGAAGTGGAAACCGAGATCGACGCCATGCCCGGCGTGATCGAATCCGCTGTGATCGGCCTGCAGCATCCCGATTTCGGCGAGGGCGTCACGGCCGTCGTGGTTGCCGAGAAAGGCCACACGCTGGACGAGGCGGCCGTGCTGAAGGCACTGGATGGCCGTCTGGCCAAGTTCAAGCTGCCCAAACGCGTGTTCTTCGTCGACGACCTGCCCCGCAATACCATGGGCAAGGTGCAGAAGAACCTCCTGCGTGACCAGTACAAGGGTCTGTACGGCACCTGAGGTTGCAATCTCCGGGATTGATTTGGTCTGCCAATTGGCCAGAATTGGTGGGCGGCACATGCCGCAAGGCCGGATTAGAGAGATGAGCCTGTCTAAAATTCTGGATGGCCTATCGCTTCGGGCGCAGGTGGCGATAGCCACGGCGGTCCTGGCAGTCCTGCTCGTTCTCGGCGCCACCATCAGCGCGGCCTGGCTTGGCCGCAGCATCCTGTCACGCATGGTCGGCAGCGAACTGGCGGAGTTGGCCGTGGTGATGGCCGACAGGCTGGATCGTGGCATGGCGGAACGCTATCGCGAGATCGGCACCATCGCCGATCTGGAAGTGCTGCAACCCGTCTGGGACCATGACCCGGTCGCCCTGCAGAAGATTCTTGATCGCCTGCAACTCAGTCTTCCCGACTATGCCTGGATCGGTTTTGCCCGTGTCGACGGTACGGTAGTGGCGGCGACTCGCGACATGCTGACCGGCCAGTCGGTGGCGCAGCGCCCGTGGTTCATCAATGGCCTGGCGAAACCCTTCGTGGGCGACGTGCATGAGGCGGTGCTGCTAGCCAAGCTGCTCGGACCGCGCACCGATGCCGAACCCTTCCGGTTTGTCGACGTGGCCTATCCGGTGCGCAATGCGGCCGGCGAGGTGATCGGCGTGCTTGGCGCACATCTGAGCTGGGACTGGGCGACCGATGTGCGCCGCTCGCTGGTGTCCCGGAACAGCGATGCTGCTGCCGCCGATATCAGCATCCTGGACACGAACGGCAAGGTCCTGCTCGGCCGCAATCTCAATACCGTCATGCTGACGCCGGATCAGCTCGCCATGATCCGCAGCCGGCCTTCCGGCGCCGGCCTTGCCTATGGCGCCGATGCGGCGGGCTGGCTTACCGGCTATGCCGTCGGCCGCGGTTACAAGGATTATCCGGGTCTGGGCTGGCTGGTCGTGACGCGCCTGCCCATCGAGGTGGCGAATGCTCCGGTCCGCGATCTGGTCAGCTCGATCTTGATGGTCGGTCTTGGCCTTGCCCTTATCGGCATCCTGGTGACCTGGCGGCTGGCCAGTCGCGTGACCCGGCCGATCCACAGGATCACCCTTGAGGCCGACAGGATCGGTCGCGACGAGAACGTCCATACCCTGCCGCGGGTTGGCGGCGCCCGGGAAGTTGTGCATCTGTCGCAGGCGTTGCGCTCGCTGATGCGGCGCCTCGGCCTGGTGGAAGAGCGTCTGGCCCGTGACGCCGAGAGCCATGAAGCCGAGACCCGGGAGCTGTCGCAGGATATCGAGCGTCTGCGTGTGCTGGCCGAGACCGATCCGATGACTGGCCTGCTCAACCGGCGCGCCTTCCTCGCCGCCGCCGAGCGGCAGATCGCCTATACGCGCCGGTATGGCCGTGGCCTCGCCATCGTGGTGGCCGATATCGATCACTTCAAGAAGGTGAACGATACCCATGGTCATGCCGCTGGCGACGCCGCCATTCGCGATGTCGCCAGTCGCCTGCAGGTCGCGGCTCGCGAAACCGATCTGGTCGCCCGCTTCGGTGGTGAGGAATTCGTCGTCCTGCTGATGGAAAGCGATGCGACAGCAGGGGCCGCCTATGCGGAACGCGTACGCGCCGCCATCCAGGCCAATGCAGTCAAGATTGACGAGACGAAAAGCATACCGCTGACCGTCAGCCTCGGCTGCACCGTCCTGACCGATGATGATCGCGATGTGCAGGATGCCATAGACCGCGCGGATGGCGCGCTCTATGCGGCCAAGACGTCAGGCCGTAACCGGGTGCGTGTTTCCTTGGCCGGCATGTCGAGCGCGGCGGCGGGCGACTGAGATCAGATCATCGTGCGGTAGGCGCGGGGAGCGACGCCGAAACGGTCGCGGAAGCTGCGGCTGAAATGCGCCGATGAATTGAAGCCCCAAGCAAAGGCGATATCGGTGATGGAACGATGCCGCAGGGTGCCGTTGCTCAGGTCCTGCCGCACGCGCTCCAGCCGGCTGTTCCAGATATAACTGTTCAGCGTCTCGTCTTCCTTGGTGAACAGCTTGTGCAGGTTGCGTTTGGTGCAGCCCACGGCGGCGGCAATGTCGTCGATGCAAAGCGACGGATCCTGTAGATTCGCAGCGATATAGGCCTTGGCCCGGGCGCGCGTGCTTTCGCGGAGCGCTTCCTCGGTCGGCGTGCCGAGTTTGTCGAGGGCGGCCAGCCGGACCAGGTTGGCCATGGTGTCGGCGAATTCCCAGCCGTTATTCGGTCCTGTCAGGGTCGGCAGTTCGGCGAATGCGGACGACAGCAGGTCGAAGACCAGGCGGCCAACGCCGGTACGCCCGGAGAATCGCTGCACCGACATCTGGTCGAGGTTGATACCGACGCGGGTCAGGCGCTCGCGCGGCAGCAACAGGGCGAGCTGGTTGATCGGTTCGGGGTTCGACACGATGTAGGTGCGGGTCGTGTCGTACATGCTCCATTCGCCGGGCGTCAGCACCAGTTTGCGGCCGTTCTGTTCGAAACTGCCCGCCCCCTCGATCTGGGCGACGATCTTCACATAACCGCGGTCGTCATGGCGGATCAGGTTGGGCGTGCGCACGACGCGATGACGGCCGGCGACGATGCGGCAGAGCTTCAGCCCACCGATATCGCCCAGCTCCAGCCGGCCGCTGAAGGTCTGGTCGCCAAAGGTGTCCGATTGCAGATGGCCGATATGCCGCCCGACAAAATCTCCCCACACCGCCAGCCGGTCCGCCGGCGCGACCTGCGAGGTGGAAACCACCGCGATGGCGCTCACTGTCCTCCCTTTCGTTGGGTATCCAACTTTCGGCCAGTCTAGCCGTGATGATCCTCTGCGTTAAAGCAGAAAGGAGCCTTGTGGGTACAATCGCCATGGCTATTGATTCCTTTGGAGGATCGCCGCGGTTTTTGCGGTGCAGCAGATGTCTCTGCATGCGGAGGGGTTCGCTCTGGAGCAAATTCCGGTTCCTTCCTGGACAAGATATGCAACCCTGCGGGGGCTAGGGTCGCAGCCGGCCCGCCAGTCTGATTCTCAAGGCGCGCCCTAGGGAGGAATAAAAATGACGATTGGCAAAAACCGCCTGCTGGCGGCGGCCATGGCCGTGGGCCTGGCTGTCACCGCATTCCAGCCTGCGCTGGCGCAGGACAAGATCAAGATCGGCTATGCGATTTCGAAGACCGGCCCGAATGCCGGTGGCGCAAACATCACGCAGATTCCGAACTACCAGCTCTGGATCAAAGAGCTGAACGACAAGGGCGGACTGATGGTCGGTGGCAAGCGCGTGCCGGTCGAGGTGATCGAGTATGATGACCGCTCGAACTCGGAAGAGGCTGTCCGCGCGGTCGAGCGTCTGATCACCCAGGACAAGGTCGATCTGCTGCTGCCGCCCTGGGGCACCGGCCTGAACCTGGCCGTCGGCCCTGTCTTCAACAAATACGGCTATCCGCAGCTGACCTTCAGCGCCGTCACCGATCAGGCGCCGGCTCTGGCCAAGCGCTGGCCAAACAGCTTCTGGTTCCTCGGCACCAGCGTGCAGTATATCGATGCGCTGGTCGACCTGCTGTCCAAGCAGCAGAAGGATGGCAAGATCAATACCAATATCGCCATGCTGAGCGTGGCCGACGGCTTCGGCATCGACCTGTCCAAGGCTGCCCGCGATGGCTTCACCAAGGCCGGCTTCAAGCTGGTGATGGACAAGAGCTACCCGGTCGGCACCCAGGACATGTCGCCGCTGATCAGCGAAGCCCAGCGTTCTGGTGCCGATACCTTCGTCGCCTTCAGCTATCCGCCGGACACCATCGCGATCAATGATCAGGCCAAGGTGGCGAGTTTTGCGCCCAAGGTGATGTTCACCGGTGTGGGCACGGCCTTCCCGCTGTTCCCGCAGCGCTTCGGCGCCAATGCCGAGGGCATCATGACGCTCGGCGGCTGGGACCCGAAGAACCAGGGCACCGTCGAATACCGCAAGAAACATGTCGCCATGCATGGCCGTGACCCGGACTACTGGGGCAGTCAGCTCGGTTATGTGTCGCTGCAGATGCTGGAGCAGGCGGTCGAGCGCGTCGGCAAGATCGACCGTGAGGCCATCGTGAAGGAACTGCAGACCGGTACCTTTGATACGGTGTTGGGCAAGTTCAAGCTGGTCGACAACATGCCGCCGAAGGGGACCTATCCCTATATCGGCCAGTGGCAGAACGGCTTTTTCACCGGCGTTGCACCGGCCGGCGCGAATGCCAGCCCAATGGTGATGCCGAAAGCTCCCTGGAAGTAACGGCCTGGCGCGGCGGTACAGAGCCGCCGCGCCTCTTTTTTGGTAAGGGTAGCAATCGATGTTTGTTGAAGCCCTGCTGACGGGCATAACGCTCGGGGGCATGTACGCGCTGGTCGCCATGGGGTTGACGCTCCAGTATGGCGTCGCGCGGATCATGAATCTGTCCTACGGCGAAATCCTGGTCGCGGCCTCGTTCGCTGTCTTCTGGCTGTTCACCGCTGCCGGCCTCAATCCACTGTTGGGACTGCTGGTCATCGTGCCGGCCGCGCTGGCTGTCAGCTGGCTGATCTACCGCATCCTGCTGGTGCCGCTGGTGCAGCGCGCCAAGACGCGCGACGCGCTGGAGGTCGACAGCATCCTCGCCACCTTCGGCCTGCTGTTCGTGGTGCAGGGCGTAATGCTCGTGCTATTCGGCGGCGCTTATTACAGCTATTCCTTCCTCGCCATTCCGGTGAATGTCTTTGGCGTCACCATCGCCGCCAATCGCCTGCTGGCGCTGGCCTTTGCTGCGGTGATCGGCCTGACGCTGTACTGGGGCCTGACCCGCACACGCGCCGGCACGGCGCTGCGGGCCGTTGCCGTCGACCCGGTGGCGGCGCAACTGGTTGCCATCGACGTGCGCATGGCGGCCGCGATTGCTTTTGCCCTTGGCGGCGGGCTGGTGGCCGCCGGCGGCGTGCTGGTGTCGATGTTCCTGACCTTCAACGCCAATATCGGCGTGGTCTTCACCATGAAGGCGCTGATCGTGGTGATCATGGGCGGCGTCGGCAACCTGCTGGGCGCTCTGGTGGCTGGACTCATTCTGGGACTGACCGAGACTTTCGTCGCCACCTGGATCGATCCGGGACTCACGCTAGCCGCCACCTACGCGATTTTCCTGATCATCCTGCTGGTGCGTCCGCAGGGCCTGTTCGGCCGGAGCAACCGATGACGCTCGCCCTGCCTGTGAAGATTGCCGGCGCGATTGCAGCGATTGCCATTCTGACCTGTGTGCCTTTCGTGGCCGATGGCTATCGCCTGTCGCTTGCCATCTCTATCCTGAACTACACTGTGCTGGCGACGGCCTGGGCGCTGTTTTCGGGCCCCACGCGTTATGTCTCACTGGCTACGGTCGCCTTCTTCGGCATTGGCGCCTATACGGTGGCCGTGCTGGGAGAGGTGCTGGCCTGGCCGCTGGTGCTGCTGATTGCGCTAGTCATCGGTGTCATTGTGGCATTGGTCGTCGGGTTATCCACGCTACGGCTGTCCGGGGTCTATTTCGTCATCTTCACCTTTGGTCTGGCCGAGCTGGTGCGCCAGCTGGTGACCTGGTTCGAGGTCAACAAGACCCGCACGCTGGGCCGCTACGTCTTTGTCGACATCACCACGAACCAGATCTACTGGCAGCTACTCGGCCTCACGGTGCTGGTCTTTCTGGCTGGCATCCTGATCCGGCGGTCGCGGCTGGGCCTGGCCCTGCGTGTGATCGGTGATGATGAGGCCGTGGCCCGGCACGTTGGCATCAACACCACCGGCGCGAAAGTCGCGCTGTTCATGCTCAGCGCTGCCTTCATGACGCTGGCGGGCGCGGTAATGGCGCCGCGCTGGACCTATATCGATCCAGCCATTGCTTTCAATCCGGTGACCTCCTTCCAGGTGTTGATCATGGCGCTGCTGGGTGGCGTGCATCGCCTGTATGGGCCGTTACTGGGCGTCATTCCGCTCAGCCTGCTGTTCGAATTCCTGCTGGCCAACTTCCCCAACCACTTCAGCATCCTGATCGGTCTGGCCTTCATGCTGATCGTCTATGCCATCCCGAGCGGCATTGCCGGCCTGCTCGAGAAAGGCCGCGCTGGCCTGCGTGGCCTGGGTAAGGGGAGGGCGTCATGACCGCGACGCCGCTTCTCTCGGTGCAGGGGCTGACCCGCCGCTTCGGTGGTCTGGTCGCTGTGGATGGTATCGATCTCAATGTCATGCCGGGGGAGATCGTGGGCCTGCTGGGGCCGAACGGATCGGGGAAGACGACCGTGCTCAACCTGATTTCCGGTGCGCTGAAGCCGGATAGCGGTCGCGTCGCCCTGCGCGGCGGCGCTATCGAGAACCTGGCGCCCTACAAGATTGCGCGGCTGGGCGTGGCGCGCACCTTCCAGCTGGTGCGGGTGCTGGGCTCGATGAGTTGCCGCGAGAATGTGATGGCAGGGCTGGCCTTCGGTACGCGCAACGACTGGGGTGCCCGCGCTGAACGCAGCGCCGACGATCTGCTGGAGCGCGTCGGCCTGAACGGTCGTGGCGACACCATGGCGACCGAGCTGACCTATATCGACCAGAAGCGACTGGAGCTTGCGCGTGCGCTGGCATTGCGCCCGGAACTGCTGCTGCTGGACGAGTGGCTGGCTGGGCTCAATCCCACCGAACTGCTGCAGGGCATCGAGCTGATCCGTTCGCTGCGCACCGAAGGTATTGGCATCCTGATGGTGGAGCATGTGATGGATGCGATTCGCTCGCTCTGCGACCGCTGCGTGGTCATGAATACCGGCCGTAAGATTGCCGACGGCACACCAGTCACCGTGCTGGCCGAGCCAGAGGTGATCCGTGCCTATCTGGGAGATGGCGATGCTTGAGATTGCCAATCTTTCGGTCTCCTATGGCAAGCATCGCGCCGTCGACAGCGTGGCGCTCAGCGTCGCGACTTCGGAAATCGTGGTCATTCTGGGCGCCAATGGCAGCGGCAAGACCTCGCTGCTGAAGGCGGTGGCCGCGATTCAACCGGCCGCCACCGGCGCCCGTGTGGTGCTCGCGGGCCGCGATCTCACCAAACTGCGTGCCCATGGCATCGTCGAGGCCGGTCTGGCACTGGTGCCGGAGGGGCGCGGCATCTTCGGCGAATTGACCGTGCGCGAGAACCTGATGCTGGGTGCCTATGCCAAGCGTGCCCGGGCGAAAGAGGCCGAGAACCTGCAGCGTGTCCTGACGCTGTTCCCGCGTCTGGCCGAGCGCATGACCCAGGCTGCCCGGACCATGAGTGGCGGCGAGCAGCAGATGGTGGCCATCGGCCGTGCGCTGATGTCGGCGCCCGATATCCTGCTGTTGGATGAACCTTCACTGGGTCTGTCGCCGCTGATGTGCGGTGAGTTGTTCGCAGCGCTCACCCGCATCCGGCAGACCGGCATCGGCGTGCTGCTGGTGGAGCAGAATGCCCGGCGCAGTCTAGCCATCGCCGACCGCGGCTACCTGATCGAGAACGGGCGCATCGTGGGGCAGGGCTCTGCTGCGTCATTACAAAACGACCCGGCCGTGCAGCGCGCTTATCTCGGCGTGTCCGGTGCGGCGCATTGATAGTTTGAAAGAATGGAGACTGCGGCATGTTCCAGATTGATCTGCTGATTGACGGCAAGACCGTCCCGGCCAGTGGTGGTAAGACCTTCGAGCGCAAGAACCCGCTGAATGACGGTGTGGCGAGCCGAGCCGCTGCTGCCTCCACTGCCGATTCCATCGCCGCAGCCGATGCAGCAGCGAGAGCTTTTCCGGCCTGGTCGGCACTGGGGCCGAACGAGCGTCGCAGCCTGCTGCTGAAAGCGGCCGATGCGATGGCGGCGCGTACGCCGGATTTCATCGCTCGCATGGCAGCCGAGATCGGAGCGACAGCGGGCTGGGCCGGATTCAACGTGCATCTGGCGGCTGGCATGCTGCGCGAGGCGGCCTCGATGACCACCCAGATCGGCGGCGAGGTGATTCCGTCCGACAAGCCGGGCTGCATCGCCATGGCGACGCGCCAGGCCGTGGGCGTGGTGCTGGGCATCGCGCCGTGGAATGCGCCGGTCATTCTCGGCACGCGCGCGCTGGCGATGCCGCTGGCCTGCGGCAATACCGTAGTGCTGAAGGCGTCGGAAATCTGCCCGGGCACGCATCGCCTGATCGCCGAATGCCTGATCGATGCAGGCATTCCGGCTGGCGTGGTCAACGTCGTGACCAATGCGCCGGCCGATGCCGCGGCTGTGGTCGAAGCGCTGATCGCCCATCCGGCCGTGCGCCGTGTCAATTTCACCGGCTCGACCAAGGTCGGCCGCATCATCGCACAGACGGCGGCGCGGCATCTGAAGCCCGTGCTGCTGGAACTGGGCGGCAAGGCGCCGATGCTGGTGCTGGACGATGCCGATCTGGATGAGGCCGTGAAGGCCGCCGCTTTCGGTGCCTTCATGAACCAGGGCCAGATCTGCATGTCGACCGAGCGCCTGGTTGTCGACGAGAAGGTCGCTGACGACTTCGTCAAGAAGTTCGCGGCCAAGGCCGCCACGCTGGTGGCCGGCGATCCGCACAAGGGCAATACGCCGCTGGGTGCCGTGGTCAGTGTTGAGGCGGTGAAGCGCGTGCAGGACCTGATCAAGGATGCGACCGGTAAAGGCGCAAAAATGGTGGCCGGCGGCCGTGCCGAAGGCGCCATCATGGATGCCACTGTGCTGGATCATGTGACGCCGGACATGCATATCTACAGCGAGGAATCCTTTGGCCCGGTGGTTTGCGTGGTGCGGGCCAGGGGCGATGAAGCAGCCGTGACGATCGCCAACGATACCGAATACGGGTTGTCGGCCGCAGTATTCAGTCGCGATATCGCGCGTGCCATGGGCGTGGCCAAGCGCATCGAAAGCGGCATCTGCCATGTGAACGGCCCCACCGTGCATGACGAAGCCCAGATGCCATTCGGTGGCATGAAGGCATCCGGGTACGGCCGCTTTGGCGGCAAGGCCGGCATCGAGGAATTCACCGATCTGCGCTGGATCACGATCGAGACCCAGCCCGGCCGTTATCCGATCTGATCGAGGCGTATCATGGGATTGCTTGATGGCAAGATCTGCATCGTTACCGGTGCGGCCGGCAGCGTGGGCCTGGCCAGTGTGGCCGATTTCCTGCGCGAAGGGGCCCGTGTCATGCTGGTGGACCGCGACCAGACATCGCTTGACAAGGCTGTCGCCTCGCTCGGCGCACCGGCTGATCGCATCGTCACCTGCGCCGCCGATGTGGCTGATAGCGCCGCGACGCAGCGCTATATCGGCGCGACCGTGAAGCGCTGGGGCAAGATCGACGTGCTGTTCAGCAATGCCGGTGTCAGCGGCGTGGTGAGCCCGGTGACCGAGTATCCGGAAGATGTGTTTGATACCGTGATGGCGGTGAATGTGCGGGCCTCGTTCCTGGCCTGCAAATATGGCCTGCCGCAGATGAACGATGGTGGCAGCATCATCGTCACCTCCAGCGTGGTCGGCGTGACCAGCGATCCCGGCATCTGTGCCTATGCCACCTCGAAACATGCGGTGATCGGCCTGGTGCGTACAGTGGCAAAGGAGGCCGCGCCACGCCGCATCCGCGTCAACGTGATCGCGCCGGGGCCGATCGATAACGGTTTCCAGAAAGGGATCGAGGATGGCATCACGGCCGCTATTGGCCGGGATGCGACCAAGCTGCTTGATTCGCTTATTCCGCTGCATCGCCATGCCCAGGCGTCCGAAATCGCCCGCGCCGTGATGTTTCTGGCCTCCGACCAGAGCAGCTTCACCACTGGCAGCGTGCTGATGGCGGATGGCGGCATGCATATCTGAGTTCAACGACCGACAACAGCAGGAGGCGCCCCATGCCCGAACTTGCGACGACTGAATTCTGGAAAGATCTGAAGCCCATTGCCAAGGTGTTCCAGCCGGATGCCTTGCCTGAAGTGTATATGAAGAATGCACCGACCGAGGACGAACGGCTCTATGTGCCCTTCACCGATACCGTATCGTCCCGGCCACTGTGGATTTCGCCCTCGCAGAACAAGTGGTGCGACATCCTGATGGCCAAAAGTGCGGGCCTGGTGAACAGGCATTATCATCCGCATGAAGTTTTCGCCTACACCATCTCGGGCAAGTGGGGCTATCTGGAGCATGACTGGACCGCCACGGCCGGCGATTTCGTTTACGAGACGCCGGGCGAGGGCCACACGCTGGTCGCCTATGAGCACAAGGACCCGATGAAGGTCTTCTTCACCGTGACCGGGCCGCTGGTGTGGCTCGATGAGAACGGCGAGGCGAATGGCTATTTCGATGTGCATAATTACATCGAGCTTTGCCGGAACCATTACGAGAGGATTGGCATCGGCGCGGCCTATATCGACACGCTGTTCCGCTAGTGGCGCGGCCGCGGCATTGCAGGCCGCGGCCATTGGGGTGGTCCGTTTCTCTACATGGCGCCCATGCGTCGCGGATGGCTTGCCTTCAGTTCCAGTCGCGTCGCGATTGATCGCGCTAATCGGCACAAATTCTCATAACGTCCTGACAATGCAGGTTTAGCTTCAGGCGCTGCTCGGTCGCGCCTGCGGCAAATGCCTGCTTGCTACCGTCTCTTCGCCAGCGATATGATGATCATATAAGTAGGGAGGAAACATCATAATGGCCGGTGTAATTTGCCGCGACGTCCGGAAGGCGTTTGGCACAACGCATGTGCTGCACGGAGTTTCGATCGATATTTCCGATGGCGAGTTTGTGGTGCTGGTTGGGCCTTCCGGTTGTGGCAAATCCACCCTCCTCAGGATGATCGCAGGCCTGGAAAACATCACGGGCGGCGAGATTTCAATCGGTGATCATGTCGTCAACAACGTCCCGCCAAAAGAACGGGACGTGGCGATGGTATTCCAGAATTACGCGCTCTATCCCCACATGACCGTCGAAGCCAACATGGCTTTTTCCATGATGCTGCGCGGCGCCGAGAAAAGCGAGATCGACCAGCGCGTCCATGAGGCAGCGGCCATTCTGGGCCTTAAGCCTCTGCTTGCACGCTATCCACGCCAACTATCCGGTGGTCAGCGCCAGCGCGTTGCCATGGGGCGCGCCATTGTGCGCGACCCGCAGGTTTTCCTGTTCGATGAGCCGCTTTCCAACCTTGATGCCAAGCTGCGCGTTGCCATGCGCACGGAGATCAAGGAACTGCATCAGCGGCTCAAGACAACCACGGTTTATGTGACCCATGACCAGGTCGAGGCGATGACCATGGCCGACAAGATCGTGGTCATGCATGACGGGCGCGTCGAGCAGATCGGGGCACCGCTTGATCTTTATGACAGGCCGGACAACCAGTTTGTCGCAGGTTTCATCGGCTCTCCGGCCATGAATTTCGTGCGCGGCAAAATCAATGGCGGCAGCTTCGAGGGCGAGGGTGGGCTGCACCTGCCTCTGTCGAATGCGCCCGCGGGGTCTGTCGGACAGCCGGCGGTCTATGGCATTCGTCCTGAGCATTTCGCGCTCGCCGACGACGGTGCCGATGCCGAGGTGCGTGTGGTCGAGCCGACGGGATCGGAAATCATGGTCGCCGCCAGGCTCGGCGGGACCGATGTCATCGCCGTATTTCACGAGCGCCATAAATTCAAGCCGGGCGACAAGATCCGGCTCAAACCCAACCCAGGGCTTGCCCACCTGTTTGACGCGTCGACTGGAAAAAGGCTGAACGCCTGATAATCAACGGAGGAAGCGACTGATGAAAGATATTACTCGTCGTACATTCGTTCAGGGATCCGCTGCTGCTGCCATGCTCAGCAGCACCGCGTTCATGGATTGGGCGAAAGCCTGGGCCCAGGCGTCCCCCTGGAAGCCCGAAGCCGGTGCCAAGCTCAACCTGATGCGTTGGCGCCGCTTCGTCGAAGCCGAAGACGTCGCCTTCATGAAGATGGTGAACGCCTTCAAGGCGGCCACAGGCGTCGAGGTGAATGTCGTCAATGAATCGTTTGACGACATTCAGCCGAAAGCCTCCGTCGTTGCGAATACGGGGCAGGGCCTCGACATGGTCTGGGGCCTTTATTCGTTGCCGCATCTGTTCCCGGCCAAATGCCTGGATCAGACCGATGTGGCAGACTATCTCGGCAAGAAATACGGCGGCTGGACGCCTGCTGCGGAAATGTATGGCAAGTCTGGGGGCAAATGGATCGGCATTCCGGTCGCGACCACGGGCGGCCTGATGAACTACCGCATTTCCTCGATGGAAAAGGCGGGTTTCAAGGAATTCCCGAAAGACACCGCCAGCTTCCTTGAACTGGTAAAGGCGCTGAAAAAGAACAACACGCCCGCCGGTTTCGCCCTCGGCCATGCTTCAGGCGATGCCAACACCTGGCTGCATTGGGCACTGTGGTCCCATGGCGGCAATCTTGTCGACAAGGACGACAAGGTCATCATCAATTCGCCGGAAACAGCCAAGGCGCTGGAATTCGTGAAGGCGCTTTACGAGAACTTCATTCCGGGCACGGCGTCGTGGAATGACTCTTCCAACAACAAGATCTTCGTTTCCGGAGATCTTCATCTCACCTCGAATGGCATTTCGGTCTATGTGGCGGCCCAAAAGGAAAACAAGGCGGTCGCAGACGACATGAACCATGCCTACATGCCGATCGGCCCGGTGGGCCGCCCGACAGAGCTGCATCTGGCCTTCCCGATCCTGACCTTCAACTTCACCAGGGCGCCGCAGGCCTGCAAGGCATTTACGGCGTTCATGCTGGAGGCGGAGAACTTCAATCCGTGGGTCGAAGCAGCGCAGGGTTATCTTTCGCACTTCCTCAATGCCTATGACAGCAATCCGGTATGGACGTCGGATCCGAAACGCACGCCGTATCGCGACGTCTCGAAGCGGACGCTGACGCCTGGCGGTCTTGGTTCGCTTGGTGAGAAAGCCGCTGCAGCGGTCGCCGATTTCATTGTTGTCGACATGTTCGCCAACTACGCAACCGGTCGCGAGGACGTCAAGGGCGCGATCGCGGTGGCTGAACGGCAGGCAAAGCGGATTTACCGCTAACGGGATGGGCCACGGGCAGTTTCTGCCCGTGGCCATCTGTTATCCCTCAGACGGCATTGATCGGGAACAGCATGGTAGATATGGCCAATAAGCCGATGGTCCGGCGCCCCCCACAAAAGATGGAGGTCAGCGCATGGAGTCAGCTCAAGTCGAATCGCACCTGGCTCGGCTACTGGTTTATGCTGCCGGCCCTGGGGATTCTGGTTCTATTCCTCGCCTACCCCTTGGGCCTCGGCGTGTGGCTTTCATTCACCGACACCCGCATTGGCCGTGGTGGCGTGTTCATTGGGGTTGAGAATTATGAGTGGCTGCAGGGTGATTCAACCTTCTGGCTGTCGGTCTTCAACACACTACTCTATACGATCGTCGCCAGTGCCGTGAAGTTCGCGGCAGGCCTCTATCTGGCGCTGCTGCTCAACAAGCATGTTCCATTCAAGGCCCTCATCCGTGCTGCGGTGCTGATCCCGTTCATTGTGCCAACAGTTCTGTCGGCCATCGCCTTCTGGTGGATCTACGACTCGCAGTTTTCGATCCTCTCATGGTCCCTGAAGAAGCTCGGACTGATTACGACCAATATCGATTTCCTGGGCGATCCCTGGAATGCGCGGTGGTCGACAATCTTCGCCAATATCTGGCGCGGCGTTCCCTTCGTTGCCATCACGCTCCTGGCTGGTCTGCAGACGGTTTCGCCCTCGCTCTATGAAGCTGCAACGCTTGACGGCGCCACGCCCTGGCAGCGCTTCCGCCATATCACCTATCCGCTGCTCACGCCGATTATCGCTGTGGTGATGACCTTCTCGGTGCTCTTCACCTTTACGGATTTCCAGCTGATATGGGCAATGACGCGCGGCGGACCGGTTAACGCTACTCATCTTATGGCCACGCTGTCCTATCAGCGCGGCATCATTGCCGGACAACTTGGCGAGGGCGCGGCTATCGCTACGGCGATGATTCCGTTCCTGCTCGGGGCCATCATGATTTCATGGTTTGGCCTGCAACGGCGGAAATGGCAGCAGGGGTCTGACAATGACTGACGTCAAGACAATGGGTAAGGCCAGCGTTGCCGCAGATGATCATTCCGATGGAATGAGCTATCTGGAGTCTGTGCCGCGACGGCTGGTCACCCTGTACCTGCCGCTGGTGCTGTTCCTCATTATTCTCTTATTCCCGTTCTACTGGATGGCGCTCACTTCCATCAAGCCGAACGAGCAGCTTCTGGACA
This sequence comes from Ferrovibrio sp. GW821-FHT12D07, assembly GCF_058807275.1. Classification (NCBI taxonomy): domain Bacteria; kingdom Pseudomonadati; phylum Pseudomonadota; class Alphaproteobacteria; order Rhodospirillales; family Rhodospirillaceae; genus Ferrovibrio; species Ferrovibrio sp. GW821-FHT12D07. The sequence goes on along the minus strand of NZ_JBXAQN010000002.1, from coordinate 547,882 downwards.
TGGAACGGGTTAGTCCTTTCTGGACCTGGGATCCGACATTCCAGCACATCAAAAAACTTCTGTTCGATTCCAACTATCCGCGATGGCTGTGGAACACGATGTATGTCGCCGCGGCGGCGACGGCATTGTCGATTTTCGCCAGCGTCCTGGCCGCCTATGCCATCGTGCGCCTGCGCTTCAAGGGCGCGCAGACCGTTGGTGGCCTGATCTTTCTCGCCTACCTCGTGCCCCCGTCGATCCTGTTCATTCCACTGGCCACCGTCGTCTTCAACTACGGGCTTTTCGATAGTCCTCTGGCGCTCATTCTCGTCTATCCGACCATCCTGATCCCGTTTTCGACCTGGCTCCTCATGGGGTACTTCAAGACGATCCCGTATGAGCTTGAGGAGTGCGCCCTGATCGACGGCGCTTCGCGGTGGCAGATTCTCACCAGGATTGTCCTGCCGCTTTCGGTGCCGGGCCTGATTTCGGCATTCATCTTCTGCTTTACGCTGTGCTGGAACGAGTTCATTTACGCCCTCACATTCCTGCAGTCCGTCCAGAACAAGACGGTCCCCGTAGCCATCGTCAACGAGTTTGTCGATGGCGACATCTACCGCTGGGGATCGCTGATGGCAGGCGCCCTTGTAGGGTCACTGCCGCTGGTCGTTCTTTATGCATTCTTTGTCGAGCACTACGTCTCGGCCATGACCGGGGCCGTCAAAGAATAGGCATGTGTCGTGGCGTGGCTCTGCCATTCACGACAAGGCTGAGCTTACTCGTGTTCGATCGTCAGGGTGATGTGATCGGCCACAAAGCGCGCGCGTACGAATTCCACCGGCTTGCCGCGTTCATCGACATTCACCGTTTCACTCACCAGGACCGGCCGTGTACGCGGCAGCTCCAGCAGGCGGGCATCGCTGGCGGTGATCAGGCGCGCCATGATGCGCGTGGTCCGGCGATGATAGTCGGCGACGCCGCCGGCTTTCAGCGCACCGGTAATCGAGCCACTGCGACGGAAAAGATCGGGCATGTTGGGAAAGCGGTCGACCGAGAAGAAGTGACTGCTGACACTGACAGCGCGGTCGTCGGCGCTGTTGCGGGTTTCGATCTCCCAGAGCGCCGCGCCGGTGGGGACGCCAAGCGCGCGGGCAACTTCGGCCGGCGCATTGACCTGTTCGGCACGGATCAACTCGCGCTTCGGAGTCTTCTGCTTGGTTAGCAGATTCTCGGTGAAGCGGGTGCGGGCGCTTAAGGGGTAATCGAGCGAGCTGTCGGCGACGAACATGCCGCGGCCCTGCTCGATCTGCACCAGGCCGGTTTCCGACAGGCGGTTCATCGCCTGTCGCACCGTGTGGCGATTGACGCCAAAGCTGCGCGACAGCTCTTTCTCGGTGGGCAACTGCAAGCCGGGTTTGTAGTCGCCGCGGCGAATCGCCTGTTCGATCGCGGCGGCAATCTGGCGCCAGACGGCCATGCCGCTGCCCCGTTCGATCTTGCCCTGCATCATCTGGGTCACCGTCATAAAAGCTTCGCCAAGAGATGGCTTGATGGAATCAGTTTGAAGGGATAGATATATAGATGTCTAGATGAATTTAGACATTTGCACAAGAGGTCTGTATGACCACGGCGTCCCCAACGATCACCCCCGAAGCTCCAGCGACAGCCGAGCGTCAACGCCGCCTGCGGCTGCTGGCCCGCGCTGATCGCGACCAGCTCGAAGCTGCCTGGCAGAGCCTGGGCGCAGCACCAGCCTATCGCCGGCTGAAGCAGCCCGAGACCGGTCTCGTGATGGTGCGTGCGCGCGCCGGCGGTGTCGGTCAGCGCTTCAATCTGGGTGAGATGACGGTGACGCGCTGCGTGGTGGCGCTCGACGAGACGTTGGGTGGCCAGATGGGCGTCGGCTATGTGCAGGGCCGCGATCGCCGCAAGGCCGAACTGGTGGCGCTGTTCGATGCGCTGGCGCAGACGCTGGCACACAGCGCGCAGGTCGAGCGCGACCTGGTTGCGCCAGTCGAGCGAGACCTGCAGGCGGCATGGCAGAGCCGTGACGCAAAGATCGCCGCCACCAAGGTCGATTTCTTCACCCTCGTGCGCGGGGAGGACTGATCATGAGCAGCATGATTGCGCCTATCGCCGGTTTCGACGATACCGTGCAGCAAAGTCAGCAAAGCTTCCGCGCCCTGCTTGATGCGATGGTCCGCCCGGGGCTGCGTGTGACCTTGCCCGTTGACCCCGACCATCCCGAGGGGCTGGTACCGGCATTGGCCGCCGCCATGTTGACGCTCTGTGATCTCGATACACCGGTTTGGCTGGGTCCGGGCCTTGACGTAGCGGCCATTCACGATTGGCTTCGCTTCCATACCGGTGCACCGGTGGTGTCCGATCCGGCACAAGCTGCGATCGTCCTGCTGGACGCGACGCGGATATCGGCTCTGGACGGTTTCAGCCTTGGTACCGACGAGGCGCCCGAACGCGGCGCCACACTGCTGGTGCAGGTGCCGTCACTGGATGGCGAGGCGGCCATGACCTTGCGTGGCCCGGGAATCAAGGACAGCGCCACGATGCCGCTCTGCAGCTTACCAGCGGCAGTCTGGCAGCAGCGCATGGCCTTGGGCAGTGCTTTCCCACGCGGGCTCGATCTCTATCTCGCCTGCGGCAAGACCTTGGTCGGGCTGCCGCGCAGCACTGCCATTACCATGATGGGAGCCTGACATGTATGTGGCCGTGAAGGGCGGCGAGGCCGCCATCGAGAATGCCCACAAGTTACTGGCCGAGGATCGCCGCGGCGATACTGCGGTACCAGAACTGGGCGTGGCGCAGATTCGCGAGCAACTCAGTCTCGGCGTTGACCGGGTAATGACGGAAGGATCAGTCTACGACCCTGATCTGGCGGCGCTGGCCCTGAAACAGGGCCGCGGGGACCAGGTGGAGGCGATCTTCCTGCTGCGTGCCTATCGCACCACGCTGCCGCGCTTTGCCGTATCACGGCCGATCGATACATCGGTGATGCAGGTGTCGCGCCGGATCTCGTCCTGTTTCAAGGATGTGCCGGGCGGGCAGCTGCTCGGCCCGACCTTTGACTACACCCATCGCCTGCTCGATTTCTCGCTGATGACGGGCGATACACTGCCGGAGACGGCGATAGGAAAGGGTGCGCTGGATGGCCATCTGCCGCAGGTTGTCGACCTGTTGAATGCCGAGGGCCTGATCGAGCGCGAACTGCCCGATGCTGATGACAGCACCGTGGGCGATCTGACACGCGAGCCGCTGATGTTCCCGGCCGGCCGCGATGTGCGCCTGCAGAATCTGGCGCGAGCCGACGAGGGTTATCTGCTGGCGTTGGGCTATTCCACCCAGCGCGGCTATGCCAAGTCGCATCCCTTCGTGGGCGAAATCCGCTCCGGTGCTGTTGGGATCGAGATCGACATTCCCGAACTCGGATTCGCCGTCGATATCGGCGATATCACGGTTACTGAATGCCAGATGGTGAACCAGTTCAGGGGCTCGAAAACCGAACCGCCGAAATTCACCCGAGGTTATGGTCTGGCTTTTGGCAATGCGGAACGCAAGGCGATGGCGATGGCGCTGGTCGACCGTTCTTTGCGGGCCGAAGAACTGGGTGAGGACATCACTGCTCCGGCCCAGGATCAGGAATTCGTGCTCTATCACACCGACAATGTGGAAGCGTCGGGTTTTGTGCAGCATCTCAAGCTACCGCATCATGTCGATTTCCAGGCGGAACTGTCGCTGGTGCGCACCATGCGCGCTGAACTTGCCGCGCAGACGGAGCCGGCTGCTGCTGCATTCGAGAAGGCCGCGCAATGACTGCCATGCAGCAGGACTATCAGGCTTCAGCCACGCTCGATGGCTACAATTTCGGCTTTCTGGACGAGCAAACCAAGCGCATGCTGCGGCGTGCAATCCTGAAGGCTGTGGCGATCCCTGGCTATCAGGTGCCCTTCGGCAGTCGGGAGATGCCGCTACCCTATGGCTGGGGCACTGGCGGCATGCAGGTGACGGCAGCGGTGATCGGCAGCGCCGACACGCTGAAGGTGATCGATCAGGGCGCCGACGATACCACCAATGCCGTATCGATTCGCCGCTTCTTCGTACGCATGACCGGCGTCGCGACCACCGAGAAGACCCGTGAGGCGACGTTGATCCAGACACGCCATCGCGTGCCGGAAACACCGTTGTCGGAAAACCAGATTCTGGTCTATCAGGTGCCGATCCCGGAGCCGTTGCGCTGGCTGGAGCCGCGCGAGACCGAGACCCGCAAGATGCATGCGCTGTCGGAATATGGCGTCATGCATGTAAAGCTGTATGAGGATATCGCCCAGCACGGTCATATCTCCACAGCCTATGACTATCCAGTATTAGTGAATGACCGCTACCTGATGCGTTGCTCACCGATTCCGAAATTTGACACGCCGAAACTGCACATGAATGCTGCCCTGCAGTTGTTCGGCGCGGGTCGCGAGAAGCGCGTCTATGCCTTGCCACCGTATACCGACGTGAAACCACTGGATTTCGAGGATCACCCCTTCGAGATCGAGCGTTGGCCGGAGGACTGCGCGCTCTGCGGTGCAGGCGATAGCTTCCTCGACGAGGTGATTCTGGATGATCGTGGCGGACGCATGTTTGTCTGCTCGGATACGGATTACTGCGGTGAACGTCGCGAAGCCGGGCATACTGGCCGGATGAGCGCGCCCTATAAGGCTGAGGCTGCCGAATGATCGAGATGCCGCTCCTGAGCGTTGAATCGCTGCAGAAAAGCTTCGGCCGGCAGGTCGCCTGCCGTGATGTGTCGTTTGAGCTCTGGCCTGGTGAGGTTCTGGGCATCGTAGGCGAGTCTGGTTCGGGCAAGTCGACACTGTTGAATGCCATTGCCGGCCGCATCCAGCCTGACGCCGGCAAGGTGCTGTATCGTACCGGAGCGGGGGAGGTCATCGACCTGGCCTCGGCCTCTGATGCCCGTCGCCGGCATCTGATGCGCACCGAATGGGGCTTTGTGCAGCAGCATGCCCGCGATGGCCTGCGCATGGATTTTTCGGCTGGCGCCAATATTGGCGAACGGCTGATGGCCGTGGGACAGAAACACTATGGCTCTCTGCGCGACACTGCGTTGGACTGGATGCAGGCGGTCGAGATTGCCGCGAACCGGGTCGACGATCTGCCGCGCACCTTCTCGGGCGGCATGCAACAGCGCTTGCAGATTGCTCGCAACCTGGTGACGCGGCCCCGCATCGTGCTGATGGATGAACCGACCGGCGGTCTGGACGTTTCGGTGCAGGCCCGCTTGCTCGATTTGCTCCGCCGGCTGGTGCAAGAATACAACGTGGCTGTGATTGTGGTGACGCATGACCTGGGCGTGGCCCGTCTTCTGGCGCACCGCCTCATGGTGATGCGCCAGGGTGAGGTGGTGGAGGCGGGTCTGACCGACCAGTTGCTTGACGACCCGCGGCATGCCTATACGCAGTTGCTGGTCTCCTCGGTGCTGAGTGTGTGAGGCCCGGATGAACATGATGGCGACGAATATGACCGGCACCGAGATGATCCGGGTCGAGAATTTGGAAAAGACCTTCATCCTGCATCTACGCGGGGGTATCGCCCTGCCGGTGTTGCAGGATACGTCGCTCAGTGTGACCGGCGGCGAATGCGTCACCCTGCATGGTCCGTCTGGTGCGGGAAAGTCCACCCTGCTGCGTTCGATCTACGGCAATTATCGGCCGCAGCGGGGGCATATCCTGATCCGGCATGACGGGGCGCTGACCGATATTGTCGGCGCCGTGCCGCGTGTGGTGCTGGATATTCGCCGTCGCACGCTGGGCTATGTCACCCAGTTCTTGCGGGTGATCCCCCGCGTTTCCACCCTGGATATCGTGGCCGAACCGCTGCTGACCCGGGGCGCCGGAGCAGAGGTGGCGCGCGAACGGGCGGCCGGGCTGCTGACTCGTCTGCAGATTCCGGAAAAGATGTGGACCCTGCCTCCGGCTACCTTCTCGGGCGGCGAGCAGCAGCGTATCAACATCGCCCGGGGCTTTTGCGCCGACTATCCGGTGCTGCTGCTGGATGAACCCACCGCGTCTTTGGACGAACGGAATCGTAAAATTGTCATCGAACTGATCGATGATGCCCGCAGCCGCGGGACCGCCATCGTTGCCATCGTGCACGATGCGGAAACCCGTGCCGCCATCACAACCCGCCTGTTGCCCATGGAATCTGTAGGAGTCGCGGCATGAATCCTGATCTGGTCGTCACCAATGCCAAGATTATGGGGCGCGAGGTCGAGATTGCCGGTACCCTTCTGGTGCGCGATGGCGTGATCGCCGAGATCGACACCAAGCCGACGGTTGCCCGCGATGCCGTGGATTTCAATGGTGATTACCTGCTGCCGGGCTTGGTCGAACTGCATACCGACAATCTGGAAAAGCATTTCGCGCCCCGCCCCGGCGTGCGCTGGCCGGCCAAGCTGGCCGTGATCAATCATGACGCGCAGGTGGCGGCGGCCGGCATCACCACGGTGATGGATGCGGTTGCGGTTGGCGATGTGCGCGATGGTGCCGTGCGCATGGAAATCCTGCGCGAGATGATTACGGCTATTGAGGCGTCCCAGAGAGACGGCATGCTGCGCGCCGAGCATCTTCTGCATCTGCGCTGTGAAGTGTCGTTCAAGGATTTGATGAGTCTGGTTGAGCCAATGTCGTCCTTGAGCTGGCTCAAGCTGGTGTCAATCATGGATCACACGCCGGGCCAGCGGCAGTTCGTCAATCCGGAAAAGTACCGCCAGTATTACCAAGGGAAATTCGGCCTTTCCGATGAGGCCATGGACAAGTTCATGCACGAGCAGATCACGGCAGCTGCCGCTCACGGCGCGCAGAATCGCCGAGCGGTGGTTGAACTCTGCCGTGCCAAGGGCCTGCCGCTGGCCAGTCACGACGATGCCACACCGGCCCATGTGGCCGAGGCGGCCTCCGATGGCATGGTGGTGGCGGAATTCCCGACCACGCATGAAGCGGCAAAGCTGTCGCGCAAGCATGGCATGAAGGTGATGATGGGCGGGCCTAATGTTGTGCGTGGCGGTTCGCATTCGGGCAACATTTCTGCGCGGTCGCTGGCCGAAAGCGGTGAGCTCGACATCATCTCGTCGGATTATGTGCCCAGCAGCATGCTGCTGTCGGCCTTCCTGGTGCCTCGGCAAGTGCCCGGGATCAGCCTGCCGCAGGCCGTTGCCATGGTCTCGGCTAATCCCGCCGATGCGGTCGGCCTGACCGACCGCGGCGCTCTGGAAGTGGGCAGGCGCGGCGACATGATCCGCGTCAGCATGGTGGATGATACGCCAGTCGTGCGCGCTGTCTGGCGGGCCGGCAACCGGGTCATGTGAACAAGGGGACGTCATGCAGATTCTTGATCACATCATGACCCTGCTGGAAAAAGCCGGCACCGAGCGTTACGGCGGCGAGGGGGTCAGCCAGCTTGAGCATGCCCTGCAATGCGCCATGCATGCCGAACGCGTCGGTTCGAGTCCGGAACTGATCACGGCGGCACTGCTGCATGATATAGGCCATCTGGTTGACGACGGTGATGAGGGCCTGGCCGAGACGGTCGTTGATGCCCACCACGAAACAATTGCTGCCGACTGGATCAGTCGGCATTTTTCCGAAGCTGTCGTGGCGCCGGTACGCCTGCATGTGGATGCCAAGCGCTATCTCTGTCGCGTCGATCCACATTACTGGTCTGGCCTGTCGCAGAGTTCGAAGACCAGCCTTGAGGTACAGGGCGGTATCTACAGTGAGGCCGAAGCCGCGGGTTTTATCGTACAGTCCTTCGCGCAGGATGCCGTGATGCTGCGGCGCTGGGACGATGCGGCCAAGACGCCGCGACTGAAGACGCCCAATCTGGCGCATTACCGCAAGATCGTCGCTGTCGCCCTGAAACTGGCCTGATCTCTCAGCCGCCGAAGGCGTAGCGCCCAAGGATGCGAAAGGGCGCGTCGGCCGCAGGTTGCACGAACAGGCAAAGCTCTTCGGCCACATAGTCATCGCTGGTGAACGTGGCTGTGGCATGCCCCAAATGCCGCAGCAGGGCTTCGCGCTCGGTGGCATCACTGACCGGTCCGGTCAGCGTGAAATGCAGTCGGAACTCCTCCATCACGTAAGGATATCCCCAGGTCTGCAGATACTGTTCCTGCCGCTCGGTCAGGCCGCTTTTGCGTCGGCGCGCCAGTTCAGCATCGGTGAGCGGCGCGCGGAAACGATCGAAGTCGCGCACGCAGTCGGCGGCCAGTGAATCCAGCTCCGGTGATGGCATCGATGGGCAAAGGGCGAGGAAGCTGCCCAAGGCGGCCATTTTCAGCGGAGCGGTCCGTACTGGGGCCCGCGTGGCGGCAAAGCGTTCCGCCGCTATGATGAGCTGGGCCTCGTCGCAATCATCAGCCATGCGGAAGGGTGGCTTCAGCGTGCCATGGAATCCGTACAGTCGTGGCTCGGCGGTCAGGGTGGCGAGACGGGACAAGGGCAGGCCGGCCGCCGGAACCGGAGGATGGTTGGTGCCGGTTTCGGGATCGCGGCCCAGCCAGCGCGCGGCATAGCCATGCAGCGGATGGTTGGCTGGCGGCGCGGTATACAGAGCGAAACGGTGCGACATGCGGCGATTTCCTAGACAACGCGCGATAACATCCTGTGGGTAACCCGGCCGGTGCGGGGCACTGCCGGGATTTCACCCCGCCGTCCCCGATCCGTAATCGAACTGTCATGCGGCATTGCTATCAGCGCTCCTGGTACCTGGATCACGGGGAATCGCATGCGCGCCGCTATTGAGATCGCCCATCTATCGAAAACCTTTCGTACGGGCAAGCGTGCTCTCGACAACGTCAATTTGACCATTCAATTAGGCGAGATGGTAGCCCTGATCGGCGCGTCCGGTTCGGGCAAGTCGACCCTGTTGCGTCATATCGCCGGCCTGATGCCGGGCGACCGCGCGGCCACTGCGCAGATCGCCGTGAATGGCCGCATGGTACAGCAGGATGGCCGCATCGCTGCAGGCATCCGTCAGACCCGCGCCGGCATCGGCTTTGTCTTCCAGCAGTTCAATCTGGTTGGACGCATGCAGGTGATTACCAACGTGCTGGCCGGTAATCTGGGCCGCATGCCATTGTGGCGAACCATGTTCCGGCTGTTCACCGACGACCAGCGGCGCAAGGCTGTGGCCGCGCTGGATCGCGTCGGTATCGCCCAATGTGCCTTCCAGCGTGCCTCCACCCTGTCCGGTGGCCAGCAGCAGCGCGCGGCGATTGCCCGCGCCCTGGTCCAGGAAGCCAAGGTCATCTTGGCTGACGAACCGATTGCCTCGCTGGACCCAGAATCCTCGCGCAAAGTGATGGCCGCCCTGGCCGACATCAACCGCAGCGATGATGTCACCGTCGTCGTATCGCTGCATCAGGTGGATTTCGCTCTCAAATTCTGCAAGCGCGTCGTGGCGCTGCGCGACGGAAAAGTGATGTTCGACGGTCCGTCTTCGGCAGTGACGGCGGCGCTGCTGCGCGGCATTTATGGCGAAGACAGTGATCTCGACTTCGGTGCGCTGTCGGGTGGCCAGATCGCCGGAATCAGCGATGAGCTGCCCGTACAGGCTGGTCATGCGGTCGAGGAAGATGACCGCCTGCTGCCGCGCATGCAGGGTGCGTTGGCCTGACGGCCACTGTTTTTTTGCATACCAACGATTTCAGATAACAACAGGAGACTGACCATGTCGCGTCATATGCTGCTCAAGGCCACCACCGCCACCCTGGCGTTGGGCCTCGCCGCCACGGCCCCGGGCCATGCCTTTGCTCAAGGCCTGAAGGAAATCAACTTCGGCATCATCTCGACGGAGTCGAGCTCGAACCTCAAGACCATCTGGGAGCCATTCCTGGCCGACATGCAGAAACAGACCGGCATGAAGGTGAATGCCTTCTTCGCCCCTGACTATGCCGGTGTGATCGAGGGTATGCGCTTTAACAAGGTGCAACTGGCCTGGTACGGCAACGCCTCGGCCATGCAAGCGGTCGACCGTGCCGATGGTGAAATCTTCGTGCAGACCACTTCCAAGGATGGCGCGCCGGGCTATTGGTCGCTGCTGCTGGTGCACAAGGACAGCCCGATCAATTCACTGCAGGACATCCTGGCCGCGCCGGGCAAGTACACCTTCGGCAATGGCGATCCGAATTCGACCTCGGGTTTCCTGGTGCCGAGCTTCTATGCCTGGGGCCAGAACAACGTCGACATCCGCAAGCATTTCAGCCGCGTCGTCGCCGCCAATCATGAAACCAATGCGCTAGCTGTTGCCAACAAGCAGGTTGATATCGCCACGAACAACACAGAGAACATGGAGCGCCTGCAGAAGACCCAGCCGGCCAAGGCCGCCGAGGTCAAGGCGATCTGGAAGTCGCCGCTGATCCCGTCCGACCCGATTGTCTGGCGCAAGGATCTGGCTGATGCCGACAAGGCCAAGCTCAAGGGCTTTTTCATGGGTTATGGCGCCCAGTCTGCCGGCAAGAGCGCCGAGCAGGTCGCCACCGAGACCAAGGTTTTGACCGATCTGCAGTGGGGTCCGTTCAAGGAATCCTCGAACAGGCAGCTCCTGCCGATCCGTCAGCTCGCGCTGTTCCGCGACAAGATCAAGCTGGAAGGTGATGCCAACATGGCCGCCGACGAAAAGAGCAAGAGGCTGGCCGAGATCGAAGCCAAGCTTGCCGAACTCAACAAGCAGATGGGGTCGTAAGATCTGAACCGGGCCGGGACGGCGCAGGCCGTCCCGGTTTTCTTTTCCGCTTGAGGTTTGTCATGGCCATGAACACCGTGCTGTCTGCTCCGATCCATCCGATCCATCCGCCCAGGCAGGGCGCCAAAGCATCGCTGGCCAGGCTAGTGGTCTATGGGCTGATTGCGGCCATGCTGGTCTGGTCCTATCAAGGTGCGGAAATCCGCCCGATGGCCCTGATCAACGACGCTGGCAATATGGCGACCTTCCTCAAGGACTTCTTCCCGCCCGATTTCCACGAGTGGCGCTATTACGTCAGCGAACTGGTGGTGACGCTGCATATTGCCATCTGGGGCACACTACTGGCGATCGTCTTTGCCGTGCCGCTCAGTCTGCTGGCGTCGGCCAATATCTCGCCTTGGTGGGTTCATCAGCCAGTACGCCGCGTGATGGATGCCTTGCGCTCGATCAATGAAATGGTCTTCGCGATGCTGTTCGTTGTCGCTGTCGGCCTCGGTCCTTTCGCGGGCGCACTCGCGCTGTTCGTGCACACCACCGGCGTGCTGGCCAAGCTGTTCTCCGAGGCCGTAGAAGCTATCGATCCGCAGCCGGTTGAAGGCATTCGCGCGACCGGGGCCAATATACTGGAAGAGATCGTCTACGGCGTGATCCCGCAGGTGATGCCGCTCTGGGCGTCCTATTCCCTCTACCGGCTGGAATCCAACGTACGGTCCGCATCGGTGGTCGGCATGGTGGGGGCGGGCGGCATTGGCGTGGTGCTGTGGGAAGTGATCCGCGGCTTCCAGTTCGCCCAGACCTGTGCGGTGATGATCATGATCATCCTGCTGGTCAGCGGCGTCGACATGGTCTCGTCGCGCATCCGCAAAGTATTCATCTGAGATCATACATTCGATCCGGATGGGAGGCCTGCGCAGCGCCACTGGTGCTGTTGATGCCGATCCTCATCCCGGGCCAGGCAAGCTATCGGCCTGCTCAAGCAATTTCAGCTATTTAAAGTGGATATTGGCGGAGAGGGTGGCTCCACATATGCAATCTATAGGTGTTTATGAGTGTCTATGGGTGTATATTAACATATTGAAAAATAACGGTTTAATAGAGATCGCTCTCTAGACCTGTCTAAGGCTAAATGCCAACATCCAACCTCCAGTTGATATTTGGAGTGTGGGTGAGAAAATGAGAATCCCTAAATCCGGCCGCTTGTCCGCGGTTCGGGTCGCAAGCTTGAAAGAGCCTGGCATGTACGCCGATGGCGGCGGCCTTTATCTTCAGATTCTAGGCCGCAGTAAATCGTGGATATTTCGATACAGCATAAATAAACGCTCCAGGGCGATGGGCCTTGGACCAATAGACTTGGTGTCGTTGGCCGAAGCGCGGTTACAGGCGCTGTCATGTCGGCGGCAGATATTCGATGGCATAGATCCCATTGATAGCAGACGCGAAAAGCGACGCGCGGATCGAGCTGAGGAGGAGATTACGCTTAGGTTTTGTGCTGAAAAGTACATAGAGGCGCACAAGCTCGGTTGGAAGAATGAGAAGCACGCTGAGCAATGGTCGGCCACACTGGAACGCTATGTCTTCCCTACACTAGGTAGTACCCCGATAGGGAAGATTACGACATCCAACGTCATGGAGGTTCTAAAACCGCTATGGGAAACGCGCACCGAGACTGCATCAAGAGTTCGAGGTCGCCTAGAAGCAATATTGAGTTGGGCGACAGTCCACAGCTACCGATCTGGTGATAATCCAGCGCGTTGGCGCGGGCATTTGGACAATCTCTTGCCCAAGCGCAGCAAGGTGCAGAAGGTAAAGCATCACCCTGCGCTAGATTATAGGGCTGTCTCTGCATTTTTCCGTGAAGTTAGCTTGATGGACAGCGTTGCCGCACGGGCTCTCCAATTTCTGATCCTCACGGGGGCTCGAACTGGCGAGGTGGTCGCAGCCAAATGGAGTGAATTCGACCTTGCGGATAAAGTTTGGACTGTCCCCGGTGATCGAATGAAAGCTGGACGGGAGCATCGCGTGCCATTAGCACCGCAGGTGCTGACCTTACTCAGGCAATTGAAGGATATGCAGCGATATATACCCTCTTACAAGGGTGTATATGTTTTTCAAAACACTAAAAATGATCGGCATCTCTCGAATATGGCAATGCTGGTCTTGTTGGGACGAATGGGGCGTACCGAGATCACCGTGCATGGGTTCCGCTCTACGTTTAAAGACTGGACATCAGAGCAAACAACATTCAGTCGAGATGTGTCTGAAATGGCCCTTGCTCATACAATAGGTGACAAAGTCGAGGCCGCGTATCGGCGTGGCGATTTGTTCAATAAGAGACATGCCCTGATGCGTGCATGGGCCGACTACGTGACGGGTAAAAAACGAGAGAAGCCAAATGACGAAACCCAAAAAGCAAAAGACATTAGTGTCGATACAGGACGGATTGGCGAATAGTCTCCTGCTACGAGACGTAAAATTCACGCTGACTGAAAAGCACAAAGCGGACATTTTGGGGCAAATCCCATCATTGTCTGTGAGTGATAATTTCTGGACTGATGTTCATGAGGATATTGAAAAGTATTTGAATGCCGTGGCTTTTGCGAAAAGTCACCCATCGACATTGATTGAAGCATGGGGGAGGCAGATTGCTCGCTGCGCTTCAGACGCTGATAAATTTGTAGCTGAGCTGGAATCGATTCCGCCGGTCGCGTTTTCCTTCCGAAGCTCTCGGAAAGAATTGCTTGACCATGCAAAGGCGCTTGCACAGGGCCTCCGGAAGCAATTGCCGGCTGAAGAAGAAGACTTATCGGACCAAGAGTCAGTCGATGAGAAAGAGAAAAGGCGGCCCAAAGAAAATCTTGCGGCCAATTTTGTTAAGCGACTGACAAAGACCTGGGCGACGCACACCAAAAAGAAAATCACGCGATCTCGAAACAAAGGATCGTTCCACGATTTCTGCGCTGTTCTGGTTCGGGTGTGCGAATTGGAAGATTTTCCAGTATCTCGAATCGAGACGGTTCTGAGGTCTATGCTGGTGTCTGGGAAAATTTAGCTGAGACCTTCGGCTAAATTTTCCCAAACAGATTTCGTGACGCCGAGCGAAAGGTCCTGCAGTCTGCGGGTATGGACGATGGAAACGAAAATCACACGGAACCAAAGGAAAAGTTAGGGCTTGCGAAGCGGGCGCTTACGATACGTGAGTTCATCGAGCAATTCGGGATATGTCGCGCGACCTTCTATAACCTAGTGCGCCGCGGCGATATTACGGCGCATCGGGTGCTCGGGCGCACGGTCGTTAAGGTCGAGGAGGCTGAGCGGTGGTTTGCGGGTCTTCCTGAGGTTTCGCACAAAGGGGTGATTGGTAAAAATTTTGACCGGCGAAGGCATGGTTAGTCTCGCCCCCTCCACCGGCATCATCTTCAAGTGCTCTGAAGCACACATACAAATCGCCTGCAGCTATTCCATGCAGCACGATATTAAGTGTGACTTCGATGATTTGATCAGCGAAGGTCAGGGCAACTGGCGGAGTGCGAGAGAATATCAGTCGAGATCAGAGGATTTCAGAAAACAAATCCTAACCACCATTGTTATTGGCACAGCACTTGCGTCGTCCTCAGGGGATTTTGCGCGAAGGCTAGTGGGCGCTATTGCAGAAGGTCCGCGCGGCATATCAATCGGATCAAGGCCATCGGCTTTGGTTGCGCGACGGGTAATGCTTGGGGCGACAAAGCAGGTGATCAAGAACTATGCGGACGCCGCGGACGAAGCGATTGCTCAGAATATTCCGCCTGGTCAGCTAATAAGTCCGACTTATGGTTTGATTGCATTGGCTCAAGCATTTCGCGCTCGACGGGATCAGCGAAGAGACAAGGCTGTCGAAAAATTAAAGGCTTCAGATGTGATATCTGAGGTCAGACCAGATGCGTCTGAGCCCTCTGAACAAGCTGCTCGGCAGGGTGATTCTATGGTCGTCACAGACCAGGGGAGCACAACAGAGATAGGTGTGGAAGAAGGTGAGGTCGCGCAACGCCAAGAAGGCGACTCTCTTTCGATACGAGCGGTGGTGATCACTTTAGATGAAGCAAGCTATCACCAGTTCTTGCAGTGCCATCAAACAGGACGGTCTTTGAATATCACCATTCGACCGACGTCCGGCCGAGGCGGGACGGGGGCACTTGTTCGCATGAATACAGATAAAGGAAACCTGATTCACATACCGGTGCGGCGTTAATGCGCGGGCCGGTTGCTAATTTATAGAGAATCAGGCGGGCAAACCAATGGTTATGCGTTCAGGAAAAATTGGACATTTCGCTGATGACGATAATGTCGATGCAGAGGAGAGGCACCGCAAGGCCGTTCGCGCGGTTGCGCAGCTTATTCCTAACCGTAAGGTCAAATGGCTGATTAACAGTGGAATTTTTGATACGGGAGATTTTAAGAGTGATGGCCTCATCCGTTTGAGGCTTGCCGAGTACAAGCACATCATGAGATCGCCTGACCTTGTAAGGCCATTTCATAAGGATTTGTTGCATGAGTTGACGGTTTGCAGCGTTGCGCGGCCCTGCCGATTATTAGTCAGTCCTATAACGCGACTGCTTCACACCATCGTTGATGCTGAACGGGTCTGGGCATCGTTCAAGGAATTTGAGGGCCGCGTCTTCTTCGAGACGCCACTCATATCTGTCCACTACATCGACAATGATAACGTCATAGACGACATCGAGGCGAGCATTTCTCGGGACCGGAGGTGTCAACGCAACCATTTCAATCATATGAAGAAGAAAAAGAAGTGGTACAGAAGCATCTTGGGGTATGGATTCTATGAATTAAAAATTTACCGCCACGATGAACTCCAGGCGGCTTGGGCTGCATACAACGCGCGCGGAACTAAGCGAACCGTTAAAGGTGAGAAGAAGAGCGGATTACCTAAGCCCAGGGTAATCGAGGCGCTACGCGATCTTGGCTGGGACCCTAATAAAGGCGGGGATGTCGCTGAGCTACATAGACATACTATTTACTTCTTGAAGCGACGAAAGAAGTTCGAGATGCGACAGCAAGAGATTTATGCAACTGCGCATGGATACAATCTTAAAAGATTGCGAAAAACGGGGACGTTTAGGGAGAATCTAGAGGGCTCTATTGCTTACCTATTGAAGGCGTGCCCTCGATATGGACGAGTTTTGCATGGTAGGTCTGAGAATATGTTTCTCAGAGGCGCTGCGTTGAGACTGTTTATGGATTTCCAGGCGTTGGGGTATCAGGGGCTAAAATATCAAGTTGGCCTGCCAAGTGGCGGTAGCGTTGCTTTAAAAAATGCAAAGAAAGTTCTGACCCGAAAAGCGTGGTCAAAACAGAAGTTCTTAGGATGGGCATCTCACAAATAGAAATATATCAAAAGGAGCGATTAGCGCGAAATCGTGCGACCAAAAAGGTCTACTAGTCTTTCTAACTATCACTCAGTCTCTAGCGCTATCATTCAGGGTTATTGAAATTACATTAGAGTATGAATCTAGTGTTTGACTTAAGTTGAGATGGCCATTTTTGCATAGTGCTATTGGTCTCAGCGAAGCTGCTTATAATAGATATATGTATAAAATGGTTTGTAGATAGGCGCGTGAGTTCATCTGGATTAGCGTGAGTATATCGCTCAAATCCGCTCCAAAACCCGCTTTACCTGGATTGCTTGCCATTGCCCACCACGGGCAGTTGGAATACCGCGAGCGTTGAGAGCTTCGGCAATTCCTTTCAGAGTTTTGATCCCAGCTACCTGGATATCAGCAATGACTAGCGCATAGTCTTTGGCTCTGACATTCGCGCGTTCGACCAGCGCGCGAGTACCGAGTCTTGGGTCTACGTAGGCACCTTTAAAGCCGCCGAGCTTTGTGCCTCGTTGTTTCGCCGCCGCCAGGGCCGCCTTGGTGCGCTCGGATATCAATCCGGCTTCAAGCTGGGCGACTGCTGCAAGCTGCTGCAAAATGAAGCGCCCCATAGGGCCAGACACTTCGGGCAGATCGGCGAACACCACTTCAATGTCGCCTGCCAAGATGGTCTCTAAAAAATGAACGTTACGGGCTAGTCTATCGACCTTGGCCACCACCAGGGCGGCCCTGTTAACCTTTGCCTGTTGTAGGGCCTTCGCGAGTTGGGGGCGGTCGGCACGACGGCCGCTCTCGACCTCGGTAAATTCGGCCACCAGATGGTCGCCGGGCTTTAGAATCGCCTGTACGGCCGTTTTCTGGGCTTCTAGGCCCAAACCCGACCGCCCCTGACGGTCAGTCGACACCCGATAGTAAGCTATGGCTTTCATAGGCCATATTCTTGGCCTAATATTACATTTCTGTCAACGACCGTTCACTGTTACGTAAATCGCCAATCACATGCATCGCCGCTCGCTCAATTTCAGCGATAGTGGCAGTAATGGCACGTCACGTGAAAACACCGAATAGGCAAAAATCTATGGCAGGCGGCGATATTGCCCAAGGCGGCTTCGACTTTCAAAATAATGTCGCAGCATATTTTGCGAGCCATATTGTTGCGGCCGCTCCAATAGCTTTTCTCGATCTTCCAGAAACTGCAATTCCAACACGCATTGAGTTGGAGACAACAGCAGCGGTAGATGACGTCCTGTTGTTGACTTCTGAGGGTGGTCTTTGCTTCGTAAATGTAAAGCGAGGTGTAGTCGCTAGCGGAGAATACAAATCGCCTATTGGCTCAGTGATAGACCAATTTACTCGGCAATTTTTGCTTAACGAGAATCCTACTGGAAAATCAGTATGGAGTAGAAAACTTCAACAAAATTCTGACCGCTTAGTTCTCATTTCCAGCGGCGCAAGAAGTGCGAAATTCTGCACTGCAGCCTCTAAAGTGTTGGCGCGGGTTCGCGCTTCCAAAATCGTGAGCACTCAGTCTGGCCTCACAATTGAAGAAAAATCAGCATATGAAAGTATCATATCGCTTCTTCGTGAAGCCTGGTTTCGTCACGCAGGCGAAGCGCCAAGTGACCAGAATGTCTTATCAATTATAAATCTTATTAGAATTCAACACATAGACTTTGACATCGACGATAGTCCGCGAAGCCTAATCAATCGCGAACTAGAAAATCCACAGGAGTCTGGAAATGCATGGACACACCTCCAGACCCTAGTGAAAGAACTCTCCATTCAAAGAAATGGAATCGATGCTCCGGGTATAAGAAGCGCCCTCCAGGCAAAAGGCATTAAACTAAAAGCGCATCCACTATTTGTCGCTGACCTCGAAACGCTTAAGAGCCACACGACTCGAACACTTAACGATCTCCAGCACTATTCCGAACTACTCATTCCTGGGACCGAAAAAGAAAATCGCTACGTAATTCAGCGCCGGTCTACTCACGATGTAGCCGATGCTGCTGCGAAAGATTCATTCCTACTTATTGGTCCGCCAGGCGGCGGAAAGTCTGGTGCCCTCTATGGCGCAGCAAAGACGCTAAGCAAAACTCAACCCGTTGTCGTCCTAGCGGTAGACCAACACCAAGTGGCGACAACCGATGAGATATCCAAAAGCATTGGCCTTCATAATTCGCTCGTAGACGTTCTGAAGAACTGGCCAGACGCCAACCCTGGAATCTTATTCATCGATTCTCTTGACGCGTCCCGAGGTGGGCCTGCAGATAAAGCGTTCCAGCTTCTAATTCGCCGAATATTTCAAGAAGCGCCAAACTGGCACGTGGTCGCAAGCATACGAAGCTTCGATCTGAAATTTGGAGTTATGTACAGAGAACTGTTTCGTGGCGGCGTATCGGACTATTCCGGTTACTCCGATCCGGAATTTCGGGGCGTGAAGCACCTATCAATACCGCCGCTTGACGAAGAAGAACTGGCACTCGTTTGGAAAGAATCGCCGAAGATGGCCGCAGCCTTCCTCGGTGCGTCCACGCAAGTCCAGAAGCTCCTTAAACAACCTTTCAATTTGTATCTTCTGGGCAGCATTCTCCTCGCCGGTGACGGATCGGAGAGCCTTTCGGGGATTGAGACACAAACGGACTTGCTGGGCCTATATTGGTCATATCGGGTAATCGGCAGCGACAATAAATGGCTCTCGAGAGAAGCGCAGCTGTCGAAGCTCGCAAACTCAATGATCTCGCAGCAATCACTTGCTGTGAGCCATCAGGAACTGAATTTGGATGCTGATTCTGTCTATATGCTTCAGACAGAGGGAGTTCTTAAGCCTGATGGCGTCGGAGACATGGCACGAGGAATAGCGTTCAGCCATCACGTGCTGTTCGACTATACAGTTGCAAGATTGGTATTCGCCGGCGGGAAGTCACAAGAACTCGCTTCGCGTTTATCTAAGTCGCACGACAGCGCCTTAATGCTAGCTCCTGCCGCCATCATGGCGCTGCGAATGCTTTGGCAAGACGGAAGCCATGATGGGCGGAAAGAATTTTGGGAAAAATCATTTCAAATCACGTCGAAGGCGGAGATTGGCTCATTCTGCAAAATGTTACCTGGCCGTATTGCGGCTGAATTGGTAGCGAAGGTTTCAGATTATCAAATCGCATTATCTGCATTATCAGATGAAGCTGGGCGGCATCATGAAGAAGCAATATTCGCGAACCGCCACTGTTTAGGCGCACTCGCCGTCGGAATTGTACCTGAGCACCGTCTCGTCGGCGCCGGCGCTGCGGAATGGACAGACATTCTAGTCCGCCTCGCAGCCATGAGTAGCGACTCCGTTGTATTCAGCATAAAGCCGATCACGGCGCGACTAACGGCACTTCAGGACGCGTTGTCTGAGCACCAAAAAAGAAACTTGTCCACCGTTGGATGCCGTCTTTTGCACCGATTTGTGGAGCGACAGTACAAGGATGAAGGCGTCTTAGCCGTTTCTATTGCGGCAATTGCGCGGAACGCAGAATACGCTCCAGAAGAGTCATCATCTGCATTGCGGCGGCTGCTAACCGAACAGAATATGTCCCACTGGGAGCATCAGTCACTATTCACACTATCTCAGGAAATCGATGCCCTTGCCGCGAGAATACCTGACTTCGTAGTCGATCTTTACTCGATTGTCTTTGGGACGCCTCTTCCATCCAGAGACGAAGCTCGAAGCATGAGCGGCAGTAAGATACTCAACCTTATCACGAATAAACGGCAAGACCGAGAATTGGTCCAGCATAACCTAGCAGAGCGGTTCAAGAGGTTCTTTAATTCTTCGCCAACTTTCGCGACCAAAGCACTGTTGAAAGTGATCGATCACCTGACGGAATCGCGGAATCAAGACCAAGAACTGCAGGAAATCACATTCTTACGAAGCACAGCAAAGTATCGCCGCGACTACAGTAGTTTATGGGTTAAGCGCAGTAGTGCCTACGGCTACGAGATACTCGACGGATTTCGCTCAGGCATGATCGAACTGATTGATGCCTCGGGAATGGATAAGTTCAACGAAATACTACAAGTCGTGGCCAATGAGAATGAAACAGCCGGTGTATGGGCGGCCCTCCTCCGAGTGGGTGCTGCACGACCTGAGGCTACGAGTGCCCTGCTGTCGCTGCTTTATGCACGTCCGGTTTTGTCAGGCATAGATACACGTCAACCAGCTGGAGAGTACATCTCTTCTGTATTCGGCAGATTAGCTGCGGAACAACGCGAGAAAATTGAAACTGCCATACTTGAATGTCCGCAAGGAGACCAGCGCGTATTACTGAACTGCATTCCAGAAGGCGTGAAGTTAGGCGAACAGGCAAAACTCACGCGTGATGAATTAAAGATCGCGGGGAAGCTCAGCCCAAACAGGCCCCCCATTGATATTGAGGTGGGTTGGTCTAAAGGCGATGAAGATTGGTGGTTGCGAGAAGGCAAGGTGGATCTCGAGCAACCGGAGAATATGAGGATCAATGCGGCGATAAAGGAATTGAAGAATTTCTCTCTGCCGGAAACAGAGGCGGATAAACGCAGTGCATATCTCAAAATATGGCCGCAGATAATCCAGCTCAATATGTTGCTGGCTGTCGACGAAGTACCATCAAGGCTGAAGGAGCAGGGTAAAGATGCAGTAGTTGAAATATGCGGGAATATCGCCCTCTGCTGCACTTCAGCCGAAGAGTTGGCACAATTTAATTCGTTGCGCGAAATTGTCGTTGAAGTTCTGCAAAGCCCCGATTGGAGAAATATTGGTCAGGACGGAGACCTCCGCGGTGTTCCCAGTTGGTCAAGACCGGCACCACGAATCGAAGCAGCCGAAGCAATAGTCGGTGTAGCTAAGGCAATGGGTAAGCCGGACGAGCAGCTGAGACAGATTATTCGCGAATTGAGCCGCGATCCGTCAGCGAAAGTAAGATTCCAAATATACGCTCGCGTGAACATGCTGTTTGACGCAGATCCAGAGTTTATGCGGGAGCTTTGTGAATACTGCTTTGAGAATGAGGAGCAGCAAGGCGTCCTTCGTTTCTTCTTGAATGCTTTTAGCCGCTTAATTGAGCTTTGGCCCGACTGGGCCACGAAAATGATTGTGCCGATTAGTAGGCGCCCCGTTGAACCCCGAGACAACGACCGCGATGAGTTAGTCGAACCGCTCACGTATATGCTGATGCGGCTCTGGCTTCGTCATGAACAGCTTGATGCGAAAAAGGCGATATTCGACTGGATAAACAATCCCGTAGTAAGAGCCGACGAATTAACAGCCCTCCTACATCAAGCCAGGGGGGCGATGACTCAAGGAGATTCAAATCCATTTGACGTGAAGGTGAGGAACTCAACCCACGAGGTATTGCTCTCGATCATTAATATATGTGCGCCGCGTTTTTGCGAACTCTACAAGCGTACTGATTTAAAAGAAACAGAGCGAAAGGAAGCAGAAGCACTACTTCGGGTATTGGATGTTGCCGCTACGGAGCTTTATTTCGGAAGCGGAGCATATGGTGAGAAGAATTCTCGCGATGCTAATGAGGGGCTGTCATTTATAAAGCGGCGTCGCTTTCTCAGCGAGTTTGAGGATGTTCTGACCGCGCTTTCAACAGTTCCGTATCCTTCGGTAACCCATCACCTTCTTGAAGTAATTGAATCATATATATCAGTTGATCCTGAACTATCGTTTGCTTTGTTTATCGGAATTCTCGGAATCGGCACCCAGGGTGGATACCAATTTGAATCGCTGGGAGCAGACCTAGCTGTAAAGCTAATCAAGCGATTCATCGCCGATCACAGATCAATCCTGACTGCCAGCGAATTGAACAGAGCGCATTTGATTAAGGTGCTCGACTCCTTTGTTGAGGTGGGTTGGCCCGATGCAAGTCGGCTAGTTTATGAACTGCCAGAGATGCTTCGGTGATGCCGGTACCGATAGAGTTTCGGCAACGAATCTCTGAGCTATCAGATAGGTACGAACATGCGCTGACGGCTTTAGAAGTAAGAGTGGCTGCTAAAGATGGAAAATCTGCTGCAGAACTCGAAGGAAAGGGCCGAGCCTTTGCTATTGAGGCACATGCACGTGTTTATGTGATTGACCCAATACTTCGAGAACTCGGTTGGCAGATCGATACTCCAGAAAGCATGTTGATTGAGGATGGAGTGGAACCCACGCCCGATGAGAAAGATGGCCATCGCAGGTTCCTTGACTACCATGGACGCGATCTAGAGGGCATAAGTCTGGCGATAGTCGAAGCAAAGCGTCCTGGATATTCGATGCCGACGCCGCAAGACGGTACTGTTGCTCTTTATGTGGCTACGGCATTAAACAATATCTGCAAGGGAGATCCTTCTGGCCTGACTGGCTTATGGGACGAATGGCTCCGCACCCTTAAAAATTATGTCGAGCGAGTAAAAGCGGAAAATCATGCTCCGCCGAAAGTGGTGGCGATAACAAATGGCGATTGGTATTTGATATTCACGGATACTGAAGCTGCATTTATCGAGGGAAGATGTAACCCCAACAGCGTTGCTTCGTTCAGCAACTTGAATGATGTCCACGACAAGTACGAAGAATTTTTTGGACTACTCTCGTATTCATATCTTTCGGGACATGTACCGCCCCAAACACCCGGAGCAGTTTCTAACTTCATAGAAGCTGGGACTCGTGTGCCATGCGTTCGGGCACTTGAGATTTGCTACAATGCATTCGGCGAGCGTCAGCCTATATTATCGGCGCGTCCTACAGCATGGATACGAGCCAAAAGCGGTGGGTGGATACTTTTCCGAAGGAAGGAAGAGTTTATTCAGCTATACAGCAAAGAAGGTAGCGCCGAACAAACCTTGGCCGAGCTAACTCAGAAATCCGATCAGCTGATAGCCGAACTCACGGCAGAATGTGATCTTGAGATACTAGACACGTCTTCATTTGAAAAACTTTCAGCAAACGATCCATTTTTAGGCATGAAATGGAAAATTCATGGCTCCAACTTAAGTTTCCAAAGCACCGAGCGGAAGGAAACAGGCGAGTTCTACATCGTTGCAACTGGCACAGACGCTGTCCTACAGGTCACGGATAGCGGCTATGAATCGTGTCGCTTCCATAACGCGGGCAGTTGTGTAGCGGCTGGCCATGGGACAGCAAACATTTTTGCACCAACTACTGAGCCCAGGGCCTTCTACCCGTCAGCAAATTCAGCTCATTGCGCACATGCGATAGTTCACGAAAAGCGGAAGGGCAAATGTCTACTTGAGCCGATAGACAAGTTTCTCTGCTGCCAGAAGTGCACTCTAAAACAGCAATGCTGGGGCAAGTCCCTTCAACAATTTCCTTGTCGTGTGGACTAGTGAGGTAATTGATGACACGTCAATCTTCCAACGCTGTGTTTTGCACCCTATTGGAATTCGCGGCTCAAACCTCTCAAGCCTCTTTTCTGACTTTCTGTCAGCTCGCAGGAAAATAGATTCGCATTTATTGCAATGGTCTCATGGAACAGTGTCCCATCGAAATTGCTTTCAGCAAGATGTGAATCTGTTAGATCCGCGAAACGCATATCTGAGTTATAAAAGTGTGCGCTGCCGATGGCACCGCGAAGGTCAGCGGAGCGGAGGTCTGCGTTAGTAAAATCGGCGTCTCCTATCGAGACATTCGTACGCAGCTTCACCAGGATCGCGTGATTTAAGCGGGCACCACCTAATCCTTCGCCGGCATACCAGGGAAAGTCTTCACTAGCGAACTGCGGCGACATACCAATTTGGGAATCGACGATCTTGGTATTTGTTAGGTTAGCGCGTATGAGATTGGTGCAGCGCAAGTCGCAGTCGAGCAGCCAGGCATCCGATAGATCACAGCCCGTCATGTGAGCCCTGAAGAACCGTGTCTCAGTCGCCCTTATGCCCTGCATATTGGCATCAGCGAAATTGGCGCAGCGCAGCTCCCAGCGGCCGAACTGTAACCCGCTCAGGTCACACCCGCCCAAATTGGCCTGTACCCCGCCAGGCTGCTTGCGATGCCACTGAGCATGGCGGGCCGCAATCGCGTCCAATTCGGCCTGCTTGATCCTTCGTGGTGTTACTGAGGTTGCTGGAGCGCAGTGAGGGGTGGCAAGGGCAGCCAGGGACACGGTGCCGATAAACAGGCTGCGACGGGTCGGTGAAAGTCGGGTGGTTGGCGGGGTGATTTTCATAAGGCCTCTTTGGTGGGCAAAAACGACGATATTTCACTAAAAATAATAGTGAAATTGTGAAAAAACAAGTAATATCAAATACTTGCGGTATTTTTCAAGGTTTGCTAAAGTAGCGGTCTAGGCAGATTCGGCTACACCCTCCTTTTCGCATTTGCCCACGCGCCACCCTGCCGCGCCCATTTTGGCCAAGTGATCGCCGCCGATCTGGCGGCCTTTGCCCTACCCGTTCTTTTTCTTGATTGAGGAAATCCATGCGTCGATCCAATCGACCGGCGCGTGTCGTCTCTGTTTGCCTGCTCGGCAAGAAGGCGACCGCGCCCGGTATGAACTTTGCCCGCGCCGATCTGCTGACGGCGGTGGTCCAAACCCTTGCTCAGATGAAATGGGCTCCTGTTGATGCTGTGATTTTCCCGGGAGGTTACTTCAGGTCGAAAGCCTTTATTGGGCATCGTGACCATCAAGACCGTTGTCGTGCCTTACTGCAGGAGAGTTTTGCAGCGTCGGTTTGCGCGGCATCGAGGCTCCTCAACCGGCAGACCCTTGGGGCGGTCCTGGCTTTCGGCTGCGATTCAGCGCCACCCAATGCCAAGGAAAAAGGCGATCAGAGTTGTGTTGCATTCAGCCGGGGAAAGATTGTCGGGCTGGCCCGAAAGATTTTCCCCACCGCAGGCGACACAACTGGCAACGACCTCCCCATCGTGCCTGCGGCCTCCGATTACGGGTCAAGCTATCGCTTTGTCACTTTACCTAATGGCAGCACGGCCATGTTGGCAGCTTGCTACGACCTGTTCGGCCTGACGGAAGATCCGAAAGTTCCTGGGCGGCGCGCTCAGCATGTTCGATGGCTATGGGCCGATGGGAATTACCATGGCGATGCCGGTCGCATCACCGCACTGCGGAATGACTGTATGGCTGAATGGCACACGTCACTGAATGCCAGGCAACCTGATCTGGCACTTTGCGCGATCCACTTATTCAAGCGGCCTGGTCTTGACGGTTTCTGGCAGCGGCACGGCATTGCCTCCGCTTCGGCAGTTCTAGGCGGAGGAATCGCGGTTGGGGCCAGTCACTTCGATACCTGGTTGCCAAATGCCGAACAGTCAACGTTGGCATCCGTCGGTGTGCCATCGAAGCATCTAAAAGCAGGCATCGCCCGCAAGGCACACAGACTTGCCCCGCTGGATGCATTCGAGATTGAGGACGATGGCGAGGTTGTGGCCTTGGTGCGGCTGTTTGAGGCGACACCGACAGGAGCAGCTAATCGGAGGAGGAAATAATGGCGGACAATGGAGCGCAAACATTGGCAAACGACAACACGGGCGCGAGTATCCGAAGAATCCAAAATCTAAATGATCACTTTCGGCGCACGATGCTTGGTGGCCGATATGTCCTGACAATCGGGGTTCGGTCGCTTAGTCAGGCGGACCTGACTGCAGTACTCCATAAAATTAGAGCTTATGAGTCATTCGATACTGCCTGCGATCCGCACGGTGAGCATGATTTCGGAAGCATCGAGCAGAATGGCCGGAGAATATTCTGGAAGATCGACTGCTATGACAAGGCGCTGGAATATTACTCGCCCGACCCAACGGACCCTAACGTCACGTCGCGGATACTAACCGTCATGCTGGCCAGTGAGTATTAGCGTTTCTTCAGAGTTGCTAGAATCTCAGCGACTTCGTCCAAGGTTGCCGGTTTTCCGGAATTGAGCAGCGCGCGGAAGCGACCCATTGCACTCTCCTTGCGCTCCTCTTCTGATGACAGCCTCTTCCGGGGAATCCAATCAAACAGCTCAACAAAATCCACGCCCAACGCAACGGCCAATCTCTGTGCGGCGACTAGCTTCGTCCCAGAGATACCACGTTCAATTGCAGAAATTTGGTGCGGGCTCAGATCAACCTTGGGAGCTAACTCTTCTTGAGTTAGGCCGCGGTTCTCTCGCAGGACTTTGATGCGAGCTCCGAAGCGTCGTTTGAATTCTTTGTCATTCATCGGTCGCAATATCTCAGTGCGGCATTGCGACCTCCACGGGATGAAATGCTGAAAAACCGCCTTGTTTTGCTATATATTCATAATATTATTATGAGTAACGAGCGAAAAGAGTGCCAAAACTCAGCGTAAAAGTCCGAATCGGAAGATTATGGGGGAATAAATGCGTAAGTGGCTTATCGCCGCGGTAGTGGCGGCTGGCTTGGGAGCGGGAGGTGCATATACGTGGTACTCGCCGGTCCTAACACTCAGGAAGCTTCAAACAGCCCTACAGCAGAGCGATGCCCTGACCCTAGATGTGTTGGTTGACTGGCCACACGTACGTGACAGCCTGCGTGAGGACATCAAAGCGCTCATGCAGCAAGAGATGAAGACCGCAAAAGGCCAAGGCGGCCTAGATGCGCCCAACGGTCTGCTGGGCGGCGGCGTCATCAATACAGCCATTGGCCAGCTAATCGACGAGCGGGTGACTCCCCAGGGCGCCATCAGCCTCTACAAGCACGCCGAAGGGCCTGACCTAGCGCCAGAGGGCCGCTATATCGACGCCAGCCATTACGGCGTGGTGTTCGGCGGCGCAGACGTCGGAGCGACACTCACCTTGGTGCTGCAGCGGGACGGTTTGGGCTGGCAAGTGCGCCGAGCCCGGATCCAGCAGATCCCGCTAGGCGAGGTTTTGGTAGAGCCTAAGCCAGATGCCAAAGGCAAGGTCGCCTGGCGTATCTCGACCAAGGCGGGCGAGGTAACGGTTACCGATCAAGACCCAGCGTGCGACGACGCCATCTGCCCAAAGGTGGCGAAGGTTGGTCAGACCAAGCTCTTTGAAGAAGACCACATTACTCCGATTTTGGCCGTGCCTTCGCTGGCCAAGCTCGAGATTGTCATCTTCAGCAGTGAGTGTGCAGGCAGTTCTTGCGTCGACTCTCTCTCATTGGTGGACGTGACCAAGACACCGCCGCTGTACTTGGGTAGCTTAGGTCGGGGGGAAGCGTCTGATATCAAGCGAGGCGGCAAGGGCATCATCGCATTTTCAGGCACAGTCTGGGGTGAGACCCCCCAGGACGAGCTCTTGCCGGTCACGACCAAGTATGAACGCGCCAGGGGACTGCTCTATGTCGTTGGCAAAGACGCCCCTGATTTGGGCCAGGTGCTCGGTAGTGGACCGCTAGCCATTCAATCGACCGACATCTGGCCTCGCGTCGCAAAGCTGGTCGATTACAAGATCCAGCCAATTAATGACCGCCTGGCCTATGGACCGAAGACCACCATCGTCAATCGGCGCTTCCTGGTAGTGTCGGGCACCAAGTCACCCCAACCAACAGATGGCGATGCCGCCATCGTTGTCACAGACCTGGCCGATATGAGCGTTTGGGTCGCTTGGGTCGTGGACGGCAAGACCGTCACCATTCGGCAAAGCCGTAACATCGGCAGTGGGCCGGGTTCGCCCAAGCCGGTGCTCAATGATTGGCTTGCCCAGTGGGGCAAAAAGCTCCGCGACTAACGATCACACCCCAAACTAACCTCAAACTACGAGATATCCTATGCAGCTCGTCTATCGCGCGCTCGTCACTATCATCGTGCTCGGCTATTTGGCGTCACCTGCCTGGGCTCAAGAGCCCCTACAGAGTTTTAATGCTGGCCAAACCGGCAAGGTGACCTTTCTGGCCAAGACCCCCAAGAGCTACTACGGCCTCGCACGCGGGCAGGTTACGCCAGAGCCAGTCATGGGCGAACTGGTGCTTCCAAGTGCTGAGGGCAGGGTGCCGGCCATTGTCATGTCTCATGGCAGCAGTGGCTTTTCAGATAAAGACCAGGATTGGGCCAAGCTGTTTCGAGACCAGGGCTGGGCCACGTTCATGGTCGATAGCTTCGCCACCCGTGGCATCACGGCAACTCAGACCAACCAAAGCCAGTTGAGTTATGCAGTCGGCGTCGCAGATGCTCTATCAGCGCTTGAGGTCTTAAGTACCCACCCCCGTATCGACCCCAAGCGTATTGCGATCATCGGGTTCTCACGGGGCGGTTCTGCCGCGCTCTACACGGTGCATGAGGCCTTCCGACGCGGCGTCATTAAGTCTGATCTCAAATTCGCGGCCCATGTCGCTGTCTACCCGGGCTGTCTAGCTATGGGTGATAAGCAGACAGGGGCACCGGTGAGGATATACATGGGCGACAAAGACGACTACCAGACGCCAGGGACCTGTGACCGCTTCACGAAGCGCCTCGTGGCCCAAGGCACGGATGCCAAGCTGACCATCTATAAAGATGCCAAGCATGGCTTTGATGACACCTCATACCGCCACACTAGCAATGCCAAGGCAGAGCAGTGGGGCGCTTGTGGTCATATGTACTTCTTTGAGAAGAACACTTTCTGGCGGCCTGATACGGGCGAAACCCGACCGGTATCTGAAATCGCCGCCTTTGAAGCAAACTGTAAGCGACTGGGCGCTTCGTTCGGCCGCAACGCCGAGGCGAGGGCAGCTGTGCGCGATGACGCTGTTGCCTTCCTAATGGCGGCTTTCAAAACGCCTTGAGCTGTCGCATGGCGGGGATTGCGCCGTACAAAGATTTACTCCTTTATGCGGCAAAACGTCCAAACTCTCGCCGGTTCAATATGACGTTCTGATCGAACCTTCTAAGTGACGTGAATCTGCGATTTTCGCTTGCGGTAATGACGAGGTGAATCTCTTATGGCCTCAGGGTTACTTGGGGATAAGGCATGGCATACAAAAACAAGACATATACGTGCTTCGATGGCGATGAAGATATGGATTACTATCGCTTGATGACGGCGTGGTCAGAGAACGAGAAATTTTCCTTCAAGTTTTACAATGCTCATGATCTCAACACCGCTCGTGACACAAGCGACGTCGAAAGTATCAAGAAGCAGCTTAGAGAGCGCTTTGCAAATTCAAAGCTATTCATGGTTTTGATCGGAAAAAATACAGCGCGACTTACGAAGTTTGTGAAGTGGGAGATGGAAGTCGCACTGAAGCTCGATCTCCCAATTATCGCAGTCAACTTAAATGGAGAGCGCGTGAAGGACGCACTGTGCCCGCCAACGATTCGAGATGAGCTAGCCGTGTTCGTTCCGTTTGGTGCCAAGATCATCGAATATGCGATGCTGAACTGGCCAGATTCTCATGCCAAATATCGGTCTGAAGGCAAAACGGGCTGGTACAAATATTCTGATACTACCTACGAGCAGTTGGGCTTGTGATGCGACACTTTCTTAGGTCAGTTTGCACCTGGGCATTTTGGCGGTACGCGATTTTCTCAACCGAAGCGGCGATGAGATTCTTCGCAACCGTGGGCGTAATTTGGCTTTTTATTGAGCTATTGGAGTTTTTCAGTATCTACACAAAAGACCAATACAGCGCATTCGCTTTCCCGATCATCCTTGTTGTTTCGGCAATTTACGTGCTGGTCACAAGAAGGCCGGTCTCAAGGGTAAATTATAAGCCGCCGAAACGTGATTTTAGCTTTGAGGTGCGCATAGGAGATTTACTCGATACGGACGGTGAAATCGTTATAAGTACGAACACTACTTTCGATACCGATGTATCCAGTGGGCTAATCGCTCCCAACAGTTTGCAAGGTCAGTTCCTTCTAAGGTATTTGCAGGGAAATTCACTGGAGCTCGATAGGCAGATCAATGATTCTCTGGTCGGTGAAACTAGCTCCATAGACAACTCAAAGAAGGGTAAGAAGGCGGTCTATAAGATTGGGACTGTCGCGCGCGTCAAAACGCATGGAAAGAATTTTTATTTTCTCGCTATGTCAGAAATGAATGAATTCGGAAATGCGAGTTCGACCCTGCGAATGGTTGACGAGGCATTAGATGCGCTGTGGCAGTTTGTGGCGTCGAGAGGCGAATTGGGAGAAATAGTCATTCCCGTGCTTGGCACTGGTCGCGGACGAGTTAATTTGTCGAGGAAGAAGATGATTGAGCGTATTGCCCAGTCATTTGCCGATGCTTCTTCTGAGAAGATTTTCGCTAGCAAGCTCACTATTGTAATTCATCCAGAAGACGCCATACGGCACAGCGTGAATCTATTCGAAATTCGCGATTACTTAGGCCAAAGCCTTCACATCTAATTTTGGACTGAGTGCTGGCCAGAGAGCTCGGCGTCTCCCTACGACCGCGTAAATCTGCGTACGTTTTTTCCGTATAGAATCCGTATGGACCCCAAATCTTGGACGTAGAATAGAATAAAGTTATTGATTGATTTGGAGCGGGTGAGGGGAATCGAACCCCCGTCGTAAGCTTGGGAACGATATGTAGGATGCTGAAAGGCATTCTATTTCCGTGTCCAAAATGGTCCGACCGCCAGCCACCGTCCGGAATGCAGTGGTAGGGCTGAGTAAAGGAAGCATGCGATTGTATGCCCTTATTGTTGACCCGAGGCTTTAACCTGAGGCGTCCAGCCACTCTCGGATGTCGGTATTTATGCAACGGCCTGGTGGAGTGTGGTGCTAGGTCAAGTCAGCACGCGAGGCTGTGCGCGCAGCAACAACAAACTTCGTCAAACCACATTTTCCGGAAATCAAACACTTTGATAGGGCAATCTAATATTGATAACTCAGTTAAAGGCATCATCACTAAGTACAGGCTATCTACGCGAATGTTTAATCAACCATCTATCCTGCAAAAAACGATTGATAAAGGGAAAGGGTTGCGACTTCATAAGATACAATCATTTCTTGCTGCAGCGTCAGATCGGGATAAAGAAGAATTTATTCGAGCCTTTTTACAGGTCGATAGAGCTGTAGAACCTTACCTACAAGTCAGTGAGCGCATTGTTGTAATACCCGACAATAATGTTCTTCAGGATATAGTGCGGGAGGCTTCTGATCCGGCACGCTGCAGTAGGTTACATGCGCTCATCGCTTATCTTCACTATTTAGATGATTATGCGTGCTGCGATATGTTTTGTGCGGTAACGCCTGCAATTGTATTCGAGCTAAATGGAAGAAAGACCATATCCACTCCTTCCGAAGCAGAAAATATTATTGAGAATCTACAGAATCTGCTTGCTCGGATCGGTGTGGCGACTTGGTTTATGGGATTTGGTCAGCCCAGCCATTTGGCTGCCATTACGAATAACATAGAGCATGACGAGCAGCAGATAATTTCGGCTCTTCGCACGATCAATTCTATGGACTGGAGAAGAAATTTCAGAGCGGAGGGTGGGGGAACCCTTATCCCATTTGCGATGGCTGCGAGAGAGCTTCCAGAAATAAAGTGTAAGTATTTTCATCGCTGGTATGTCGAAATGATCTTGGCGAAAAAAATTGAAGCGCTAATGCATATTCAAAATACCCAGGATCAAAGAGCGCGCCGCATGATGGTGTTCCAAAGATCGGCGTGGACTCGGCTAATTAAGATTAAGTCAGATAGATATAAGCGTCCTCGTTTGACCGGATTAGGGGATATAGAGATACTTAGCTATGCTGATCTCAGCACTCAAACGCTGACTAACTCCCCGCAGATAACTGGCGCGTTGAGTTTTGACCAGAATCTCCTGGAGTCTTTGGCTGAGAGACGGGAGATCCACGCAGGGCTACATTTCGAGAGTGGTGTAGACGATCCGGCCGATCTGGGGCCATTGCTTTCATACAATTTTGAGCATCGCGATAGGCGTTCTCGGCACGCGCGGCACCGCGCAATAGTTCGGAACCGGAAGCTGCGGCGATTTATGGAGAAGGTTCTGCGACCGTACTTTCCGGATCGACGCAAAGAGCCCGCTGAATAGCTTTTTTACAACTCGATAGAGTCTTCGCGGCTCTACCAATTGTTGTCATTCTGAATTGAGAGGGCTGATAGAACCAAGGGGCCCCGCGCAAATCACTAACACCACTTTCCGAAGGTCGACAATGGATAATGACAACGTCATCTATGAGTTTATCTGGGGATATCAGCGTCATTATCGGGTATATGCAAGTGGACTGGCTGAAAGAGTATTAAATGAACTAGATGAACGCCTTTCGCCTGAGGTCTTCCTGGTTGGAGTGGCTAGTGCCCCGAATCAAATTCCAATATGCGTCGAGCCTGAGAAGGAATTTTGGTTAAAAAGTAATGCCCTCGCAGCTCTGCCGGATATCGTCGTAGCGAAACATCGCAGCCATCCTTCTCGCCAAATATTTCATACGCATCCTATTGCGCAGGAGCATCATGATAGACGGATCGAAGGAGAGGCGCTTAGGGATGCTTTATTGGAAACTGTGTTGCATCTCGATGTTTCCAAGGAACGGGCATTTTACTCAACCTTTCCAATTGGAGTCGGGAAATATAAAGTCTTAGCAATTCTATCTGTTAATCAATCTGCTATTTCGCAGTATTATTCACTAACTAAAAGCGAAGTTCCAATTACAGAAATCACTGGGTCGAGAGTTAGTCGATCTCTAATAGAATCTGTCATTTTTGAGTTACTCGGCGAATTTCAAAGAGAGCTTAATAATATCGAGCCAGGGAAAGATTCGTTAGGTACTTCGACCACTGAAATTCTTGGTCGAGCGGGTCATCGCTTGATGCGTGATGTTGCGTTCAGAGTTGATCAGAAAGCGATATCTGGGTGGCATAGCCTTTGGGATTTTTGTAATTCCGTTTCCTCAATGCAGTACGAAAGAGAGGAAAGCAAAGGCGGATTTCTAATTGCCAGCGAGAATAACGTATGCGTGTTGCCGACGATTAAGTTTCTTGAGCCAAGGAAAACAAAGCAGATTCGGCATATGCGTAAGTTGCTTGAGGTAACTTCAAGGGACTTCCTACTGCACACAAATTCCGAGCTAGCTTTTGGTTTAGCATCTATCAGGGGGGTAAATGTCGATGAAGATTGTTTTTCCATTGAAGTGGAAGGAAATGCGACCTGGAGATTGGTGCATAACGACGTACCGATGATGGTAGTGCATTACGGCCGGCCACGTCTTCCAAAGCCGAGTAACTATGCCAAGAGGATCGAAGACGATCTCCCGCGGATCATCAGGAATGTGCAGCCTGACGCTATCGAGCGCCTTGTGGCGCTGACCGCTGAAGTTGAACGTCAACGTCGCGGGGCTTTAATTGTAATTTCATCTGATGCCGCGAGCGAGGTTAGGCGCCTCTCAGCCCAAGCGACTTCAATCCAACCCTGTCATTTAACTCCGGGGCTGCTGCACCAGTTATGCTCGATTGATGGAGCAATAATGCTGGACAGCGACATGAAGTGCCATGGCATTGGAATTATTCTGGACGGTTTGGCGATTGAGGGAGGGGATCCTGGTCGTGGAGCGCGATTTAATTCTGCACTTCGTTACATTGCGGGCTGCCAAGAAAGAGGGATTCATACTGTAACCTTGGTTTTATCGGAAGATGGCGGGGTTGAGATTTTTCCCCAACTTCACCCTCGAATATACCGGTCTCAACTCATGTCCATGTTGGAGAAACTAATTGAAGCATCTAAGGTGGAAAAGATTTCGATACCGGCGTTTAACCGAATATACGAGTGGCTAAAGCAGCATGAATTCTATTTGGCGGAGTCTGAGTGCTTCTCCGCAAATCAGGCGATTGAAAAAACCGAGGCACGTTTAAAAGAAGCGTATCCGCAGAATATCCACTGGATACGGGATCGATTAAGGGGAGCGTCGGAAATTGACGCTTGGCTATACTTTTGGGACGGAACTGATACGAAGAATTAGTCAGGTTAACTGCCTGCGAGCTTGTTGGTTTCCATGTCTCTTTTTCGTTTTTCAGCAATCTCTTTCGATGCCGCTTGAAACGCTTCTCTGGGAATCGGGGGGTTATCAGAATTAAGAGCGTCCTTTTCGGCCAAAAAGCCTTGAAGTTTTTCATGGGCCCGTTCAGAGCTTGCCTCGCACAGTATGCTTGTGGTGCGATAAATTCTGATTTTGTTGCGAAGTGATTTCTGCTTGTTGCCGTACTCACGGTAGCCGCTAGCTCTCTCGGCTGGCTTTAGAAATGTCAGAATTGTGCCTACGATAGAAACTACCGCAGCAAGTATTATCGAAGCTGAATTTAGCTCGGCTTTATATGGCTCAAAGTAAGTTATCTGAGATGCTACCGTCCCGATTGCTGTGACGAGACCCGAGAGAACAATGACAGCCATACCAAGGTAGGTATTTTGCTTTTCCCACTTCTGAGCCTGATAAAAATTACTTGCGGACGTCTTCTCTGTATCGTCCTCCAACTTTTTTAGTTGCTCCGCTATTGCGTGTCGAATGTCGTTATCAATGATTTTGGTATCGTTCATTTTTTAACTCGGCGTTGAGTTTCTACTCGAGGAGTTGGCCAATGGATGGGTATGCGATGAATGCTGCTATATGAGCACAATTAAAGCGGCAGCTGGCGCGCGTTACGCGACGCATAAGGTGATCTGCATGTTGATGCAATTCGTTACCATTTATTTGTTTTCTTGGCCACCAATTCCGCACCAATCAAGCAATAAATGCAGCTATAGCAAGTAGGGCGACGTTATAAAAAGGGGGGGATTTTTTGAGCGCGAAAGATTTATCGATTCCGTTTCACATTCAGGCGGCAAGTGGAGGTGTGGCTAGAGACCTGCGGCGACGTATTGAAAGAATCCTCTCGGGCGAGCGGAGAGTTGAAGATTTAAATCGGCTGTTCTTGGATTTACGCACAAGGGAAAAGTGCCCGGGCAGCGTAAGGGAAATAGGTGACTTTCTTGCTCATCGAGATGGTCGGGACCGAGGGGCAATACTGAAGGTTGTTCGAGATTTGCACACCAGCGCACATTCCTGGCTGACCAATTTTGGAATGGATGGAAAGCCTGTAGATTATAATCTTGAGCGATTATCGGCGGCTGCTCATGCAAATTTGAGAAGGGCGATGCCGGAGCAGATTTATAAAAAATGCCGATGTACTCCATCGGAAGCACGCGCCGCCTTAGAGCGAGCAATTAAAAAGTTGGGAGCAGATGACTATCCAAACAGACGTGAGGAGAGAGTTTTTAATTATTTGGCTGGGTCGTTTATTTGGAATCCGGCCTTTGATGACGAAAAGCTGTTCTCCGACTTCTGTGCGGCGTTGATTTCCTGTGGCTTGCTGAATTCGGAAGAAAGGCAAGATTTTCAAAAGGTAAAAGTTTTTGTGGCACTGTTCGCAATCTCACAGATGCATCTGGCAACAGTCTCACTTGATCACGGGGCAGTGACGCTTTTCGCCGGATACCGAAACAGTCGAGACGCTTTATGGGTTCGGGCGCAGCTAGCATTTTATGATTTTAGTAAGCCCCATTATATGCCGCTCTGTGTATTTAATACATCGTTACACGGGCCGACACATTGCGATTCAAAACTGCAAGTCAGCGACGATGACTGGATTCGACCATTGGAAGTGGTGAGTGGATCGGTGTTGGACTTTGTGTGAACTCGATCTTGGATTAAGTGTTGAGGGAAGTGCTCTCTCGTATGCTTAGAATTATGGGCCGTTAATAAAGGGTGACTTGAACAGGCCATCTGGTGGGGAATATGCACGTCCGTTCGATGAAATATGTTGGGATGTTGCTGGCCGTTCTCAGTGGGCAAACACTCGCCCAAGAAATGGGTGAAAAAATATGGATATTTGTCAGCGGCCTCGATCTAAGCGCGCACTGTGAAACAAACCGCGCGTTTTGCACCGGGTACATCGCCTCAATCAGTGATTCCATCGCGGTGCTTGCTCAGTCGAATAGGGCGCCTTCACTTTGCATCCCGCAGACGGCACAGCTCGAACAATTGGTGCTTGTCGTGACGAAGTACCTAAGTGAGAACCCCGACAAGTTGCACATCAACGGCGCAACCCTGGCATCTAGGGCAATTATCGACGCTTTCCCTTGTTCGCCCAACTAAGCACGCACCGCAGAGTAGCGTTCAACCGGCGGCACTCAAGCGACCATCCGGCAAGGCGGAAACATTTGTGGGTACGTTTGTGGGTAGAGCGCCCCGCCTGAGACGCAGGGGAATGATTTCAATATCTTGGAGCGGATATTGGCGGAGAGGGTGGGATTCGAACCCACGGTACGCTTGCACGCACAACGGTTTTCGAGACCGTCCCGATCGACCACTCTGGCACCTCTCCGTAAGGAACCGGCTGAGGGTGCAAAACCGCTGCCGGGGGTCGAAAACGGCGCGGACGATAACCGATGCCGGCCGCCCCCGCAAGTCCTGGGAGGGGCTGGAAGATAATGATCTCTCAATAGCTTAAGCCCGGTCTTCGGGTTTGATCTTGTCATCCTGGCGGGGCTGGCGGAGACTGGCGTTCTGACTGCGTGAAGCGGCCGCCAGCCGCTGCCCCAATCCCGATACCGTGTAGAAGGAAGTTTGAGACGAAGTTCTGAAAAACAGCCCCGAAGGGTGCCAGCTGAGGAGGAAACCAGCATGACGGTAGCGCATATCCTCAAGGACAAATCGGGTGGCGTGATTCATGCCCGCCCCGATGAGAGCGTCGAATCGGTCTGCCAGATGCTGGCAGACAAAGGCATCGGCGCGGTGCTGGTGCTTCGCCCCGATGGCAGTATCGCCGGCATTCTTTCCGAACGCGACATTGTGCGCGGCCTGGCCATGATCGGGACCGACCTGATGCAGCAGAGCGCCGACAGCATCATGACCCGCAATGTCATGGTCTGTTCCAGCCGGGACACCATCGAAGACGTCATGCATCTGATGACCAAGCGTCGCATCCGTCATCTGCCCGTGGTCGATGGCGGCCGGCTAACTGGCATGATTTCCATCGGCGATGTGGTGAAGCGGCGGATTGCCGACACCCAGATGGAAGCCGAGGCCCTGCGCCAGTACATCGCCACGGGCTGAACTCTGCCTTATATAGGGAGCCATGACCCGCCAGCATACCGAATTCCTGGTCGCCCCCGACCCGCTCAATCCAGCCCTGACCGAGACGGTGCAGGGCATTGATCATGAGGGGCGGGCCGTCGAAACCAAGGTGCCAGTCGAGCGCCCGCTCACCCTGTACCTGAACGGCCAGGAGATCGTCACCATGATGACGATCGGCGACTATCCGGAATATCTGGCGCTGGGCTATCTGGCCAACCAGCGTATGCTGCTGCCGGAGGATGAGGTCACCGAGATCAATCTTGAACCGGAGATCGAAACCATCGTGGTGCGTACGGCGCGCCGCACCGATTACGAGGAACGGCTGAAAAAGAAAATCCAGACCTCGGGCTGCGCCATGGGTACGGTTTTCGGCAATATGATGGATTCCCTGGAAACCATATCGCTCGACCCCAAGGCTGAACTGCGCACTTCCTGGATTTACGCGCTGTCGAAAAAGATCAATCTCGCGCCATCGCTTTATCTGGAGGCTGGCGCCATTCATGGCTGCGTGCTTTGCGAAGATGATCGGCCCTTGATCTACATGGAGGATGTTGGCCGCCATAACGCCATCGACAAGATCGCAGGCTACATGCGCGTGCATGGCATTTCGCCGGCTGGCAAGACGATGTACACCACCGGACGCCTGACGTCGGAGATGGTGATCAAGACGGCACAGATGAATATCCCGATCCTGATCAGCCGTTCGGGCTTCACTGCCTGGGGTGTGCAGCTGGCGCGCCAGATCGGCATGACGCTGATCGGCCGCGCCAAGGGCAAGCGGTTCATCGCGCTGGCAGGCGCGGAACGGTTGCGCTTCGATGCCGATCCGGCAGCGGTGAATGAAGAATCGTCTCGTTCGCAGCGCAAGGGCGGCCGCGACGACGAGGCAGCGTGATGGATGGGATTCTGGGTGTTGTTCTGGCCGGCGGTCTCGCCCGCCGGATGGGCGGTGGCGACAAAAGCCTGCAGCCGCTGGCCGGCCGGCCGATCCTCTCTCACATCCTGGACCGTCTGGCGCCGCAGGTGGATGGCATGATCCTGAATGCCAATGGCGATCCAGCGCGTTTTGCCAGCTTCGGTCTGCCGGTGGCCGGCGATGCCGTGGAAGGGTTTGTCGGCCCGTTGGCTGGCGTGCTGGCCGGTTTGGCCTGGGCGCGGGAGAACCGCGCGGACATTGTCGATATCGTCACGGTACCGGGTGATGGGCCGTTTCTGCCGCGCGATCTGGTGTTGCGCATGCAGACAGTGCGCGAGAAAGCCGGCGCCGATCTGGCCTGCGCGGTTTCCGACGGCCAGCCCTATCCGGTCATCGGCCTGTGGCCGGTGCGCCTGTTCGATGATCTGCGGCGGGCCGTGGTGGATGAGGATATTCGCAAAGTTGACCGCTGGACCGCACGTCA
The DNA here is from genome assembly GCF_058807275.1 of Ferrovibrio sp. GW821-FHT12D07. NCBI lineage: Bacteria > Pseudomonadati > Pseudomonadota > Alphaproteobacteria > Rhodospirillales > Rhodospirillaceae > Ferrovibrio > Ferrovibrio sp. GW821-FHT12D07. The sequence continues at coordinate 509,356 of NZ_JBXAQN010000002.1, read as the reverse complement.
CCGGCTGGTACAGGTTGATTTTCCCGTGCAAACCGTCGATCCCTTCTTCAATGCCAATACGCCGGACGACCTGGCGGAAGCCGAGCGGCTGTTGGCACAGGGAGAAATCGCATGACGCCGGTTGACTGGCCGAATGTTCCGCCGGGCTACACGCTGCGGCTCTGCGCAGCCGATGCCTTCGCCACGGCCTGCAAGGCCGGGGAAGATAGCGCGGAGGACGGCCTGCTGCTGTGGATTAATCGTACGGATCGCTGTGAGGCTGCGCTGCTGCTGCGGCCGCTCGACCCGATCCAGCTGGCGCTGACTTTGTCTTATGTCGGACTGCTGGGTCTGCATGACGGTCTGGCTAGTCTTGCGCCCGCGGAAACGCCGGCCAGCGTTGCCTGGCCTGATCGCCTGCTGGTCAACGAGGCCTGCGTCGGCGGTATTCGTGTGGCCCATGGCCCGCTGGTGGAAAAGCAGGGCATGGCCGATGTGCCGGACTGGCTGGTCATCGGGCTCACCGTGCAGATGGTGCCGGTGGGCGACAATGACGATATGCCCGGGGTTGAACTGGAATACACCAATCTGCATGAAGAAGGCTGCGGGGAGGTTATTGTGCCGAAGCTGATCGAATCTTTCAGTCGCCATGCGCTTCACTGGCTAGATCGCTGGCAGGAAGATGGTTTCGAGCCGGTGCGCCGCGCTTTCCTGCATGACCTGAATGACAAGGCGCTGAAAATCGAGGCCAGTGGCGATGCCTGGCGTCAGGATGGTACGGCGAAGGCATGGCATAACCTGCGCCACGCCCTGCGGCAGCCGAGCTGGCGCCTGCCGGAGCCAGCTCGGCTGCCGTCATGAAGCTGTTGCGCTGCATCCGGTTCGATGAATCCGATACCCGGGTCTTTGCTGCTGCGGCAGAACCGGGCGAATGGGCCGTGCCCGGTACTTTCGCTTTCGCTGACGCCGACCCGGAGGGCTTGAGTCGTCAGGAACGGCAGGCCTTCGCCAACGGTTTCCTTGGCCTGGGCAGCTTCGGCTGGTCGACGCTGGTCTCCATCTCAACCATTGATCCGGACGAGTATGCCGCCGTCATCGAGGCGCTGGCACAGCACCTGCTGGAGGAATACGGCGCACCGGACATGGCGGAAGCGCGGGGGGCGGCGAAAGAGGAAGTCGATTACGCGGCGTCCCTGGCCGAGCATCCGATCAACACCCTGCTCAGCCTCAGCCGCTTCATGGATGGCGATGCCATCCGTGAGCAGTTCCGCATCGTGCCGCCGCCCGGCGACAAACCGCATACGAAAATCTGGGAGATTGCGCCCGATGCCTGACTTCTGGATCAGCAGCGGCTACGACCTGCTCGATCGCATCGGCAATGGCCGGCTGGGCGTCGGCGAGGATTTCATCCGCGCCTATATGAGCCGTCCGGAAATGTCGCTGCCCGACGAGGCCTGCGATGCCGAGCGTGCCCTGCATGCCAGCCTGCTGAAACAGCCGCTCCGGACGGTTTCAACGGCGGATCTTTCGGCGCTGGCCGATGCGGATGCGCAGCAGAATTACGAAATCTTCCTGCGCTTCCGCGACCATATGGTCAAAAGCGGCAGCGTCGAGGCTGCCTATATGGGGCTGTTCCGCAAGGGCGCGCCCGCCGTGCCGGTCATGTTCATGGATCACCTGGCCGCGGCGATCCTGCGCGATCTGCTGGACGGCAGCGAAGACGCATTCCGGGTCCGCGCCGCCGAACTGTTCTTCCGTGCGCAGAAGGTGACGATCCGCGATGGTGCGATCCTGCTGGCCGATGAAGAGACCATCGAGATGCTGGCGGCCAAGGACAGTTTCGGTTCGCTCGGTGCGCTGGTTACCCAGTCCGGGACGGCGCTGCGCAGCATCGACATGGACATTCTGACCCGCGAGAACGCACCGGAATACTGGGCGCGCAGCGATCGGCATGACTTCGTGCTGGATTTCAGTTTTACCCGGCCCGGACATGATGCCTTTGCGCGTGTGATCGAACTCTGGGTCGAGCGCCTGACGGGTGCGGCCGTGCAGGTGGTGCCGGTGCAGACGATCCGTGATGAACGTTGGGTCTGGCATATCGGCCTGGATACCACTGCCAGCACCATCATGAATGCCCTCTACGAGGGACAGGCGGTGGATGATGATCACCTGCGCCAGATCCTGGCCCTGTTCCGGCTGGAATTCCGCGATCCGTCGCTGATGATGCCGCGGGTAGCCGGCCGGCCAGTCTATCTTGGCGTTGCCGTCGATCATCACGGCAAGCTGCGGCTGAAGCCGCACAATCTTGTAGTAAACTTGCCGCTCAACACGGGAAGCTGAACCATGACCGGTGTCGTCAGGCCGCCAGAGACCGAAACCCGCCAGATTGGCGTCATCCTTGAACGCCGCAAACTGGACAATCCTTGGATCGACCACAGCTGGCGGCCGGTGCAGGTTCTGGATGGTGTGCCGGGTTCGGAGCCGTGGACCAAGCTGGGTGAGGGTGAGGGCTGGGAGCGGTTTTACGCGGGCTCAGCCGAGCTCTTGCTCTACCGCCATGAGTCCGAAACCTATGCCTATAACATCGAGAGTGCTCAGCCCTCGATCTGGGTTTTCCTGCGCAACAGCGCAACAGCGCCGGGTGTCGAGCTGTATGGGGCCTCCGTCGATCCGGGTGAAGCGCATGCACATAACGATACGGGCGACGACATTGTCGATTGCGTCGCCATGCCGGCAGCAATCCTGGAGTGGGTTACCAGTTATGTGACCCGCCATCCCCCGACTAAGGAACATTACAAGCGCCAGCGTGATCGCGCTGATCTGGAAGCGTTGGCGCGACGACCGCATCTTTACGAGTCTGATCCGCTGCGACAGGTCCCGGAAGATGAGTAAGCCAGACAAACCTGAATCCAGAGGCGAAACGGACAGCGACACCGAACAGGGGTTCCTCTCGCGCTGGTCGCGCCGCAAAACGGAGGCGCGAGAAGCGAAGCCGGAGCAGCCTGCAACTGCCGAACTGTCGACTGAAGAAGAGATTATTGATCCGGCAACACTGCCGTCGATCGAGAGTCTGACTGCCGAGAGCGATTTCAGCCTTTTCCTGAAAAAAGGCGTGCCACCCGCCCTGCGTGCGCAGGCACTACGCAAGCTATGGCTGATCGAACCCAGCGTGGTGAACTACAAGCCACTGGTCGAGTACAACTGGGATTTCACGGCGCCGGGCTATGGCGACCTGCTGCCGACCGACGACGTGGCCAAGCTGCTGCAGACTGTTTTCCAGGGCAGCCAGGTCAAGGCGGCACCGCAGGATGAGCTGCCGTCGGCAGAGATTGCTGAAGCCGAAGAATTGCCCGCGGCATTGCCGGCACCCGAAGAACTGCCTATCGAGATGCCGGCTGCGACCGCACAGCCTGCCGAAGAAGCGGCGCCGGTTGCGTCGGCCCCGTCGCGCCGTCGGCATGGCGGGGCGCTGCCCAGCTGACGGGCTGATTACAGAGTGTCGTGATCCTTCGCGCCCAGTTTGCGCAATAAGTCCGGGCGGTCGCGCAACCAGGCCTCCAGCGGCTCCATGGCGCGGAACAGCAGTGGATTGATAGTGATCGAGAGGAAGGCGCCAGCCAGGATCAGGTCACGCCCCTCCGGCGGCAGCAGGCCGAAGGATACGCCCAGTCCTGCCAGAATGAATGAAAACTCACCAATCTGCGCCAGACTGCCGGCAACGGTCAGTGCGGTAGTCAGCGGCCGACGGAAGGCCAGCACGATCAGGAACGCCGCGATTGATTTGCCAAACACGATGATCAGGACCGTGGCGAGCAGCGCCATCGGCGCCTCGAAGATGATATGCGGGTCGAACAGCATACCGATGGCGACGAAGAACAGCACCGCAAACGCATCCTGGAATGGCAGCGAGCGCTGAGCCGCATCGTGGCTCAGTTCAGACTCGTTCATGATCACGCCGGCGAAAAAGGCGCCCAGCGCGAAGGACACGTCGAACAGCAAGGCTGCACCAAAAGCGATGCCGAGCGCGCAGGCCAAGACAGACAGCGTGAACAGCTCGCGAGAGCCGGTGGCTGCCACATGCTGCAGCAGCCAGGGAATGGCGCGCTTGCCGACGACGAGGGCGAGGGCGGCGAACAGCACGACCTTCACGGCGGTCATCAGCAGGGTGAGAGCGAGGTTGTCGCCGCTGCTGCTTGGCCGGCCGCCGAGCACATCGGCCAAAGGGGGCAGCAGCAGCAAGGCGATGATCATGAAGATGTCTTCGACCAGTAACCAGCCCACTGCGATCCGGCCGTGATCGCTGTCGACATCATTGCGGGCCTGCAAGGCCCGCAGCAGCACCACAGTGCTGGCAACCGATAGCGCTAGTCCGAAGACCAGGCCGCCGCCAAAGCCCCAGCCGAAGACCTGGGCCACCAGCAGGCCAAGAACGGTAGCGACCAGTATTTGCGCCAGCGCGCCCGGGATGGCAATCCAGCGCACCCGCATCAGGTCGCTGGGCGAGAAATGCAGGCCAACGCCAAACATCAGGAGAATGACGCCGATTTCGGCCAGTTGCTGTGCCAGAACGGTGTCGGCGACATATCCAGGTGTGTAAGGCCCGACGGCGATGCCGGCGAGAAGGTAGCCCACCAGCGGCGATAGCCGGAATTTCTGGGCAATCATGCCGAAGGCGAAAGCGATCACGAAAGCCAGCGCCAGCATGGTGATCAACGGGGTGTCATGCGGCATGACGCGGCTTTCCTCGACCAGACTGAAAAATTCACCTGTCTCTTATGTGCTGGAAACAGGTTGGCAGGGGGTTAATACCTGCAAAATAAGCATAAAAATCGCATAAACATCTTGCTATTGAGAGGCGGTCTCAAAATTTCGCATGTGCAGCAAAACACTATATATTTCAGTGTCTTACTGCGATTTCGGTTGGCGGCCAACAAAGGTTTTTGTAGGTTAACTCCTGGGAAGAGGGATTCGTGACCGAAGCACTGACGAAAGCCATCGCCATCGTCGGCGGCCAGACACAGCTGGCACGATTGCTGGGTGTGAAGCAGGCCAATGTATGGCACTGGCTCAACAAGGCTGCGCATGTGCCGGGCGAGTTTGTGTTGGCCATCGAGAAGGCCACTGGCGGTGAAATCACCCGCCACGCGCTCCGCCCCGATCTCTATCCCGATGCAAAAGCCGATGGCGCCGCGCCGGTCATTCCGGAAGAGGATTTGTGGCGCGCGCAGATTTACGCGCTGCTGGGCCGTGGCCTGGCGCGTCGTCCCGATACCGCGCTGCTGACCGCGCTGGGCCAGCTCAAGGGCGATGACACGCCGATGGGCGCTGCACTGGTGCAATTGGCTGAACGTGCCCGTGGCACGTCGCTGGAACGCGCGCAGGAAGAATACGACGTTCTGTTCATCGGTCTGCCGCGCGGCGAACTGGTGCCATATGCCTCTTTCTACCGCACAGGTTTCCTCTACGAGCGTCCGCTGGCCAAGCTGCGCACCGACATGGAACGGCTCGGATATGCCCGCGCCGATCATGTAGCCGAGCCCGAAGACCATATGGGCGCGCTGTGCGAACTGATGGCCATGCTGATCCAGGGTGGCGAAGGCCGCGGCCCGGCCGAACTCAATACGCAGGAGCGCCTGTTCCGGCAGCATCTGGCCCCCTGGGGCGAACGCTTCTTCACCGATCTGGAGCAAACGCCCAGCGCCAAGCTCTACCAGCCGCTCGGCACTGCCGGCCGATTGTTCATGTCCATTGAAACCCAGGCCTTTGCCCTGGCTGCGTGAGCAGCCGGCCTGAAACGTCGTTACGGAGGACCAGCCCATGAGTAAGACCGACAAGAAGGATCAGATGGATCGCCGCAGCTTTCTGCGCAGCGCCGGCGCGGGTGCCGGTGTCGCCGCTGCGGCAGCCGTGACCACGGTTGTCGCCACCAAGGCTGAAGCCGCGCCGGAGAATGCCGAGACCCGCAAAAAGCAGCGCTACAAGGAAACCGAGCACGTGAAGCGCTACTACGACAGCAACCGGCTCTGAGCCCGGCGACCAGCACGATATTGAATTGACGGAGACACCCCCATGTTGATCAAGAAGAGCTCCACTGCCGGCACCGCCCCACGGGCGAAACTGTCCGGCATTCTCGCCGGTGCCGCGCTGCAGACCATGGATCGCCGCGGCTTCCTGAAGGCCTCTGGCCTCGCCGCTGGCGGACTGGCTGCCGTATCGGCGCTGTCGCCTGCGATGGTCAAGCAGGCCAAGGCCATGCCCTCGGCCACCGGCGGCAACATCGTCCGCAAGAAAAACATCTGCACCCACTGCTCGGTCGGCTGCACCGTCACGGCGGAAGTCGAGAACGGTGTCTGGGTCGGCCAGGAGCCGAGCTGGGACAGCCCGATCAATCTGGGCACCCACTGCGCGAAGGGCGCCGCGATCCGCGAACTGACTCACGGCGATCGTCGCCTGAAATATCCGATGAAGCTGGTTGACGGAAAGTGGACCCGCATCAGCTGGGATGTCGCGTTCAACGAGATCGGCGACAAGCTGATGGAGATTCGCCAGAAGTCGGGCCCTGAATCGGTCTACTGGCTCGGTTCGGCCAAGTTCTCCAACGAAGGCGGCTACCTGTTCCGCAAGTTCGCGGCCTTCTGGGGCACCAACAACATCGACCACCAGGCCCGTATCTGCCACTCGACCACCGTTGCCGGCGTCGCCAATACCTGGGGCTACGGTGCGATGACCAACTCCTATAATGACATCCACAATTCCAAGTGCATCGTCATCATGGGCGGCAATCCGGCTGAGGCGCATCCGGTGTCACTGCAGCATGTGCTGCGCGGCAAGGAAAAGAACCGCGCTCCGCTGGTCGTTATCGACCCGCGCTTCACCCGCACGGCGGCCCACGCCACCGAATACATGCGCATCCGTCCCGGCACCGACATTCCGGTGATCTACGGCCTGCTCTGGCACATCTTCCAGAATGGCTGGGAGGACAAGGAATACATCCGCCAGCGCGTCTATGGCATGGATGACATCCGCGCCGAAGTGGAGAAGTGGACGCCCGAGGAGACGGAAAAGGTCACCGGCGTTCCCGGCGAGCAGATGAAGCGGGTTGCCGAACTGATGGCCAAGAACCGTCCCGGCACCCTGATCTGGTGCATGGGCGTCACCCAGCATACTGTCGGCACCGCCAACGTACGCGCTCTGTCGATCCTGCAGCTCGCGTTGGGCAACATCGGCGTGGAAGGCGGCGGCGCCAACATCTTCCGCGGCCATTGCAACGTGCAGGGCTGCACCGATCTGGGCCTCGATGTGACGACGCTGCCGGCCTATTACGGCCTGGTGGAAGGCGCCTGGAAGCATTGGTGCCGCGTCTGGGATGTCGACTACAACTGGATGCTCGGTCGCTTCCAGGACAAGAAGATGATGGAGACCAAGGGCATTCCGTCGACCCGCTGGTTCGACGCCGTGCTGGTCGACAAGAAGGATCTGGAGCAGCAGGACAACGTGAAAGCGATGTTCTTCTGGGGCCATGGCGGCAACACCGTGCCGCGCATGCCCGAGATGCGTACCGGCATGGAAAAGGTCGAGCTGATGGTCGTGGTCGACCCGCATCCGACCACGGCTGCTGCGCTACCTGATCGCAAGAACGGTACCTACCTGTTGCCGGCCTGCACCCAGCTGGAGACCCGCGGTTCACGCACCGCGTCGAACCGTTCGCTGCAGTGGGGCGAGCAGATCGTGCCGCCGGTCTTCGAGTCCAAGCCCGATCACTGGATTCTCTACAAGCTGGCCAAGAAGCTCGGCTTCGAGCAGGAGATGTTCAAGAAGATCAAGATCGACGAGGGCGATGAGCCAAATGTCGAGGACATCACCCGCGAGTTCAATCTGGGTACCGTGTCGATCGGCTATTCAGGCCAGTCGCCGGAACGCCTGAAGGAGCACATGGCTAATCAGGGCGATTTCGACATCGTCTCGCTGCGCGCCACCAAGGGTCCGCTCAAGGGTGAATTCTACGGTCTGCCCTGGCCCTGCTGGGGTACGCCGGAGATGAAGCATCCGGGCACCCATGTGCTCTACAATACCAGTCTGCCGGTCAAGGATGGCGGCGGTGCCTTCCGTGCCCGCTTCGGTGTCGAACGCAACGGCGTCTCGCTGCTGGCCGACGGTTCCTTCCCGAAGGATTCGGAAATCCAGGATGGTCACCCCGAGTTCACTTACGGCCTGCTCAAGAAGATGGGCTGGGACAAGGAACTGACTGAAACCGAACGGGCCACGATCGAGAAGATCGGCGGCAACAATCCCGACGCGGTCGGTTGGGCGATTGACTATAGCTGCGGCATCATCCGCGTCTGCATGGCCCACGGCGTGCAGGCGATGGGCAATGCCAAGGCTCGCGCCAATGCCTTCGGCCTGCCGGACCCGATCCCGGTGCATCGCGAGCCGATCTATAGCTCGCGCCGCGACCTGGTCGCCAAGTATCCGGCCATGGCCGATCGTCGCGACTACCGTCTGCCGCATCTGGGCAAGAGCTTGCAGGACAAGGATGTCAGCAAGGACTTCCCGATGATCCTGACTTCGGGCCGCCTCGTGGAATACGAAGGTGGCGGCGAGGAAACCCGCTCGAACAAGTGGCTGGCCGAGTTGCAGCAGAACATGTTCGTCGAGATCAACCCGGAAGACGCGACCCGTCTAGGCATCAAGGAAGGTCAGAATGTCTGGGTCTACGGCCCGGAGGCCAATGCCAAGGCGAAGGTCAAGGCGATGGTGACACCGCGCGTCGGCAAGGGTGTAGTCTTCTTGCCGTTCCACTTCTCCGGCTTCTGGCAGGGTGTGGATCAGCGCAAGAACTATCCGCCGGGCGCTGACCCGATCGTGCTGGGTGAGTCCGTCAATGGCGTGACCACTTACGGCTACGACCCGGTCACCCACATGCATGAGAATAAGGCCACGCTTTGCCGCATCGAAGCGGCCTGAGCGACGGTTAGGGAGAACACACCATGGCCCGTATGAAATTCCTCTGCGACTCCGAGCGCTGCATCGAGTGCAACGCCTGCGTCACCGCCTGCAAGAACGAGAACGAAGTTCCCTGGGGCATCAATCGCCGCCGCGTCGTCACGCTGAATGACGGCGCCAAGGGTGAGCGTTCTATCTCGATGGCCTGCATGCATTGTGAAGATGCACCCTGCATGGCTGTCTGCCCGGTCGACTGCTTCTACAAGACCGATGACGGCGTGGTCCTGCATTCGAAGGACCTCTGCATCGGCTGCGGCTACTGCTTCTATGCCTGCCCCTTCGGCGCGCCGCAGTATCCGCAGGTCGGCAACTTCGGCAGTCGCGGCAAGATGGACAAGTGCACCTTCTGCGCTGGCGGCCCGGAAGCCGACAACACCAAGGAAGAGTATGCCAAATACGGGGCCAACCGCCTGTCGGAAGGCAAGCTGCCGATGTGCGCCGAAATGTGCTCGACCAAGGCATTGCTCGCCGGCGACGGCGACGTGATCGCCCAGATCTACAAGGAGCGCGTGACCCGCCGTGGTTACGGTTCCGGTGCCTGGGGCTGGTCGACGGCCTACAAGACTGGCACTTCGGCCTGATCGCGTCAGATAGGAGAAACAAGATGCGCATTCCGCATTCCAAGCGCACCCTCTGGGCGGCCCTGGCTTTTGGCCTCATGCTTGCCTTCGCTGCGCCGGTTTCGGCGCAGCAGACTGCGGCTCCGGCCGATGACGCACTGCTGATGCAGCAGCTCAAGGGTCCGGTGGCTGGCCGTGTGTCGATCCCCGATGCCAAGTCGGGCGTGCTGATCCAGCCCGAAGGCCGCGACTGGCGTCAGGCCTCGCAGGGGCCGGTGAAGTCGATCGGCGGCTGGGTTCTGGCCATCACCGTGATCGCGCTGGCCGCCTTCCTCGCCATCCGCGGCCGCATCAAGGTCGAGCATGGCATGTCGGGTCGCACGGTCGAGCGTTTCTCGGCGGTCGAGCGTTTCTCGCACTGGCTGACGGCGATCTGCTTCGTCATCCTGGGACTGAGCGGCCTCAACCTGTCCTTTGGCCGCAGCTTGCTGCTGCCGATGATTGGACCGGAAGTCTTCACCAGCCTGTCGGCTTTCGGCAAGCTGTCGCATAACTTCCTCAGCTTCCCGTTTGTGCTCGGCGTCTTCCTGATGGCGGTGATGTGGATTCGCCACAACATCTTCAATGCCATCGACATGGAGTGGTTCCGCCAGGGCGGTGGAATCCTGAAGAAGGGCGTGCATCCGCCGGCCGGCAAGTTCAACGGCGGCCAGAAGATCATTTTCTGGTCGGTGGTACTGGGCTCGGCTGCGCTGGCTGTCAGCGGCTACATTCTGATGTTCCCGTTCTATGTCACCGACATCGCCGGCATGCAGATCGCGCAGCTGGTGCATGCCATTGCCGGCATTCTCATGGTCGCGGTGATCCTCGCCCATATCTACATCGGCACTGTCGGCATGGAAGGCGCGTTCGATGCTATGGGCAGCGGTCAGGTCGACACCAACTGGGCCAAGGAGCATCACAGCCTCTGGGCCAAGGAAGTGACGGCGCAGCCGCGGGTCGGCGGCGACGACTGATCGCCGGTTTATCCGGATACAAAAAAAGGGCGGTGGATTTTCCACCGTCCTTTTTCTTTGCCGTGGGAAGGGCTGGCTCAGCCGAGATTCTTTTCGGCGAATTCCCAATTCAGCAGCTTGTCGATGGCGGCGTTCAGGTGGTCCGGCCGCCGGTTCTGGTAATCCAGATAATAGGCATGCTCCCACACATCGAGAGTGAGCAGCGGCGTCACGCCGCTCATGGTCAGCGGGTTTTCCGCATTGCCGGTTCTCTTGAACACCAGCTTGCCGCCCTCCAGGCAGAGCCATGCCCAGCCGGAGCCGAACTGCGTCACGCCGGTATTGGCGAATTCGCTCTTGAACTTGTCATAGTCGCCAAAGCTGTCCTTGATCATATCGGCGATGCGGCCCGACGGTTTGCCGCCACCTTTGGGGGTCAGACTGTCCCAGTAGAAATCATGGTTCCAGACCTGCGCGGCATTATTGAAGATCGTGGCCTTGTCGGCCTTTCCATGTGTGGCTTTGATGATGTCGACTAGGCTCTTGTCCTTCAGTGGGTCGTCGGCGAGCAGTTTGTTCAGGGTATTGAGGTAGGTGGTGTGATGTTTGCCGTAGTGGAAGCCGATGGTCTCCGCCTTGATCACCGGCACCAGAGCATCCTCGGCATAGGGGAGGGGTTTCATGGTAAAGGGGGCACCCATCATTCACTCCATTGTTGATTGCCAGTCTGGGGTTGCCAGCCTCATTTAGGGCGCTGGCGGGGGGGGCGGCAGTATCATGCACGAGGCCCCGGGGGGCGGCTGTAACGGTGGTCATGCAAACCTTGCGGATGCACCGGGGCAGGCCGCACTTGCAATGATGCAGCGCACCGTCATGATAAACGCCGCAGCAGAGGCAAAGTTGCAAAGGGTAGCCCGATGAATTCTTGGCGATTTGTAATTTTTACGGCCGCGATATGCGGCGGCGTTCTGCATACCTCTCCCGTAAAGGCCGATATGGAAGGCCACGGCGCGATGGTGAATGGCGTGGCGGTCTCGACCGATGGAAAGACGCTGCTCTCGGCCAGCTGGGACTACACCATGCGGCTCTGGGATATCGCGAGCCAGAAAGAGCTCAAGGTCTTTGACGGCCATACGGCCAGCGTCAACGCCGTGATCTTCCTGCCCGATGGCAAGAGTGGACTTTCAGCCAGCTGGGATCATACGGTCATTCGATGGGACCTTGCGACGGGCAAGGAAGTCGGTCGGTTGACCGGTCATGTGAACAACATTGCCGGCATGAGTCTCAGCAAGGATGGACGCTGGCTTGCTACAGCCAGCTGGGATCGTACGGTCAAGCTTTGGAATCTGGGCACCATGAAGCTGCAGCGCAGCTTCGATGGCCATGAAGCGAATGTCATGCAGGTAGCGTTTGCCATGGATGATAAACAGCTTGTTTCGGTTTCCTATGATCAGACCGTGCGGCTGTGGGGGGTCGCAAGCGGCAGGGAGCTGGCCGTGCTGACCGGCCATCAGAGCAGCGTGAATGCGGTTGCCGTGTCGCCCGATGGCAAGATGGCGCTGACCGGCAGTACCGATGGCGCGATCAAGCGCTGGGACCTCGTCAACCTGCGCGAAGCCGGCAGCCTTGCCGGCCACGGCATGTTCATCACATCGATCGCGATATCGAAGGATGGCCGTCACGCATTGTCAGGCGGTGGCGACAAGCTGATGCGGTTGTGGGATCTGAAGGAAAGTCGCCAGCTGAAACAGTTTGCGGGTCATGAAAAGCCGGTCTGGTCCGTGGCATTCCTGCCCGATGGCAAGCGTGCCGTCTCGGGCGGCTACGATACGGTGATCAAGCTCTGGTCGCTGGAAACCGGCCAGCCGGTTCCAGCGCCAAAGTAAACCTGTAGCTCAGTTCTGATGCGCTTCGTGGGTGACGCGCGCGCCTTCGGTGCTGAAGGCGACATCAGCCGGCTTGTTGATCATCTGCAGGATCATGGCCGAGCCGATGGCGATGATCAGGGCGGCAATGATGCCAGCGATAAAGGGCTTCATGGGGCTTCCTTCCAGAAACGAAGTATCATCCTGAATTATAAGGGATTTTTTGGGTAAAAGGGAAGGATTTTCGGCTATTTTGCCGCTTCCCGTTTCAACCAGGCGATCAGGTCGACGCGGTCCTGGGCAATGGCCAGTCCGCCATACATTTTGTTGCCCGGCATGAAGTCCTGGGTGGCCGCCAGATAGGCGTCCATGGTGGCCTCGGTCCAGACCACGGCGGACTGTTTCATGACCTCGGAATAGCGATAGTCGGCCACACTGCCGGCCTTGCGGCCGAACACCCCGTGCAGGCGCGGCCCGACCAGATTGCGACCACCGGCTGCCACGGTATGGCAGGCGCGGCATTTGCCCCAGAGTTCAGCGCCACGCTCCAGGCTCGGCGGTTCCAGGTCGGCATTTGCACCGGGATTGCTCTGTGCTGACGCGGTGGTGGTAAGGGTTGTGAGGCTGAGACTCAACAGCAGAAGGACGATGCGCAAACGGGCTCTCCGGCTGGTTTTCCTGTGCTCTCAACACTATAGTTGGATTGATTGATTTACCAAAGAACCGGGTGGGAAAACGGTCGATGCGTGTGGACGGCAAACGCGTCCTTGTGTGCAACTGCGAAGGTACGATGCCGCTGGACGGCGCCGCACTGGCCAAGGCCTGCGGCGCTTCCGCCGGCAGCACCGAAGACGTTGCGACCCAGCTTTGCCGGGCCGAGCTGAAGCGCTTCCAGGATGCGCTGAAGGCCGGTGAGCCGCTGACGGTGGCATGCACCCAGGAAAGCCCGCTGTTCGACGAGCAGCGCGAAGAGGCGGGCAGCCAGACGCCGGTTTCCTATGTCAATATCCGCGAGACCGCAGGCTGGTCCTCTGAAGCCTCTGCCGCCACGCCGAAGATCGCTGCTCTGATTGCGGCTGCGGCCGTGCCGATGCCTGCCATCCCGGCCGTCACCATGAATTCACAGGGTGTGGCGCTGATCTACGGCCGCGACGAGCGCGCCGTTGCCGCTGCCCGCCAGATCAGCGACCGCCTCGATGTCACCATCATGCTTGACCGGCCGAAGGATGTGCCCGGCCAGCCGGTGATGGACCTGCCCATCGTGCAGGGCCATATCGCAGGCGCGCGCGGCTATCTGGGCAATTTCGAACTGGTGATCGACAATTACGCTCTGCCACTGCCGTCTTCGCGGAAGAGCCTGACGTTCGGGGCGCCGCGCAATGGCGCCAGTTCCACCTGCGACATCATCATCGACCTGACCGGCGGCATGCCGCTGTTCTCGGCGCATGAAAAGCGCGACGGCTATTTCCGCGCCGATCCCAACGATGCCGCCGCCGTGCAGCGTCTGCTGTTCGAAGCCAGCGACATGACCGGCAGCTTCGAAAAGCCGCTCTATGTCGACTTCCATGCCGAACTCTGCGCCCATTCGCGCTCGAAAAAGACCGGCTGCACGCGCTGCCTCGATGTCTGCCCCACAGGCGCCATCACCCCGGCCGGCGATCATGTCGCCATCGATCCCTATATTTGCGGCGGCTGTGGTAACTGCGGCGCGGTTTGCCCCACCGGTGCGGCTGATTACCGCCTGCCGCCGGCTGCCAATCTGACCGAACAGCTGCGCGCGTTGCTGCTGGCTTATCGTGAGGCCGGCGGCCGTCAGGCGGTGGTTCTGCTGCATGATGCAAAACACGGCGCGCCGCTGATCGATGCGCTGGCGCGGCATGGCGATGGCCTGCCGGCCCGGGTCCTGCCCTTTGCCGTTCATGCGATCAGCGAATGCAACGTGGCCTTCTTTGCCTCGGCTTTCGCCTATGGCGCCGCCGATATCCGCGTTCTCGCACCGGCAAAGCAGCGCGAAGACCTTGGTGGTCTGGCCGGGCAGATGGCGCTCAGCGAAAGCGTGCTGGTCGGTCTGGGTTATGAAGGCGGCCGCGTCGGCCTGATCGAGACCGATGACCCGGACCAGCTGGCGGCCGCGATGACTGCCCTGCCGCGCCGCGAGGGACCGAGCGGCGCCAGCTATCTGCCCATGGGCCGCAATCGCGATCTGTCGCGTCTGGCTTTCCGCCATCTGCACAAGGTGGCGCCGCAGCCGGTAGATACCGTGGCGCTGGCACCCGGCGCGCCGTTCGGCAATCTGCAGATCAATGTCGAGGGTTGTACGCTCTGTCTGGCTTGTGTCTCGGCCTGCCCGACCGGGGCGCTGAGCGACGATCCGGAACGGCCGCGCCTGAGTTTCACCGAAGACGCCTGCGTGCAATGTGGCCTGTGCAAGAACACCTGCCCTGAAAAGGTGATCACGTTGGAGCCGCGCGTGAATTTCACCGCCGCTGCCGTGCAGCAGCGCCTGATCAAGGAAGAAGAGCCCTTCCACTGCATTCGCTGCGCCAAGCCCTTCGGCACCAAGTCCACCATCGAGCGCATTGCCGCCCAGCTTGAGGGCAAGCACTGGATGTACAACAAGGACACGATTGAGCGCGTGCGCATGTGCGGCGATTGCCGCATCATTGTGCAGAGCCAGTCCAAGATTGATCCCTATGCCGGCGCGCCGCGGCCGGATGTGCGTACCACCGAGGATTACTTGGTTGAGCGCGCCGCCGCCGAATTGAGGGCGAGCGGAAAAAAGCCGTCATGAAGGCCCGGGCATGAAAATTCTGGGCATCTCCGGCTGGAGCGGCGCTGGCAAGACCACGCTGCTGGCCGACCTGATTCCGTTGCTGGTGGCGCGTGGCGTGAAGGTCTCGACCATCAAGCATGCACATCATGAATTCGATGTCGATCAGCCGGGCAAGGATTCGTATCGCCACCGGCAGGCTGGTGCCAGCGAAGTGCTGATCA
Source organism: Ferrovibrio sp. GW821-FHT12D07 (assembly GCF_058807275.1). Lineage (NCBI taxonomy): Bacteria > Pseudomonadati > Pseudomonadota > Alphaproteobacteria > Rhodospirillales > Rhodospirillaceae > Ferrovibrio > Ferrovibrio sp. GW821-FHT12D07. The sequence goes on along the minus strand of NZ_JBXAQN010000002.1, from coordinate 493,960 downwards.
GTTCGGCCAACCGTTTTGCCCTGATGCATGAGCTGCGCGGCGCACCGGAACCGTCGCTGGAAGATTTGGTCGCGAAGCTCACCCCGGTCGATCTGGTGCTGGTGGAGGGTTTCAAGAAATCGGATCACCTGAAGATCGAGGTCTGGCGCAAATCGGTTGGGAAGCCGATGCTGCAGCCTGAAGATCCCAGCATCATCGCCGTGGCCAGCGATGCGCCGATTGCCGATTTGGCCGTGCCGCTGCTGGATGCCAATCGCCCGGCACAAATCGCGGATTTCATCCTTGCCTGGCTGGCGGCTAAAACCACCGAGGCGCGCCGTGGCGCAGCTGAGTGACGACTGCTTCGCCCATGGCGGTGCACTGACCCGCCTGGATGCGGCGCTGGCCGAACTACTGCAGCGCCTGACGCCGGTTACACCTGTTGAAACCCTGCCGCTTGCCGCCTGTCATGGCCGTGTCCTGGCCGCTGACCTGAGCGCAAAAGTCTCGGTGCCACCGGGCGACAATTCCGCCGTCGACGGTTACGCGGTTTATCATGACGACCTCGCCACGGATGGCGAGACGCGCCTGCCGGTGATTGGTCGTGCCGCAGCCGGCCATCCATTTGATGGGCCGCAGCCGCGCGGCAATGCCGTGCGCGTGCTGACCGGCGCAGTGATGCCGTCTGGCCCCGATACCGTGATGATGCAGGAAGACTGCGTCATGGACGGCGATGCGGTGGTGATCAAGCCGGGCATCAAGCGCGGTGCTAATCGCCGGTTGGCCGGTGAGGATGTGAAGACCGGTGAGTCGCTGCTGTCGGCCGGCTGCCGGCTTTCGGCGGCCGATCTGGCGTTGGCTGCGGCTGCCGGCCATGCCGCCTTGCCGGTGCATCGCCCGCTGCGCGTCGCCTTGATGTCGACCGGCGACGAAGTGCATGAAGCCGGCGGCATGTTGCCGCCCGGCGGCATTTACGATGCGAACCGGCCGCTGCTGGCGGCTCTGCTGGCGGGCATTGGCTGCGCGGTCACCGACCTTGGCATCCAGCCTGATCGCCGCGACCATTTGGCGAAAACCTTCGCTGCAGCAGCCACGAGCCATGACGCTGTGATCAGTTCCGGCGGCGTATCGACCGGCGACGAGGATCATGTGAAAGCCGCCATCGAGGCCAATGGCAGCCTGCATTTCTGGCGTCTGGCCATCAAGCCGGGCCGGCCGGTGGCGCTGGGCCAGATTGCCGGCGTGCCGTTCTTCGGCCTGCCGGGCAATCCGGTGGCGGCGATGCTGACATTTGGCTTTTTCGCCCGACCGCTGCTGCAGCGTCTGGGCGGCATGGCGCCGCTGCCGCTGCGCAGCTTCCCGGTGACGGCCGGTTTTTCCTACAAGAAGAAAGCTGACCGTCGCGAATGGGTGCGAGTGTCGTTAAGCGATGACGGTAAGGGGGGCTGGCGGGCGGAGAAATATACCGTCGATGGTGCCGGTGTCATCACGTCGCTGACGCGTACCGACGGCCTGCTGGAACTTCCGGAAGAGCAGCTGCGGATGGAGCCGGGTGAGACGGCGCGGTTTTACCCTTACGCCGCGCTCGGTCTCTGATGCGTCAGAGGATGGTCGGGTTCGGCGCGTCGCCGTAGACGGCCTTCGGATCGAAGATCTTTTCCTTCTCTTCGAAGGTCAATTCGACCTTGTCGCCGGTCTGGCCAGTCGGGACCGAACGGTAGAAGCAGGAGCGGTAGCCGACATGGCAGGACGCATCGCCCGGAATCTGCACGCGCAGCCAGACGGCATCCTGATCGTCGTCGATCCGCATCTCGACCACCTTCTGCACCAGGCCCGAGGTGGCGCCCTTGTGCCACAGCACCTTGCGGCTGCGGCTGTAGTAATGCGCCTCGCCGGTCTCGATGGTCTTCTGCAGGGCCTCGGCGTTCATGTAACCGAGCATCAGCACCTCGCCGCTTTCGGCGGCGGTGGTCACGCAGGCGATCAGGCCGTCGGCGTCGAATTTCGGCGCCAGATCATTGCCTTCTTCAACCTGCTCAATAGAGACGCGCTTGGCGAACACGGGCTTAGCTCCTGCGGGGCGCCGGCCCGGGGGCGGGCGCCGGATTGCTCTTCAAAGAATGGCCGTTATATATCGTTGGGTGGCCGGGGCATCAAGCCGACCGGCCCGGGAGCCTGCCGGGAAGCCAGATAGTGCCATGCTGAACGCCCTGTATAACGAGAAAATCCTTAATTTTGCGGCACATATCGGCCAAACCGCCCGTCTGGACGCCCCCGATGCGACTGTCACCCACCATAGCCCGCTCTGCGGCAGCCGGATTACCGTCGACCTCGGCCTGACCCCGGATGGCCGGGTGGCGGCCTATGGCCAGCAGGTCCGGGCCTGTGCCCTGGGGCAGGCTGCTGCCAGTATCCTAGGGCAGCATATCGTCGGCCAGGATGTCGCGACGCTGCGCCGGTTGGCCGAGGTGATGCGGGTGATGCTGAAGGAAAACGGCCCGCCGCCGGGGGCGGAGTTTGCCGCAGGGACTTTTGCCGACCTGGAAGTGTTGGTGCCGGTGCGCGAGCACAAGGCCCGTCACAATGCCGTGCTGCTGCCGTTTGAAGCGGTGGTGAAGGCCATCGACCAGATCGAGGCGGCCCGGAAGCTTTAAGCCGTTTTCAGCTCAGCCTTCGCCACGGACTGGATCAGTCCGATCATGCCGTTCAGGCCGTTGATCCGGTTCGAGGTGATGTTTTCCCACACGCCGATCTTCTGCAGGAAGTCGGGTGGGTTATCCACGATCTCCTGCGGTGTCCGGCCGGAGTAGACCTTCAGCAGCAGCGCGATCAGCCCGGCCACGATCTCGGACTCGCTGCTGGCCTGGTAATAGACGCGGCCAGCTCGCGCCTCGCCATGCAGCCAGGCGCGGTTGATGCAACCCTTCACGCGCCATGCATCCGTGCGCAGTTCGTCGGGGTAGGGCGGCAGGGCGCGGCCCAGATCAATCAGGAAGCGATAACGGTCCATCCAGTCATCGAAGAGGCTGAAATCCTCGATGATCTGATCCTGAACCTGCTGAACCGACTCACTCATCCCATATCCTCAGGAGGCAACGCGCCAGGTTGTCTGGCCGGCCTTGTCTTCCAGCAGGATTCCCTTGGCGGCCAGCGCATCGCGGATGCGGTCTGATTCTGCCCAGTCCTTGCGGGCGCGGGCGTCCTTGCGGGCGGCGATCATATTTTCAATCTCGGCCACATCCACATCGGCGGCCACGTCACCTTTCAGCCAGGCTGCCGGATCTTGCTGCAGCAGACCCATCAATGCGCCGCAAGCCAGGATTTCGCCTTTCAGCCGGCTGCGTTCGGCCGGATCGGTGGCCTTGTTGGCGGCGTTGGCAAGCTGGTGCAGTTCGGCCAGCGCCTTCGGCGTGTTGATGTCATCGGCCAGCGCCGCCATGAAACTCGCCGGCGCGACAGTGGTCCCCGCCGGGGCATCCTTCAAGCCGTCGATGGCGCGATAGAGGCGATCGAGCTGCGCTCTGGCTTCGCGCAGACCAGCTTCGGTCCAGTCGAGTGGCTGGCGGTAATGGGCTGACAGCAGCGCCAGACGGATCGCTTCACCCGGCGCATGCTTCAGCAGCTCATGCACCAGCAGAACATTGCCGATCGATTTGGACATCTTCTCGGATTCGATATTCACGAACCCGTTATGCAGCCAGTAGCGGGAAAACAGTGCACCGCCATGGGCGCAGGTGCTTTGTGCGATTTCGTTTTCATGGTGCGGGAAGATCAGGTCGTGGCCGCCGCCATGGATGTCGATGGTCTCGCGGCCCAGATTCTGCTCGATCATGGCCGAGCATTCGATATGCCAGCCGGGCCGGCCGCGGCCCCAGGGACTGTCCCAACCGGGCAGGTCGGGCGGCGATGGCTTCCACAGTACGAAGTCGGCGGCATCGCGCTTGTAGGGCGCCACGTCGACGCGGGCGCCGGCGATCATATCGTCACGGTTACGGCCCGACAGCTTGCCATAATCGGCATAGGACGGAACGTTGAACAACACATGGCCCTCAGCAGCATAGGCATGGCCGTTGGCGACCAGGCGCTCGATCATGCTGACGATGGCCGGGATGTGCTGGGTGACTTTCGGTTCGATCACTGGAGGCAGGGCGCCCAGCGCAGCCATGTCGGCGCTGTAGATGCTGTGATAGCGCTCGGTGATGGTGCCGATCGGCACGCCTTCGGCCTTGGCGGCGGCATTGATCTTGTCGTCCACGTCGGTGACGTTGCGGACATAGACGACCTGCGGGTAGGCCGTCTTGAGCAGGCGATACAGGGTGTCGAACACCACGACCGGACGGGCATTGCCGATGTGGGCGAAGTTGTAAACCGTCGGCCCGCAGACATACATGGTCACCCGCTGCGGATCGCGCGGCGCAAAAGCTTCTTTCTGCCGGGTGAGGGTGTTGTAGAGCTGGATATCCATGGCCCGGACTATAGGCGATGGCGTCGGAATCGCAACTGGCGGGCGGGTCCGCCAGCCGCAGTCCGAGATCGGATGAGCCGGTTAAATGCCGGGTTTTAGAGGTATTTCACCAGCGACATCGAAAGGGTGTCGCGGGTGATGATGTAGCTGGCTTCCAGCGACGTCTGCAGGTTCTTGATGTTGACCGAGACTTCGCCGATATCGACATTCTCGATGGCGCCGGCGCGGACCTTGGTGACGTCGAGCGCACGATTGTGGCGCTCCATCACCTCTTTCAGCTGCTGCTGCTTGTAGCCGTTGCGCGAGGCAATCGACTTCAGTTCGGTGATCGCCGTGGTGAGCTGTGCGCGCGCATCGTCAACCTTGGCTTGATAGAGGGCAGGGTTGCCCGCAATGTCCTGGGTCGCGTCACGGAATCGAACGACGGAGTCGATCAGCCGCTGGAAACCATTCTCAGTGGCGGAAACGCCGTAGCTCAGCTGCTCGTTGTCGTCGGAGTACAGCGTCACGCCGGCGAAGTTGAAGAAGTTGTTGATCTGTGCGGCGGGGACGGTGTTGTTGAAGAAGAAGTTGCCGGCGGCATACGGTGCCGGCGGCGCCGTGGTGAGGTCGGTTTCCGGCACAAGGGCGGCCGGAACGGCGCTGCCAGCCGCATAGGCGGTGGGCACGGTTGACAGGGGACCGCGCATCGGATTGTCGGTGTAATTCGTGCCGGAGAACAGGAACCGGTCGTTGTCCTTGGTCTGCAGCAGCGCGCTGATGCGATCCAGGAGGACGTTGGCCTGCACCGCCGGCGCCGAGGTGCTGGCGAAGAAGGTATCGCGATTCTTGATCATCGTATTCTGCGCCTCGGTGGCGATATCGATGATCTCTTCGACGGTCAGTGCGTACAGGTCGACACGATTCTGGGCGGTCTGGACGGCACTCTGGTAGTTGTTGATGGTGCCGAGTTCGGATTTCAGCTGGCCGAGCTCGAGGGCGCGCGGCGACACGCCGATCAGGCCGTCGGCATAACGGCCCGACCCGAGCTGCTGGTTCTGCCTGGTCAGCTGGGCGTTCAGCAGACGAATGCTGCGGGTGATGTCCAGCTGGGTGGCGTATTGGGTATTTCCGATAACAGCAGCCATGATTACCTCCCGATGTTGACGAGAACGTCAAACATCTGCGTGACGGTGTTCATCACATTCGCCAGCGCCGCATAATTGTTCTGCAAAACCTGCAGCTGTGCAAGCTCGTCATCGATATTGACGCCCGTCTGATTGCGAAGCTTCTGATCGAGGGCATGCTCGATGCGTTCGGCCGTATCGCGATTCGTCTCGTTCACGGCGGCGGAACGGGCATGATAGGCCATGATGCCGTTGGCGATGCCGAAGATGTTGACGTTCGCCAGGGCCAGGCCGTTGTTGTCGACGGTAACGGCCTGCGGATAGCCCGCCGTTGCCGCCGCCGCAGTGGTGCGCTGGATCTGGTTGGCGGTCAGCATCTGGTTGCGCATCGCCTGCTGGATGGTGCCGGCATTGGTCGGGACCAGGGTGGAAGGCGTGGCCTGCAAGGCGACATCGACCTGGATGAAGCCGGCTTCCTGGCCCGGTGTCGCCGGGGCGATGAAGGTGAAGAACTGGGTGGCGTTCGTCGGGTCGTAAGCTTCATTGACCACGGCGGCCAAGTTCGACGCAAACGAGTCGAGCTGGTTGAAGAATTTCTGCAGTGTGCCCCGGTTCGGCTCCGTGCTGGCCATCGCCGGCGTGGTGGTGTCGAGATAGTCAAGCGACGCCTTGACCGCCCCGTCCCTGAAACCGGCGGTCACATCGGACGTGGTGCCGCGCAGATAGATACCGGGCGTGTTGGGGGCGATCGGATTGGAGACATAATCGAACTGCTGTGCCGCCGTACCGACCAGCTGCACGCCGCCTTCGGTATAGACGAAGACTTCGCCGCGATCGTTCAGAACGGTGCGAACGCCGACCTTGTCAGCCAGAGTGGCGATTGCAGCATCGCGCAGATCTTCCAGATCGCCGATCGGGGCGCCCGAAGCCTTCTGGGCTGCGATCTTGTTGTTGAGCTTGGCGATCTCGATCGTCGAGGTGTTGATCGCCTGGACATCCTCGCGCAGGCTCTCCTGGGCGCGGTTCTGCAATTCCGACTGCAGACCGTTGAGGCGGCGGATTTCCGTGGTCAGTTCCACGCCGCGCAGCACGACCTGGCCCCTGAGGTCATTGTTTTCCGGGGTGGCTTCCAGTTGCTTCCAGGCATCCTCGAAGCGGGTCAGCATGGCCAGCAGGGTCGGCTGTTCGCCCGTGGTGTTGGTCGCGTCCAGGATTTCGGCCAGCTCCTTGGTATACTGGAGCTGCTTGTTCTGACGGCCGAGGTCGGCGGTCGACGACAGCAAATCCTGCATGATTTCGGGAGCGGCGACGCGGGTGATACCGGCGATCAGGGCGGCCTGGGGCAGACCTTCCGCGATCGGCGTCGTCAGGGTGGTGATTTTGCGGCTGTAATTCGGATTCTGCGCGTTCGAAACGTTGCCCGACAGGACACGCGTCTGGTTCTGCAGGGTCTGCAGACCGAAAACGGCAGTGTTGAGGGCAGCGCTCAGGGACATAACGGAAAATCCTCTTTCGGCTTGTGACGGCGGACCGGGAAGGTCTGCTCTGAAGGCCGGTGACCGCCGGGCGGAAGGCCCGTCCGGCGGTCAGGTTACTGATTAGCGGCGGATGTTGATGGTTTCCTGCAGCAGTTCGTCAGACGCGGTGATCAGCCGGGCATTGGCCGAATAGGTGCGCTGGGCGACGATCAGCTTGGAGAACTCTTCCGCGATATCCACATTCGAGCCTTCGATGGCGGCGGAGACGTAGTCGCCTGCACCGCTGGCACCCGACTGCGACAGAACGGCCGCACCGGAACTCGGGGTCTCGACGAAGGCGTTGCCGCCCACGCGGTCCAGTTCGGTTGGATCACGGAATTTCGCAACCGGGATCTGATAGAACCGTTTGACGTTACCGTTATCGAAGGTGACCGAGACGAAGCCATCTGCGTCAATCGCAAGGTTTTTGAAGTTACCCTGTGGCACACCGTTCTGACTGAAGTTGTTCAGTGTGAGGCTGTCGCCGGCATATTGCGTCGTGCCGATCGAGTTTCCGTACGAACCCAGGTCGAGGCGGATGGGCTGGGCGCCCGCGCCGTAATTCAGGCTGAAGGAGAAGGACGCATCTTCATTGGCGGTGAAGCCCGCAGAGCCCGTGATCGGGCCGGTACCAGCAGCCACGCCAGCATTGTTGCTCAGGGCGGAAATCGTGCCCGGATCGGCCAGCGGATTACCGGCCGTGGTGCCGATGGTGGCACCGAAGGTGACGGTGGCCGGACCGAAGTTGGCCGTCGCGGCGCCCGGCGCGTTGACTTCCAGCGTCCAGGTGTTGGTGCCGATACGGATCCATTCCAGGTTCAGCGTACGGGCATTACCCAGGGCATCGAAGACCTGGATCGAGCTGACCGGCAGGGTGGCCGGCAGGGTGCCTGTAGTGTTCAGGGCGTTCGAGGGCAGGTTGGCGGCATAGTCCACAACCGCCGTCGCCACGGGGGCGTCGAGCAGGTTGGACACGCGCACTTCCTCGGTCGCGGAGGTATCGACCGTGCCGAAAACCGGATCAATCGGCCAGCCGCGGAGATAGTAGCCCGAAGAGTTCACCAGGAAGCCGTCTTCATTCTGGTTGAAGTCGCCGACGCGGGTGTAATAGCTGGTGGTTTCGAAGGTCGGCAGACCAGTGGTCGTGTCTTCGCCGTTCTTCTTCGAGACCGGCATGAAGCCGCCACCGACCAGTGCGATCGAGGTGGTGGATGACACCTGCTGGATGGCGCCCTGTGCGTTATTCGCGAAGAAGGGCTGGTTCAGCACGCCGCCGGGCGAATGCGTATTCGCCTGGGCGCTGGACTGGGTGACCAGCGTCTGGAAGCGCGATTCCACCTTCTTGTAACCGATGGTGCTCGCGTTCGCGACGTTGTCCGAGATGAAACTGATGGCGGTCGACTGGCCGTTCAGGCCCGAGATCGCCGTCTGCAAAGCGCCACTAATCGTCATAACACTGCCTCCTGGCTTAGAAACCGATTTGCCAGAGTAAAAGCAAGGCACGTGCCAGTTTGTGGCGGGCTATCTATCTATATGAATTATATTGGTTTTATAGATTCCGGCGGCCCTGGAACGGGGCGGCAGCTTGTGCCGGGTGGAGGGTCTGGTTGACCTGTCCCGGCAGGAATTGCCGGGTCGGAACGGGCTCAGCCCCGATTCAGGCCGGGTACCCAGAGCACATCCTTGGTGCCGTCTTCATTGGCATGGCGGGCGGCCACGAACAGGTGGTCGGACAGGCGGTTGATATAGCTGAGCGCTGCCGGGTTGACCCGTTCGGCATCCTGCAGGGCGGTCACCAGTCGTTCGGCCCGGCGCACGATGGTGCGAGCCATATGCAGATGGGCTGCCGCCGGGCTGCCGCCGGGCAGTATAAAAGATGTGAGCGGGTTGATCCGGGCATTCATGGCATCGATCTCGGCTTCCAGTCGGTCGACCTGCACCTGATCTACGCGCAGGGCCGGCCGGCGACGCGGATCGTTTTCCTCGTCTTCCGGCGTGGCCAGGTCGGCGCCCAGATCGAACAGGTCGTTCTGGATGCGGGACAGCATGGCGTCGAGATCAGTTCCGCCATCCTCTGAGGGGCGGGTATGCAGCCGGGCAGTGCCGATGACGGCATTGGCCTCGTCCACGGCGCCATAGGCTTCCACCCGCAGGTCGTGTTTGGGCACGCGCTCGCCGTTGCCCAGCGAGGTCATGCCCTTGTCGCCACCCCGGGTGTAAATGCGGTCGAGTTTCACCATGACGGGACGGGCCTCAGTTGCGGAAGGCGAAACTGGCAATGCCGATCAGGATGATGGCAATGAATTGCAGCAGGATGCGCCAGCGCATCAACAGGTTGGAATAGGACCGGTTGAAGCGTCCGCCACGGAACAGGGCGAAGATGCCGACGCAGAGCACCAGGAAGGTTGCGACCGCGAAAGCCGGGATCAGCATATGGACGAAGTTCTGCATGGGCAGAGGATATAGTGTCCCGCCGGGCAGGGCCAAGCACCAGCCGGGGAGAAGCCGGCCGCGCGGCAATCCGCCGCAAGACTAAAGGTCGCGTAAACTCTGCTTGAGCGTCGCTATGGCCGCTTCGTTCCGGCGGTAGAACGTCCACTGCTTGATTCGCCGGCTTTGCAGCAGGCCCGCCTGGCTGAGGATGCGCAGATGCTCGCTGGCCGTTGGCTGGCTGACATCCAGCTTTTCCGCGATCAGCAGGCCGCAGACGCCGTCTCTGACCAGATCGCCGTCGGTCTGCGGCGGGAAATGAGCGGGCGGGTCACGCAGCCAGTCCAGAATGGCGAGGCGCTTGTCGTTGGCCAGGGCGCGAAAGATTGTCAGCGAAGGCATATTGCCAATTAGCCATTTAACTAATTATAAGTCAAGACCGCTTCATTCCCAGGTGCATTATGACCAGTCCCGCCATCGACCGCGCCGCCATCGCTGAAACCGCCCGTCAGGTCGCACCCTATATAAGGCGTACGCCAGTGATCGCGGTGGCCGGTGCTGATTTCGGCCTCGCCCTGCCGCAGCTGCGGCTCAAGCTTGAACTGCTGCAGCATTCCGGATCCTTCAAGGCGCGCGGGGCTTTCGCCAATCTGCTGCGCCGGTCTGTGCCGGCGGCCGGCGTTGTGGCGGCCTCGGGCGGCAATCACGGCGCGGCTGTCGCTTATGCGGCCATGGTCCTGCAGAAGCCGGCCAAGATTTTTGTGCCCAGCATCGCCGCGCCGATGAAGATCGCGCGGATCAAAAGCTATGGTGCCGATCTGGTCGTGGGCGGCGACCGCTATGCCGATGCGTTGGCGGCCTCGGAGGCCTGGCTGGCCCAGAGTGGCGCATTGGCGGTGCATGCCTACGATCAGCCCGAGACTCTGCTGGGACAGGGCGGCGTCGGTCTGGAGCTGGAAGATCAGGAACCTGAAACCGAAACGCTGCTGGTGGCTGTTGGCGGCGGCGGGCTGATCGGCGGCATCGCAGCCTGGTATGGCGGACGTGTAAAGATTGTCGCAGTTGAGCCCGAAGCGGCGCCGACGCTGAACATGGCGCTCAAGGCTGGCAGGCCGGTGGACGCGCCGGCGGGTGGCATTGCGGCCGACTCACTGGCGCCGAAACAGATCGGCGGTCTGATGTTCCCGATCGCGCAGCAACATGTTGCGGAATCCGTGCTGGTGTCGGATGGCGCCATCCGTGCGGCGCAGGTGGCGTTGTGGGACAAGCTGCGGCTGGTGGCGGAACCGGGCGGCGCGGCGGCTTTCGCGGCGCTGCTGAGCGGCGCCTACAAGCCGCAGAAGAATGAGCGCGTTGCGGTGCTGGTCTGCGGCGCCAATCCGACAACGACGGATTTTATCTAGCCCGGATACTAGCCGTTGCGCTGTTCCAGCAGACGGCGGGCGATCACTTGCGCCTGGATTTCGGCGGCACCCTCAAAGATGTTGAGGATGCGCGCGTCGCAGAGCACGCGGCTGATCGGATATTCCTCGGCATAGCCGTTGCCGCCATGCACCTGCAGGGCGTTGTCGGCATTGGCCCAGGCAATGCGCGCAGCCAGCAGCTTGGCCATGCCGGCTTCCAGGTCGCATCGGCGGCCCTGATCCTTTTCGCGCGCAGCGAAATAGCAAAGCTGGCGCGCCAGCATGGTTTCCACCGCCATCCAGGCGATCTTGCCATGCACGCGCGGGAAGCTGTAGATCGGCTTGCCGAACTGCACCCGCTCGTTGGCGTATTTCAGGCCCAGCTCCATGGCGCATTGCGCCACGCCCAGCGCGCGCGCGCCGGTCTGGATGCGGGCTGACTCAAATGTTTCCATCAGCTGCTTGAAGCCCTGGCCCTCGCGCTGGCCCAGCAGGTTCTCGGCCTTCACCTCGAAACCGTCGAAGCCGATTTCGTATTCCTTCATGCCGCGATAGCCCAGCACTTCGATCTCGCCGCCGGTCATGCCTTCGGCGGGGAAGGGATTGGCATCGTCGCCGCGCGGCTTTTCAGCCAGGAACATCGAGAGGCCCTTGTAGCTCTTTTCGTTCGGGTCGGTGCGAGCCAGCAGGGTCATCAGGTCGGTGCGCGCCGCATGCGTGATCCAGGTCTTGTTGCCCGTCACCTTGTAGACATCGCGGTCCTTCACGGCGCGGGTGCGCAGGGAGCCGAGATCGGAGCCGGTGTTGGGTTCGGTGAAGACCGCAGTTGGCAGCGTCTCGCCTGAAGCGAGTTTGGGCAGCCACTTCTTTTTCTGCTCTTCCGTGCCGCCACGCAGGATCAGTTCGGCGGCGATCTCGGCGCGGGTGCCGAGGCTGCCGACACCGATATAGCAGCGGCTGAGTTCTTCAGAGACGACGCACATGGCCGTCTTGCCCAGGCCGTGGCCGCCGTATTCTTCCGGGATGGTCAGGCCGAAGACACCGAGCGCGGCCATCTCGTCGACGACGTCCATCGGAATGAATTCGTCCTTGCGGTGCCACTCATGGGCGAAGGGAATCACCTTGTCCTCGCCGAAGCGGCGGAACTGCTCGCGCACCATGGCCATGGTCTCGTCGAGTCCCAGTTCACCGAAGTCGCCGGTATCGAGGCCATCCTTGATCAGTTCAGCGATACGGCTGCGCACCGTGGTGGTATTGCCGGCCGCGATCAGCGCCAACACATCCTTGGTCAGAAAGGCCTGCTGGGCCTCTGCCGTAACGCCCAGATCTGCCAGGCGGCAGATTTCCACCTGGCTCATGCTGATGCCGCCGCGCATCTGCGCGAGGTATTCGCCAAAACCGGCCTGCAGGATCAGCTGCTCCAGTTCGCGCAGCTTGTCATCCGCCTTCAGGCGCTCGGCCCAGTGCAGCGTTTCCTTCAGTGTGGCGGCATAGGTGGCGAGCCAGGCCAGGCCATGGGTGGCGAACTGCTCGTCTTCCAGCCGCGCCGCATCGATATTGCCATCAGCGCCGCGCACCAGCTGCGCCACCGCGGCGGTGGCATGCGCGACCAGCTGCTCGGCCGCCTTCAACGCCGCCGTGCAGGTCGGCAGCAGATCGGCGATCAGCAGAGTTTCATTGGCCGGGGCGGCTTTCGGGGCAGCAGACATGATGCGCTCGCAATATGAAATCGGAATTGGGACGGCTGGCGGGATCGCTCCCGCCAGCCGGTGTCAGCATCGAGAAGGATTATGAATTCCCTGCTTCGATGGCATCCTCGAGGGTACGCAGGCCCGGAATCTTGGCGCTGACCAGCACCGCCATGTTGCCGGGCTTGTGCTGGTTCTTCCACATCTTGGTATGCGCGCGCGGGATATCGGCCCAGCTGAAGACTTCCGACATGCAGGGATCGAGGCGGCGTTCGATCACCAGCTGGTTGGCCTGGCTGGCCTGCAGGAGGTTAGCGAAGTGGCTGCCCTGGATGCGCTTCTGCCGCATCCACACGAAGCGGGCATCGAAGGTGATGTTGAAGCCGGTGGTGCCGGCGCAGAACACCACCATGCCGCCGCGCTTCACCACAAAGCATGAGACCGGGAAGGTCTGCTCGCCGGGATGTTCGAAGACGAAATCGACATCGTTGCCCTTGCCGGTGATATCCCAGATCGCCTTGCCGAAGGCACGGCACTTCTTCATGTACTCGCCGTACTTTTCGGTATCCATGACGGGCGGCAACTGTCCCCAGCAGTCGAAGTCATTGCGGTTGATCACACCCTTCGCGCCCAGGCTCATGACGAAATCACGCTTCGATTCATCCGAGATGATGCCAATGGCGTTGGCGCCGGAAATGGCGATCAGCTGGATCGCCATCGAACCCAGGCCGCCGGCGGCGCCCCAGACCAGCACGTTCTGGCCCGGCCGCAGGATATGCGGGCGATGACCAAACAGCATGCGATAGGCGGTGGCCAGCGTCAGCGTGTAGCAGGCGCTTTCCTCCCAGGTCAGATGCTTGGGCCGCGGCATCAACTGGCGCGACTGTACGCGGGCGAACTGCGCGAAGCTGCCATCCGGGGTCTCGTAACCCCAGATGCGCTGGGTCGGCGAGTTCATGGGATCGCCGCCGTTGCACTCCTCGTCGTCACCGTCATCCTGGTTGCAATGGACGATGACCTCGTCACCGACCTTCCAGCGCTTCACGCGACGGCCGACGGCATAGACGATGCCTGAGGCATCCGAGCCGGCGATATGGAAGGGCGCCTTGTGCACGTCGAAGGGCGAGATCGGCACGCCGAGGCCAGCCCAGACGCCGTTGTAGTTGACGCCGGCCGCCATCACGAGGATCAGCACTTCGTCGGCATCGATCTCGGGCGTCGGCAGCACTTCCAGCTGCATCGACTCTTCCGGCGGGCCATGGCGCTCGCGCCGGATCGCCCAGCCGTACATCTGCTTCGGCACATGGCCGACCGGCGGAATCTCGCCGACCTCGTAAAGGTCCTTCAGGACGCCCTTGGCCGCCTGGGCCTGGGCTGGAGCCGGGGCACCGTTGCTGGTCGCCAGCGCGACCACAGATCCACCCGCATTGGACATGGCGAAACTCCCTCGTTGTTTCCCTGTTACGCTTACAGCGTGATTTCTGGTCTTGTTGGGCCGCGGAGGCCGGGATTAGCCTTGCCGCGACGCCGCGAGACGGTGGCTGCAAGACGATTTGCTATCTTTTTGCAGTGGCGAAAAAATGGCAAGATCGTTTTGCAATGCAGCAGACGTTATGATATTTCCTTGTGTCGGCGCAACGAGAAATTAAATAACCTTACGTCAACTTGACACGGAATAAAATTATGTCCGCGACTCGTCCGAATAAAGATGGCCTTCGCACTCGCGAAAAGGGGCCTGAGAATAACCGGGAAAAGCCCTGGTTGTTCCGTACCTATTCGGGGCACAGCTCGGCCCAGGCCTCGAATGAGCTGTACCGGACGAACCTGGGCCGTGGCCAGACCGGGCTATCGGTGGCTTTCGACCTGCCGACCCAGACCGGCTACGACAGCGACCATGTGCTGGCGCGCGGCGAAGTCGGCAAGGTCGGCGTGCCGGTCAGCCATCTGGGCGACATGCGGATGCTGTTCGACCAGATTCCGCTCGGCCAGATGAACACCTCGATGACCATCAACGCGCCGGCGGCCTGGCTGCTGGCGCTGTATATCGCGGTCGCCGAGGAGCAGGGCGCCAGCCGCGCCGACCTGAACGGCACCGTGCAGAACGACATCATCAAGGAATATCTGTCGCGCGGGACCTATATCTTCCCGCCGGCGGCCTCGATGCGGCTGATCACCGACGTGATCGCCTTCACCTATCGTGAGCTGCCCAAGTGGAATCCCACCAATGTCTGCAGCTATCACCTGCAGGAAGCCGGCGCGACGCCGGTGCAGGAGCTGGCCTATGCGCTGGCGACGGCCATTGCCGTGCTGGATGCCGTGCGCGACAGCGGCCAGGTGCCGGAAGCGGATTTCGCGCAGGCCTTCGGCCGCATCAGCTTCTTCGTCAATGCCGGCATCCGGTTTGTCACCGAAATATGCAAGATGCGCGCCTTCGTTGATCTCTGGGAGGAGATCGGCCGCGAGCGTTATGGCGTCACCGATCCCAAGGCGCTGCTGTTCCGCTATGGCGTGCAGGTCAATTCGCTGGGGCTGACCGAGCCGCAGCCGGAAAACAACGTCTACCGCATCCTGCTGGAAATGCTGGCCGTGGTCCTGTCCAAGAAGGCCCGCGCCCGCGCCGTGCAGCTGCCGGCCTGGAACGAGGCGCTGGGCCTGCCGCGTCCCTGGGACCAGCAATGGTCGCTGCGCCTGCAGCAGATCGTCGCCTATGAAACCGACCTGCTGGAATACGGCGATCTCTTCGACGGCAATCCGGCGATCGATGCCAAGGTGAACGAACTGAAAGATGCCGCCCGTGCCGAGCTGAAGCGCATTGCCGAGATGGGCGGTGCCGTTCAGGCGGTGGAAAGCGGCTACCTGAAGCAGATGCTGGTGGAAAGCAACACCGGCCGCGTACGCGGCATCGAGACCGGCGATATCACGGTCGTCGGCGTCAACAAGTTCACCGAAAGTGCGCCGTCGCCGCTGGTGGCGTCCGAGGGCGGCGCCATCATGGCGTCTGATCCGGCGGCTGAATCCGATCAGATCGCGCGCCTGAAGGAATGGCGCAAGAGCCGCGACCAGAAGGCTGTCGATGCTGCGCTGGCCGCGCTGGAGGCCGCCGCGCGCGACAACAGCAACATCATGGAGCCGAGCATCACGGCGGCGAAGGCCGGCGTCACCACCGGCGAATGGGCGGCGACCTTGCGCAAGGTCTTTGGCGAATATCGCGCGCCGACCGGCGTCTCGGCCTCCAGCAACATCATGAAGGATGACGGCATGGATGAACTCCGCGCGGAAGTGGCGGCCGTGGCCAAGCGGCTCGGCCGTCCGGTCAAGCTGCTGGTTGGTAAACCAGGTCTCGATGGCCATTCGAATGGCGCCGAGCAGATCGCCGTGAAGGCGCGCGATTGCGGCATGGAAGTGGTCTACGAGGGCATCCGCCTGACGCCGGACCAGATCGTGGCGGCGGCGCTGGAAGAGGGCGTGCATCTGGTCGGCCTCTCCATCCTCTCGGGCAGCCATGTCGAACTCGCCACCGAGGTGATGCAGCGCATGCGCGCCGAGGGCATCGGCGAGGTGCCTGTCGTGGTTGGCGGCATCATTCCGCCGGAAGACGCGGCGCGGCTGACAGCCGCCGGGATCGCCGGTGTGTTCACGCCGAAGGATTACGACCTCACCGCCATCATGCGGGCGATCGTGGCGCTGGTTGACCGCACCTGGTCGAAGGCCGCATAACCATCCGTATGTTCTGGATTCTGACAGCGCTCTGGGCTGCCGGCCTGGTGCTGAGCGGCATCGCGCCCTATGACCGCATCACCTGGGTGATGGAGGTGCTGCCGGCCGTCATCGCCTGGCCGATCCTGTTTTTCAGCCGTGAGAAATTCCGCTTCACCGATCTGGCGATGGCGCTGATCACGCTGCATGGCCTGATTCTGATGCTGGGTGGCGCATACACCTATGCGCGGGTGCCCTTCGGTTTCTGGCTGCAGGACTGGCTCAGCCTTGAGCGCAATCCCTACGATCGCATCGGCCATTTCGCGCAAGGATTCGTCCCGGCGATCATCGCGCGCGAACTGCTGATCCGCATTTTCCGCATCGCGCAGCCGAGGCTGACCATGTTTCTGGCGATCAGCATCTGTCTGGCGATCAGCGCGTTGTACGAACTGATCGAGTGGACGGCGGCGCTGGCCCTGGGGCAGGGGGCCGATGAATTCCTCGGCACCCAGGGCGATCAATGGGATACGCAGTCCGACATGGCGATGGCGCTGGTCGGCGCGGCGGCGGCCATGCTGCTCAGCAGGTGGCATGACAGGCAGATTGCTGCGCGACTCCGTACCTAAGTCGACCAATTCGAGCCAGCGGACAGGCCAATTCGAGCCAATTCCAGCCAATTTGAGCCAATTCCAGCCAATGCGAGCCAGCTTTGGCCAATGCGGGCCAGAGGTCCTGCCGACAGGCGCCAACCTTCTATTGAGATGGTGAAGACGGCCCCGGCCGTCAAGCTGGCATCCTTTTCCCGGCCCTGCTATCGAAGCCCTGACGTTTGTTGCCATTGGAGTCCGCCGTGAGTCTGTCCCGCCTGATTCGTCCCCGCACCGTTGCCGGGCGCATCATCACCAGCCTGGTTGCCGGCTTCGGCCTGCCGCTGCTGCTGTATGGCGTGCTGCTGCTGCGCACCCATGGCTACGAGCCGATGGGCCTGTGCCGTCCGGTGCCGGCGGCGCAGGGGCATCTCCCCATCGACATGAGCCGCGGCAGCGGCATTCCCACCACCTGCGGCATCGACTGGACCTTTGCGGCCACCGATATCCTGCTGCCCGCACTCGGGATCAGCCTGCTGGCCTGGCTGCTGATGGCACTGCTGGCCCGCGCCGAGCGTTGATCTGCGGCGGACGCTTTTGTCCGCCTGATCACGCGAGGATGGATGGTCGCCCGCCAAGCTGCCAGGAAACAGCCTGCGAAGACACGCAATCGCGAAAAGCACGACAACAATGGACGCGAGCCGAGCCATGTGGCGCTGCCCTGGCATGGTGCGGCCGATCTGCCGGCCGTGCATGTCGACAGCTACAATCTGGAAATCCGTGACGCGCAAGGCTTCATCGGCGACCGGGCCAGTGGGCGCGCCTTTCGCGACCTGATCGACCGCCTGCGCAAGGAAAACCGCGACCTGACCGAGCATGAGCTGCGCGACACGCGGGCGCGCGACATGTCGAAAAGCGAATTCGATGTGATCCTGACCGGCGACGATCTGGGCGCAGCAGCCATCGTGCAGGGTGCCATCGAGGAATTTGCGCAGAATATTTCCGCCGTCGTGCAGCGCTTCATGAAACAGAAATCCTGGCGCGACGTGGAGCGCATCGTGGTGGGCGGCGGCCTGCGCCGGTCGCGCGTGGGCGAGATCGCCATCCTGCGCGCCGCCATCCTGCTGCGTGAAGCCGAGATGGATGTCGATCTGTTGCCGCTGAGCCATCATCCGGACGAGGCCGGGTTGCTGGGCGGGCTGCAACTGCTGGCGCCGGAAACGCTGGCCGAGCATGACGGCTTCATCGCCGTTGATATCGGGGGCACCAACCTGCGCTGCGGTATCGTCACCGTGAAAAAGACTGACCGGTTCGGTGACAGCGCCAGCGTCGAGCAACTGCTGCACTGGCGGCATCGCGAGCACCGGATTGGTCGCGAAGAGGCGCTGGATCATCTGGGTGGCATGCTGCGCGAGCTGACCCGCAAGGCGGACAAGAGAAAATGGAATCTGGCGCCGGTGATCGCCGTCGGCTGTCCCGGCCTGATCGCGAAGGATGGCTGGATCAAACGCGGCGCGCAGAACCTACCCGGCAACTGGGAAGCGGAAGACTTCAACCTGACCGAAGCGCTGCGCGAGCGTCTGCCGCGCATCGGTGGCCGCAGCATTGCAGTGGCCCTGCATAACGATGCCGTGGTGCAGGGCCTGAGCGAGGTGTCGCGCATGCGCGATGTGAAGCACTGGGGCGTGCTGACCATCGGCACCGGGCTGGGTAATGCGAGCTATACCACGCTGAAAACCGAGAAGGCCTGACGGGTCGCCCGCGAACCGGCCGCGGGCTCGACAAAAACTGTCTCGCGTTGCATTACCTTTCCGCTCTGCGCCATTTGCGATTGCACCGTTTTGGTATGAACGCTGTCATGCCGATTCTCCGGATGTGTAGTGGTGTGTGCAGGTGACCCAGCATCGCTGCGGCGCACAAATGCTGATTCGCCTCACCTCATCGGATTAGCCCCTGACGGGGATAGGCAGCCTGTATTCGCGGTGTTATTTGCGGACATCCTATGTGGTTTTTGTTTATCCTGTCGCCAACCGGATCGCCGGACTCGCAACAGAGCAGTTAAGGAGAAAGCGTCATGGCAAAGGGCCGGAAAGAACGCGGATTATTTGAACTCTATCGGGATGATCCGGAGCGTGCCGACGCCTTGGTCTTTGATCGTCGCAGTGGCGCGAGCCGTCGCGGCTTCCTGAAGGGAACGGGTCTTGCCGCCATGGGTGGCATGATCGGTGGCGCGATCCCGTTTGCCCAGAACATGCCGACCGGCCTGATCCCGGCGGCGATGGCGCAAGCCGCGCCGGCCGCTGCCGCAGGCCCGAAGATTCTCAAGATGGACGGCAAGGCCGATCTGGTGATCCTGGGCGACAAGCCGCTGGTGGCGGAAACGCCCGAGCATCTGCTGGATGACGACATCACGCCGAACGACAAGATTTTCATCCGCAACAACGGCGAGCCGCCGGCTGCGGTCGCGGGCGACGTGAACGGCTGGGACCTGACCATCGATGGCGAGGTCAACACGCCGCTGAAGCTGACGCTGGGTGAGATGAAGAAGAAGTTCAAGCCGGTCACCTATGCGCTGCAGATGGAATGCGGCGGTAACGGCCGCTCGGCCTTCGAGCCCAAGGCCAGCGGCAACCAGTGGGGCAATGGCGCCATCTGCAATGCGCGCTGGACCGGCTTCCGCCTCAAGGATGTGCTGCAGGCCGCCGGGCTGAAGTCGAACGCCGTCTATACCGGCCATTTCGGCAGTGACGTCCATCTCTCGGGCGATGCCAGCAAGCCGGCGATCAGCCGCGGCATGCCGATCGCCAAGGCGATGGAAGAGCACACCATCATCGCCTATGCGGTGAATGGCGGCGCGATCCCGCAGGTCAATGGTGCGCCGCTGCGCCTGATCGTGCCGGGCTGGCCCGGTTCGCTGTCGCAGAAATGGCTCAACCGCATCTGGATCCGCGACAAGGAACATGATGGCCAGGGCATGACCGGCACCGCCTATCGTGTGCCGGCCAAGCCGATGATCCCGGGTGACAAGCCTGACCTTGCCAACATGCGCATCCTGGAATCGATGCCGGTGCGCTCGATCATCACCAACATCGCCAACGGTACCAAGCTGCCGGCCGGCACCAGGCTGGTGAACCTGCGCGGGCATGCCTGGGCAGGGGAGCAGAGCGTGACGGATGTGCAGGTCTCGGCCGATTACGGCCAGACCTGGCGCAAGGCGAAGGTGGGCAAGGCGGCGAACAAATACGCCTGGCAGACCTGGACCGCCGAGATCACGCTGCCGACCGATGGCTATTACGAGCTGTGGGTGCGCGCCACCGACAGCACGGGCCGTGGCCAGAGCCATGCGGCGGCCAACTGGAATCCGCAGGGATATGGCGGCAACACCATGCATCGCGTTGCGGTGCTGGTCGCGGCCTGACACGACGGATTGCAGATATGATGATGTGGAAGGCCGCCGCTGTGGCGGCAATGCTGGGACTATCTCTTACGGCAGTCCCAGCCCAGGTGATGGCGCAGGCGCAGCAGGCCAAGCAGGTTGAGCGTGAGCCCGAAGAGCCCACCGTGTTTCCCGACGGCGAATATCGTGATGAGGCGTTTTACCTCTGCACGGCCTGTCATGGCTCCGATCTGGTGAAGGCCCAGGGCCACAGCCGCTCGCGCTGGAATGATGTGATCAAGATCATGGTCGAGCGCCACAACATGGGGCAGCCCGAAGGCGAGGACCTGGAAAAGCTGCTGGATTATCTGGCGGCGGCTTTCCCGCCGAAAGGCCGCCCGTACAGCAATCCGTTCCTGAAGCAATAAGGCTGGCTATTCGCCCTCGATAACGCCGAAGTTCTTCGACTTGGTGCTGCGGCTGGCGAGGTCGAAGCCTTCGGCCGCAAGGCCGCGCCGCAGCAGTTCGCGGATCGCGGCCGCGCGGCTGGGCATATGAGTCCTGAAGCGCCAGTCGTCCAGGGCGCCCAGTTCATCTTGGGTCAGCATGATTTGCAGCCGTTCGCCGCGGGCTTGTTGGTCGCTCATGGCCTTTCACCGCCGGGAATAAGAAAGATCGAAGCAATACAGGAGGGTAACCGTCACTCATTCGGCAAATTATGAGTAAAAAACGACGATGCCCCATAACGAGTTCCTTGCTCATAGTAAGTCTTTAAAAACATTATGTTATTTCGAGATGAGGCGTATCCTTGAGGAAAGGATACAGCCATGACACGCCTCCCGCCCTTCACGCAATCGACCCCGATCTTCACGCCCTCGGGCATCCCCAACATCGATCCGCCGCCGTCTCCGGCCAGCGCCGCCGCAGTCCTCTCCGAGCTGCTGCGCAAGGAAGCGGACCATCGCATCGGCAATAGCCTGCAACTTCTCAGCGGCCTGCTGAACATGCAGTTGCAGTATGTGATGGATGCCCAGGCCCGCGATGCCCTGGCCCGGACCAGCAAGCGCCTGCGCCTGATCGCGCAGTTGCATCATCGCCTCTCGATCGGCGATGGCAGCGGCGTGGTATCGCTGGAAGAGTATCTGATGGGACTGCGCGACGAGATCTATGCCGCGGTGGTCGATCACCATCGCCATGACCTGCTGTTCAACATCGATCCCATCCATGTGCCGGTCAGGATCGCCAGCGCCGCCGGCATGATCATCAACGAGTTCATCTTCAATTCGATCAAGCATGCTTTCCCGGCGCAGGATTCCGGCACCATCGAGGTCGCCTGCGGTCAGGGCCCCGATGGCGCGCTGCATCTCCGTATCAGCGACGATGGCGTCGGCCTGCCGCCGCATGTGAAGCCCGAAACCGCGCCCGGCCTTGGCATGAAGCTGATCCAGGGCCTGGTCGCCCAACTGGAGGGCCGCTTCAACGTGCGGCGCCAGCCGCGCGGCGCCTGTTACGAAATCATGTTCCCGCTCGCAGCGGCTTAAGCCTCGACACGAGAAAACGCCCGGCCAGTGATGGCCGGGCGTAATGGCTGATGCCGTTCAGGCCGGCATCAGCGTGGCGTGATCCCAGGTGAGATAGATGCTGATGCCGGTGCCGCCGCTGGGAACATTGAAGGCGAGGCCCAGGCCCGGATCGAGATAGACCGGCCAGGTCAGTTGCGTGATGCCGGTAAAGCTCCCGGCGACCAGAATGAAGCGCGTGGTGGTCGGCCCGCCTGGCGGTGGCGGGGGCGGCGGCACAAAGGGGCCGACGCCGAAATCGGCGAACAGCGACGGTGGAGTGCCGGGCGGCGGACCGCCGGAGCCGCCGGTTATGATGGCGGTGCGCAGGATAACGCCGCGCGTGTTCTGGCCGGACTGGATGATGACGACGCCAGTGCCCGATGTGGGTGAGGCGTTGAAGGCGTTCTGGCCCAACAACTGGACCGGTGCTTCCATGAACATGGTGCATCTCCCCTGATGATGATGTGCCTGCGAGCCGGACCGGCTCGCGCGCACGCTATCAACCGAGGCAATGCGAGTCTCGAATGAATACCCCCTTAGGTGCGCAACGCGCGCTGCATGAACCGTGAATAGAAAACCGCCCGGTCTGATAAGACCGGGCGGTTGTTTTGCGCGTCGTTTCTGACGTCAGGCTTACAGCGTTACTCAGCCGCCGCCTTGTCGATCGGTGCGCCGTTACTGCCCGGCTTCCAGCGCAGCACGGGCGCGCGGGCGGCGCGGGTCTCATCCAGGCGACGGCGCGGCGTGAGCTGCGGCGCAGCCTGGAACATCGCGACATTCTCGCCGCCAGCCTTGGCCTTTTCAGCCAGACCGCGCAGCGTGCCCACGAAGGCATCGACGCTGTCCTTGCTCTCGGACTCGGTCGGCTCGATCAGCATGGCGCCATGCACCACGAGCGGGAAGTAGACCGTCATCGGGTGATAGCCCTCGTCGATCATCGCCTTGGCGAAATCGAGCGTGGTGACGCCGGTATCCTTGAGGAAGCGATCGTCGAACAGCGCCTCATGCATGCAGGGGCCATCAAAGGCCGGCGACATGATGTCTTTCAGGCTGGCCATTACGTAGTTGGCCGACAGCACGCTGTCTTCCGCCACCCGCTTCAGGCCGTCAGCGCCATGGCTCATCATGTAGGCGAGCGCGCGGATGAACATGCCCATCTGGCCATGGAAGGCCTTCATGCGGCCGAAGCTCCTGGCGTCGCCGCTTTCGACCAGGCTGTAGCCCGCCTTGCCGTGGACCACATAGGGCAGCGGCACGAAATCCTTCAGCGCATCCGACAGCACGACAGGACCCGAGCCGGGGCCGCCGCCGCCATGCGGCGTGGAGAAGGTCTTGTGGAGGTTGATATGCATGGCGTCGATGCCGAGATCACCCGGCCGCACCTTGCCGACGATGGCGTTGAAGTTGGCGCCGTCGCAATAGAAGAAGGCGCCGGCCTTGTGCACCATGTCGGCGACCTTTTTGATGTCGCGTTCGAACAGGCCGCAGGTGTTGGGGTTGGTCAGCATGATCGCCGCCACATCCGGGCCGAGCTTGGCCTGCAGGGCGTCCAGATCGACGCGACCGTCGGCGGTGGCCGGGATCGGATCGACGGTATAGCCGCAAAGTGCCGCGGTGGCCGGGTTGGTACCATGCGCGGATTCAGGCGCAAGGATGCGCTTGCGCACGTCGCCACGGGCCTTCAGCGCCGCGCGGATTGCCATCAGGCCGCAGAGCTCGCCATGGGCGCCGGCAGCGGGCGACATGGCGACGGCGGGCATGCCGGTCAGGGTCTTGAGCCAGCCGGCGAGCCGGTCGATCACTTCCAGCGCGCCCTGCACGGTCGAGACCGGCTGCAGCGGATGCGCGTCGCCCAGACCCGGCAGGCGCGCCATCTTCTCGTTCAGACGCGGATTGTGCTTCATCGTGCAGGAGCCGAGCGGATAGAGGCCGGCATCGATGGAGTAGTTCTTCTGGCTCAGCCGCACGAAATGGCGGATCACCTGCGGCTCGGAGAGGCCCGGCAGGCCGATCTTGCCCGTACGCTTCAGGCCGCCGAGGCGGTCCTTCACGTTCGGCGGGGGCGGCAGATCGACGCCGGTGCGGCCGTCCTCGCCCATCTCGAAGATCAGGGCTTCTTCCTGCTGCAGGCCGCGATTGCCCGTGATGGTGCCGGTGGCCGCGCTGTTGGCGGCCGCATGCGGCGTGGTCTGACGTCCCTGGCGGTTCATCACAGCACCTCCTTCAGGGCGGCGACAAGCTTGTCCATGTCGCCTTCGGTATTGGTTTCGGTCGCGGTCAGCAGCAGCACGTTGGCCAGCGCCTTGTCGCCGGGGAACAGACGCGACGCCGGCACGCCGCCGAGGATGTTTTTCCCGACCAGCGTTTCGACCACGTCAGCGGCGGGCTTGGGCAGCTTCACGGCGAATTCGTTGTAGAAGGCCGAGGGGATCACCGCGATGCCTTTCACAGCGGCCAGCTTGTCAGCCAACTGCACGGCCTTGCCGTGGTTGATGGCGGCGAGCTGGGTGAAGCCGGCCTCGCCCAGCAGGCTCATATGGATGGTGAAGGCCAGCGCGCAGAGGCCGGAGTTGGTGCAGATGTTGGACGTCGCCTTCTCGCGACGAATATGCTGCTCGCGCGCCGACAGCGTCAGCACGAAGCCGCGCCGGCCATCCTGGTCGACGGTTTCGCCGCACAGGCGGCCCGGCATCTGGCGCACATACTTTTCACGCGTGGCGAACAGGCCCACATACGGCCCGCCGAAGCTGAGCGGCACGCCGATGCTCTGGCCTTCCGCCACCACGATATCGGCGCCCATGGCACCCGGCGGGGTGACGAGGCCGAGCGAGGTGATCTCGGTGACAGCGACGACCAGCAATGCGCCCTTGGCCTGGCAGGCCTTGGCGAGATCGCTGAGATCGCGCAGCTGGCCGAAGACATTGGGGTTCTGCACGACGACGCAGGCGGTCTGGTCGTCGATCAGTTTGCTCAGGTCTTCGGTGCCGGCGAGATCGACCGGCGCCGCCACATGCGGCTGGTCGGTCTGGTCCATCAGGGTCGCGACGGTGTCGCGGTAATGCGGATGCAGGCCGCCGGACAGCACGGCCTTCGACTTCTTGGTGATGCGCTGGGCCATCAGCACGGCTTCGGCCGCCGAGGTCGCGCCGTCATACATCGACGCGTTGGCGACTTCCATGCCGGTGATCATGCTCACCTGGGTCTGGAACTCGAACAGATACTGCAGCGTGCCCTGGCTGATCTCGGGCTGATACGGCGTGTAGGAGGTGAGGAACTCCGAGCGCTGGATCAGGTGGTCGACGGCGGCCGGGATGTGGTGGCGATAGGCGCCGGCGCCGAGGAAGAACGGCACGTCCATCGGCGAGACGTTCTTCTTGGCCATGGCGGCGAAGGCGCGCTCCACTTCCAGCTCGCCCTGATGCGGCGGCAGGTCCAGCGTGGGGTTCAGCGCGCCGGCAGGCACATCCTTGAACAGGGCGTCGATGCCGGATGCACCGATGGTGCCCAGCATCTCGCCGCGATCGGCTTCGGTCAGACCGAGATAGCGCATGTGCGCTCCTTAACGTTAGAGGGTCTTGAGATAGGCGTCGTAGGCGGCCTGATCCATCAGGGCATCCAGCTCGGCCTTGTTGGCGAGCTTGAGCTTGACGAACCAGCCATCGGTCTGGGCGGCCCGATTGACCAGCGCGGGATCGTCGACGATGGCCTGGTTGGCATCGACCACTTCGCCGCCGGCCGGCGCGTAGACTTCCGACGCGGCCTTCACGGATTCAACGACGGCGACTTCGGCGCCGGCATCCACCGTCTTGCCCTTGGCCGGCAGGTCGACGAAGACGACATCGCCAAGCTGGCTCTGGGCGTAATCGGAAATGCCGACGGTGGCGACATCGCCATCGAGACGGATCCACTCGTGGTCCTTGGTGTAGCGGGTGGTCATGGATCGTCTCCTTACTTGGCGTAGCGTTTGGTGATGAAGGGAAGTTTGGTGACCTTGGCGGGCAGCGCCTTGCCGCGCACCATCAGGCTGAGCGGCGTGTCGGCCTTGGCATGGGCGGCGGCGACATAGCCCATGGCGACCGGCGCATCGACGCTGGGGCCGAAACCGCCAGAGGTGATGACGCCGATCTTCTCGCCATTGGCGTTGAGCACTTCGGTGCCTTCGCGGGCTGGCGCACGGCCTTCGGGCTGGATGCCGACCAGCTTGCGTGCCGGGCCATCCTTCAACTGTTGCTGGATGATGGCAGCGCCGGGGAAGCCGCCGTCTTCGCGGCGACGCTTGGAAATCGTCCAGTTCAGGTTGGCCTCGATCGGCGTGGTAGTGGTGTCGATGTCATGGCCGTAGAGGCAGAGGCCGGCTTCGAGGCGCAGGGAGTCGCGCGCACCGAGACCGATGGGCATCACTTCGGGTTGGCTCAGCAGCCAGCGGGCGAAATCCTCGGCCTGGTCGCCTGGCACCGAAATCTCGAAACCGTCTTCGCCGGTATAGCCCGAGCGCGTGATGAAGGTTTCAAACTTGCCCAGCGCAACCGTCGCGCCCATGCCGAAGCTCATCGCCTGCACGGCGCTGTTCAGCCGCGCCAGGACTGCCACAGCGGCCGGGCCCTGCAGCGCCAGCAGCGCATGGCTTTCCAGGTATTCGATCTCGACGCCCTTCAGGTTGGCGCGGGCATGGGCGATATCGGCGTCCTTGCAGCCGGCATTGAAGACCACGAACAGGTCGCGGTCGCGCTTGTTGACCATGAAGTCATCAAGGATGCCGCCCTTGTCGTTGGTCAGCATCGTGTAGCGCATCTTGCCGACATCCAGCGACTGGATGTCGCCTGGTACCAGCGCTTCCAGCGCCTTGGCCGGATCGGCGCCGGTCATGCGCACCTGGCCCATATGGGAGACATCGAACAGACCGGCGGCGGCGCGGGTATGCTTGTGCTCGGTCATGATGCCGGCGGGATACTGCACCGGCATTTCATAGCCGGCGAAGGGGACCATGCGCGCGCCGAGCTCCTTGTGGAGTGCGTTCAGCGGCGTGACTTTGAGATTTTCGGCCGTATCGCCCAAGCGAGGTTCCCTTGCAGACAGAGTCAGAGTCGAAGCGGCGGATGGTTTCGCCGTTCGCCCCCTCTGTCCGGGAACCTGAGAGATTCGGAGACCGGTCTCAAATAGAAGAGCGGTTCCTTACTCCTTCGGTGGGATTGGGGTTGGACTCCCGATCCGCTTTCCAGAGTGTCGCCAGTCCGGTCGGTCCTTTGGCCTGAGAGTTTCCGGGGCGGTTGCTCCTTCGGCGCGCGGGCCCCCGTATAAAGCACGGGTTTCGCGTCTCTCCCGCCAGACTGCTAGCGACGCTGCGAGAATAGGCGGGACCATATATTAGTCAACGATCTTCCCCGTGACCTTACGGAAGCGCGAAAACACTACGATTGACAACGCTTTAAGGGGCATTAGGGTTATCCACAGAACAGGGATTTTCCGGCGGCTGATGCCGACTCGGAGAATCGATAAAAACTGGAGGAAACCGCGATGAACCCGTTCTTCGTCGAACAGATGGCGATGTACTCGGCCTATCACCGTCACGCCTATAACCGCATCACGCATTTCTTCGGCATTCCGATGATCGTGCTGGCGATCTTCATACCGCTCAGCTGGGTGCAACTGTTCACGCTCTGGGGCGGTGAAACAGTGGTGACGCTGGCCACCGTGCTGTGGTTCGGCACCGGTATTTTCTACATCTGGCTCGATCGCCGCATCGGCAGCGTGATGGTGCTGGTCAGCTTCGGCCTGCTGCAGGTGGCAGAGATGATCGCCATGAAGGGCATGACCACGGGCTGGATCGCCTTCGGCGTCTTCTTCGTCGGCGGCTGGGTGTTCCAGCTGGTTGGCCACGGCTTCGAGGGCCGGCGGCCGGCGCTGGCCGACAATGCGCTGCAGGCGCTGATCGGCCCGCTGTTCCTGGTGGCGGAGACCTTCTTCGCGCTGGGGCAGTGCAGCGATCTGCATGAAGCAGTTGAAGCGCGCTGGCCGCATTACTCGGTGGGCGCGATGCGCGAGCGCGCCGCTGCCTGAACCTTTCAGAACCGGGTGATCCATCAGTCGTAGAGATTGAAAGATCATCCGTAAAAGGGTGTCATGGCCGGGTCCGGGAAATCTTCCTGGCCCGGCCATGATCCGTTTTAAGAGGGCCCAATGACGCAACGCTGGAAGAACCGGCCCGACGGGTCGAACTGGGGCGAGTTCGGTGCTGATGACCGCATCGGGCGCGTCAACTGGATCACGGCCGAGAAGGTGAAGCAGGGCGTGGCCGAAGTGCGCGAGGGCCGCACGTTCTGCCTGTCGCTGCCGCTGGAATATCCGGGCGGCAATCTGCTCAATCCGCGCCGCTTCCCGCCGCAGCTGTTTGCCGTCAACCGCGAGGGCCGCGCCAACATGGCGCTGCCGCTGTCACTGTTCGATCCGAAGCTGACCGATGTCTCCAGCGACGACGCGGCGCTGCTCTATCTGCAGTATTCCACCCAATGGGACAGCTTTGCCCATATCGGCTCGATGTTTGATGCCGATGGCGACGGCAAGCCCGAGCGCGTCTTCTACAACGGCTGGCGCGGCGGCAGCGACGTCCCCGACGTGGAAGATCGCGGCGTGGGCGAGCCGCGCCTGGAGCGTTTTCCCTCCAAGGGTACCGAGGCGCTGGGCATCCACAATTTTGCCAAGCACGGCATGCAGGGCCGCGGCGTGCTGGTCAACCTGAAAGATCTCGTTGGGGAGAAGCGCGAATGGGTCGGCTACGACCTGCTGATGAAGGCCATGGAGGCCCAGAATGTCAGCGTGGAGCAGGGCGACATGCTCTGCTTCTATACCGGCTTCGGCGACGTGCTGCTGTCGATGCAGCGCAAGCCCGATCACCAGCGGCTGGAGAATTCCTGCGCCGTCATCGATGGCCGCGATGCCAAGCTGCGCAACTGGATCACCGACAGCAAGGTCAGTTGCCTGATTGCCGACAACTATGCCGTCGAGGGGCTGCCGGCCAAGGCCGTCGAAGGCAGCCATGCCATGCTGCCGCTGCATGAGCATTGCCTGTTCAAGCTCGGCGTGCCGCTGGGCGAGCTGTGGTATCTCTCCGAACTGGCGGCCTATCTGAAAGAGCACAAGCGCAGCCGATTCCTGCTCACCGCGCCGCCGCTGCGACTGACCGGCGCCGTCGGGTCGCCGTCCTCGCCCATCGCCACAGTTTAAGTCTTTCCATCAGGAGTATTCCCATGAACGGCGCCGAAAGCCTCGTCCGGACCCTCGTTTCGTCCGGCGTCGATACCTGTTTCGCCAATCCCGGCACCTCGGAGATGCATTTCGTCGCCGCGCTGGATCATGTGCCGGGTGTGCGCTGCGTGCTGGGCTTGTTCGAGGGCGTGGTGACCGGCGCGGCCGATGGCTACTGGCGTCTGGCGCGCAAGCCGGCGGCGACGCTGCTGCATCTGGGGCCGGGCCTCGCCAATGGCGTGGCCAACCTGCACAACGCGCGCAAGGCCAGCTCCGGCGTCGTCAACGTCATCGGCGAGCATGCGACGCATCACCTGCAATACGATGCGCCGCTGACCTCTGACATCGAAGGCATCGCGCGGCCGGTGTCGCACTGGATCGGACGCGGCCAGACGGCCGGCGATGTGGCGGGACTGGGGGCAGAGGCCGTGGCGGCGGCCCGCAGCAAAGGCGGT
This sequence comes from Ferrovibrio sp. GW821-FHT12D07, assembly GCF_058807275.1. Lineage (NCBI taxonomy): Bacteria > Pseudomonadati > Pseudomonadota > Alphaproteobacteria > Rhodospirillales > Rhodospirillaceae > Ferrovibrio > Ferrovibrio sp. GW821-FHT12D07. Next base: position 464,454 of record NZ_JBXAQN010000002.1, on the reverse strand, counting down.
CAGATCGCCAGCCTGATCCTGCCGGCCGATACCGCCTGGAACGAGGCATCGGCCGAGGCAAAACCGCTTGCCGTGCCGGCGCGCGCGAAATCGGATGAAACGCAGATCAAGGCTGCGGCTGCCGCGCTCAAGAAGGCCGGCCCGAATGGCATGCTGATCCTGGGCGGCGATGCGCTGCTGCGCGATGGTCTCAAGTTGGCGGCACGCATCTCGGCGGCCACTGGTTGCCGCCTGTCGAATAACGGCTTCAGCGCCCGCATCGAGCGCGGCGGCGGGCTGCCCAGCGTGGGGCGCATTCCTTTCGTCGTCGATCTGGCGCTGAAATACCTGGCGGATGTGCGCGAGATCGCGTTGGTCGGCGCCAAGCGTCCGGTGGCCTTCTTCGCCTATCCGGGCAAGCCCAGCATCCTGACGCAGGATGGCTGCAACATCACGCCGGTCGCCGAAGTGGAGGGCGATGTGATCGACGCACTGGAGCGTCTGGCTGATGCGGTCGGTGCGCCGAAGAGCGTGCCGGCCTTCGAGCAGCCGCAGAAGCCCGGCCTGCCCGATGGTGCGCCGAACTTCGAGAAGATTGCCGCTGCCATCGCGGCGCTGCTGCCTGACAATGCCGTTGTCGTGGATGAATCCGTTACATCTGGTCGCGGTATCTTCGCTGCGGCCGAAGCCTCCGGCCCGCATGACTGGCTGAACAACATGGGCGGTTCGATTGGCTACAGCCTTCCTGTCGCCGTCGGCGCCGCACTGGCCTGCCCGGATCGCAAGATCGTCGCGCTCACCGGCGACGGCAGCGCCTTCTATACATTGCAGGCACTATGGACGATGGCGCGCGAGCAGCTCAACGTCACCATGGTGATCTTCGCCAACCGCTCCTACGCCATCCTGCGCAATGAGCTGGCCAATGTGGGCGCCGCCAATCCGGGGCCGCGCGCGATCGACATGCTGACACTGGACCGGCCCGATCCCGACTGGGTGGCGCTGGCCAAGGGGCATGGCGTTTCGGGTATCCGCGTCACCGAAATGAATGCTTTCTGCCGGGCTTTTGCGGCCACGCTGGAACAGCGCGGGCCACAACTCATAGAGTTGGTCCTGTAGCAGGCCTACCATCAATTGTTGGTAGTGCGTCCGATCGCGGGTTATTTCTAGATAACCTGTCCGGAGTATTCCGCGATTTCCTTTGCAGGGACCGGGGAAGTTTGCCAATCATAGGGCGTGGATACCCTGAAGCAGCGTGCCGTGTCAGGCCCGTTGCCGGTCGGATAACGAAGGGTCTCTGCCTACCCCCACCGGGCCTTGCGCCGTCCTTGTTACCGGGACGGCGTGACGGCCGCCAAGGGCAGCCTTACTCGAGCCACAACAGAAAGTGTGAGCGTCATGTCTATGCCAGCCACTGTTTCCACCAGCTCTGTCCCCGCCATGGCCGATGCCAAGGGCGGTGCACTGCAGGCGATGGATATGCGCAGCAGCCAGGAAGTCCTGACCTTCACCATCGGTGACCAGAATTACGGCCTCGATCTGCTCAGCGTGCGCGAAATCCGCGCCTGGACCGACGTGACGCCGCTGCCCAATACGCCGCCTTTCGTGCGCGGTGTGATCAACCTGCGCGGCGCCGTGGTGCCGATCTTCGACCTGCGTGTGCGTCTTGGCGGCGGCACGACCACGCCGACCAGCGCCAATGTCGTCATCGTTGTGGAAGTCGGCACTGAATCGGTCGGCCTGCTGGTCGATACCGTCTCTGACATTCTCGCGCTCGACTCCTCGGCGTTGCAACCGGTGCCGGCGACCGCCGCCGATACCGAACAGACCTTCCTGAGCGCGCTGGCGACCCATGAGGACCGCATGGTTGCCCTCATCGACGTCAACCGCCTGTTCAATCGCGGTGTGCCGCAGATCGACGCCGCGGCCGCCGCCTAAAACGCGCTTTTCTCAAATTCACCGAGGCCAGTCGCCCGCGAAAGCGGGCGATTTGCTTTTGCGCGCCGTTTCACCCGTCAGGTCTATATTAAAATTAAACCCATGCGTGTAGTGCTGTGGTTGTATCGGGTGGCGCGTATACGGACATTTCTCAGCCCGGTGTACGGGTATGTGAAAATTAACCCCGTGAGATCAGAACCTTGTGGTAGGTCCAAGAGTGCCGCCTAAGACGGTAGCCGGTGGGGAGAGAAGCCTATGTCAATTGTATCCAGCATCAAAATCGGTCCGCGCGTACTCGCTGTCGTTGCGCTCCTGGCCATTGCCTCGGCCGTGGTTGGCACCATGGGTGTGATTTCCCTCGACCGGTATGAGCGACAGAGCAACGAAATGGGCAGCATCGCGCGCCTGACCCAGTATGGCGAGCGGCTCAATGCGCTGGTCTATGCGGTGGTGATGGATTCCCGTGGCGTCTATATGTCGGATGCGACGGCGTCGCGCCCGTATTCCGCCGGCATCGTCCGTTTCACCGGCGAGATCGAAAAGCTGGTGAAGGACTGGACTGCCGAGATCGGGCCGCAGGCCGCGGCCAGCGATGAAGCAAAGAATTTTCTCACCGTCGTGAACCAGTTCATCCAGTTCCGCCGTGAACTGGCGCGCCTGGGCATTGAAGGTGCACCGGGGCAGGCGCGTGAATTCGGCGACAATGACGCCAACCGTTCCAATCGCCAGGCGCTGAACCGCGCCATCGATGGCATCACCAAGCGCAACGCGGAGCGTCTTGCCGAAGTCGATGCCGACCTGACGCAGTATTACAACGTCCAGCGCCCGCTGCTGCTCGGCGTGACAATTGCCGCGATTGCCGTGTCGGTGCTGCTGGCGCTGTATATCGTTATCGTGACGCTGACCCGTCCGCTTGGCCGCATCGTTGGTGTCATGAATGCATTGGCGCGCGGCGACACCACCACTGCCGTGCAGGGTGAGAAGCGCCGCGACGAGATCGGCGAAATGGCGCGGGCCGTGCAGATATTCAAGGACAACATGATCGCGCGTGAACAGGCGGAAGCGGATGTCGGCCGTCAGCGTGAGGAATCCGAAAAACGGCGTGTGGAGCGCGAGGCACGCGAAAAGGCCGCCGGCGAGGAAATTGCCGCACTGGTCAACAAGGTGGCCGGTGGCGATCTGGCCGGCCGCATCTCGGAATCCGGCAAGGAAGGCTTCTTCCTCTCCACCAGCCAGGAACTCAATCGCCTCACCGCCACGCTGCAGACCATGGCGGGTGAGATGGCCGATGTGATGGGCGGCATGTCGAATGGCGACCTGACCAAGACGGTGCGCGGCGAATATCGCGGCGTGTTCGGCCAGTTGAAGGAAAGCACCAACACGCTGGCGACGCGCCTGCGCGATTTCGCGCTGAACCTAACGCAGACCGCGCAGTCGGTGAAGGGCGCTGCCTCGGAAATCTCGGCCGGCAGCCAGGACCTGGCCAGCCGCACGGAAAGCCAGGCGGCCTCGATCGAGGAAACCGCCGCCTCGATGCATGAGATCACCAGCACGGTGCGCCAGAATGCGGATAACGCGCAGGCTGCCAACCAGCTGGCGACCGTGGCGCGCGATACGGCGGAGAAGGGCGGCAGTGTCGTCGCCGAAGCCGTGGGCGCGGTCAGCCGTATCGAGGGCAGTGCGCAGAAGATCAGCGACATCGTCGGCCTGATCGACGAGATCGCTTTCCAGACCAACCTGCTGGCGCTGAATGCCTCGGTCGAAGCGGCCCGCGCTGGTGAAGCCGGCAAGGGTTTTGCCGTCGTCGCGCAGGAAGTGCGCGCGCTCGCGCAGCGCTCGGCCAATGCGTCGAAGGACATCAAGACGCTCATCGGCGAGTCCAACGCCCAGGTGAAGTCTGGTGCGACATTGGTGAACGAAACCGGCGGATCGCTGACCGAGATCGTCGGCGCCATCAAGAAGGTGTCGGATATCGTGGCCGAGATCGCGGCGGCCAGCCGCGAGCAGGCCACGGGTCTTGATCAGGTCAATACCGCCGTGGGCAGTATGGACGAGATGACCCAGCGCAATGCGGCGCTGGTGGAAGAGACCACGGCGGCAGCCCAGGCGCTGAACAACCTAGCGCAGCAGCTGGCCGAGCTGGTCGGCTTCTTCAAGATCGGGGCGCATGCCCCGGTGGTCGCTCCTGTCGCGGCTGCTGCACCGGCACTGATCCGTACCCCTGCCGCAGCGCCGCCCCCGGCGCCAAAGGCTGCCGCGCCCAAACCGGTCGCCAAGCCGGTCGCCAAGCCCGTCACGAGTCCGGCCAGGCCGGCGCCGCAGGCGCAGATGGCGGCTGCCGCGCCCAAGGCCGGCGGTGATGAGGATTGGCAGGAATTCTAAGGAGTTAAGGGCCGGAAATACCGGCGGGCTTTCCGGTTGACAGGCCGGGGACCCCCCGGTATGGTCCGGCCCACTTTTCCGCCGGGCGGGCAAAGCGCTGCGCCTGGTTTTTTGTTGGTTTTGAGGGTGTCATGAAAGTCGTCAATTCGCTCAAGTCTGCCAAGACTCGCCATCGCGATTGCCGCGTCATCCGCCGCAAGGGCCGGGTCTATGTGATCAACAAGACCAACCCGCGGTTCAAGGCGCGCCAGGGTTAAGCCTTCTAGGGCTAACCCCCTCGCATTGCTGATGTTTTAAAAGGCCCGGCTAGAAACAGCCGGGCCTTTTGCTTTGCGCTTGACGGATCGCACAGATCGGGCAAGTTGTCAGCTTGTCTGACAAATCTGTCCGCCCGAGTCTCATGTCCGCTCTGCCTGAATTTTCCGCCCTCGACCTGCCGCGCGGCACTGGCCTGAGCGCCATGCTGGCCGGGCGGCTGGCGGATGCCATCAGGGCCGGCGAGTTTGGCCCTGGCGACCGCCTGCCGACCGAGAAGCAGCTGGTCGAGCGGTTCTCGGTCAGCCGCGCCGTGGTGCGCGAGGCCATCGCACGGCTGAAGACCGACGGCTTTGTCGAGACGCGGCAGGGTGCGGGCGCTTTCGTGATGCTCAATCCCGGCTTGGCCAATTTCCGCATCGCGCCGGCGGGAATGGATATTGGCCTGCTGGATGCGCAGGACCTGATGCATGTTTTCGAATTGCGCAGCGTCATCGAGGCCGGCATGGCGGAGTTCGCGGCCACCCGCCGCAGCGACCATGACATCGCCGCCCTGCGCGCCGCCTATGCCGGCATGGAGCGGGCGCTGGCGCTGAATGAAGACGCCGGCGCAGCCAGCGATGACGGCTTCCATGCCGCCGTGGCAGCGGCGGCGCATAATCCCTATCTGGCGCAGTTCGCCACCTTCCTCGCGCAGCATTTCTCGGCCACCCGCGCGCTGACCTGGCAGCCGCGGGCGCGCGATGCCGGCGCGGCAGCCGCCTCGCAGGCCGAGCATCTCGCCTTGCTGGAGGCCATCGTGGCCGGCGAGGCGGATGCCGCCGGCAGCGCCGCCCGCACCCATATTGCCAATGCTGCCGCGCGCTATGCCGCGGCGAAGAAATAACCGGAGACTGCCCCATGCTGATGCCGAAACCGGAAGACAATATCATCGCCCAGCGCCTCGACCTGATCGCGGACCTGCGCCGCATCGTGCCGGGCGAAGGCGTGATCGCCGACGAGACCAGCCTGAAGGCGTTTGAATGCGACGGCCTGACCGCCTATCGCCAGCTGCCGCTGGTCGCCGTGCTGCCCAGCAACACGCAGCAGGTCTCGGATGTGCTCAAGCTTTGCAACGCGCGCAACGTCAAGGTCGTGCCGCGCGGCGCCGGCACGTCGCTATCGGGCGGTGCGCTGCCGCTGGCCGATGGCGTGCTGCTGGGCCTGGGCAAGTTCAACAAGGTGCTCGACATCGACTGGGACAACCGCTGCGCCGTGGTGCAGCCGGGCGTCACCAACCTAGGCATCACCCGCGCGGTCGAGCATCGCGGCTTCTATTACGCGCCGGATCCCTCCAGCCAGATCGCCTGCACCATCGGCGGCAATGTGGCCGAGAATTCCGGCGGCGTGCATTGCCTGAAATACGGTCTCACCACCAACAACATCCTCGGCCTCGAGATGGTGCTGATGAATGGCGACGTCATCCGGATCGGCGGCAAGCATCTCGACTCTGAAGGTTATGACCTGATGGGCATCATCTGCGGCTCCGAAGGCCTGCTAGGCGTCATCACCGAGGTCACTGTGCGCATCCTGCCCAAGCCGGCGACGCAGCGCGCGCTGCTGGCCGGTTTCCCGACATCGGAGTCCGCCGGTGACTGCGTGGCCAAGGTGATCGCCTCAGGGATCATTCCGGGCGGCATGGAGATGATGGACCGTCCCGCGATTCACGCGGCCGAAGACTTCGTGCATGCCGGCTATCCGCGCGATGTCGAAGCCCTGTTGATCATCGAGCTCGACGGGCCTTCCGCCGAGGTCGACGACCTGCTGGTGCGGGTGAAGGCGATTGCCGAGGCCTGCGGCTCGGTCTCCTTGCGCGTGTCGCAGACCGAAGACGAGCGTCTGACCTTCTGGGCCGGCCGCAAGGCGGCATTCCCGGCGGTGGGCCGCATCTCGCCCGACTACCTTTGCATGGACGGCACCATTCCACGCAAGACGCTGCCGTTGGTGCTGACCCGCATGGGCGAGCTGTCGGAGAAATACGGCCTGCGCGTCGCCAACGTGTTCCATGCCGGCGATGGCAACCTGCATCCGCTGATCCTCTACGATGCCAACAATCCGGGTGAGCTGCAGCGCGCCGAGGATTTCGGTGCCGACATCCTGCGGCTCTGCGTCGAGGTCGGCGGCGTGCTGACCGGCGAGCATGGCGTGGGCGTGGAGAAGCGCGACCTGATGCCGGCGATGTTTTCCGAAGCCGACCTGGCGCAGCAGATGCGCGTCAAATGCGCCTTCGATCCCAACCACCGCCTCAATCCGGGCAAGGTATTCCCCGTGCTGCATCGCTGCGCCGAATTGGGCCGCATGCATGTGCACAAGGGGCAACTGGCCTTCCCCGACCTGCCGAGATTCTGAACCATGCCACAGACCTTCATTCCTTCGGGCACAACCGATGTGGTCGATGCGATCCGCTGGGCCGCCGCCGAACAGCGGCCGCTGGAGCTGCAGGGCCATCGCAGCAAGGCCGGCCTCGGCCGCCCGGCGCAGACCGAATACGCACTCGACCTCAGTCGCCTCAGCGGCGTGCTGGATTACGAACCGGCCGAACTGGTGATCACACTGCGGCCCGGCACGCTGGTCAGCGATGTGGAGAAACTGCTGGCCGCCAGCAACCAGCAGCTTGCCTTCGAACCGCCGGACCTTGGCCCGCTCTGGGGCCATCCCGCCGGGCGCGGCACCATCGGCGGCGCCATCGGCTGCAACCTTGCAGGTCCGCGCCGTTTCAAGGCGGGCGCGGTGCGCGATCATCTGCTTGGCTTCACGGCGGTCTCTGGCCGTGGCGAACTGTTCAAGGCCGGCGCCAAGGTCGTGAAGAATGTCACTGGCTACGACCTGCCGAAACTGGTCTGCGGCGCTTATGGCACGCTGGCGGCGCTGACCGAAGTGACACTGAAGGTGCTGCCGGCGTCCGAAAAGACCCGCACGGTGCTAGTGCTGGGCCTGGACGACCGCAAGGCGGCGCAGGCGATGGCGGCGGCGGCCAGCTCGCCGCATGAGGTATCGGGTCTTGCGCATCTGCCGGCCGATGTCGCGGCGCTGTCGGGCGTGGGCTACGTGGCGCAAGCCGGCCACAGCATTACGGCGATCCGCGTCGAGGGCACGGATGTTTCGGTAAAGGCGCGCTGCGAAGCCTTGCGGGCGCTGCTGCAGCCCTTTGGTGCGCTGGAAGAATTGCATTCGATGAATTCGGCCTGGCTGTGGCGCGAAATCCGCGATGTGGCCTGTTTCGTGCTGCCCCAGGAGGCCGTGCTCTGGCGCCTGTCGCTTGCGCCGCTCGATGGCGCGGCCGTCGTGGCGGATGTCCTGGCAGCGCAGCCCGAGGCGAAAGCCTTCTACGACTGGGCCGGTGGTCTGGTCTGGCTTTCGATGCCGGCCTCGGCCAATGCCGATGCACCGTTGATCCGCCGTCTGGTCGGCCAGCGCGGCGGCCATGCCACGCTGATCCGTGCCGAGGCCAGCGTGCGCGCCGCCCAGGCGGTGTTCCAGCCACAGGCCGAGGCGCTGGCGGCGCTCAATCGCCGCGTGAAGGAAAGCTTCGATCCGATGAATATCCTCAATCCCGGCCGCATGGCGCCCAGCAGCCACGGCGGAGCATAACGACATGCAGACCAGCTTCTCCATTGCCCAGCTCAGCAATCCGGACATCGCCGCCTCCAACGATATCCTGCGCAAATGCGTGCATTGCGGCTTCTGCACGGCCACATGTCCGACCTATGTGCTGCTGGGTGACGAGCGCGACAGTCCGCGCGGCCGCATCTACCTGATCAAGCAGATGCTGGAGGGCGGCGAGGCGGCCACGGAAGAAACCGTGCGCCATGTCGATCGCTGTCTGTCCTGCCTCAGCTGTATGACCACCTGCCCGAGCAGTGTGCATTACATGCATCTGGTCGATCATGCGCGCGCCCATATCGAGGAGACCTACAAGCGCCCGCTGATGGACCGTCTGCTGCGCGGTGTTCTGGCCAGGGTACTGCCCAATCCAGGATTATTCCGTCTCAGCCTGCGTCTGGCGCAGATCGGAAAGTTGTTCCGCTTCCTGCTGCCGGCACGCCTGAAGGCGATGGTGGCGTTGGCCCCGGCCTCGCTGTCGGCGCCATCTGCGCTGGACCGTCCCCAGGTGTTCAAGGCTGAAGGCGAGCGCCGCATGCGGGTGGCGTTGCTCACCGGCTGCGCCCAGCGTGTGCTGGACCCAGAGATCAACAGCGCCACCATCCGGTTGCTGACGCGGCATGGCTGCGAGGTGGTGGTGTCACAGGGGGCGGGTTGCTGCGGCTCTCTGTCGCATCACATGGGGCGCGAGGATGATGCGCATGGCTTCGCGAAAGCCAATATCGCCGCCTGGCATCGTGAGGCCGAGACAAACGGCCTCGATGCCATCGTGATCAACACCTCGGGTTGCGGCACGACCATCAAGGATTACGGCTTCATGCTGCGCAGCGATCCGGCCTGGGCCGAGAAGGCGGCAAAGGTTTCAGGCCTGGCCAGGGATGTGACGGAAGTGCTGACCGTGCTGGGCATCGCGCCGGACGGCAAGGCCGCGCCGTTGACGGTGGCTTATCACAGCGCCTGTTCACTACAGCATGGCCAGAAGATCACGGGCCTGCCCAAGCAGTTGCTTATGCAGGCAGGCTTCACCGTGCGCGACGTGCCCGAGGCGCATCTGTGCTGTGGGTCGGCGGGGACTTACAACCTGCTGCAGCCCGAACTGGCCGGGCAGTTGCGCGATCGCAAGGTGAAGAATATCCGGAGCGTGGAGCCCGATGCAGTAGCGGCGGGCAATATCGGCTGCCTGGTGCAGATCGGCAGCGGTATGGACGTGCCGGTGCTGCATACCGTGCAGCTTCTGGACTGGGCCACGGGCGGGCCGCGTCCGGCAGGACTGAAAGGCTAGTTTACTTCTTGGACTGCGCTGCGGACTCGATCCGGGCGCGGCACTGTTCCTCGGCGACCATGCGCTGCTGCTCGGTCATGCCCTTGCCGCCAGCTTTCATGCTGATGCGCATTTCCTTCATGCAGGCTTCGCGGGCGACAGCCGTGCTGTCCTGAGCCAGGACGGGGAGGGCGATACTGGCCGCCAACAGGGCGGCAAAAGTGAACACGACGGGGCGCATGGTTTGGCATCCTTCAGGCGTAACGCCGCAGATGTATGGCATAAACCCGCGCAGCAGAAGGTAACTTTTCAATCACCGGGCAGTCAGTCCCGGATATTGATCCGGCTCCGGACGTCTTCGATCAGCGCTTCGCTTACCGTGCGGCACATGTCCCAGACGGTTTCAAAGCCATCCGGGCCGCCATAATAGGGATCGGGCACAACTCGGCCGAACTGCGGCGCATAGGAGAGGTAGAGCTTCACCCGGTCGCGGTATTGCGGCGGGCAGAGCCGCAGGAGCTGGGCGTAATGCCCTTCATCCATGGCCAGAATGAGGTCGAACCGGGCGAAGTCTTCCAGGGTGACCTGACGGGCGCGCAGGGTGCTGAGGTCGACGCCGTAGCCGTGGGCCGTGGCCACGCTGCGCGGGTCGGGCGGATCGCCGATGTGATAGTCATGCGTGCCGGCGCTGTCGACCCGGACGCGGGCGTCCAGTCCCGCTGCGCGCAGCATATGGCGCAGCAGGCCATCGGCGGTGGGCGAACGGCAGATGTTGCCAGTGCAGACCATCAGGATGGCGAAATCGTGAGCGGCGGGCTGTGTCATCGCCGGGCAGGGAAGCATGACGTCGGGACAGCCGCAAGGGAGACCGGCGCAAGGGAGACTGGCGCAAGGGAGGCTGTCGCAAGGGAGATCGGCGCACAGGACTACCATGCCGGCGCGCGGCCCTCTAAAATGGTGGCCGATGACACAGCCGCCCGACGACGAGACTGCGCTGCTGGAGGCCAATGGAGCCTTCTACCGCGCCTTCGCCAACCGCGACATCGACGCCATGGCCGGGCTATGGGCCAAGGCCGCGCCGGTCTGCTGCATCCATCCCGGCTGGCCGCCGCTGATGGGCCGCGAGGCTGTGCTGGAAGGCTGGCGTCGCATCCTGGCCAATCCCTCGCAGCCGCCGCTGCAGATGATGGCTCCGCGCGTGACGCTGTGGGGCGATGTGGCGCTGGTGCTGTGCTTTGAGCGAGTGGATGACCAGTATCTGATCGCCTCCAACATCTTCGTGCGCGAGGGCAAGGGCTGGAAGCTGAGTCATCATCAGGCCGGTCCGGTCGCCACGCCGCCGCCGGGCGGCGCCAGCAATGACGATCCCGATCCCGATGACGAAGGTCTGGGCGAAGACGACGACGATCTGGATGAAGAGGATGACGATGACGACGATACGCCGCCATCGGGGACCATTCACTAGTCGCTAATCGCCCTTCACCAGGGCCTGCATGCGGGCACCGCCGCCGGTTTCGCGGATCATCCGGCTTTTCAGGAAGTCCAGCATCGGCTGCAGGGTCTGCGCAAGCTGCCAGGGCGGATTGATGATCAGCAGGCCGGATCCGTTCATCTGGCCGGCTTCCTTGGCGGAGCGCACCGTCAGCTCGACGCAGACGGTTTCACTCTTCAGGTCTTTGACCAGATCGGTTTTCCAGCGCTCGATGATGCGCTGCTCCTTCACCGGATACCAGACAGCGATCTGGCCGGTGACCCAGCGCTGATGCGTGTTCAGGATCGCTTTGGTCAGCGTCTCGAATTCATCCTTGGCTTCGAAGGCCGGGTCGATCAGCGCCAGGCCGCGTCGCGGCGTCGGCGGCGTCAGGGCCTTCAGCGCGGCAAAGCCGTCGCGATGCTGAATCTGGATGCGGCGGTCATGGCCGAATTCATCAGCCATGTTGCCTTTCAGCGTCTCGGCATCCTGCGGATGCAGTTCGCAGAGCGTGACCCGGTCATCGTCACGCAAGCTTTGCGCCAGCAGCCAGGGCGAGCCGGGATACAGACGCAGGCCACTGCCGCCGGCCTTCAGTTCTGGATTGAGCCGCTTCAGCGCTGCCGTGTAGCGCGGCAGAATCTTGTCGGCCGCCGGATCGGCCAGTACGGCGCCGATGCCGAAGCGGTATTCGCCACTGCGCTGGGCTTCGCTGGAGGCAAGGTCGTACAGACCGAGGCCGGCATGGCTGTCGATCAGGTGCACCGGACTGGGCTTGCGGTGGAAAGCGTCCAGCAGCTCCAGCAGCACGACATGCTTGAGCACATCGCCGAAATTGCCGGCATGAAAGGCGTGGCGGTAGTTCATGCCGGCTTGATAGAGGATCGGGGCGGGCTTGGCTATGCGAATCCCGCTATTTCGCCGCTTTCAGCCGCCACAGGGCGTTGACGATCACCCATTGGCCGTTCCAGCGGCAAAGCTGCAGGTGATCGGTCCAGTGCTGCATGTCCACGCGCACCGTAGCGATATCCTCATCCACGGCCAGGATGGCGATGTCGCGCAGCCGTTGATCGGCGGGCACGGGCGACTTGCCTGCGATCAGCCGGATCAGGCCGAGCGCGCTCATCGCATCAAGGCGCGACGACCCGTCCAGATTGCTGCGGACGATGCGCTTGGCCAGATCGGGATGCAGGCAGCGGGCGATCCGGTCCGCATCGGCGTCGTAGCCGCCATCGACGTAATCGGCGGCGATGGCCAGGATGGCGATTTCGGTTGCGGGATTGATTGCGGTGCTCATGGCGTCAGGACAATCGAGCCGGTGGTCTGGCGGCTTTCCATCGCGACATGGGCCTGGGCTGCGTCGGCGAGCGCGAAACGCTGGCTGATGCGCGGTGTCAGGATACCGGTCCCGATCAGGGAGAACAGCTCGTCGGCATTCGCCTGGAAATCCGCACCTTCGTTGAAGGCCGCCACATTCGGCATGGTGAAGAGCAGCGCGCGGCCGAAATAGTCGCCCAGGCGGATTGCCGGCGCTTTACCGGAAGCCGAGCCGAAGCTGGCGATCATGCCGCGCTTGCGCGTGGCGGCGATGGAGGTTTCGAAAGTGTCCAGCCCGACGGAATCGCAGGCCAGCGCGACGCCCTTGCCGTCTGTCACATCCATCACGGTCTTCAGGATGCTGTCGCGGTCATAGCCGACGACGACATGCCGGCAGCCGTAGCTGCGCGCCAGATCGGCCTTTTCGTGGTTGGACACGGTACCGATCATGGTCAGGCCAAGATGCTGGGCCCATTGCGCGAACAGCAGGCCCACGCCGCCGGCGGCGGCATGGAACAGGACGGCATCGCCGGCCTGCAGCGGGTAAAGGCGACGCAGCAGGTAATGCGCGGTGAGGCCCTTGAGCAGGCTGGCCGCGGCGACAGCCGTGTCGATGCCGGCTGGCAGACGCACCAGGCGATCGGCAGCGATGCTGCGTCTGTCGGCATAACCACCCAGGCCGCCCATATAGGCGACCCGGTCGCCGATCGCGAAGCCGGTGACGCCGCTGCCCATGGCCTCGATCATGCCGGCGCCTTCGCCGCCCAGGATGGCTGGCAACTGCGGCAACGGGCTGTCGCCGCGCCGGTACAGGATATCGAGGAAGTTCACGCCGATGGCGTCCTGCCGGATCACCACCTCGCCCTTGCCGGGCATCGGGGTCGTTGTCTGTTCAGCTTTCAGCACGCCGGCATCGCCGGTCTGCCGCATCATCACTGCTGTTGTCATTGTACCCTCCAAAAGAGAGGCTACAGATAGACAAGGCCGTGCTGGACGGTTTGACCGGTTCTATCGATTTTTTGTCCGCAACGATCGTCCGTAGCGGCCGGGGGCTACGTGATACTGGCGCTTGAAGGCGCGGGTCAGTGCCGCCTCGGACTGGTAGCCGCAGCGCGCGGCGATCACGGCCAGGGAATGCTGGCCGCTGGCCAGCAGTTCGGCGGCGCGCTTCATCCGGTATTGCGCCAGATAGCGCAGCGGCGGCAGCAGCAGGGTGTTCTTGAATTGCCGCACAAAGGTCGGTGATGACATATGCGCCAGCTTGGAAAGGCTAGCGACTGTCCAGGCGCGCTCGGGGTGCCGATGCAGGGCCGCCAGTGCGGCGCCGATCTGCTTGCCGATGCGGCCGGGCGAGGGCAGGCCGGCCATCTCGGTGGACAGGTGGCGGCGTGAGGCGAAGGTGAAGAACATCTCCAGCATGCGCTGGACCACCAGATTGCTGCCGGCGCTGTCGGCGGCCAGTTCGGTGCTGATCACGTCCAGCGTCATCTGCTGCCAGCTGGAGCCGAGTTCGGTCTGCGGGCAGAGGAACAGCAGGTCGGGCAGGCGCTGCAGCAACGGGGCGGCGATATGGCGGTCGATCTCGAAATGGCCGCTGATCAGACCGGCGGATTTGCCGTCCTCGGGTTTCGCGGTGACGGTGTCGCTGCGGGGAAAGATGGCGATGTTGCCGGGCTTGAGTCGGCAGGTCCAGGTGCTGTTGTCGGATTCCAGCCGGCAGATGCCTGAACGGGCGATCAGGAAACCGATATGGCCGCCGGCATCCAGCCGCATGCTGCGGCGCGGACCCAGATGATGCTGCCCCACCACGACCGCCTCGAAGGCGGCCGAGCGCAGCAGTTCCGACAGAAAGTCCATCAGGTTACGCTTTGGCCTTCTGCAGCGCGGCCTCGATGGCCCTGGTCACCTTGGCATCGGTCGGCTTGACCGGGGTGGGGAAGACCTCGACCAGCGCGCCATCGGCGCCGATCAGATATTTGTGGAAATTCCATTTCGGCAGCGCGCCTTCGCCAAGTTCCTTTGCGATCCACTGATAGAGCGGGTGGGCATTGGGGCCGACCACGGCCTGCTTGTCGGTCAGCGGGAAGTCGATATCGAAATTGACCTCGCAGAAATCCTTGATCTGTGCTGCCGAGCCCGGTTCCTGCGCGCCGAAATCGTTGGACGGCACGCCCAGCACCACCAGGCCCTTGTCGCGATAGGTTTTGTAGACAGTTTCCAGATCGGCATATTGCGGCGTGAAGCCGCATTGCGAGGCGGTGTTGACCAGCAGCACCACCTTGCCTTTGAACTGCGTCATCGGCATCGGCTTGCCATCAATGCCGGTGAACTCGAAGTCATGGGCACTCATTCCGGTACTCCCTCTGCTTTTGTTTTGCGCTGGCGCATCGACGCTCGGCCACAGGGCGGCCAGGCCGGCGGCGATCCAGGGCAGGGACAGCAGGCCGCCGACCAGGCGCCGGCGCAGCGGCAGTCTGCCGCCGGTGACGTCTGCGGCAACGCCTTGATTCGTCTCGCCCTTGTGCGGATCGGCCATGGATTCACCCTCCTTTAACGCAACTTAAGCTTCACTATAGCGTTGCCCTTCCGGCGGGCCAGTGCCATTTCGGCCCGTTTTTCGCCCGGTTCCCCCGAGGCCTGGATCACAATGTCGTTGACCGGACTGCTCACCTTCGCCGCGCTCTCGCTCACCGCCCTGATCGGCGGCGTGTCGCTGACGCGGCTGGTGCCGGGCTTGAGCGGCGAGCATCCCGGCCTGGTGGCTCTGGCGCTGCTGATGGGATTCTGGGCGCTCCGCGAAATCTGGATGCGCCGCCGCATCCAGCGCCGCCTGATTGCCGAAATCGATGCGCTGTCCGAAGAGGTCGTGCGGCTGAGCGATGCCCTGCCGGCTGCCGCCGTTGCACCCGTCGCCGCGCCTCCCGTGACCGATACTGTGCGCGCTGATACCGGGCATGCTGATACCGGGCGTGCCGAGCCGCGCCTGACCGTTTCGCCGCTGTCGGCGCCCGAGCCTGCCGATGACGGCACGCTGCTGGATGCCGTGCGTGATGCGCTGAACAACAACCGCGTCGAATTGCACGTGCAGCCCATCGTCAGCCTGCCGCAGCGACGCATCCGCTTCTTCGAGCTGCTGGCGCGTCCGCGTGACGCCGAGGGCAATCATTACCAGGCGGCCGAATGCCTGCCGGCCCTGGATGCGGCCGGGCTGCGCGCCGAATTCGACGCGCTGATGCTGCTGCGCAGCGTGCAGCTGGTGCGCAAGCTGGAGCAGCGCGCCAAAGATGTCGGTTTCTTCCTCAACCTGTCGCCAGCTATGCTGGCCGATATCGACACTTTCAATCCGCTCTACGATTTCCTGCAGCGCGAACGCGAGCATGCCACCAATATCGTGCTGGAATTCGCCTATGACGGCATTCGCCAACTGGATCGCACCGGCCTGATCCGGCTGGGACAGATCGGCGCGCTGGGCTTTGCGCTGTCAGTCGATGGCGTTGACCGCTTCGACGTCGATTTCGGCAGCCTGGCCCGCCATGGCGTGCGGTTCATGAAGTTTAATGCCGCCGTCTTCAGCAATGTCGATGCCATCGCCAAGTCGCCGGTCGAACTCTCCGACCTGCGCGAGATCTGCACACGGCACGATATCTTCCCAGTGCTGTCGAAGGTGGAAGCCGAAGCCGACCTGATCCGGTTGAGCGACCTTGAATTCCCCTTCGGCCAGGGCCTGCTGTTCGGCGCGCCGAAACTGGCGAAGGCTGCCTGATTAAGGCTTCCGGGCCGCGAGCAGGGCGTCAGTCAGTTCGACAAAGCCACTGCCGCCTTCGCCCTCTGTGACAAAGCTGGGCTTTGCCGCAATCCGGTCGAGAAACGGCCGTACATTGGCCACGCCGACGCTGTAGGGAAAATAGCCGAACATCGGCGCATCGTTCGGACTGTCGCCGGCAAACACGATCTGGTCACGTACGGCGTCGAGATTCAGACCGTAGGCTTCCTCGAACAGCACGCGCGTCATGGTGAGCTTGTCCCAATGACCGAACCAGCCGTTGACATGAATCGAACTGACCTTCGCAGTGGCACCGGCTGTTTCAAACAGCGCGACGATGCGGTCAACTTCGCTCATCGGCAGAGCGGGTACGTCCTCGCAGAAGTCGACAGCGAGATCGCATTCCCGATACTGCTGGTCCGACGCCAGCGCCGTGCCGGGTACCTCGCGGAGAATCTTTTCGGCCAGCGCCGTCAGCTTCTGCCGCGCTGTCTGGCGTTCAGCCTCGCTCTGGAAGAAGCGGCGATGCATCACCTTGCTGACGCGGTCGTAGCGCATAGTGAGTGCGCCATTCTCGCCGACGATGGCATCCACAGGCCAGAATCGGGCGATCAGGTCGCACCAGCCTGCCGGACGCCCGGTGATCGGAATCACCTTGAAGCCGGCATCGCTCAGCCGCTCCAGCGCGCCATAGGCGTCCGCCGTCAGCCGGCCATGCCTGGTCAGCGTGTCGTCGATATCGGTGAGGATGTAGCGGATGCCGCTGCGTTCCTGCGACGTAAAAGCGGTCAACGGGCGGATATCGGCCATGGGTCAGATATACAAATGTCTATGCTGCGGGTGCGAAGAAGCGGGTTGCCCCGCCTGCGAACGGGCAGTTATAGTCGCCGCGCCCTAAAAGTCCGTCAACTGTTCGCCGAATCGCCCATAAAGGACCAGCCATGACCTATCAGGCTCTGCACGGCCATTATCTTGAAGACCTGCAGGTCGGCATGACGGCGGACTTCACCAAGACAGTGAGCGAGGCTGACATCGTCACCTTCGCCGATGTCTCGGGCGACACCAATCCGGTGCATCTGAACGAGGACTTTGCCGCCGCGACGCCGTTCAAGGGCCGAATCGCCCATGGCATGCTCGGCGCCAGCCTGCTCAGCACGGTGTTCGGCACCAAGCTGCCGGGTCCGGGTTGCATCTACATCTCGCAGGACCTGCGCTTCAAGGCGCCGGTGCGCATCGGCGATACAGTCGTGGCCAAGGTGACGATCACCGAGATCGTTCCTGAGAAGCGCCGCGTGAAATTTGCCTGCGAATGCCGCGTCGGCGATACAGTGGTGATCGACGGCGAGGCCAGCCTCATGGTCAGCCGCAAGACCAAGTAACCGCGAGACGGCGGGGGAATCGAAAGCATGCGGCTGCTGCGCTCCAGCGCCAGTTTTCCGCCGGCACTGCATGGCGCCGTGGCGGCCATCGGCAATTTTGACGGCGTGCATCTCGGCCACCGGGCGCTGATCGGTGCCGCCAAGGCTGCATCCGATCGCACCAAGGCACCGCTGGCGGTGATGACCTTCGAGCCGCATCCGCGCCGCTTCTTTGTGCCCAGCTCGCCGCCATTCCGGCTCGATGCGCTCGACACCAAGGCGCGCATTCTGGACGGCCTGGGCGTCAATGCCACGTTGGCCTTGCCCTTCACGGCCGATCTGGCCAGCCAGTCGCCGCAGGACTTCGTCGATCACATCCTCGCCCGCGACCTGCGCCTGAGTCATGTGGTGGTCGGCTATGATTTCACCTTCGGCAAGGCGCGCGCCGGCGATACCGCGATGCTGCGATCCCTTGGCGCTGCCCATAACATCGGCGTCACTGTGGTCGAGGCGCAGGGCGACAAGGAGGTCTATTCCTCCACGCGCGTGCGCCGTCTGCTCGAAGCGGGCGACATCACCGCGGCCAATCGCATTCTGGCACGGCCCTGGGAAATCGTCGGCATCGTCGAGCATGGCGACAAGCGCGGCCGCGACCTGGGCTATCCCACCGCCAATGTGGCGATGACTGATTTCCAGGTGCCGAAATTCGGCATCTATGTCGTGCGGTGCGTGATCGATGGGGAGGTCCGCGACGGCGTCGCTAGCCTCGGCATCCGCCCGACCTTCGACCAGACCGACGTGAAGCTGGAGGTCTATCTCTTCGACTTCGCCGGCGACCTCTATGGCCGTACCATGCGCGTCGAATTCCACGGCTTCCTGCGACCGGAAGTGAAGTTCGAGGGCGCGGAGGCCCTGAAGGCCCAGATCGCCGCCGATGTGGACGCCGCCAAGGCTATGCTGGCTAGCCGCTAGACGGGCCGCAGAGGGGCCGGACCCGCCTCGACAGGTGGGGGCGCGGGATGCTAAATCATCGCCATGCTTGGGCAATTCGCCATATCTCCGGCTTGCGGGCCGCAGCGAATTAGCGGCCCGGTCCTTATCTAAGGCCCGGGATTCCTTCGTCTTTTCCTGACACTGCGCGCCGCCCGACGCCGTCTGGGCGCGTCTTCCCCGAGTAGACCCGATGACCACCGACTATCGTCCGACCGTTTTCCTGCCCACCACCGAGTTTCCGATGAAGGCCGGCCTGCCGGCCAAGGAGCCGGAAATCCTCGCCCGCTGGGAAAAGCTCGGCCTCTACGAGCAGCTCCGCCAGGACTCCAAGGGCCGCGAGCAGTTCGTGCTGCATGACGGCCCGCCCTATGCGAACGGCAACCTGCATATCGGCCATGCGCTGAACAAGATTCTGAAGGACGTCATCAACCGGTCGCGGCAGATGATGGGTTTCGACGCGAATTACGTGCCGGGCTGGGACTGCCATGGCCTGCCGATCGAATGGAAGATCGAGGAGAAGTATCGCGCCGCCGGCAAGAACAAGGACGACGTGCCGATCGACGAATTCCGCAAGGAATGCCGCGATTTCGCCGATCACTGGATCGGCGTGCAGCGCGAGGAATTCAAGCGCCTGGGCGTGATAGGCGACTGGAAGAAGCCCTACACGACCATGAGCTTCGCTGCCGAGGCGCAGATCGTGCGCGAAATCCAGAAGTTCCTGATGAACGGCGGCCTGTTCAAGGGCTCGAAGCCCGTGATGTGGTCGATTGTCGAGCGCACCGCGCTGGCCGAAGCGGAAGTCGAGTATCACGAACATACCTCGTCGACCATCTTCGTGAAATTCCCGGTGGTGAAGACCGCTGCGAAGGCTGCCGAGGGCGCGTCCGTCGTGATCTGGACCACCACGCCCTGGACCATGCCGGGCAATCGCGCCATCGCGGCCGCAAAGGACGCCGAGTATGTGCGCCTGCGCGTCGATGCGGTGGGCGAGAAGACGCTGGCCAAGGTGGGCGACGAAGTGATCGTGGCGAAAGACCTGATCGAGAGCGTGAGCAAGGCCTGCGCCATCGAAGGCAGCACCGTGCTGGCGACCCTGAAGGGCACCGATCTGGCCGGTACCATCTGTGCCCATCCGCTGCGTGGTCGTGGCTATGAGTATGATGTGCCGGTGCTGTTCGGCGACTTCGTCACGCTGGATGCGGGCACCGGTTTCGTGCATATCGCGCCGGGCCATGGCGCGGACGACTACAATCTTGGCAGTGCCAATGGCATCGAGGTACCGCACACGGTGGACGCCGATGGCAGCTATTTCCGCCATGTACCGATCTTCGGCGGCGACAAGCCCGCCCGTGTGCTGGACGATGCCGGCAAGGAAGGCGATGCCAATGGCCGCGTGATCGCCACGCTGATCGAGGCCAATGGCCTGCTCGGCAAGGGGCGCCTGCGCCATCAGTATCCGCATTCCTGGCGTTCCAAGGCGCCGCTGATCTTCCGCAACACGCCGCAGTGGTTCATCTCGATGACCACCAACGACCTGCGCAAGAAGGCGCTGGCCGCCATCGACGCGACCGAGTTCTATCCGCCGCAGGGCCGCAACCGTCTCTATGCGATGATCGAGCAGCGTCCGGACTGGGTGATCAGTCGCCAGCGTGCCTGGGGCGTGCCGATCGCTGTGTTCGAGAACAAGGAAACCGGCGAGCTGCTGAAGGACCCCGAAGTCAACGAGCGCATCGTGGAAGCCTGCCTGAAGGGCGGCGCTGATGCCTGGTTCACCGCGCAGCCGGCCGACTTCCTGGGCAACAAGTACACACCGTCCGACTGGAAGATGGTGACCGACATTCTGGATGTCTGGTTCGATTCCGGCTCGACGCACAGCTTCGTGCTGGAACAGCGCCCCGACCTAAAATGGCCGGCCTCGCTGTATCTGGAAGGCTCGGATCAGCATCGCGGCTGGTTTCATTCCTCGCTGCTGGAAAGCTGTGGCACCCGTGGCCGCGCGCCCTATGACGCCGTGCTGACGCATGGCTTCACGCTGGACGAGAAGGGCCGCAAGATGTCCAAGTCGCTCGGGAACACCACCGAGCCGCAGGACGTGATCAAGCAGTCGGGCGCCGACATTCTGCGCCTGTGGGTGGTGTCGTCGGATTATTCCGATGACCTGAGCGTCGGCAAGACGATCATCCAGGCGCAGTCGGATGCCTATCGCCGCCTGCGCAACACGCTGCGCTACCTGCTAGGCAATCTCGCCGGTTTCCAGGAATCCGAACGCTTGCCGCATGCGCAGATGCCCGAGCTGGAGCGGTGGGTGCTGCATCGTCTGGCCGAGCTGGACAAGGTGGTGCGCGAAAGCTGCGAGGCTTACGATTTCCACCGCATGTATGTGGCGCTGTATAATTTCTGCGCCGTCGATCTGTCGGGCTTCTATTTCGATATCCGCAAGGACGCGCTCTATTGTGACGCGCCGACCAGCATTCGCCGCCGTGCCGCCCGTACCGTGCTCGATCGCCTGTTTGATTGCCTGGTGAAATGGCTGGCGCCCTTCATCAGCTTTACGGCGGAAGAGGCCTGGCTGACGCGCTACCCGAGCGAAGACGGCAGCGTGCATCGAGAGCTGTTCCCCACGGTGCCGGCCGAATGGTCGAATCCCGAACTGGGCGCGAAGTGGGAGCGCGTACGGCGCGTGCGTCGCGCCGTGACTGGCGCGCTGGAGATCGAGCGTGCGGAAAAGCGCATTGGCGCCAGCCTGCAGGCGCATCCGACCGTCTATGCGACGGCGGAAGACATCGCGGCTCTGGATGGTCTGGATTTCGCCGAAATCTGCATCACCTCGGCCATCACCGTGAAGGAAGGCGACGGCCCGGCCGATGCCTTCCGCAGCGACGATGCCAAGGGCGTGGCCGTCGTGCCGCAGCAGGCCTCGGGCCTGAAATGCGAGCGCTGCTGGCAGGTGCTGCCGGAAGTGGGGCATGTGGCGGGTCATGATGACCTGTGCAAGCGCTGCGCAGACGCGGTGCCGGCCTGATGTGGCGTCTCGGTCTTGTTGCCGCCGTGCTGGTGCTGGTCGCCGACCAGCTCAGCAAGATTTATTTCCTCGACCTGATGCAGCAGAACCCGGCCGGCATTCCGGTTCTGCCATTCTTCAATCTGGTCATGGTCTGGAATACTGGCGTCAGCTTCGGCCTGTTCCAGGAAGACAGTGCACTGCGGAGCTGGACGCTGATCGGCGTCGCGGCGGCGGTCATGGTCTGGCTGCTGGTTTGGTTGTGGCGGGCGGAGCAGCGCTTGGTCGGGCTGGCCCTGGGAGTGATTATTGGTGGGGCCGTGGGCAACATCATCGACCGGTTACGGTTCGGGGCTGTCTTTGACTTCCTCGATTTTCACGCCTTTGGCTGGCATTGGCCGGCCTTCAACGTGGCCGACAGCGCCATCGTGATCGGCGTTTGTATGCTGCTGCTCGACGGCTTTTTGCCCCAGGCGGAGCGCCGCGCCGATCGATAAGTGGGCGGCCCGGATTCGCTACTTTAAGTATATATCGCGGCGATTCGTTGCGCCGCCCGCGGAATGGTGGCAGCATCCTCTCCGGGGGCTAGTTCCAGAGAGGCAGGATGCTTCGGGCACCGATGCTGTCCGTCCGGTGCAACCGGGCGGAGAATCACGACAATAAGCCCGGACTCCGGCCAATGGGCGGATGTCTCAAGCCGGGGATGCGCTTCCTGACCCAGACCGGGGCAGGTCGGACATGACGCAATCCCGTCCGCATGCCCCGGTCCGCCATCAGCTTTCCGCCAAGCAGGTCAAAGCGACGGTCATCGCTGTGCTGGTGCTGGGTTTTCTCTCCAGCATCTTCCAGCTCGCGCTCGATATCCGCAACGAAGTGAACCAGCGTGAATCCACCGTCGCCCAGGTGATGGACATGCTGAACGACGCGGCTTCCCAGGCCGCCTATGCGCTGGATGAACAGCTGGCGGCGCGCGTGGTCAGCGGCCTGTTATTGTATCAGCCGATCTGGCGCGCCGAAATCTATGACAACTATGGCCGTCGCATGGCCATGCAGGAGCGCGCGCACAGCGTCACGCCGCCCAGCGGGCTTGCCGCACTGCTGCCCAGCGGCGATGAGGTGCTGACCCGGCCGCTGTATGGCCCGCGGGATCAGGATCTGGTTGGTGAAATGCGGGTCGCGGTCGACGGCACGCTGCTGGCGCGCAGCATCCTGGGCAAGACCTGGGTGGTGATCCTGACCGGTTTCGTGCGCAATTTCATTCTCGCCGTGATCCTGGCGGTGATGTTCTATTTCACGTTGACGCGGCCGCTGCTCAATCTGGTGGCGCAAATCGAGAATGCCGATCCGCGCCGGCCGGAAGAGACCCGGATCATCGTGCCGAAGAACCACCAGAATGATGAGTTCGGCCTGCTGGCCGCGCGCGTCAACGCGATCCTGCATGCCGGTGCCGATTATCTGGCCGAGGTGGAGCGCAGCCGCGAATTGTTGCGCACCGTGCTGGACGCGACACCGGCGCCGATCAGCGTGAAGGATACCGAAGGCCGTTATGTGCTGATCAATCGTCAGGTCGCGGAAACCTTTGCCATGACGCCGGAACAGATTGTCGGCCACCGGATCGACGATCTGCCGCTGGTTGGTATCGCGCCCGAAGATCGTGAGGATTTCATGACTTTCGGCCGCGCGATGGAGGAGAGTGTTCTGAGTACCGGTCGCGCCGTGTTGAATCGCGAGCGCAGCGTGCGGTTGTCCGATGGTCGTCAGCTCACCATGTTGGAAAACAAGGTGCCACTGCACGATCGCACCGGTCAGCCCAATGGCATCCTGTCGATCACGCTGGACATCAGCGAGCGCAAACAGGCGGAAAAGGCGCTGGACGAAGCCAACAGCCGCCTGCGCCTGCAGGCAGAGGATATGGAGCGTCTAGCCTCGTCTTATGCCCGCGAGCGCGAGCATGCCATCGCGGCGAACCGGGCTAAGTCGGAATTCCTGGCCAATATGAGCCATGAACTGCGCACGCCGCTGAACGCCATCATCGGTTTTGCCGAGGTGATCACGCTGCGCATGTGGGGCGCCAATTCCGACCGCTATTTCGATTACGCAGAAGACATCGTGATGAGCGCGCGGCATCTGCTGCATGTCATCAACGATATTCTCGACATGTCGAAGATCGAGGCCGGCCGGTACGAGCTGTCGCTGGAGGAATGTTTCCTGCCCAGTGTGATCGGCGACTGCCTGACCATCGTGAAAGGCCGCGCGCAGGAAGCCGATATTGAACTGGTCGACAGTTTCCCTGATACGCTGCCGCCGTTGCAGATCGATGCGCGCGCGATCAAGCAGGTGATGCTGAACCTGCTGTCCAATGCCATCAAGTTCACGCCTTCGGGCGGCCAGGTCGAACTGGGTGGCGGCCGGGATGGCGATGGCAATGTGGTGATTACCGTGCGCGATACCGGCGTCGGTATCCGTCCGGAAGACCTGTCGCGGATTTTCGAGCCCTTCTGGCAGGGCGACCCCAATGTGCGCCGCCGCAGCGAGGGCACTGGTCTGGGGTTGGCGATCAGCCGGAAATTCGTTGAATTGCATGGCGGTACGCTGGAGATCGACAGCCGCGAGGACGAGGGCACGGTGGCGACGATTCGCCTCCCGGTCCGGATCGTCGCGGAGGCGTGATCGGGCGGTTTTCCGCCATATGCCGGGCTTCGGCCGCCCTTGTGCGGGGGGTGGCGGCAGAGGTAAAATCCCGGCTCCGAATTTGAGAAGGATCGTCCGTCATGACCCGACCGAACAAGGCCGGCCGGTGCCCGTCGATAGCCCGTGTATCCATGATCGTGGCTGTCCTGGCGCTGCCCGTCGTTCTCGCCGGCTGCAGCAGCACCCGCGATGCGCTCGGCCTCAACAAGAAAAGCCCGGACGAATTCGTTGTGGTCACCAAGGCGCCACTCGTGCTGCCGCCGGAATTCGGCCTGCGTCCGCCCGAGCCGGGCGCCCCGCGCCCCAATGAAGTGCAGGCGCGCGATCGCGCCGCCGCCGCTCTGTCGGGCACCAGCACGGATGCCGCCGGCCAGCTCACCCCGCTGAACCGCGCCGCCGGTGCCCAGCAGCCGCGTTCGCCCGGAGAGGCGGTCCTGCTGCAACAGGCCCGCGCCAGCAATGCAGACCCCGATATTCGCCGCAAGGTGAACGACGAATTCACCCAGCTGGCCGAACGCGACCGTAACCTGGTCGATCGCCTGATGTTCTGGCAGCCCGCGCCGCAGCCGGGCGTAGCCCTGGATCCGACCAAGGAAACCCAGCGTCTGCGTGAGAACGCCGCCACCGGCAAACCGGTGACCTCTGGCGATGTACCAGTGATCAAGCGCCGTGAGCGCGGCCCGCTCGAGGGTATTTTCTGAACGGAGACTTCCGTTGCTGCATCGACTGATCGTTGCCCTGTCCGCCGCGCTGATTGCCGGTAGTGCAGGATGGGGCGGCGACAGCCGGGCCCAGGTTTTCCGCCCGAGCCAGTTCATGCTGGAAAACGGCATGCAGGTGATTCTGATCGAGGATCACCGCGCGCCCATCGTTCATCACATGGTGTGGTATCGCGTCGGCGCCGCCGATGAACAGCCCGGCGTGTCGGGCGTGGCGCATTATCTCGAGCATCTGATGTTCAAGGGCACGCCCGGTGTGCCGCCTGGCGAATTCTCCAAGATCGTCTCGCGGGAGGGCGGGCGCGACAATGCCTTCACCTCGTCGGATTACACCGGTTACTTCCAGACCATCGCCAAGGATCGCCTCGAACTGGTGATGCGCATGGAATCCGAGCGCATGAGCCAGCTGCAGCCGCGTGAGGCCGATGCCAAGCCGGAACTGCAAGTCGTGATGGAGGAACGCCTCAGCCGTACCGACAACAGCCCCGGTGCATTATTCGGCGAGCAGCTCGATGCGGCTCAGTATCTGAGTCATCCCTATGGCCGTCCGGTGATCGGCTGGCCGCAGGAAATCCTGCGGCTGACCCTGGATGACGCGATGACTTTCTATCGCACCCATTATGCCCCCAACAACGCGATCCTGATCGTGGCCGGTGATGTGACGTTGCCGGAGCTCAAGCGTCTGGCCGAGAAATACTACGGCCTGATCCCGATGCGCCCGGTGCCGGCGCGCTTCCGCCCGCAGGAGCCAAACCAGCTGGCCGCGCGTCGCCTCAGCATGAGCGATCCGCGCGTGTCGCAGCCCAGCATGCGCCGCAGCTATCTGGCGCCCAGCCGCACGGCCGGTGAAAAGCAGCATGCTGTGCCGCTGGCGGTGCTGTCCGAAATCCTCAATGCGCCCACCGGTCGCCTGCACAAGGCACTGGTGCAGGGCGATGGCCCGGCGGTGTCGGCCGGGTCGTGGTATTCCGCCCTGTCGCTGGACCAGTCGACCTTCGGCTTCAGCGCGTCGCCGAAAAACGGCCGCAAGCTGGAAGACGTGGAGGCGGCGCTGGATGGCGTGATCGCCGCGGTGCTGGCTGATGGCGTGACGGCGGACGAGATGCAGCTTGCCAAGACCGGCATGCAGGCGGAAACCGTCTACGCCCGCGACAGCCTTTCGGGTGCAGCCCGTGTGTTCGGGGTTGCGCTGACCACCGGCCTGACAGTGGAAGATGTCGAGGCCTGGCCGAAGCTGGTTGATGCCGTGACGCGTGAGCAGGTGCTGGCGGCGGCGAAATATGTATTCGACATCCGCCGGTCGGTGACCGGCCATCTGCTGCCCAAGCAGCAAAGCTGAGGGGTGATGGCGATGCTGGCATCACTGCGCAATTTGGCCGTCATTCTTGCGCTGACTCTGTCGGCGACGGCCTGGGCCGGTCCGAAGATCGAGCAGCTCAAGACGCCGATGGGCATCACCGTCTGGCTGGTGCGCGAGCCGGCGATCCCGATGCTGGCACTGCAGGCTTCCTGGCGCGGCGGGTCGTCCAGTGATCCGGTCGGGCAGGAGGGGTTGGCCAATCTGGCCATGGGTCTGCTCACCGAAGGTGCGGGCACCCTCGATGCCGATGCCTATCAGGTGGCGATGCAGGAAAAGGCTATCAGCATCGATTTCAGCGCCGACCGCGACTACACCAGCGTCAGCCTGCGTAGCCTGATCCAGCATCGCGACCGCGCCTTCGAGCTGCTCAAGCTGGCGATGACGGCGCCGCGCTTCGATGAGGAACCGCTTGGCCGTGTGAAGGCACAGGCGCGGGTCGCCTATGAACGCAGCCGGCAGAATCCCAATGCGCTGGCCGGTGAGCGCTTTGCTCAACTCGCCTATGGTAGCCACGCCTATGGCCGGCGCTCCTCGGCCACGACCGAAAGTCTGGAGCAGATCGGCAAGCCGCAGCTGGCCGGCTTTACGCAGGCCCTGTTGGCCCGGCGCAATCTGGTGATCGGCGCGGTAGGCGACATCTCGGCCGCGGATCTGATGCGTCTGGTCGATGCCAGCTTCGGGACTCTGCCGGCCGAGCCGCAGGTCGTGCTGCCGCCGCCGGTGGTGCCGCAGACTGCGGCTGCGCCGGTGGTGATCCCGTTTCCCAATCCGCAAAGCATCGTGATCTTCGGCGCGCCGGGCATCGCGCGGGAAGATGCCGATTGGTATGCGGCCACCGTGCTGAACCAAGTGGTCGGTGCCGGCGGCATGGCCTCGCGACTGTTTGAAGAGGTGCGCGAAAAACGCGGCCTGGTCTATTCGGTCAGCACGCAGCTCGCACCCTACAAGGCGACCTCGCTGGTTGCCGGTTCGCTGGCCACCAGCAATGCGCAGGTGGGCGAGGCCCTGAAGCTGGTGCGTGCCGAACTGGCCCGCGTGGCCAAGGATGGCATCACCGATGCCGAACTGGAGGCCGCGAAATCCTTCATGACCGGGTCTTTCCCGTTGCGACTGTCGTCCAATGCCGCCATTGCCGGCATGTTGGTGGCGATCCAGAATACCGGCCTGCCGGCCGACTACATTGACGCGTATCCGAACCTGATCCGCGCCGTGACACAGGATGACATCCGCCGCGTGGCGCAGCGTCTTTTTGCGCGCGATGACTATCTGGTTGTCGTTGTCGGTCAGCCGGCTGGTCTGGGAGGCTGACGATGACCATTCGCCGCCTGCCGGAAACCCTGGTCAACCGCATTGCCGCCGGCGAGGTGGTCGAACGGCCGGCCTCCGCCGTGAAGGAGCTGATGGAGAATGCCATCGATGCCGGTGCAAAGCGGATCGATGTCGCGACCGCAGCCGGTGGCCGCACGCTGATCAGTATCAGCGATGACGGCAAGGGCATGGGGCGTGACGAGCTGCCGGTCGCTGTGGAGCGCCATGCGACCTCCAAGCTGCCGGGCGATGACCTGCTGGATATCCGCTGGCTCGGCTTTCGTGGTGAAGCGCTGCCCTCCATCGGTGCAGTGGCACGGCTGAATATCGTGTCGCGCCCGGTGGACAATGACAGTGCCTGGGCCATCGAAGTCGAGGGTGGGGCGGTCAGCAATCCGAAGCCGGCTGCTGCCGGTCCCGGCACGCGCATCGAAGTGCGCGACCTGTTCTATGCCGTGCCGGCGCGCCTGAAATTCCTAAAATCCGACCGCGCCGAAGACCTGGCCGTGCAGGAGATCGTGAAACGCCTGGCGATGGCCCATGCCGGCATCGCTTTCACCCTGCAACAGGATGGCCGCACCAGTTTCCGCGCTGATGCCGTGCAGGGCGAACTGTTCGCTCGTCGCCTGGGCCGGCTGGAACAGATCCTAGGGCGCGACTTCGCCGACAATGCGGTGCAGATCGAAGCCGAACGCGAAGGCATCAAGCTGACCGGTCATGCCGGTCTGCCGACCTATAATCGCGGCAATGCCCAGCATCAGTATCTTTTCGTCAACGGCCGCCCGGTGCGGGACAAGCTGTTTGTCGGCGCCGTGAAGGGCGCCTATGCCGATTTCCTCAGCCATGACCGTCATCCGGTGGTGGCGCTGTTCCTTGAGGTGCCGGCCGAGCAGGTCGATGTCAACGTGCACCCGGCCAAGGCCGAAGTGCGGTTCCGCGACCCCGGGCTGGTGCGAGGGTTGATCGTCGGTGCGCTGCGCCATGCGTTGGCCGAGGCCGGCCATCGCGCCAGCACAACAGTATCGCAGGCTGCCCTGGGTGCCCTGCGTCCGCAGGGTGCGCCGACCCCTGTGCTGCCGTTCGGCAACAATTCGCGCTGGCGCGGCTATGACAATCTGCGCCCCAGTTCCGTACCTGGTCTGGCCGAGGCAGCGGCGCTGTATAACGCGCCACAGGGCGACTTCTCGCGTGATGGCATGACGCAGCCGGCTGCGGATGACGGCCTGCAGCCCGGCGCCCGTGGTGATGAGGCCGCTGCTGTTTCGCCGGTGCAGTTGCAGGCCTATCCGTTGGGCGCGGCGCGCGCCCAGGTGCATGAGACCTATATCGTGGCGCAGACGTCTGACGGCATTGTGGTGGTTGACCAGCATGCCGCGCACGAACGTCTGGTCTACGAACGGATGAAGGTCAATCTGGAAGCCGGCCGCGTGCCGCGGCAGGCGCTGCTGCTGCCTGAGGTGGTCGAGCTGAGCGAAGCCGAAGCCACCCGGCTGTCGTCGCGCGCCGCCGAGCTCGGTGAATTGGGGCTGGTACTGGAAGGTTTCGGCACGGGCGCCGTCGTGGTGCGCGAGGTGCCGGCGCTGCTGGGCGACGTTGCCGTGCAGAACCTGGTCCGGGATCTGGCCGATGCCATCGCCGAATATGATTCCGTGCTGCCGCTGAAGGAAAAGCTGGAAGAGGTCTGCGGGACCATGGCCTGTCACGGCAGCGTGAGGGCTGGGCGTCGCCTGACGCTGGACGAGATGAACGCGTTGCTGCGTCAGATGGAAGCGACCCCGCATTCGGGGCAGTGCAATCATGGTCGCCCGACCTATGTCGAGCTGAAGCTCGCCGATATCGAGAAACTCTTCGGCCGGCGCTGACGTTTCGTTTATTGCAAAACTCTTAAATCACGCCGCGGCTTTTGATCGAAACGCCGGTGCGCTTTGCCGTTTGTCCTAATTACCCTCTGTGGGTTAAGCAGGCTTCGGTATTAAAGGCATACACAGATACTCAAGCATGGCGATTTTTCCGCATCTCCAAAGTGCGGATAACGGAGGCGTCCCGATCACCGGGGCGTGGGCTCAGACAGAGCCCTGTGAAACTCCAGAAAGGAAATCACCATGGGTAATTCCGTAAATACCAACGTCGGCGCCATTATCGCCCTCTCGTCGCTGCGCGGCGTCAACAAAGACCTCGATGTCACGTCCAAGCGCGTTCAGACCGGCTTCCGGGTGGCCGATGCGCAGGATGACGCCGCCGTCTTCTCGGTTGCCCAGGGTATCCGCGGCGACATCAAGGCCAAGGCTTCGGTGCAGACGTCTCTGGCCGGCGGTGAAGGCCTTGCCCAGGTGACCAATGCGGCGCTGAAGGGCATTTCCGATACCATCGGTGAAATCCGCGCCAAGCTTGCCCTGCTCGGCAGCGACAGCATCAGCACGGAACAGCGCGCGATCTACAATGCGGACGTGCAGAATCTGGTCACCACCATGACCTCCTATGCGGATCAGGCCAACTTCAACGGCAAGAACCTGATCAACACCGGCGGCGCCAGCGCCAGCTTCGTGGCCGACACGGCAGGCGGCACTCTGACGCTGACGGCCGTGGATATCGAAGCCGCTATCGGTGTCTTCGATGCTATCCCTGCTGTTGCCGGTTCTGGCGCTACCTTTACCACTGCCAACACCGGACTGACGACCCTGGAAACCGCGGTGAACAACGCCATGGCGTCGATCGCGGCCTCTGGGCGCGCGATTACCCTGCAGAAGAACTTCACCGACGACCTGGTCGATGCGGCGAAGAAAGGTCTCGGCGCACTGGTCGACGCGGATGTCGCGGCGGAAAGCGCCAATCTGCAGGCCCTGCAGGTTCGCCAGCAGCTGAACATCCAGGCGCTGTCGATCGCCAACCAGCAGCCCAACACCATGCTGAGCCTGTTCCGCTAAGTCGCGGATTAAGCCCAGCCCTTCAATCCTAGAACAGGAGGCGGAGGGCAGTTGATCAGCAGCTGCCCTCCGTTCTAGCAAAATGCCACTACGCATCGACATCAAGGCCGGCGAGAAATTCGTCCTTAACAACACCGTGATGCACCTGACCAAATCGTCAGGGATCATCCTCGAAAGCAAGGCCACGTTCCTGCGCCAGCGGGACAGCCTCACCGAGGACGAAGCCGATACCGCCGGCAAGACCATCTATTATCTCTGCCAGCAGATTTATCTGCACGAAGATCAATTCGCGGCGTATTACCCGCGTTTCAAGGCCGCCTGCATGGCTTTTGCCGAGGCAGCGCCGAGCTTCGGGCCCTTCATCCTCAACCTGGGTGTCATGGTCGCGCGCGCGGAATATTTCAAAGCACTCAAGCAGGCGCGCCGATTGGTCGATCTGGAAGATGAGTTGCTATGCGCCCAGGGCGAGGCCCTTGATCGGGTCTTCCGCGAGGTTGTTGCCTACGGCACGCAGGACTGATCACAGGAATGTTGTTGATGGTTAGCCTGTTGGGAGTATTCCCGGGCCCGTATGGTTAATATAAGCTGCATACACCTTAAGTCCGGTGCAGAACGCCCGGATGTGACATACGGCCGGAATTCATAGAAATGATATCCAGCGCCTTGGATATCGACACGCTTTCAAAGCTTGTCGAACCGTTTTATCTGGGCTTCTTGCGCGACGACGCTCTGTTGCAGCGTGGGCTCGCGTCCTTGACCCGTCAGTTGGGCGCAGAGGGTGCGTGTCTGGCCATGCGCCATGTTGATCATGGCAAGCTGGCCTTCCGGTATGTTCACGGTATCCATCCCGATTCCGACAACTACGCCCTCATCAGTAGCTACGACAAACACTACTGGAAGCTGGATCCGTTTTTTGCGCCGTTGTTGCAGCCGGAGAATATCAACCAGTCTTTCTGCGGCAGCCAACCATCCGAGCCGGTTAGCCCTGAGGTCGGCGCTTATATTCGCGAGTGGCGCGAGGATGTGAGCTGGCAGCACATCATGATCGGCGGCTTTTATCATGAAGCAGGCTGGGTCGGGTATGCGCGATTCTACCGGTCTGCCGAAGCTGAACCTTTCATGCCTACGCAGGTCGCTGCGCTGAATCGGGTGTTGCCCCATCTCGCAACTTCCTATCGCATGCGGGATGCTTTCTCGCAGGTTTATGCGCCGTTAGAGCGCACGCTGTTCCATGGCGATGAACAGGTGGCGGGCGTCATCTATTTCGACAGCGATGGCACCATCGTGATGATGAACGATACGGCCCGCCAAATTTTTGCGGCAATGGACGGATTGTACTACAAGGCTGGCCGGATCGTGGCCGGAGGGTGGGAAAGCACTGTTTCGATCGAGAAACTGATCGGTAATGCGATTGCCTGCTCGGGTCTCACCACCGCACTGCCGATCAAAACCAACGCTTCCATCAGTCGGCCATCCGGTCGCGCACCCTATACGATCCAGATTGTGCCGGTCGTGGTGCAGAATCGCTTTACGGAACAGAACGCCATCGTTGCCGCTTTACGTATTCTCGATCCGGAGGCGGATGAGAGCGGTGGGTTGGTTGATCATATTCAGACCTATCAACTGACGGCTGCAGAGGCGCGACTGGCGCGTTATCTTGTTGATGGTCTGCCGCCGAAAGAAGTGGCGCGCCAGACCGGCCTCAGTGTCCATACCATCCGGACCCAGCAGCGTGGCCTGTATCGCAAGCTAGGCGTGTCGCGGCATTTCGATCTTCTGAAAAGACTGAATCCCGATCGCGTCGGTTGACGCATTGTGCACTATAGTGCCGGTGCCATTGATCTTTTCCCGATCACCGTTGCGATGATCGGTGGCATTTCCAGAAATCCCGTGGCAGAAAACGGCATCCGTCATCCACCGCTCTAGCCCGGGATGCCATCATGACCATCATAAAGACCGTCGAAGACCTCGAGACGCTGTATGGCGTGCCGACCGAGGCATCGACTGCCAAGGAAATCGATTACATCGCGCCAGTCTATCGGCAATATATCGAGGCCTCGCCTTATGTGGCGCTGGCGACATCCGGTCCGGAAGGTCTGGACTGCTCGCCGCGCGGCGATCGTGCCGGTTTTGTCCGCATCCATGATGACAAGACGCTGATGATGCCGGATCGCCGGGGCAACAATCGCGTCGATAGCTTGCGCAATATCGTCCGTGATCCGCGCGTCGGCCTGCTGTTCATGATTCCCGGTGTTGGCAATACGCTTCGCATCAACGGCCGTGGCCATCTGGATACCGATCCGGCACTGCTGGATAGCTTCAAGATGGATGGAAAGCCGCCGCGCTCGGTGATCGTGCTGAAGGTCGATGCCGTGTATTTCCAATGCGCCCGGGCATTGATCCGCTCGGAGCTGTGGAATCCCGCCCTGTATGTCGACCCGAAAAGCCTGCCGACGGCCGGCGAGATCCTGGCCGATCTCAGCAAGGGTCGGGTGGGTGGCGAGGTCTATGACCGCGAATGGCCGGAGCGCGCCAAAGCGTCGATGTGGTGAGGCTCAGCCGCGCAGCAGAAATGTCAGGCGCGCCGGTCCCTGCTGGCGGCTGTCGATCAGTGTGAAGCCCTCCAGAACCGGGAAGGGCGCTTCGTCCTTGGCGCTTTCCACCACCGCCAGCGCATCGGGCTTCAGCCAGCCGGTCGCACTCAGTGCTTGCAGCGCGCGGCTGCCCAGATCGGTGCGATAGGGCGGGTCGAGGAAAACCAGGTCGGCCGCTGCCATTGCCGGGCCCGGATTGAGCACGTCATTGCCACGCAGTGTGACCTGGGCATCGAGTTTCAGCGTCTGCGCGTTGCGCAGGATCACGCGGCGGGCTTCCACGTCGCTTTCGAATAGGAAGGCCCGCTGCGCTCCGCGCGACAGTGCTTCGAAGCTGAGTGCCCCGCTACCGGCGAAGGCATCCAGCATAATGCCGCCTCCCACGCGCGTTTCTCCGGCGGCATTCAGCAGCAACGGCGAATGGGCCAAAATGTTGAACAGGGATTCGCGTACCCGGTCCGTGGTCGGCCGTGTGGTGCGCTCGGGTGGCGCCGCCAGCGGACGGCCGCGATGCGTGCCGCCAACCACCCGCATGTCAGGCTTTCTTCTTGGGCGCAGCCTTCAGCACGGGCCGCGCTTCCTTGTTGGCGCCGCCAAGCTGCTCTTTCAGGACCTTGCCGGGCACTTCCTTGACCTTGCCGGGCTCGATGGTGCCGAGCTGGAAGGGGCCGTAGGCAGTGCGGATC
Source organism: Ferrovibrio sp. GW821-FHT12D07 (assembly GCF_058807275.1). NCBI lineage: Bacteria > Pseudomonadati > Pseudomonadota > Alphaproteobacteria > Rhodospirillales > Rhodospirillaceae > Ferrovibrio > Ferrovibrio sp. GW821-FHT12D07. The sequence continues at coordinate 430,815 of NZ_JBXAQN010000002.1, read as the reverse complement.
AGGCGGCTGACCTGATGCCCCAGATGCTCCATCACGCGGCGCACCTCGCGATTCTTGCCCTCGCGCAGACCGACAACCAGCCAGGCGTTGTCACCCTGGCTGCGCTCGACGTTGGCGGTGATCGCGCCGTAGGTGACGCCCTCGATGGTGACGCCCTCCTGCAGTTCAGCCAGATGCTGCTTGTGCGGCAGGCCGTTGACGCGCACGCGATAGCGCCGCAACCAGCCGGTGGTCGGCAGTTCCAACCGCCGCGCCAGCTCACCGTCATTGGTGAGTAGCAGCAGACCTTCGGAATTGAAATCGAGGCGGCCGACCGAGATCACGCGCGGCAGGCCCGGTGGCAGGTTCTCGAACACGGTGGGGCGACCCTGCGGGTCCTTGTGCGTGGTCATCAGGCCGCGCGGCTTGTGATAGAGCCACAGTCGGGTTTTCTCCGGCCCGGCCAGCGGCTTGCCATCGACACGGATCTCGTCGCTGTCAGTGACCAGAAAGGCCGGCGTATCGAGCTTCTTGCCGTTGACGCTGACGCGCCCTTCGGCGATCCAGCGCTCGGCGTCGCGGCGCGAGCAGATGCCGGCGCGCGCCAGTCGCTTGGCAATGCGTTCGCCCTTGTCGGTTTCGACTTCGTCACTCATTGGCGGCAGGCCTCGATGAAGGCGCTGAACAATTTGCGATCGCCGTCGCTGATGAAAAATTCCGGATGCCATTGCACGCCGAGGCAGAAGCGATAGCCCGGATGCTCGATGCCCTCGATCACGCCATCGGGCGCGATGGCGTCGCAGATTGCGCCGGGCGCAACCTTTTCGACGGCCTGGTGATGCGCCGAGTTGACCGGCAGTTCATCGGTGCCGACGATCCGGCGCAGCAGGGTATCGGCGCTGACTTTCACCGGATGGCCGGCCTGGTCACGCGGATTGGGCTGTTCATGGGGCAGCGGTTCTTTGACGCTGTCGGGGATGTGCTGGATCAGCGTGCCGCCCAACACCACGTTCAGCAGCTGCTGGCCGCCGCAGATGCCGAAGACCGGCTTGTCACGATCCAGCATGCCCTTGGTGATGGCCCATTCGAACTGGGTGCGCGCGCCCTTCAGCTTGACCGTGTCATGCCGGGTGGCGGCGCCGAACAGGGCCGGGTCGACGTCGAAATTCCCGCCGGTGACGATCAGGCCATCCAGCAGGTCGAGATAGCTGTCCACGGCCTCGGGCTCATGGGGCAACACCAGTGGTACGCCGCCGGTGGCGGTCACCGCCGAGCAGTAATTCTGCCGCAGGGCATACCAGGGGAATTTCGAATAGCCGCCGGGCTCTTCCGAATCGAGGGTGATGCCGATCAGCGGGCCCCGGAGGGATGACTGGGCGGATTTGGGCTTGGTCATAAGGCTTTATAGGCCGCCTCGGCCTGCTTGAGTAGGGGTGGCTTGCTTGACGAGAGAGGGCCGCTCCAGCAGGCTCCGGCCCATGAGCCAGCCCCTGAGCCCGTCCAGCCCCATGGACATCGCCTTGGAGGAAGCCCGGGCCGCGGAGGCTCGCGGCGAAGTGCCGATCGGTGCGGTGATCGTCGATGGGACCACTGGCGCATTGGTTTCCCGGGCCGGCAACGAGACCCGGGCGCTGAACGACCCCACTGCCCATGCCGAGGTCCTGGCGATCCGGCGGGCCGCTGCGATTCTGGGGGCGGAGCGGTTAAGCGGTTGCGACCTCTACGTCACCCTGGAGCCCTGCACCATGTGCGCCGGCGCGATCAGCTTTGCCCGGCTGCGGCGGCTGTATTACGGCGCCGAGGACCCCAAGGGCGGCGGCGTGGCGCATGGCGCGCGCTTCTTCGCGCAGCCCACCTGTCATCATCGACCCGACATCTACGGCGGCATCGCCGAGACCGAGGCCGCGGCACTGTTGCGCAGCTTTTTTTCCACCCGCCGCTAGTCCCTAGCCGGAGCCGCCGACGAGGCATACACTCCTCGGCCTACCGCTATCGGTTCACTATCAAATGGGATGGAAACAATGGACTTCGAATTCTCTGACAAGGTGAAAGACCTGCAGGACCGTGTCGCCCGCTTCATGGACGACCATGTGTATCCGAACGAGCACCGCTTCCATGAGGAAGTGGACAAGGGCGACCGCTGGCAGCCGACCGCCGTGGTGGAAGAGCTGAAGGAAAAGGCGAAGGCGCAGGGCCTGTGGAACCTGTTCCTGCCTGAGAGCAAGCGCGGCGCCGGCCTCAAGAACCACGAATATGCCACGCTCTGCGAGATCATGGGCCGCGTGCATTGGGCGCCTGAAGTGTTCAACTGCTCGGCGCCCGATACCGGCAATATGGAAGTGCTGGAGCGTTACGGCACCGAAGAACACAAGAAGGAGTGGCTGGAGCCGCTGCTGGCCGGCAAGATTCGCTCGGCCTTCGCGATGACCGAGCCGGCGGTTGCCTCGTCTGACGCCACCAATATCGAGTCCGAAATCCGCAAGGACGGCGACTCCTATGTGATCAACGGCCGCAAGTGGTGGACCTCGGGCATCGGTGATCCGCGCTGCAAGATTCTGATCTTCATGGGCAAGTCGGATTCCAAGAATCCGAACAAGTATCTGCAGCAGTCGATGATCCTGGTGCCGCGCGATGCGCTAGGCGTCAAGGTGCTGCGCATGCTGCCGGTCTTTGGCTATGACGATGCACCGCATGGCCATGGCGAAGTCACCTTCGAGAATGTCCGCGTGCCGGCATCCAACATGCTGCTGGGTGAGGGCCGCGGTTTCGAGATCGCGCAGGGTCGTCTCGGCCCGGGCCGTATCCATCACTGCATGCGTCTGATCGGCCAGGCCGAGCGCGCGCTGGAGAAGATGTGCAAGCGCGCCAAGAGCCGTGTCGCCTTCGGCAAGCCGGTGGCGGACCAGACGGTGACGCTGGAGCGTATCGCTGATGCCCGCATCATGATCGACCAGGCTCGCTTCCTGACGTTGCATGCGGCCTGGAAGATGGACACCGTGGGCAACAAGGCGGCCCGCAAGGAAATCGCCATGATCAAGGTGGCGGCGCCGATTATGGCCTGTCAGGTGATCGACTGGGCCATGCAGGTGCATGGCGCGGCGGGTGTGTCCAACGATTTCGGCCTGGCTTCGGCTTATGCGCAGGCTCGCACCCTGCGCTTTGCCGACGGTCCGGATGAAGTGCATCGCAACCAGATCGGCCGTCTCGAGCTGGAGCGCTGGAACTAACCCTATCTGACGACCACAAAATCAAGAGCCTCCCCATGACTGTTGAGTCCTACTTCTCCGCCACCTATGCCGAGGCCCGCGACAAGTTCCGGGCCGAGGCGAAGGCGGTGGGGGCAACCCTGACGACCTACGAAAATCCCAATGCCAAGGGTCCGAATGGCGAGACGCTGACCACGGATGTGGCCTGCCTCGGTCCGGCCGACGCACAGGGCGTGTATCTCACCATCTCCGGCACGCATGGCGCCGAAGGGTTTTGCGGCTCCGGTGCGCAGATCGGTCATTTCAGGGACAAGCTGTTCGACGCCATGCCGGCGAAGACCAGGGCGGTGATGATCCATGCGATCAATCCCTATGGCTTCGCCCATATCCGGCGTGTGACGGAAGACAATGTCGACCTGAACCGCAACTTCCAGGATTTCAGCAAGCCGCTGCCGGTCAATACGGCCTATGAAGAGGTGCATGACCTGCTGCTGCCGCCGCACTGGGAAGGTCAAGGCCGCGCCGCCGCTGATCAGGCGATCCTCGCCTACCAGCAGAAGCATGGTGCCTTCGCTTTCCAGTCCGCGATGTCGGGCGGTCAGTATTCACGCCCGGACGGCCTGTTCTTCGGCGGTCAGAAACCGACCTGGTCGAATGACACCTTCCGGCGGATTCTCAAAGAGCATGTGCCTGTCGGCACGAAGCGTCTGATCAGCATCGATTTCCATACCGGTCTCGGGCCCACGGGCTATGGCGAGCCGATCTATGTCGGCCCGGATGACAAGAGCCTTTATGATCGCGCCCGCACCGTGTTCGGCCCGGAAGTGACCAACCCGAATGACGGCAGCTCGACCTCGGCGCGCGTCACCGGCACGGTGCCGGAAGCTTTCCTGGCGCTGCCGAAATCGATCGAGGTGACGACCATCGCGCTTGAATACGGCACCCAGCCCTGGCAGTTGGTGACGGATGCGCTGCGCGGCGATCACTGGCTGCATGCACGCGGTGACAAGAACAGTCCGTTGGCGCCGGCCCTGAAGCAGAAAATCCGTGACGCCTTCTACACCGATACACCGGCCTGGAAGGCGGCGATCTTCGGTCGCGCTGCCGATTTCGCGCTGCGGGCGTTCCGCGGCCTGGAAGGCTGAACGACTTTACGGGAATAGCCGACACAAAAATGGCGGCAGGATTGCTCCTGCCGCCATTCGTGTTTGTAGGATAGCACTTAGTGGTGCAGTTCGGCCAGACGCTCCTCGCGGGTGCTGTCGGCAGAGCGGGGCTCAGTCTCTTCGCCCATCATCATGCGCTCCAGCTCCTGGCGGGCGCGGGCGAGGCGGCTGCGGATGGTGCCGATCGGGCAACCGCAGACCTTGGCGGCTTCCTCGTAGGACAGGCCGTTACCGACCACCAGGACCAGCGTTTCGCGCTGGGCCTTGTTCAGCTTGCCGATGGCGGTCATCAGCTCGCCCAGCACCAGGCTGTCTTCCTGCGGCGCCTTGACGGCCATCAGGTTCTCGATGGCGGTGTTGTCGCCAAAGGTGGTGGCTTCGCGGCGGCGGCGGCGGGCCTGGTCGATATGCTGATGGCGCATGATGGTGAAGGCCCAGGCCTTGAAATTGGTGCCCGGCTGAAATTGCTCGGACTTCGCCAGAACACGCAGCGCGGTTTCCTGGGTCAGGTCTTCAGCCCACTGGCGATCGCGGGTCAGCATGATGGAAAAGGCTTTGAGGGAGGGGAGGGTATCCAGCAGGAGGCCGTGAATATTGTCGGTCATGGGGATCGTCCTCTTATGTGTGTACAGAAATGACTGGCTTAACAGTGGGTCGTCTCTGACACAGAGGATGGTCGCCGGGGCGATTTGCAGCCAGCGACAAGGCTGGGACATGCTGTGATAAAGCTGGGACCAAAAAAGCCTGAAAACTCAGAAAATCCTGTGAGTTATCAGTGCTTTGAGTCGGCTTTTGCAGCTGTGATATTGATGATCCCGAGATCGGCGAGCTGTCGCTGGAGCAGCGGCAGGGCACGATCGAGCCACTCATTGAAATGGCGGCTTTCGGGAGTTTGCACCTTCTCGGAAGTGAAGTCGTCGGCATAGTCCGACGGGGCCGAACTCATGGTGCCGGCATTGGATGCTTCAATCAGGTCCTTGTCGCGCTTTTCCATTCCCACTCGCCGCGGCGACGTGCCCGCTGGCGCCCCAGACTGATCGGCCAAAACGGCCCGATTTCCTGCCTCTGGCAGCCGCCGCTGACGACTGCATTGCTCCCATGCCAAATGACGGACCGGTTACAAGGTTCCCTAGATTTTATGCGACCGCTCTGTGGCTGAAACAAACGCGGCTGCGGTCATAAAAGCCCATGCTCGCCCGGAACCCTCCACCTGAGCTTCCGTTACCCTGTCATACGGGACGAACTGCCTGTCCCGGTTCGATTTTTTGGCAGTTTTACGATGGAGGAAACACCATGGCTGACCGCCTCATCTCGGCCGACAAGGTCGAAGGTACCACCGTCTACAATCCGTCCGGCGACAAGCTGGGATCGATCAACAACGTCATGATCGACAAGACGACCGGTAAGGTCGCCTATGCCGATATGTCCTTTGGCGGTTTTCTGGGAATCGGTGATCGGCATCATCCGCTGCCCTGGAGCATGCTGAAGTATGACAACAAGCAGGGCGGCTATGTCGTCAACCTGGACAAGAAGAAGCTGGAAGGCGCGCCGAACTACGGCACCGATGAACGGCTGAACTGGGAAGACGAGAGCTGGGGCCGCAAGGTTCATGACTATTACGGCGTCCCGCCGTTCTGGATGTAAGGCATCCATTGGTAAGGAAAAGGGCGCCCCGGAAGCGGGGCGCCCTTTTCTATTCTGCGCCGTGGCTATTCCTCATCGCCATCCACCAGCGTCCAGGCCTGGTTGGAGACAGATCGCATCAGCGCGACATAGGCTTTCGTCACGGTTTCCGTTCCGGGCTTACCTTGGTTGCGCTTGATAATGCCCTGCGCGGTCACGGCGACGCGCATCAGCGCGAAGGCCACATAGAAATTCCAGTGCGGGATGTCCTGGCGCGCGCTGCATCGGCAATAGGCGGCGATGTAATCGGGTTCGCCCGGAATGCCGGTTTCCATGAAGTCGATGCCCTGCAGGCTGCCCATACCTGGAATGGTGACACGCCAGGGCATGCAGTTGATTGCCAGATCGGCCAGCGGATGGCCGATCAGCGCCAGGTCCCAGTCATGGATCGCCACCACACGCGGCTCGCTGGGATGGAAGGTCAGGCTGTCGAGACGGAAGTTGCCATGCATCAGGCTGGTGATGTTGTCGGCCGGCACATGATCGGGCATCCAGGCCAGCAGCCGTTCCATGGCGCTGATCTCTTCGGTCTGGTTGGTGCGGTACTGCTCGATGAGGGCGGCAACCTGGCGGGTCAGATAGTCCATTCCGCTGCCATTGGCCGGCAGGCCGGTCTGGGCAGGCAGCAGGGCATGCACGCGGGCCAGTGTGTCGGCCATCGCCTCGTAATGCGCCTGGCGCTGCTTGGCGTCCATGCCGGGCAGGTTCGGATCGCGGAAATGTCGGCCGGGCACATAGTCCAGAAGATAGAAGGGCGTGCCGATCACCTTGTCATCGGTGCAGACATGCAGTGGCGCGCCAATCGGCATGCCGGAGGCATGCAGGCCCTTCAGCAGACTGAAATCGCGCTCGATGGAGGCGGCGAGGGTGGAGCCTTTACGAGGCTGCAGGCGTTTGCGCAGGATGGCGTTGCGGCCGGGGCTGTGCAGCATGAAGGCGGGATTGACGGCCGCCCCCTTGAACTGCTGAACGGTCAGCGGCGCCTTGAACGCGGGCAGATGTTTGGCGATGTAGGCCGCCAACCTAGCCTCGTCGAACCGGTGTTGCGGTTGTACGGGGGTAAGGTCGGCTGTCGCCATGCCCTATTTGCTCCCCGTCATCCTCTGCACCAGCGCCCATGCCTGTTCGGCAATCGGCCGGGCGCGTTTGCCGGATTCGATCGCATGCTGGCTGGCGGCAGTGCCGTCTTTCACTCGTCCCATGATGCCCTGCAGGATACCGGCAATCCGGAACATGTTATAGGCCATGTAGAAGTCGAGATGTGGAATGCTGTCGCGGCCCGTGCGCTTGCAGTAGGCGGCGAGATATTCCTGTTCAGTCGGAATCCCCAGCCCGGCGAAATCGATGCCGGCAACACCGCGGAAGGTTTCCGGCGCCAGACGCCAGGACATCAGGTGGTAGCTGAAATCGCCGAGCGGATGGCCCAGCGTCGACAGCTCCCAGTCCAGTACCGCGATCACGCGCGGTTCGGTCGGATGGAAGATCATGTTGTCCATGCGGTAGTCGCCATGGACGATGCTGGTCTCTTCGCCGGGCGGAATATTCGCGGGCAGCCATTCGATCAGACTATCCATGGCCGGAATGGATTCCGTCTCGGACGCCTTGTATTGCTTGCTCCAACGCGCGATCTGGCGGGCAAAATAATCGCTGGGCTTGCCGTAATCACCCAGCCCGATGGCGTTGTAATCGACCTTGTGGAGGGCGGCGATGGTGCGGTTCATCGCATCGAAAATGCCGGCGCGTTCCTCGCGAGTCTGCTCGGGCAGTCGCTGGTCCCAGAAGATGCGGCCCTCGACGCAGTCCATCACATAGAAGGCTGTGCCGATCACGCTGTCGTCTTCGCACAGGCCATAGGTACGGGCGACCGGCACATCGGTCTGGCCCAGTGCGGTGATCACGCGATATTCGCGGTCGACGGCATGGGCGGATGGCAGCAGCTTGCCCGGCGGCTTGCGACGCAGCACGTATTTCTTTGCCGGCGTGATCAGCATGAAGGTAGGGTTCGACTGGCCACCCTTGAATTGGTGGATCGTGAGCGGACCGCGATAGTCAGCCACATTCGCCTTCAGCCAGGTTTCCAGCGCGCCTTCATCGAACTTGTGGCGCTCCTGCACCGGCATGGTGCCGACGAAGCGGTCCTGATCGCTCATACCTGTTTCCTCTTGTCTTTGGAGCGTCGATACGCGCGCTCGGGTCCTACGATAGACAAGCGGGACAGGGGGATGCAACCGCCTATGAAACCCGGGCAGATGCTGTTGTTATTGTTGGTCTGCGGTCAGTTCTTCTCGCGGGCGATGGCCCGCCAGCCGATGTCCCTGCGGCAGAAGCCCTCGGGCCAGCGGATGCGGTCCACGGCGGCATAGGCGCGAGCCTGCGCGGCGCCGATGGTCTTGCCCACGCCGCAGACGCCCAGTACGCGGCCGCCATTGGCGAGAATCGCGCCATCGGCGCGTGCCACGGTACCGGCATGGAAGACACTGGTTTCCGCCTCGGCCGTAGCGGCATCAAGACCTTCGATGACAGTTCCTTTGCGCGGCTCGCCCGGATAGCCTTCCCCGGCCATCACGACGCAGAGCGCGGTCTCGTCCTTCCAGCGCAGGTCGAAATCCTTCAGCACGCCGTCGCGCGACGCCATCAGCGCCGGCAGCAGGTCAGATTTCAGGCGCAGCATCAGCGTCTGGCATTCAGGGTCGCCGAAGCGAGTATTGTATTCGATCAGCTGAGGCCCGGTCTTGGTGATCATCAGGCCGGCGAACAGCACGCCCTTGAAGGGGGCACCTTCCTTGATCATGGCATCGACGGTGGGGAGGATGATCCGCTGCATCACCTCCTGTTGCAGGGCCGGCGTCAGCACGGGGGCGGGCGAATAGGCGCCCATGCCGCCGGTATTCGGGCCGGTGTCGCCGTCGCCCACGCGTTTGTGATCCTGGGCCGAGGCCAGCGCCAACGCGTTCTTGCCGTCGACCAGCGCGAAGAAGCTGACTTCCTCACCTTCCAGGAATTCCTCGATCACCACTTCGGCGCCAGGTACGGCGAACAGCGCAGTATTCGCTTCCAGCGCTTCGTCCAGCGTCATCGCCACGGTGACGCCCTTGCCGGCGGCGAGGCCATCAGCCTTCACCACGATCGGCGCGCCCTGCTTGCGGATGAAGGCTTCGGAGGATGCGGCATCCTTGAAGCGGCCATAGGCGGCGGTGGGAATGCCATATTTGGCGCAGATATCCTTGGTGAAGCCTTTCGAGCCTTCCAGCCGGGCCGCGGCGGCGGTCGGTCCGAAGCAGGCAAATCCGGCGGCTTCCAGATAGTCGACCAGGCCAATCACCAGCGGGGCTTCCGGGCCGACCACAACGAAATCGATATGCTCGTCACGGCAAAGCTTCAGCACCGCGTCGCGGTCCAGCGGATCGACGGGGGCGAGGCGGGCGACCTGGGCGATGCCGGCGTTGCCGGGCGCGCAGATCAGCTTGTTGACCAGCGGGGAGGCGGAGAGAGCCCAGCACAGGGCATGCTCACGCCCGCCATTTCCGATAACGAGAAGGTTCATAGGGTCCCCTGGGACGTCTTGGGCGACTGGAGGAATGGCGGCAATGTTTGTATCATGGGGGAAGCAGACGCAAGGCCTCCCGGATGAGTGAATTCGACGAAAATACGGGTGCCCCGGCGACCCCGGGAAATGTGCCCGAATACACGGTGACCGAGCTCTCGATGCGCCTGAAACGCAGCATCGAGGAAGGCTTCGGCTGGGTCCGGGTCCGGGGCGAGATTTCCGGTTTCAAGCGGGCCGCCTCAGGCCATCTCTATTTCTCGCTCAAGGATGCCGATTCGGTCCTGGACGGGGTGTGCTGGAAGGGCAGCGCCGCTCGTCTTGGGGTCAAGCCTGAGGATGGGATGGAGATCATCTGCTCGGGCAAGCTGACCAGTTATCCCGGCCGTTCCAAATACCAGATGGTGGTCGAGCGCATGGAACTCGCCGGCCTCGGCGCGCTGATGGCGCTGCTGGAGCAGCGCAAGCAGAAGCTCGCCGCCGAGGGTCTGTTCGCGCCCGAACGCAAGCGCCCGCTGCCCTATCTGCCGCGCGTGATCGGCGTGGTGACCTCGCCCACCGGCGCAGTGATCCGCGACATCCTGCATCGTCTCGCCGACCGCTTTCCGACCCATGTGCTGGTCTGGCCGGTGCTGGTGCAGGGCGAAGGCGCGGCCGAACAGGTCGCCAAGGCGATCCGCGGTTTCAATGCCTTGCCTGAAGGCGGCGCTGTTCCCAGGCCCGATCTGCTGATCGTGGCGCGCGGCGGCGGCAGCCTGGAGGATCTGATGGCCTTCAACGAGGAAGTGGTGGTGCGTGCCGCCGCCGCTTCCGATATTCCGCTGATCTCGGCGGTCGGTCATGAAACCGATACTACGCTGATCGATTTCGCTTCCGATCGCCGCGCGCCGACGCCGACGGCGGCCGCCGAAATCGCCGTGCCGGTGCGGATCGATCTGGTCAATACAATCGCGGGCTTCGATGAACGCATGCGGCGCGGCATGGCGCGCATGGCGCGCGAGAAGCGTCAGCATCTGGATGCACTGGGCCGCGGCCTGCGCGGTCCGCGCGAGCAGCTCGACATGGCGCGGCAGCGTTTCGACGATCTGTCGGATCGGCTGCGGCATGCGCTCCGCGTCGGCGTCGCCGCACAGCGGTCGCGCATGGAAACCATGATGGCGAAGTTGCGGCCGGCCCTGCTCCGGCGCGAGGCGGCAGAGTACCGCCGCCGTCTGGCCGAGGCCGATGCGCGGCTGCTGCGTGCCATCCGGCGGCGTCAGGCCGATGCCGTGCAGCGCCTGACCCAGCCGTCCAAGCTGCTCGACAGCCTGTCCTACAAGAATGTACTCGCGCGTGGCTTTGCTGTTGTCTATGGCGAGGACGGCCGCGCCCTGAATGCAGCCGCTGCGATGACGGCGGGAATTGCCGTCATCATCGAGATGCAGGATGGTCGCCGGCAGGCGCGGATCGAGGGTGAAGGTGCTGCTCCGCCTGTACCGCGCCGCAGCCGTCCGGTAGAGGCGCCAGCCGTCCCTGCCAAAAAACAGGAAGAGCTGTTCTGATGCAGACCCCGTCGCTGCCGCGCGAAACCGAAGCCCGGGTGCATTACCGCCATGGCGCCTTCGATATTGTTTTTCCGGGCTCCTATGTCACCTGCGCCGTCACCGGGCAGCGCATTCCGCTGGAGCGGCTGCGCTACTGGAATGTCGACCGCCAGGAGGCCTATGCCGACAGCGTGGTGGCGACGCAGGGCATGATGACCGATCCGGTGAAGCGCGCATGATGCGCTGGCTGGCTGTCCTGCTGTTTCTGCTGGGTGGCTCGGCTGCGGCCAATGATGCGCCATCGGGTCTGACCTGGAAGGGTGACTTCAGTCAGGGCGGCATGGTGATCGGTGTTGCGCAGCCGGGTATCCAGGTGACGCTGGGCGAGCGGCCGGTGCCCATCGCGAAGGACGGCCGCTTTGTTTTCGGTTTCGGTCGCGATGAGCCGGCGCAGGCAAAGCTTACCATCCGTCATGCCGGCGGCCAGAGCGAGACCCTTACCCTGAAGATCGCGCCGCAGACCTATGACATCCAGCGCATTGATGGTCTGCCGCCGGCGCAGGTGACCCCGCCGGCTGCGCTGCTGGAGCGCATCAAGCGCGAGAATGCGCAGATCGCCGCCGTGCGTCAGCGCAACTCGCCGGTGCAGGATTTCATGCAGGGCTGGGTCTGGCCCGCGCAAGGCCCGATCTCGGGCGTCTATGGCAGCCAGCGCATCCTGAATGGTGAGCCGCGTGCGCCGCATTACGGCCTCGATATCGCAGCGCCCGCCGGCAGTCCGGTGGTGGCAACGACGGACGGCGAGGTGACGCTGGCCGAGAAGGATATCTATTACACCGGCGGCACCGTGATCATCGATCACGGCATGGGAATCAATGGCGCCTATTCGCATCTGCAGACTGTCACCGTGAAGGTGGGGCAGCGTGTGAAACAGGGGCAGCAGATCGGCACCGTGGGGGCGACAGGACGGGCGACGGGGCCACATCTGGACTGGCGTCTGAACTGGTTCGACGTGCGGCTCGATCCGCAGCGGCTGTTGTCGCCGAAGCCTTAATTCACTTTGGCCAGCGGTTGTGAACCCAGAACCAGTGGTCCGGGTTCTTGCGGATCCAGCCTTCGATCTTTGCATTCACCTGCAGCATGGCGTTGTAGACATTCTGCCCGGCATCGCCGCTCTTTTCCGGCCACATCGGTGGTTCGATTGTAACGCGGAATCGCGTGCCATCCAGGCGCTCGACATAAGCCGGCACCATCGGGCAATCCATGCGCAGGGCGAACTCGGCCAGGGCCGGCGCTGTCATTGCATCGCGGCCAAAGAACGGCACGGCAATGCCATTCGCCATCTTCTGGTCGACCAGCATGGCGACGCGGTCGTTGTCCTTCAGGGTGCGCAGGATTTCGCGGGCGGCCTTGATGCCCTTGGGGACATGCCTGCCGCCCAGCGGCGCGCGCAGGCTTTGCAGCAGTTCTTCGGTCAACGGGTTGTTGGCGGCGCGGTAGACCTGTACCAGCGGCAGACCGTGGTGTGCGGCGGTCAGTCCCAGCAATTCCCAGTTTCCGTAATGCGCAGAGAAGAAGATCGTTGGCTTGTCACTGCTGCGGATGGCCTCGATATGCTCAAGCCCGACGATCTCCACGCGGCCGTTGGCGGCCGCAATATCGGCGCCGATCTTCGGCAGATGCGCGTATTCGGCCAGCACGCGACCCAGGTTATCCCACATACCGATGAGAACGGCCTTCTGCTGCTGGGCATCGAGTCCAGGCATGGCGGCCTGCAGGTTACGCACGGCTTTGCGATGGACCGGGAAATGCGGACCGAGTGTGCGGCCGATCCAGCCGCCGAAGGCCGAGGCCTGTTCCAGTGACAAGGCGCCAAACATCGCCAGCGCCAGACGGGCACCCCAATAGGCAACATACTCATGCGGTTCGGCGCGATCAAACACGACGCAGCTTGTCCGTGAAGAAAGCATCGACCTTGTCGGGGGCGACGAAGACCAGATTGACGCGCAGGGTATCCACCATCTGCCGCGTCGAGGCTGGCAGACGCACCAGATCCTTGATCGTGGTGACGGGAACTGCATTCAGGCGATGCGCGGTCTCAACCAGGCGCATGACAGTATCCTCGCTGTAGGGCGCGTGGTCGGGAAAACTTTCCACCTTCACGATTGTGGCACCCAGTTGTTGCAGCGAGGTGAAAAACTTCTCCGGTCGCCCGATGCCGGCAAAGGCCAGCACACGGCGCTCGCGCAGCCGTATGACATCGGCCGGATTGGGTTCCAGGTTGGCCGTAAAGACTGGCCGGCGGCCAAAATCGGGCAGGGCCACGGTCTTGTCGCCGATCAGCACGATGGCGTCGCTGCGGCCGATGCCATCTTCCAGGGATTCGCGCAGGGGCCCGGCGGGCAGCAGCCGGCCATTCCCGAAGCCATAACCGCCATCCACCACCAGCAGGCTCACCTGCCGGGCAAGCGCATAGGTCTGATGGGCGTCATCGGCCAGGATGCAGGTTGCCCCGGCTGCCACGGCCGCGCGAGCAGCGGCCGGACGGTCCCGGCCCACCCAGGTCGGGGCGACGACGGCCAGCAGCAGTGCCTCGTCGCCGACATCGGCGGCGCTGTGACGGGCGGGATCAACCCGCACAGGGCCGGCTTGGCGGCCGCCATAGCCACGGCTGACGATATGGGGCTGCTGGCCCAATGCCTTTAGGCGGCCGGCCAGGGTGATGGCGGTGGGAGTTTTGCCGGCACCGCCGGCCACCAGGTTGCCGATAGAGATGACCGGACGGCCGATTTCCTGGGCGCCGGCGATGCGTTGGTGCAGGCGGTTGCCGACGCCGTAGAGGGCTGAGAGCGGCTGCAATAGCGACGGCAGGCGGGAACTGGCGCCGGCCTGCCAGAAGCCCGGGGCGCGTTTAGCCATGGGGAACAGCCGGCGGAGCCGGCGCGATGGGCTCATGACCGCAATAGCGATCAACCTCGGCGCACATGGCATTCATCACGGCTTCGACCCGCAGGGTAGCCTGTTCCAGCGTTTCGCTCTCGTCGCTATGCACGTCGATCGGTTCGCCCCAGAGGTAAATGCCGCGGTTGAACGGCCATGGCAGGATGAAGCGGTCCCATGAGTTTATCACGCGGCAGCGCGTGACGGCATAGGTAACAGGGATGATCGGCACCTTGGCCAGGCGGGCGGCGGCCACGACTCCTGAACCGGCTCGCATCCGCGGTCCACGCGGGCCGTCGGGGGTGAAGCCGGCATACTCGTTGAGCTTGAGCTGGCGCACCATCACGCGCAGGGCGGCCATGCCACCCTTGTCCTTCTTGCCGGCCTTGGCGCCTGAGCCGCGTACGGTGCCAATCCCGAAGGGATCCATGGCGCGGGCGATCAGCTCACCATCGCGATGCTGGGACGTCAGCATGTGCATCGCACGGTCGCGGCGCCAGACCGGCGGGATCATCAGCAGCCGGCCATGCCAGAAGGCGAGGACGAAAGGTTTGTTGTCTGCCCAATAGCCGTTCGGGTGTTCGGCACCGCGGGTGACCCAGCGCGACGTCCTGTGCACAAATCGCACATAGAATGCGATGGCATCCGCCGCGAACCGAACCGCCGGCTTGCTCCGCTGGATGCGCTTCCACAACCCAGTCATGGTTATACGGCAGCCTCAACGGCGAACTGGGTTGCATAGAGGCGGGCATAGAAGCCGTTGCGTGCCAGCAATTCGGCATGCGTGCCCTGTTCAACCAGATGGCCGTGATCCAGCACGAAGATCACATCGGCATCGATCACGGTGGACAGGCGATGGGCAATCACCAGTGTGGTGCGGCCGCGCATGAGTTCGCTCAGGGCGGTTTGAATCAGGCGCTCGGATTCCGTATCCAGCGCACTGGTGGCTTCGTCCAGCAGCAGGATCGGCGCGTTGCGCAGCATGGCGCGTGCGATGGCGACGCGCTGGCGCTGGCCGCCCGACAGCTTCACGCCATTCTCGCCGACCAGGGTGTCATAGTCCTGCGGCAGGGCCATGATGAAATCATGCGCTGCCGCATGGCGAGCAGCCGATTCAATGTCGACCTGACTGGCATCGGGGCGGCCATAGGCGATGTTGGCGCGGATGGTATCGTCGAACAGGGTCAGCTCCTGACTGACCAGGGCGATGCCGTGGCGGATCGAGGCCAGCGTCACGTCCCGCACATCCTGCCCGTCGACCAGTACGCGGCCTTCGGTGGCGTCGTAGAAACGCGGCACCAGATTGAGCAGTGTCGACTTGCCGGCACCCGATGCGCCAACCAGCGCGGCTTTCTTGCCCGGCGGCACCAGCAGCGAAATCTTGTTCAGAGCGGTGTGGTCTTCGCCATAACGGAAGGACACGTTATCCAGACGGATTTCACCGCCGGCAACGACCAGTGGCTTGGCATCGTCGCGTTCGGCGATCTTCGGCTTGATGTCGAGAATAGTGAAAATGCGTTCGGCGGCGGCCAGGCCTTCCTGCATCGCGGTCTGGAAGTTGGCCAGCGACTTGAGCGGCTGATAGGCCGTCAGTGCGGCATAGATAAAGGCGGTCAGCGTGCCCAGAGTCAGCGTTTCGCTGGTGCCGCCGATATAGATGATCACGGCGACGGCGATGCCGCCCAGCGCTTCTGTGGTCGGGCTGGCCGCGGCGCGGGCCCGGACCACTTTCATCAGGTGACTGAGGCGGGTATCGACCGAGGCGCGGGCGCGTTCGATTTCGCGCTGCTCCATGCCATAGGCCTTGACCATGCGCGCGCCTTCGAAGGTTTCGCTCAGGATCGTGGTCAGCTTGCCGGTTTCCTGCTGGCCGCGTGCGGAATTCTTACGCGCCTTCTTGCCCAGACGGCGGGTACTCAAGCCCACGAAGGGGAAGATGACGCAGACGATCAGCGCGAACTGCCAGTTCATGCTGAACATCACGCCGGTCAGGAAGATCAGGCTCAAGGAGTCCTTCACCATGCCGGTCAGCGCCTTGGTGACCGCCTCGCGCAACAGGGTGGCGTCGAACAGGAAGCTGGAGATCAGCTTGCCCGAATGCATGTCATGCAGCCAGGCAAGGTCGGCATGGATCAGGTGGCTGTAAAGCCGGATTTGGGTATCGGCGATGACCTTTTCGCCGAAGCTGGTCATCAGCGTGCCTTCGAAATAGGTGGCAACGCCCTTGATGATCACGACGATCACCACGGCCACCGGGATCATCAGGGTCCAGTAGGGATCGCGCTGGGTGAAGACCTGGTCGATCGCCGGCTTCAGCAGCCAAGCGGTGGCGGCCGTCATGGCGGCCACCACGATCATGCTGATCAGGGCGAGGGCGAGCGACCCCAGATGCGGCCGCACCTGCTCGGCCAGCAGTCGGCGCAACAGCTGGCTGCTGCTGGCGGGACCCTTGGGGCTAGCATCAGATGTGGCAGGCGAGGTCACCGGAAATCCGTCCCGATCAAGGAGTTATGCCGGCTGCTATAGCATGCAGCCGCTCATCCGGCCACCATTGACGGCGGCCGGAACGGGAAAACTGGGCCCGGAAATGCCGGTGCAGAAGCCTTTCAGAGACGCTGCTTGGCCGCCGCAGCCACAGCCTCGGCCGTGATGCCGAAATGCTTGTAAAGCTGGTCGATCGGACCCGAGGCGCCGAAGCTGCTCATGCCGACGAAGCCGCCCTTGATGCCGAGATACTTGTCCCAGCCCTGACGCACGCCGGCTTCCACGGCGACGCGCACCGTATTGGGGCCGAGCACCTTGTCCTGGTAGGCGGGATCCTGTGCGTCGAACAGCTCGAAGCTGGGCATCGAGACCACGCGGGTCGGGATGCCATCCTTCTGCAGCAGATCGCGCGCGGTCATCGCGATGGCGACTTCCGAACCGGTGGCGAGCAGCGTCACCTTGGCAGTGCCGTCTGCGGCGGCCAGTTCATAGCCGCCCCTGGCGACCAGATTGTCGGCCGTATGGGTGTTGCGCACCGTGGGCAGGTCCTGACGGGTCAGGGCCAGAACGGTCGGACGATCCTTGCTCTGCAGGGCGACCTGCCAGGCTTCGGCGGTTTCCACCGCATCAGCCGGACGCAGTACCAGCAGGTTGGGGATGGCGCGTAGCGAGGCGATATGTTCGACCGGCTGATGGGTCGGGCCGTCTTCGCCCAGGCCGATGGAGTCATGCGTCATCACATAGACGACACGCTGGTGCATCAGGGCCGAGAGACGGATGGACGGGCGGCAATAGTCGGTGAAGACCAGGAAGGTGCCACCGTAGGGAATGAAGCCGCCATGCAGGGCGATGCCATTCATCGCCGCGGCCATGCCATGTTCACGCACGCCGTAATAGATGTAGCGGCCGCTGAAATCACCGGGCTTTATTGGTGCGAGAGCCGCGGTCTTGGTGTTGTTCGAGCCGGTGAGGTCAGCCGAACCGCCCAGCGTTTCCGGCACCACCGGATTGATCACTTCCAGCGCCATCTGCGACGACTTGCGGGTCGCCCATTTCGGCTTCTCGGCGCTCAGCTTCGCCTTGTAATCCACGATGGTCTGGTTCAGCGCAGCCGGCAGCTCGCCCTTGAAGCGGCGGTCCCATTCGGCGCGCTGGTCGGCCGGCAGGGCGGAAAGCAGCTTGCTCCAGTCGGCGAATTTCGCGGCGCCGGCAGCGCCTACGGCGCGCCAGGCCTTCAGGATCGCATCGGGAATCTCGAAAGGCGCATGCGGCCAACCGAGCTTTTCGCGTGCGCCCTTGATCTCGTCGCCGCCCAGCGGCGAACCATGGGTGGCAGCCGTGCCCGCCTTGGTCGGCGCGCCATACCCGATCACGGTGCGGCAGGCGATCAGGCTCGGCTTGTCGCTCTTCTGCGCGGCGGCGATGGCGGCGGCCACGGCATCGGCGTTATGGCCATCGACCGCGATGGTGTTCCAGTTGCTGGCCTGGAAGCGCTTGAGCTGGTCGTCGGAGACCGAGAGGCTGGTCGGGCCGTCGATGGAAATCTCGTTGTCGTCCCAGAGCACGATCAGCTTGTTCAGTTTCAGATGGCCGGCCATCGAGATCGCTTCGTGGCTGATGCCTTCCATCAGACAACCGTCACCGGCGATCACATAGGTGTAGTGGCCAACCAGCTTGTCGCTGAACTGCGCGGCCAGCGCACGTTCGGCCAACGCCATGCCCACGGCGGTGGCGATGCCTTGGCCGAGCGGGCCGGTGGTGGTCTCGATGCCGGCGGCATGGCCGAATTCCGGATGACCGGCGGTACGCGCGCCGAGCTGGCGGAAGTTCTTCAGTTCGGCCAGCGTCATGTCGGCATAGCCGGTTAGATGCAGCAGCGAATAAATCAGCATCGAGCCATGGCCGGCCGACAGCACAAAACGGTCGCGGTCGGGCCAGGTCGGGTTCTGCGGGTCGAATTTCAGGAAGCGGCTGAATAGCACGGTGGCGACATCGGCCATGCCCATCGGCATGCCGGGATGGCCCGAATTGGCCTGCTGCACGGCGTCCATGGACAGCGCGCGGATGGCGTTGGCCATGTCGGCATGGCTCACCGGAGCCGAGTGACGGGGAAAGACGGTGGCGGCCTGCAGCATGTGGTCAAAATCCCGCGATAAAAGCAGCAAAATCGGGCGCGACCATGCCGGGCAAACCTGCCCCCGTCAACCCATGCTGCCGACCTGCGGAAAGCCGCTGGAATCGTGCAGAAATTCCAACTCTGGCGGGATTTATCCAGGAGTGCTCCGGCGGGCGACATAAGCCGCCGGCCGGAGTCGCCCGGAATCAGCCGCGCAGCTTGAAGAAACCGACCAGCTGAGCCAGCTCGGAGGCCTGGTTGGCCAAGGCCTGGGCCGAGGCCGAGGTCTCTTCCACCAGCGCCCCGTTGCGCTGGGTCATTTCGTCCATCTGGCCCACGGCGGTGTTGATCTGATCAAGGCCGGTGGCCTGTTCGCGGCTGGCGGCCGCGATCTCCGCCACGATGTCCGACACCTTCTTGATCGCCGAAACGATGTCGGTGAGCGAGCTGCCGGTCTGGTTGACCAGGGCAGCGCCAGTCTTCACCTGGGCATTCGAGTCCGCGATCAGCGCCTTGATGTCCTTCGATGCATTGGCTGAGCGCTGCGCCAGGGCGCGCACTTCCTGCGCCACGACGGCAAAGCCCTTGCCGGCTTCACCTGCACGCGCCGCTTCGACTGAAGCGTTGAGTGCCAGCAGGTTGGTCTGGAAAGCGATCTCGTCAATGAGCCCGACGATGTCGGAAATCTTCTGCGCGCTGCCTTCGATGCGGCTGACGGCCGTGACTGCATCCGCCACCACGCTGCCGCCCTTTTCGGCGGTGTCGCGCGCCGCGGTGGCCAGCTGGTTGGCGGCCTGGGCGTTATCGGCATTCTGCTTCACGGTCGCCGTGATCTCGTGCATGGACGCCGCGGTCTCTTCGATCGAGGCCGCCTGACTTTCCGTGCGGGTGGCGAGATCCTGGCTGCCGGACGAGATTTCCGACGATGCCGATTTCACGGCTTCTGCATTCTCCGCCAGACGCTGGGCGAAGTCGCGCATGCGCTCGGCCATGCTGTTGACACCGGTCTTGATCTGGCCGAACACGCCCTGATAGTCGCCCTTCACAGTGCGGGTCAGGTCGCCGCCGGCCATGCCGCCCATCGAGCCGGCGAGTTCGTCGGTGATCGCCTGCAGCATGCCGGTAAGACGGTTTAGTTCCTGGCTGGTCGAGAGGAAGAACCCTTCCTTGCCGGCCTCGGCGATGCGGCTGCTCAGATCGCCGCCCGCCACCTTGTTGACCAGGGCGGCGATCTCGTCGCCGGCAGCCTTTTCGCGGGTCTCGCGTTCGATACGACGCTTCTCGGATTCTTCGCGCTGCTGCGTGACATCCTCCTCGGCATCGGCGCGGGCGATCATGCTTTCCTTGAATACCTGCACGGCCTTGGCCATCTGGCCGATCTCGGCACCGCGGTCGGTATAAGGAATTTCGGTCTGAAGGTTGCCGCTGGCCAGACCCTGCATCGCGCCGGTCATGCGGTTGATCGGGCCGCTGACGCGCCATTGCACGATCAGGAGGCCGATCACGGCAACGGCGACGGCGATCGCCAGCATCAGGCCGTTCAGGACCAGACTCCGCTGCGTGTCGGTCACCTGGCTGTCTGCGCGCTTGATCAGCTCGGCCAGCGCCGTGTTGGCGATGGCGTTCAGCATGTTCAGGCTCTCGGTCACGGTCGGCTGGTATTTCGTCTGCTCGACCGGCGAGAGCTGCCCGGCGGTGAAGGCCTTCACGATCACCTGACGCTCGTCGGCAATGGGGCCGCTGAAGAAAGTTTTCGCCGTATTCACGGTATCCCGCAGGGCTGCGGGCGTTTCGCTGCGTGCTGCGATACTGCTGACAATGCCCCAGGCAGTCGCGGCGCGGCCGGAATCGTCGGCATGTGCTGCCACCTCGGTGATCGTCCAGGTCTGGCCGCCGGACATGGTAGTCAGGATGCGCAGGACCATCGAACCCGCGAAATTGCGGATCGTCCAGGCGTTCTGCTTGGCGCTCAGCAACTGATCAACCGTCGGGTCGACAAGCTGCAGCGACGATTCCAGGAAATCGGACGCAGCCTCCACGGCATCGAGATAGCCCTGGGTCACACGCGTCCAGTCCTGTGCGGCCTGTGCATTGCGCTGGGCCTTGGGCTGGCCGATGGCAGTCATCATGTTCGCACGCAGGGCTTCCACGGCATCATGCGCGGATTTCAGCCTCGCCTGGACTGGTCCCGCACCAGTCTGGCTGGGAAGCGCTGACAGCATGGCGTAACCGGTGTTGTACGCAGTCTTTGCGCTATCGCGATACAGCACGATGTTGTCGGCGGTTTCCTTGGAGACCGGTGCGTCGGCACGGAAGGAGATCAGGATGTTGCCGCGCTCGAGGCGGTGCTGCTGCAGGCTGGTGAAGAAGGCCTGGCTGATCGGCGCCAGCGTCGCGACGCGCTGTGCGGCCCGGTTGCGGTCAAGCGCTGCGATCACGCCCGTCACGCTGATGGCGATCAGCATCAGTCCGAGGACGCCAATGATCAGGCCCAGTGTGGTGCGAATGGATAGAGTCGGCATAAGTCTTCCCCCCCCCCCCCTGAAGCAATCCACATTTTGCGGTCGCTATAACCCCAGAAGGGTAGCCGGAGTTGAAGAAGCCGGCCTCATAAAGGCCTTAAGGTTATCAAGATTTAAGCCGGCAGGCGCCGAATCATATTTGCAAACGCAAATCTGCAACTATGAGGTTGTGGCGTCACCGGCCTTAGTGTCCTGTCGGTTGGCGATCTGTTGCATCTCGGTCGCAGTCGCCTGATTGACCAGATGATCGAGATCAATGATCGAAACCATGCGTTCCTCGCGCGCCACCAGCGCACTGAGGAAACGATGGTCGGCGCTCATGTCGGTTTGCGGCACGGCCTGCAATTCGCGCGTGTTGATCGACAGGATGTCGGATACAGAATCGACCAGCAGACCGAAGGTGCCGGTGCTGGCCACAACCACGATCACCACATGCATACTGGTTGGGACGGTGCGGCCACCGCCAAAGCGGACGCGCAGATCATAGATCGGGACCACGGCGCCGCGCAGGTTGATGATGCCGCGCACGAACTCAGGTGTGTTCGGCAGGTTGGTCACTTCGGTCCAGGCGCGAATCTCGCGCACACTCAGGATGTCGATGCCGAAATTCTGAGCGTCGATGGCGAAGGTGAGATACTCGTTGCTGCCCGACAGATCCGCGCCCGCCGCGCCGCTATGTCCCTGAACGGTGGTTGAAAGCTGCGCCATGGTCCCTCCTGCATGTCGTCGCCGTCACGGTGGCAAATTTATCTCAGATTTAGCTTGTAACGGGCCGATTTATTCATTGTTGTAAGACCGTCCGTCTAAAGATTTCAAGGGAGGAAGGGCCAGTCATGCAACTGCCCGTCAATACGTTCAAGCGCGCCCTCAAGGAGAAGCGCCCCCAGATCGGCCTGTGGTGTTCGTTGTGCAGCAATATCGTGGCGGAAATCCTGGCCACGGCCGGTTTCGACTGGGTTGTGCTGGATACCGAGCACTCGCCCAACGAGGTGCCCATGGTGCTGCAGCAGCTGCAGGCTATGCAGATCGACGCCAATACCTGCAGCCCGGTGGTCCGCCCGGACTGGAACGACACGGTGAAGATCAAGCGTTATCTGGATATCGGGTCACCGAACCTGATTCTGCCCTTTGTGCAGAATGTCGAGGAGGCCAAAAAGGCCATTGCCGCCACCCGCTATCCGCCCCGGGGCGTGCGCGGCGTGTCCGGCTCGCAGCGCGCCAATCGGTATGGCCTGGTGGAGAACTATCACGCCAGGGCCGATAGCGAGATCGGTGTCATCCTGCAGGTGGAAACCAAGGAGGCGGTTGGTCGGATTCCGGAAATCGCGGCGGTCGACGGCGTCGACGGCATCTTCATCGGTCCGGCCGACCTGTCGGCCAGCCTGGGCCATCTGGGCAATGCGGCGCATCCCGAAGCGCAGGCCGAGATCATGCGGGCGTTGAAGCTGTGCCAGGACGCCGGCATGCCGGCCGGCATCCTGGCGCCGAACGAGGATGACGCGAAACGTTATCTTGATGCCGGTTTCACTTTCGTCGCCGTTGGCGTTGATCAGGGCCTGCTGACCAAGGCATCGCGCGATCTGGCCAAGCGCTTTCGCGCCCATGTCGGCCGCAGCTGAGGATCAGCCTTTCCGGCGGACCCAGAAGCGGTAGCAGTTCGCGAACAGATCCGGGTTTTCAACCTCGACCGCTGCCCAGTGGTCGAGGTTGATTGCCTTGGGATCGTCGGGGAAGCGGCTGCGATAGCCGGTGAGCGCCTGGGGCGAGGTGAACTCGAAGCCCAGAAATTCCAGACCGGCCCCATCGACAAGCTGCTGCAGTTGCTGGGGTGTGTAGCGATGCTCCTGACGATGAAATACGAGGTCGCGCAAATCGCTGAGCGCATAATAAGCGCTCGACACGCCGAGGCGGCGCGACAGCTTGGCATTCAGGTTTGGCAGATCGGCGCGGAAGCGGCGAACCTCATCGGGGCTGTCGCCATAGCTGTGCTTGGCGATCAGATTGCGTGCCGTGACCACATCACGACGGCCTAGTTCACTGTACAGCCCGAGCATCATATAGCCATCGGGTTTCAGCAGGCTGACCAACTGGGCCAGGCCCGCGGCCGGTTCGCGCAGGTGATGCAACACGCCAAAGCTTTCGATCACATCGAATGTGCGGCCAATGCCGCCCAGCTTCAGGATGTCAGCCTGGGCGAACTCGATATTGCTGATGCCCAGTTCGTCTGCCTTGCGTTTGGCGTAGGACAGGCTGCTGCGGCTCAGGTCGATCGCCAGCACCCGCGCATTGTTATAGCTGGTGGCGGCCAGGATCGCATGCAGGCCGGTGCCGCAGCCGGCGATCAGCACGTCTGGCTGGTCGGTTCCGCCTGTCGTGATGGTCTGGAACGGCAGTGCCGACCGCACTCGCATCGGCACGCTGAGCGGCGTGCCAAGCACGGGTTGGTGCCAGCGCGGGAAGGGGCTTTCCTCGTACATCTGCTGTACGGCGACGCTGGTGCGATCCTCGATCGGCACCAGCGTGGGGAGCGTGGGCGCAATGCGCCGTTCTGTCAGCGGTTCGTCGAGCTGCTGGCGCTTCAGGTCGGCAAACTCCGGCGGCCATGCAGCTTGGGCCAGCCGTTCCGCATCCTGGCGCTGGTAAAGCGGGCGATACAACGCATAGACAGCGAAGAGCGAAGCCGCCTCGGCCGGATCGGCCTGGTCAAGCTGGCTGCTCAATGTATCGAGGATTGGCAGCTCCGTCGGGTCGAAGGCATCGAGGTATTCGCTCTGGAACGCGCGGACGGCCATCAGGCCGAGCAGGCGGTTATAGCGCGGCAGGATATCCGGCAGCTTGAGTGCCATGACCAGCAAGCCGCGGCGCAGTGCGATCAGCCGGCGCTCGATCAGTGGGTCGCAGACCAGCCCATGCTCCAGCCATTCGGCCAGGGCAGGAGTCTGCAGTGGATCGAGGCAATCGGCCTGACCCAGCATGCTGGCGATATTTTTCGGCGGCAGGTCGTCGATGACGTCGAACGCAGTGAATACCGTGTCGCGGCGGATCGCGCTTTCGAGCAGTGGCGCCAGATCACGCGGTTCGATGCCAGGCGCACCCAGCAGCGACAGCGCAGCGGTAATCAGTTTCTGATCAGGATGCTTCAGCCGAAGGTCGCGCAGTGAACGGGCAAAGGCGATCTTGTAGCGGGGATTGTCGGGCGCCATTTCGTGGGCGCGACCCAGGTGGACCATGGCTTGCTTTGAATTGCCCTTGGCCATCAGGGCGTAGCCAAGCATGTAGTTGGTCTCGGCGTTCTTGCGATCCGCCTTGAAGGCGGTGACCATTGCCCCGATGGCGCTGTCGATCTCACCCTCAGCCAGGAAGATGTGACCCAAGCCGATATAGGGGGCGGGCATGGCCTGGTTCAGAACAATGGCTGTACCAAAGCTGTGCTTTGCAGCATCGCGCTCGCCGGCCGCCAGCAGGATATGGCCAAGCGTCAGGTGATAGTTTTCGAAATGGAAGTCGATCTCGATGGCGCGCTCGACCAGCGCACGTGCGGTTTCCAGTTGCCCACGCTGCAGGGCGATGTAGCCCTTCATGTGTATGGCGTCGGCGAAATCCGGCTCCTGGGCCAACAAGGTATCGAGGAAGGGCTCGGCCTGCTCGAACTGGCCGGCATCAATAGCGCGCATCGCTGCGCGCAGCATGGGCAACAGATGGGCCTTGGCGGCAATGGCGGCGGGATCAGGAAGCGACATTTCGCTTTGCAGCAGGATACAGAAGATGATTACTCTAGCTATTAGTAAGGGGAACGCCCAGTCGGAGCAAACATAATGAAAACGACGCCCGTGGTTTCGGCCGATCTGGCCAAATCGGTCTTTGCAGTGCCGCCGCTGGCCCGGTACGCCGACCTGACCCTCAATGAAGATGCGAATCGGCAGCTGATCGCTCATATGGAGGCCGGAGGCATTCGCAGCCTGATGTATGGCGGCAATGCCAACCTCTATAATCTGCCGGTTGGCGAATATGCCGAGATGCTGGATTTCCTGATCGATGCGGTGGGGCCGGACACCTGGCTGATCCCGTCCTTCGGCCCCGATTACGGCAAATTGATCGATCAGGCGAAGATTCTACGCGGCTCGAAGGTGCCGACCGCGATGGCGCTGCCGATGACCTTTCCGGCGACCTCGGAGGGCATCGAGATCGGTCTGCGCCGTGCTGCCGTCACCATGGGCAAGCCGGTCATCCTCTACATCAAATCCGACAACTACATCGCGCCCGATGCGGCGGGTCGGCTGGTGAAGGAGGGGGCAGTCTGCGCCGTCAAATACGGTACCGTACGCCCTGATCCGGCACAGGACGACTACCTGAAGCGCCTGCTTGATCACGTCGATCCGAAGCTGGTAATCAGTGGCATCGGCGAGCGGCCCGCGATCACGCATCTGCGCCAGTTCGGCCTGGGTGGCTTCACATCTGGTTCCGTCTGCATCGCGCCGCGCGGTTCGATGGCGATTTTGCGCGCGATCCACCGCCAGGACTGGGCGACGGCCGAGCGGCTGCGCGAAGCCTTCATCCCGTTGGAAGACCTGCGCGACAGCATCAGTCCGATCCGCACGCTGCATGACGCCGTCACGCTGTCAGGCGCGGCCGATATGGGGCCGATGCTGCCGCTGCTGACCGGCCTGAACGCCGCCGACCGCGCCCGTGTGCAGCCGGTAGCGCAGGCGCTGAAGACCTGGGATGCGTCGCTGGAGGATGCTGCGCGCGCCGCCGAATAAGCCGCCGCAAAACGGCCAAAGAAAAAAGCCCCGCAGCAACAAAGCTGCGGGGCTTTTCTATTCCGGACCGGGGGCCGGTCAGGCCTTTGCTTCGGCCTTTTTCTTTTCTTCCTCGACCAGCTCCTTCTTGGAGAGCTTGCCGATCAGAGTCTTGGGCAGGGCCTCACGGATTTCCATGCCCACCGGCATTTCATGCTTGCCCAACTTGTCTTTCAGGAAGTCCTTGAGCTGGTCGAAGGTGATTGGCTGGCTGTTGGGCTTCAGCTTGATGAAGGCCTTGGCCGACTGGCCACGATACTGGTCGGGGATGCCGATCACGGTGCATTCCTCGACTGAGGGATGTTCGTAGATCGCTTCCTCGATATTGCGCGGATAGACGTTGAAGCCGCCCGACAGGATCATGTCCTTCTTGCGGTCGACGATGAAGATATACCCTTCCTCGTCCATGTAGCCGACGTCGCCGGTATGGAAGCGGCCGCCGGCGAAGGCTTCCGCCGTGGCTTCAGGCTTGTTCCAGTAGCCTTTCATCACATTGGGACCAGTGATGCAGATTTCACCGGTTTCATTGACGCCCTTGAGCTTCAGCGGGTCTTCCACATCGACGATCTCGATGGTCACGCCCGGCAGAGGCAGGCCGCACGAGCCGCGCTTGCGTTTGCCACCATAGACGGTCTGGGTGCCGGCAGGCGAGGTCTCGGTCATGCCCCAGCCTTCGATCATCTTGTGGCCGGTGATATCCTCGAACTTGTCCTGCACTTCCACGGGCAGCGGTGCGCCGCCCGAGGCGCAGAACTTCAGCGCCGAGAGATCATAGTCCTTGATGTTGGGCAGGTTGACGATGGCGGCGTACATGGTGGGCACGCCGGGGAAGATGCTGATCTTCTTCTTGTGCAAATCCTCGATCACCGCCTTCAACTCGAAGCGCGGATGCAGGATGAATTCCGCACCGATGGTCAGCATGCGCAGCAGCACCGCGCTCAGGCCATAGATATGGAACATCGGCAGGACCATCAGGCAGCGTTCCTTGCCTTCGTCCATCTGCAGCAGGGGGTTGCCGTCAGTCCAGCTGGCATACATGTGCACCGTGGCGGTGATGTTGCCATGCGTCAGCATTGCGCCCTTGGGCTGGCCGGTAGTGCCGCCGGTATACTGCAGGATCGCCACTTCCTCGGCCGGATCCTTCACCGGATGTGGGGTATAGCGGCCGTCATTGGCGATCAGCTCGGCAAAGCGGATGTGCTTGTCGTCCTTTGGCACCTGGGCGATTTCCTTGCCCTTGGCCAGCGGGAACAGCAGGTTCTTGGGGAAGGGCAGCACATCGGGCAGGCGACCGATCACCACCTTCTTCAGGCGGGTGGTGCCAACCATCTTGCCGATATTGGTGTAGAGCGCCTTCAGGTCCAGCGTGACCATGATGTCGGTCTGGCTGTCCTCGATCTTGTAGCGCAGCTCACGCTCGGCATCGAGCGGACTGTAATTCACCACCCGGCCGCCGGCCTTCAGGATGGCGAAGAAGCAGATCACATAATGCGGTGTGTTGGGCAGGAACAGGCCGACATGCACGCCCGGCCCGACGCCGAGTTGCTGGAAGCCCTTGGCCGCGCGATCGACCAGATCGGAGATCGCAGCGTAGGTGTAGCCCTTGCCCATGAAGTTGAGGAATGGCTGCGGCGCGAAGCGGGCCACCGCATCGTCGAGTAATGTCCAGATCGGGCGGGCCTGGAAATTCTGCGCCCAGGTGACGCCGGTCGGATAGGATTTTTCCCAGAACGGTGCAGTCATTGCTTTGCTTACCTCCCCAGACATTCGGTCCGGCCACGTTGGACCAGATTGATACCCCTATTCTAGGAAGCAGCCGGGATCGGCGCAACGTGGCGCAACGTCAGCTTTATTCACTTCATCTGACCATTCCGGAGGCAGGGTTGCACCGCGGCACGCCCACTGGCACACTCAGGGGCGGTTATTCCCAGTATGAGGCCAGAATGGGCGGCGCCAAGGATATGCGGGCGGAGCGCGATCGTTTCGTCGCTTTTGCCTTCTCGGCTGCCGACCTGATGCTGGAAGTGGGGGCGGACGGCAAGATCGGTTTCGCCTCTGGTGCTGCCCGCCTGATGGCGGGCTGCGAGGCCGACGCCCTGCTGGGTCACAGCTTTTCTGCACTGGTTGCGGATGTTGACCGCCATTTCGTGATGAACCTGCTGGGCGGCCTGGCTGTCGGCGGCCGTATCGATCCGGTCACGGTGCAGCTGCTGCGCTTTGATGGCAGCATCGGCCCGGTCTGCGTGCTGGGCGGCTGCTGTCTGCCGCGTCAGGAAGGTCGGTATTACCTGACGCTGTCCAACGCGCGGTTGCCGCTCGCCGAGGCGGCCCTGCAGAACAAGCGCGATTATCAGGCCAGTCTGCTCGATGCCGAGGAATTCGAGGTCCGCGCCGGCGAGCGGCTCAAGCTCGCCCGCGAGCTGGGCTCCGAAGTCAAACTCACGCTGATCGAGATTGTGGGCCTGAAAGCTCTTACTGAGACGCTGGGCGAGGGCAGCCATGCCCTGGTCGACGATGTCGATGCACTGATGCGCGCCCGCTCGATGGGTGGCGATACCGCGAGCCGGATCGACGATGGCAAATATGGCATCCTGCACGCCTCACCGCTGGATCAGGACGCCGTGGCCGAACAGGTGCGCGACCTGGTGCGGCAGTCGGGCGGCGATACAGGCGATGTCGATATTCATGGGGCGACTCTCGATCTGCATGCCAAGGGCATGAGCGATGAGGACGCCGTCAGCGCCATGGCCTTTGCGGTGGATCGTTTCGCCAGCGATGGCGCCGCCGGTTTCACGCTGCAATCCACCGAAGACAGCCTGAAGGCCTTGCTGCAACGGACAGTGGCGCGCGTGCAGGCGTTGCGCTCGGCTGTTTCCGGCCGGCAGTTCCAGCTGGTATTCCAGCCGATCGTGCGGCTCACCACCCGCACCCTGCATCATTACGAGGCGCTGTCGCGCTTCGAGGACGGTGGCTCGCCGTTCGAAACCATCCGTCTGGCCGAGGGCGTCCACCTCATCGGCGAATTCGACCTGGCCGTCGTGCAGCGCGTCGTCACCATGCTGTCAGATCGCCGCAAGCAGGGTGACGTACTGGATATCGCGGTCAATCTCTCAGGTCACAGCCTGGAAAGCGCGGTCTTCATGGCGGCGCTGCGTGAAATCACCACGGCCGAGCCGGCCCTGCGCAAGCACCTGATCTTCGAGATCACGGAATCGACCCAGATCACCAATCTGGTGCATGCCGCCAATGCGGTGCGGCAGCTGCGCGAGGACGGCCATTCCGTCTGTCTCGACGATTTCGGTGCGGGCGCTGCCTCTTTCCCGTACCTGCAGGCGCTGGAGGTTGATTATGTCAAGATCGACGGCACGTATGTGAAGGCGCTGCAGACTCAAGGGTCGCCGCGTGACCAGGCCATCCTCAAGGGCATGGTCTGGCTCTGCAAGGAGCTGCGCATCGGCACGGTGGCTGAGATGGTGGAAACCGAGGATCAGGCGCGCCTTCTGCTCGATTTCGGCATCGACTACGGCCAGGGCTACCTGTTCGGCCGGCCCGAGGCCGAGCCGAAGCTGGAGCCATTGCGTCTGGATGAGCCCGACCTGCCCGGCGACCACCGCAATCCGACAGACTTCAAGCGCAAACGCTTCTAGCCGCGCAACTCCACCCGTCCGTGATCCAGCACCACGACGTCGCGTTCGACCAGCCGGGCGCGGAACGACACGATGTTGCCGTCGCGCCAGATTTCCGTGTGGATGGTCTCGCCCGGGAATACTGGCGCGGTGAAGCGCGCATTGATGTCGGCGATCCGCGACGGGTCATGGTCGCAGGCGGCCTTCACGACGGCCCGCACGGCGATGCCATAGGTGCACAGGCCATGCAGGATCGGACGTGGGAAGCCGGCCGCATCGGCAAAGGCCGGTTCGGCATGCAGCGGGTTGCGGTCGCCGCATAAGCGGTAGAACAGCGCCTGGTTGGGCTGGGTCTTCAGCGTCACGCCGAGGTCAGGTTCGCGGTCCGGAATCTTGTGCGGAGGTGGCGGCAGGTCCTCAGGTTTGCGCGCCGGGCCACCGAATCCGCCGTCACCGCGCGCAAAGGTCGTCGACAGTAGTGTGGCGAGCTTCTCGCCGGTGGCGGCGTCGCTCAGGGCGTTCTCCACCAGCATGATGGCACCCTTGCCGGCGCCCTTGTCGAATACATCCCTGATGCGGATTTTCGATTTGACGCGCGCAGCCGATGGCATCGGCTTGTGGATGGTGATGCGCTGCTCGCCATGCACGACTTTCACGTAGTTGAGGCCGGTACGCGGCGTCCAGCTGTCGTCCCAGGTCACCACGGTGGCGAGGCTGGGCAGGGTGCGCAGGTTCTTTTCAAACACGAAGGGCAGTTCGTCCAGGTCCATCGGATCCTGGCCCATGCCAGTGCTGAGCGCATAGAGCATGGTCTCGCGGTCGGTGTAGGTCACCTCGCGGGCCGGAATGTCGAGCGCCAGCAGTTCCTCATAGACAATCGGCATGCTTCCTCCGTTTAATCTTTCCCTGACTCTAGCGGCGCAGACCGCAGCAGACCAGCCTTGACGTTACGGCAGGGCTTCAGGAGGAACCGATGAGCTACAAGACCTTCGATTTCAGCGTGGCCGACCATGTGGCGACGATCGTGTTCAATCGCCCCGAAAAAGCCAATGCGATGATCCTGCCTTTCTGGCAGGAGATGGTGGATGTCTTCACCGAGATCGAGGACCGGCCCGAGATTCGCGCCGTGGTGATCGCCTCCACCGGCAAAACCTTCACCGGCGGGCTCGACCTGTCGGCCTTCGCGCCGATCACTGGTGAGATGATGAAGGGCGACCGCGGCCGGGTGGGCGAACAGATGCGTCGCACCGTGGCGGAACTGCAGGAAAGCTTCGCGGTCATCGACCGGTGTCGCGTACCGGTGCTGGTTGCCATTCAAGGCGGCTGCGTCGGGGGTGGCGTCGACCTGATCTCGGCCTGCGACATGCGCTACTGCACCGCGGATGCCTGGTTCTGTATCCAGGAGATCAATATCGGCATGACCGCCGATGTCGGCACCCTGCAGCGCCTGCCGCATCTGATCCCGTCGGGGCTGGTTCGCGAGCTGGCCTATACCGGGCGACGGCTGACAGCCGAGGAGGCCAAGGCGTCTGGTCTGGTCAATGCCGTGTTCGGCAGCCAGGACGCGATGCTGGCGGCGGTAATGGAGATCGCGAAGACCATTGCGGCCAAGTCGCCGCTGGCCATTCACGGCACCAAGGAAATGCTGAACTATACCCGCGACCACAGCACGGCCGATGCGCTGAACTACATGCAGGTCTGGCAGGCCGGCATGTTCCTGACGCCAGACCTGATGGAGGCGATTACCGCCAACATGGAAAAGCGGCCGGCCAAGTTCGACGACATGCTGCCGGCGAAGAAACTGGTGCAGAAGCGGCGATAATCAGTCGACGCCCAGCACCTTCCAGATGCCTTCGGAGGTCAACACGACCTTCTCGCCCACAGAGGCGGTGCCCTGGATGAAGATCAGGCTGCGGGTCTGGCGCACCAGCCGGCTTCGCATAATCACGAAATCGCCCGGCTTCACGGCGGCGACGAACTGATTGTTCAGCGAGACGGTGGCGCAGCCCTTGCGCTCAACCAGGTCCCACACCACCCAGCCGAGCGTATGGTCGGCGAAGGTCATCAGCATGCCGCCATGCACCACGCCGCGGGAATTCGTATGCCGCTCCTCGGCCAACAGGCCGTAAGCAGAGGAATTGTCAGCCTCGCGCCGCACCCAGATCGGGCCGACCTCGCGGGTGAACGGGCCCTGGCCGGAGCGCTGCTTCCAGCCCTCGGAGGCGGGATCGAAAGTCATAATCGCGGTTCCTTTACGTTACCCCGCGAATTGAGCAAGCGAATCACACGATTGCAATCCTTTCGGACGGGCTTCCCTAGCGTCACGCGCTTGCCTGCCGCCTCCAGCGGTCTTACCCTTTGTCCGACAAGGGAGAGAAACCGCCATGGATCTCGAATTCACGGCTTCGGAGCGCGCATTCCGCGAGGAGGTGCGCAGCTTTGTTCGCGACAACCTGCCGCCGGCGCTGGCCGAGAAGGCGCGGCGTCAGATTCACCTGGCCAAGGACGATTTCATCACCTGGCACAAGATTCTCGCTGCCCGCGGCTGGTCGGCGCCGCTTTGGCCGAAAGAGCATGGCGGGCCAGGCTGGTCGCCGGTGCAGCGCTACATCTTCGATGAAGAATGCGCTGCCGCCGATGCGCCGCCCCTGGTGCCGTTCGGCCATGCCATGGTCGGGCCGGTGATTTACACGTTTGGCACCGACGAGCAGAAGAAAAAGTATCTGCCGCGCATCCTCTCGATGGAAGACTGGTGGTGCCAGGGGTATTCCGAGCCGGGCTCGGGTTCCGACCTCGCATCCTTGCGCACCAAGGCCGAGAGCGATGGCGACCACTATATCGTCAACGGCCATAAGATCTGGACCACTCAGGCGCATCACGCCAACATGATGTTCTGCCTGGTGCGCACTGATTTCGAGGCCAAGGCGCAGGAAGGTATTTCCTTCCTGCTGATCGACATGACCGATCCCGGCGTGCAGGTGCGACCGATCATCTCCATCGACGAGGGCCATAGCGTCAACGAGGTGTTCCTCGACAACGTGCGCGTGCCCAAGGCCAATCTCGTCGGCAAGGAAGGCAAGGGCTGGACCTATGCCAAATTCCTGCTGGGTAACGAGCGTACCGGCATCGCCGAGGTCGCGACCTCGAAGCAGCGACTCAAGCGCCTGAAGGACATCGCCCGCGCCGAGCAATCATACGGCGCGCCGCTGCTGCAGGATGAAAGCTTCCGCAGCAAGGTCGCCGCCATCGAGATCGACCTGCTGGCGCTGGAATATTCCAATCTGCGCGTACTCGCCGCCGAGAATGCCGGCAAGGGTGTGGGGCCGGAAGTGAGCATGCTGAAAATCCGCGGCTCGGAAATTCAGCAGACCATCACCGAGCTGGCCTGTGAGGCGCTGGGCTATTACGCAGCCCCCTACGAGCACCGCCCTGACGGCTCGAACCAGCCGCCGGTCGGGCCCGACTACGCCCAAGGGCGTATGGAAAGTTACCTGTATTACCGCGCCACCACGATTTACGGCGGCAGCAACGAAATTCAGCGCAACATCATCGCCAAGATGGTGCTGGGCCTCTGATCACGCAGACTGAAGAGAAGAAAGAAGAGAACGTCACATGGATTTCCAATTGTCCGAGGAACAGACCCTGCTGGCCGACAGCGTCGAAAGCTGGCTGCAGGACAAGTATGACTTCGAGCGCTGGCGCAAGCTGGTGAAGACCGATCTGGGCTATGACCAGACCAACTGGAAGACCATGGCCGAACTGGGCTGGCTCTCCATCCCGGTGGGTGAAGACTTCGGCGGCATGGGCGGCACGGCTGTCGATGTGGCGCTGCTGGCCGAGCGCTTCGGCCGGCATCTGGTGGCCGAGCCGTATTTCTCCACCGTGATCCTCGGTGCCGGGCTGATCCAGGCGGCCGGCGACGACAAGCAGAAGAACGACTGGCTGCCGGCCATTGTGGAAGGCAAGGCCAAGTGGGCCTTTGCTTTTGCCGAGCATGGCGCGCGCTACGCGCTGAACGAGGTCGAGACCCAGGCCAGGAAAAGCGCCGATAGCTGGACGCTGGATGGCAAGAAGATTGTCGTGCAGGACGCCGCCAGTGCTGACTACATCATCGTGCTGGCGCGCACCGCCGGGAAGCGCGACGATGCGCAGGGCCTTGGGCTCTTTGTCGTAGAGGCGAGCGGCGCGGGCGTGGTGCGGCAGGATTACCGTACGGTGGACAACAAGCGCGCGAGCGACATCCGTTTCGATCATGCGCCGGTCAAGGCCGTGCTGGGCGATCCGGCCAAGGCTCTGGCGGCTGTGGAAGCGGTGATGGATCAGGCGATCTCTTACATGGCGGCCGAGGCTGTGGGCGCGATGGCTGCGCTGCACGAGACGACGCTGGCCTATGTGAAGCAGCGCAAGCAGTTTGGTCGCGCCATCGGTGAGTTCCAGGTGATCCAGCATCGCCTGGTCGACATGATGATGCAGGTGGAAAGCTCGCGCTCGCTGGCGCTGCTCGCCAGCCTGAAGGCCAATGCTGAGCCGAAGGAACGCGCCAAGGCTGCTGCGGCGGCGAAGGTGCAGATCGGCCGCTCGGGCAAATGGGTGGGCCAGCAGGCTGTGCAGGTGCATGGCGGCATGGGCATGACCGACGAACTGAATGTCGGCCATTACTTCAAGCGCCTGATGATGATCGATACGACGTTTGGCAATGCTGACCACCATCAGCGCCGGTTTGCAGCGCTCAGCGACTGATCCAGGGCGACTGACTACTCAGCCGCTTAAATCTTCTGAATGGCCGGGCTGGGAAACTGCCCGGCCATTTTTGCATTGCGGGTTGCCGGTCTGGGGCGAGGCGATCCCGTGGCTGTTGCTGCCCGGGCCGGTGTCGGGGCTGCTGGGCCGGTGGCCGCTGCCAAAACGGCGCGGTTTCTGAGACTTTTTCGCAGACGCAGGCGCAATCCTGCTGTCAAATTCACTTGACCCTGAGGGCCCCGAAGGCGAGGCTGGGTGCATAGAACCGTGTGCCTTGTGGCATGCGCCGGAGAGACGCTCGTTATGGCGGATCACTCAGTCGCACCAGCGCCAGCCAGCCTGCCGGGAATTGATCCGGAGCGGATCAACACGATCAATCAACGCCTGTTCGAAACCTCGCTCGACCTCATCCTGGTGGTGAACAAGGTCGGCGAGTTCGTCCGTGTCAGTCCCAGCGTGCAGACCATCCTGGATCGCGCCCCCGAGGATATGGTGGGGCAGAGCGCCATCGGCTTCATCCATCCCGATGATCTCGACAGCACGCGCGAGGAAATGCGCGCCGCCCGCAAAGGCAAGCTGATGCGCAATTTCCAGTGTCGCTACATTCACAAGAAGGGCCACCCGGTCCTGCTGGTCTGGACCGGCGTCTGGTCGGAGGAGACTGAGCAGCATTTCTTCATCGGCCGCGACATGACCGAGCGGCTGGCCATCGAGGAGCGCATCCGCCACCTGCAGCGGCTGGATGCCGTGGGCCAGCTCACCGGCGGCATCGCGCATGACTTCAACAACATCCTCGCCATCGTGGTCGGCTGCCTCGACCTGCTGGCTGACCAGCCGGGACTGGATCCCGAGGGCCGCAAGTTCGTGCATGACGCGCTGCATGCCGCCAACAGCGGCGCCGAGCTAACCAAGCGGCTGCTGGCTTTCGCGCGCCAGCAGCCGCTGGCACCGCGTCGTGTCGATGCGAATGAACTGCTGCGGCGCTTCACGCCGCTGCTACAGCGGACACTGGGGCAGGATATCGAGGTGCGGCTGCTGCCGGCCGCCGATGTCTGGCCGGTCTTTATCGATGCAGCCAATCTGGAATCGGCCGTGGCCAATCTGGCCGTGAACGCGCGCGACGCCATGCCAGGCGGTGGCCGTCTGATCATCGAAACCGCCAATGTGACGCTGGATGACGCCTATACGCAAATTAACCCCGGCACCGAGCCCGGCGATTATGTCGCGGTCTCGATCACCGATACCGGGTCTGGCATTCCGCCGGCCGTGATCGAACGCATCTTCGAGCCGTTCTTCACCACCAAGGAGATGGGGCGCGGCAGCGGCCTGGGCCTCAGCATGGTGTTCGGCTTCCTCAAGCAGTCGGGCGGCCATATCAAGGTCTATAGTGAGTTGGGGCATGGCACGACCATGCGGCTCTATCTGCCGCGCTATGGCGGCGTCAAGGAAGCCGAGCAGACAGTGGCCGAGGATCACGGCCGCCGGCTGGCCGAACAGAAAATCCACACCATCCTGGTGGTGGAAGACAATGACGGCATCCGCAATGTCGCGCTGATGCATCTGAAAAAGTTGGGCTACAAGACCATCGAGGCGATGAATGCCGGCGAGGCGATGCGCCATATAGACGCGGGCACGCCGATCGACCTGCTGTTCACCGACATCATCATGCCCGGCGGCATGAGCGGCTACGATCTGGCCCGCGAGGCGCGCAAACGCCGGCCCGGCCTGAAGGTGCTGTTCACATCCGGCTTCCCGGGCGCAGTCTTCCCCGACAATCTGGATCACGATCCGGATGCGATGCTGAGCAAGCCCTACCGCTCGCAGGACCTGGCGCAGAAGCTGACGGCGCTGCTGAGCTGACGGCGTCAGCGAACTGCAGACAAGGAAAAAGCCCGGCCGCTTTCGCGACCGGGCTTTTCAGAAAACCGGGACGTTTTGTCAGATCAGGCGGCGTTGATCGCCTTCACCGCTTCGACGGCGCTCTCCGGGTTCCAGTTCGTGTAGGCCTGCGCGCAATGCGAAGCACAGTAAGGCTTACCGGGCAGCGACACATGGGCGCAGAAATCGAAATCCGTGGTCTTCGGGTCGCCGATCGGCCACTTGCAGCGCGGACCGCTCGACGGCGTCAACGCTGCCAACAGGGCGGCAGTCAGTTGCGGTTGGCCGGCATGCCCGCCCGAGGACGACTGGGCAGGGCCCGAGCCGTCTTCGCTGCGCGGCTGAGCCGGCGCGCGAGGGGTTGAAACCCGGTGATGCACGGCTTCGCCGCCACCGCCACCCGATGATCCGCTCCCGGAGGACTGGCGCGGCTGGGCCGGCTTGTCCGAGCGCATGATCGGCGAGGCCCGCTTGGCCAGACCGATGCGATGGGCCTTGCCCACCACGGCATTGCGGGTCATCCCGAGCTGCTTGCCGATCTGCGTGATCGACTGGCCAGCTTCCCAGTGTTGCACCAGAAGCTTAACCTTCTCGTCTGTCCACACCATATTTAGCCCCCGTTCTTGGCATTGGCCGCTAGATGGAGTAAAGGCGACAAAATCGGTTTGGGGTCAACCGGACTCTTACAATCATCCACAAGAATCTATGGAAATGCCTGTGCTAAGCCCTTAGCTAGACGGGGCCGAATCGGAGTTATCCACAGATGAATGCACCCGAAAAGCCGCCGATAATCCTTAAGAGTCAGGGCGGCATTCCCGTGCCGGACGCCGCCATCTTGCGTCACGACTACCTCCGGAAGGGCTATGCGGTCATCCGGGGCCTGTTCACCCCCGGGGAGGTGGCGCAGATCGCCGCCGCTTTCGACCGAATCCGGGCCCGCGGCCTGGAACGGGGCCGCAGCTGGCGTCATGGCAACCTGATGTACCGGATGGGCGAAGATCCCAATCTGGGCCGCATCCTGCGCATGGTGCAGTGGCCGAGCTGGGAAGATGTGGCGCTGGACGCCGTGCGGCTGGACCCGCGTTTCGTCACGGTGCTGGACCCGCTGATCGGTCGCGACCTCAAGCAGATCATCAACCAGATGCACTGGAAGCCGCCGGGCGCAGTGAAAGCCGATTTCGCTTATCACCAGGACAGCCGCTTCCGTCGTCCGGCCAGCGCCTTCCGCAATCTGGCGACTTCTTATATCCAGACCGGGCTGGCCATCGACGCGCATACCAACCAAAGCGGCGCCATGCGCATCATCCCGGGCAGCCATACGCGCGGCGATCTCGGCCTGGGCGGTGACGGCCCGATCCTGCAGCAGAGCCTGCAGGACGACGCGCTGCTGGCTGCCGGCCTCGATCCGGCCAGCGTGGTCGATCTGCTGCTCGAGCCCGGCGACCTGGCGCTGTGGTCACCCTATCTGGTGCATGGTTCAGGCCCGAATGTCTCCGGGCAGGATCGCCGCCTCTATATCAACGGCTACGTCACGGCTGCGGATTGCGACCGCGGCGAATGGGCGTTCCGCAACGGCCAGCCGGTGGCGCTGGGCCCGGAGCCGGCCGTGGTGCATTTCGAGGGTCTGCGCGAGAAGCCCGAGCCGCATTTTCTCGAAGACTAACCGGCAGGATTGATTACCCGTAGCGGGGATGTCACGGTAATCCCATGACAAATCCGAATCCGAGCGGCAGTTTTTCCTTCGATCTCGTCATTTTCGGCGCCACCGGCGATCTGGCGCTGCGCAAGCTGCTGCCGGCGCTTTATCACCGCGATGTGGCCGGGCAGTTGAACGAGGATGTGCGGCTGATCGCCGTGGCGCGCGCCGGCATGAGCGATGACGACTACCGCAAGGCGGCGCTGGACGGCCTGAAGCAGCATGTCGCCGGCGACGATTTCGACGTCGCGCTGGCCGAGCGTTTCCTGGCGCGCTTCCGCTATCTGGCGCTGGATGCGGACAGGGCTGAGGATTATCAGTCGCTGAAAAAGCTGCTGAACGGCGACAGTGACCGTGTGCTGGTCTTCTATCTCGCCATGGCGCCGCGTTTCTTCGGCACCATCTGCACGCATCTGGCCAAGGCTGGGCTGAACCGGCCCGAGGCCCGTGTGGTTCTGGAAAAGCCGATCGGGCAGGACCTCGCCTCGGCACGCGCGATCAATTCTGCCGTCGCCGCCGTCTTTGCCGAGAACCGTGTCTTCCGCATCGATCATTATCTCGGCAAGGAGACGGTGCAGAACCTGATGGCGCTGCGCTTTGCCAATGCGCTGTTCGAACCGGTCTGGCATCGCGGCGTGATCGACCACGTGCAGGTGACGGTGGCCGAGAAGATCGGCGTCGAGGGCCGGGCGGATTACTACGACCATGCCGGCGCGCTGCGCGACATGGTGCAGAACCATCTGCTGCAGCTTCTGTGCCTGGTGGCGATGGAGCCACCGAATGCCTTCAACGCTGATGCGGTGCGCGACGAGAAGCTGAAGGTGCTGGAGGCGCTGCGCCCGATTGCCGAACGCGACATCGCCGAGAAGACCGTGCGTGGCCAGTATGCGCGCGGCGCCGTCGATGGCGCCGCCGTGCCGGCCTATGACGACGAGGTCGGGCATGCGAGCGGCACCGAAACCTTCGTCGTGGTGAAGGCCGAGGTCGAGACCTGGCGCTGGGCCGGCGTGCCGTTTTACCTGCGCACGGGCAAACGTCTGCCGGTGCGGCATTCCGAAATCGTCGTGCAGTTCCGCCCTGTCCCGCATCTGATCTTCCCCGGCGCCACGCGCGACGTCGCGCCAAACCGTCTGGTGATCCGGCTGCAGCCCGATGAAGGCATCTCGCTGCATATGATGACCAAGGTGCCGGGGCCAGGCGGCATGCGGCTGCGCACCGCGCCGCTGAACCTGAGTTTCGCCGAGGCCTTCCACGGCCGGCAGCCCGACGCCTACGAGCGCCTGCTGATGGATGTGGTGCGCGGCAACCCGATGCTGTTCATGCGCAGCGACGAGGTCGAAGCCGCCTGGCGCTGGGTCGAGCCGATGCTCGCCGGCTGGCAGGCGCAGGCAGACCGGCCGAAAAGC
Organism: Ferrovibrio sp. GW821-FHT12D07; assembly: GCF_058807275.1. Lineage (NCBI taxonomy): Bacteria > Pseudomonadati > Pseudomonadota > Alphaproteobacteria > Rhodospirillales > Rhodospirillaceae > Ferrovibrio > Ferrovibrio sp. GW821-FHT12D07. The sequence continues at coordinate 391,507 of NZ_JBXAQN010000002.1, read as the reverse complement.
TATACCGCCGGCAGTTGGGGGCCTTCGGCCGCCAGCGGCCTGATCGAGCGTGATGGCCGCACCTGGCACGAGGATATGAGATAGCCATGGCGGCCCTGCTGGAGACGCTGCGCGACCGGCTGGGACCGCATGTGGGGCAGGTGGACGAGTTTGCCGGCCGGGTGCGCCTGCAGACACTCGTGCTGCTGCGCTGGATCGCCATCATCGGCCAGCTGCTGGCCATCCTGTTTGTGCATTTCGGTCTTGGCTTCAAACTGCCGCTGTTGGCCTCGCTGGCGGTGGTTGCCGTCTCGGCGCTGCTCAATATCGTTCTTTTCATTATCTATCCGACCGCGAAGCGCCTGAGCGCCGCCGGCGCCGCCGGCTATCTCGCCTTCGACCTGGTGCAGCTCGGCATCCTGCTCTATCTCACCGGCGGCATCGACAATCCCTTCACCGTGCTGATCTTGGTGCCAGTCACCGTCTCGGCCACCATCCTGACGCTGCGCTCCACCGTCATTCTCGGCGTGCTGGCCTTCGTGATCACCGTGATCATGACGGTGCATCACTTTCCGCTGCCCTGGGGTGATCCGCATGAGGTGCTGCAGCCCAAACTGCTGCAATGGGGCAATCTCATCGCCCTCGTACTGGGCACGCTGTTCATCGCCGCCTATGCCTGGCAGGTCGCGGAAGAAGCCCGCCGCATGTCCGATGCTTTGGCCGCCACACAGATGGCGCTGGCGCGCGAGCAGCAGGTTTCCGCACTTGGCGGTCTGGCTGCGGCGGCAGCGCATGAACTGGGTTCGCCGCTGGGCACCATCGCCGTGGTGGTAAAGGAGATGGCGCGCGAGCTGCCGCCCGACAATCCGCTGACCGAGGATGTCGCACTGCTTCAGAGTCAGGTCGAGCGCTGCCGCGACATTCTGGCACGGCTGTCGCGCCGGCCGTCGGATACTTCCGATCCGGAAGCCTTCTCCGATCTGGGCATCGCCAACCTGATCGAAATGGCGGCGCAGCCCTGGAGGCGCGAGGCGATCCAGTTCTCGGTAACGCTGGTCAGCGAGGGTAGCGCACCGAACCTGCCACGCCGGCCCGAGATCATCCACGGCCTCAGTAACCTTCTGCAGAATGCGATGGAATTCGCGCGGCACAGTGTCGCGGCCGAGATCGGCTGGGACGACAGAACGATCCGCTTGCGGATTCTCGATGACGGACCGGGCTTGAATGTCGACATCCTGTCGGCGCTGGGCGAACCCTATGTGACAAGCCGGCCCGACAGCGGTGGCATGGGGCTGGGTGTATTCATCGCCATGAACCTGTTGCGCCGCAGCGGCGCGTCGGTGGCCTTTGCCAACCGGCCCGGCGGCGGCACCCAGGTCACGGTTGTCTGGCCACGCGAGACGGTGAACCGCCCGGCGTAATGCTTTGCCTGAAACGCCGGCCGGGCTACAGTGAGTCGCCATGACCGAGATGACCCTTCTGATCGTCGATGACGATGAACCGCTGCGGATGCGGCTGGCGCGCGCGATGGAAAAGCGCGGCTATCAGGTGCAGACCGCCGACAGCGTCGCGACCGGCATCCAGATGGCGCGCGCCAAGCCGCCGGCCTATGCCGTGGTCGATCTGAAACTGGGTGACGGCAATGGCCTTGATGTGGTCAGCGCCATCCGTCTGGCGCGTCAGGATGCCCGCGTGGTGATGCTGACCGGCTATGGAAACATCGCCACCGCTGTCGCTGCCGTGAAGGCGGGTGCGGCCGATTATCTGCCCAAGCCGGCCGATGCCGACGATGTCGACCGCGCGCTGCGCGTCGGCAATGCCGCGCATCCGCCGCCGCCGGACGAACCGATGTCGGCCGAGCGTGTGCGCTGGGAGCATATCCAGCGTGTCTTCGAGCTCTGCGACCGCAACGTCTCGGAAACCGCGCGCCGGCTGAAGATGCATCGCCGCACCCTGCAGCGCATCCTCGCCAAACGCTCGCCGCAATAGGCGGCTCCCATGTTCATCGGGCAAGCCAGCCTTCCGCCGGGCTTGCGCGTCTATGCCATCGGCGACATCCATGGCCGCGCTGACCTGTTGGACCAGCTGCACGGCCTGATCGAAGCCGATCTCAGGACGGCGCCAGAGAAATCCGTCATCGTCTATCTCGGCGATTATGTCGATCGCGGGCCGGATTCCGCCGGTGTAATCGAGCGGCTCTGCCGACAGCGCCTTCCCAATGTCGAAAGCATCGCACTGCTGGGCAACCACGAGGACATGCTGCTGCAGTTCCTCGATGCGCCCTATGGTGCCTCGCTGTGGCTGACCAATGGCGGCGACGCGACCCTGCAGAGCTACAAGGTCAAGATTCCGGCCTCTTTCGACGAGCTGCTGTTCACCCAGCGCGCCCTGATGGGGGCGATGCCGCGCCACCACAAGCAGTTCCTGATGGGGCTGGCCGAGCAGGCGCAGTTCGGCGACTACCTGTTCGTCCATGCCGGAATCAAGCCGGGCCTGCCGCTGGATCGCCAGAGCCGGGAACACATGATCTGGATCCGCGACCTGTTCCTCGATTCGGTGATCGACCACGGCATGATCGTGGTGCACGGCCATACCATCGTGCATGAGGTGGAATGGTGCGAGAACCGCATTGGCGTCGATACCGGGGCCTATACCACCGGCCGCCTGACCGCCCTGGTGCTGGAAGGGCCGGACCGGCGGCTGCTCCAGACCTGACAGGCCCTGTTCCGGAAGTACGGGACTGGCGTTAAGCCCCTGTCCGGTGTACGAAAAAGCCATGTCTGACCTGTCTGCCGATCTCGCCGATTTCTCTGCTGCCCGGGTGCTGGTGGTGGGCGATGTGATGCTCGACCGCTTCGTCTATGGCGGAGTGGAGCGCATCTCGCCCGAAGCGCCGATCCCGGTGATGCAGGCCGAGCGCGAGATCGCCATGCCTGGCGGCGCCGGCAACGTCGCCCGCAATATCGCCGCGCTCGGCGCGCAGGTGTCGCTGTTCGGCCTGGTGGGCGATGACGTCGCCGCCGACCAGCTCAACGAGGCGCTGGCGCTGGAACCCAATATCCTTGCCCAGCTGGTGGTGGACGAGACCCGTCGCACCATCGAGAAGACCCGTTATATCGGCAGCCGCCAGCAGCTTTTGCGCGTCGACCGCGAAAGCCGGGCCGCGCCGTCGGACGAAGCCATTGATGCACTGATCAAGGCCGCTACCACCGCGCTGAAGGACTGCGCCGTGCTGGTGCTGTCGGATTACGCTAAGGGCGCGGTCTCCGATGCCGTGATCAAGGCGCTGATCAAGGCCGCAGCCAAACTGTCCAAACCCGTGCTGGTCGATCCCAAGGGCAGCGACTACCGCCGCTACAAGGGTGCGCATCTGGTGACGCCGAACCGCCAGGAAGCAGCGCTTGCCAGCGGCGAACCCTGCGACAGCGATGCCAGCGCCGTGACGGCCGGCCAGAAGCTGAGCGAGGAGGCCGGCATCGCCAATGTGCTGATCACGCGCGGTGCCGCCGGCATGACTCTTGTTCAAGGAAAAGACGCACCGCTTCATCTCGCAGCCGAGGCCCGTGAGGTCTTCGATGTCTCTGGCGCCGGTGACACCGTCGTTGCCACCATTGCCGCCGCCCTGGCTGTTGGCCGGTCGCTGGCGCAGGCCGCACGGCTGGCCAATGCCGCCGCCGGCATCGTCGTGGCCAAGATCGGCACGGCGGTGGTGCATCCCGAAGAGCTGCGCGCAGCCCTCCACATGCCCGATCCACATGGCATCGATGCCAAGGTGATGACACGCCAGCAGGCCAAGGACCGCGCCGACCTGTGGCGCAGCCGGGGTGAGCGCATCGGCTTCACCAATGGCGTTTTTGACCTGCTGCATCCCGGCCATCTGGCCCTGCTGGGAGAGGTGCGTGGGCAATGCGACCGCCTCGTGGTCGCCATCAATGCTGATGCTTCCGTAAAGAAGCTGAAGGGCGACAGCCGTCCGGTGCAGGACGAACGCCATCGCGCCCAGATTCTAGCGGCGATGAGTATTGTCGACATGGTGCTGATCTTCAGCGAAGACACGCCGGTGCCTCTACTGGACCTGATCAGGCCCGACCTGCTGGTCAAGGGCGGCGACTATACCGTCGATCAGGTGGTGGGTGCCGATCTGGTGCGCGCCTATGGTGGCGAGGTGAAGGTCTCGCGCCATGTCGCGGGCCAGAGCACCACGGCGACCATCGCCCGGCTTCGTAGTTAAGAGCTCTTTGCGCATGGCACGAACGGATGTCGACGTCGCGATCCTCGGCGGCGGCATTGCCGGCCTCTGGCTGCTGGCACGCCTGCGCAAGGCGGGTTACAGCGCGTTGCTATTAGAGCGCGACGCCTTGGGTGCGGGGCAGACGCTGGCCTCGCAGGGCATCATCCATGGCGGCCTGAAATACGCCCTCGATCTCAAGCTGAATGCCGATACTGATGCGCTGGCCGACATGCCGGCGCGCTGGCGCGCCTGCCTGGACGGTACTGGCGACCTCGATCTGCGCGCGGCGAAACTGGCCGCGTCGAATCATCTGTTCTGGGCGCGCAAGACGCTGGCCAGCCGCATCGCCGGCTTTTTCGGCAGCAAGCTCCTGCGTGGCCGCGTCGATGCCCTGCAGCCGGCGCAATGGCCGGCGGTGCTGCAAGACACTGACAATGTTGCCGCTGTCTATGCATTGGATGAATGCGTGCTGGATGTGCCGAGCCTGCTTGCGGCGCTGGCCGGCTTGAGCGAGGGCTGCATCGGCAAGGTCGATGGCGATGTCACCATCACGCCGCAGGATGATGGAGTGACGATCACGGCTGACGGCCGCAGCTTTACCGCGGGCACGCTCGTCTCCACCGCCGGGGCGGGCAACGAGGCGATCATCGCCCGGCTCGGGCTGCCCAAGCAGACGGCGCAGCGCCGGCCGCTGCAGATGCTGATGGTCGAGAATGCACCCGGCCCGCTCTGGGCGCATTGCTTCGATGCCAGCGACAAGCCGCGCGTCACCATCACTACGCATACCGGGACCGATGGAAAACTGGTCTGGTATGTCGGCGGCCTGATCGCCGAGGCCGGCGTGCAGCAGAGCGAAACAGAGCTGATCGCGGCGGCAAAACAGGAATTCGCGACGCTGCTGCCCAAGCTTGATTTCAGCCGCAGCCGCTTTGCCGGCCATCGTGTCGACCGCGCCGAGGGCGCCACCGATGACGGTCGCAAGCCGGAAGGTCCTGTCCTGAAACGTGCCGGCCGTGTGCTGCTGGCCTGGCCGACCAAGCTGGCACTGGCGCCGCAGCTGGCCGATCTGGTGCTGGCCGATCTGCCGCCGTCGTCTGGCGCGGCATCATCACAGATGGGTGTATGGCCGGCGCCCGCTGTTGCCGCCGCGCCATGGGAAGCTACGTCATGGAGATGAGGCTGCTCGGCAATACCGGCATTCGGGTCAGCCTGCTGGGTCTGGGCACGGTGAAGATCGGGCGCAACGAAGGCGTGAAGTATCCCGGTGGTTTCGATCTGCCTGACGATGCTGCCGTCGTCGCGCTGTTGAACGGGGCGAAAACGCTGGGGGTCAATCTGCTGGATACCGCGCCGGCTTACGGACTTTCGGAAGAGCGTCTGGGCCGGCTGCTGCCAGGCCCTCGCGAAGATTGGGTGATTGTGACCAAAGCGGGTGAGACTTTCGAGAATGGCGTGTCGCGCTTCGATTTCTCGCCGGCCGCCATCCGCAGTTCGGTCGAGGCCAGCCTGCGCCGTCTGCGCATGGATCATGTCGATGCCGTGCTCCTGCATTCCGATGGCGTGGATGAAGACACCGACCGCTTCCTGCCAGCAGCGGAAGAGCTGCAACACCTGAAACAGCGCGGCCTGATCCGGGCCTGCGGCTTTTCGGGCAAGACGGCGGCCGGCGCTGACAGGATGGTGAATTGCACCGACCTGCTGATGGTGACCTATAATCCGGATTACACGGAGGAAGCGCCGGTGATCGCACGGGCCGCAAAGCAGGGCAGGGGCATCCTGATCAAGAAGGCGCTGGCCAGTGGGCATGCCCATGATCCGGCCGAGGCGCTGGCGATGGCCGCGACACTGCCGGGGGTTTCCAGTATCGTGGTGGGCACGCTGTCGGTGGCCAATCTGCGGGCCAATGCCGCAGCGGTGACTGGGAGGCCGGCGTGAGCGGAGAGAACGTGGAAGCAGCGGGCAGCATGGCGGCGGGCGAACAGGAATTTCTGTCCTTCGGCTGGAATGCCGTGTCCCTGGTCGTGCCGGGACAGCCCGATGACGCCGCGCCGCAGCCGGGCTTTGCCAAGGGCGATTTTGCCGTTGTCGGCCATGAAGACTCCTGGCTGGTGATCGCGCTGCCAGCCAAGCTGGTGCTCGGCACGCTGCCCAGCACCTCGGCCGTGCGTCGCTTCGTGGCGAAATGCGTCAGTTTCCCGGTCCAGCCCAATGGCGCCATCATCGGCGCGGCGCGGCAGGCCATGCTGCAGGCGGTGGAAGAGGAATTGCATCTGGCGCGTCAGGCCGCCGACCTGCTGGAATCCAAGATCGCTGACCTGATGGGCAGCATCGACGACATCCAGGCCAAGTCGATCCTGTTCGGCCGCGACGACGAAGACGACAAGTAACATCCGATGAGCGGGCTTCTTCATGAGTGAGCCGGGTGACCAGATTTATTCCTTCGGGCGTGGCGCGACATTGTTCAGCGAAGGCGCGAGCGGTGACTTCTGTTACCTGCTGCTGTCGGGCCGGGTCGAAGTCTTCCGCATGAAGGATGACGAGAAGACCAAGCTGGGCGAGATCGGCGAGGGCGGCGTGGTCGGCGAGATGGCGCTGATCGATCCTGCGCCGCGTTCGGCCACCGTGGTGGCGATCGAGCCGACGACCGGACGGCGCATCAATGGTGCGGCGCTGGAGCGCGCACTGGCCAGCAGCCCGCCGCTGGCGCGCTATCTGCTGCAGACCTTCATCCGCAATATCCGCCATGCCGCCGGCATTCCGATGCCGGGCAATGCCCTCGAAGTTGTGACCGGCGAGATGATGGCGGCGACGATCAAGTCCGAACACAACGCCATGCGGGTGCTGGATCGCAAGGTCTATCAGCCCAAGGAGGCGGTTTTCCGCACCGGTCAGCCGGGCTACAATCTCTATCTGGTGCAGAGCGGCCGTGTCGATCTGATCCGTGATCTGGCGGGGCCCGATGGCGAAAAGGCCGGCGAAGAGCGGTTGCGCAGCGTCGGCCCGGGCGAGGTGTTCGGCGAACTGGCGCTACTGACCGGCGGCAACCGCCGCGCCTCGGCCATCGCGATGGAGCCGACGGTCTGCGAGACCATCACCTCGACGCATTTCAAGGGCGTCGTGAATGCCTGCCCGCCGGTGGTGAGGGCGCTGATGCGCATCTATGCGGATATCATGCTGCGCAATGCCACGGGCGGCGTAACGCCGTCCCAGTAATGGGCTACGGGCGGCGCAGCCGCCCTGATGACGGGTATTGATTACTGGCGGGGCGCGGCCGGTTTGATGATCGGTACGTCCTGCAGCGAGCGGACATAGATGCCGACCACTTCGGGGCCCTGCAGCGAGCGGTTGACCTGGAAGACCAGGCGACGCTTCAGGCCGTCCAGATCCTTGTCATAGACCCGGCCATTGGCGCCCAGCGGCTCGCGGTTCAATTCCATGATCACGGCATTGTAGACACGTGGCATCAGGGCATCGACCTTGCGCGCGTTCTCGACATTCCCGCAGTCGATGTTCAGCGTCATGATCACGCGGCTGCCCGGCGGGCCGCTGACCGGCGCGGTGACAGCATCGACCACCAGGATCGACGTGTTGACCAGCGGCTTTTCGGGCAGCTTCTCTTCCGCGCCTTCTTTCTTCTTCTTGTCTTCTTTTTTCTTGTCCGCGCCGCTGGCGGCAAAAGCATGCACCGGCAGCAGCAGGCTGCCGCCCAACAGGGCGGCCGTCAGGCCGGCCAGCAGGGCCCGGCGATCGATATGGTTAAGAGCGTTCGCGCGTCGCATGGAAACGGATTTTATCCCATTTCTTCTCGATATAGGAGAGTTCCCATGCATTGCGGGCCATGAAGACCGGATTCCCGTCCCGGTCATCGGCCAGCGCGCCGCGATTCTGTTCGAGGAAGTCTTCCAGATCGCGCTTCTCGGCAGCGTCGACCCAGCGGGCGGTCTCGAAGGGGGCCTGCTCGAAGCCGGCCTCCAGGCTGTATTCCTCGGCCAGCCGTGCGGCCAGCACGTCAAGCTGCAGCTGCCCGACCAGACCGACGATCCAGTCGGCGCCGATGCGGGGGCGGAACACCTGGGTTACGCCTTCCTCGGCCAGATCCTCCAGCGCGCGCTGCAGGTGCTTGGCCTTCATCGGATCACCCAGCCGCACGCGACGCAGGATTTCCGGCGCGAAATTCGGGATGCCGGTGAAGCGCAGGTCCTCGTTCTCGGTCAGCGTATCGCCCACCCGCAGTGTGCCGTGGTTGGGGATGCCGATGATGTCGCCCGGCCAGGCCTCGTCGGCCAGCGAGCGGTCCTGGGCGAAGAACAGCGTCGGGTTGCTCACCGTGATCGGTTTGCCGCTACGCACCTGCTTCAGCTTCATGCCGCGCTTGAAGTGGCCCGAGCACAAACGCAGGAAGGCGACGCGGTCGCGGTGGTTCTTGTCCATGTTGGCCTGGACCTTGAACACGAAGCCGGTGACGCCCTTGTCGGTCGGCTGCACGAGACGCTTGTCGGTTTGCTGGGGGCGCGGCGGGGGCGCGAATTCACCCAGGCCTTTCAGCAGCTCGTCGACGCCGAAATTCTTCAGCGCCGAACCGAAATAGACCGGGGTCATATGGCCCTGACGATAGGCCTCGATATCGAAGGGCGCGCAGGCGCCCTCAATCAGTGCGATGTCTTCCAGCAGCTTGGCGCGCTGGGCCTCGGGGATGTAATCGGCGGCGCGCGGGTCATCCAGGCCCTTGTCCAGGATGATGACTTCCGGCTCCAGATTCTTGTTGTCCTTGCCGACCAGCAGCAGGCGCTTGCCGAACAGGTCGTAGCAGCCGCGGAAATCATGGCCCATGCCGATGGGCCAGTTGGCCGGCACGCATTCCAGCGCCAGCGTGGAGGCAACTTCATCCAGCAGCGAGAAGGGGTCCTGCGCCTCACGGTCAATCTTGTTGACGAAGGTGGCGATCGGCACGTCGCGCAGACGGCAGACCTCGAACAGCTTGAGGGTCTGGGTTTCGATACCCTTGGCGGCGTCGAGCACCATGACGGCGCTGTCGACGGCGGTGAGGGTGCGGTAGGTGTCTTCGCTGAAATCCTCGTGGCCCGGGGTGTCGAGCAGGTTGAAGGTCCAGCCCCTGAACTCGAAGTTCATCACCGAGGTCGAGACCGAGATGCCGCGCTGCTGCTCGATCTTGAGGAAGTCCGAGCGCGCACGCCGGTTTTCGCCACGCGCCTTCACGGCGCCGGCCAGATGGATCGCGCCGCCGAACAGCAGCAGCTTTTCGGTCAGCGTCGTCTTGCCCGCGTCAGGATGCGCGATGATGGCGAAAGTACGCCGGGCGCCAATGGGATCACTGGCGCCCGGTATGGTGACTGCAGTTTCGGACATCGGACGTTTATGCTACCTCAGAAATCTGGCCCGGCTGTCCTGATATGGGCCCGCTTAGCGGTCGTTCCACCCCTTGCCGGCTTCGGCACGCTGCACCAGCAGATTGGCTGGTTCCCAGTGCTTGCCGTGGATCTTGTGGAAGCCGCGGATCGTGGCGAGGACCTTGTCGAGACCGATCTGTTCGGCCCAGAACATCGGCCCGCCGCGATAGACGGGGAAGCCATAGCCGAAAAGGTAGGTGATGTCGATATCGCTGGCCCGGATGGCGATGCCTTCCTCCAGGATTTTCGCGCCTTCATTGACCAGCGGATACATGCAGCGCTGCACGATTTCCTCGTCGGAAATCTCCCGCCGTTCAATGCCTTGTTCCTTGGCCGAGGCCAGGATGATCTCCTGAACCACCGGATCGGGCATGGCATTGCGGCCGTCATACTTGTAGAAGCCGGCGCCGGTCTTCTGGCCGAAACGGCCCAGTTCGCACAGGCGGTCGGCGACGGGCGAATAGCGCTCATCCTTGGGGCGCAGATGCGCTTTGCCCTTGCGGATGCGCCAACCCACGTCGAGGCCGGCGAGGTCACCCATGCGGAATGGCCCCATGGCGAGGCCGAAACGCTCCAATGCGTTGTCGACTTGCTCGGGTGTCGCGCCTTCTTCCAGCAGGAAGTTGGCCTGGCGGCTATAGCCATGCAGCATGCGGTTGCCGATGAAGCCATCGCAATTGCCGGCCAGCACGGCGACCTTCTTCAGCGTCTTGCCCAGCGCCATTACAGTGGCGATGGTCTCGGGCGAGGATTTGGCGCCGCGCACATTCTCCAGCAGCTTCATCACATTCGCCGGGCTGAAGAAATGTGTGCCGATCACGGCTTCGGGCCGCTTGGTGGCGCTGGCGATCTCGTCGATGTCCAGCGTCGAGGTGTTGGTGGCCAGCACCGCGCCGGGCTTCATCACCTTATCGAGCTTGCCAAAGACTTCCTTCTTGACGCCCATCTCCTCGAACACGGCCTCGACGACGATGTCGGCATCGCCGATATCCTCGAAATGCTGGGTGGCCGAGATCAGCTTCATCGCGCGATCCATGGCCTCCTGCTTCATGCTGCCGCGGGCGACAGAGGTCGCGTAGTTCTTCTCGATCACGCCCAGGCCGCGCGTCAGAGCCTCCTGTGAGGTGTCCAGCAGTTTCACCGGAATGCCGGCATTGGCAAAATTCATGGCGATGCCGCCGCCCATGGTGCCGGCGCCCAGAATGGCGGCGGACTTGATCTGCTTGGGCTGCGCATCTTCGGGCAGGCCGGGGATTTTCGCCGCTTCGCGTTCGGAGAAGAAGGCATGGATTTGCCCCTTGCGCTGCGGGCTGGCCATGCACTCGAAGAAGTACTCGCGCTCTTTTGCGAGGCCTTCATCGATCGGCAGCTTGGTGGCGGCTTCGACTGCGTCGATGCAGCGCCAGGGACCGAGGAAGCCCTTGGCCTTCTTCTCGATGCTCTTGCGATAATCGGCGAACACCGCAGGGTCGACATTGGTGACCTTGTCGTTCATGTCGCGCACCAGCCGCAGCGGGCGCTTCTCGGCCACGACCTTCTTCGCGAAGGCGAGTGCGCCGGTCAGCAGGTCGCCGCCGACGATCTCATCGATGGCGCCCAGTTCGGCGGCCTTTTTGTTCGGCATCGGGTTGCCGGACACGATCATGTCGAGCGCCACCTTGGGGCCGACCACGCGCGGCAGGCGTTGCGTGCCGCCCGAACCGGGCAAGAGGCCGAGCTTCACTTCCGGCAGGCCGACCTGGCCGCTGTCGATGCCGACACGCCAATGGCAGGTGAGTGCGACCTCGAAGCCGCCGCCCAATGCGGTGCCATGCAGGGCCGCGACGACCGGCTTCGTCATCGCCTCGATGCGCTTCAGCACTTCGGGCAGATAGGGCTGGGTGGGGGTCTTGCCGAATTCCTTGATGTCGGCACCGGCAATGAAGGTGCGACCGCCGCCGATGATCACGGCCGCCTGAACGGCGGCATCGGCATCGGCCTTGTCGAGCCCGGCGATGATGCCGGCGCGCACGCCCTGGCTCAGCGCGTTGACGGGGGGATTTTCGATGGTGAGGACGGCAACGCCGTCCTGGACGGCATAGGCGACGGGATCGGTCACGTTTCTCTCCGGGAATCTTCTACATTGTCGGACAATCGGTTATAGCCGACCGAAAGAATGCGGGCAAAAGCCTTGGACTGCCGCTACGTCAGCGCTAAGTGTATGGAATGGCCAGTTTTTCTGAATATCGTGCACGTGACTGGGATGATCGCCGGCTGATGCTGGCGGCATTGTTATCCGTCGTGCTGCATGGGCTGGTCGCTCTGATGATGGTGTTGGAGCCCTGGACCTGGCGGCTCCAGCCCGAGCCGCCGCCGATTCTGGCCGAGTTCGTCATGCCCGAGCCGCCCAAGGCTGCGCTTCCACCTCCACCGCCGCCCATCCCGACACAGCCTGCACCTCAGGCGCAGGCACCGCAGGTCGAGCCGCCGCCGCCTTCGGCCGTGCCGCAGCTTCAGCGTGGCGCGCCGGTCACCGACCGCTCGATGGCGCCGCCCAGTGCAGGCGAGCGCAACCGCCCGCAATCAAAACCTGCCGACCAGCAGCCGACCCCGCCGCAGGATGCGCTCGGTTCTCGTCCGCGCGCAGCCCAGCAACAACCGCAGCAACGCCAGAACCAGGCGCAGTCCGGCAATCGCCAGGCCGGCGCCGCCGGCACGCCGGGCATGCCGGGCGAACGGATGACGCAGTCGGAAAGCGATTTCTTCCTCAGCCAGATCGTCACCATCTGGCCGATCGATTTCGACGCGCCGCAATTCGCCAATATCCAGATCGATGGCGCCTATATGGTGCTGGCCAATGGCATGCTGGCGCCGCCGTTCGGCAAGAACGATCCCTGGGACATGAGCGCGATGATCCGCGGCTGGGACCGGATCGCCAATGACCAGCGCCCGCAGGCAATCGCGCTGCGCACGGCGATGGAAACCCTGATGCGGGCGATGCGCAACGCGCAGCCGATGGCCATGCCGCCCAATGCCCAAGGCTACCCCAAAATCCTGGTGATGGACTTCAAGATCGGCGATCTGCAGTAGGCAGCGCTCAGCGCGGCTGCATTTTCTCGATCGCCGCGGCGTAGCTTTTCTTGATATTGGCGCGGATTTCTTCGAGCACTGGCTTTGCCGTCTCATGCTCGCGGATACGCTGCCAGTAGGCGGCCAGCGCCGGACGCTTTTCCAGCAGGTCTTGGCCCAGTGCCAGCGGCATCACTTCCGCCACATAGAGCAGGGCCGGCGCTAGCGCGCAGTCGGCCTGCGTGATGCCTGCACCGGCGGCGCAGCCCTCCTTCGCCACATAGACATCGAGGAACTTCAGCCCGCGCGCCAGCGGCGGGGCGAGGGCGGCGACGGCGGCATGGTTTTCGGGTGCGGTGAACAGCAGGACGAAGAAATCATGCAGCGCCGGCGCAACGTAGAGATCGACCAGCCGCACGATCAGATTGACCCTAGCGCACTCTGCTGGATCGGCAGGCCAGAGCGAGGCGCCGGGCAGCACGCCATCAAGATACGCGCAGATCACTTCGGATTCCGGCAGGATGCTGCCGTCATCCAGCAGGAGGGCCGGCACCTTGCCCAGTGGCGTGATCTGCCGGTATTCGGCCGGCGCCGGCGGCTTGATCATTTCAAGCGTGGCATTGCGGGCGCGCAAGAACAGGCGCACGCGGGCGGCAAAGGGCGAGGCGTCGTAATTGTAGAGTTTCATAGCTTGCATCCATGTTGGCGCAGGCTGGTCCAGTCGGCCAACTTGGCGCGGGGGCTTGGCGCGATGGCGCCTGCGGTCTCAACTGTCTCGATACGTTTCCAGCCGGCCCAGTCCACGACATTGACGCCGCGCGCCATCAGCCAGGAATCCAGCGCGCCCGATCCGGCTTTCGCCGGCGACATGTCTTCGGCGTAATCGGCAAGAATCAGGTCGGCGACAGTCTTGGCTTCGGCGCGGTTGGTCGGGATGGTGCCCGAAGGGCCACGCTTGGCCCAGCCCACGACATAGAGACCGGAGGTGATGCGGCCGTCGGTATTGGCGATCACGCCTTTCGCATCGGCCGGCGGCAGGTCGCCGTCGGTGGCGGTGTAGTAGCCGATGGCGCGGATCAGCGTGCCGATCTCCAGCGGCGCTTCGCGGCCGACAAGCTTCAGGCCTTCGACGCGGCTGCTGCCCAGCACGGCTTCAGAGCGCTGGTTGAACATGAAATGCAGCTTGATAGGTTTGTCATCGGTGCGGTCGGCGAATTCATGCAGCAGCTGCAGGTTCTTTTCCTTCACCTTCAGCTCGGCCGGACCGATGCCAGCGGGCAGGCATTCAGGAAGATCGGCTTTGTTCACCACCGGACGCACGCGTTCCAGCCGGCCGATCTCGGCCAGTTCGGCGCTGGTGAAGCTGGCCTCGATCGGGCCGCGACGGCCGAGCGCATAGAGATCGGTCAGCGGCGCTGCGCTGATGACCTCGGCCGCATGAGCAGTGAGGTCGCTGCTCGCCATCTCGGCCTTGCTCTTGCCCAGCACGCGCAGGATATCGACCGACACATTGCCCACGCCGATCACGGCCACGGCCGGGCGGTCGAGCAGGGGTTCAAGGTCGCGAAAATCGGGGTGGCCGTTATACCAGCCGACAAAGGCCATCGAGCCATAGCAGCCGGGCAGGTCCTCGCCGGGCACGCCCATAGGCCGGTCGGCATGAGCGCCCAGCGCCAGCACGACGGCATCGTAATGACTGCTCAGCTCGGCCAGCGGGATGTCCCGGCCCACGGCCACGTTACCCAGGAAGCGCACATTTTCGTTGGCGAAGAGGCGGTCGAACTGGCGGGTCACCGCCTTGGTGCCCTGGTGATCAGGCGCCACTCCGAATCGCACCAGCCCGTAAGGCGTGGCCAGCCGGTCGAAAACGTCAATTTTCAGGTCCGGACGCTGGCGGATCAGGGCGTCGGCGCAAAACAGTCCCGAAGGACCGCTGCCGATAATGGCGATATGGTGCAGCACAGCCTGGTTTCGTCTATGATCTGTCAAAATGTCGCCGCAACCTTAGTGCAGCCTGCCGCTGTTATGCAAACCTGGCATCCCGGATTTCCCTCCAGCCGGCCGGACTGTTTCAGAGCTGAAACCTTTTCTGGCCGATGAGCGAACAAGACCCCCCGAGTTTCCGCGTTCTCAATGCGCAGGGCCGCGCCCCGGCCGTGCTGATCTGCGATCACGCCTCGCGCGCGGTGCCGTCAGCCATGAACAACCTCGGCCTGCCCGATGACGAACTGTTGCGGCATATAGGCTGGGACCCGGGCACGGCCGCGATCACCGAACGGCTGGCACAGACGCTGGATGCGCCGGCGGTGTTCAGCGGCGTATCGCGCCTGATCATCGACTGCAATCGCCGGCCCGACGATCCGACCCTGATCTGCGAAGTGAGCGACGGCACCATCGTGCCGGGCAATCGCAATCTCGACCCGGCCGAGCGCGAGCGCCGGCTGAACAAGTATTTCCATCCCTATCATGCCGCCATCGAGGATACGCTGGATGCGGCACGCGAACGCGTGCCCGAGCCGGCGCTGCTGTCGATCCACAGCTTCACGCCGCGCATGCGGGTGAAGGGCACGGACCGGCCCTGGCATATCGGCGTGGTCTGGGACCGCGACGGTCGTCTGGCCCAGCCGCTGCTCAAGGCGCTGCGCGACGAGGGCGACCTTGTCGTGGGCGACAACGAGCCCTACAGCGGCAAGGACCATTCCGGCTATTCGATCTTTGCCCATGGCCAGAACAAGGGGCTGCATCACGTGATGATCGAAGTGCGGCAGGATCTGGTCAGCGATGAGGCCGGCGTGAAGGAATGGTCGGTGCGGCTGGAACGCTGCTTCCGGCGTATGCTCATCGACGCCGGGCTGCTGCGCCCGGCGGTTACTGCTGCCTGATCTTTACAGCGTATCCGGGGGAACCATGATCTCTGCCGACGAGTTCACCATCGGCATCGAGGAGGAGCATCTGCTGGTCGACCGCCAGACCGGTATACTGGCGGTGGAGCCGCCCGATGCGCTGCTGGCCGAATGTGAAAGCCTGGTCGGCGGCCAGATCAATCCCGAATTCCTGAAGTGCCAGATCGAGATTGTCACCAAGGTCTGCGGCAATATGGCTGAGGCACGCAGCGATCTGGTGCGCCTGCGGTCTGCCATCGCCGGGGTTGCCGCCAGGCACGGGCTGGCGCCGATCGCTGCATCCACGCATCCCTTCGCTAAATGGAGCGACCAGAAGCATACCGACCGCGCGCGTTACGACCAGCTGGCCAAGGATCTGGCCGGCGTGGCGCGGCGGCTGATCATCTGCGGCATGCATGTCCATGTTGGCATCCCGGATGATGACCTGCGCATCGACCTGATGAATCAGGTCAGCTATTTCCTGCCGCATCTGCTGGCACTCTCGGCGTCGTCGCCGTTCTGGCAGGGCGAGGAAACCGGGCTGCAATCCTATCGCCTCTCGGTCTTCGATAGCCTGCCGCGCACGGGATTGCCCGAGCGTCTGGAAACCTGGGGCGAATACCAGCGGCTGGTGAACCGCCTGATGCAGGCCGGCCTGATCCAGGATGCGACCAAGCTGTGGTGGGATATCCGGCCCTCGGCGCGCTATCCCACGCTGGAGCTGCGCGTCACCGATGTTTGCACAAGGCTCGATGACGGCATCAGTATCGCGGCGCTCTATCGCTGCCTGCTCGCTGTGCTGCTGCGGCTGAAGCAGAAGAACCAGCGCTGGCGCATCTATGCCAATGCGCTGATCGACGAGAACCGCTGGCTGGCCCAGCGCTACGGTATCGCGGGCACGCTGGTTGATTTCGGCAAGGGCGAGGCGCTGCCCTACGCCAGCCTGCTGGAGGAACTGATCGAATTGGTGCGCGAGGAAGCCGCCCGGATGGACTGCCTGCCCGAAATCGAGCAGGCGCGCGGTATTCTTTCCCGTGGCACATCCGCGCAACGGCAGTTGCAAGTCTACCGCGATGCGCTACATGCTGGGATGGACAAGGCGGGTGCGCTGAAGGCCGTGGTGGACTGGCTGATCGCCGAGACCGTCAATTTCGAGATACCAAGCTGAGAGGCATTCCGATGGCCGACAAGATCGACGACAAGACGCAGACCGAGCTGGAAGCCGCCGCCTTCCGCCGCCTGGTGGAGCATCTGCGCGAGCGCACCGATGTGCAGAATATCGACCTGATGAACCTGGCCGGCTTCTGCCGCAACTGCCTGTCGAACTGGTACCAGGACGCCGCCAAGGGCAAGGGAATCGAGATCGATAAAATGGCGGCCCGCGAGACCATCTACGGCATGCCCTATGCCGACTGGCAGGCGAAATACCAGAAAGAGGCGAGCCCCAATCAGCAGAAGGCCTTCGCCGAGGCGCAGAAAAGCCATAAACATTAGGGATAACCGCCATCTGTCCACAGGTGGCGCATTCCTGTGGATAACTGATGTGCGGTGGTAGGCGGGCGGGCGCTGCTGGCTATAATCCGCGCCAACCGCATTCACCGATTTTCATGAAGGGTCGCCACCATGGCCAAGCTCAACTCCGGCAACTTCTCGACTGACCAGCTCAACCAGCTTGTCGCCCGCATCGAGCGTCTGGAAGAAGAGAAGAAGGCGCTGGCCGATGATATCAAGGAAGTCTACGCCGAGGCGAAGGCGCATGGCTTTGATGCGAAGATTCTTCGCCAAGTGATCCGTCTGCGCAAGATGGACAGGGCCGATCTGGCCGAGCAGGAAACACTCCTGCAGGTTTACATGGACGCGCTGGGTATGACGACCGACCACAGCGCTGCCGACGCCGCCGCGGCGGAATAACCCATGCGCGCCGCCAGTCTGGCACTTGTCGGCCTGGCAGCGCTGCTTTCCCTCGATGCTGTCGCACAGCAGCGCCCGCCATCGATCATCACCGATGACGCGCAGGCCTGCATCTCGGTAGCCAATCTCACGAAATTCAACTGGCCGATCACGCTGGCGCGCGAAGGCCGCCAGCGCAGCACGGTGAACGTGAAGGCGCAGGAAGTGATGCGTTATTGCGCGCCCGACAAGCTGAAGGCCGGCGAGCATATCATCGTGACGTTGCGCTCGGCCTGGATGCCGCTGGGCGAATGCAAGCTGCGCAATCGCGGCACCATGGAAATCTTCCGCGTGCCCGACAAAAACATGGATAGCGGTGAACGCACCGACGTGAAGTGCTACGAGGGCCGCTAGGCCGTTCCGCCTTACGGGCGCGCCAGTCCCCAGCGCCAGATGTGACCATCTTCCGGATCATCCACGGCTTCGATCAGCGCAAAGCCGCGGCTGCGCAGGATGGAGGTGGAGGCATTCTCCTCCGGCAGGGTATGCGCCACCACGGCCTGAATCTCATATTCATTGAACGCGATCTTCAGCAGTTCGCGCGCCATGGCCTTGCCTATGCCCTGATTTTCATGGCCCGGAAAGGTGAAGTAGGCGATCTCGACCAGGCCCTGCACCGGCGCCGACTTGAAGGCGCAGGTGCCGACGACGGCATTGTCGGCCTCGCGAATGGTGAGGTAGCTCAGCCAGGGTGCGGTCGCGCCGGTCCGCGCATAGAGCGCCAGCGTGGCTTCGGCCACGTCTTTCACCACGTCGGCGACATCCGCGTGGTTGGGATAGGCGGCCAGCGCGGCGACCGGATCGGTGGCCATGCGCTCTAACGTGGGAGCGTCGAGTATCTGAAGCGAGATCATTCGCGGGTTCTGACCGATCCCGCGCGGCCGTGCAAGCGGTCAGTGGCTGTTCAGCCAGTCTATGATGCTCGGAATTACTACCTGGGGCTTACGCACCCAGCGGAAATGGTCGATGCCGTCGATGCCCATTGCCTTGGGATCGAGATGGTGGCGGGTCACTGCCGCCCCGGGGAAGCGCCGCACGATGTCGTCCATCGCGTGTTTGGGCGCGAAGAAATCGCCCTGCAGCGAAATCGCCAGTACGGGTAGGGCCATGGTCGCCAATGCGGCATCATGGTCGACGCGGGACGGTTTGCCGAACCAGAACCGCCCGGTGCGTGCCTGCCGGCCCCAGTCGGCGATCACGCTGCGCGCCTCGCGACCGGCGAATTTGAATTTTTCGCCTGGAAAATGGCCAAGCAGTTTCGAGACCAGCACGGCCGCCTGGCTGTAGGGCCAGAAGGGCAGCGGCCAGAGTTTCCAGTGCACCGAACTGACGGCGGTGAGGATCAGGCCGTTTAATTGCTTTGGATGATGGGCGGCATAGATCGCGCTGATCTGACCGCCGAGGCTGTGGCCGTAGAGATAGAAGGGGGCGTCGGGAAAGCGCGCCTTCACGGCCGTGACGGCCTGCGGCCAGTCCTCGGTCAGCATCTCGGTGTAGCCGAAGTCGTAGTCGCGTCCCGGCCGCCGGCCGCCGGTCTCTTCATGGCCGCGCAGTTCGGCGACAGCGACATTGTAGCCGGCCTGCTGCAGTCCGGCGGCGAGCGGCGTGTAATAGCCGGCCTTCACGCCCATGGCCGGCTCGATCAGGATGGCCGGTGCAGCTGCATTCGTGGCGGGGTAGACATGCAATGCGAAGCTGGTGGCTTCTGTGTTGCGCTGCAGGCGGATGATCTCGGGCGTCGTCATGGCCAGATCAAGCCATGACGTCCGATGATCCGCAATTACCTTTTGGATTATAACGCTGCGGCATGCCGCAGCGGCAGGAGTATCGTTTTAGGTTTCCGAACTCACACTAAG
This sequence comes from Ferrovibrio sp. GW821-FHT12D07, assembly GCF_058807275.1. Taxonomy (NCBI): domain Bacteria; kingdom Pseudomonadati; phylum Pseudomonadota; class Alphaproteobacteria; order Rhodospirillales; family Rhodospirillaceae; genus Ferrovibrio; species Ferrovibrio sp. GW821-FHT12D07. Next base: position 372,153 of record NZ_JBXAQN010000002.1, on the reverse strand, counting down.
AACGATGGTACAGCTAGAAAAGTATTATACAATTTCTGTTGTAGCCGGAGGCGATATGTTCAGTTTTATATTCGATCTGATTTCTGAATTTCTATTCGTCCATCCCCGCACAAGAAAAATTATGTGGGGTCTGGTTGGTCTGTTTCTGCTGATTTTTGCAGCATCTGGCATATGGTATTTCTCGACAAAGCCCTGAAGGCCGCTTGTATTTGTTATGCCCGGGCATAGCCCGGGCATCTGACTTTTTCTACTCCGCAGCCGTCGCCAGGGGTGCCGGATCGCGGAAGCTGGCCAGCAGCTTGGCTTCCTTGTCCTTGGCCGCCTTCAGGTGCTTCACCTTCACATGGCCGTAGCCGCGGATGTCTTCCGGGATTTTGGCCAAAGCCACGGCAAGGCCGTGATTGTCGGAGTTCAGCTTGGCGCAGAGTTCCTCGATCAGGTTGACGTAATCCTCGATCAGCCTGCGTTCGGTCTGGCGCTCATGGGTGTAGCCGAAGACATCCAGCTTGGTGCCGCGTAGACCCTTGAACTTGGCCAGCAGCTTGAAGGCGCGGAACATCCACGGGCCGAACTGCTTCTTCTGCGCGATGCCGGTTTCGGGATCGGGCGGGTTGAGCAGCGGCGGCGCCAGATGGAATTCCAGCTTGAAGTCGCCCTCGAACTGCGCGTTCAGCTTTTTCAGAAACTCGCCGTCGGTATACAGCCGCGCGACTTCGTACTCGTCCTTGTAGGCCATCAGCTTGTAGGCATAGCGCGCGACGGCTTCGGAGAAACCGGTCAAGCCCTTGGCCTTCTGGGTCTCGGCGGCCTGCGCTTTTTCCACCAGCGTCTTGTAACGTTCCGCGTAAGCCTCGTTCTGATAAGCAACCAGACGCGGCATGCGATCGGCCAGCAGGTCTTCGGTGGTCTTGGCAAAGGCCTTGGGGATCATCGTCGCCATGGTCGGCTCGGCGATGGCATCCACGGTCTTGGCGTCCTGGGCATAGAGCCGGCCCCAGTTCAGCGCCTTCTTATTGGCGTCGATGGCAGTGCCGTTCAGCTCGATGGCCTGCAGCAGGGCGTCCAGTGAGACCGGGATCAGGCCGCGCTGCACGGCATAGCCCAGCATGAACATGTTGGTGGCGATGGCATCGCCCATCAAAGCCGTGGCGATGCGGGTGGCTTCCACGAATTCCGACAGGTTCTCGCCCGCCGCATTGCGGATGGCCTGCGCCATCTGGTTGTCGTCCAGCTGAAGATTAGGATTGAGCTGGAAGGCGGCTGTGGGAGTCAGGTGTGTGTTGATCAGCGCGCGGGTCGCGCCTTTCTGCATCTTCTCCAGCGCCGCGTCGCCGGCCGCCACCACCATGTCGCAGCCCAGCACCAGGTTGGCGCCGCCGGCTGCCACGCGCACGGCATGGATGTCGTCGGGGTTCATGGCGATGCGCACATGGCTGAGCACGGCGCCGTTCTTCTGTGCCAGACCGGTGAAGTCCAGCACGCTGGTGCCGTAACCCTGAATATGCGCCGCCATGCCGAGAATCTGGCCGATGGTGACCACACCCGTGCCGCCGATGCCGGTGATCAGGATGTTGTAGGGCTGGCTGAGCGGCGCGACTTCCGGGGTTTTCAGGTTGGCGAACAGGTCATCCGCTACGCCCTCGGGATTCTTCTTCACCTGCACCTTGGCGCGTTTGACCTTGCCGCCATGCACGGTGACGAAGCTGGGGCAGAAGCCCTTCACGCAAGAGAAGTCCTTGTTGCACGACGATTGGTTGATCTTGCGCTTGCGGCCAAGCTCGGTCTCCTGCGGCTCGACCGAGACGCAGTTGGATTTCACCGAGCAGTCGCCGCAGCCCTCGCAGACCGCCTCGTTGATGAATACGCGCTTGTCGGGATCAGGGAAGGTGCCGCGCTTGCGGCGGCGGCGCTTTTCGGCGGCGCAGGTCTGGTCGTAGATCAGCACGGTGCAGCCCGGGATGTCGCGCAGTTCCTTCTGCACGGCGTCCAGGTCGTCGCGATGATGGAAAGTGGTGCCCGGCGCCCATTCAGTGCCGACCGGATATTTATCCGGCTCGTCGCTGACCAGGGCAATGCGGCGCACGCCCTCGCCATAGACCTGCAGTGAAATCTGCTGCGGGGTGAGCTGGCCGTCATGCGGCTGGCCGCCGGTCATGGCGACCGCGTCATTGAACAGAATCTTGTAGGTGATGTTCACCTTGGCCGCGATGGAGGCGCGCAGTGCCAGCAGGCCGGAATGGAAATAGGTGCCGTCGCCCAGATTGGCGAAGATGTGGTTGTCTTCGGTAAAGGGCGCCTGGCCGATCCAGGGCGTGCCTTCGCCGCCCATCTGCGTGAACGTCGCAGTCGAGCGGTCCATCCACAGCGACATGAAGTGGCAGCCGATGCCGGCTACCGCGCGGCTGCCTTCGGGCACGCGGGTCGAGGTGTTATGCGGGCAGCCCGAGCAGAAATATGGCGTGCGCTGGGTCTTGCCGATGCTGCTGGCGGCGGTCTCGCGCTCCTTCTGCTCGATGAAGGCGATGCGCTCCTCGATGCGGGCATTGGTGCCGTAACGCTTGAGCCAGGTATGGAGCGCCTTGGCCACGATTGCCGGTGAGATTTCGCCAGACGACGGCAGCAGCCACTTGCCCTCGGCATCGAACTTGCCGATCACGCGCGGACGCACGTCCTCGCGCCAGTTGTAGAGCTGTTCCTTCAGCTGGTTCTCGATGACGGCGCGCTTTTCCTCGACGACCAGAACCTCTTCCAGGCCTTCGGCGAAATGGCGGGCGCCCTCGCGCTCCAGCGGCCAGACCATGCCGACCTTGTAGAGGCGGATACCCATGTCGGCAGCCATCTCCTCGGTGATCCCGAGGTCTTCCAGCGCCTGACGCACATCCAGGTAGGACTTGCCGGTGGTGATGATGCCAAGGCGCGGGCGCGGGCTGTCGATCACCACGCGGTCGATCTTGTTGACGCGGGCAAAGGCCAGGGCTGCATAGGCCTTGTGGCGCTGCAGGCGGTCTTCCTGCTCCAGGATCGCATCGGGCCAGCGGATGTTGAGGCCGCCCGGCGGCATCTGGAAATCGGTGGGGTAGGCGATCTGCAGGCGATCCGGATCGATCGAGACGCTGGCCGAGCTTTCGACGGTTTCGGTCTGGCACTTGAAGCCGACCCAGATGCCCGCATAGCGCGACATCGCCCAGCCCAGCAGGCCGTAATCGATGAATTCCTGGACATTGGCCGGATGCAGCATCGGCATCATGGCGGCCATCATCATGTGTTCGGACTGATGGGCCACGGTGGAGGAGGCGGCGCCGTGATCGTCGCCGCACAGCGCCAGCACGCCGCCATGCTTCGACGTGCCGGCCGAATTGGCATGCTTGAACACGTCCATCGAGCGGTCGACGCCCGGACCCTTGCCATACCAGATGCCGAAGACGCCGTCGTATTTCGCCCGCGGGAACATGTTGAGCTGCTGGCTGCCCCAGACGGCGGTGGCGGCCAGGTCCTCGTTCACGCCGGGCTGGAACTGGATGTGATTCTCTTTGAGATACTTGCGCGCTTTCCAGAGCTGCTGGTCGAACAGGCCGAGCGGGGAGCCGCGATAGCCGGAAATGAAGGCGGCGGTGTTCAGGCCGGCGGCCAGGTCGCGCTTCCGCTGCAACATGGGCAGGCGCACCAGCGCCTGGGTGCCGGTCAGGAAGACGCGACCGCGTTCGAGGGTGTATTTATCGTCCAGCGTGACATTCGCCAGCATTCGATATCCTCCCGATACCATCACCATGTCTGGCCGCTTCCGGCGGCCTGCTGCCAAATTTAGGTCAGCATTACTTACCTAATTATAGGGTGCCAGCCGCGCCGGGTCGAGAGAAAACGAAGCGTGCACTGCAACAGTGGGCCGGTTGCTCTTTCAGGCTATTCTGATAGATAGCGCGGGAGCATTAAAGGGACACACTGTCCCGTAAATCGGGTTGATTCATGGCCATTCTGCTGACGGGCGCTGCTGGGTTCATCGGGTTTCATGTCGCGCAGTCCCTGCTGGCGCGCGGCGAAGAGGTGATCGGTCTCGATAATCTGAACGATTATTACGATCCGCGCCTGAAACACGCACGACTCGAACAGCTGCTCAATCAAAAGGGTTTCCGATTCCATCAGATCGACGTCGCCGAAGCCGGCGCCGTGCAGGCCGCCACCAAGGGCGCCGATATCCGCAAGGTGATTCACCTGGCCGCCCAGGCCGGGGTACGCTACTCGCTGACCAACCCTTACGCCTATATCCGGTCCAATGTGCTGGGCCATCTGGTGATGCTGGAATTCTGCCGCAACCTGCCGAATTGCGAGCATATGGTCTATGCCTCGTCGTCGTCGGTCTATGGCGGCAATACCAAGCTGCCCTTCGCTGTCGAGGATCGCGTGGATGCGCCGATCTCGCTCTATGCCGCGACCAAGAAGGCCGACGAGCTGATGAGCCATGCCTATACGCATCTCTTCGGCTTCCCGCAGACCGGCCTGCGCTTCTTCACCGTCTACGGTCCCTGGGGCCGGCCCGACATGGCGATGTACATCTTCGCCAAGGCGATCTTCGAGGGGAAGCCGATCAAGGTCTTCAATTACGGCAATATGGAACGCGACTTCACCTATATCGACGACATCGTCGACGGCATCGTGAAGACGCTGGACAATCCGCCGCCGCCCAATGAACACGGCCGTCCCTATCGCCTGTACAACATCGGCAACAACAAGTCCGAGCCGCTGCTGCGCATGATCGACCTGATCGAGCAGGCAGTGGGCCGCAAGGCCGAAAAGGAACTGCTGCCGCTGCAGGAAGGTGACGTGCCGGCGACCTATGCCGACATTTCTGCCATCCAGCGCGACACCGGCTTCAAGCCCACCACGCCCATCGACGTGGGCATTCCGCGTTTTGTCGACTGGTATCGCCGCTATCATAATATGCTCTGATGAGTGAAGTGCCGCAGATCGATCCGAACGGCGTCGACCCCAAGGTGGTCGAGGCCATGATCGTGCAGGGGATTCCCCATTGCGCGGCGCTGGGCGTAAAGGTGATCGAGGTGAAGCGCACGCATATCACCCTGTCGCTGCCCTACAATCCCGATCTGGTCGGCGATCCGGTCAGCGGCGTGCTGCATGGCGGCGCGGTGACTTCGCTGATCGACAGTGTCGCCGGCATGGTGGTCTTCGGCGCCCTACTGGCCAAGCACCAGAAGCTGCAGGCCATCGCCACGCTCGACCTGCGCATCGACTACCTGAAGCCGGCGGCGGCGCAGAAGGACCTCTACGCCACCGCCGAATGCTACAAGCTGACCCGCTCCATCGCCTTTGTGCGCGCGCGCGCCTATCACCCCGATGCGCCCGATGATCTGGTGGCCAATTGCGTCGCCACCTTCATGATCGGGTCTTCCGACAAGCCGCCGATCCCGGTTCCGGGAGGTGCGGCATGAGCCTCGACTTTCCGACCCTGATCGCAGAGGCGCGGGCCAATCGCGACTTCACGCCCTTCCTCAATGCGGTGCCGTATTTCCGCTTCCTCGGCCTCAGCGTGAAGGCGGGGGCGGAGCAGGGCGAACTGGTTTGCGTGCTGCCCGGCGACCCCAAGCTGATCGGCAATGCGCGCCTGCCGGCGCTGCATGGCGGCGTGGTCGGTGCGCTGCTGGAATCGGCCGCCATCGTGCAGCTGATCTGGTCGGCCGAAACCGACGCCATCCCGAAGATCATTGACCTGTCGGTCGACTACCTGCGCTCGGCCCGTCCGGTCGAGACCTTTGCCCGTGCCATCATCACCAAGCATGGCCGGCGCGTCGCCAATGTGCGCGCAGAGGCCTGGCAGGACGACCCGGCCAAGCCGGTGGCCACGGCGCACGCACATTTTCTGCTGGGATAATCACCGTTTGAGGGGCTCGCTCTGGTCAAAGCCGGCGTCCTCTCCCATATAATGCTGCAACCGCAAAACGAGGTTTCCGCATGGCTTCCCCCGCCGCTGTTTCTCCCGCCAAGGATTCTGTCGCCAACGATTACGGCGCCCTGCCGGTCTGGGACCTGAACGATCTTTATCCGGGTCTGGAATCATCCGAACTCAAGCGCGACCTCGCCGCGGTCGCCGAGCGCGCGAGCAAGCTGCAACGCGACTGGAAAGGCAAGGTCGCAAACGCCTCGGGCGACGACCTCGCCGGTGTGGTCACGGAATACGAAGCGCTGCAGGACCTGCTCGGCCGCATGTACTCCTATGCCTCGCTGGCCTATGCCGGCGACATGGCTGACCCGAAGGTCGCCGGCTTCTATCAGGACATGCAGGAAAAGCTGAACGACATCACCACCAGCCTGCTGTTCCTGACGCTGGAGCTGAACCGGCTGGAAGAGTCTGCGCTGGAACAGAAATATGCGGCCTCGGCAAAGCTGGCGCATTACCGGCCCTGGCTGCGTGACCTGCGGCTGTTCCGCGACCATCAGCTTGATGACGAACTGGAGCGGCTGCTGCATGAAAAGGCTGTGGCTGGCAAGGCGGCCTGGAACCGCCTGTTCGACGAGACCATGGCCGGCCTGCGCTTTCCCTATGGCAAGGAGCAGCTGACCGCCGAGCAGGTCTTGCACAAGCTGTCGGATCGCGATGGCAAGACCCGCAAGCTGGCCGGCAAGACGCTGGCGAAAGTCTTCAAGCAGAATATCCGGCTGTTTGCGCTGATCACCAACACGCTGGCCAAGGACAAGGAAGTCGAGGACCGTTGGCGCAAGTACCCGACGCCGGAAGCCTTCCGCCATCTGTCCAACTGCGTCGAGCCGGACGTGGTGAATGCGCTGACCGATGCGGTCACGGCATCCTATCCGCAGCTGTCGCATCGCTATTACAAGCTGAAAGCCCAGTGGATGGGCATGAAGAAGCTGCCCTGGTGGGATCGCAACGCCCCGCTGCCCGAGGACAACGACCGCGTGATCGTCTGGGACGAGGCGCGCGACATCGTGCTCAAGGCCTATGGCCGCTTCTCGCCGGAGTTGGCCAGTCTGGGCAAGAAGTTCTTCGACAATGCCTGGATCGACGCCCCGGCGCGGCCGGGCAAGGCGTCCGGCGCCTTTGCGCATCCGACTGTGCCGAGCGCGCATCCGTATCTGCTGCTGAACTATCAGGGCCGCACGCGCGACGTGATGACGCTGGCGCATGAGCTGGGCCATGGCGTGCATCAACTGCTGGCCGCCGAGCAGGGTCCGCTGATGTCGGATACGCCGCTGACGCTCGCCGAGACGGCGTCGGTCTTCGGCGAGCAGCTCACCTTCCGCGCCCTGCTCGATCAGGCCGGGCCGGAACGCCGCAAGCTGATGCTGGCCTCCAAGGTCGAGGACATGCTGAACACGGTGGTGCGCCAGACCGCCTTCTTCAAGTTCGAGCGTCAGGTGCACGCCGCGCGTCGCGAGGGCGAGCTGACGCCGGACCGCATCGGCGAAATCTGGATGGGCGTGCAGAAGGAAAGCCTCGGACCGGCGATCCGCTTCGACCAGGATTACAGCGCCTTCTGGTGCTACATCCCGCATTTCATCCATTCGCCCTTCTATGTGTATGCCTATGCCTTCGGCGACTGTCTGGTGAATGCGCTCTATGCGCGCTACCAGGATGCCGAGCAGGGCTTCCAGGAGAAGTATTTCGCCATGCTGAAGGCGGGCGGCACGCTGCGGCATCAGGAGCTGCTCAAGCCCTTCGGTCTTGACGCCTCCGATCCGGCTTTCTGGTCGAAGGGTCTCAACGTCATCGGCGGCTTCATCGACGAGCTGGAGCAGCTGTCCTAAATCCATGACAGAGCGCGACAGCACACTCGGTCGCGTCCGCCGTTACGCCAGGGTCGGCGCCTCCGTCGGCGGCCTGGCGGCGCGGCTGGGCGCCGAACGCGTGCTGGGCGTGAAGATGGATCGCGCGCAGCATGCGGTGGACCTGCGCAATGCGCTCGGCGGTCTGAAAGGCCCGCTGATGAAGGTGGCGCAGATCATGTCCACCATCCCCGATGCGCTGCCCAAGGAATACGTGCAGGAACTGGCGCAGCTGCAGGCCAATGCGCCCGCGATGGGTCAGGCTTTTGTGAAGCGCCGCATGGCCACCGAGCTGGGGCCGCAATGGCAGGCGAAATATAAAAGCTTCGATCTGGCAGCGTCGGCCGCGGCGAGCCTCGGCCAGGTGCATCGCGCCGTGGCCAAGGATGGCGCGCCGCTGGCGGTGAAGCTGCAATATCCCGACATGTCCTCGGCGGTGGAAGCCGACCTGCGACAGCTCAAGCTGATCTTCGGCATCTACAAGCGGTATGATGCCGCCATCGACACCACGCATATCCATGACGAGATCGCCACCCGCCTGCGCGAGGAACTGGATTACGAGCGTGAGAGCCGGCATATGCGGCTCTACAGTGCCATGCTGGCCGACGAGGCGCAGGTGCATGTGCCGGTGCCGGTCGCAGACCTGACGACCAGACGCCTGCTCAGCATGAGCTGGCTTGAGGGCCGCCGCCTGCTGGATTTCAAGGATGCGTCGCAGGAAACCCGCAATACCATTGCGATGAACCTGTTCCGCGCCTGGTATGTGCCGTTCTACCGCTGCGGTGTGATCCATGGCGATCCGCATCTGGGCAATTACACGGTGCGCGACGACTTCGGCATCAACCTGCTGGATTTCGGCTGCGTGCGCATCTTCCCGGCGAAATTCGTCTCCGGCGTGATTGATCTCTATCGCGCCATCTCCACCGATGACCGCGCACTGGCCGTGCATGCTTACGAGACCTGGGGTTTTACAGGTCTGAGCAATGATGTGATCGACACGCTCAATCTCTGGGCCGCGTTCGTCTATGCGCCGCTGTTGGAAGACCGGCCGCGCCGCATCCAGGAGATGGAGCAGAGCGGCGTCTATGGTCGCGAGGTGGCCGAGGAGGTGCATCGCAAGCTGAAGACGCTGGGCGGCGTTACGCCGCCGCGCGAATTCGTCTTCATGGATCGCGCAGCCATCGGTCTCGGCGGCGTGTTCCTCCATCTGAAGGCCGAGATCAACTGGCACCGCCTGTTCCATGACCTGATCGCGGGCTTCGATGCGGCAGCGCTGGAAAAACGCCAGGCCGCGGCGCTGAAGGCGGCCGGGCTCGATAGCCCGATATAGCGGAACCGGCCTCTGCCTCGCGGGTTAAACCCGGTATCAGCAGAGGAGACCTGTTATGCCACCGCGCCAACCTGCTGCCGAAGACGGCCGCACGTCCGACCATCCCACGCATGAACGCGCCTTCGAGAGCGACCTCGACCGCCATCGCGATGGCGATGACGCGGTCTATGGCTCGCACGGCGTACAGGCCGAAACGCCGGCGCAGCCGGCTCGGCCCCATCGCCTGTCGGGCCGCCGCCAGCCGGTCAGATTTCCCCGGTAATCCCGCTCCAACCCTTCTGGAACAGGCCCGATTCCCGGTTGCCGCCGGGCAGTTTTGGCCCGAAAATGGGGCATGGTCGGCAGTCTGTCGCTCTTTTCGCCGGGTTCGATCCCGAGTTACGGCGCTTCCATCCCGTCGCAGCCCGCTGCCGGCGGAGATGCCGCCTGCTCGTCCTTCGAATGCAACATCCATGGCGCCGCCAACAAGGCGCGGCTGCAGGCCGAGTTTCCCGGACTGATCGTCCTGGGTGGCGAAGCGGCGGCAGGGCCGGAGCGCAGCGGCACGGCTGACACGCGGCGGCCGGTGCCCGGCAGTGGCGCGGGTGAGCAGGCTGCTCCTCAGGGCAGACCCCAGGAAAAGCCTCCGGAGAAACCACTGGCCAGCGGCGCCACGCTGCTGGGCGCGCAGGAGCAGAAGGGCGGCGACGAGAAGAAGGGCCCGGGTGGTGAGCTCTCCGACGAAGAGAAAGAACAGGTCGCCAAGCTGAAGCAGGTGGACGCCAAGGTGCGCGCCCATGAGCGCGCGCATGCCGCGGTCGGCGGCCAGTATGCCGGCGCGCCGTCTTACAGCTACGCCAAGGGCCCCGATGGCCAGCAATATGCGGTTGGCGGCGAGGTCGCCATCGACATTGGCGCGGAAGCCGATCCCGAAGCCACCCTGCGCAAGGCATCGCAGGTTGCCGCCGCCGCGCTGGCGCCGGCCGATCCGTCGGGTGCGGATCGTGCGGTGGCGGCAGCCGCCGCGCAGCTGCGTGTCCAGGCGCTGGCCCAGATCCGCGAAGAGAAGCGGGTGGAAGCCGAAACCAAGGAAGCCGAGCGGGCCGAGGACCGGGAGAAGGCCGAAGCGGACCTGAAGGCGCAGACCGAAGGCGAGGCGTCGCCGTTGCCGGGCGAAGCCGCCGCCGAGACCGGCGGCGTCGAGGTCAGGCTGATCGGGCCGGCTCCGGTCGGCGCAAAGCAGGCCGAGGCGGGCCAGCCCGGAAAGGATGAAGCGGGGACGACGCAGCCTGCTGCGGACCAGACCGGCACTGCTGCCGCGGCAGCGGCCACGCCGGCGCCCGGCGCTGCCGCCGTCAGCCCGTCGTCCGATGGTCCGGCCCAGCGCGCCAGCCGGGCTTACCAGAGCGGCGCCAATGACAATATCGCCGCCGCCCATCGCCGCATCGGCCAGCTCGTCGGCCTGATCGCCTGATTTCCCTTGCGTTTTCCTGTGGTTCCGGGCCCATGGGGGAAGGGGCCGGGGCGGAGCAAGGGTTGTGCGGGCTTTGGCCGCCAGCGTAATATCCCCGTGGATTCAATCCCTAAACAGGTAGAGGGCGTTATGGCCGAAGAACACAAGATGGGCACCATGGATATCAGCATGCACAAGAGCACCTGGGCCGGCTTCATGAAGCTGACCACCTGGGGTTCGGTTGCGGTGATCGTATTGCTGATCCTGATGGCCTTGTTCGTGGCCTGAAGCTGCCGGGCGGCGCTGCGAGGCGCCGCCTTTTTCTTGTTTAAGCGTTCGGGGGGATCACAATGAAAATCGGTATTCCAAAGGAACGCCGCAGCGGCGAAAAGCGCGTGGCAGCCTCGCCGGAGACGGTGAAGAAATTCGTCGGCCTTGGCTGCACGGTCGTGATCGAGACCGGTGCGGGCCTCGCTGCCGATATCCCCGATGATCAATACACCGCCATGGGCGCGCAGATCGCTGCCGATGCCAAGGCCACCGTCGGCGATGCCGACATGGTGTTGAAGGTGCAGCGGCCGATGACGGCGGCCGAAGGCAGCGATGAACTGGCGCTGCTCAAGAAGGGCGCGGTTCTCGTCGCCGGCCTGCAGGCGCTGCAGCAGCGTGATCAGGTCAAGGCCTATGCCGCCGCTGGCGTGAATGCCTATGCCATGGAACTGATGCCGCGCATCACGCGTGCCCAGTCGATGGATATTCTGTCCTCGCAGTCCAATCTCGCCGGCTACAAGTCGGTGCTGGATGGGGCCAGCCATTTCGGTCGCGCTTTCCCGATGATGATGACCTCGGCCGGCACGATTGCCCCGGCGCGCGTCTTCGTTATGGGTGTCGGCGTGGCGGGCCTGCAGGCCATCGCGACGGCCAAGCGCCTGGGCGCGGTGGTGTCGGCCACCGACGTGCGTCCGGCCACCAAGGAGCAGGTGGAAAGCCTGGGCGGCAAGTTCGTCTGGGTCGATGACGAAGAGGCCCGCAGCTCGCAGACCTCGGGTGGCTATGCCAAGGAAATGTCGGCCGAGTACAAGGCCAAGCAGGCCGCCCTGGTGGCCGAGACCGTGAAGAAGCAGGACATCATCATCACCACGGCGCTGATCCCGGGCCGTCCGGCTCCCGTGCTGGTGACGGAAGACATGGTGAAGTCGATGCGCCCGGGTTCGGTGATCATCGATCTGGCCGTCGAGGCCGGCGGCAACTGCCCGCTGAGCAAGCCCGACGAGGTTGTGGTGGTGAACGGCGTGAAGATCGTCGGCTACACCAACTATCCCAGCCGCGTGCCGGTCGATGCCTCCAACCTGTTTTCCAAGAATCTGTGGAATTTCCTCAGCCCGCATTGGGACAAGGATGCCAAGACCTTCAAGTTCAATCCGGAAGACGAGACCGTGACCGGCACCTGCCTGACCCGTGACGGGCAGGTGGTGCATGCGATGCTGAAAGAGGGGAATTGATCATGGGTGAGGTTTATTCCTTCTTCTCGCTGCTGACGGTTTTCGCACTTGCCTGCTTTGTCGGCTATTACGTGGTCTGGAGCGTGACGCCTGCGCTGCATACCCCGCTGATGAGCGTTACCAACGCGATTTCCTCGGTCATCATCGTCGGCGCGCTGATCGCCGCCGGCGCATCGGCCGTGTTCGATGCCTCGAAGATCTTTGGCCTGCTGGCCATCGCGCTCGCCGCCGTGAATATCTTCGGCGGCTTCCTGGTCACGCAGCGCATGCTGGCCATGTACAAGAAAAAAGAAAAGAAGTGAGGGCCGCGCCATGCCGATCCAACTGACCGCGCTGCTCTACCTCGTCAGCTCCATCCTGTTCATCCTGGCGCTGCGCGGGCTTTCGTCGCCCGAGACCAGCCGCAAGGGCAACTTCTACGGCATGACCGGCATGGGCATTGCCGTGCTGACCACCATCGCCAATCTCGGCGCGCTCGGCGACACCATCGTCTGGGTGCTGGTCGCGCTGGTGATCGGTGGTGCCGTCGGCACCGTGCTGGCCCGCCGCATCCAGATGACGGCGATGCCGCAGCTGGTCGCCGCCATGCACAGCCTCGTCGGCCTTGCCGCCGTGCTGGTGGCCGCGGCCGCCTTCTACAATCCCGCGCCCTACGGCATCGTGGATGCTGCCGGCGTGATCACCGTGGCGGCGCGCATCGAGATGTCGCTCGGCGTCGTCATCGGCATCATCACCTTCTCGGGCTCGCTGGTGGCCTTTGCCAAGCTGCAGGGCCTGGTCTCGGGCAGCCCGGTGATCTTCAAGGGCCAGCATATCCTGAATGCCCTGATCGGCCTGGTCATCGTCGGCCTGGTCGTCGCCTTCTGCATGAACCCGAGCCGTGAACTGTTCTGGGCGGTGACGGTGCTGGCGCTGATCGTCGGCTTCACCATCATCATCCCGATCGGCGGCGCCGACATGCCTGTCGTCGTCTCGATGCTGAACAGCTATTCGGGCTGGGCCGCGGCCGGCATCGGCTTCACCCTGCAGAACCCGGCGCTGATTGTCACCGGCGCGCTGGTCGGTTCTTCGGGCGCGATCCTGTCCTACATCATGTGCAAGGGCATGAACCGCTCGCTGTTCAACGTCATCCTCGGCGGGTTCGGTGGCGACACGGCTGCCGCTGCCGGCGGCCAGAAGGTCGATCGTCCCTACAAGAAGGGTTCGGCCGACGACGCGGCCTTCATCATGAAGAATGCCGGCAAGGTCATCATCGTGCCGGGCTACGGCATGGCGGTCAGCCAAGCCCAGCATGCGCTGCGCGAAATGGGCGACAAGCTGAAGGAAGAGGGCGTGGAAGTGAAATACGCCATCCATCCGGTGGCGGGCCGCATGCCCGGTCATATGAACGTGCTGCTGGCCGAAGCCAACGTCTCCTATGACGAGGTGTTCGAGCTGGAGGAGATCAACTCCGAATTCCAGACCGCCGATGTCGCGTTTGTGATCGGCGCCAATGACGTGACGAATCCGGCCGCCCGCGACGATCCCAAGAGCCCGATCTTCGGCATGCCGATCCTGGACGTGGACAAGGCCAAGACGGTTCTGTTTGTGAAGCGCTCGATGGCGTCAGGGTATGCCGGCATCGATAACGAGTTGTTCTACAAGGACAACACGATGATGCTGCTGGCCGACGCCAAGAAGATGGTCGAGGACATCGTCAAGGGGCTGTAATCTTTACGCTTATGTCCCGCGAGAGACCCGCGGCCCGGAGCACCCCTCCGGGCCGTTCTGTTTTGGAACCGTTTCAAAACAACCAGAATCCGCTTTTAGCCGGCCGGGGATGTGGTAAACAGGCCCCATTCGAAAACCCGCCGCCATCATGACCTCCCGCAAGACCCGGACGACGACCTTTGTGCATCGCGATGACCTGTCGCGCGAAGGGAAAGCCGTGCCTGAGGTGCTGGACTACACGCACAAGAATCTCGAGAACGCCAATTTCGAAGGCCGCTCGCTGCGCCGCGCCAAGATGGTGGGCTCCAACCTGCGCTCGGCCCGCATGGCGCGCGCCAACCTGGCCGAGGCCGACCTGTTCGGCGCTGATCTGGCCAATGCCGACCTGCAGAATACCAACCTGACCAAGGCGGTGCTGCGCGGCGTGAACCTCAAGGCCGCCAACCTGAACAACGCCATCCTGGTTGATGCCGATTTCCGCGGCGGCCTGATGATGAAGCCGGGCGGGCAGGAACGCGTGGGCGTCGACGTCTCCGACCTCAGCGACTGCCTGCTGGAATATGCCACCGCCTCGCGGGCGCAGTTCGCCGGCGTCGACCTGAGCGGCGCATCGCTGGTCGGCGCCGATCTGACCGGCGCGAATTTCTTCGGCAGCAACCTGCGTGGCGCCGATCTCTCTTACGCCAATCTGACCGGCGCCAACCTGAACGACGCCCGTCTGGTCGGCACCCGCATGGTGGGCACCAACCTGAAGGACGCCCAGATCGTCAACGCCACGGTCGAAGACGTGGTGGCGACGGGGGCTGATTTCTCCAATGCGGTGATCCGCGGTGTCGACACCAAGCGCCTGCAGAGCCAGGAAGAGCGTCTGGTCGGCCCGGCCGCCTATGCCGCCCAACTGGCCGAGGCCGTCGAACAGCATCGCGTCTGGGTCGAGACCCATGGCAAGCAGGGCCGTCAGCTCAACCTGTCGGGCCGCCGCATCGCCTACCACGATTTCTCCGGCCTGGTGCTGGATGGCGGCGATTTCGCCGATTGCGACCTGCGCGGCACCAAGTTCAAGGGCAGCAGCCTGCTGCTGGCGAACTTCACCCGCGCCAACCTGGCCGGCGCCAACTTCACGGATGCCAAGGTGGCCGGCGTGCGGTTCGTGGAGTCCAACCTGCGCTGGAGCGATTTCTCGGCCGCGCAGTCGGGCCGTATGCCGATCTATCTGGCCAGCGGCCGGTTCAGTGGCCGCCATGTCGCCACCGACTTCACCCGCGCCCGCCTCGATGCCGCCCGGCTCGACGGCTTCGACCTGCAGGACTGCGTCACCGATACGAAGTGACGCTCAGGTCTGCGGCGCGCGTTTGGCCGCCCGCACGAAATCCGTATGCTGCAATCCGCAATAGTAGGGTTCGCCCTGCTCGGGGAATGCGTTGAGCTTGGCGTTGTAGCAGCGATGCTCGAAGCCGTGCTTGTCGGTCAGCGTGATCAGCGTCGGCTTGTGCCGGCCGTCCCCGCCCTCGCGCGGACCGGTGAGGTAGAAGGTGACGCGATTGATCGTCTCGCCCAGCACCCGCAGGTTCTTCAGATGGGTCAGCCGCTCGCTCACCGCGGTGAGGAAGGTCTCAGTGTTGCACAGATTCTGGCCCAGCCCCAGCGGCCGCTGGAAATCGCCCATCACGATCTGGTCGTCCTGCGCGATCTCGATCAGGCGCGCCACCTGGATCGTCACGTCGCCGACGATGAAGGCGCCGCCGTTGCCGCCATCCTTGCGCGGCTGGTGATAGAGGAAATGGCTGCCGATGCTCATGCACAGCCGCAGCACCGGCACGGTGCCGGGCACGGAGGCCGTGCGGCGCAGCGCCGAGAACAGGATCTGGAAGATGGCGACGGCGCAGAACAGGTCGATATCGGCGCGCAGGCCCTGGCGCTCGTTCCAGACATAGAAGCCGTCGCCGGTGGTGGTGCGGCCAAACGTGACGGCGAGGCCGTTGGCCTGCGCCATTTCCTCGGCCAGGTTGAGCGAGAATTCCAGAGTCGAGAGCTGGGCCGCCTGCAGTTCCGGCGTGGTCTTGGAAAAGCCGACGATGTCGATCAGCAGCACGGCGCGATAGGGCGTCTTGCTGACGGTGAACAGGTTGAACACCGTCTCGACCAGGGCTGGCGGAATCTCGCCCGGCCCGGTGCCCACCTTGGTCTCCAGCCGCAGCTCCATCGGCTGGCTGTCGAGCAGCCGGGCGGCATCGTCCAGCTCCGGCCCGCTCATCAGGTTGCCGGCCGAGAGCGTGGGGAGGTGGCGGGCATGCTCGCCGAACAGCCGGGCCTTGGGCACGGTGATGATCTCGATGCCGTTGCGGCTGGGCCGCCAGCCGACCAGCGCGTTGCTGCCAAAGCGCCACAGGTCGAAAAAGATGCCATGCAGCTGTCGCCGCAGGGCATCCTCCCGGAATGCGCTATTGGTCGTCATGATCGGAAGGGCCCACCCCTAGTGATTGCGGTTGGAATAGCCGCATAGGGTATGTGGAATCAATGCAAATCCGTCCCGGGGAGCACCTGGAAGCGCCCAGGTTGCATTTTCCGGTAGGCAGCCGGGAACTAATCGGCCGGATTTCCGTTTGGGCGAGTGGACTTGTGTGCCAGGGCGGCGGCATCTTTGGGTGTCGTCAGCCTTGCAGGAATGGGAAAACCGCCTATCTTAGGTTTTGTCATTCTACTTCGGACTGCCGGCCTGCTACCCCCTCGATCATTTCGGACGGGTCCAGACCTCTGCCATCCTGGACATAGTCTGATGCACCCCACATGGGTGGAGTGCGACCTACCACTGAACGAGGAAAAGCACATGGCCACCGGCACTGTGAAATGGTTTAACAGCACTAAGGGTTACGGTTTCATTCAGCCCGAGAGCGGCGGCGCGGACGTGTTCGTCCACATCTCTGCCGTCGAACGCGCTGGCATGAGCGGCCTGAACGAAGGCCAGAAGGTCTCCTTCGAGGAGCAGCGCGATCCGAAGCGCGGCAAGACCTCGGCGGTGAATCTCAAGGCCGTCTAAGCCGTTTCGCGTATTGAGTAAGAAGGGGCGTCCGGCGACGGGCGCCCCTTTCCCTTTGTTAGCAGTCGATGTTTAAGACGTCCCGGAGCAGCCAGTCATGGCCAAGAAGCCCAAGATCAACCCCAACGCCACCTTCATCCTGTTCAACGTGATCTATGAGGATGGCGCCCAGACCTCGAACCGTCGCGTTCCGCCCGAGCTGGTCGGCGGCCTGGACGGGGAGGGCCCGATCAAGGCCTTCATCGAAGAGCAGGATCGCGAGATCGCGCTGAAGTCCGGTCGCCCGCGCGGTCCGATCAAGACCATCACCCGCGTTCCCGGTCAGTAAAGCCGGCCAGTAATAGCCGGTCCGTAAGCGCGCACTACCCCTGGCGCTTGCGCCTTTCGATGGCCTCATGCAGGGCCTGCAGGAAGGTCGAGCGCTCCTTCTGCGAAAAGGGCTTCGGCCCGCCGCCGATCCGTTCGGTGGGATGTGCATCGCGCAGGGATGTCATCAGGTCGCGGCTGGCCAGGTCCATGCCGATCGACGCTTCCGTGAAGACGCGGCCCGTGGGGCTCAGCACCACGGCGCCGCCCTTGACGCCGCGCGCCGCCAGCGGAATATCCGCGGTGATCACGATATCGCCGGCCTTGGCCTGCTCCACGATCCAGTCATCGGCCTTGTCGAGGCCCGCTTCCACCACCACCAGCCGCAGCCAGTCCACGCGCGGCACATTCAGCCAGGCATTGGCCACCACGACCACGGGCACGCCATGGCGCTCGGCCACCTTGTAGACCTCGGCCTTGACCGGGCAGGCATCGGCATCGACATAAACCGTCAGCATGGCCGCTTTATGCCATGCCGTGATAGGATCGCGCCATGAGCAAGGCCTTCACAAAAGAGACCGACAGCGACCCGGACGACGATCTGGAAGACGCCGCGCCGCCGATTCCGGCTGGCGCCAAGAACTACATCACGCCGGCCGGCCTGCACCGGCTGCAGACCGAACTGCGCCAGCTCAAGACGGTCGAGCGGCCCAAGGTGGTCGAGATCGTGTCCTGGGCCGCCGGCAACGGCGACCGGTCGGAGAATGGCGACTATCTCTATGGCAAGAAGCGCCTGCGCGAGATCGACCGCCGCATCCGCTTCCTGCTCAAACGGCTGGAGATCGCCGAACCGGTCGATCCCAAGCTGCAGAAGAACCGCGCACAGGTCTTCTTCGGTGCGACGGTCACCTATATCGATCCCCATGAGGCGGAAAAGACCGTCCGCATCGTCGGCATCGACGAGGCGCGGATCGAGCAGGGCGAGGTGAGCTGGATTTCACCGGTCGCCCGTGCCCTGATGAAGGCCCGCGAGGGCGATATCGTCGACCTGCGCACACCGCACGGGCCGGAGCAGATCGAGGTGGTGAAGATCACCTATGAGAGCGGGGACGAAGCATGACAACGATGAAGGCCGTGCCGGTGAAGCTGGCCGAGATTTATGTGCCGGCCAAGTTCAAGGGGCTGATCGATCCCGCCAAGGTCCAGACGCTGTCCGACCAGATCGTCACCGATGGCGGCATGACCGTGCCGATCCAGGTGCGGCGCGATGATGCCCAGAAACGCTATGTGCTGATCGCCGGCCTGCACCGGCTGGAGGCCATGCGTAGCCTGGGCGAGGCGACCATCAACGTCTACGTGGTGGCAGCGCGGAAGTTCTGAGCATGTTTACACGTCACCCTCGGATTTATTCCGAGGGTCCATCTGTCCAAGAAGCTCTCTCGGCCGATGCACGCAGGGTTGGGATGGATCCTCGGGACAAGCCCGAGGATGACGGCTTTGAGTTTTCCCGCTAAAGAACCTCCCATGACCTCTCCCCAATATGACGCCATCATCATCGGCGCCGGCGGCGCCGGGCTGTTCTGTGCAGCCCTTGCCGGCCAGCGCGGCAGGCGCGTGCTGCTGCTCGATCATGCAGCGAACCCGGGCGAGAAGATCCGCATTTCCGGCGGCGGGCGCTGCAACTTCACCAATCTCCACGCTGGGGCCAACGACTTCCTGTCGCAGAACCCGCATTTCGCCAAATCGGCGCTGAAGCGCTACACCCAGCAGGATTTTATCGCCCTGGTGGATCGCCATGGCATTGCCTGGCACGAAAAGACGCTAGGGCAGCTCTTCTGCGATGGCAGCTCGAAGCAGATCATCCAGATGCTGCTGGACGAGTGCGGCAAAGGCGATGTCACCATCCGCCTCTCTACGCCGGTCGCAACGGTGGCGAAAACCGACAGCGGTTTCCGCGTCGACAGCGCCAGTTCAGAAAGTTTCGAGGCTGCGCAACTGGTGATCGCCACCGGTGGGCCGAGCATTCCGAAAATGGGGGCCACCGGCTGGGGCTACGAGGTTGCCAAACAGTTCGGCCTGAATATCGTCACGCCGAAGCCGGCGCTGGTGCCGTTTACCTTCGATGCCAGGGACAGCCAGAAATGGGATGGCATGGCCGGCGTCGCCGTGGAGGATGCCGAGGCGAAATGCGGCAGGAAGAGTTTCCGCGAGGCGCTGCTGTTCACGCATAAGGGCCTGAGCGGGCCGGCCATCCTGCAGATTTCATCCTACTGGGAGCAGCAGGCCCGCAAGGAGCCTGTCACCCTCAACCTGCTGCCGGGTCAGGACCTGTTCGCGCTGCTGAAAGCCGCGCGCAATGACAAGCCGAAAAGCGATCTGGTCACCGTGCTGGGCACACTGATTCCCAAAAGGCTGGCCGAGCGCATGGCCGAGGTCGCGATGGCTGAGGGCCGCCAAGGAAGCACAAAGATGGCCGATCTGGCTGATGCGCGGCTACGCGCCGTGGCTGCAACCGTGCAGGACTGGCGGCTGACGCCCGGCGGCACCGAAGGCCATGCCAAGGCGGAAGTGACGCTCGGCGGCGTCGATACCGATGCGCTGTCCTCGCAGACCATGGGCGCGAAAGCCGTGCCGGGGCTCTATTTCATCGGCGAGGTGGTGGACGTCACCGGCCATCTCGGCGGCTTCAATTTCCAGTGGGCCTGGAGTTCCGGCCACGCCTGCGCACAGGCTTTGTAACCCACGCGCGTCGTCCCCGCGCCCGGGCGGCTTTGCCGCCCAATATATATGCTGTCGCGCAAAGCGCGACGGGCGGGGACCCAGGGGCCACAGGCTGCATGCAGTAAGTCTGGATTCCCGCTTTCGCGGAAATGACGACGGAGCTAACTCAGCCCGCCGTCGCCGCCTTCTGCCGCTCCAGCTCGGCCGCCAGCGATCCCGGCACGGTTTCGGGCATGATCTGGCGGGACTGGAAAATCTCCACGCTCTCGAAGACCGGCTCGCGGAAATAGGGATCGCGCGCCAGATGAGCATCCAGGGCAGCGCGATCGGCCATCTCCAGCACCATGATGCTGCCGACCACGGTGCCGGCCTCGTCGATCAGCGGCCCGCCATATTTGAACGCGTCCTTGCAGTCAGCGATGAACTCCAGATGGGCGGCGCGCCATTTCTGGCGCATGCCGGTGCCGGGGCGGTCCTTGGCGTGAACGACGAACAGCATGGGGGCTTCCCTAATTTTGATGATCTGTTGATAGAGTGTTAGAGGCATCATCTGCGAGACGATGCCCTTTATGAAAGGGGATCAAGTAGGTCCCGCTCGAGGGCGTTAACCTCTTTCTTGACGGTCTGCGCGAAGCGGACTTTCACTTCTTCCTCAGTCATGCGAGATGTGTCAACTCCTATCATATTTAGCTCTGCAGCCATATCCGAAGATGAGTATGTGTCAAAATTCGGTATGTAGGTATTGGAGCCGCTGTCATGTCGGATTTCATAATAAGAGCGAGTAAACTTCTTGATTCTGGAGTTTAAGTGAGTGAGCTGCCTCTTCTTTAGTTGGTCATTAATGAATTTATCTAACCTCTTCAGTTGAGAAATGTCCTCTGTCATTGAAAAGAAATGCATCCAGCCAAATCTTTTCTTGTCGAGTACGCATCCTGTGATTTTCAAATTCAACTGCCACACTAATCTTCTCTCATTATTTTTATTCGACGTAAAAACCGCAGTTATAGTCTCGAACATTCTTTTGTATGAGGACTCTCGTACTGAAATAGTATCCTTGCTGATGTGAAAGCCAAGATAACTCACGCCTTCATTTATGGGGGCGTAATACGATTTTTGATTCTTCTTATCTATGTCGTGGCAATGAAGTTTCATTGCTTTTAAGCGACGTTGCATCCAGCGGAATGCAGGTTTTTCTTGCCCCCGAGGGCATATAACTAAAATGTCGTCAACATACCGATAGTACGGCCACTTCTTTTCCGCCATTGCGTCAAATCGTTTGAGGTGAATGGCGGCTAATAGGTTTGAAATGCTTAACCCTTGGGGAATTCCAGACTCCGGAATTCCTTCATAGGTCTCGGTTTTGATTGCGTCATTGATGAGCTTGAGAGCTTCTGGCGTTCGTACTTTTCGGCGGATTGATTTTATTAATAGGGCGTGGTCAATGCTGGGGTAGTAGTCTTTAATGTCCAAACGCAGAAAGGATAGCTCATCGGAGCTATTGGCGCGTATATAGTCTCGGATATCTGAAATGTACTTGTGTGGTTTTCGTGTGCTGACATCAGGGAATGTTTTGACGAGAAAATTAAATAAAGCTCTTAATGTTAATCTGTCGCGCTGTGTCGGTATGGAAATTAAGCGCGGATACTTTTTGTAACCCTTGGATATTAGTTTGTCTTTGTATCGTGTGAATTTGTAATTCTTCAGCCATACCTTTTTTTCTATCAACTTAGCTTCTTCTGGAAGCAAAGCAGAAAATGAAGCTGGCGATACTCCATCTCGACCTGTCGCGCCCGGTTTGAGTTTAACCTGATCGTATAAAGCGACGAGGTTCTTCTCGTTGAATATTTTTTTGAAGTGATGTTGGGCCGCCATAATCAGCTCCAAAACGGCACTAAGTACGGCGCAAGGGGTAGCAAGAAAACAACGACATAAATGAAATAGTAAATAAAGTTTCTTATGAAGAATTCGGCGACTGTAGCTTTGCTGGCTGTGATGGGGGTTCCGTCGCTTGCAAGAAGAGGTTGTTTCTTGAAGACAACAGTTTTGACGACCAAGTCGTCATAATCCCAATCGGAGTGGTTGGAATATTGCTTTAAAATATCGTGATACTTATTCACGATATCGATTCTTGGTAACTCTGATTCGTACAGTCTTTGCAGATCAAGATAGCACTCTCTGAATAACTGGGCTCTCTCAAAAAAGCGAAAAACATAATTGCCAATAGAGAGCGCAAAGAGAGCGATGCTTAAGCAAATTACAAGTTTGTCGAATAATGGGATGTAGGCAGTCAAAACATCGGTGAATATCGAATACAGAATTAAATGAAGCGAAGCCCAAAGCGTGGCGAGGTGAAACAAGGTTCCATAATTTCGGAGCCGAGTTTCAGAGAGCATCCTCGTCTTATAGGTCAGCCATATTTTTCGCTTGATGATTTGAATAGCTTCTTCCGTCATCACCCCTCCCGTGAAATGTGTGCGGGTGTAATGACTGGCTACTATCTCCTAAAATTAAGATAGCCTACGCTAAGGATTACCTTACTCTGTAAGCAAGACCCCCTTGGGGAGTCAGCCGATACGAGATCGGCTCCACCCGCACCGGTCTAGTTTAGCAGGCGCATATACCCTTGCAAGATTTTCTGCGGATGATGCAAATTTAGCGTGTATTAACGAGGAAACGCCATGGCCGCTCAGGCCCAAGACATCACCGAAGGGGCAACCTTCGATTACATCATTGTCGGCGGCGGCACGGCCGGCACCCTGCTGGCCAACCGGCTCTCGAAAGACCCGAAGAACAAGGTCCTGCTGATCGAGGCCGGCGGGCGCGACAACTGGATCTGGTTTCACATCCCCATCGGCTATCTCTTCGCCATCGGCAACCCGCGCGCCGACTGGTGCTACAAGACCGAGCCGGTGCCGGGGCTGAACAACCGCTCCATCGGCTATGCGCGCGGCAAGGTGATCGGCGGCTGCACCGCCATCAACGCCATGGTCTACATGCGCGGCCAGGTGCAGGATTACGACACCTGGGCGCAGATGGGCCTGTCCGGCTGGGGCTGGGACGACGTGCTGCCCTATTTCAAGAAGCATGAGGATTTCCACGGCGGCGCATCCGAGCTGCATGGCGCTGGTGGCGAGTGGCGCGTCGAAAAGGCGCGCGTGCGCTGGGACCTGCTCGATGCCGTGGCCGATGCCGGCGAGCAGATCGGCATCCCGAAGACCGACGATTTCAACCGCGGCACCAACGAGGGTTCGGGCTACTTCCAGGTCAACCAGAAGAAGGGCCTGCGCTGGTCGGCCGCCTCGGCCTTCCTGGTGCCGGTGATGGACCAGCGCGGCAATATCGGGCTGCTGTCGCGCGCCCATGTCGAGAAGGTGGAATTCGAGACGGCCACAGATACTGGCCGTCCGCGCGCCGTCTCGGTGGTGGTGGCCGACGATTTTGAGCGCAAGCGCATCAAGGCACGCAAGGAGATCATCCTGGCCGCTGGCGCGATCAACTCGCCGCAGCTTCTCCAGCTTTCCGGCATCGGCCCGGCCGCGCTGCTGAAAGAGCATGGTATCGACGTGGTGCATGACGCGCCCGGCGTGGGCGAGAACCTGCAGGATCATCTGCAGCTCCGCCTGATCTACAAGGTCAATGGCGCGCGCACCATCAACGGTGCTGGCCTGTTCGGCCGCGCGCTGATGGGTCTCGATTATGCGATCCGCCGGCGTGGTCCGCTCACCATGGCGCCGTCAACCTTTGGCATGTTCACGCGCTCGTCGCCGGAGCATGAGACGCCGAATGTGGAATTCCATATCCAGCCGCTGTCGCTGGATGCCTTCGGCTCGCCCCTGCACAGCTTCCCGGCCTTCACCGCCAGCATCTGCAACCTGCGGCCGACATCGCGTGGGTCTGTGCGCATCAAGTCGGCCGATCCGCATCAGGCCCCGGCGATCCAGCCGAATTACCTCAGCACCGAAGCCGACATGCAGGTGGCTATCGACAGTCTCAAGCTGACGCGCAAGCTGGCCGCCGCGCCGGCACTCAGCCGTTACAAGCCCGAGGAATACCTGCCCGGTCCGCAGGTGCAGACCGAAGCCGACATGCGTGTGGCGGCGGGCCAGATCGGCGCGACGATTTTTCATCCGGTCGCCACCGCCAAGATGGGCGTCGACAGCGATCCGATGGCGGTGCTGGACGGACGTTTGCGTGTAAGGGGTGTGGATGGCCTCAGGGTGATCGACGCCTCCGCCATGCCGCTGATCCCGTCGGGCAATACCGCGTCGCCGACGCTGATGATCGCCGAGAAGGGCGCCGAGATGGTGCTCGAGGATAACCGGGGTTGATGCGCGCGACCGAGCGCCTTACCTGAACGGAAGGGCGTTCCGGTCGCCGGCTACCGCTGGCCACCATTGGCTCCAGCTGGCTCAAATTGGCTGGAATTGGCTCGGATTGGTCAAAATAGGTCAGAATTGGCGCGTCACTGGCATGCCGCTGGCCAGGATTGGACGCGGCTGGCACGAAAACGGCGGCCCGGATCACCGGACCGCCGCGCTCTGAAATCTCTATAACGCTTTGACTTACTTGATTCCGCCTACTTGATTCCGGCCGCGCGCACGATGCCTTCGGTGATCATCTTGGCGGCCTCGTCGGGGCCGACCCAGCCGGCCGATTTGACGAACTTGCCCTTCTCCAGGTCCTTGTAGTGGACAAAGAAGTGCTCGATCTGCTCCAGCAGGCTGGCTGGCAGGTCCTTGTAGGTCGTCACGTTGGTGTAGAACGGGTGCAGCTTGTCGACCGGCACGGCGATGATCTTCTCGTCGCCGCCGGCCTCGTCTTCCATCTTCAGCGCGCCGATCGGGCGCGAGCGGATCACCGCACCGGCCACCACCGGCACATGGCTCACCACCAGGATGTCGCAGGGGTCGCCGTCGCCGCCCAGCGTATGCGGCACGAAGCCGTAATTGGCCGGGTAGAACATGGCGGTGTGCAGGAAACGGTCGACGAACAGCGCGCCGGAATCCTTGTCGAGTTCATACTTCACCGGCACGCCGCCGGCCGGAATCTCGATCACGGCATTGAGGTCATAGGGCGGGTTCTTGCCGACGCTGATGCGTGCGATATCCATGGTCGTCTGGTCCTTTGGACTCTGCGAAGGGGGTGCGGGCGCCTTTTTCGCAAATGCAGCAAAAAACGCAACTGCTTGATACCTAATATTTTCGTCGCAGTCCGGGCCTGCCGGTGACTATGATAGGACCTCTGGTTTCGGGGGGAGTATGCATAGGGAACGTAACGTCAAGATCCTCGCTACGCTGGGGCCCGCCTCCAGCAGTCCGGAGCGGATCAGGGCCCTGTTCGAGGCCGGCGCGGATGTCTTCCGCCTCAATTTCAGCCATGGCACCCACGAGGATCACGCCGCCCGCGTCCGGGATGTGCGGGCGCTGGAGGCCGAAACCGGCCGGCCGATCGGCCTGTTGGCCGATCTGCAGGGGCCGAAGCTGCGAATCGGCGCCTTCCGGGACGGTGCGGTGGAGCTGCAGACCGGCCAGAGCTTCCGCCTCGACCTGCAGGCCGGGGCCGGCGATATCACCGGGGTACAGCTGCCGCATCCGGAAGTGCTGGGCAGCCTGAAGCCCGGCACTGAACTTCTGCTCGATGACGGCAAACTGCGCCTGAAGGTCACCGGCGTGGGCCCGGGCTGGGCCGAGACCAAGGTGATGGTCGGCGGCCGGCTGAGCGACCGCAAGGGCGTCAACCTGCCCGATACGCTGGTGCCGCTCTCGGCGCTGACGCCGAAGGATCGCGCCGACCTGGATTTCGCGCTGTCGCAGGGTGTCGACTGGATCGCACTGAGTTTCGTGCAGCGGCCGGATGATCTGCGCGAGGCGCGGAGTTTGATCCAGGGCCGCGCGGCCCTGCTGGCCAAGATCGAAAAGCCCTCGGCCGTCGATACGCTGGACGAGATCGTGCAGCTCTGCGACGCGCTGATGGTGGCGCGCGGCGACCTGGGCGTGGAAATGCCGCTGCAGGCGGTGCCGGGGCTGCAGAAGAAAATCGTGCGGCTGGCGCGGCGCGCGGGCAAACCTGTCGTGGTCGCCACCCAGATGCTGGAAAGCATGATCAAGGCGCCGGTGCCGACGCGCGCCGAGGTCTCGGATGTGGCGACGGCTGTTTATGATGGCGCGGATGCCATCATGCTGTCGGCGGAATCCGCTTCTGGCGATTTCCCCGTCGAGGCCGTGCGCACCATGAACAGCATCGCCATGCAGGTGGAGCGTGATCCGCTCTATCGCGGCATCATGGATGCCGAGCACAACAATCCGGAAAACACGCCGTCCGATGCGATCACCGCGGCCGCCCGCCAGGTGGCCGAGACGATCAACGCCGCGGCCATCGTCACCTATACGATGTCGGGCTCGACGGCGTTGCGCGCTGCCCGCGAACGGCCGCGCTCGCCCATCCTGTGCCTGACGCCGCTGCTGGAAACCGCGCGACGCCTGAGCATTGCCTGGGGCGTGAATGCCGTGGTGGCGGCCGATGCCATCAACTTCTCGGACATGATCGAGAAGGCGACGACCGTGGCGCGCCAGAGCCAGATGGCCAAGCCCGGCGACAATCTGGTAGTGACCGCGGGTGTGCCCTTCGGTTCGCCCGGCAACACCAATGTGCTGAGGATTGCCCGCGTGGAGGCCGGCTGATGCCGACGATTCTGCTGCTGATCGGCTCGAACGTGCTGATGACCTTCGCCTGGTACTGGCACCTGAAATACCAGGAGCAGGCGCTGTGGAAAGTGATCCTGATTTCCTGGGCGATCGCCTTCTTCGAATACTGCCTCGCCGTGCCGGCCAACCGCATCGGCTATACGACCGGTGGCTTCTCGGCGGCGCAGCTGAAGGTGATGCAGGAAGTGATCACGCTGGCGGTCTTCGCCGGCTTTGCCGTCTTCTATCTGGGCGAGGGATTGCGCTGGAACTACCTGGCCGCCTTCCTCTGTCTGGTCGGCGCGGTGTTTTTCATCTTCCAGAAGTAAGCGACGCCTACAGCTCCTTGGCGTCGATGCGGCGGCGCAGCTCTTTCAGCTTGTCGGTGCCGTCATTCAGATGCGGATTGGCGGCTAGCGCCCGGCGATAGGCGCGTAGCGCTTCCTCCAGGTTGTCCAGCCGCTCCATGATGAGTCCCAAGCCGGTCAGCGCGCCGAAATGGCGCGGTTCCAGCTTCAGCGTGCGCTCGATATCGGCCACCGAGCCCGGATAGTCACCGGCAAGAAACCGCACGGTGGCCCGCTTGTTGTAGGCTTCGGCGAAATCGGGTTTCAGCTCGATCATGGCGGTGAAGATTTCGGCCGAGCGCTTGTAATCGCCTTTTTCCATGACGGCGACGCCGCCCTGCATCAGGGCGTCCAGCGTATCGGAATCGCCCTTGGACCAGGCATCCCAGATTTTGCGCTCGGTCTGGCGGGCTTCGATGGGATTCTGGGTTTCCTGCAGTTTATCGAACAGGCCGTCGAGGACGGACTGTGCCCTGGCCGGCTGCGCCGGCAGGGGCAGCAGCAGGAGAAGCAGGGCAGGAAGGAACCGCAACCGCATGAACCAATGCTAGGTCCGGCTTGGTCCGGCGGCAAGAGCGGTTTTTTTCACAATGACGGGAATAAAGCGTCCATCCGGGGGTCTTCCCCTTCAGCGGCGCCATACCGGCCGCCGCCCACAACGCAAATGAGGGGATTTCCCGATGATGATGCGCAACCTGATGCTGACCGGCCTGCTGTCGCTGGGCCTCGTCGCCTGCGCCAGCGCCGACAGCATGGCGCCGGCCAAGACTGGCACCACCGCGCTCGGCCCGGTGCTGGTCGATGCCAAAGGCATGACGCTCTACACCTTCGACCGTGACGCCACCCCGGGCAAGTCGGCCTGCAACGGTCCCTGCGCCACCAACTGGCCGCCGCTGATGGCCGCCGCTGGCGCCGCCAACATGGGCGACTGGACGGTGATCACCCGCGATGATGGCGGCAAGCAGTGGGCTTACAAGGGCAAGCCGCTCTATGCCTGGACCAAGGACACCAAGCCGGGTGACACCACCGGCGACGGCTTCCTGAACGGCGCCTGGCATATCGCCAAGCCGTAAACGGAAGGGTATGGTCGGGCGGCGGCTGTTATGCTGTCGCCCACCACCTCCCTGACGCCTGCCGAGAGAGCATGCTGTTCCGCCGCGCGCCCCATCCGATCGAAGCTGAATTGCCACGCCTGCGCCGTTTTGCGCTGGCGCTGACCCGTAGCCGCGATCTGGCTGACGACCTGGTGCAGGATTGCGTCGAGCGCGCGCTGGGTGCCTGGACCACCCGTCGCGGCGATGCCACCAGCCTGCGGCCCTGGCTGTTCACCATCCTGCATAACCGCTGGCGCAGCCGGATGGCGCGGGAAGGCATGCGGCCCGACAGCCGGGCGCTGGACGACATTGGCGAAGGACCGCAGACCAGCGGCGGCCAGTGGGAGCGGCTGGAACTGCGCGACATGGATGCCGCGCTGGGATATCTGCCCGACGAGTGGCGCGCGTTGCTGCTGCTGGTCGTGGTGGAAGGATTGAGTTACGAGGAAGCGGCCAGGGTGCAGGACATTCCGCTCGGCACCGTGATGTCGCGTCTGGGCCGTGCGCGTGAACGCCTGCGCCGCCTGATGGATGGCGAACCGCCTGTACAGGGCGATGGCCAGACCGTGCATTTGAGGAGA
Organism: Ferrovibrio sp. GW821-FHT12D07; assembly: GCF_058807275.1. Taxonomy (NCBI): domain Bacteria; kingdom Pseudomonadati; phylum Pseudomonadota; class Alphaproteobacteria; order Rhodospirillales; family Rhodospirillaceae; genus Ferrovibrio; species Ferrovibrio sp. GW821-FHT12D07. The sequence continues at coordinate 343,616 of NZ_JBXAQN010000002.1, read as the reverse complement.
GTGAAATGAGCGGCGATCTGGCAAGGACTGTAAGCGAAGCCGATCTGCAGGCTTATGTCGACGACCGGCTGCCGCCCGAGCGACGCGCCGATGTCGAGGCGCATCTGGCCCTGCATGCCGATGATGCGGCGAAGGTCGCCGTCTGGCAGCAGCAGGCGGAAGACCTGCGCGCACATTTTACCGGCAGCCTGAATGAAGAGATCGTGTCGCCGGCGCTGGCCGCGCTGTTTGCGTCGCGTCGCGAAAACAGTTTCGGCCGCACCGCCATGCGCATCGCAGCCCTGCTGCTGGTCGCCGTGCTGGGTGTCGGCGCAGGCTGGTACGGTCGCGGCATTGTCGCGCCATCGCGGGCAGTGGCGGCCCTGCCGCAGGAAGCCACGCGCGCGCATCTGGTCTACAGCCGCGAGGTGCTGCATCCCGTCGAAGTGCCGGCCAGGGAAGAACAGCATCTGGTGGCCTGGCTGTCCAAGCGTCTGGGCACGGCGCTGAAGGTGCCGAGCCTGACGACGCAGGGCTATTCGCTGGTGGGCGGGCGGCTGCTGCCGGCTTCCAGCGGCAACCACACGGCTGCGCAGTTCATGTATGAAAATCGCCAGGGCCAGCGCCTGACGCTCTATGTGCGTTCGGGCGAAGGTGAGGGCGATACGTCCTTCCGCTTTGCCGGTGAGGGCAGTGCGGCGGCGTTCTACTGGATCGACGGCGGCTTCGGCTATGCGCTGACCGGTGAAAACGGCCGTGAGGCATTGCTGCCGGCGGCGCGCGTGGTCTACGAGCAGCTCAGCCGCTGATCAGACTTTTGCCAGGCCGGTCTGGCGCAGCAGGGCGGCACCCAGCGGATGGCTGGGATTGGCGCCATCGAACTTGATGCTGAAATGGTCGGCGCCCTTGATGCGCAGCAGGTTGGCGTTGGTGCCGGCATCACGCAGCGCCTGATGGAAATCCAGACTTTGGGCGATCCAGCCCTCCGGCTCGGCATCGCCGCAGGCCACCAGGGTGGTGCCGGTCACCTTGCCCGCCAGTTTGAGCGGCAGGCGTGTGACGCTGTTGCGCACCGCCATGGTACCATCCAGCCGGATATCGGCGTTGACGCTGACATGCAGCACCGGTTCGAGTTCATAGACGCCGCTGACCAGCCCGAGTGAGGCGACCGGCGGCTGGGCCGGCAGGTCGGCGGGCCAGGGCGCGGCTACCATCATGGCGGCCAGATGCGCGCCGGCTGAATGACCGATGACATGAATCTTTGCCGGGTCGGCGCCCCAGTCCAGCGCGCGACCGGCGACATGCACCAGCGCCTCCTGCACCTGGCGTACGATGGCATCCACCGTAACCGTCGGACAGAGATCGTAATTCAGGTTCACGACCACCGCGCCGGCCTTCACGAATGGCACGATGGCGAAGGTGGCGGTGTTCTTGTCCAGTCCGCGCCAGTAGCCGCCATGGATGAAGACCACCACCGGCGCATTCGGCTTCGCTTCAGCCGGCTTGTGCAGGTCATAGGTCTGCAGCGGGCCTGCACCGTAGCGCAGGTCATATTCACCGCCGATCTCGGCCTTGGCCGCCGCCGAGCGTTCGACATAGCTGTTGAAGTGCTTCTCGAAATCCGGCACGGCCTTGCGCGGATTGAACTGCGCTTCGATCTGTTCCGGAGAGAGGCTGCGCCAGTCGAAGCTGCTCATGCTGTTCAGTCCTGCAGGGTTCCGGCGACGCGTGCGCGCGTTTTCAGCAGCGCCAGCACGATGTCGAGGGTGGGAGTGGCGATCTTCAGTTTGCCGGCGAGTTCGGCGATCACGCCGATCAGGCCGCCGATTTCCATGGGCCGGCCGGTTTCCAGATCCTGCAGCATGGATGTCTTGTGCGGGCCGACCTTGCGGGCGGCGTCCATGCGCTGTTCGACCGTGATGGGAAAAACAATGCCCAGCGCTTCGCCCACCTGTTGGGCCTCGCGCATCATGGCGCCGAGCACCATGCGCGCATCGGGATCGGTGGCCAGACCGCCCAGCGTGCCATGGGTCAGGACGCTGACCGGATTGAAGGAGAGATTGCCCCAGAGCTTGGTCCAGATTTCCTGCCGGATATTGTCCAGCACCGGTGCTTCGATGCCGGCTTCGGTCAGCACGGCGCTCAGACGCTGCACGCGCTCGGACTTGCTGCCGTCGGGTTCGCCCAGCGGCAGGCGGCTGCCGCTGCTGTGACTGATCACGCCGGGTGCCGAGATCGCGCCGGCGACCCAGACCACGCTGCCGATGGCGCGCTGCGGTCCGATCAGCTTCCACTGCAGGTCACCCGGATCGACGGACGCCAGATGCGTGCCATCCAGCGGCCCGCCATGGCGATGGAAATACCAGTAGGGCATGCCGTTCATCGCCGTGATCATCGGGGTATCGGCGCCGAACAGCGGCAGCATCTTTTCGGCCATGTCAGGCACCGCCGGCGCCTTCAGGCTGAGGATCACCACATCCTGCACGCCAGCCTCGGCCGGATCGTCGGTGCAGCCCGGATGCACGGTGAAGCGCGTGCCGTTGCTTTCAATGGTCAGGCCGTGGTCGCGGATGGCATCGCGATGGGCGCCGCGGGCGATCAGGGTAACGTCATGGCCGGCGCGGGCCAGCAGGCCGCCGAAATAGCCGCCGATGGCGCCTGCGCCAACGATGCCGATTTTCATGCCGCCTCGATGTTGGGGCGATGCTGCGCCATCCAGCTGGTCAGGCGCTCGCGTTCCAGCGCGGTGACCCACAGGCCGCATTTGGTGCGGCGCCACAGCACATCATCGGCCTCGCGTGCCCATTCCTGGCGCATCAGATAATCGACTTCGCGCTCATAGAGCCCGCCGCCGAAATGCTCGCCCAGATCGGCCGACCACTGCGTGTCGCCGAGAATGATGTCGACCGCCGATCCGTGCCGGCGCGCCAGCCGCGTCAGCCAGGCCGGATCGAGGCCGGGATAACGGTGTTTGAGATCAGCCACGAAGGCATCGAAGCTGAGGCCCTTCAGGTCGCCGCCGGGCAGCGGCTCGCCGCCGGACCAGGCCTTGCCCATCTTCGGATAGAAGGGCGCGATCTTGTCCAGCACCTGTTCCGACAGGCGGCGCGAGGTGGTCAGCTTGCCGCCATAGACCGATAGCAGCGGCGTCTGATTGTTCGCGCCCGCTTCCAGGTCCAGCACATAGTCGCGCGTGATGGCAGACGGATCGTTGTCGCCATCGTCATACAGTGGCCGCACACCGGCATAGGACCAGACGATCATGTCGCGGGTCACGTCCTGGCGGAAATACTCGCTGGCCGATTTCAGCAGGTAGGTGGTTTCGTCCTCGCTGATGCGTGGCGGACCATCCAGCTTGTCGACCTGCACGTCGGTGGTGCCGACCAGCGTGAAGTCGCGCTCGTAAGGGATCGCGAAGATGATGCGGTTGTCGGCATTCTGGAAGATGTAGCAGTGATCGCCGTCGAACAGCTTCTTGGTGACGATATGGCTGCCCTTGATCAGGCGCACGCTGTTCTTCGGAGTCTGGCTGAAAGCACCGGTCAGTGTCTCGCGCACCCAGGGGCCGCCGGCATTGATGATGCCGCGCGCCGTCACGGTGCGGCTGCTGCCGGTGGTCTGGTCAGTCAGCGTGACATGCCACAGGCCGCCGTCGCGCTTCGCCGCGGTCACCGCCGTGCGGGTGAAAATCTGCGCACCCTTCTGGCGGGCGCTCATGGCATTCAGCACCACGAGGCGGGCGTCATCGACCCAGCAGTCGGAATATTCGAAGCCACGCTTGAATTTCGATTTCAGCGGACGGCCGCGCGGATCGTCGGCGGTGAAGTCGAGGCCGGTCGAGCCCGGCAGGCTCTGGCGGCGCGACAGGTTGTCATACAGGAACAGGCCGATGCGGATCATCCAGGCCGGACGCAGGCCGGGATGGTGCGGCAGCACGAAGCGCAGCGGCCAGATGATATGCGGCGCCATCTTCATCAGCACTTCGCGCTCGCCCAGTGCCTCGCGGACCAGACGGAATTCGTAATGCTCGAGATAGCGCAGGCCGCCATGGATCAGCTTGGTGGCCGCCGAGGAGGTGGCGCCGGCGAGGTCGCCGCGCTCGGCGAGAATGACGCTCAGGCCGCGACCGGAGGCATCGCGGGCGATGCCGGTCCCGTTTACGCCGCCACCGATGATCAACAGATCGGCAGGTTTAGAAGACATTGAAAAATAACCGCTGAAAGGCAGGAAAGCGGCCTTTATACGGTCACGCTGATCTGCTGTGCAAGGTCGAGCTCCAGCCGTCCGCGCCGGCCGGCGCTGCGATAGGTCGAATGGGCGCTGCTCCGGGCTTCCCGGGTCACCGCAGGCTCCTCGGACTGGGCCAGCTGCTGGGTATGGTAGGTGTTAACCCCGAAGGCCTCGCGCCAGGCGCGCCGGCGCTCCAGATGGGGGGGAATCTCGGCATTGGGGTCGGCAGCCTCGCCCCGGTCGGTGCGGCGGCGCAGGATCTGGAGGACGGCCTGGCCGGCTTCCCGGGTCTTCTGCAGCAGGCCGGCGCCCCGGGCGGGAGCCTGGCCGGCGTCTTCCTGGGTCCGGAACCCCTCAGTGGCGGTATTCTGGCGCTGTTTTTTGCGGGTTTCTGCGGCGGAATCGGTCTGGTTGCCCGCAGGCGAAACCAGAATACCGTGACCGACCAGATTGACCATGACCCCTCGCGTTTAGAGGTCGGACTCAAGCAGGGAGTCGGTAAACGGCGGGTTAACGTTCCGGATTTGTGATCGGCTGGTCCAGCCGGTAGACCTCGACCGCCTCGACCCGGCCCTTCACGGCCAGTTTGCCGATCAGCGGGGGCTTCGGGTCCAGGCCGGCTTCCGCGACGGTTTCGGCGCTGGTCAGGGCAATGAACGCCTCGTCCTGAAGCTGGTAGTCATGGCCCAGCTGTTCCAATCGCTGGGCGGTATTCACGGTATCGCCCACCACGGTGTAATTGATGCGGCCGGGCGCACCGATATTGCCGACCACGACGGGGCCGGAATGCAGGCCGATGCGCATGCGCAGGACGGGCCGGCCCAGCATGGCGCGACGGGCGTTATCTGCGGCGAATTCACGGCAGATCGCCTGCACGGCGCGGCAGGCATGGGCGGCATGATCCTCGTCGCGCTTGATTGCGCCCCAGACCGCCATCACGGCGTCGCCGATGAACTTGTCGACAATGCCGTTCTCGGCCTCGATGCAGGCGGTCACCAGCCGGAAGTGGTCGTTCAGGATATCGGCGGTTTCCTCCGCGCTCATCTTTTCCGACATGGCCGTGAAACCGACCAGGTCGGTGAAGATCACCGTCACGTCGCGGCGCTTGCTGACGTTGATCGCATCCTCGCCCTCGCGCACCAGCCGGCTGACCAGCTTGCGCGGCACATAGTTGCCGAACCAGTGCAGTGCCGCGTTGGCGGAGTTGATCGCCTGTGCCGCGTCGTCGAGTTCACGCAGGCGGGTGCGGTCCAGCGGCGGCGCATCGAAATCCAGGTTGCGCAGCCGGTTGGCCGACAGGCTGATCGCCAGCAGCGGCCGTCGGATCAGGCGACCCAGGCGCCAGGCGATCATCAGCGACAGTGCCAGGCTGAGCAGGCCGACCGCGACAGAGACCTGGAGGCGGCTGATTTCGGTCTGGATCTGGTCGAAGGCGAAGTAGCGACCGATCAGCCAGGGCCGGTCGCCGAAGTCGTTGATGCGGCGATAGACGAAAATCCATTGCCGGCCGTCGGTCTCGACGATATGCGCGTTGCCGTCATCACCCAGCAGCGAGCGCGCCAGCACACGGTCGATGCGGCCGGTCCATATCCGGCGCAGCACCGGATCGTGGATTTTCTGCAGCGCCGGGACGGGATTTTCCGCCGAGAGGCCGTATTCGTGGTTCAACAGCGTGGGGTGCGCCAGTACATATTCATCGTCATAGAGGATGAAGTTGGTCGCCTCGTTGTCCACGCTGTCGATCTCGATCAGGCGCGACAGCGTGCCCAGAGACACCACAGCCAGTACCTGGCCGACAAAGTTTCCATCGAGAACGACCGGCGTCTGGGCATTGATCAGCGGCTGGCCGATTTCAGGGTTCCAGATCAGGTCGCCCCAGTGCACCGGCTTGTTGTAGAGGTCCGGGCGGTTCTGCATCTCGAAAAGGCGGCGCAGCGCTTCCAGACGCGCCGCCGTATCGGGGTAATTACGGATGCTGTCATGCAGCGCCAGTGTGTTGCCGCCCTGGCGGATCACGCGCGTCGCCACCGCATCATTGCGCAGCAGGGCAACGGCATCGACCTGGGGCAGGGCGTCCAGCGCTGCCGTCATGTAATCGGTCAGCCGGCCGATGTCGTTGACGCCGATCTGGTTGCGCTGCAGCCGGGTGCGCAGGGATTCCACCTGCTCGGCGGCCGGCACCAGCTGGTCGCGCGTGCGTTCGATCAGGCGGGCGACGATGCGTTCGTTGCGGTCGCGCAGCAGCTCGACCGTGTTCAGGCGGCCGCTGAGCAGCGCAATGCCATAGGCCACGCCGGCCAGCACCATCAGCAGGCCGACAGCCACGGTCAGCACAAAGGTGATCGATGGCCGTACGCGCGGCCCCCGTCGGGTTTTCAGGCGTGCGGGCTTCGGGTCGGTCGGTTCGGATCCCGGCGAGGGAGCGGCCTGCTCAGCCCTTGGTTCGGGCAAGGGCCTCGACCTGCTTGCGCAGGTCTTCCATCTGCTTCTTCAGGGTGTCGACCTCCGGCTTTTTCTCGCCGGCGGCGCTCTCGTCGGCTTCGCTGCCGGCGACGAAGGGATTGAACAGGGTCATGGCGCGCTGGAACATCTGCATGTTCTGGCGGCCCATTTCCTCGATGCTGCGGAAGGGGAACATCTCGCCGAAGGCTTCGGCCATATACTGGCGCATCTCGTCCTGATTGCGCTGGAACGAGGCCATCGAGATTTCGAGATAGCTCGGCACCAGAGTCTGCAGGCTATCGCCATAGAAGGTGATCAGGCGACGCAGGAAGCCGATTGGCAGCAGATTCTGCCCCTTCGACTCTTCCTCGAAAATGATCTGGGTGAGCACGCTGCGGGTGATGTCGTCGCCGCTCTTGGCGTCCTCGACCACGAAATCCTGACCGTCCTTCACCATCTGGCAAAGGTTCTCCAGGGTCACGTAGGAGGAGGTCGCCGTATTGTACAGCCGCCGGTTTGCATACTTTTTGATCTTTATGGCAGGCGCTGCTGTCGTCTGGTCGGTTTCGGCCACGGTCCCACGCTCCCTCGGTCAGTTGCACACATCTTCGCGCGTAATCCTTTGTATACGCAAGTCTCTTGTACACCGCGAAAGGGTGGCCCGGAATGGTCCGCAGGGTGTAGGCTGGCGGACATGGACGATCCCAAGGCTGGCCCCAAATCAGCCGGCGATGCACAGGCGCTGGCACAGCAGTTCCTCGATCTCTGGCAGGAACAGGCCGGATTGCTGGCTACCGATCCGAAACTGGCTGAATTGTCGGCGACCTGGCTCAATCTCTGGAAGCAGGGCGCGGCCGCAGCGGCGCAGGGAGGCGGTAATGTCGCAAAGTCCCCATCATCAACTCCGTCTGGGCCCGCGTCCGCTGCCGCTGCATCTGGCGACCGCCAACCTGATGTTGCTGAGCTCGCTCGCCGCCTGGCCGAGTGCGAGGCACGCCTCGCCGTTCTGGAATCCGCAGCTGCAGGCAAGGTTCGCCGCCCTCGCGCCGCAACTGGCAAGCGTCGATCCGGCTGAGTTCACCGCCGAACTGATGCGCGCCGGTCTGGCGCGGCTCACCACCATGAGCGGGGCGATGTTCCGCTATCGCCAGCATGACTATCGCCGCCAGCTTGCCGATCCACCGACATTCTGGCGTGAGGGCGGCAGCCGGCTGCTGTCTTTTGCCGATGACGGCATTCCCGTGCTGCTGGTGCCCTCGCTGGTCAATCGCGCCTATATCCTCGACCTGGCCGAAGGACAGAGCCTCGCGCGCTGGCTGCCCAGTGTGCGCAAAGATGGGCGCGGCCTGCGTCCCTTCCTGCTCGACTGGGGCGACCCGGGCGAGACCGAGCAACGCTTCGATCTTACGGCCTATATCGCACGGCTGGTGCGGGCGCTGGCCGCGGTGAAGCACGAAACCGGGCGCGCCCCGCTGCTGCTGGGCTATTGCATGGGCGGCAACCTGACCCTGGCCGCGGCGCTGCAGGCGCCCGATGACGTGGCGGCGCTGGCTCTGCTGGCGACGCCCTGGGATTTCCACGCCGGCGGCGCCCATCATGCCGCCCTGGTCCAGGCGCTCGCGCCGGCGCTGGTGCCGCCGCCCGCCACCGATGATGAGCCGCCGCCGATGCTGGAGGTGGATACGCTGCAGGGCTTCTTCTGGGCGCTGGACCCCTTCACGGCGCTGAAAAAGTTCAACCTGTTCGACGCCATGCCGGAGCAAAGCGAGGGCGAGCGGCGTTTCATTGCCATGGAAGACTGGCTGAATGACGGCGTGCCGCTGGCCGGACCGGTGGCGCGCGAATGCCTGATCGGCTGGTATGGCGAGAACCGTCCGGTGCGGGGCGCGTGGCATATCGGCGGCAAGCCGGTGCGGCCGCAGGACTGGACCGGACCGACGCTGGTGGTCTTGCCTGAACGCGACAAGCTGGTGCCCAAGGAAGGGGCTGCCGCTTTATTGGATCAGCTCCCGCAGGCGACGCGGCTGGACGCGCCCAGCGGACATATCGGCATGGTGGCCGGGCCGCGTGCGGAAACCGGGCTGTGGCAACCGCTGGCCGACTGGCTTTTGCAGGCGGGTACTCTGGTGACGGAGCGATCCGCTACGTCACCTCAGAGGCGCAAGACCAAAGTGCAAGCTTGACCGGCGTTTTTGCGGTGCCGCGGGTCTTGCCGCAGTTGCGAAAAGACCGGTATCGTTTCGACAAATTCCAGTTAGACAACACCGTCTCGACCTAGCATCACATATATAAGTCCAGAGTGGAGGGACATCCCATGACCGATATTGTCATTGCCAGCGCCGCGCGCACGCCGGTCGGCTCGTTCAATGGTGCGCTCAGCGGCGTGCCGGCGCATTACCTTGGCCAGGTTGCCATCGATGGCGCGCTGAAGCGTGCCGGCGTGAAGGCCGAAGACGTCAGCGAAGTGATCATGGGCCAGATCCTGACTGCCGCGCAGGGGCAGAATCCCGCACGACAGGCGTCGATCAATGCCGGCCTGCCGGTGGAGGTCCCGGCCTGGGGCGTCAACATGCTGTGCGGTTCGGGCCTGCGCGCGGTGGCGCTGGGCTTCCAGGCGATCAAGAACGGCGACAGCGAGATCGTCGTCGCCGGCGGCCAGGAAAGCATGAGCCAGGCGCCGCATGCCGCTTACCTGCGTGCCGGTCACAAGATGGGCGATCTCGGCTTCATCGACACCATGATCCGCGACGGTCTGTGGGATGCCTTCAACGGCTATCATATGGGCACCACGGCCGAGAACGTGGCCAAGCAGTTCCAGATCACCCGCGACCAGCAGGACGAATTCGCAGCCAAGAGTCAGAACAAGGCCGAGGCCGCGCAGAAGGCCGGCAAGTTCAAGGACGAGATCGTTCCCGTCACCATCAAGGGCCGCAAGGGCGACACCGTGGTGGAGAATGACGAATACATCCGTCATGGCTCCACTGTGGACGCCATGAAGGCGCTGCGTCCGGCCTTCTCCAAGGATGGTTCGGTCACCGCTGGCAATGCCTCAGGCATCAACGACGGCGCTGCCGCCGTGGTGCTGATGAGCGCCGACGAAGCCAAGAAGCGCGGCGTGAAGCCGCTGGCCCGCATCGTGTCGTGGGCGCAGTCGGGCGTCGATCCGTCGATCATGGGCACCGGCCCGATCCCGGCCTCGCGCGCTGCGCTGAAGAAAGCCGGCTGGAAGGCGAGCGATCTGGATCTGGTCGAGGCCAACGAAGCCTTCGCCGCCCAAGCCTGTGCCGTGAACAAGGACATGGGCTGGGATACCGACAAGGTGAACGTCAATGGTGGCGCCATCGCCATCGGCCATCCTATCGGTGCCTCGGGTGCCCGCGTGCTGGTGACGCTGCTCTATGAAATGCAGCGCCGCGATGCCAAGAAAGGCCTCGCCACGCTGTGCATCGGCGGCGGCATGGGCATCGCGATGTGCATCCAGCGCGACTGACGATTTGGGAAAAAGGCCGGGAGGGGAGATCCCGGCTTTTTTTTCATCAAGAAAAGACCATCATCTGACAGCCAAATAGCAAAAAAGTATTCAACAGGAGGATTACCATGTCTCGCGTAGCCATTGTCACTGGCGGCAGCCGCGGTATCGGCGCTGCGATTTCCCGTCTGCTGCATCAGAACGGATACAAGGTTGCCGCCAACTATGCGGGCAATACCGAACGCGCCAAGGCCTTCGAGACGGAAACCGGCATCAAGACCTATCAGTGGAACGTCGCCGATTTCGATGAATGCCAGGCCGGCGTCAAGCAGGTCGAGCGCGATCTCGGTCCGGTCGATGTCATCGTCAACAATGCCGGCATCACCCGCGACGGCACCATGCATCGCATGGGGCATGACCAGTGGCAGGCGGTGATCGACGCCAATCTCGGCGGCTGCTTCAACATGTGCCGCGCCGCCATCGATGGCATGCGTGAGCGCGGCTTTGGCCGCATCGTCAATATCGGCTCGATCAACGGCCAGGCCGGCCAGTATGGCCAGGTGAACTATGCCGCCGCCAAGTCGGGCATCCACGGCTTCACCAAGGCGCTGGCGCAGGAAGGTGCCGCGCGCGGCATCACCGTGAACGCCATTGCGCCGGGCTATATCGACACCGACATGGTCGCTGCCGTGCCGGCCAATGTGCTGGAAAAGATCGTTGCCAAGATTCCGGTCGGTCGACTCGGCCGCGCCGAGGAAATTGCACGCGGCGTGCTGTTCTTGGTGGCGGACGAGGGCGGTTTCATCACCGGCTCGACGCTCAGCATCAACGGCGGCCAGCATATGTACTGACAAAAGCCAGTTCTTGGGCGAAGCTCGGGCGGTTTTCCGCCGCTTGTGCCATCGTTACGAAACCGCCGCAGAAATCCTGCGGCGGTTTTTTTGTTTTGTCACAGCCGCATCTAACACAAATCCGCCATGATCCCGGCACAGCTTGACTGTTGTAGAAGCAGTCCAAGGAGGCTGTATCATGATCCGCTCGCTCGCTGTTGTCGCTTTCACCGCCGTTGCTGCCGGGGTGCTGTTTGCGCCCGCGCCGGCCAAGGCCGACAGCTTCTCGTTCGGCTATTCCTCGGGCGATTACCGCCGGGGCTATTACGGGCCACGGCACTATCACCGCCCTTATCCGCGGTATTCCTCGTATTACAGCTACCGGTATTACGCGCCACCGCCCGTGATGTATGTGCCGCCGCCGGTCGTCTACGCACCGCCGCCAGTTTACGCCGCGCCTCCGGTCTATGCCGCGCCGCCGATGATGTCGGCCGCCCCGGCCTCGCCGGTCTATGTCGCGCCGAACGGCCAGTATTGCCGCGAATACCAGGGCGGCGTCACGGTGGGTGGCGGTCCGCAGCGCGGCTATGGCACCGCCTGCCTGATGCCGGATGGCGCCTGGCGCGTCGTCAACTAACCGTCATGTTTCGCAATGGGTGTGGCCACAGCTTGGTCACGCCCAAAGCGCTGCGCTGATCTTACCTCTGCATATCGGCAGCAGAGAGGACTATGGCGTGGCGGAACGGCAGGCATATCTGAAGCAGGGCCAGCGCCGGGTGGGCGGCTGGCTTTTTCCCTATAGCGCAACGTTCATCGACGATCTGGGCGCTCTCCAGCGCGAGGCCGGCATCGCCGGTGCGGTCGGCGAGATCGGCGTGCATCACGGCAAGCTGTTCATCCTGATGGCGCTGGGGCGCAAACCGGGCGAGCGCGCCATCGCGATCGATGTCTTCGACGACCAGCATCTCAATCTGGATGATTCCGGCAACGGCGACCGTGCGGTCTTCGAGCGCAATATCGGCCGCTGGCTGGCCGATGCATCCGCCGTACGCATCCTGCAGCGCTCCTCCTTTGATGTTGCGCCGGCCGATATCCTCGACAGCGTCGGGCCGTTGCGACTGGCTTCCATCGATGGCGGCCATACCGAGGACTGCGTGGTCAATGATTTCGGCCTGATAGAGTCCGTACTGGCACCGAAAGGCGTGGTGATCCTGGACGACTATTTCAACGAATACTGGCCCGATGTCGCCTCGGGCGTGGCGCGTTACATGATGGAGCCCGCCAGCCGCCTGCGGCCCTTTGCCGTCACACCGAACAAGACCTATTTCACCTTCGCCGGCGATACCGGCTTTTATCGCAGCGCGTTGCGTGCGCGCTGCGGCTATTACTTCGAGAAGTCGGCGCGCATCTTCGGCAGCGATGTCGACATTTACGGCACCCAGGCCTTCACCTTCTCACTGAAAAAGCGCGCCATCGAATGGATCAAGGCGACCCCGGCCGCGCCCTATGCGCGCGCCTTGCGGCGCCACTTCGCCCGTTAAGGGAGGGCCCGTTAAGAGAGGAGCGCCCGCGACGTCAGGTCGCAGGCGGGGTGGCCGAACGGTCATGAAACCGGTGCTATACTGCGGGCAGGCAATCCCGGGGAACCACCGCCATGTCATCCGTTGCATCCGCCACCCTGTCCGCAGCACCACAGCCAGTCGAGGACCGTCTGTCGCTCGTGCAGCGCCGCCGCAAGCAGTTCGCCTTCGGCAGCGGCCTGTTGCTATTGCTGGTGCTGCTGCTCACGGAATCGATGTGGCCCTCGGAGACCATGCCGCATGAAAGCCTGGAGCTGCTGGGCTATGGCCTGATCCTGCTCTGCATCGCCGGCCGCACCTGGTGTTCGCTTTATATCGGCGGGCGCAAGAAGAAGCTTCTGGTCGACCAGGGACCGTATTCGCTGAGCCGCAATCCGCTGTACTTCTTCTCCGTGCTGGGCGGACTGGGCATCGGCCTGCAGGCTGGCAACATGGTGACCGGCTTGGTGCTGGGCCTGTTCGTCTTCGCGCTGTTCAGCGTGGTGATCGCCCAGGAAGAGGGTTTCCTCAAGTCGAAATTCCCCGCTGAGTTCGCCGCCTATGCAGCGCTGGTGCCGCGCTGGGGGCCGTGCTTTTCCAACTGGCATTCCGATGCCGAGCTGACCGTGCAGCCGCGGATGGTGATGATCACCTTCCGCGATGCGCTGTCTTTCCTCATCGCCATTCCGCTGCTGGAAGGCATCGAGATGCTGCAGGAGGCCGGCTGGCTGCCGGTGCTGCTGCAATTGCCCTGATCTGCCGGAGTCTTTTCGGGCCCGCCATGCTGTGCACTGCAGCATGGTGAAAGCCCATTGACGATCGTTTGCAATACAAACAATAATCCTCCGTAACAATAAACGGAGGAAACCATGCGCCACACTCTTGGCGCCGCAGTCTTTATGGCTGCCGGCGCATTATCCGCTCTGATCGCTCCTCTCGCCGCGCAGGCCCAGGACAAGCCGATCAAGGTCGGCGTGCTGAACGACATGTCCAGCGTCTATGCCGATTTCCAGGGGCCGGGTTCGGTGCTGGCGGCGCAGATGGCCGCCGAGGATTTCATGAAGATGAGCAAGCGCAAGGTCGATGTGATCTTCGCCGATCATCAGAACAAGCCCGATGTCGGCGCCAACATGGCGCGCCAGTGGTATGACGTAGACAATGTCGACGTGATCGTCGATCTGCCCAATTCCGCGGTGGCGCTGGCCGTCAACCAGATCGCCAAGGACAAGAACAAGGCCGTGCTTGGTTCGGGTGCGGGCAGTTCGCTGCTGACCGGCGAACAATGCTCGGCCAATTTCGTGCACTGGACCTACGACACCTGGTCCTACGGCCATTCGGCGGCGCGTGCAGCCTTCGAGCAGGGCGGCAAGAAGTGGTATTTCATCACTGCGGACTATGCCTTCGGCCATGACCTGGAAAAGCAGGCCAGCGACGAGATCAAGGTGCTGGGCGGCACTATTATCGGCTCTGCCCGTCATCCGGTCGGCGTCAGCGATTTCAGTTCCTTCCTGCTGCAGGCGCAGTCATCCGGCGCCGATGTGGTGGCCTTTGCCAATGCCGGCGGCGACCTGACCAACGCGCTGAAGCAGGCGGCTGAGTTCGGCCTCGGCACCAAGCAGCGCCTGGTCGGCCTGATTTTCGGCGTGACCAACGTGCCTGCGCTCGGCTTGCAGGCGACGCAGGGTCTGCAGTCGGTCGCGCCCTTCTACTGGGATTTCAATGACGGAACCCGCGAATGGTCCAAGCGCTTCCAGGCCCGTCATGGCAAGAAGATGATGCCGAACGACATGCATGCCGGCGTCTATGCCAGCCTGATGCATTATTTCAAGGCGGTGGAGAAGGTCGGCAGCCCGGCCGATGGCCGCGCCGTGGTGGCGGCGATGAAGGCGATGCCTACCGATGACGCGTTGTTCGGCAAGGGCACGATCCGCGTGGATGGCCGCAAGCTGCATCCGATGTATCTGCTGGAAGCCAAGAAGCCAGCTGAATCGAAAGGCGACTGGGACTTCCTGAAGGTTGCGGGCACTGTGCCTGCCGACAAGGCCTTCCGCCCGCTGGCCGACGGCAACTGCCCGCTGGCCAAGTAACCGGGTGCGAAGTAATTGACGTTCTCCATCTGCCGCACCGAAACGCCTCGGCGGCAGTTTCGGTGCGGCAGAAGTGGAGGATGGCATGACGGTTGTTGGCGATTACCGGCGGGGCGCAGGGCTTCGCCGCGGCGGGCTATGCGGTCTCGATCGCCGATCCGGCCCATGATGCCGGCGCAGAACTTCTCGATAGCCTGAAAACACGCGGCGAGACGCCGCAGCATTCAAAGGAAGATCGCGCACAGCATCCGGTCGGCCGTGTCGGCCGGCCAGAGGATATCGCGGATGCTTGTCTCTACATCGCCGGGGCGGAATTCATGACCGGCCAAGACATCATCATCGACGGTGGCCTGAGCGTGAAGATGATCTACGCCGACTAGAAAGACCCTTAGACTTTCTGGCAGAGCAGCCGCAGGTCGCCGGAGCCGAATTTCTCTTTGCCGTAGCGATCGGCGGCGATGGCATCGTGATCGAAATCCGAAGGATATCCGCCGACAAGCCGGCGGAAATTACCAAAGCCCAGTCGGCCGAGACGCCCGGTGATGCCTTC
Source organism: Ferrovibrio sp. GW821-FHT12D07 (assembly GCF_058807275.1). Classification (NCBI taxonomy): domain Bacteria; kingdom Pseudomonadati; phylum Pseudomonadota; class Alphaproteobacteria; order Rhodospirillales; family Rhodospirillaceae; genus Ferrovibrio; species Ferrovibrio sp. GW821-FHT12D07. Next base: position 328,470 of record NZ_JBXAQN010000002.1, on the reverse strand, counting down.
CCAGGTGGTGTGGCGGTAGACCGCGTTGAAGCCGTCGCCCAGGTGATAGCGCAGGCCGGTCTGCAGGTTCATGTCCTTGAGCTGCCGGATGATGAAGCCGGGCGGGATGTTGGCCAGGGATTCCCGCGATGCATCCCACAGATGATGTGAGATCGCGCCTTCGCCGTCGGTGTAAACCCAGAGCCAGGCGCCGGGCTTCAGAACCCGGAACACCTCTTTATAGGCGGAATCCTCATCGTGCAGATGATGGAAGACGCCATTCTGGATGGCGAAATCATAGGAATTATCCGGCTCTCCCGTTTCGTAGACCGTCGCCATGCGGAACTGGATGCGATCTTCGGTGACGCCCAGGGCCTGGGACATGCTGCGGGCATGCTCGATATTGCCTGCGGCATAATCCACGCCGAGGACGTAGCCGGCGCCGCGGGTCAGCAGGGCCTGGCCAAAACTGCCATGACCACAGCCGAAATCGATGCAGCGTTTCCCTTTGATCAGGGGCTCAAGATTGTTGACCTCAATGCGCCGCTGATAGCGGGACAGCCGATCCGATTTGTATTCTTCAATGTCGTACTGGGTCCACAGCGAAGGAAACACTTCCTTGTGCATGGCCTCCATGTCTTCCGGGCGCACGGCGTCGAACGACTTGGTGTCAATCTCTGCCCACGGCACCTCGGCCCATGCCCTGATCGCAGCAGTGGTGTCGGCGATGAAGCCGGCAACGATTTTATAAGGGTGCTCTGGAAGATTGTGATTAGAGAGGATTGGGATGTATCGCAGGTTCAGGGCGGCAAGGGCGCTGATGCGTGCATGCGCCGACATCGGCGTGTTAGGCATGCCAGTGCATAGGGCGACCAACTCAGCCAGTGGTTTGAGATAGGTGTCGGGCGATATTTCTTGTGTACTGGCTGCCGGCAAGGTGAAGTCCCCCATCCCCAAATTACCGAAGGATGATTGCAACCGACCTGGGCGATGTCAAGGTCAGCGAACCGCCGCACCTCATTGCCACGATTCGTCTGGCCGCATGGGTGGCCTATATGGGGCGATACCCGCGGGCATCACGCAAAGGCGATGTCGTGGTTCTTCAATGGAACAGAGCGGATGCGCTTTCCGGTCGCTGCAAAGAAGGCATTCAGGACAGCCGGTGCGGCCACCGCAATCGTCGGTTCCCCGACACCACCCCAGAAGCCGCCGCTGGGCATGATGATCGACTCGACCTTCGGCATGTCCGCGATGCGCATCGAGTTGTAGGTGTCGAAATTCTCCTGCTCGATGCGGCCATCCTTCACCGTGCATTCCCCATAGAAGAGGGCGGACAGGCCAAAGACGAACGAGCCCGCGATCTGCCGCTCGATCTGGGCCGGATTGACGGCATGGCCTGGATCGGTGGCGGCCACGATACGATGGATCTTGATCCTGTTGCCGTTGGTCACCGAGATTTCCGCAACTGCGGCGACATAGCTGCCGAACGACATCTGCTGGGCGATGCCGCGGAAAACGCCGCGCGGAGCGGGCCTGTCCCAGCCGACTTTTTCCGCGACGGCATTGAGCACGGCGAGATGCTTGGGATGATTGGCCATCAGCTTGCGCCGGAACGCCAGCGGGTCCTGACGGGCGGCATGCGCCAGCTCGTCCATGAAGCATTCCAGATAGATCGCATTCTGGTTGGCGTTCACGCCGCGCCAGACTCCGGGCGGAACATGGGGGTTGCGGATCGCGTGGTCGACGAGCAGATGGGGGATCGTGTAGCCGATATTGGCCGGTCCGATATTGCCTGGGATATTATTGGCCAGCCCCTGAAACGCGAAGGGATCCATGCCGTTCTGCAGGGCTTCGGGGTTCGCGCTGGCGAAAATAGACTGGCCGGAAATCCGCATATGTAGGCCAGTGAGGGTGTTGTTGGTGTCGAATGCGCCGGTGAGCCTGCACTGCGTCAGCGGATGGTATCGGCCATGGGTCATGTCTTCTTCGCGTGACCACAGCAGCTTGACCGGAATGCCCGGCATCTGCCGGGCGATGACCACCGCCTGCTGAACGTAGTCGCTCACGCCGCGGCGACCAAAGGCACCGCCCATCATGACCTTGTGGACATCGCATTTTTCGATGGGAAGGCCGGAGGCCCGCGCCACGGCCGCCAGGGCGATGTCGGCATTCTGGGTGCCGGTCCAGACTTCGCACCGCTCGGTCGTATAAAGCGCGGTGGCATTCAGGGGCTCCATGGGAGCATGGACCTGATGCGGATATGAATAGACCGCCTCCACTTTTTTCGCGGCCGTGGAGATGGCGAATTTCGCGTCGCCGTTCTGGTTGCCGGCGAATGCCGGCTGTGCCGGATCAAGCCCCTCCGCCACCCATGCGGCGGTGGCGGTGCTGGACGCCTGGGCATGCTCGCCGTCGTCCCAAACAATGGGCAGGGCATCCAGCGCCGTCTTGGCGTGCCACCAGGTATCGGCCACAACTGCAACGGCAGTGGCCCCGACTTTGAGGACTGCCTTCACGCCTTTCATACGGCGTATCATGCTGTCGTCGAAAAGCTTCAGCGTGCCGCCGAAGACCGGACAGTCCTTGATCGCGGCACAGAGCATGCCGGGAAGCTTCACATCGATGCCGTAGATCATTTTGCCCGTGGTCTTGTCCACGGTGTCGAGGCGCTTCAGTGGCTTGCCCGCGATCTTCCAGTCCTTCGGGTCCTTCAGACTGACGGTGGCCGGCGGCTCGAGCTTTGCGGCGGCGCTTGCCACTTTTCCGTAGGTGGTGGTGCGGCGCGACGGCGTGTGGGTGATGACGCTGTTGGCCGTGGTGCATTCTGTGACTGGCACGTTCCAGTCATTGGCCGCGGCCTGTAGCAGCAGCATGCGGGCGGCGGCGGCGCCCTTGCGCATATAGTCCTGCGACAGACGGATCCCGACGCTGCCGCCGGTGTAGAAACTGCCCCAGATCCGCTTGCGGGCCAGGTTCTGCCCGGGCGTGGGATATTCCGTCGTGACCCTCGACCAGTCGCAGTCGAGTTCTTCCGCCACGAGCTGGGCGAGGCCGGTCTGCAGGCCCTGGCCCATTTCGGAGCGCGCGATGCGGACGACCACGGTCTCGTCCGGCCGGATGACGACCCAGGCATTCACTTCCGGTGCGCCATCGGCTACCTGCGCCTCGGAGGTACCGCCAAAGGGAATGCTCAGTCCGAGCGTCAGTCCGCCGCCCAGGGCGGCGGCACCAATGACAAAGGCGCGACGGTTGAGGACGGCTGCTGATGCGGTCATGTCTGCCTCTTAAGCGTTCGCGGCGGCATGAATGGCCGCGCGCACCTGTTGGAAGGTGCCGCACCGGCAGATATTGGTGATGGCCTCGTCGATATCCTTGTCGGTCGGTTTCGGATTCTCGCGCAGCAGCGCGGCCACGGCCATGATCATGCCGCTCTGGCAGTAGCCGCATTGCGGCACGTCATGCTCAATCCAGGCCTGCTGCACCTTGTGCGGCGCGCCGCTGGCCGCCAGTCCCTCGATGGTGGTGATCGCCTTGCCGATCGCATCCTCGACCAGCACGCCGCAGGATCGTGCAGCCACACCATCGATATGGACAGTGCAGGCGCCGCATTCGGCGATGCCGCAGCCGTATTTTGTCCCTGTCAGGCCGGCATTCTCCCGGATCGCCCACAGCAGCGGGGTGTCGGTGTCCGCATCGATCTCGACGGTCTTTCCATTGATCGTAAGGCTGGGCATGTATCTTCACGGTTTGACGTTGAGGTGTCTGGTCCGCCTGTTTATGCTGCCCCCTATTGGGTGAAAATGCATATATTTGCAGATCGCTTGGGGAAAAACGCGCAAGCCATGAACTGGGATAATCTCCATTATTTCCTGACGCTTGCCCGCACGGGCAGTCTTTCGGCTGCGTCGAAGATACTGGGGACCGATCATTCCACTGTCGCCCGGCGCATCGTGGCGCTGGAGAAAGAGCTCAAGCTGCGGCTGGTGGACCGGCGCGCACGGGCCTACAGCATCACGGCGGCGGGCCAGGAGGTCTGCACGATGGCAGCGCGGGCCGAGGCCGCTGTCGAAGAAATCGAGAGATTCGCCCGCGGCAATGCCGCGTCACCGGAAGGGCTGGTGCGGGTGAGCGGGCCGCACGCCATCATCATGAATTTCGTCACCCCACGCTCCCTCAAGCTGCAGCGCCAGTATCCGAATGTGCAGCTGGAGCTGATCGGGGAGTCGCGCGAACTGTCGCTCAACCGGCGCGAGACGGATGTCGCCCTGCGTCTGTCCAAGCCGCGCGAGAGCGGCCTCATCACGCGCAAGCTGGGTGAGATCAGTTACGGCCTGTATGGCGCGAAGGATTATCTGGCCGCGCGATCGCCGGAGGAGTGGGATTATGTGGGATTTGATTCAAGCCGGGATCATGTGCCCCAGCAACAATGGCTCAGGACACTTTCCGATGGCCGCGAACTGACGCTGCGCGCCAATGACATGACGGCGATCATCGGTGCGGTGCGTGCCGGGCTTGGCATTTCTGCGTTGCCGCGCGGCATGGTCGGCCAGGACAAGGCGTTCAAGGAAATCAAGACGGCAACGCCGGCGCCGTCTCGCGAGCTCTGGCTGGTGTTCCACCGCGATGTCGGCAAGGCGCCGGCGATCCGTGCCGTGATCGACCATCTGGTGGCGATCTTCAAAAGCGACTGGGGAGCATCCAGGGGATCATCGTCGTGATCTGTGCAGCCTTGTACAGGCTGGCTGGGGCGGGAGGGATCGAACCTCCGAATGGCGGTACCAAAAACCGCTGCCTTACCGCTTGGCTACGCCCCAGCAGGGCCTGAAGAAACCGCCCGCATGAAGCAGGCCGGTCAGGCGGGCCGGACAATACTGGGGGCGGGGAGCGGTTTCAACCCGCCGCCGTTGCTGCCACCCACCATTTCGGATAGGCGCGACCGATATTGCGGGCGGCGAAATCGGCATCCCGTTTCTCGGCGAACAGGCCGAAACAGGTCGCGCCCGAGCCTGAGAGTCTTGTCAGCAGGCAGCCGGCCTGGGCCTTCAGCGCCGCCAGCACCGGATCGATCTCCGGCGCCATGAAGCGCGCCGGCGCCTCCAGGTCGTTGCGCCGCGCCCGCAGCAGGATGGCCAGATCCGCCGCACTGTCGGGCCGGCGCTCCAGAGGCTGCGGTGCGCCGTATTGTCCCGCCAGCGCCGTGAAGATATCCTTGGTCGCCAGCGCCACGCCCGGATTGACCAGCACCAGCCAGAAGGGCGGCAGGGGCGGTGCCGGCGCCAGCTGTTCGCCAACCCCCTGCATGAATGTTGCGCGGCCTTGCAGGCAGACCGGCACATCAGCGCCCAGCCGGATGGCCGCATTGCCCAGGGCTTCGTCGTCCAGTTCGATCTGCCACAGCGCGCGCAGGCAGTGCAGCGCTGCCGCTGCATCGGCCGAACCGCCGCCGATGCCGGACGCCACCGGCAGGGTTTTGGTCAGCGTCAGCGCAGCACCTTTCATGGCGCCGGTCTGCAGGTTCATCGGCTGCAGCAGGGAAGCGGCGCGCAGCACCAGATTGTCAGCGGCGGCTTCGGCCTGCAGGATTTTTGCCTGCGGGCCCTCGATGGCGAGGCTCAGGTCTTCCGCCGGCGCGGCCGCGATGCGGTCACAGGCGACGGCATCCTGGGCGAAGACCACCAGGCTTTCGAGCGTGTGATAGCCATCCGCTCGTTTGCCGGTAACATGCAGGAACAGGTTGATCTTGGCCGGCGCCAGCCGGCTCAACGCTGTTCCGGCGCTCATGACATGTCCTACTTGGCGGCGACCGGATCGAGGCCGTGATCGATCTTGCGCTGCACGGTCAGACCCAGTTCCTGCTCGGGCTTCAGGCCCAGCGCACGACGCCACTGGAACTTGGCCTCTTCCTGCCGGCCGACACGCCAGTAGGCATCGCCCAGATGGTCGGTGATCACCGGATCGCCGCCCTTGAGCTCGACGGCGCGCTCCAGCTGCACGACGGCTTCGGCATAGCGGCCCTGGCGATACAGCGCCCAACCCAGGCTGTCGATGATGGCGCCGTCATTGGGGCGAAGCTGGGCCGCGCGCTCGATCATCTTGGTGGCGCGATCAACATGGCGATGCATGTCGACCCAGGAATAGCCGAGATAGTTCAGCACCAGCGGCTGGTCGGGCTGCAGTTCCAGCGCCTTCAGCATGTCGACTTCGGCCTTGTCCCACTGCTTCGAGCGTTCGTAGGCGATGCCGCGACCGAACACGATGCTCCAGTGGCGCTGCTCCAGGCGCGGAATCCGTTCCAGCGCGTTGGAATATTCCTTCGCCGCCTCGGGCCATTTTTCCATGTTGCGATACATGTCGGCCAGCGTGAGCAGGGCGCGCGAACTGGCCGGATCGGCACTGGCCATGCGGCGCAGGATACGCACGGCTTCATCCGTGCGGCCCAGTTCGTTGATGCACCAGGCGGCACGCAGCTGGGCGCTTTCGCTGTAGGCCGAGCCGGTCGCGACCTTGCTGTACATGGTCAGCGCCTGGTCGTAGCGGTTGCGGCTTTCGTAGATGTCGCCCAGCAGCATGCGGGCGTCATCCAGATCGGGGCGCATGAACAGCGCCAGCTGCAGATGCAGTTCGGCCAGCTCGCCGCCATCCGAACGGCCCAACGCAGAGGCGGAGGCGAACATGGCTTCGGCCATGCCTTCCACTGCATTGCCGATCAGCGGCGCGGTCTGGCCGCGATTGGAATCGAGGCGGCGCAGTGCATGGATCAGCACCGGATTGTCCGGGTTCTGCACCATGTGCTCGTTCAGCAGGCGTCGCGCCTCGGCCATACGGCCGCGGCGCTCCAGGAAGCGGCTGTAGCCGTCGATCAGGCGCGTGCCGGCCCGGTCGCGGCCCTCGATGGCCTCGCGATAGGCGGCCTCGGCGGGTTCGGCCTGATTGAGGATTTCCAGCAGCAGCGGCTTCAGATAGGTGTGCACGCCGCTCAGCAGCGGGTGGCGCTCCAGGCGCTGCAGGTTGGCGATGGCCTGGTCGCCCTCACCATTGCCGGCATGGGCGAAAGCGGCGAGCAGCGGATTGAAGGCTGCGTGAATGCCGCTGGTCGGGCCTTCGGCCACCAGCTTCAGCACGCCGTTGTAATCGCGCGCCAGCATCATGGCCGACGCCTGCGTCATGCGTGGCAGGTATTCGCCGGGATTGAGCTGGCGCAAGGAAGGCACCAGCGTCACGGCTTCAGGCACCCGGCCATCGGCGATCAGGGCGATGAAGGCACCCTGGGCCAGCAGGCTGCTGGCCGGATCGTCCCGCAGCGCGCGCAGGTAATAGTTGGCGGCGGCGGTGTTGTCGTTCATCTCGCGCGCATGGCGGGCGGCGAGGAAATTGCCATAGGGAGAGTCGAGACGATAGCCGCCGCGCGATGAGAAGCCGGAAGAGCCGCCCTGCGTGCTGCAGGCGGCCAGCGGCAGGATGGCGGCCAGCAGAAGCGTGGCGGCCAGGCGGTATGATGTGCGTCGGGTGCGGGAGGCTGTGTCTGTCATGGCTCACATGTTGGGATAATTCGGACCGCCGCCCCCCTCAGGGACGGTCCAGTTGATGTTCTGTGCAGGATCCTTGATGTCGCAGGTTTTGCAGTGGACGCAATTCTGCGCATTGATCTGGAAGCGTGGGTTGTTGCCCGCGTCGTCCCGCAGCACTTCATAGACTCCGGCCGGGCAGTAGCGCTGCGCCGGCTCGTCGAATTTCGGCAGGTTCTCCGCAATCGGGATCGACGGGTCCTTCAGCTTCAGGTGGATCGGCTGATCTTCCTCGTGATTGGTGTTCGACAGGAACACCGAAGACAGCTTGTCGAAGCTGATCTTGCCATCGGGCTTGGGGTAGACGATAGGCTGGCAGTCCTTGGCCAGCTTCAAGGTCTCGTGATCGGCCTTGGTGTGGCGCGTGGTCCAGGGCACCAGGAAGCCCAGGCCCAGGTCGTTCAGCCACATATGGATGCCGCCAAGCAGCGTTCCGATCCACATGCCGTGCTTCATCGCCGGCTTGACGTTACGCACCTTCCACAGGTCCTTGAACGACCAGGAGTCCTTGAAGGCTTCCGGATAGGCGGTCAGTTCGTCGCCGCCGGCAGCGCCGCCCTTCAGCGCCGCGAAGGCGGCTTCGGCGGCCAGCATGCCGGTCTTCATCGCGTTATGGCTGCCCTTGATGCGCGGCAGGTTGACGAACCCGGCCGAGCAGCCGATCAGCGCACCGCCCGGGAAGGTCAGCTTCGGGATCGACTGCAGGCCACCCTCGTTGATGGCGCGGGCACCGTATGAGATGCGTTTGCCGCCCTCGAAGAACTCACGCACCGACGGATGCGTCTTGAAGCGCTGGAACTCATCGAAGGGCGAGAGATAGGGATTCTCGTAGCTCAGGTGGATGACGAAGCCCACGGCCACTTGATTGTCTTCCAGATGGTACATGAAGCTGCCGCCGCCGGTGCTGTTGTCCAGCGGCCAGCCCTGCGTGTGAACAACGAGGCCCGGCTGGTGCTTGGCCGGATCGATCTGCCACAGTTCCTTGATGCCGATGCCGAACTTCTGCGGATCGACGCCGTCGCGCAGATTGAATTTCTTCTGTAGCTCCTTGGCCAGTGAACCGCGCACGCCTTCGCCGATCAGGGTGTACTTGCCGCGCAGCTCGACGCCCGGCGTATAGCCCGACTTGTGCTCGCCATCGCGGCCGATGCCCATGTCGCCGGTGGCGACGCCAACGACTTCACCCTTGTCGCCATACAGCACTTCGGCGGCAGCGAAACCCGGGAAGATTTCCACGCCCAGTTCTTCGGCCTGGCTCGCCAGCCAGCGGCAGACATTGCCAAGAGAGACGATGTAGTTGCCGTGATTGTTCATCAGCGGCGGCATCGCGATATTCGGGATCGGGATGTGATTGGCTTCGGTCAGGATCCAGAACCGGTCATCCGTCACCGGCGTGTTCAGCGGCGCGCCCTTGGCCTTCCAGTCCGGGATCAGCTCGTTCAGCGCAATGGGATCGACCACGGCGCCGGACAGGATATGGGCACCGACTTCGGAGCCTTTCTCCAATACGCAGACGGAAATCTCGTGATTCTGCTCGGCAGCCAGTTGCTTCAGACGGATCGCGGCAGCCAGGCCGGACGGGCCGGCGCCGACGATAACCACGTCATATTCCATCGATTCGCGTTCAGACACGGGGCACCTCTGAATTGATGTCTTTTTTATTTTGGGGGCATCACTGCTGGTCAGCTTGACGCTCCCTGTCTGCTTACCAGACTATAGGGGGCAAGCCAACGGCGCGACCACTGGCCGGAACCGATGAACGCCACGGAAACTCCTGATTTTCCACCGACTATGCTCGATATTGCCTTGTTCTATGCCGAAGCCGGCGTGGACGAGGTGATCGGTGATGTGGCAATCGACCGCACCACGCTGCCCCAGGCGCAACCCCAGACTCAGACGGCGTCGAAACCTGCCGTAACGGCACAGGCTGGTGCAGGGGCCCAGGGCAATACTCCAACGTCCGGCCCGGCTTTCGGTGCCGCGGCTTTCCAGGCCTCGCGTCCGGCCCAGATGCCCAGCCCGGCGATGCTGTCGGGACAGGCGGTTGAAACCGCCGCCACCAAGGCGGCGCAGGCCTGCAACACCATTCCTGAACTGGAAGCCGCGATCAAAGCCTTCGACGGCTGCGCGCTGAAGGCGACGGCCACCAACACGGTGATCGCGCGCGGCAACCCGAAGGCGCCGCTGATGATCATCGGCGAGGCGCCCGGGCGCGACGAGGATGCGCAAGGCCTGCCTTTCGTCGGCGAGAGCGGCCAGTTGCTCGACAAGATGCTGAAGGCCATCGGCCGCGACGAGAGCAACGTCTATATCTCGAACCTGCTGTTCTGGCGGCCACCGGGCAACCGTGATCCTTCCACCGAGGAACTGCTGGCCTGCCGGCCTTTCATCGAACGCCTGATCGAGCTGGTGCAGCCCAGGATCATCGCCTGCGCCGGCAAGTTTTCGGCTGCGACCCTGCTCGGCACCACGCAGGGCATCACTCGCGTGCGCGGTCGCTGGCATGACTACAAGCGCGGCGATCTGGTGATCCCGGCGATGCCGCTGCTGCATCCGGCCTATCTGCTGCGCCAGCCCGGCGTGAAGCGTGAAGCCTGGCGCGATATGCTGGAGCTCAACGCGAAGCTGGAAGAGATCGCGCGCGCATGACGCGGGTGTTCTATGGCTGGGTGGTGGTCGGTGCCGCCTTCCTGGCGATGTTCACCTGCTTCGGTGCGGCCTACAGCTTTCCTGCCTTCTTCGAGCCGTTAAGCCGCGAATTCGGCGCCACGCGCGGCACCGTCTCGCTGGTGTTTTCCGCCGCCGGCTTCCTCTATTTCGCGCTTGGCGCCGTCAGCGGGCGGCTCGCCGATCGTATCGGGCCCCGGCCGGTGGTCGGTTTCGGCATGGCCTGCATCGGGCTGGGGCTGATCGCTGCCAGCTTCGCCGACAGCCTCGCCAGCATCATCATCTTTTATGGCATCGGCATCGGGATCGGCGTCGGCTTCGCCTATGTGCCCGCCATCGGCACGGTGCAGCGCTGGTTCATTGCCAAGCGTGGCCAGGCTTCGGGCTGGGCGGTCGCCGGCATCGGCATCGGCACCATGGCCGCGCCGCCGGCCGCCGCCGTTGTCATCGAACATCTGGGCTGGCGCGATGCTTACGTTGTCTTTGGTGTCGCCGTGCTGTTGCTCGGCGCGCTGGCCACGTTGCTGCTACGCGCGTCTCCGGCAGAGATGGGGCTGCAGCCCGATGGCGCGACAGCCATGCCGCAGGCAGCCGCAGCCAGTCCGCCACCCGGTCTCGAGCTTTCCGCCACGCTGCGGCATCCGGCCTTCTGGCTGCTCTATGCCGCCGGCGGCCTGAACTGCATCGGCACCTTCGTGCCCTTCGTGCATCTCGCGCCCTTCGCCATGGACCAGGGCCTGAGCCGCAGCGAGGGCGTCTGGCTGGTTGGCATGATCGGCGTCGGCAGCACGCTCGGCCGCTTTGTGCTTGGCGGTCTGGCCGACCGCATCGGACGCGGCCGCTGCCTCAGCCTGATCATGCTCTGCACCGGCGTGGCGCTGCTCTACTGGATCGTGGCGCAGGGCTTCCTGGCGCTGGCCGTCTTCGCGCTGGTCTTCGGACTGTTCTATGGCGGCTTTGTCGCGCTGGTGCCGGCGGTGACGGCTGATCTCTTTGGCCTGCGCGCCATGTCCTCGGTGCTGGGGGTGCTCTATACCTCTGTGGCCCTGGGCACGCTGCTTGGGCCGACCCTGGCCGGCTGGGTCTTCGATTCGACCGGCAGCTACACCTGGCCGATCCTGATCTGCGCGGTGGGCTGCGTGATCGCTGCCGGTATCGTTCTGCGCTTGCCGCAACATGTTGAAAAGTAAGGCCGCTACCCTCGGTTGACGTAACTTTACTTGTCCCCTCCCGCCGCATGCGGTATCCGGGAGACCGTTTTCGGGTTGGGGGGATCATGCATTTCGGGGGGATACTCCTTGTCTGTGGCCTGTTGCTGGCCGCCGCCGGTCCTGCTGCCGCGCAGGCCAACGACCTGCCCGCCGTGCTGGCCGCCGAGGATGTTGACCGCTATCAGCGCATTTTCGATTTCCAGACCGATGCCGAATGGGCCAAGGCCGATCGTGAGATCAGCCGCCTGAAAGACCGCGTGCTGATCGGCCATGTGCTGCAGCAACGGTACACCCATCCCACGGGCTACAACGCGACTTACGCCGAGTTGTCTGACTGGATGGCGAAATACCGTGACCATTCCGGTGCCGAGGAAATCTATCGCGCCGCGCTGAAAAAGAAGGGCCGCAAGGACAAGGCACCGGTCGCGCCGCTGGGCACCGACATGGGCGAATACAACGGCGAGCAGCCGGGCCAGGTCGCCACCACGCGGCGCATCCCGCAGTCCAAGGACCGCGATCCCGAACATCGCAATGCCATCGTGCAGGCCGAGAGCCAGTTCAATGCGCTGCTCAAGCGCGAGCGTCTGGGCGAGGCCGAAGCCTTTCTCAACAAGCCCGATGTGCGTAGCAAGCTGAGCGCCGTCGAGTTTGATGACTGGCGGCGCCGTCTGGCCTGGATGTCGGTGCTGGAAGGCCAGGACGAGCGCGCGCTCAATCTCGCCGCCGCGGCTGCGCAGCGCTCGCGTGGTCGTCTGTCCGAGCCCGACTGGGTCGCCGGCATCGCCGCCTGGCGTCTGGGCAAATACGACAATGCCGCGCATCATTTCGAGAACCTGGCGTTCTCCAAGGTCGCGTCGAGCTGGGAAAGATCAGCCGGCGCCTGGTGGGGCGCGCGCGTGCAGCTGCGCCTGCGCCAGCCGTCAGAAGCCATCCGCCTGCTCGAAATCGGCGCGCAGAGCGAACGCACCTTCTATGGCCAGTTGGCACTGGCGCAGCTTGGCACTGACCAGCCGCTGCGCTGGACGCCGCCGCCGCTCGATCCGGCCGAAGCCAAGCGCCTGTCTGAAATTCCTGCCGTGCGCCGTGCATTGGCCTTGAGCGAAGTGGGTGAGGCGGTGCGGGCCGACCGCGAGGTGCTGCGGCTGTTCGCGCAGTCGCCGGACCAGCTTGCCGGCGCGCTGCTCGGTCTGGTCAGCCGCATGCAGGCGGCACCGGCCTCGTCGATGAAGATTTCCATCGCCTGGTACACGGTGAAGGGCGAGGGCTATGACAGCGCGCTTTATCCGTTGCCGCCGTGGGAACCGGAGGGTGGATTCAATGTCGACCGCGCGCTGGTCTTCGCCTTCATGCGCCAGGAAAGTGCCTTCAATGCGCGCGCCATGAGCACGGCCGGCGCGACCGGCCTGATGCAGCTGATGCCGCGCACGGCAGGTGCTGTCGCCAACGACAAGAGCCTGCACCACAAGACCGGTCGCCATAAGCTGTTCGCGCCGGAATACAATATCGAGTTGGGCCAGAAGTATCTGCAGCACCTGCTGGAAATGCCGATGATCCGCGGCAACCTGCTGTATCTGACCGCCGCCTACAATGCCGGTCCGGGCAATCTGCAGAAGTGGCTGCGGGCTTCGCCCGATCAGAACGACCCGTATCTGTTCATCGAGACCATTCCGCTGTCCGAGACGCGCAACTTCGTGCAGCGCGTGCTGACCAATTACTGGGTCTATCGCACCCGCATCGGCCAGCCCGATACGTCTTTAAGCGCCACCATGACCGGCGGCTGGCCCATCTATCGCGGCCTCGACCGCGGCGAGCAGCGCGCTGAAAAGAAGAACTGAGCCTCTGGTCCAGCGCGACCTGACGCCATAGGTTAAAGGCGTCTCATCACCGGAGCCGCCATGACCGCCCTTCAGCCGCAGTCCTTTGTCGATGCCGATGGCAAGCGCCTGTTTGTGCCGGTGCGCATCGCCGTGCTCACGGTTTCGGATACCCGGAATTTCGAGGATGACAAATCCGGCAACACGCTGGCCGAGCGCCTGACCGAGGCCGGGCATCAGCTCGCCGCGCGCGCCATTGTGAAGGATGACGTGGCCGAGATTCAGGGCCAGCTCACCGACTGGATCGATGATGATACCGTCGATGTTATCCTCGCCACCGGCGGTACCGGCGTCACCGGTCGCGACGTGACGCCGGAGGCCTTTGAAGGCATCTACGAGAAAAGCATCCCCGGCTTCGGCGAGCTGTTCCGCATGCTCAGCTACCAGAAGATCGGCACCTCGACGATCCAGTCGCGCGCCACCGCCGGCGTAACACGCGGCACGTATCTGTTCGCGCTGCCGGGTTCGCCCGGCGCCTGCCGCGATGCCTGGGACATGATTCTGAAAGACCAGCTCGACTATCGCCACAAGCCCTGCAATTTCGTCGAACTGTTCCCGCGCCTGCGCGAGCACGAACGCCGCGGGGCCGGCAAGTAAACTGGCCCCATGTCTTTTGCCTAAACTGGTGCTTTTATCAGGACCGCTGTCGGGGTAATCGGATGGGATCGCCTCCTCAGGAATCCCATCATGTCCGACATTGTCATCCGTCCCGTTGCATCCACCGAGCGCAAGCAGTGGGAGCCGCTCTGGCTCGGCTATCTGGCCTTCTATGAGAAGAGTGTGCCGCAGGCCGTCACCGACGCCACCTGGACGCGTCTGCTCGATCCGGCGAATGCCATCGAGGGGCTGATCGCCTGGGAAGGCGATGTAGCGCTGGGTCTGGTGCAGTATCTGCTGCATCCCTCCACCTGGAACATGGGCGGCAACGTCTATTTACAGGACCTGTTCGTGGTGCCGGAATCGCGCGGCAAACGCATCGGCCGCCGGCTGATCGCTGCTGTCGCCGAGATATCGAAGGCCAAGGGGGCAGGCGTACTCTACTGGCAGACGGAAGAGTTCAACGGCACTGCACGGCGGCTCTACGAGCGCGTGGCCAAACGCGCGCCTTTCGTGCGATATAATATCGAGCTCTAACACAAGAACCGGAGCGAGCCATGACGGTGATGCGGTTGCTGATGATCGGTCTCATATGCGTCGGCCTGACGGCTTGCGCTAGCAATGCCTCAGTGGATGGTGGCGGCAGCGAGAATGGCGGCAATGCCAGTGGACGGATTGGCGGGCTTTTCCGCTTTTAAAGCCCTGATTTAAGCTTATATTCCCAAATATCTATGTATTCTTGAAATGTTCCTGTCACCGCGATATCCTCGCGGTCATGAAGAGAGTCGTCGCCCGCGCCATTTCCACGCCTGAGGACCACGCCCATCCCGATGCGCGGCGCGGCCGGGGCGCGCTGTCGAGCGTGCGCAGCCGCTACGACACGGAAACCCGGCAGAAGCAGGATGACGGCTGGGACAGCCTGGAAGAGGCCGATCCGATCCGCACGCATCTGCATGACGATGCGACGCGCAGCATCATCTCCTGGAACAAGTCGCCCGATATTCCCTTCGATCGCTCGATCAATCCCTATCGTGGCTGCGAACATGGCTGCATCTACTGCTTCGCACGGCCGAGCCATGCCTATCTCGGTTACTCGCCCGGTCTGGATTTCGAGACCGAGATCATGGTCAAGCGCAATGCCGCCGCGCTGCTGCGCAAGGAACTGGCGCATAAAAATTACAAGGTCGCCACCATGTCGATGGGGACGAACACCGATCCCTACCAGCCGGTCGAGCGCGACTTGAAGATCACCCGCAGCATCATCGAGGTGCTGCTGGAGACCAAACATCCACTGGGGATCGTGACCAAGAACCATCTGGTCACCCGTGATATCGACCTGCTGGCGCAGATGGCCAGGCTCAACCTGGTGAAGGTCTATCTCTCGGTCACCACGCTCGACCGGCATCTGGCACGCAACATGGAGCCGCGGGCATCGACGCCGGGCAAGCGGCTGGAGGCCATCCGCTTGCTCAACGAGGCCGGCATCCCCTGCGGCGTGATGACCGCGCCGATGATCCCGGCCATCAACGACATGGAAATGGAAAACCTGTTGGAGGCCGCCTGGGTGGCCGGCGCGCGCGAGGCCGGCTGGGTGTTCCTGCGGCTGCCCTATGAGCTGCGCGAGCTGTGGCGCGAATGGCTGCAGGCGCATTATCCTGACCGCGCGTCGAAGGTGATGAAGCTGATTCAGGAGTCGCGCGGCGGCCAGGATTACGTGGCCGATTTCGGCGACCGCATGCGCGGGCAGGGCGCTTATGCCGACCTGATCGCGCAACGCTTCCGGCTGGCGATCAAGCGCATCGGCTTCAACGAGCGCCGGCTGTCGATCCGCAAGGACCTGTTCCAGCCGCCGCTGCTGGATACCAGGCAGGGGAGTCTGTTCTGATGGCCGGGAAGTACCAGGTGCCGAAAAAGAACGACGTACGCAAGATGGCACCGAAGACGCCAACGGATCGCCTGCGCGCCATCTGCATGGCGTTGCCCGAGGCCGAGGAGCGCGAGACCTGGGAGATTTCCACCTACCGCATCCGCAGCAAGATTTTCGCGCTCGAAAGCGCCATCGACGAGCGCCCCGCCGTCTGGTGCAAGGCGCAACCCGGCAGCCAGGAACTGCTGGTCAGCGCTGATCCCAAACGCTTCTTCGTGCCGCCGTATCTGGGCCACAAAGGCTGGGTCGGCATGTGGCTCGACAAGAAAGCCGACTGGGCAGAGGTGGCCGAGCTGGTGCGGCGCAGTTACGTGCTGATCGCGCCGAAGAAGCTGGCCGGGCTGGCGGCCCGGGAATAAAGCATCTGCATGGGAACTCCGGGGTTCCAGGCCTGTTTCCCTGCCAGCAGCTTCAGCCGCGCCGCAGGAGAATCCTTCATGGCCGACCGCGAATTCAGCCCGTTCAGCGTGGCCCTCAATCCCTTCCGGTCCCTGGATCGCCAGATCGACCGCATGTTCGACGACGGTTTCGGTGCGGGCTCGGGCGGGGCGCTGAGCCGGACGGGCGGTGCCATGCAGGCTGATTCGGAACTGTCCATGCCGCCGCCGACGCTGTTCATGCGCGTGGTCGGCATCACCACACGCCGGAAGTCCTGAGGAGGCGACCATGGCCAGTCAGCATCCCCCCAAGCACCCGCGCGCCAAACACGAGCGGGTGCGGGAAACCGAACGCACGCTCAAGCATGCAAAGGAAAAGCATGTGGAGGGCAAGCAGGTCGGCGACAAGCTGCCACCTGATCCGAAGGGCCGCGACAAGCTCCCAAAGCAGCCCGGTCAGACCATCGTCAATCCTGATCCGGACTGAGGCGAGGACTGAGCCGGCCGGTCAGTCGGCCGCATCCACCACGTCGTAATCCTCATCTTCCGGCCAGGGCGTGTCGTTCAGCCGGCGCTGCGCGTCCAGCAGATGCGTGATTGCATCGTTCAGGGCCTCGTTGCAGCTGGCGACATCGCGGATGATGCCCCGGGTATCGACCACGCCATTGCCGAACACGGCCTGCAGATCATTTTGCGCCTGCATCACCTGTTCCAGAATCTGCATGCTGGACTGATAGGCGGTTTGCAGTCGGGTGGCGGCAACCATGGCGCTCTCCTGTCGAGTCTCACTACCCCCGCAGGCATAATGCTGGACCGGCCGGCAACCGGGTGCCAGCGATAATTGCCTTACAAAAAAATTTCTGCGGCAGTGGAACCGGATCGCACAACTGCAATCATGGCTGTGAACGGCGACAAATTTCTAGGTGCGCCTGCGAATACCAGTGCAGCGGGTTGCGACCCTGTATTCGTGATGCCGGATCGCGCAATATCGGGACAGATTGATGCGTCATCCTGAGAGGGGAATTCCATGCGTATTCTGGTGGTGGGTGCGGGGTCGACCGGCGGTTATTACGGCGGCCGGCTGGCCCAGGCGGGCCGCGATGTCACTTTCCTGGTCCGCCCCGGCCGTGCAGCCCAGCTGCAGAAGACCGGTCTGCAGATCGTCAGTCCGGTGGGCGATGCTAGCCTGACGCCGACGCTGGTCACGGCCGACAGGATTGCCGGGCCCTATGACGCCGTGCTGCTGACGGTGAAGGCCTATTCGCTGGAGGCCGCGCTGGCCGACATGGCACCGGCGGTCGGGCCTGAGACCATGGTCATCCCCGTGCTCAATGGCATGCGGCATGTCGATGCCATCGTGGCGCGCTTCGGGCAAAAGGCGCTGATCGGCGGCCTGTGCCGCATTCCGGCCCAGCTCGACGATGATGGCCGGGTGATACAGATGGGCAAGTTCCATGATCTTGCGTATGGCGAGATGGATGGCAGCATCACGCCGCGCATCCAGAAGCTGGATGCCGCGCTGAAAGATGCCGGCTTCGACGCCAGGCTGACGCCGCATATCGAACGCGAGATGTGGGAAAAATGGATTCTGCTGGCGGCGCTGGGCGGCATCTGCTGCCTGATGCGCGGCGCGGTGGGCGAGGTGGTGGCCGCGCCGGGCGGCACGGCGTTCGCGGCCAGCCTGGTGGATGAGGTGGTGGCGGCGGTCAAGGCCGTCGGCGTTGCGCCCAGCGAGGCCTTCGTGGCGAATACCCGCGAGACGCTGACCAAGCAGGGCTCGGCGCATACCTCGTCGATGTATCGTGATCTGCTGAAGGGCAATGCTGTCGAGGCCGACCAGATCGTCGGCGACCTGATCGCCCGCGCGAAGGAGACCGGCATGGCAATGCCGCTGTTGTCGCTTGCCTATGTCAACCTGTGCGCCTACCAGAGCCGTCTCAAGACGGCCTGAGCCGGATCAGTCGCGCTTGGACGGCCAGAGCCGGCGCGGATCGACGCCATAGGGGAAGCGCAGGACCAGCATCAGCGCGATGCCCATCATCGGCCACTGGAACCACAGCCGGCCGGGCGAGGTCGCCAGGTTGATGATGATCAGTGCGATCAGCACGGCGCCGAAGCGCCAGGCGTTCCGCTTCCACTTGAGCAGGGCGGCTTCTGTTTCGTCGGATGCAGGTGAAATGGACCTTGCGGGCTCGATAGGACGCACCGCGTGCGGTGCATCGGCGCTGCCCATCTGCACGCGATAGGCCTGCACCGGCTCGGCGATATTCTTGATTTCGCGCGCGCCGATGAAATCGAAGCCCAGATCGAGCTTTTTGCGCACCTGCTCGAACACCATGCCGGAAATGCAGACGCCGCCGGGCTCGGCCAGCGATTCAAGCCGGGCTGCGATATTCACGCCCTCGCCATAGATGTCGTTGCCGTCAATCATGACGTCGCCGATGTTGATGCCGATGCGGAACTGCATGGCCGGGGCCATCGGTTCGTCGAGGTTGCGCAAGGCAAGGCGGCGCTGGGTTTCGACGGCACAGAACACGGCCTCGACCGGCGAGGAGAATTCGGCCAGCAGGCCATCGCCCCAGGTGTTGATCAGGCGGCCGTGATGGCGCTCGATCTCGGCCACCATCACTTCGCGATACTGCTTCAGCCGCGTCACCGTGCCGACCTCGTCGCGCTCGACCAGCGCGCTGTAGCCCTGCACGTCGGCGCAGAAGATCGTTGTCAGTTTGCGGCGGATGCTGTCGGCGGCCTCGGTCATCGGAAATCGTCCCCTCGTATGGTTCGAGTATACGCCGCTGCCCGCGGTCCGCTGAGGCTTTCAGCCCCGGCTGTGACGGCGGGCAATGAAACAGGGGCTGGCGTGTCTTGAATATATGTTCGATTTATGTTCTGATTTCAAGATCGCTGTTGTCCATCGTGAATACGACTTCCCTATTGGCTCCAATCGGACTCAATTGGCTCTGAACGGGATCGAACTGGCTCTCAATGGGACGGAATTGGCCCTGAATGGGCTCCGGCTGGCCCCCAATGGGACAGGTCTGGCCCATAGATATCAATGGTTTGAACGGAAAAGGGCAGGGAATGGTGGGCCCGGCTGGACTTGAACCAGCAACCAGACCGTTATGAGCGGCCGGCTCTAACCAGTTGAGCTACAGGCCCACATTCCCCTCTGACGAAGATAAAGTCCCCGTCATGAAAAAGGCCCCGGCGTTGAGACCGGGGCCCTGATCTCTGTCGCTCCGGACCGCTTACGTGTCCAGGAACGAACGCAACTTACGCGACCGGCTCGGGTGCTTCAACTTGCGCAGCGCCTTGGCTTCGATCTGGCGGATACGCTCGCGGGTCACCGAGAACTGCTGGCCGACTTCTTCCAGCGTGTGGTCGGTGTTCATGCCGATGCCGAAGCGCATGCGCAGCACGCGCTCCTCGCGCGGAGTGAGCGTCGCCAGCACGCGGGTTGTGGTCTCGCGCAGGTTCGAGTTGATCGCGGCGTCCACCGGCAGGACGGCGTTCTTGTCCTCGATGAAATCGCCCAGATGCGAATCTTCCTCGTCGCCGATCGGCGTTTCGAGCGAGATCGGCTCCTTGGCGATCTTCAGCACCTTGCGCACCTTCTCCAGCGGCATGCCGAGCTTGGTCGCCAGTTCTTCCGGCGTCGGCTCGCGGCCGATCTCGTGCAGCATCTGGCGGCTGGTGCGCACCAGCTTGTTGATCGTCTCGATCATATGCACCGGGATACGGATGGTGCGGGCCTGGTCGGCGATCGAACGGGTGATCGCCTGACGAATCCACCAGGTGGCGTAGGTCGAGAACTTGTAGCCGCGGCGGTATTCGAACTTGTCGACCGCCTTCATCAGGCCGATGTTGCCTTCCTGGATCAGATCGAGGAACTGCAGGCCGCGGTTGGTGTACTTCTTGGCGATGGAGATGACGAGGCGCAGGTTGGCCTCCACCATTTCCTTCTTCGCCACGCTCGCTTCGCGCTCGCCTTCACGCACCTGCTTGTAGATGCGCTTGAATTCCGAGATCGGCAGGCCGAACTCGGTGGCGATGGTCGTGATCTGCTCGCGGATCGGATTGATTTCCCGCGGAGCGGCCTCGCCGAAACGAGCCCAGCCCTTATGCGACTTCAGCTTGGCGACCTTGGCCATCCAGTTCGGATCGAGTTCCTGGCCGTCATATTGCTTGAGGAACTCGTCGCGCGGAATCTTGAAGCTCTCGGCCGAGCGCAGCAGCTTGCCTTCCAGCATCATCAGCCGCTTATTCAGGCCGTACATGCTTTCGACCAGGCTCTCGATGCGACCGTTGTTCAGGTGCACCGATTCCATCAGGACAATCATTTCCTGCTTGGACTTGGCATAGGCCTTGTCCTTGCGAACGTCGGCATCGGCATGTGCCAAAGCCGCCTGCAGGCGCTCTTCCTGCGTTTTCTGCAGCTTCTTGTAATGCTTGGCGATGGCGTCGAAGGCTTCCAGAACCTGCGGCTTCAACTGGGCTTCCATCGCGGCGAGCGACAGGTTGGCCTCGTCTTCCTCATCGGGTTCTTCCGGCGCGGCGGGAACTTCCGGCTCATCGCCAGGCGCCGCAGCTTTCTTCTTCTCGATCTTCTCGGCCTTCACCGGGGGCGGCGCGGCGGCAGCCGGCTTCGCCGGCTTGGCGTCCACCTTCGGCGGCGCGTTGGCGTCTTCGGCCTCGTCGGCCTCCACGCCATCCAGCGCGGCATTATCCGGACCGCCGGCGGAACCGCCCAGCGTCGCTTCCAGATCGACCACGTCGCGCAGCAGAATCTTGCCGTCCACCAGGTCATCGCGCCACTTCACGATGGCCTGGATGGTCAGCGGGCTTTCGCAGATCGCGCCGATCATCTTCTCGCGGCCGGCCTCGATGCGCTTGGCGATGGCGATTTCGCCCTCGCGCGACAGCAGCTCGACCGAACCCATTTCACGCAGGTACATGCGCACCGGATCGTCGGTGCGGTCGACCTCGGCCTTGGCCGGCGCGGTGGCGGCAGGGCCGTCGCCGTCGCCGCTTTCAGCGTCGCCGTCGGCTTCTTCCTTGTCGACAGCGGCTACGCCGCCATCTTCCTGCTCTTCGGACTCGACGATGGTGATGCCCATTTCAGACAGCATCGCCATGGTGTCTTCGATCTGCTCGGACGAGACATGCTCGGGCGGCAGCACGGCATTGATTTCGTCATAGGTGACGTAGCCGCGCTCCTTGGCCTTGGCCAGCATGCGCTTGATGGCAGCCATCGACGCGTCGATCAGCGGCGTGTCAACGGTCTCTTCTTTTTCGGGTGCTTCTGCGGTGTCAGGGGCCGCTGCCTGTTTTGCCATGCCGGGTCCTAACTGTCCTGTCTTGTAAAATGCTCAAGGCCGCCCGGTATGAGCGGCCTGTCGTTCAATCCGTATCCGATACCGAAACCTGACTGCGCGCCGAACCGACCTCTGCCTGTAAGGCCTGGAAGCGCTGCCATGCTTCGGGATTTGTGTTACTGGCCAGATCGGCCTCTGCCGCCGCCAGCTCCTGCTCCAGCTCCGCCAGACGGTACCGCTGCACAGCCTGCCACCACCCTCGCTCAACTTTGTCCGCCGGGGTATCGGCGCGCGCAAAGGGCTCCAGAATCCGGCCGGTCTCGCCAGTCACGAGGTCGAGCGCGGCTCCGAGTCCTCGCTGCCTGAGATGGGCTGCGAGAGCCTCGCCGTCAAGACCCGGATGGCGGGAGGCTTCTTCTAGAATCCGGCTCTTAAGGCTGTCAAGCGGCCCCGACGGGAAGCTCAGGCTGCCAAAGGCCTCGCCATGCTCCTCCAGCAGCCACGGATGGGCCAGAACGGCGGCCAAAAGCGCCCGTTCGGTCCGGCCCGGTGCTGCGTTAATGGGGCCGCCCACGGCCAAGGGGGGCAGGGGCTTGCCGAACTGGCCCTGGGGGCGATTAGGCCGGTTATTGGGGGTCCAGGTCCGGGTCGGGGCGAACAGGGTGCGCAGCCGGGTGCGGAAATGGTCGCGGTAATGGTTCTGGACCGCCGGATTCTTGATCTGGCCGGCCACCCCGTACAGTGCCGCTTCGAGGGCGGCCCGGCGTTCCGGCGTATCCAGCGGCCGGCCCTCGGTTTCCTTGCGCCACAGGATATCGGCCAGGGGGGCGGCGGCGGCCAGCACCCCGTCCATGGCGGCCCGGCCCTGGTTTTTGATCAGGTCGTCCGGATCCTGGCCGCCCGGCAGCAAGGCGAAGCGGAAGGACTTGCCTGGCTCGAGCATGGGCAGCGCCCGGTCGGCGGCGCGCATGGCGGCCCGGATGCCGGCATTGTCACCGTCGAAGCACAGGATCGGTTCGGCCGACATGCGCCAGAGCAGGACGATCTGGTCTTCGGTCAGCGCGGTGCCCAGCGGTGCCACGGCGTGATTGATGCCGGCCTGGCCCAGTGCGATCACGTCCATGTAGCCTTCGACCACGATCACCGTTCCGGCTTCTCGGGCCGCTTCACGCGCTATCGAGTGGTTGTAGAGATTGTGGCCCTTGTGGAAGAGCGGTGTCTCCGGCGAGTTCAGGTATTTCGCCGGTGCATCGGGATCGAGCGCGCGGCCGCCAAAGGCGATGATGCGGCCGCGGCGGTCGCCGATCGGGAACATCACACGGTTGCGGAAACGGTCATAACTTGCGCCACCGTCTTCAGGCTTGATGAGAAGCCCGCTCTCGATCAGCAGGTCTTCCGGCAGTTTGCGGGCCAGCATCGCCTCTTTCAGCGCCGTGCGGCTCTGCGGTGCGAAGCCCATGCGGAAACGTTCGACGGTTTCAGCTTGCAGGCCGCGCTTCTGGATATAGGCGCGAGCCTCGTTGCCGACGGCGCCTTTCAACTGCGCCTGATACCAGCTGGTGGCTTCCTCCATCACCTTGCCCAGCGTTGCGGCCTGCTCGGCCTTCTCGCGATCCTCTGGGCGCATGCGTGGCACATCGAGGCCGGCTTCGCCGGCCAGCAGCTCGACGGCCTCGGGGAAGCCCATGCCGCTGCTGCGCATGGTGAAGCCGATCACGTCGCCATGGGCGCCGCAGCCGAAGCAGTGGAAGAAGCCCTTGTCGTCGTTGACGGTGAAAGACGGCGACTTTTCGTTATGGAAAGGGCAGAGACCGGTGAACTCGCGGCCGCGCTTGATCAGGCGCACCGAACGGCCGACCACGCCCGACAGCGGCAGCCGGTTGCGCAGTTCTTCCAGAAAGGAATCGGGGAAGGCCATGCCGCTCCCTAAACGCCCATTCCAGCCGCGACTCGGAACGACTCGGGGCTGTTCAGCTGAGTTGAGCCTTCAGGATAGCCGCTGCCTTGCCGAAGTCCATCTGACCCGCGTATTTCGCCTTCAGAATCGCGACGGCCTTGCCCATATCCTTGATGCTGGCGGCACCCGACTCGGCGATGGCGGCCTTGGCGGCGGCCTCGACGTCCGAGTCGGAGAGCTGTTGAGGCAGGTAGCCCTCGATAATGACGATTTCTTCTTTTTCCTGGGTCGCCAGCTCCATGCGGCCGCCGGCCTCGAAGGCGGCAGCCGACTCACGGCGCTGCTTCACCATGTTCTGCAGCAGCGACAGGATGGCGCCGTCGTCGATGCCGGTGCGCTCTTCGGCCGAGGTGCGGGCGGCGATGTCCTTGTCCTTGATGGCGGCCAGGACCATGCGGATGGTGGCCAGACGCCGCGCGTCCTTGGCCTTCATGGCATCCTTCATCGCCTGGTTGAGCGTGTCGCGCAGCATCGCAGTCCTCTAGCGGTAGACGGAATCGGGGTGTTTTCGGAAGGCGCGCAGCATAGCCCAGACCACCACGCTGTGCAAAGCGAATAAGTATATGATTTTCATATGCTTTTAACCTTTCGGGCGGGGTTGACTGGGGCGGAAGTTTTGATATGGTCCGGCCTCGGTTGAAGCGGCGCCCGCCGCCGCCGCAATCATCGTGAACAGCTGTGCCGTACCGCCGGATGCGCTCGCCTCCGGTGGCTTTTTGCGGCCTGACGCCTGCGCCGCCCGACCCGAGTAAATGGAGCCCATCATGGCCGAGACACCGAAATACGCCGCACCGCCGGGCCCCGGCTATACCGGCGTTGTGGTGTTGGCGGATGGCAGCGTGTTCTGGGGCCACGGACTGGGCGCCGAGGGCGACAGCGTGGGCGAGGTCTGCTTCAACACCTCGATGACCGGCTACCAGGAAATCCTCACCGATCCCTCCTATGCCGGCCAGATCATCACCTTCACCTTCCCGCATATCGGCAATGTCGGCACCAACGCCGAAGACATCGAGACCCAGGGCATCGCCGCGCGCGGCCTGATCCTGCGCGCCCCGATCACCAGCCCGTCCAACTTCCGCAGCAACAGCCATCTCAACGACTGGCTGAAGCTGCGTAACCTGATCGGCATTTCTGGCATCGACACGCGCGCGATGACGCGCCGCATCCGTGACCAGGGCGCGCCGAACGGCGTGATCGCCCATCGCAAGGATGGCAAGCTCGATCTCGCCGCGCTCCACGCCAAGGCCAAGAGCTGGCCGGGCCTGGAAGGCATGGATCTCGCCGCCGAGGTCACCTGCCGCCAGACCTACACTTGGGACGAGACGCGCTGGCAGCTCGGCAAGGGTTACGGCAAGCTGACCAACCCGAAATTCCATGTGGTCGCCGTCGACTACGGCATCAAGCGCAACATCCTGCGCTGCCTGGCCGATATCGGCGCCAAGGTCACCGTCGTGCCGGGCAACGCCACGATGGAAGACATCATGCGGCACAAGCCCGATGGCGTGTTCCTCTCGAACGGCCCAGGCGATCCGGCGGCGACCGGCGAATACGCCGTGCCGACGATCAAGGCGCTGGTCGACAGCGGCAAGCCGGTCTTCGGCATCTGCCTCGGTCACCAGATGCTGGCGCTCGCGCTTGGTGGCAAGACCGGCAAGATGGATCGCGGTCATCGCGGCGCCAATCATCCGGTGAAGGACCTGGAGACTGGCAAGGTGGAGATCACCAGCCAGAACCACGGCTTCTGCGTGATCGAGGAAAGCCTGCCCAAGAATGTGGTGCGCACGCATGTGTCGCTGTTCGACGGCTCGAATGAAGGCATCAAGCTGACCGACAAGCCGGTCTTCTCGGTGCAGCATCATCCGGAAGCCTCGCCCGGCCCGCAGGACAGCCACTATCTGTTTGAACGCTTCGCGCAATTGATGGAGCAGAAGCGCGGTTGATCCGTGCTGCGCTTCGCTCCCAGGTGAATCATGCCCAAACGTACTGACATCAAAAGCATCCTGATCATCGGCGCCGGTCCCATCGTGATCGGCCAGGCCTGCGAGTTCGACTATTCCGGCACGCAGGCCTGCCAGGCGCTGAAGGCCGAGGGCTACCGCGTCATCCTGATCAATTCGAACCCGGCCACGATCATGACCGATCCGGGTCTGGCCGATGCGACCTATATCGAGCCGATCACGCCCGAGATCGTGGCGATGGTGATCGAGAAAGAACGCCCCGACGCGCTGCTGCCCACCATGGGTGGCCAGACCGCGCTGAACACCGCGATGAAGCTGGACGAGCAGGGCGTGCTGAAGAAATTCGGCGTCCGGCTGATCGGCGCCAGCCGCGAAGCCATCGTGATGGCCGAGGATCGCGAGCAGTTCCGTCAGGCGATGAACCGCCTGAAACTGGACATGCCGCGGTCGGGCACCGCCCACACGCTGGATGAAGCGCGCGCGCTGCTGCCCACCGTGGGCCTGCCCGCCGTGATCCGGCCGTCGTTCACGCTGGCCGGCACCGGCGGCGGCATTGCCTATACGCGCGAGGAATTCGACGAAATCGTCACGCGCGGCCTCGATGCCTCGCCCACCACCGAAGTACTGATCGATGAGTCAGTGCTCGGCTGGAAGGAATACGAGATGGAGGTTGTCCGCGACAAGAAGGACAACTGCATCATCATCTGCTCGATCGAGAATATCGATCCGATGGGCGTGCATACCGGCGACAGCGTGACCGTCGCCCCGGCGCTGACACTCACCGACAAGGAATACCAGATCATGCGCGACGCCTCGATGGCGGTGCTGCGCGAGATCGGCGTCGAGACTGGTGGTTCGAACGTGCAGTTCGCCGTCAACCCGGCCGATGGCCGCATGGTGGTGATCGAGATGAATCCACGCGTGTCGCGGTCCTCAGCGCTGGCTTCCAAGGCCACCGGCTTCCCGATCGCCAAGGTCGCCGCCAAGCTGGCGGTCGGATACACGCTGGACGAACTGATGAACGACATTACCGGCGTGACGCCGGCGTCGTTCGAGCCGACCATCGACTACATCGTCACCAAGATGCCACGCTTCACCTTCGAGAAGTTCCCGGGCACCGATCGCCTGCTGAACACCTCGATGAAGTCGGTGGGCGAGGCCATGTCGATGGGCCGCAGTTTCCAGGAGAGCCTGCAGAAGGTGCTGCGCTCGATGGAAACCGGCCTGACCGGCCTCAATGAAGTGACGATCGCCAATGCCGACGACACCGACGGCAAGGAAGCCATCGTTGCCGCGCTGGCCAAGCCGACGCCGGATCGCCTGCTGGTGATCGCCCAGGCCTTCCGCCATGGCCTGACGAGCGCCGAGATTCACGCCGCCTGCAAATACGATCCGTGGTTCCTGGAGCAGATCGAAGAGATCGTCCGGACCGAGGAGCAGGTCCGCAAGGCCGGTGTTCCCAAGGATGCCGAAGCCCTGCAGGCGCTGAAACGCATGGGCTTTTCCGATGCCCGTCTGGCCGAACTGGCCGGCAAGAAGGAAGCCGAGGTTTCGGCCGACCGCCGTAAGCTGGGCGTCGTGCCGGTGTTCAAGCGCGTCGATACCTGCGCTGCCGAGTTCGAGAGCAATACGCCGTATATGTACTCGACCTACGAATTCGGCCCGCAGGCCGAATGCGAGGCGCAGCCGCAGGACCGCAAGAAGGTAATGATCCTGGGCGGCGGTCCGAACCGCATCGGCCAAGGTATCGAATTCGATTACTGCTGCGTCCATGCCGCCTATGCACTGAAGGAAGCCGGGTTCGAGACCATCATGGTCAACTGCAACCCGGAAACCGTCTCGACCGATTACGACACCTCGGATCGCCTGTATTTCGAGCCGCTGACGGTCGAAGACGTCATGGAGATCGTGCGGGTCGAGCAGTCGAAGGGCACGCTGCTAGGCGTGATCGTGCAGTTCGGTGGCCAGACGCCGCTGAAGCTTGCCGCCGGCCTGGAAGCAGCAAAAGTGCCGATCCTCGGCACCTCGCCGGATGCCATCGATCTGGCTGAGGACCGCGAACGCTTCCAGCAGCTGCTGCAGAAGCTCGACCTGAAGCAGCCCGAGAACGGCATCGCGCGGTCGGAAGACGAGGCGCGCGCGGTCGTCGCCCGCATTGGCTATCCGGTCGTCATCCGGCCCTCCTACGTGCTGGGCGGCCGCGCCATGGAAATCGTGCGCAGCAACGCGCAGCTCGAGCGCTACATGACCGAGGCCGTGAAGGTCTCGGGCTCGTCGCCGGTGCTGATCGACAGCTACCTGTCGGATGCCATCGAAGTCGACGTCGACTGCCTGGCCGATGCCGAGACGCAGTTCGTCGCCGGCGTGATGGAACATATCGAAGAGGCCGGCATTCACTCGGGCGACAGCGCCTGCACCCTGCCGCCCTACAGTCTGGCGCCGGAAATCATCGCCGATATTAAACAGCAGACCGAAGCCCTGGCGCGTGCGCTCAAGGTGGTCGGTCTGATGAACGTTCAGTATGCGGTGAAGGACGGGGTGGTCTACATCCTCGAAGTCAATCCGCGCGCCTCGCGTACGGTGCCCTTCGTGGCCAAGGCCATCGGCGTGCCGCTGGCCAAGATCGCCTCGCGCGTCATGGCAGGCGAGAAGCTTGCCAGCTTCAACCTGCATGAAAACAAGGTCGACCATATCGCGGTGAAGGAAGCCGTCTTCCCGTTTGCCCGCTTCCCCGGCGTGGACATCATTCTCGGCCCCGAGATGAAGTCGACCGGCGAAGTCATGGGCATCGATCATGATTTCGGTACGGCTTTCGCCAAGGCGCAGATCGCCGCCGGCACCATTCTGCCGCTGCAGGGTAGTGTCTTCATCTCGGTCCGCGATAATGACAAGTCGGCCCTGGTGGATGCGGCACGCCGCCTGATCGCCATGGGCTTCGGCCTGGTCGGCACCACCGGCACGGCCCGTTTCTTCGAGGAGCACGGGATCGCGGTCAGCCGGGTCAACAAGGTGATGGAAGGGCGGCCGCATGTGGTGGATGCCATGAAGAACGGCGATATCCAGCTGGTCTTCAACACTTCCGAGGGTGCTGCGTCGATCCGCGACAGCTTTGACCTGCGCCGTACTGCCCTGATGAACAAGATTCCGTATTTCACCACCGTGGCCGGCGCCAAGGCCGCGGTGCGGGCCATTGAGGCCCTGCGCGGAGGGAGCCTTGCGGTCGCGCCCCTCCAAGCCTACTTTTAAAGGTCTGACAGGAAGGGAATGATGCAGAAAATCCCGATGACCGCAGGCGGCTACCAGCGCCTGGAGGCCGAGCTGAAGAATTTGAAGTCGGTCGAACGGCCGTCGGTGATCCGTGCGATTTCGGAAGCCCGCGAGCATGGCGACCTGTCTGAAAACGCCGAATACCATGCCGCCAAGGAGCGCCAGGGCTGGATCGAAAGCCGCATCCTGGAGCTGGAGGACAAGCTGCGCCGCGCCGAGGTGATCGACGTGTCGAAGCTGTCGGGCGAGAAAGTCCTGTTCGGTGCCACCGTTGTGCTGGCCGATGAGGACACCGACGAGGAAAGCACCTACCAGATCGTTGGTGCCGACGAGGCCGACATCAAGTCCGGCCTGCTGTCGATCACCGCGCCACTGGCGCGGGCCCTGGTCGGCAAGGCTGCCGGCGAAAGCGTTGAAGTCTCGACGCCGGGCGGCGCCAAGGCCTACGAGATCGTTTCGGTCGCCTTCAAGTAAGCGGGGCGGAGAGCATGCCGATGCTGGATCGTGCGGCTCTCGACAAGCTCTACAACAACCGGGCTGCAGTACCGACGCATCAGCGCGATCTTGACCGCTGGGCTGCAAACAGCAGCCGGACGCGGCAGGCACTGGGCCATCGCGCCGATATCGCCTACGGCCCGCATCCGCGCGAGACGCTCGACCTCTATACCCTGCCGCATGCGGACGGGCCGCTGCTGGTCTTCATTCACGGCGGCTACTGGCAGGCGCTGAGCAAGGCCGACAATGCTTTCGTGGCCTCGGGCTATGCCGGCGAGGCCGGCCTGGCCAATGTCGCGGTGATCAATTATCCACTGGCACCCGAGGCCGACATGGACCGCATCGTGGCCTCGATCCGTCGCGCGATCCTGTTCCTGTGGCGCGAAGCGGCGCCCCTGGGTTTCGACCCCGCCCGCATCCATGTCTGCGGGCATTCCGCCGGCGGACATCTGACCACCATGGCGCTGCTGACTGACTGGGCGCGGCTGGACGGCGCGGCGCCGGCCGATCTGATCAAGAGCGGTTTTTCGGTGTCCGGACTCAACGACCTGCGACCGATCCGGCAGACCTATCTGAACGAGAAGCTGGGGATGGATGATGCGGTGGCGGAGCGTAATTCGCCGTTGCTGCTGCTGCCGGATTTCACTGGACCATTGCCGCCATTGGTTTGCGCGGTGGGTGGAGCAGAAACATCAGCCTTTCATCAGCAACAGCACGATTTTGTGATAGCCTGGCAGGGTCTAGGGACCAGCCGCGTGACTGCGGTCACAGTGCCAGACCGGCATCATTTCGATATCATCGACGAGCTGGCGCAACCCGGCACGGCCATGCATCGCGCAATGGCAGCCATGCTGCGCTGAGGGGGAAAGATGAGCGGACCCAAACGCCTGCTTCTGGTGGACGACGATACGACGCTGCAAAGCCTGTTGGCTGAACAGCTCGAGACCACCCGTGAATTCTCGACGCTCTGCGTCAACGATGCGGCCGCTGCGCTGCAGACCTTGCCGGGCGAACATTTCGATCTGGTGCTGCTGGATGTCGGCCTGCCCGACATGGACGGTCGTGACCTGTGCCGCAAGATGCGCGAGCAGGGCTTGCGCGCGCCGGTGATCATGCTGACCGCGGCCGACGGCGAGGCCGACACGATCCTGGGGCTGGAGTCCGGCGCCAACGACTATGTCACCAAGCCCTTCAAGCTGGGTGTGCTGCTGGCTCGCATCCGGGCGCAGCTGCGGCAGTTCGAGCAGAGCGAGGACGCGGTCTTCGCCATCGGACCCTACAGCTTCCGTCCGTCCAACAAGATGCTGCTGGATACCGAGAAGGCCGGCAAGAAAGTGCGGCTGACCGAGAAGGAAACCGCAATCCTGAAATATCTGCTGCGTGCCGGTTCCAAGCCGGTGCCACGCGAAACCCTGCTGGCCGAGGTCTGGGGCTATAATGCCGGCGTTTCCACGCATACGCTGGAAACCCACATTTATCGCCTGCGCCAGAAGATCGAGCGCGATCCGGGCGTCGCCCGGCTGCTGATCACCGATCCAGGCGGCTATCGTCTGCAGCCGTGAAGCTCGGGCGGCGCCGATCAGGCGCCGGTGAATTGCGGCGGGCGTTTCTCCGCCAGGGCCTGGCGGCCTTCGACATGATCGGCGGTACGGAAGCTGGCGGCGGCACGGTCGCGTGCGGCGCGCTCGTCGAACAGGCCGGCGGCGATTTCATTCAGACTGCGCTTCATGCCCTGCAGCGCCAGCGGAGCGAGGCTGGTCAGTGTCGTCGCCAGCGCCTGGGCGCGGGCGTCGAGTTCGGCCCCCGGAACTAGCCAGTCGAGGAAACCGGTGCGCAGCATCTCTGTCGCATCGAAGGTTTCGGTGGCGAGGAACAGCCGCTTGGCCGGGCCCAGGCCCAGCCGGGTGACAGCGCGCTTTAGCCCATGCGGATGGTACTGGATGCCGAGTTTAGCCGGCGGGATGAAGCAGCGGATGCCCTCGGCACCCAGGCGGAAATCGCAGGCCAGCGCCAGATCGGTGCCGCCGCCATAAACGCCGCCCTGCAGCACGCAGATCGTGGGGAAGGGGAAAGCCTCCAGCCGGTCACAGACGTGTTCCAGCGGATTATCGCGCCAGTCATGACCGGCCACGGATCCGAAATCGACGCCGGAACAAAAGCTTTTGCCCTGAGCACGCAGTAAAAGTGTGCGGATATCGGACCGTTTCCCTAACGTCATCAACTCCGCGTCAAGGGCCTGCAGATCGGCGATTTCCAGGGCATTATGCTTTTCAGGCCGGCAAAATGTGATGGCCGCCAAGGAACCTTGGATTTCGGTAATAAACGCTTGAGACATGCGTATGCCCGCCCTTAATCTTGTTCATGACAGATTTCCGCACAGACCTCGCCGACCGGCAAGGATCAGTCGGCACAGAAGGCACTCCATCCCTCGACGCTGACGGGAAAAAGGAGGCCCAGGTGGGGGTTGACGATTTTTACGTGCGCTTCTGGGGCGTGCGCGGCAGCATTGCCGTCGGTTCACCAGAAGTCATGCGCTATGGCGGCAACACTTCGTCGATCGAGGTGCGGTGCGGCGCGCATACGCTGATCTTTGACACCGGCACGGGCGTCCGGGCGCTGGGCGTTGCCCTGACCGGCCGGCAAGAGCCGATCGATGCGGATGTCTTTTTCAGCCATACCCATTACGACCATGTCTGTGGCCTGCCGCATTTCTGCCCGGCCTTCGATCCGCGCAATACGTTCCGCATCCATGCCGGCCATGTTACCGATAACGGCGGCATCAAGGGCGTGCTGAAGCAGATGATGTGCTCGCCGCTGTTCCCGGTGCCGCTGGAAATCTTCCAGGCCAAGATCAGCTTCCATGATTTCGACCAGGGTGCCGTGCTGCATCCGCATCCGGGCGTCACAGTGCGCACTGGCCCGCTCAGCCACCCCGATCTTGCGACCGGCTATCGCGTCGAGTATCAGGGCAAATCGATCTGCTATCTGACCGACACTGAGCATCCCGAGCAGGGCATAGACCAGAATATCCTCAAGCTGATCCAGGGCGCCGACATCGTCATCTATGACTCGATGTATACCGACGAGGAGCATAGCTGCCGCAAGGGCTGGGGCCATTCCACTTGGCAGGCCGGCGCCAAGCTTTGCGACGCGGCGGGCGTGAAGACTTTCGTGGTCTTCCATCATGACCCCGAGCATGACGACGCCTTCATGGACAAGGTGGCGGCCGATGTCGCCGCCGCACGGCCCGGGTCGGTGGTGGCCCGCGAGGGCCTGGTCCTGCGTCCCTGATGTCGCGCGTAACCTGGCGCCGGCTCCGCATGGGGCTGCAGACCATACTCGGCTTGCGCCGGCAGGGTTTTTTCATTCCCTATCGCTATGCCGATACCGTTGCGCCGCATCAGCCGCTGTATGACGGCATCGCCACGCAGTTCGCTGCGGCGGAAGGCGTTTTCCTTGACTTGCTGCGCCGCGCCGACACTTATGCCGATGCGCTACTCCGTATTGCCAATGATGGTGCTCCGCAGCCGGCGCCGCGCTTCACGCAGAGCTGGTTCCCCACGCTGGATGCCGTGGCAGCCTATACGCTGGTGCGCCAGCACGCGCCGCGCCGCATCATCGAGATCGGCTCCGGGCATTCGACCCGCTTTCTGGTCCGTGCCGTGGCCGATGCCGGCATCCCGACCGAAATTACCGCCATCGATCCGCAGCCGCGCTCAGCGCTGAGCGGACTGGATGTACGCTTCCTGCCGGCTGTGGTGCAGACCGCTGATCCGGCGGTGTTTACGACGCTGCAGGCCGGCGACATTCTGTTCATCGATTCCAGCCATATCCTGATGCCGGGCAGCGATGTCGACTGGCTGTTCAATCGCGTGCTGCCGGCATTGCCGAATGGCGTGCTGGTGCATATCCACGACATCTTCATGCCGGACGACTATCCGGCCGAATGGGCCTGGCGCGGCTATAACGAGCAGCAGCTGATCGGCCCGCTGCTCACCGGCGGCTTCAAGCCGCTGTTTGCCAGCCATTATGCGCGGACACGGCTAGCGCAGGCGGTCAGTGGCAGCATCGTCGGCCGATTACCGCATATGGCGGAATCCCTGCCGGCCAGCCTGTGGCTGATAAAGCCCGCGATCTAGATTGCCCTGTTCTGCTTGGGTGGCGGCGCGTTCATAAGGACAGTCCTGATCTTTTCTTCCAGTTGCCTCGCCACAATCGGCTTGATCAGGAAAGCGTTGGCGCCGGCATCGCGGGCGGAGAGAACCTTCCCCTTTTCACGATAACCGGTGATAACGATTACGGGTACGCTGCCGTAGGTCATCTGCCTGTCTTCAGGTTCCCGCAGCTTTCTCATCAGATCCAGACCGGTATGGTTGCCCATGTTGAAGTCGGTCAGGATGAGATTGAAGTCATGTGTCATGAGGAGGCGCGCCGCCTCATTGACCGAGCGGGCAGTGGTAATCTCGACAAAACCGATGCGGCGCAGCAATCGCGGTATAAGGTCGATCATGTCGTACTGGTCGTCGACGACCAGGACGCGGTAAGACGAATATGCAGGCAGAACGACAGACATGGGACCTTCTCAGTGAGGCAGGAGGGCGTCGATCTTGGTGATCAGACGCTGTAGATCGACCGGCTTGGTGTCGTAGTCCGAGCAACCGGCGGCAAGGCACTGCTCGCGATCGGCCACCAGGGCGCGGGCGGTGAGGGCCACAATGGGTGTGGCGGCGAAATCAGGCTGCTGCCGGAGGCGTCGGACGGTTTCCAGGCCATCAATGCCTTCACCCAGACCGATATCCATCAGAACAACGTCCGGGTGTTCATGTACGGCGACAGTCAGGGCTTCCTCGCCGCTGGTGGCGAGACAGACATGATAGCCACGCCTCATCAGGCGGCGCGACAGCATGTCCCGGTTCATCTCATTGTCTTCAACGATCAGAATCTTCAGCATGCTGTGCGGTCAGTCGGTCAACTGGGCGGGGATTTCAAAGGCGAATGTCGAGCCGGTGCCGAGAGTGGATGTGACGCTGATGTCGCCGCCCAGCAAACGGGAAATCTTGCGACTGAGGGCCAAGCCCAGGCCGGTGCCACCGAATTTCCGCGATGCATAGACATCGCCGCGATTGAACTGGTCGAAAATGACCTCGATCTGGTCTTCGGCGATGCCGATACCGGTGTCCTGAACCGAGAACGATACCCATGACTGGCCATCGCGTTCCGTGGACTGGACGATCAGGGATACCGTGCCATTCTTGGTGAACTTCGCGGCATTCGACAGAAGATTGATGACGGTCTGTCGGGCTTTCGTGACATCGGTATTCAGTGATCCGATGGTGGCGCGATTCTCCACCACAAAGTCGTTTTCATTTTTATCCATCAGGCGGCGACAGACGGCGCATACGTCGTCGATGAAATCGGCGATCTCGACATGTTCAGGCAGGATTTCCATTTTTCCCGCCTCGATCTTCGCCAGATCGAGGATGTCGTTTACCAGAGCCAGTATATGCCGGCCGGATATACGAATGCGGCGCAAGTCGCTTTTTAGCGTTTCATTGGCACTGCTTTCATGATCCTCGATCAGCATCTCGCTGTAGCCGATGATGGCATTCAGCGGCGTGCGCAGTTCATGGCTCATGCTGGCGAGAAAGTCGGTCTTCGCATCGGAGGCGGTTTCAGCGCGATTTCTGGCTTCCGCCAGTTCTTGCTCCACCCGCTTGCGTTCATCGATCGGCAGAAATGCATTCACCCATGCCATGCGGCCATTATGGCGAACCGGTCGGGCAGAAAGTTGTGCCCAGAAAGGCCGGCCCTCAGAATCGCACAGTTGAGCTTCGTATTCATCATACGGCTCCATGCGTCGCTGCTTCCGGGCGATGCTGTTGTAATCATCCGGGTTTACGAAAAATCTCTTGTTCGTATGGGGTGAGTCTTTTTCGGATGACGGAGAACCGAAAACCTCGATTGCCCGCTGGCTGGCATAAAGCGGCATGTCGCCATCAGTCAATACGAGCGGAAACGGAAGCGCTTCGATCAGGTCATGCTGGGCCGTGACCATGGCATCCTGCGTTTCCAGCCGTTCGGCGAGCAAGCGCGTGCGATCTGCGGAATCGTGGACATAGTCCAGGAAGCTCAACCACAGGAGATGTCCGATCAGGATGAACCAGATCGCGGCCACGACGATGGCGGCGGTGATGATCCGGGTTTCGGTCTGGTCAAGTATGACGGCATTCACAAGCATGCTGAGCAGCAGCGGGGCCGAGCACAGCATGCAACTGACAGGCAGATAGGAAAGCGCTGGCGTTGCGCCTAATGCCAGGAAGCAGAAAATTCCAACCTGGACGCCGAATTGTTCGGGAGATAACGCGGGCAGAAGCAGGGCGGCCGTTATCGCCCAGGCGATGCCCATGGCCGCGGCATGATAAGGTGTTGTGCGCAGCAGGCGGTGTGTACGGGATTGCCGGCGCGGGGCCTTGCGCAGCTTGAGCCACGTAAAGAACATCGGCGCATTGCAGATGGCTTCTGCGATCAGGCCGTAAACGGCCCCTGATGTCATGACGGCATCGGGAGCATGCAAATACGTCAGGATTCCAATGACGGTGTTTCCGAATACGAGAAACGGCATCATTTGGACAAGATGCGCTTTTTGATGCATGCGGATGTCGTCGACATACCGCTGAGGCTCGGAAATCCAGATCACGATTCATCCCAGACAAACTCTGGAGAATCTAATCCCGCGCGCAGTGAGAGAGAAGCGCTTGAAACGTGATTTAGTTTTTGCGTTTCGGATGATTAGCGATACGGGTCTGCCGCATCGCGCAGGCCGTCACCGAAGAAATTAAACGCAAGAACGACAATGATCACGGGTATGGCGGGCGCCATCAACCAAGGATAAAGCGCGACTACATTGATATTCTGCGCTTCGTTGAGGAGTACACCCCAAGAGGTTATGGGCGGACGTAAGCCCAAGCCAAGAAATGATAATGCGGTTTCGCCAAGGATCATCGACGGCACCGACAGCGTGGCGGATGCAATCAGATGGCTCATGAAACTGGGCAGCAGATGGCGCCCAATAATACGTTGGGGTGATGCGCCCATCAGCTTTGCTGCCGTGGCGAAGTCCTCCTCGCGCAGGGCCAGCAGCTTGGATCGCACAGCACGCGCCAGCCCTGGCCAGTCGAGCAGACCAAGGATGATGGTGATGCCGAAATAGACCAGGATCGGCGACCAGGTGACGGGCAGGGCGGCCGAGAGCGCCATCCACAGCGGCAGTTCGGGCAGCGAGCGGATCAGTTCGATCAGGCGCTGGATCACATTGTCGATCCAGCCGCCGTAATAGCCCGATATGCCGCCCAGCACGATGCCGATGATGAAGCTGATGGCGATGCCGATCAGGCCGACGGTCAGCGAGATGCGGGTGCCGTAGACGATGCGGGAAAAGATGTCGCGTCCGAGACGGTCTGTTCCCATCAGGTAGAAGGCGCCATCTTCGGCCGGGCAGACGAAGTGGAAGCTCATCGGCACCAGGCCCCAGAAGTCGTAATCATCACCCTGGCAGAAAAAGCGCAGCTTGTGCACCTTGGTCGTGTCGGGACTGTATTCGCGCTTCAGGGTTTCGGTATTCATCTTGAAGCGCAGGCCATAAACGAACGGCCCGACGAAGCTGCCTTCGTGGAACAGATGAATCTCGTGCGGCGGCGCATAGATGCCACGCGGATTGCGGGTCTGCAGATTGTAGGGTGCGATGAATTCCGAAAACAGCGTGGAAGCATAGATCAGCAGCAGCACCACGCCACTCCACAGCCCGAGGCGATGGCGGCGGAATTTCCACCACATCATCTTCCATTGCGAGGCGCGGTAATACTTTTCCTGTTCGGGCGTCATCGCCTCTACGGAATAGGGATCGAAGGGCCTGGGGTTGACCCAGTGTTCGACCGGCGGGCGGTTCTGGTTGCTCATGACGCCTACTTCGCCTGTCCACCGGTGAGGCGGATTCGCGGATCAAGCAGCGCGAGCAGGATATCGGAGACCAGCATGCCGATGACGGTCAGCAGGGCGAGAAACATGAGGAAGGAGCCGGCCAGATACTGATCGAGCGACTGCAATGCCCCCAGCAGCATGGGACCTGCCGTCGGCAGGCTCATCACCACCGAGACGATGACCGAGCCTGAGACGATGGAAGGCAGGAGGTTGCCGATATCGGCGATGAAGGGGTTGAGCGCCATGCGGATGGGGTATTTCACCAGCAGGCGCAGCGGCGGCAGACCCTTGGCGCGCGCGGTGGTGACATACTGCTTCTGCAGCTCATCCAGCAGGTTGGCGCGCAGGCGGCGGATCATTGCTGCCGTGCCCGAGGTGCCGATCACGATGACCGGCACGATCATGTGGACCAGGAGGGAACGGATCTTTTCCATGTCCCAGGGTGCATCGACCAGTTCCGGATCAACCAGACCGCCCATGCTGATGCCGAACCACATATTGGCGTAATAGAGCATCACCAGCGCCAGCAGGAAGTTCGGCGTCGCCAGCCCGATATAGCCGAACAGCGTGAAGCCGTAATCACCCCAGGAATACTGCCGGGTCGCCGAATAAACGCCGATGGGGAAGGCGACCAGGTAGATGAACAGGATGGTGAAGAAGTTGATGATCGCCGTCATGGCCAGACGGTCGCCGATCAGCTCGCCGACCGGCCGGTTGTATTCAAACGACCAGCCCCAGTCACCCTGCAGCAGGCCGGAAAAGCCGTTGGGCCCGGACCAGAAGCCCATCCAGATGGCGTATTGCTCAAGCAGCGGCCGGTCCAGTGCATATTGCCGGCGCAGAAATTCCGCGCGCTCCAATGCGCTGGTCTCGCCCTGTGCGCGCAGTTCCGCGATCTGGTTGGTCAGATAATCGCCTGGCGGCAGCTTGATGATCAGGAAGATCAACAGGCTGATGACCATCAGGGTGGGGATCATCAGCAACAGGCGACGGGCAAGATAAGTCAGCATGTCAAATCCGGCTTACGGCTGCAGCCAGAAGGTTTCCGGACGATAGAGGCCGATGAACGCGCCCGGGTCGTAATTGAAGACCCCTTCCTTCGGCAGGTTCCTCAGCTTCCTGCTGGCGACGATCGGCTGGAATATGCCGCTGACCACGCCGATGCTGTAGGTCTGCTCGACATGGATCGCCAGCATGCGATTCCAGATGCGGGCGCGTTCTGCCGCGTCGCCGGTATCCAGCCAGGCCTGATAAAGATCGTAAAGTTCCTGCGCCAGCGGCATGTCGATGGGTTCGCCTGACTGGTGCCCGGTTTCATGCCACTGGCCCCATTTCGGCCACTGCAGGCCGTATTGCGAGGTGGGCGCCAGTTCGTTGGGTTTGCTGTCCGCATTCGGCAGGCCGTTTTCCAGGCCCGCCCAGACCGACATCATGGCCTCGCCCGAGAAGATGCGATTACGAACCACGTCGCGCTGGCTCGGTTTGGCAAAGAGCTTGATGCCGATCTTGGCCCAGTTCTCGCCGATCAGTTCCAGGATATCGGTCTGCTCGGTATCCTCGCCGGCGGTCTCGACGATGATTTCGGCCGGGCGACCGTCACTGAGCAGGCGGATGCCGTTGCTGTCCCGTCGCGTCAGGCCGATCTGGTCGAGCAGGCGGTTGGCGGTGGTCACATCCAGCTTGGCATTGGTGTTCTGGTATTCCGGCTTGAACAGCGGGCTGTCAGGCAAGACCGTATTGTTGGATTCAATAGCCAGGCCGAAGAACAGTGATTCATTGATGGCCTGGCGGTCGATGCCGAGTGAAAGCGCATGGCGGAAGCGCACATCGCGCATCAGGCTGCGCCAGGTCGGATCGTTGCAGTTGAGGTTGGGATAAAGGGCGAAATGAGAGCCCTTGGCCGTGCGCCAGAGCAGCGTGCGGTAGCCGGCGCGCTTCTCATTTTCTTTCAGGAAGGTGAAGTTGTTGAAACTGATGTTGCGGAACTGCAGGTCGACTTCACCCGCGCCGCTTTTTGCCGGGATCAGCTTGCCATCCGCCTGCGACATGACAATGCGATCCAGATACGGCAGTTGGCGGCCGCTGCTGTCGATACGGTGGAAATAGGGGTTTCGCACGGCGATGAAGCGCACGGCCGGCGGCTTGGTTGCGATGATCCATGGATCAAGGCCCGGGATATCCGGATTGTCACCCTCGACCATGTTGTCCATGCGATTATGCAGCGCCGCCCAGTTGGCGCGCTTTTCGGCGGTCACCAGTGCGGCCAGTTTCGCCGCGTCGGCATACTTGCTGTGAAACTGCTTCAGGTAATGAGCCGGGCGGTAGAGATTGAAGGATGAGGTGCCGGCGATGCGCGGCAGGAAGGCAGCATTCCGCTTCGACCAGCTGTACCGGATGGTGGTTTCGTCGATGAATTCGACCTTGGGCTTTTCGCCATCCAGCAGCAGGTCGGCCGGCGGGCCAGCCGGGTACAGCTCCTTGTTATTGGCAACATCTTCCCAGTAGTAGCGGAAGTCTTCCGCCGTGAAGGGCTTGCCGTCCGACCAGCGGTGGCCCTTGCGCAGGTGGAAGGTGAAGACGCGCTCTTCCTGGACATCGAGCGACTCCACCAGATCGGGAACGATTTGGTAGCGCTCGTTATAGACGACCAGCCGGGTATAGCCGATCACGTTCAGCAGCCGGGTCTCGCGGGCGCGGCTGATCATGGTGCGCAGGTCGCCACCTTGCCGGCCTTCCTCGTTGGGCGCGGTAAAGGACACCACCATCGGCTTCTCCGGCAGGCGCCGGGCAATGGCCGGCAGCTTGCCGCTTGCTACATCCGCCGCGAGAGACGGTGTTTCCTGCAGGTCAGGTGTCTGCGCATGCGAAGGCGTGGCAGACGGGGCTGCGACGGCAAGGAAAGCGAAAGTGAACAGCGTCTTCATGCAACCAGATCCCGGAAATCGGCAGAGGCCGCAGCGCGGACCAGATGGCCATTACTGACCTCGATCATGCGCGGGCGCGCGTTGGCGTCAATCGTGAAGGGCTGCGGCCAGGCGGCGGGTTTCGAGGCCTTGCCCTCCATCAGCAGTCGCAGGTCGAGCCGGCTGTTCGGATCGGGCTTGGGCACGGCCGACAGCAACGCCTTGGTATAGGGATGGACAGGGTTGCTGAACAGCTGCTCGCGCGGCGCCAGTTCCACCAGCCGGCCGGCGCACATCACGGCAATGCGATCGGCGATGTAATCGACCACGGCCAGGTTGTGCGAAATGAACATATAGGTCAGGCCCAGCTCGCTTTTAAGGTCCTTCAGCAGATTCAGGATTTGCGCCTGGATCGAGACATCCAGCGCCGAGACAGGTTCGTCGCAGATCAGCAGGTCAGGTTGCAGGGCGAGGGCGCGGGCGATACCGATGCGCTGGCGCTGCCCGCCCGAGAAGGAATGCGGATAGCGCCGCAGGAAGCGCGGGTCGAGTCCGACCAGGGTCATCAGTTCCTTGACCCGGGCGAAACGCTCGTCGGAATCACCGATGCCGTGGATCACCAGCGGTTCGGAAACGATATCGAACACCGTCATGCGTGGGTTGAGCGACGAGAAGGGGTCCTGGAAAATGAACTGCACCTGCCGGCGATAGCGGAACAGGTCGTCGCCTTCCAGCTTCAGGACATCGACCTCCTTCGTGCCGTCGTTGAAGCGGATGCTGCCGCTGTCGGTGGAGACCGCACGCAGGATCATCTTGCTGGTCGTGGTTTTGCCGCATCCGGACTCGCCCACTAGGCCCAAGCATTCGCCGCGTTTCACGGTGAAGCTGACATCGTCGACGGCCGTCACGGCGCTGGACGGGCTGCGCCCGAACAGGCCGCTTTTGCGCAGGGTGAAGCTCTTGCTGACGTGAGATACGTCCAGCAGCGTTTCATTGGCCGCAGTCGTCTCCACGCGTTGCTTGCCGCTGCGTAACAGGCTGCCGACCTCACCCTTGATTTCGCGGATCGGCACGAGGCGCTCGCCCGGCTTCATGTTGAAGCGCGGCACCGCATGCAGCAGGGCCTTCAGATAGGGATGCTCCGGTGCGCCGAAGATATCCTGCAGGCCGCCGCGCTCCATGACCTGGCCGTGATACATGACGACGATCTCGTCGGCCATGTTGGCAACCACGCCAAGGTCATGGGTGATCATCAGGATCGCCATGCCCAGTTCGCCCTGCAGGTCCTTCAGCAATTTCAGGATCTGGGCCTGGATGGTGACGTCGAGCGCCGTCGTCGGTTCGTCCGCCACCAGCAGGGCGGGACGGCAGACCAGCGCCATGGCGATCATGGCGCGCTGACGCAGGCCGCCCGAGAGTTCGAAGGCATAGGTCTTGAGCGCGCGCTGCGGATCGGGGAAGCCGACCAGGCGCAACATCTCCATGGCCAGTTCGCGGGCCTGCGCATCGCTGGCGCGGCGGTGCAATTGCAAGGATTCGGTGATCTGGTCGCCGATAGTGTGCAGCGGACTGAGCGAGGTCATCGGCTCCTGGAAGATGATCGAGATGCGACCACCCTGCAGATCGCGCATGGCGCGGCCACCGCGCGGCAGGGCCGCGATATTGACGGTCTGGCCCGGCTGCATCGGATCGTTGAACAGGATTTCGCCGCCTGCGACGCGCGCCAGCTTGGGCAGGATGCCCATGATCGCCTGGCTGACCACGGATTTGCCGGAACCGGATTCACCCACCAGCGCGACCGTGCCGCCCTGCGGAATGCGGAAACTGACGCCATCGACCGCCCTGATCAGGCCCTCGGGCAGGCTGAACTGCACCTTGAGGTCTTTGACCTCAAGGACATTCGCGCTGGCTGGGGAGGTGCTGGTGGTCGGGGCGCTCATATTCAGAGACCCTTTGTGGCATGCAGATGCTCAGCATTGAGGCGGGATGTGTCGTCAATGACAGCACCATTCCGCTCGGCCGCGGCGAATGCCTGGCCAACCAGTTGCGGAAAACCGATCAACTCGCTATCGGCGCGCAAAGTTCCCCCAGTCCCCTCAATGGTCACCCGCAGCCATCCTTCGCTGCGGTCGCGGCGGGTCGAATAATACCGCAAGGTCACTTTCCGGACCTCGGGCCATGGCAGGACCAACCGCTTTCCCAAACCCCATCGGCCGGTCCGTGTCACGCCTGACGCGTCGAGTGCGATCTCGGTCTGCTGGCGCCATAACGTGACGGCGCCGAGCCAGGTCAGTAACAGGCTTAATCCGGCTAACACCGTAAAAATGACAGATTGGGGAGCGGCAAACAACAGAAGTCCCAGACACATAACCAGCCCGAGACCGGCGCGCAGGTAATCCGGCAGCAGCCGGGAGACCGGGTAATACAGGCGGGTCATGACGGGGGTATGACGTCGGCCGGGCGGCCGACCCCGAGCGCCGACGCCGTATCGATCCAGCGTATGGCCGGATGGCGTGTGACCTCGAAAAAGCGGCCTATGAAATCCCAGACAGCCTCGTCATGGCGCAGATGATGGGTCAGCAATCCTAGAGGTTGCAGCGGCAGTTCATCCAGCCGCATGCCGCGCAGCATAGTGCAGGCGGCATGCAGTGCCCGCGCCGCGCCGATTGCGGCGTTTCCGCCATGCCAGTCAACCGGATCGACCTGCGTGTTGAGCCAGGTCAGATCCATGGCGGCCCAGTATGCCGATCGTGGTTTGAAGCCCGAGATCGCGGTGAAGCCCAGGGCCGGCAACGCCGGCAACAGGTCCTCGGCGGCCCTGTTCCAGGGCGGCACCAGAATCGGCTGCAGGCGGCTGCCGAACATATCTTTCATACGGTCTTGTCCGGCCCGCAGATCATCCAGCCGGCGTGGCAGCGGACGGTCAGCCGGCAGTTCGGATTTCTTGGCCGTCACCCTTGCGTGATTCTGGTGCGCGAAACCATGCTGCAGCGCAGCAATGCCGGGCATATCCATAAGCCGGGCAGCCAGCGTGGGCTGGGCCCGGGCGGGAATGATGGCCAATGCCAGGGGTGCACCGGTGTTGTGATGGAGGGCCAGCAGCCGTTCCAGCGCCGGGGTGACCTCAATGGCATCGTCGTCACGCCACCAGATATTGGCCACACGGTCTCCGGCAGCCCAGCGATCAAGCTCGGCCTGCAGGTCCGCCCATGTGGCCATGGCCTCCATCAGCGCGGCTTGCCCAGAAGGTCATTCACCAGGCGCACGGCCTCGTCTGCGCCATCGAGGCGGATGCCGGCGCCGGCTGCCTTGGGCATGGCGAGCGCCTGATCGATGCGTTGGGCCAGACGTTCGGGTGTCAGATCGGTTTCGCGCAGCACCTGCAGCAGACCGCGTTCGGCCAGCAGTTCGGCGCGCAAGGCCTGTTCGGTTTCCTCGCCACCGGCGAAGGGAACGACAATCGCCCGTGCGCCGCTGCTCAATGTTTCCATCACGGTGTTGTAGCCGGCCTTGCTGATCGACAGCAGGCAATGCCGCAGCATGCCTGGAAAATCGGGGCGCACATGCTCGATGATGACGCCGGCACCGGCAAGCCGACGAAGATCGTCGACCGCTGTCGGGTCTTCATGGGGGCTGACAAGGATGCGCCAGGGCTTGTCGCGCGCTGCCGAAAGTGGGCGGGCAGCCAGCGCCATGCGGAACAGCGGCAGGCCGACGGCGCCGCCGCCGGCCGAGACAAGCACTTCATCCTTGCCGGCATCCGTCTTCGGCACCGCATGCTGCTCGACGATATAGCCGGTGTAGCGCAGCTGGTCTTTGATGCGCTCGGCCAGCGGAAAAGTCTTTTCGAACGGCACCACCGTCGGATCGCCGTGGATCAGGGCGTAGTCGTAGTAGTCCTGCAGCCATTGGATGCTGTCGAGGTCGCGCTCCGGCTTGGTGCGGTCGACCAGGATGTCGCGCACGGAGCAGAGCACCAGAGGACGTTTCGGCATCTTGCGGATATGCGCCAGCAGCGGCAGCAGCTCGAAGCGCATCGGGCGGCGGCCGAAGGGAAACAGTTCGGTCAGCAGTGCATCGGGTGCGAAGTCATCGAAGACCGACTGGAGCCGAGTGATGCGGTTGGCGCGCCAGGCATCGGTGACGATGGCCCCGGTCTCGTCCAACAGGACCTTGAAGGTGGCATCCTTGGCGCGGGTCGGCGGCAGTTGCACGAAGGTAATGCCATCCAGCCCGTGCAGGGTGGGATCGGGCATGCCGCCGGATACCAGTTGCACGGGACTGCCGTGGCGGGCAAAAGCCCGGGCGATGGCGGTCACGCGGTGCAGATGCCCGACGCCGAGCAGGTGCTGCACATAGATCATGACGCGCGGCGCGGACATGGCGTTACTCCAGAGGAATATTGGCGGCCAGCAGCTCGGGCCGGCCGTCTTCGGTTATGCGAAATTCCTGCAGGCAGTGCCAGTCCAGTTTCACCGGCGGCTTGCCCTGCATCGGCCAGTCGAAGGCCAGCGCGAGCAGGGCGCGGATCACGCCCTTGTGGGTCACTGCACCGGTATCGGCTTTCAGGTTGCGCAACCAGGGTAGCAGGCGTTGCTGCACCATGCGCGGGCTTTC
Source organism: Ferrovibrio sp. GW821-FHT12D07 (assembly GCF_058807275.1). Classification (NCBI taxonomy): domain Bacteria; kingdom Pseudomonadati; phylum Pseudomonadota; class Alphaproteobacteria; order Rhodospirillales; family Rhodospirillaceae; genus Ferrovibrio; species Ferrovibrio sp. GW821-FHT12D07. Next base: position 283,784 of record NZ_JBXAQN010000002.1, on the reverse strand, counting down.
GCCTCCGGGTGGCTGCAAATCCAGGCCAAGCGCCTCGTTGGCGGCGAAAGTATCGCCATGCAGGGTCCGCAGTTCGGCCAGCGTATGGCCTTCATAATCGCCCCAGTGCATCTCGATCAACGCCGGTTCCACGGTCGCCTGCAGATGCAGGACTTCGGCGGTCTGGCGCGCACGCAGCAGCGGGCTGACGAACCACGGATGGTAGCGATACGCAGCGGGGATGGTGCGGGTGGATAATACCGCGCGACTCGTCTCGGAGAGCGGGATATCCGCGTGTCCTTGCAGCCGCTTCGCCGCATTCCACTCTGTTGCCCCATGACGCAGCAGGACAAGCCGGGTCATGACGTCAGGCCCAGACGGTCGAATATGGCATTCAGCCGCATCTGCGCCGCCGGCATCGCGTGATTGGCGGCGACATGACGCGGCGCTTCATACGCCAGACGTTTAAGCAGGACCGGATCGGCCAGCAGCATGTTCAGTGCGACGGCCAGTGTGGCGGGCTGATCGTCCGGTGCGAGCCAGCCGCTGATATCGTGGCGCACGATGTCGGGAACGCCGCGGGTATTGACGGATAGCACCGGCAAGCCTGCCGCCTGCGCCTCCAGCAGCGCCATGCCATAGGCTTCATTGACGGCAGGCCAGACATACAGGTCACTGGCGGCGTAAAGCGCCGATAGCCGGTCCGGTTCCAGCTGGCCGATAAAGCTCACGCGATCTTTCAGCACCGCGAAAGCTGTCTCCACAGCGCTCCGCTCGGGCCCGTCGCCGACCAGCAGCAGGTGCCAGTCATGCTGAAGTGCCAGCGGCAGTGCTTCGGCCAGCCGGCGGAAGGATGCCAGCTTGTCGCCGCTGCGCATCATGCCGACAGCCAGCAGCCAGGGTTTTGCGGCCGGCAGGGCAAAGCGTTCGGCCAGGGTGCGGCGGTGGTCGTCACGCTGCGCCGCCCCCGTCATGAACAGGCCGGTTTCCAGGAAGGGCGGGAAGGGAGTGACCTTGCTCGTCCCGGCGAAGTCATTCAGGCAGATACGATCCAGCGCGGTGATGGCCAGAATGGTGTCCGCTGCGCGGATGGCAGTGGCTGCCTGTGCATAGCCGGCCGCCCAGGGGCCATCCTTGCGTTTCGGTGCGACCGAGGCCTCGGCGATCACATAGGGCAGGCCGGTCTGCGCCTTGAGTGCCGGTGCCACATAGTCGGCGGCCTTGTGATAGACGTGATAGGTGAACAGCAGATCGGGCCTGACCGCTGGATTCTGCTTCCAGGCAGCAAGCAGCCGGGTCACTTCGGCCGATGCAGTGGTGGCCGTGGCGGCCTCCTGTGCCGGATCGCCATCGCGATTGAAGCTGCGCAGATCGGACAGCAATGTCACGTCATGGCCAAGCCCGCGCAGGGCGGCCATGAACAGCCGCGCGATACGGCGATCGCCAGACGGCGCCGGATGATCCGGTGGTTTCAGCGGTGCATAGAAACCGATCCGCATGGCGCCGCCTCAGGCCGAAAGGCCGAAACGTTTCGCCAGTTCGGCAATGCCGCGGCTCATGCCGAAATCCTGCCGCACGCGGGCAGAGGCCCGATCGCCCAGCCGCTGGCGCAGCATGGGATCGACGATCAGGCGATTGAGGGCGACCGTCAGCTCGCCGACATCCTCGGCTGGTACCAGCAGGCCGGACTCGCCATCGACAATCAGTTCCGGGATGGCTGAAATCGAGGTCGCAGCGCAGGGCAGGCCCTGGCTCTGCGCTTCCATCAGCACATTGGGCAGACCGTCCATATCACCGTCTTTGTCGCGGCGGCTGGCCAGAGCGAAGATATCGGCCTCGCGATAGGCAGCGATCACTGCATCCTGCGCTTCGGCGCCGCGCCAAATGATGCGATCGGTGAGGTTGAGTTGCGCCGCCTGGGCTTTCAGGGTCGGCAGGAGAGGGCCACCACCGATATGGGTGAAATGCCAGTGCAGGTCGACGGGCAGGCGGGCCAGCGCCTGCAGCAGGATGTCATAGCCTTTCTTCTCCACCGCCCTGCCGACAGACAGCAGTTTCACCGGGTCCTGCACGTCGCGGCCATCGCGGCGCGGTCGCCAGTCCGGCGCTGCAGGGAAGCGGGAGAAATCTAGTCCGTGATAGACCAGCGAAACCTTCGCAGGCTCGCTCAGCGCCATCAGATGCGACACGTTATGGGCAGTGCAGGTCACGGCCCACTGGCAATCGGCCAGCTTTTCGCGCTTCTCCCATTCCGGTGTGATCCAGATGTCGCGGGCATGGGCCGACGCCGTCCAGGGATATTGCAGAATCTGCGCGGCATAGCGCGTGACCGAGCCCGGCGTGTGAATGAAATGGGCATGCAGATGGCGGCAGCTGTCTGGCAGTTCGGCGGCCAGCACCATCGCCTGGCCAAACCGGCGGATGCGATTGGGCGTGCGGTCACGCTTCAGGTCGCGCCACCACTGGCGCAGGGTCGCGTCATAGCCGGGCAGACGGCGGGCCTTCCACCAGCCGCGCAGGACGCGCAGCGGTTCCTGATAGAGGTATTCCGGCAGATACAGTACGCGTGCCCGGATCTGGTCATGCAGCGGATGTCGTTTCTTGTCGGTCGGATGGCGCAGCGAAACGATCATGAGGTCGAGGCCGCGTGCTTCCAGGGCGGCGATTTCCTGCGCGATAAAGGTTTCCGACAGGCGCGGATACCCTTTCAGAACGAAAGCAACGGTCGGGGAAAGTAACGCTGACATACGCTTTGTGTGCTGCGCCGGAGCGGCGGTCAGCCCCGCAACTCGACGACGTTGTCGGGTGCCATCCGCGCCGCGGGACGCAGCCAGGGCTGCACCAGGCGGTCAAGGTTATCCAGACCTTCGAGCAGGCCGGGAATGACGATTTCCGAAGGCTGGTTCTGGCGCGGCAGGTTGCGCAGGGCCGCGGCCATGACACCGGCATTATACTCGCCGTCGTCTTCCAGCATGCGAACCAGACCGAGCTGCTGTGCGCGATCGGCGCGGATATACTGCTCCATGCGCGGTCGCTTGCGCGGCATGATAATGGCGCGTTTGTCCAGGCTGAGGATTTCGCAGAAGGTGTTGTAGCCGCCCATGGCAACCACGCCGACGGCATTCTGCACCAGATGTTCCATATGGGCATCGAAGGTGATGGCCTCGACACGCGGCAGGTGAGCGACGCGGTTCAGGAAGTCGGTCCGCCGCTCCTTGTGCATGAAGGGCCCCAGCACGATCAGGGCCGGATAGGGCAGCATCTCGTTGCTCTCATAGGCGCGCAACACCCATTCGATCAGGCCTTCGCCATCGCCACCGCCGCCCGGAGTTACCAGCAGGAAAGGACGCTGGGTGATTTCCGGCAGTTGATGCTCGGGCGTCGCTTCGGCGGCATCGCGTGGCAGGTAGCCGGTATACACGACCTTGCGCCGCACCTTCTCGGGCAGGGTGATGCCTTCCAGGGGGTCGCAGAACTGCGGCAGGCCGTAGACCCAGATCTGGTCATACAGGTTCTTGAGCGCCGGCATGACGTTCTTGCGTTCCCATTCGGGCTTCAGTGCGCTGGGCTCGTCCATGACGTCGCGCAGGCCCAGCACCAGACGGGTGCCGCGGGTCTTGAGCATTTTCATGGTTTCCAGCACTTCGCCGCGCAGGCCCAGGGGCTCCTTGTCGACAATGAAGATGTCGGGGTCGAAGACGCGGGCGGTGTGCTGGATGATCTCGGCCCGCAGCTTGAGGGTTTCCTCGATATCCATCGGCAGGCTGAGCGAGGTGTATTGGCCATCCCGCAGCTTGATCACGCCGGGAATGCGCACGAAGTCAACCCGGCTGCGGAAATCGAAGCTGCCGATGATCGGCGAGCCGGACATGATCAGAACCGACATGTCCTTGTGGCGTTCGACCAAGGCATGGGCAATCGTCCGGCACCGGCGCAGATGGCCAAGTCCGAAGGTGTCGTGGCTGTAGATCAGCACACGGGTGCCATCGCTGCGCGATACCATGCTGGTCCCCCCGTTTTGGGAGCTGGGCTGGGTAATAATCTTGCGGGACTATGGCATAGGCCGGGGGGCAAGGCCAAGCCCCTGATCGGCTCCAGTCCCCCGCTGTGTTGGGGGCATGGCGTGACTGCGGGCACGTTCCATGCAACGGACACGGTTCCATGCAGGCCGGGCAATTGAGCGGAGTGCCGGGCATGGGTTAAGGTCTGGGCTGGCCTCGGAGACGTCGTGGAAAAGAATCTCTACAGCTTTATTCTCAAATACAGCCTGAAGCAGCAGGTCATCATTACCCTGCTCTCCGTCGCGTCCTTCGTGCCCTACTACTATTACCTCGCCATGCCCAAGGCGATCGTCAACCAGGGCATCCAAGGCAAGGACATCAGCTTTCCCGTCAACCTTTTCGGGATGGGCTACAGCCTCGACCATACCGATTACCTGATCGTCCTCTGCGTCGGCTTTCTCGGCCTCGTGCTGGTCCAGCAGGGCTTCAAATACATCATCAACTACTATCAGGGCGTGGCTGGCGAGCGGATGCTGCGGCGGCTGCGCTACAGTCTCTATTCGCAGATTCTGCGCTTCCCGCTGCCAACGTTCCGGCGCACCAGCCAGGGTGAGATCATTCCGATGGTCATCGCCGAGGTGGAGCCCATCGGCGGCTTCATTGGCGAAAGCTTCGCTCTGCCGATTTTCCAGGGCGGCATGCTGCTGGTTATTTTCGGGTTCCTGCTGCTTCAGAACCCGTTGATGGCGTTTGCCGCCATTGCGCTCTATCCGATCCAGTTCTATTTCGTGCCCAAAATGCAGGCCAAGGTCCGGGCGCTGGGCCGCGAGCGCATCAAGAACCAGCGCCGCCTGTCGGACCGGATCGGAGAAACCATCAGCGGCGTGACCGACCTGCATACGCATGACGTGTCGAACCGCATGCTGTCGGAATTTTCCCGGCGCCTGAGCTTCAGCTACTGGATCCGCGTCGAGATTTTTCAACGCAAGTTCATGATCAAGTTCCTGAACAATTTTATTCAGCAGCTTGGTCCGTTTTTCTTCTATGCCATCGGCGGCTACCTGACCATTCGGGGCCAGATGGATGTGGGTACGGTTGTTGCTGCGGTGAATGCCCATAAGGAAATGGCGGCGCCGTGGAAGGAGCTGCTGAATCACTACCAGACCCGCGAAGACGTGAAACAGAAGTATGAACAGGTGGTGAGTCAGTTCGAACCCGAGGGCATGCGTCCGCCGGAAGACCAGCATGACGAACCCGAGCAGGCAATCTCGCTGGCCGGCCCGCTGGTGGCCAGCAATGTCGTGCTGCACGACGACCAGGGGCTGACGGTCCTGGACAATGCGAGCCTGACGCTGCCCTGGCCGGCCCGGGTGGCTGTGGTCGGCGATCATGGCCGCGATGAGCTGATGCATGTGCTGGCCCGGACGCTGCTGCCGGCGCGCGGCAAGATCGTGCTGAACGAGCATAACACCGCTGATCTACCTGAAACGGTGACCGGACGTCGTCTCGCCTATGTCGGTCCGGCCAGCTATGTCTTCAACACCACGCTGGGCGACAACCTGTTTCTCGGACTGCGGCACCGGCCGCAGCAGTCGCGCAAGTTGGAGGGTGAGGTTCTGCAGCGTTTCGAGCGCGAGATCGCAGAGGCGCTGGCCTCGGGCAATTCACCGCATGATCCGGATGCCGACTGGACCGATTACGAGGCAGCGGGCGCCAAGAGCCCGGAAGAGATCACCGCTGTCGCCATTGCGGCCCTGAAGGCGACGGCCTTCGAAGACGATGTCTACCAGATCGGCATGCGCGGCACTGTCGACCCCGAAGCCAATCCGGATGTCGCTGATCGCGTCCTCGCGGCGCGCCGCGCGTTCCGCGATAACCTGACCAATGGTGCGCTCGCCGATCTGGTCGAAAGCTGGGACCCGGAGCGTTACAACAGCAATGCCACCGTGGCCGAGAATCTGATGTTCGGCACATCGCGCAACGGCATTTATCACGAAGACAATCTGGCCCGCGATCCGCACATGCTATCGGTGCTGGATCAGGTCGGGCTGCGCCGGCGCTTCCTGGAAATCGGATATGAAGTGGCCGGGACCATGGTTGAACTGTTCGCCGACCTGCCGCCGGATCACGCCTTCTTCCAGCAATTCAGCTTCATCTCGTCCGATGATCTGCCGGATTACAAGGACATGCTGATGCGGGTGAAGGCCGAAGCCCTGGATCAGGTTTCGGAAGACGACCGCGTCAGATTGATGTCGCTGCCGTTCAAGCTGATCCTGGCGCGCCACCGTCTGGGGCATTTCAATGAAGAGGAGCGGGCGGCAATCCTCAAGGGCCGTCGGATTTTTGCCGAAACGCTGCCGGAGAACCGGCAGGACGCCATCGCTTTCTTCGATCCGGAACATTTCACGGTATCGTCCAGTATCGTCGACAACATCCTGTTCGGTCGGGTTGCCTATGGGCAGGCGCAGGCGCAGGAAAAGATCGGCAAGGTGATGGCCGATGTGGTCGAGCAGCTCAAGCTGCGCGAACCGATCATCGCCGTCGGCCTGCAGTTTGAGGTGGGGATCGCCGGCGGCCGGCTGAATGCCGGGCAGCGCCAGAAGCTGGCCATTGCCCGCGCCTTGGTGAAGCGTCCCGACTGGCTGATGCTGTCGGAAGCCACGGCCGCAATGGACCCGCGCAGCCAGGCCACCGTACTGAAGGCAATCGTGGAAGCACGCAAGGACGCAGGTCTGGTCTGGTCGCTGCAGCGGGCGGCCGATGCCGAAGGATTCGATGTTGTGGTTCTGGTTGAAAGCGGTCGGATCAGTCAGGTCGGCTCGTTTGCCGAAATGCGCGACCGCAGCAGCCGTTTCAAGCAGATGCTTGCCCCAGCCTGAACAGATGGGGCCTGAGTGATGGAGAGCGGATCATGAGCCTGAACGAAGAAGTCGACCTGCTGCGGCGGATTCCGCTTTTTGCCAAGATCGAACCGTCGAAGCTTAAACTGCTGGCCTTTACCAGTCAGCGTCTGACCTACAAAACTGGCGATGTCCTGTTTCATCAGGGTGATCCCGGCGATGCGGCTTTTGTCATTATCGGCGGCGAGGCCGACGTGGTGGTCGATACTTCGGGCGGGCCGCTGAAGGTGGCGCATCTGAAGCAGAACGACTTCGTGGGCGAGATCGCCATCCTCTGCGATGTGCCGCGGACCGCGACCGTTACTGCCACCAGCGAGGTCACGACGCTGCGGATTGAGAAGGACCTGTTCTTCCGTCTGATCGCCGACTTCCCGCAGATCGCCATCGAGATCATGCGCGTGCTGGCCCAGCGTCTGGAGCGCACTACGGCGGACCTGCGCGAACTCTCCGCCCAGGCAAAGGGCTGAGTCCGCGTGAGCCGGTTGGACAGCTTTTTGCGCCGCCTGACGGCGCAGCGCGACATTTTGAACTGGGCCATTGCCGAAGTGGTGGCGCGCGATGGTCTGGTTCTGGAAATCGGTCTGGGCAATGGTCGGACCTACGATCATATGCGTGCAGGTCTCAGCGCCGAGCGTATTTATGCATTCGATCGCGCGAATAATGCCAATCCACGTTCTATTCCTCCGGCGGACCGGCTGCTGCTAGGAGAATTTGCTGAAACCCTGCCTGCATTTGAGGTGAAACACCCCGGCGCCGCAGTCCTCGTGCATAGCGACGCAGGCTTGGGCAATCCCGAAGAGAATATCCGGCAGGTCGCGAGGCTCAGCGGCTGGCTGCCCCCGCTGCTTGCTCCTGGCGGGCTATTGCTCAGTGATCAGAAGCTGACGCATCCTGATCTGGTACTGCAGCCGTCGCCGGTTGCGATTCCGGCGGAGCGATATTTTCTGTACATCAAGGCGTAGCAGGCAGGCATCAATACAGATCAAGAAACAGGATGGGGGCCCATGTCGGACGTAAAGAAGCAAAAGATTGCCATTCTCGGTGGTGGCGTTGCCGCCTTGACCAGTGCTTTCTGTCTCGTGACCCAACCGGGCGGGGCCGAGAAATACGACATCACCATTTACTGCCTTGGCTGGCGTCTGGGTGGTAAATGTGCCACAGGACGTAACCCCGATTTCGGCAACCGCATCGAGGAACATGGCATCCATGGCTTCCTCGGCTCCTATTACAACACCCTGTCGATGATGACGGAAACCTATCGGCTGCTGGATCGGCCGAAGGGCGTGCCGCTCGCCACCTTTGAAGATGCTTTCTATCCGGTCGATTCCATCCTGTGCTGGGAATTCCGCGACTATCGCTGGGTGAACTGGCCGATCACTGTGCCGCGCAACAACCTGAAGCCCTGGGAACCGGAATCGATGCCGACCCTGCAGCATTGGGTGAAGGCGCTGGTCACGCTGATGGCACGCATGTTCGATCACTCGGCCGCCAATGTGCCGTCGAACATATTGGAGCTCGGCATTGCGCGGAGCCTGTTTACCCGCCTGGCCAACGAGGCCGACAAGATCGCGCAGGGTGAGGCCGGCGGTCTGCTGAAGGCGATGGATGAATTCTGGCAGTGGTTCAAGAAGCATGTCGAAGCGCTGGTGGAAAAGAGCGACGCGTTGCGTCATCTCTACATCACGCTGGACTACTTCCTCACCATGATCCGCGGCATCATCAAGGATGACGTGATCAACAAGGGCTTCGATCATCTCGACGAGGAGAATTTCTCCGACTGGTTCGCCCGTCATGGCGGCTCGATGCTGACGATTTCCTCACCGCTCAGCATGAATACGCCGAATTTGTCGTATCAGTATCCCGATGGCGACACGACGCGCGCGCCGACCATGGCAGCCGGTGCCTATCTGCATTGGACCCTGCGCGAGTTCGCCTATCTGGGTTCCTTCGGTTGGCTGTTCGCTGCCGGTACCGGCGATACGGTGGTCGCGCCGCTGTATGAGCTGCTGAAGAAGCAGGGCGTGAAGTTCGAGCTGTTCCACAAGGTGCGTGAGATCACCACGGGCCCGGAAGGTGTGGGCGAAGTGGTGTTCGATGTTCAGGCGACGCCGAAAGACAAGGTGAACGGCTACAATCCGCTGATCGACCTGCCACTTGAGAAGTTCGGCGGCAAGACGCTGGCGGTCTGGCCGGATCGCCCGCTCTATGACCAGCTGGTCGAGGGCGAGGCCATGAAGGCTGCCAAGGTGGATATCGAATCCTACTGGACGCCGTGGAAACCGGTCGGCGAGAAGCGCATCAAGGCCGGCGCGGATTTCGACAAGGTGATCTGCGGCCTCTCGATCGGTGCACTGCCGATCCTGGCGCCGCAACTGATGCAGGCCAATCCGAAGTGGCCGCCCATGGTCGATGCCATCAAGACGGTGCAGACCCAGACCCTGCAGATCTGGATGAAGCGCACGCTGAAGGACATGGGGCTGCCGTTCGAATACAAGAACTACGACCGCCTGATCGGTGCGACCTTCGTCAATCCCATCGATGGTGTGGCCGATTTCACCGACCTGCTGCCGATGGAAACCTGGCCGAAGCAGCAGATGCCGCAGTCACTGCTGTATTTCTCGGGTGCTTCGCCGCAATACGGCGAGCAGCCGCCGTTCAGCGACCATGATTACCCCAAGCGCGAATATGCCCGCGTGAAGCATCAGGCCCAGCAGTATCTGCAGGCCTGCATGGGCGCCCTGCTACCCAAGTCGGTCACCAACGTGGTCAATCCGCCGGGCGACATGATCGGCTTCGACTTCTCTGAATTGGTCTGCCTGAAGGATGATGACAAGACCTTGGGCGTCGCGCGCCTGGAACAGCAGTTCTGGAAGCCGAATATCGATCCGACCGAGCGCTATGTGACCTCGCCGCCCGGCAGCACCAAGCATCGCCTCAAGGCCTGGGATTCCGGTTTCGCCAATCTGGTTCTGGCGGGCGACTGGATTTACACCGGCCTCAATGTGGGCAGCTTCGAAGGCGCCTGCATGGGCGGCAAGCTGGCGGCACATGCCATTGATCCAGCTGCGGTGCCGCTGGACAAGGTCTATGGCTATCCGCCGGCCCAGGGGCCCAAGATGGCCAGCCTGTAAGCCGGATGGGCAAACCCGGTGCGCTCAATCTGCTGACCGATGTGCCCGGCCTCAAGGTCGGGCACGCGGTCGATCGGAACCTGCGCAGCGGGGTCACCATCATCCTGCCGGATGCGCGCGCCGCCTGTTCGGTGGATGTGCGTGGCGGCGGGGCTGGCACGCGCGAAACCGACTTGCTGCGGCCGGAAGCGGCCATGCCGGCGGTGGATGCCATCTGCCTGTCGGGTGGCTCGGCTTTCGGTCTCGATGCGGCCTCAGGCGCCATGCACTGGCTGGCCGAGCGGGGACGTGGCTTCGATGTGCGCGGCCACAAAGTGCCGATCGTGCCGGCCGCTATCCTGTTCGATCTGGCCAATGGCGGTGACAAGGCCTGGGGCGAGGAACCGCCCTATCGCCAGCTCGGCCGGCAGGCCTGTGCCGCCGCTGCAGCCACCTTCGATCTGGGCAATGCCGGTGCCGGTTATGGCGCAGCGGCCGGACGGCTGAAGGGCGGGCTGGGCAGCGCATCCTGGGTCGAGCCGGATGGTCTGGTCGTGGCGGCGGTGGTGGCGGCTAATCCGGTCGGCAGCGTGCTGACACCAGGCAACCGCAGCTTCTGGGCTGCACCCTGGGAACAGAATGCTGAATTTGGCGGCTTCGGGCTGGAAGCGCCAGCCGGGATCGATCTGGGCATCGCGGCGGAATCGCGGCTCGGTGCACCGGCAGCCGGCGCTCATACCTGTATCGGGGTGATCGCCACCAATGCCGTGCTCGACAAGGTCGCGCTGCGCCATATTTCAAGCATGGCGCATGACGGGCTGGCGCGTGCAGTCCGGCCGGTTCACACGCCGTTCGATGGCGACACCATCTTTGCGCTGGCGACGGCTGCATGGCAGGATAACGGCGATGCTGCCAGCCGGTCGTGGCTGATTGCCCGTATCGGCAGTATCGCGGCTGATTGCATGGCGCGGGCCGTGGCGCGCGGGGTCTGGGCGGCAGAGCCGCTGGGGGCCCTGGATAGCGCCCGCAACGTCATGGCGGCCGCAAGATAATCCTGAAGGAGACGGCCATGTCGCGCTGGAAGACTTTCGGTTTCGCACTGGGGATTGTCGCGGCGCTGACCGCGCCTCATGTTTCGGCGCAGCCCCGCAAGGATGCGCTGGTGCTGGCCATGACACTGGAACCGCCGGGTCTCGACCCTACTGTTGCGCCGGCTGCCGCCATCGGCGAGGTGGTGCATTACAATATCTTCGAGGGCCTGACCAAGATTCTGGAGAACGGCGACGTCGCGCCGCTGCTGGCGGAAAGCTGGACGGTGTCTCCGGACATGACGGCCTTCACCTTCAGGCTGAAGCCTAGCGTGAAATTCAACGACGGCACGGCCTTCGATTCCGCCGATGTGAAGTATTCCTTCGAGAAATACGCCAGCGAGACCAGCACCAACAAACGCAAGGCGGTGTTCACCAATATCGCCGCCATTGCCATCCCAGATCCGCTGACGGTCAGCATCACGCTTAAAACGGCTGATCCGTCTTTCCTGTTCAGCCTGGGTGAAAACACCGCTGTCATCACGGCGCCGGAATCAGCCGCGACCAATCCGACCAAACCGGTCGGCACGGGCCCGTATAAGGTTGAGCAGTGGGTGAAGGGCGATTCCGTCACTCTGGTGGCGGCCGACACCTATCGCGATGTTGTGGCGATCCGGATCAAGACAGTGAAAATCCGATTCGTCAGCGATCCGGCCGCCATGGTCGCGGCCCTGCGTGCCGGCGACATCGATGCCGTTCCCATCGGCGTCACCGGCGAGAATGTAAAGGAATTCGAGAAGGACAAACGTTTCAAGGTCACGGCCGGCTCGACAGAAGGCGAGGCCATGGTCGTCATCAACAACAAGCGCAAGCCTTTTGACGATGTGCGTGTGCGCCGGGCATTGACCCATGCAATCGACCGCGAGGCGTTGGTCGAGGCCACCTCTGCCGGCTATGGCAAGGTGATCGGTAGTCATTTCCCGCCGCAGAATCCCGACTATGTCGACCTGAGCAAGCAGTATCCCTACGATCCGGCCAAGGCGAAGGCCCTGCTGAAAGAGGCGGGCGTCAGCAATCTGGAAGTCACGTTGCGCCTGCCGCCGCCGCCGTATGCGCGTTCGGCCGGCGAGGTCGTGCAGGCGATGCTGGCGCAGGTGGGCATCACTGCGAAGATCGAGAATGTCGAATGGGCCCAGTGGCTGGACGGCACGTTCAGGAACAAGAATTTCGACCTGACCATCATCGGCCATGTCGAGCCGAATGATTATGTCAAATACGCCGAGCCCGACTATTACTACCAGTATGACAGCCAGCCGGCGCGGGACCTGATCGCCAAGGCGACATCGACGCTCGACAAGGTGGAGCGCACCAGGGCCCTGCAGGCTCTGCAGCGGCTGCTGGCCGACGATGCGGTGAATGTCTATCTCTACAACATGCCGCGGCTGGGCGTGTACAAGCAGGGTCTGACCGGCTTCTGGGTGAATGCCCCGATCTTCGTGAACGATCTGACGGCAGTGGCCTGGCAATAAGCCGGGCCGTCTTCTGACAAAGAAAAAGCCCGCCGGTTTTCACCGGCGGGCTTTTTTAATGAGATGCTTCAGCGCTTAGCGCACGAAGACATGCACCTCGTTGGTTGCAGCCTGGGCATTGCCGCCCGAAGCCGAGACATTCACGCGGCTGGCCGGCAGGCCCATGTCGGACAGCGAGCGCAGCACGCGGTCTGCGTTGCGGCGCGCCTGGTTCTGGTTGCTTGCGGCCTGCGCTTGCGTGCCGCCAGCGGCCACGGCCACCACGTCGAAGACGGCGTTCGGCTTGCGAGCCAGCGCCTGCGAGACAGCGTTGTAGAGCGCCTGCTGATAGGGCACATCGGCCCGGTCAAAGCGGATGACCACCAGCGGGGTGCCGCCGACAGAGGCGAGGGCAGGAGAGTTGTCAGCCGACGAGAACTGCTGGGCGCCGGCATAGAAGTTGGCGCGGTTGCCCAGGCCCGGTCCGAGCAGTTCGCCCTGCTTGATGGCGGCGGACAGCGTGGTCAGGTTGGTGCGCTCGGCGCCGATATAGTTGGTCTGACGCGAGACGTCCTGGCTGACTTCACCCAGCACACGGTCGATCAGGACGACGGTGCGGGCGGTTTCGTCTTCCAGCACGGCCAGCTGGCGATGATCTTCGTCGATGGCGCCCGAAAGGCTGTAGCTCGATTTGATCGACTGCAGCAGGTAGGTCGACATCGCGGAATCGGCGGCAACCTGGTTGGCCAGGTTGCTCAGGTTGCCGACATCGGCGGTCATGCGGTCAAGATCGGTCGCAGCCTGGGTCCACTGGCTGACCAGGATCGGGTTGCCGGGCGTGGTGCCCATCTGCAGACGGGTCGAAACAGCGGCCACGGTGCCGTGGTAGCGCTGCGAATTCTGGGTCGCGCTGGCGCGGATGCCCTGCAGCTGCTGGTTCCGCTGGGTCACCTGACCCTGGAGCTGGGACAGCTCGCCGCGCATCTGCTGGACCTTGGTGCCGACGAAGGTGCCAGTCGACTGACCGGGGGTCACGCCGGGCGGCACGAAATTGGTGTTGTTCAGGGTCGGCGGGCTGAGGGTCGGGTTCGGATTGGCTTCCGCCGCCGATGCCGGGACCTGCTGGCGATAGGTGCTGCCGCCGGCCGGGTCTTCGCCGGTCAGCGAGGGCCAGAGATCTTCGCTGACATAGGAGCAGCCTGACAGGAGCAAGGCGAAGGTCAGGGTGCTGACTGAAGCCAGCACGCGGCGACGCCGCGCCGAATTACGAACAGAATATGCCATGCCACGCCGTCTCGCGTTGATGTTATGACTGGTGTCTGCTGGCCTGGAGGCCCCCCGCTGGCAGCAGGATCGAACCGGCTGTAACGGGCCGACTCAAAGCCTTTTGCAAGCCCCTGTATTGTAGGGTTCGCCAGTAGCGCCCGCAAGCATCATCTTCCTGTAGAATCCGAGGGTTGCGACCATTGGCGACAATCCGGGCTTGGCCCTTGCATCACCCCGATGAATTGAGTAGGTTCCGCCCCCGTTGCGGTACCAACCGCCGTGTGCGCTCGTAGCTCAGCTGGATAGAGCACCAGACTACGAATCTGGGGGTCAGGAGTTCGAATCTCTTCGAGCGCACCATTTCTTCCCTGTTATTTCAGCAACTTATTGATTGCTTCAGGCCCAATGGGGCTCTGACGGGCGAGTCCTTCGGACTCCCGGCGTCCCGAAGCAGGCCGCACCCCGAAAAACCCAGAGATGCACTCACGGAATGCATGTGCAACGGGACGCTTTGGCCTGACCAGTGCGTCTCCTTGTTCAGGGCTGTGGCCTATCCCGACCTTACAACAACCGCTCCAGCAGGCGCGCCACATGAATGGCCTCACGGCCGGCGCCGTCATGAATCTGGTGCCGGCAGCTGGTGCCGTCGGCCACCACGATGGCATCCGGCTGCTTGCGGATAGCGGGCAGCAGGCTGGCTTCGGCCATCTGCATCGAGATGTTGTGATGGTTGGCATCGTAGCCGAAGCTGCCGGCCATGCCGCAGCACGAGCTTTCGATCAGTTCGGGCTTGGCATTCGGGATCAGCTTCAGCACATCCAGGATCGGACTGACCGCGCCGAAAGCCTTCTGGTGGCAATGGCCATGCAGCAGGATCGGGGCAGAGGCTTCCTTCAGGATCGGGGCAAAGCGCCCGGCCTTGGCCTCGCGCGCCAGGAATTCCTCGAACAGCAGCGCCTGCTTTGAAACGGTCACGGCTTTTTCGCCCAGTCCCATGACCAGCGCTTCGTCACGGAGCGTCAGCAGGCAGGAGGGTTCCAGTCCGACAATCGCCACGCCGGCCTGGGCCAGCGGCAGCAGGGCGTCGATCAGCGCGCCGGCTTTCCTCTTTGCCTCATCTACCATGCCGCCGGCCAGATAGGTCCGGCCGCAGCAATGATGGCCGTCATCCTTGGTCACGGTATGGATCGTGTAGCCGGCGGCCTTCAGCACATGCATGGCGGCCAGGGCATTCTCGCTCTCGAAGGTGCCGTTGAAGGTATCGACGAACAGGACTGCTGCTTTGCCGCCGGCTTTGGCGGCAGCAATCGTATCGGCCTGGCTGGCGAACATGGCAGGATCGGTGGCGCGCCAGAAGGTGTCGCTGCGCCATTGCGGCAGGGAGCGTTTCGCCGAGAAGCCGAGCAGCTTCTCGCTTAGCCAGGCGGCGCCCGGCAGCGTGTCGCGCAGGTTCAGCAGCCAGGGCATCCGGCTGGCGAGCGCGGCGTAATCGGGTAGATAGGCGACCAGACGGTCTTTCAGGGTATGGCCGTGCCGCGCCTTGTAGTGGCTCAGGAATTCCACCTTCATCTTGGCCATGTCGACGCCGGTGGGACAGTCGCGTTTGCAGCCCTTGCAGCCGACGCAGAGGTCCATGGTCTGGAACATGGATTCACTGGTGAAAGCATCCTTGCCGAGCTGGCCCGATAGCGCGAGACGCAGGGTATTGGCGCGGCCCCGGGTCAGATGCTGCTCGTCGCGGGTGACGCGATAGCTCGGGCACATGGTGCCAGCATCGAACTTGCGGCAATGGCCGTTGTTGTTGCACATCTCGATGGCTTTGGCGAAGCCGCCGGTGCTGTCGCCGCCGGTGCCGGGCGCGGTGGTCTCCTCGGTGACCGGATCGTTCTGCACATCCCAGGCAGACCAGTCGAGCTTTGTCTTCAGCGCCATCGTGCGATAGGGCGCGGGCGAACCCGGCGGCGGGAAGCGGTACAAGCTGCCGTCGTCCATCTTCGGCGGATCGATGATCTTGCCGGGATTGAGCAGGTTGGCGGGATCGAGATGCTGCTTGATGGCGCGGAAGGCTTCGTTGATCTTTGGGCCGAACTGCCACTCGATCCATTCGCCGCGGCACAGGCCATCGCCATGCTCGCCGCTATAGGCACCCTTATACTTGCGCACCAAGGCTGATGCCTCTTCGGCAATCGCGCGCATCTTGGCGCTGCCACCTTCGGCGCCGCCGCGGCGCATGTCGAGGATCGGCCGCACATGCAGGGTGCCGACCGAGGCATGGGCATACCAGGTGCCACGCGAACCATGGCGGGCGAAGACCTCGGTCAGCGCATCGGTGTAATCGGCCAGATGCTCCAGCGGCACGGCGCAGTCTTCGATGAAGCTGACCGGTTTGCCGTCGCCCTTCAGGCTCATCATGATGTTGAGGCCGGCCTTGCGCACTTCCCAGAGATTCTTCTGGCGCGGATCATCGGCCATTTCGACCACGCTGCCCGGCAGATCGAGGTCGCCCATCAGTTCGACCAGCTGCTTCAGCTTGGGCAGCAGCGCATCCTTGTGCTCGCCCGAGAACTCGACCAGCAGGATGGCAGCCGGCTTGCCGATCAGGGCCGTCTCGATGGTCGGACGGAAGGCCGGGTTGGCCAGGCTCAGCTCGATCATGGTGCGGTCGACCAACTCTACCGCCGTCGGACCCAGCTTGACGATATGCTGGGCCGCATTCATGGCGGCGCGGAAGGTGGGGAAGTTCACCACGCCCAGCACCTTGGCCTTCGGCAGCTCCGACAGCCGCAGGGTCAGGCTTTTCGTATAGGCCAGTGTGCCCTCGGCGCCCACGAGGAGATGCGCGAGGTTGACGCTGTTGTCTTGCGTGTAGGGCTTTTCGCTCTGGTTGTTGAAGATGTCGAGATTGTAGCCGGCGACGCGGCGCATCACCTTGGGCCAGCGCGTCTCGATTTCGCCGCGATTCTGCTCGGCCAGTTTCTGCACAAACGTGGCGATCTCGCTGCCGCGTGACCCAAGATCAGGCACCGGGCCGAAATCAACCAGTTCGCCATCCGCAAGCCAGGCGCTGATGCCCTGCACGTTATGGACCATGTTGCCATAGGCGATCGAACGCGAGCCGCAGGAGTTGTTGCCGGCCATGCCGCCCAGTGTCGCCTGCGCGCTGGTCGAGACATCGACCGGATACCACAGGCCATGCTTCTTCAGCTCGGCATTCAGGTGATCCAGCACCATGCCGGGCTCCACCACCACGGTACGGCGTTCGACATCCAGTTCACGGATGTTGCGATAGAACTTGCTGTTGTCGATCACCAGCGCCGTGCCGGTGGTCTGGCCGCACTGGCTGGTGCCGCCGCCGCGCGCCAGCACCGGAATCTTCATGTCGCGCGCGATATCCAGCGCCGCCACGATGTCGCGCTCGCTTTTCGGCACCAGAACGCCGATGGGCATGATCTGGTAGATCGAGGCATCGGTCGCGTAACGCCCGCGCGAGGGCAGGTCGAACATGACCTCGCCCTGTGTTTCAGTGCGCAGACGGCGTGCCAGCAGTTCGCTGGCTTCATTGGACGGCTGCAGGGCTTCGGCGGAACGGATCAGCATGACGGGGCCTGCTGTTGGTGTTGATTTTTAGTTCTTGGCGACGTCCGGATAAATCTCGCCGGCGCGCAGCAGGTCGAGGATGGTGTCGCGTTTGCGCATCAGGTGTTCGATCAGCACGGCGCGCATGCCGGCGGCGTCGCGGGCGGTCAGCGCCTCGATCATACGCTCATGCTCCTTCATCGCCTGCTTCCACTTTTCCTCATTCTGGTTGGTGCGGAAGCGCAGGCTCTGGACGCGGGCATTGATCGAGCGATAGGTGCTGCTCAGCACCGGGTTGCCGGCGGCCTCGTTGATAGCGGAGTGAATCCGGGCATTGAGCCGGTAGTAGCCCGAGAGGTCGCGACGGGTGAAGCAAGCCATCATCTCGTAATGCATGGCGCGGATTTCGTTCAGCTCATCCTCGGTGACGCGCTGGGCCGCCATCTCGCCCGATACGCCTTCCAGCATGGCCAGCACCTCGAAGGTGTTCAGCACATCGGCCTCGGTCAGGCGCACGGCGACCGCACCCCGATTGGGCAGCAGGTCGACCAGGCCTTCGGCAGCCAGCAGCTTGATCGCCTCGCGCAGCGGCGTGCGCGATACCCGCAGTTTCTCGCAGAGCTCGCGCTCGTTCATCTTGGCGCCGGGCGGGATCGAGCCTTCCACCAGCATGGTGCGCAGGCGCGCGGCCACCTGGTCATGCAGGCCGAGACGGGAGATTTCGACGATTTCAGCGGTCATGGCTCTCTAGGATCGCATAATGCATTCAAAATCTTACGCAGCGGAATCAGGATAATCGCGCCCCACTTCACCGCCTAAGTTGAATAATTACATACATAAAATTCGTATTATTGGCCAGATCAAATGGCGGATTGACTCCCACAGAGAATCAAGATTGCATGCAAAATGCAATTTGAGGCCCCGATAGCCAATGGGGCCGGAGCGACGGGAGACGCCTTTGATCAAGTTCAGCAACGCCCCCAGCGGCCGTCATTTCCTGCAGATTCCGGGGCCGACCAATGTCCCCGACCGTATTCTGCGGGCCATCGACAATCCCACCATAGACCATCGCGGGCCGGAATTCGGCGTGCTGGGCCGCAAGGTGCTGACCGGCATCAAGGCGATCTTCAAGACCAAGGGCGATGTGATCATCTATCCGGCCTCGGGCACCGGCGCCTGGGAAGCGGCGCTGGTCAACACGCTGTCGGCCGGCGACCGGGTGCTGATGTTCGAAACCGGACATTTCGCCTCGCTGTGGCGTGAACTGGCCGAGCGGCTGGGGCTGAAGGTCGAGTTCGTGCCGGGCGACTGGCGTCAGGGCGTCGATCCCGGCGTGGTCGAGGCCAAGCTGGCCGAAGACAAGCAGCACGGCATCAAGGCCGTGATGGTGGTGCATAACGAAACCTCGACCGGCGTCACCACCCGTGTGGGCGCCGTGCGCAAGGCCATTGATGCGGCCAAGCATCCCGCCCTGCTGATGGTTGATACCATTTCCTCGTTGGGCTCGATCGACTACCGCCATGATGAATGGGGCGTCGATGTCACGGTTGCCGGCTCGCAGAAGGGGCTGATGCTGCCGCCGGGCCTGTCGTTTAATGCGATCAGCGCCAAGGCGCTGGAAGCGTCGAAGACCGCGAAACTGCCGCGCAGCTTCTGGGACTGGGCGCCGATGCTGACCGCCAACAAGACCGGCTATTTCCCCTACACGCCGTCCACCAACCTGCTCTATGGCCTGAGCGAAGCCATCGACATGATGATGGAAGAGGGGCTGGAGAATATCTTCGCCCGTCATGACCGTCATGCCGAGGCGACCCGCGCGGCCGTGAAGGCCTGGGGCCTGGAAATCCTCTGCGCCAATCCGGCCGAGTATTCCAGCGCGCTGACCGCGATTCTGATGCCCTCGGGCCATAACGCCGACGAATTCCGCAAAGTCACGCTGCAGGCCTATGACCTGTCGCTGGGCGCAGGCCTGGCCAAGGTTGCCGGCAAGGTGTTCCGCATCGGCCATCTGGGCAGCTTCAACGACCTGATGCTGATGGGCACGCTCGCTGGCGTCGAGATGGGACTGGGTCTTGCCAATGTACCGCACAAGAAGGGCGGCGTGCTGGCGGCCATGGACGTGCTGGGTCGCCCGGCCGTCGAGGGAGGCCTCAAGCGTTCAGTGGCCTAAAATGAAAATCGCGGACGACCGCAGCGTATAAGCGGCGCCGCATTGCCGGACCAACGGTAACAAGGGAGAGAAACGTGTCGAAGATCAATCGCACCTGCATGGCTGCTGCCGCGTCGCTGCTGGCGTTCGCGGTTAGCCAGCCCGCCATCGCCGCCTGGGAACCGACCAAGCCGGTGGAAATCATCGTTCCCGCCGGCGCCGGCGGTGCATCCGACCAGATGGCCCGTGTCATCCAGGGCATCGTGGCCAAGCACAACCTGATGAAGCAGCCTATCATCATCACGCTGAAAGGCGGCGCGAGCGGCGGCGAAGGCCTGATCGACATGAAGGCCAGCAAGGGCAACCCGCACAAGGTCGTGCTGGCGCAGTCCAGCATCTACACCCTGCCGTTTTCCACCAACATGCCGTTCAACTGGCGTGACATGACCCCGGTCAGCCTGATCGCCATGGATGAGTTCATTCTCTGGGTGAACTCGGAGACGGCTTACAAGACGGCTGGCGATTTCATCGGTGCTGTCAAGAAAGCCCCGACTGAAACCTTCAAGATGGGTGGCACCGGCTCCAAGCGCGAAGATCACATCATCACCGCCGCCATCGAAATGGCAAATGGCATCAAGTTCGCCTACATCCCCTACAAGAGCGGTGGCGAGGCAGCCGTGCAGCTCGTAGGCAAGCATACGGACTCGAACGTCAACAATCCGTCCGAGAACATCGCCCAGTGGCGCGCCGGTCAGGTTCGCGCACTCTGCGTCTTCGACAAGGAGCGCATCCCCTACAGCAAGAAGGTGACGAACGACCAGTCCTGGGCCGATATCCCGCCCTGCAAGGAGCAGGGGCTGGATATCGAATACGTCATGCTGCGCTCGATCTTCCTGCCGGGCGGCGTGAGCAAGGATCAGGTCGCGTTCTACAACGAGCTGTTCAAGAAGGTCTCCGCCACGCCCGAATACAAGGAATACCTGGAAGCCAACGCGCTGAAGGGCACCTTCATGGCGCCGGCCGAGTTCACCGCCTTCCTGGAGAAGGACGAGGCCTACCATAAGAAGCTGATGGAAGCCGCCAAGTTCATGGCCACTAACTAAGGTTCATCGCGCCGCCCAGAGCACTGCGGGCGGCGCGATTTTATTTTCAGAACGAGGGTCGTTATGGCGGATTTACAGGAAGACAGCGGCCCGGCGCTGGTCTCCAAACGCAATGTCGCGCTGGCCGTCAGCACTATTCTGTTGATTGTCGGCATCATCCTGGCGATCACCAATTACCGCCTTGGCATCCGCTGGGCCTCCGATGGGCCGCAGTCGGGGTATTTTCCCTTCGGCATGTCCATTCTGCTCTGTATCGCCAGTGTGATCGGTCTGGTCGATGCCTGGCGCATGGATCGCGACAAGGCCTTCGTGCATCGCGCCGAGTTCGGCCGTGTCCTGCGCGTCCTGCTGCCGACGCTGCTGTTCGTCGTGGTGGCGCTCACCATGGGCATCTATCTGGCAGCGGCGCTGTTCATCTTCGGCTTCATGACTGTCATCGGCCATAGCCGCGTCGTAACCAGCGTCACCGTGGCGGTGGTGTTCTCCGCCATTCTGTTCTGGGTGTTTGAAATCCAGTTTCTGGTTCCGCTGCCGAAGGGGCCGATTGAAGCCCTGTTCGGCTATTAAGAGCGAGCAGTCCTGACATGGAAGCGTTGTCGTCGTTGATGGGCGGATTTGCGGTGCTGCTGACATGGCAGCATCTGATCCTGATGCTGGTCGGTATCGTGCTGGGGATTTTCGTCGGCGTGCTGCCCGGTCTTGGTGGCCCTAATGGGGTGGCAATCCTGCTGCCGCTGACCTTCACGATGGATCCCACCTCGGCCATCATCATGCTGTCCTGCCTCTATTGGGGCGCATTGTTTGGCGGCGCGATCACCTCGATCCTGTTCAACATCCCGGGCGAGGCCTGGTCGGTGGCGACCACGTTTGACGGTTATCCGCTGGCACAGCAGGGGCGCGCGGGCGAGGCGCTGACCAGCGCCTTTACCGGTTCCTTCTTCGGCTCCTTCGTGGCCGTACTGCTGATCACCTTCCTGGCGCCGCTGGTGGCTGACTTCGCGCTGAAATTCGGCCCGCGTGAATTCTTCGCCGTCTATCTGCTTACCTTCTGCAGCTTCATCGGTCTGGGCAAGGAAGCGCGCTACAAAATCCTGATCTCCATGCTGATCGGTTTCCTGCTGGCGGCGGTTGGCCTCGACACCATCAGCGGCGAGCTGCGTATGACCTATGGGTCAGACGAGTTGCTGCGCGGCTTTGATTTCCTGGTAGCCGTGATCGGGCTGTTCGGTCTCAGCGAAATCTTTGTCACCATGGAAGAGCGGCTGGCTTTCAAGGGCAAGGACGCCAAACTCAACATCGCGGTGGTCTGGAATACCTGGAAGCAGTTGCCGCGCTACTGGCTCACCCTGATCCGCAGTGCCGCCGTCGGCTGCTGGCTCGGCGTCACGCCCGGCGGCGCGATTGCGGCTTCCTTCATGGGCTATGGCCTGGCCAAGCGCTTCGCCAAGGACAAGGACTCATTTGGTACCGGCCGCATCGAAGGTGTGCTGGCGCCGGAGACCGCAGCCCATGCCTCGGGCACCTCGGCATTGCTGCCGATGCTGGCGCTGGGCATTCCGGGTTCGGGTACAGCCGCGATCCTGCTCGGCGGCCTGATGGTCTGGGGCCTGCAGCCCGGGCCGCTGCTCTTCGTCGAGCAGAAGGATTTCGTCTGGGGCCTGATCGCCAGCATGTATCTGGGCAATCTGGTCGGTCTGGCGGTGGTGCTGGCGACGGTGCCGTTCTTCGCTGCCGTGCTGCGCATTCCGTTTTCGACCATCGCGCCGATTGTGATCGTGCTGTGTGCGGTCGGCGCCTACAGCGTCAACAATGCCGCCTTCGACATTCTGGTCATGCTGGTCTTCGGCATCGTCGGCTATGTGTTCAAGAAGCTGGATTATCCGATGGCACCGCTGGTGCTGGCGCTGGTGCTGGGCGATCGCGCCGAGGATGCCTTCCGGCAGAGCATGATCGGCGCGCGCGGCGATGTGCTCACCTTCTGGGGTGCGCCGCTGGTCGGCACCATCACCACGCTGGCGATCGTGCTGCTGCTCTGGCCGCTGTGGAGCAACCTGATTGCCGCGTTGACCCAGCGGCGCTCGCACCGTGCTGCATAACGGGGCTGCGTAACTGGGCCACGTGAACTGAGAATCCCGAGAGAGAACAGCAATGTCCGACGCACAGACCAGCAAGACCGTGCTCAGCCTTTCAGCGGCGCAAAAGATCGTGGAAACGGCACTGGCGCAGGCCCGCAAGGCCAATCTGAAACCGCTGGCCATTGCGGTCATGGATGATCGCGGCGCGCTCAAGGCTTTTGTAGCGCAGGACGGCACCAGCCTGAAGCGGGGCGAAGTGGCGCAGGGCAAGGCCTATGGGGCGATTGCACTGGGGCTTGGGTCGCGCTCGCTGTTCAAGCGCGCCAAGGAGCAGCCGTATTTTATCGCCGCCGTCACGCATGCTGTCGGTGGTGCGCTGGTCCCGGTGCCGGGCGGCGTGCTGATCCGCGATGTTGCGGGCAACACCATTGGCGGGGTCGGCATTTCCGGTGACACGTCGGAAAATGACGAGGCCGCAGCCTCGGCAGGTATTGTCGCCGCCGGCTTCGAGCCTGATCCCGGCAGCGACTGACTCTCTTCCGATATTAAAGCGATGCGCAGCTATGCCAGGCGAAAGCTTGGCTGTAGTTCACAGGATTGTCGCATCTTTATTGCCGCCGCGTTGTGCCTGCAACCCCATATGCATGTGAGCCGGTCGGGTGAACCAGCCGGCGCACGCATATCGCGAAAATGAAAAATGTGGAGGAACCCATGAAGCGCATTCTTGCTACTGCTTCCGCCATGGCATTCGCCCTTGCGGTTCCCGGACTTGTGATGGCGCAGCAG
The DNA here is from genome assembly GCF_058807275.1 of Ferrovibrio sp. GW821-FHT12D07. Classification (NCBI taxonomy): domain Bacteria; kingdom Pseudomonadati; phylum Pseudomonadota; class Alphaproteobacteria; order Rhodospirillales; family Rhodospirillaceae; genus Ferrovibrio; species Ferrovibrio sp. GW821-FHT12D07. Next base: position 260,303 of record NZ_JBXAQN010000002.1, on the reverse strand, counting down.
GACAAGGCCCCGATGGGCAGTGAAACCACGCGCCCCGCTGCATCCGATACCATGGCACCTATCCCTGGCACCGGCACGGCCGAGGTGAAGGGCAACAAGCTGATCGGCGCTGATGTGAAGAACAGCGCGAACGAGAAGATCGGCGATGTGAATGAAGTGCTGGTCACGACGGACGGCAAAGTGAATGCCGTGATTGTTTCGGTCGGCGGTTTCCTCGGCCTGGGCGACCGCAAGGTCGTGATGCCCTGGGAACAGCTGCGCTTCAGCAGTGAAGGCAGCGAGCTGATCGTGATGACCAATGCCACGAAGGAGTCCCTGAAGTCGATGCCGGAATATCAGGACCCGGCCCGGGCCTCTTCGCAGCAGCCCGCCCGTGTGCCCACCGGTGGTGCCGGCAGCGGCAGTCTGGGTGGCGGTGGTCTGGACAATTCCCGTCCGATGCGTCCGGCTCCGGCGCCGACGGACTAAATCAGCCTGCATAAGAAAATCCCCGTCCGGCATGGCCGGACGGGGAAGGTTGTACTGGCGGGGGAAAGGTCAGCAGGTTTCGTTGTTGAACAGCGAGACAGCCTGACGGGCAGCATAATTGGCGGTGAGTGAGGTCATACTGCCGTTGCTGCCGTAACCGGTGCCGAGCTGGCTCTGCTTGGTGGCGCCGCGGATGACCGCATCCAGAAGCTTCTTGTTGGCGTCGCGCGCCGTGCGCACCACGATTTCGTTGCGATAGCCCACCTTCTGCATGTCTGCCAGCAGGTTTTCCAGTCGCTTGCGATCCGCTTCCGGCGCTTCGCGCAAGGCATCCGGATTTTGGGCCAGCACCTTCTGCTTTTCGCGCAGCAGGCCGCCGATCACGCGCTTCTGCTCCGTGCTGCGATCCAGATCCTCATAGGCGAAGCGTTCCAGCTTCGCCGTCTCTTCCTGCATGACATCCTTCAGCTGGATGATCAGGTCGCCAAGCTCGGTCAAGGTGGGAAGGATCACGCCTTCACCATAGTTGTCGACCGGGCGAGGTGCCGTACTGATGCCCATGCGCTGGGCGGCGCGATCACTCAAGGGCTGCTGGGGGCGTGATTGTGGGGGCAGTTTCTGGTTCATGACGGCTGGGCCTCCTGCAGTTTCAGCATCTGGGTATAGACCATGTCGGCGATGCCGACGCTGTGGCCCTTGGCCATCTGGCGGCCGTACTGGTCGTTCAGGAACGAGCGCCAGGTGGTTTCCGCACTGCCGCCGCCGGTCAGTTCATTGGTCTTCATGCCAGAGGTCATCACTTCGAACACCTGGTTCAGGAAGAAAGCCTCGAAGTCCTGTGCGGCCTTGCGGGCGCCGGCTTCGCCCTTGGGCGAGCTGGCGGCAGAGTCGCTGCGCATCCGGGCGGCGCGCGCATCCTCGATGGCGTAGTTGTTAATGGCGGGTGAGGCGGCGATAGCAGACATCACATCACCTGAATTTCGGCCTGCAGCGCGCCGGCGGCCTTGATGGCCTGCAGGATGGTGATCATGTCGCGCGGACCGACGCCCAGCGCATTCAGACCATCCACCAGTTCCTGCAGCGACACGCCACGCTTCAGGATGCCCATGCGGCGATCGGACTGATCGTCGACCTGGATGTCGGTGCGCGGCACCACCACCGTCTGCGCGCCGCCGCCGATCTGGCCGGGCACGGTGGGCGTGCCGGTGCCGGGCACAGCCTGGGTGATGGTGTCGAAGACGAAGTTGCCCAGCGCGTCCTTGACCGGCAGGCCATCGGGCCCGATGCGCGGCACCTGAACCAGGCCGGTTGCGGGCGAGCTGCCGGGCAGACCGGCAACGCCGACCGGGCCGGGGGCGAAGGGATTGGGCTGCGAGACCTGAGCGGTTTCGGTGATGCGAACTGTCAGGGTGCCCTGGGCGATCGCAACAGTGTCGATGCGCACGTTGGGGCCCATGACGATGGTGCCGGAGCGTTCGTCGATGATGACACGGGCCATCTGGTCGGTCTCGATCTGCAACTGCTCGATCTCGGTCATGAAGCCGATGATGTCGCGGCGGAAGCGATCCGGGATGTCGATATGCACGGTGGTCGGGTCCAGCGCGCGCGCGGTCGGCACGCCGGCCAGCGTCGAGACGGCCTGGCTGATGCGGCGGGCGGTGGTGAGGTCGGGGTTCTTCAGCGCCAGGCGCAGCACCGGCAGCGAGGCCAGCTCGAAGCCGACTTCGCGTTCAACAATGGCCCCATTGGCAATGCGGCCGGCGGTCGGCACACCGCGGGTGATCTGGGCGGCAGCGCCCTGGGCCTTGAAGCCGCTGACGGCGATGGCGCCTTGGGCCACACCGTAGACTTCGCCATCGGCGCCGAGCAGCGGGGTGACCAGCAGGGTGCCGCCCTGCAGGTTCTTGGCATCGCCCATGGTGGAGACGGTGACGTCGATGCGGCTGCCGTGGCGCGAGAAGGGCGGCAGCGAGGCGGTAACCATCACGGCGGCCAGATTGTTGGTGCGGAAGGAACTGGCATCACGGATGTTGACGCCGAAACGCTCCAGCATCGCGGCAAGGCTCTGCTTGGTGAAGGGGGCGTTGGTCAGGCTGTCGCCGGTGCCGTCGAGGCCGACCACCAGGCCGTAGCCGACCAGCATATTGTCGCGGATGCCTTCGAAGTCGGCGATGTCCTTAATGCGCGAGCCGGCCTGGGCCTGCAGGGGCAGGGCCAGCAGGATCAGGGCCAGGGCCAGCTGCATCAGGCGATGCAGGGCGGGGCGGGTCGTCTTGGCACCGAAGCGGATCATGTCGCGTCTTCCTTAACTCGGGTCGGTCGCAGGACCGGTTTCTCGTCCCTCATTATGCGATTGTCGTGCCAATGGTTAATTCATTGATTTCATTGAAATATGAGACCGTGTTGAGGTGCCGTGCGGCAAAAAATGCCGTCTTTACCCGGCCAGTCTTATCGGGCACCATGGCCGCAGCTAAGAGATTGCAATTCCATGAGCATCGATAAAGTCAAAGGCCCAGGCGGCGTAGCGCCGGGGAGCCCTAAGCGTACGACCGGTGGCGGTGCCGCCGGAGGCCCCAGCTTTGCCAGTTTCCTGAAGGGAACCGAGAAGGCGCCCGGCCAGGTGAGCCAAGCCGCCCCGGTGACAGCCCTGGATGCCATGCTGACCATCCAGGCGGTGGACGAGCAGGGCGGCGGCAAGCAGAACCGCGAACGCGCGGCTCGACGCGGCACGTCCCTGCTGGAAAAGCTTGATGAAATCAGGCACGGACTGCTGGAAGGTCGTATCCCGGCTGAGCGTCTGCAGTCGCTGGCACAGACGCTGCGCAGCGAAAAGATGATGGTCGAGGACCCCCGGCTGGCCGAGGTGATGGCCGAAATCGAACTCCGCTGTGAGGTCGAATTGGCCAAGCTGGGCCTGTGATCTAAATCGTCCGGACTCGGACGTTTCACAATTTTTTCAAGAAATCAAAGACTTCCGTCTTCCCCGACAGTCTTGCTCCGGGGCGGGCCGATTCATATACTCCGCGCGCCGCGGCCGGGGTCCCGGAGTCGCCGTGGCGACCTTGGGAGGGTCTCTATCACATGGGTATCCAATTGAAGGCGAATTACCGGCCGACCGAGAGTGAGACCTTCATGAACCCGCGCATGAAGGAATACTTCCGCCGCAAGCTGCTGGCCTGGAAGGATGAGATTCTGCGGGAGTCCAACCAGACGCTGCAGCATCTGCAGGAAGACACGGCGCAGGAACCTGACATCGCGGATCGTGCCTCGACCGAGACCGATCGCGCGCTGGAGCTGCGCACCCGTGACCGGCAACGCAAACTGATTTCCAAGATCGACGCTGCGATGAAGCGGATCGAGGACGGGTCCTACGGCTATTGTGAGGAGACCGGCGAGCCGATCTCGCTCAAGCGCCTGGAAGCGCGTCCGATCGCCACCCTGTCGATCGAGGCGCAGGAGCGTCACGAACGGCGTGAGCGCACCCATCGCGACGATCTCTGAGACGATTGCATCGTCCTGAAATACGAAAAGGCCGGTCTTCTGACCGGCCTTTTGCGTTTTGATACACCCCCTGGCGTTTTGCCGCGGTCCGCATCCTGCGATCCTGACGCACGTTCTGGCGCGCCCGAACTTCGGGCGAGGGCGACGGTCCCTTCCGATCAGAAGGGGAAGATGATGTCGTAAGCCTGCTGACCCCAACGTGCCTGCTGCACGTCGGTGAGCTGGCCGCGGCCGCCGTAGGAAATCCGCGCTTCCGCCATCTGGGTATGATTGACGGTGTTGGTCGCGGTGATGTCTTCCGGACGGACAATGCCCTGCACCAGCAGTTCACGTACTTCGTTGTTCACGCGGACTTCCTGGCGACCCTGCACGACTAGGTTGCCATTCGGCAGAACCTGAGTAACCAGCGCGGCAACATTCAGGTTGATCGTTTCCTGGCGATCGACCTGGCCCTGACCCTGCACCTGGGATTCAGAGTTGACGCCCACGGCTGCCGCCGGATCGATGCCGCGGAAAATCTTGTTGAGTGCACCGCCGGCGACCTCGGCACCGAGGAAGTTCGGGATGCCGGCGTCTTCGCTGTTCGACCGCGAGGTGCTGGTGTTGTTCCGCAGCGAGGCCTTTTCAGAGATATTGATCTTCACGGTCATGATGTCGCCCACCTTGGTGGCGCGCGGATCCTTGAAGAACTGGCGCGCACCCGGACGCCACAGCGAGTTGGCGTGGCGCGGCGTCACTTCCGGCGAGGGCATCGGCAGGCTGACCGGACGGTAATCGCGCTGTTCGGTCGGATTGTCGATCTTGCTCATCGCGGGCGCCTGACCGATATCGGCGAGGCGGCTGAGGTTGCCGCAGGCGCCCAGCGTCACGGCGAGACCGGCGACGGCGGCGATGCGCAGCGCAGAGGAGAGAGAGGTGTTGATCTTGGTCATGGCACTCGTCCTTTCGGGCGTAAGCGAATTCACTTGGAAGCGATGATGCGGGTCGTGGTGATGACCTGTACCTGGCCGGCACCGGTCACCGTGGCCTGCACGGTTTTCTTGCTCTGGATGTTCATGACCGGGATCACCTCACCGATGCTGCCGGCTTCCAGCGCACGGCCGGTGGTGGTGATGGTCATGCCCATCGTCTGGGCGGTCATGGTGACCATGGCGTTCTTGGAAATGGCTTCCGGCTTGCCGATATCGGCATTGCGGATCGGCATGCCGGCGGCCAGCGGACGGCGCGGGCTCTGACCGATCAGGTCGTCCAGGCGATCGATGTAGCCGGCGCCGTAGCGACCGGCGGGCACCCGCATCCACTCGATGTCGTTGCGGTCGATGGTCTGACCGGCATTGATGCGGTTCTTCAGCACCGGAATGGCTTCCACCGGCTGGGCGCGACCGCTGACCTTGATCGTCTCACCGCTGCCCTGCAGGCCGACGGCGGCATAGAAGCGACCGCTGCGGCCGTCGAACGAGAAACTGTCGACCTTCAGATGCGCCGGGCCGAAATCCGGAGCCTCGATCTCGTTGCCGTTGCCGTGGAAGCTGATCTCCACCGGCTGCCCGCCGTTGCGCTGCTGCACCAGGTCGGCGATCCGCTTGGCAATCTCGCGCTCGCCGATGATGCGGCCGGCGCCGGTTGCCACCGAAGCGACCTGGGTCTGCGCCGAGGCCGGCGAAGACATGACAGGGGTGGCGAGGGCGGCAACCGCGAAACCGGCGAGAAGAAGCGTGCGAAGCGAGGCCATGATGATCTCCAAACTCTTGGGTTAGCCGTTACCGCAGGCGACCGGCGGTCTGCAGCATTTCGTCCGAAGCAGTGATCACCTTGGAGTTCATCTCATAGGCGCGCTGCGCCGTGATGAGATTGGTGATTTCCTGCACCGGATTGACGTTCGAGGTTTCGACATAGCCCTGACGCAGCACACCGAAGCCGACGGCATTCGGGTTGCCGGTCGTCGCTTGGCCCGAGGCCGGGGTCTCGAGATAGAGGTTGTCGCCCGTGGCTTCGAGGCCGGCTTCATTGATGAAGGTGGAGAGCTGGATCTGACCCAGCTGCTGCGGCTGCGCCTGACCGGCGATGCGCGCTTCCACGATGCCGGTGGCATCGATGCTGACCGACAGCGCACCCTGCGGCACCGTGATGCCCGGCTGCAGCTGGTAGCCGTCGACCGTGACGATCTGGCCCTGGCCATCGACCTGGAACGAACCGTTACGGGTGTAGGCGGTCTCGCCCGAGGGCAGGGTGATCTGGAAGAAGCCCTTGCCGCTGATCGCGAGATCGTAGGGGTTGCCCGTCGTGGTCAGGTTGCCCTGCTCGTGAATACGGTAGACGCCGGCAGTGCGGACGCCGATACCGATCTGCACGCCGGTCGGGACGATGGTGTTGGCATCCGACGAGGTCGAGCCCGGGCGCCGCATGTTCTGATACAGCAGATCCTGGAACTCGGCGCGCTGGCGCTTGAACGCCGTCGTGCTCATGTTGGCGATGTTATTCGAGATGACTTCAACATTGAGCTGCTGAGCCATCATGCCGGTGGCACCGGTGCTGAGAGAACGCATGGTTAGGTCTCCTGGTCCTTAATCGGGTTAATTCGAGCGGCCGAGCCGCTGGATCGCCATCTTCTGGCGGTCGTGTTCACCATCGAGCAGGTTCTGCGCGCTCTGATACTGGCGCAGCAGTTCCATCATGTTGGTCATTTCGAGAATGGGTTCGACGTTGGATGCTTCCAGCATGCCCTGGATCAGGGTGCTGCCGGCGGCGGCGGCCTTGGGTTCCTGCGCGGTGGCGTAGAGGCCCTGCGAGGTCTTGCGCAGTTCCTGCTCGCTGTCGAAGGTCATCAGGTCGATCTTGGCGACCTGCTGCTGGCCGATATTGATGGTGCCGTCGGAGGTGATGGTCGGGGTGCCGCCCTGGGCATCCGGCGGCAGGATGATTTCGCGTTCACGGTTGTCGAGGACCGGATGGCCGCCGGCGGTCACCAGGCGGCGGTCGGCGTCGAGGCGCAGATGGCCGTCACGGGTGTAGCGGCGACCCTGGGGGGTATCGACGGTGAGGTAGCCGTTGCCGCTGATGGCGACATCGAAGGTGTTGCCGGTCTGCTCCAGCTTGCCGGCGCGGAAGTCGCGCAGCACGCCGAAGTCATTGACGAAGCTGCTCTTTTCCTTCTGGTTCGGGCCCTTGAGGTATTCCTCGAACATCACCCGCTCGCCCTTGTAGGCGTTCGAGTTCATGTTCGCCAGGTTGTTGGCGATGGCATCCATTTCCCGACGCATGGTCGAGAGACGGGAGAGGCCTATATAGGTCGCGTTTTCCATGGCACCAAACTTTCGGATAGTCGTTTGCTGCCCAGGGTATTGCAGGCAGCGTGCCAACCGATTTATTGGCGGAAAACCGGCGATAAATTTGGTAAATTCAGCCGATGGGCCATTTCTGACCTGTGCCGGCGGTGCGCGACCCGGCAAAAACTGCCGGGCGGTGATAAAGTATTAACGGTGGACCCTTACCAATGGCATTCGGAGTGAACCGGCCCAGGATCGTACTGGGGCCGGAGTCCGGGCCAGGGAAGTATGGGCATGAGTGACGAGACCGAAGGCGAAGTCGAAGGCGAAGGCGGAGCCCCAAAGAAGCGGGGCAAGCGCGCGATAGTCATTATCGCTGCTGTTGTCGGTCTGCTGGTCTTGGTTGGCGGCGGCGGTGCGGCCTATTTCTTCCTGTTTGCCAAGAAGCAGGAAGTCGAGGTCAAGCCTGAGCCCCCGAAGGTCACAGTATTCTATGACCTGCCTGATATTCTGGTGAACCTGAATTCCACCGGCCGGCAGGCCTCGTATCTGAAGCTGAAGGTGGCGCTGGAACACCAGGATCCGCTGTCGACGCCGAAGTTGAACGAACTGCTGCCCCGCGTGATCGACAACTTCCAGATCTACCTGCGCGAACTGCGCCCGGATGATCTGGTCGGTTCGGCCGGCCTGTACCGCCTGAAGGAAGAATTGCTGATTCGCGTGAATCAGGCGGTGGCACCGCTGAAGATCAACGACGTTCTGTTTAAAGAAATGCTGATCCAGTGACGAAGCGAGACAGTCATGGCGGATAATCCCGAAGACGGCGCAGAGTGGGCTGGCGGCGCAGGCGGCGATGACGGTGGCTCCACCCGAATCCTGAACCAGGACGAAATCGACAGTCTTCTTGGTTTTGACGCCAGCGTTGAAGAAGATGCCGACAAAGCCGGCATACGCGCCATCATCAACAGCGCGCTCGTCTCCTACGAGCGTCTGCCGATGCTGGAGGTGGTGTTCGATCGCCTCGTCCGACTGATGACGACCTCGCTGCGTAACTTCACGTCCGATAACGTGGAAGTCTCGCTCGACAACATCACGTCGATCCGTTTCGGCGATTACCTGAACTCGATCCCGCTGCCGGCCATCCTCAGCGTCTTCCGCGCGGTGGAGTGGGATAACTACGGCCTGCTGACCGTCGACAGCTCGCTCATCTATTCTATCGTCGACGTGCTGCTCGGCGGTCGCCGCGGCACCGCGGCGATGCGTATTGAAGGCCGTCCGTACACGACCATCGAGCGCAACCTCGTCGAGCGCATGGTCAACGTGGTGCTCGACGACATGCGCGCCGCCTTCGAGCCGCTGGCGCCGGTCAACTTCTCTTACGACCGTATCGAGACCAATCCGCGCTTCGCCACCATCGCCCGTCCGGCCAATGCGGCAATTCTTGCCCGCCTGCGCGTCGACATGGAAGATCGCGGTGGTCGCCTCGAACTGCTGCTGCCCTATGCCACGCTGGAGCCGGTTCGCGAACTGCTGCTGCAGATGTTCATGGGCGAAAAGTTCGGCCGTGACTCGATCTGGGAAAACCATTTGGCGACCGAACTGTGGTCGACGGATGTGGAAATCGAGGCGGTGCTGGACGAACAGGTCATGACGCTGGGCCAGGTGATGGCGCTGGAAGTCGGCAAAACCATCATGTTCAACGCCACGCCGGAATCGGTGGTGATGATGCGCTGCGGCGGCATTCCGATGGTGGAAGGCCGCATGGGTCGCATGGGCAACAATATTGCAGTCAAGATCGATCGGACTCTGAAGAGTCTCGGAGGTGTATGATGACACTGACCCTGATCGTTGAAATCGTCGTTGTCGTCCTGCTGGTCATCACGCTCAGCATCTCTCTGGTGCTCAATCGCCGTCTGGGCAACCTGCGTGCCAACCAGGATGAAATGCGCCGTCTGATCGGCGATTTCGACAAGGCGCTGTCCAAGGCGCGCCAGGGCATGGCGGAACTGAAGACCGCATCGGCTGCGGCCGACTCGTCGCATGAAGAGCGCATGAAGCAGGCCAAGACGCTGCGCGATGAACTTGGCTTCATGGTCGAGACGGCTGATCGTCTGGCCGATCGCCTGGCCGGCGAAGCCACCAGCACACGCAACGTGCGCCAGGAGCGCGCGCAGGATCGCAGCCAGGATCTGGGTGTTCTGCGCGATGGCGAAATGCTGGCCAGCAAGATCGTGCCGTCGAAGCCGCAGGCTCCGGTGACGCCGTTCCCGGCCAAGAAGCCGGTTGCGGCCGGTGCGCCGGCGGCAGGTGCCAAGGATTTCAAGATCGAACCGCGTTCGGAAGCCGAGCGTGAATTGCTGATGGCGCTGAGGCAGGCACGATGAGCGCAGCCGCGCGTCAGCCGGCTGCTGCAGCCCCGGGCCCCATCACCGGGCGACGGGCGCTGGCCAGTCGTGTGCGGATTCTGCCGCTGACCATCCTGGCTGTCGCTTTGCTGCTGGGCCTGAAGATCGGATCGCTGTGGCAGGGACGTGAGGAACTGTTCGTCACCGGTGCGGGCGCCCAGCAGGGTGGCCAGCCGACGCAACTGACGCCGCAATCTCAGTCTGCGCCGCAACAGCAGGCCCAGGCCCCGAACCAGACGCCTGCGATGCAGCCTCCCGCCGCACAGTCGCAGCCGCCCCAGTCGCCGTCTGCGCGGGTGTCGGGTGCGTCCTCCAGCCTGCAGTCGCTGGCTGATCGCGACCCCACGACATTCACACGCGCTGAAATCGAACTGCTGGCCAACCTGTCGCAGCGTCGTGAGCTGCTGGAACAGCGCGCGCGCGAGATCGATCTGCGTGAAAGCCTGCTGGGCGCCGCCGAGAAGCGGATTGATGACCGGCTGGGCGAGTTGAAGAAGCTGGAAGCCAGCATCAAGCAGATCGTGCAGCAGTACGACAAGCAGGAAGAGCAGAACCTGCAGGGCCTGGTGAAGGTCTACGAGAACATGAAGCCGAAAGACGCGGCCCGCATCTTCGAGAAGCTGGAGCCCAACATCCTGCTCGGCGTGGTCGAGCGGATGAAGGAAGCCAAGCTGGCGGCCGTTCTGGCCGACATGAGTCCGCAGACGGCGCAGGACCTGACGGTCCGCCTGGCAACCCGCAAACAGATTCCGCCCAGCGTGCGCAGCGGTGCCGAAAGCCAGCTGCAGGCCCCGGCGCCCGCCACGCCGTCTGCCGGATCGGCAGCACCCGCCGCGGCTGCCCCGGCAGCGCGTCGTCCGGGGGCGGGCGGCTGATTATGGTTAACTAGAGGTTAACCTCTTCTAGTTGTTGGGAAAACGCGACCTTGTCGGTTTCCCCCTACGTGTTAAAATCAAGCGGAATTTAAGTGCCGGTCCAGAACTGACTTGGTACCCATCATCACTGCCGCAGGAGGCGCGCAAGGATGGCCATTGATCTGAGTGTTCTGATTTCAGGTGCATCGACCGGGACGGGAACGATTTCCCCGATCGCGATGTACAAGAAATTGCAGAAACAAGCCGAAGAGAATGAAGCGAAGAACGCCCCTGATCCGGCATCGGAGCAGGCGAAGGCGACTATTCGTGATTTCAACAACGCCGCGATCCGCGTGCGCAATGCGCAGTTCCGTGAGAACAACGCGCAGGTCATCAATGACGCGACCTACTACGCCAACCGCGTGCGCACCGCGAATACCTCGGCTGAACTGGTCAATGATGACCGCTTCCTCAAGATCGTGGCGCAGGCCAACGGTTATCAGGACCTGTTCAAGCAAGACAAGGCCAAGCTGAAGGCCATCCTGCTCAGCGATCTGACCGATCCGAACTCGGCCGCCCGCAAGGGCACGCTGAAGGATCTCGAGCTGGCGAAGAAGTATAATTTCGGCCTCACCGGCAACCTGATCGATGCAAACGGCAAGGCTGTCGGTCTTGACGCAAATCGCCGCGTTACCAACCTGGCTGTGGACATTGTTACGCCGCTGCCCAGGTCCCTGGCCAAGCTGCGCGGCATCGCGGTCGACGTCAATAACGTGGCAATGGTGACGCCGGCCCATACGCCGCCTAAACCCACGGATGGCCAGCTGATCAATGGTCCGGACATCGTGGCCGCGGATACGAGCGCCTACAAGTCAGCGCTGACCCAGCCGCTTCTGAGCGAAGAGAAGGCGGTGACCATCACCAAGAAGTTCTACGAATACGATGGTCAGGAGTTCGAGAAGTTCAAGGAACGCGCGGATATCAAGAAAGACGTCGAATACTACAAACTGAACATCGGCGACGTGAAAACGCTGGATGATCTGTTCAATAATCATCGCCTGTTCAAGTTCATCCTGTCTTCCTACGATCTCGAGAGCGATACGCAGTTCCCGGGCAAAATCCGCAAGATCATCGAAAGTGATCTGGCCGACCCGAATTCGCTGGCTAACCGTTTCCAGGATCCGCGCTATCAGCAGCTGGCCAAGGATATCAGTTTCAGCATTCTTGGCGTCACCAAGCTGACGCTGGGCAGCACGACCGAAGAGATGGTCAAGAAATACGAGCAGGTGCAATTCGAGCGGGATCTCGACAAGCAGGCGCCCGGCGTGCGCGCCGCCATCGAATTCGGCCGCCGCATCAAGGATGTCAGCCAGACCGTCCAGCTGCTGGGCGATTCCGTGTTGCGCGAAGTGATCACGGTTGCCAACAACATCCCGAAGGAATTGGCCTATCAGGAAGTCGACAGCCAGGTGACGGCGCTGGAAAAGAAGGTGGATATCCGCACCTTGAAAAACGACCCCAACGAAATCCAGAAGATGATCACGCGTTACCTCACCTTCAAGGATACCGCCGCGACCGGCGGCTCGAACAGCTATCTGCTCGGTCTGTTCGGCTGATCCTTTCTTTACCGTCTGTGGCTAGTCTGGCCGCATGACGGTTGATCCTTCCTCTTTTCCCATCCTGGTCGTGGATGACCATCGCACCATGCTGGCGATCATCGCCAAGCAGCTGCGCGATCTGGGTTTCCATGCGATCGACACGGCGGGCGACCCGGTCACGGCGCTGACCATGCTGCGCCGGCAGCGCTATCGTCTGATCCTGTCGGACTGGAACATGGAGCCGATGGACGGCATTGCCCTGCTGCAGACGATCCGCGGCGATCCCGACTATGCCGGAACGCCCTTTATCCTGATCACGGCGGAGGCCCGGCCGGAAAGCGTGCTGGAGGCGAAGCGGCTGGGGGTGGACGGCTATCTGGTGAAGCCCTTCGACAGCACCGGCCTGCGCGCCAAGCTGGTGGCGGCAATCGGTCCGTTCTGATCGGCCCGTTCTGACAGACTGCGATTCGGTAATCTTGCCGCGAGAACAATCTGTTAATGCTATCGCCTTATCGTGCCAGATTCCTATAATTGCATGTTCCGGAGGCGACTCCGGATCGGGTATCTGAGGACGGGATTTGGTAGCGGTGCAGACAGGGATCATGGCAGATCGTCGCGACAATCGGCACGCGACCCATCGGTCTGTGGCCCGGCTCGCCCAGGCTAGGCATCTTCTGGCTGGGGCGTCCGGTCTCGCCCTGCTGGCACTTTGCGCGCCGCTCGCACTCGCCCAGTCGCCCCAGAGCAACACCGCCCCCATCGGGCAGGAGCAGGTGCCGCTGCTTCAGCAGGCCCCGCAATCCCAGCCCGCAGCCACGCCGGTGCGCCTGCGTGCCGGCGAGCATCCGACCTACACACGCCTGGTCTTCGACTGGCCGCAGCGGGTGGAATACACGCTCGCCACCGAAGGACGACAGGCGACGCTGCGGTTTGAAAGTGCCGCGCCGCTCGATCTTGGTCGTCTGGCGCAGTTCCCGCCGCGCAATGTCGCCAACCTGGCGATGCGTCGTGAGGGTGCGGCGAGCGTGGTGAGTTTCAACATTACGGAAGGGGCGGCGATCAAGAGCTGGCGCGATGGCGCCAAGGTCGTGCTCGACATCACGGCTGCGGCCGAGCCCAAGGCCGCTGAACAGAAACCGGCCGAACAAAAACCCGCCGAGCAGAAGCCGGCTGCTGCCCAGGCACCTGCAGCGGCACCTGCGGCGACACCGGCACCAGCCGTGCCCTCCGCTGCGGTTCCTCCGACTGCGGCCCCCCCGACTGCTGCATCGCCGACGGCGACACCACCGGCCGCCGCCAGGCCGGCCGAGCCGCCGCGCACGGCCCAGACCAACACGCCGCCCACTTCTGCGCCCGCTGCTGCTCCTGCGGCTCCGCCGGCAGCGCCATCTGCCGGTCCTGCGCCCACTGTCGCCAACAGCGGCATTCCCGCGGCTGCGCCGGTCACCGGCGTGCAGACCACGCCGCTGGGGACCTTCATGCCGGCGACAACGCCCGGTCCCGTGCGTGGCGAGCCGCTGGTGCCGACCGTCGATTCCAGTCGCACCGGTCCGCTGCTGAATTTCCCCTGGACCCGCCCGGTTGCCGCCGCAGCCTTCCTGCGCAACGGCAGTCTCTGGGTAGTCTTCGATCGTGCGGCTTCGGTCGATCTGCGTCCGATCACCACGCGCGACTGGGGCGGCGCGATCAATGGCATCGAACAGGTGCCGACGCCCGGGATGACGGTCCTGCGCCTGCAGGTGCCCAGTGGCACCACGGCCAATTTCTCGCGTCGCAATGCCGGCTGGCAGATCAGCGTCAATACCATTCAGCCCGACCAGCTGGTGCCGAAGGATGCGCCGCCGGCCGAGGATGCGCAGCCAGTACGCAGCCAGACACCGGAAATCGATGTGCGCCGCCAGCTTGATGCCGATGGTGGCGCAAAGCTGTTCTTCGCTGCCAACGATCCGGCGCCGCAACTGACCGTGCCCGATCCCGATACCGGCGATGCGCTGGTCGTGGTGCCGTTTGCCGGCGCCAATGGCGGTGTTTCAAGCCGTCGGGATTTCATCGAGCTCAGCGTGCTGCCCAGCTTCCAGGGTTTCGCCATCGAGCCCCATGCCGACAATCTGGTCTACAACCGCCTGCCGCGCGGCATCGAGATCGGAACGCCGAACGGCCTGTCGCTGTCGGCACCGCGTGGCGCCGATCCGAAAACCGGCACCACCGAAATCCTGCGCTATGCCGACTGGCGTCGCGTCGAGGGCAAGACCTATACCGAACAGGAAGAGACGCTGGCGCGCCGGCTGGCGCTCAGTTCTCCGGGACAGCGACAGACGGCGCGCCTGGCCCTGGCGCAATTCTATGCCGCCAACGACATGCAGCCTGAAGCGCTGGGCGTGCTGGCAAAGGCGCGGGCCGAACAGCCGGATCTGGAACGCGACAAGCTTTATCGCGCCTTGCGCGGCATCGCTTATCTGCGTCTCGGCCGTGTGGGCGAGGCCGGCACGGATCTCGATTCAAAGATTTTCGATGATGATCCCGACATCCTGGCTTATCGCGGCATGCTGGCGGCTGAACGCGACGACTGGCCGGCGGCCCGGCGCGGCTTCTCGCTGGCCGGTGCGGCAGTGGCGAAATTCCCCGCCGATCTCCGTGCGCCGCTGCGTCTGACCATGGCGCGATCCTGGCTCGCCGGCGGCGATATCGCCGCCGCGACCGCAGAACTGCAGGCGCTGGAAGGTGATGCCCTGACGCGCGGCCAGGCGGCGGAAGGCAATTACATTCGCGGCTTGCTGGCCAATGCCACCAACAAGCCCGAAGAGGCGATCCGCTATTTCGATCTGGCATCCGGCAGCGGCGATCGCCGCGCCCGTGCGCTGGCGGAATACGCCAAGACCGACATGATGCTCGACCGTAAGCTGATCAATGCGCAGCAGGCCATCGAGCGTCTGGACAGCCTGCGCTTTGCCTGGCGCGGCGGTCCGTATGAATTCAACATGCTGCGCCGGCTCGGCGAACTGCAATTCTCCATCGGCGATCTGCGCGGCGGCATCAACACCTTCCGCCAGCTGGTGAAGTATTTCCCCAAGTCGCCCGAGATGCCGCTGCTGACCCGGCAGATGAGCGACGAATTCGCGCGGCTGTTCCTGGATGGCGGTGCGCAGGCGCTGCCGCCGCTGAATGCGCTGGCGCTGTATTACGATTATCGCGAACTCACGCCGCCCGGTCCGGAAGGCGACGAGATCATCAGCAAGCTGGCCGACCGTCTGGTTTCCGTCGACCTGCTGAACCGCGCCGCGGAACTGCTGGAGCATCAGATCCAGTATCGTCTGCGCGGCGATGATCGCGCCAAGACCGGCGCGCGTCTGGCCGTCGTCTATCTGCTGGATCGCAATCCTGACGCGGCGCTGAAGTCGCTGCAGAATACCCAGGTGCCGAACCTGCCGCCGGGGGTTCAGCAGGAACGCCGGCTGCTGGAAGCCCGCGCGCTGGGCGACCTGGAACGTTTCCCCGAAGCGCTGAACCTGATCGGCCAGGACCAGAGCATCGAAGCCCGGGCCCTGCGGTCCGATCTGCACTGGCGCGCCAAGGACTGGATTGCCTATGCGCGCGTGGTTGGCCAGATGCTGGGCAACCGGCATGCGGACGAGGCGCCGCTGTCGGCCGATGAGCGCAAGCAGGTGATGCAGCTCGCTGTGGCTTATTCGCTCAGCAACGATACGGCGGCACTGGATGACGTCCGGCGCAAGTACGAAGCCAAGTTCCGCGATACGCCTGATGCCGCGACCTTTGCCGCGGTCGCCAGCACGTTGACGCGCGCGTCGGGCGATCCGCGCCAGATGGCGGCGGCGATCGCGCAGATCGGCCAGTACGAAGCCTTCATGAGCCGGTATCGCGACCGCGTGGCACGCGGCGGGTTGAGCGCTATTAACTGAACCGGGGCGGGACGGCCGCCAGACCTATCTGGCGATGAAGCTTTCCACCAGGGCCGCGCAGACCAGGTTCCAGCCATCCACCAGCACGAAGAAGATCAGCTTGAACGGCAGTGAGATCATCACTGGTGGCAGCATCATCATGCCCATCGACATCAGGACCGAGGCCACCACCATGTCGACGACGATGAAGGGTATGAACAGCAGGAATCCGATCTCGAAGGCGCGCTTCAGCTCGCTGATCATGAAGGCGGGGATCAGCACGCGCAGCGGGATCGCTTCCGGCGTGGCCGGCGGCGGCAGGCGGGCGAAACCGCTGAACAGGGCCAGGTCCTTTTCGCGCACCTGCGTGCGCATGAATTCATGGAACGGTGCCATCGAACGGTCAAAGGCGGTGCGTTCGTCGATCTGCTCGTCGATCAGCGGCTGCAGTCCCTCGTTGTAGGAGCGCTCCATGAACGGCTGCATGATGAAGAAGGTGAGGAACAGCGCCAGGCTGACCATCACCGTATTCGGCGGCGTGCCCTGCGTGCCGATCGCGCTGCGCAGGATCGACAGCACCACCACGATGCGCACGAAGCTGGTCATGACCACCAGGATCGATGGAGCCAGCGTCAGTACGGTGGTCATGACCAGCAGCTGAACCACGCGGCCGGTCAGCGAACCGCCCTGGCCCAGGTCGATCGAAACCGATTGCGCCAGTAGGGAGGAGGGGATCAGCAACAGGATCGAGGCGAGGCCCATTCCCAGCGAGAGCGGGAGGGCGCGACGCATAATGTCCATCATGTCTTTCATTGGGAATCCTGCCCGCCGGAATCCCGGCCGGGCATGCGAAGGGTGGGCCAGCCGCCCGACTCCTGCTGCGGCGCCGCGGTCTTTGCGCGGGGTTTTGAGGGCGGAAACGGGGCGCTCGCGTCTGGCGAGAGCGGAATGTTGTTTTCGATCACCAGGTCGCCGTGCGTGCCTAGCAGAAGAAGATGTTCGGTATCGTCGCGGCGCACCAGCACCAGGCGACGGCCGCCATCGACCAGCGCGGTCTCGACAACGCCGATGCGCTGGCCTGACCGCATCTTGCTGGAGCGGTTATTGCCGGACAGCGCCCGCGCGCCATACCAGAACAGGCCGAGCAGAAGCAGCAGCACGCCAAAGGCGATGGTGACTTGGGTAAGATTGATGCTGTCCATCTGCGGGTCCGTGAATTGCGGGTTACTCTGGGAGTCGACCCCGAGTCGGGTCAAGCTGCCTCAGTCTCCCGGCGTCTTGCCCTGGGTGCGGTAGATGTAGCTGAGAATCTCGGCCACGGCGGCAAAGGCTTCCAGCGGGATCAGGGCGTCCAGATCGAGCTTGGCCAGGATTTCCACCAGGTCGGCGTCCTGGCGGATGGTGATGCCGTTATCCAGGGCGATTCTGATGATCTGGTCGGCCACATGGCCCTGACCGGTCGCCACCACCCGCGGGGCCTCTTCCTTGGCTGAATTATAGCGCAAGGCCACCGCCCTGGAACGTGGCGGTTTTGCGGGATTTTTGGCAGGCGGCTTGGCCACGGTTCGGTCCGGTATGGTAAACGGCTGCGGCATCCTACCACGGCTCCCGGTTAAGCGAATCTTTACGACTCAGGATCACCCTGCGACCCACTGGCAAAGGCACTTTTTGAGGCCTGCGGAACACGGTTTCGCCGGCGAGGGTTTTACCCGGATGAGTCTCGACGATATCGGCATCATGAAGGCGATCTCCCGGCGCATGGGCTGGCTGGGGGAGCGTCAGCGCGTGCTCGCCGAGAATGTCGCCAATGCCGATACGCCGAATTACAAGCCCAAGGACCTCAAGCAGGTCAGCTTCAATGAACTGGTCCGCAACAGCCAGCTCAGCAGCGGCGTTGCCGCCGCCGCGACCCAGCCCGGCCATTTCCGCGGCCTGCAGGGACGGGGCGGCGACCAGTGGAAGATCGCGCGGGCTGATGGCAATTACGAAACGGCGCCGAATGGCAATGCCGTGAACCTGGAACAGCAGATGATGAGCGTCGCCGAAACCCAGGCCGACCACAATCTGATGTCCAACCTGTACCGCAAGCAGATCGGCATCCTGCGCAAGGCGCTGGGCCGTCCTGGCGGCCAGTAAGCGATTAGAAGGACGGACGGCGCATGGACCTCAAGAACTCTATGAAGATTTCGGCCTCGGGCATGAAGGCCCAGGGCGAGCGCCTGAAGACCATTGCGGAAAACCTGGCGAATGCAGATTCGATGGGCAAGACGCCCGGTGCCGATCCCTATCGCCGCAAGACCGTGAATTTCAAGTCCGAGCTGGATCGCGCGCTCGGCGCCAATCTGGTGAAGGCGCAGAAGCCGCAGCAGGACCGTTCGGATTTCGAGCTGAAATACGATCCGGGCCATCCCTCGGCCAATGCTGACGGTTATGTGAAGATGCCGAACGTGAAGTCGGTGATCGAAATGGCCGACATGCGCGAGGCCCAGCGGACCTATGAAGCCAATCTGAATGCGGTCGACTCGGCGAAGCAGATGCTGAACCGGACCATCGACCTGCTGCGTAACTGAGCCGGAGGTTTAGGCCATGATTGATCTGAAAATCGGCGGCAGCCTGCCGGGCATCGGTTCGCTCACGGGCACGGGCGATGCCGGCAAGGTCAAGTCGGCGGGCGGGTTCGGCGAAATGCTGGGCGAGGCTCTGCAAAGCACGCTGGACAGCCAGAAGACGGCGGAAATGACCTCGGCCAAGGCGGTCGCGGGCAAGGCTGACATCACCGACGTGGTGACGGCCGTGTCCAATGCCGAAATGGCCCTGGATACCGTCGTGTCGATCCGCGACAAGGTGATCTCCGCCTACCAGGAAATCATTCGCATGCCGATCTGAGGCCGGGCTGGCAGTTTTTCTGCCGGATCCCATTTTTTCTCAGATCCCAATTTTTCTCAGATCACTGGGTCTTTGCGGACAATTCGGTATTATCGGCGGCGGAGACCGAATCGATGACGGCCGTCGAAGTTACAGACATTATGCGTGAAGCCATCTGGGTGCTGCTCAAGGTATCCGGGCCGTCCCTGATCGTCAGCCTGGTGATCGGCATTGTCATTTCGCTGATCCAGACCGTGACCCAGCTGCAGGAGCCGACGCTCACCTTCGTGCCCAAGATTCTGGCGATCTTCGCCACGCTGGTGATCACCATGCCTTTCATGATCGGTACGATGATCACCCTGATGGAGCAGCTGGCCCAGCGCATCGCCGGCCTCGAATAGCGGGGCGCCATGCTGCAGGACATCGTCGCCGGCAATGTCTACGTCTTCATGCTGATATTCAGCCGGATCGGCGCAGCCGTGATGTCGCTGCCTGGTATCGGCGAAAGTTCGGTGCCGCCGCGGGCCCGGCTCAGCATCGCCGTGCTGATGGCGGCGCTGGCGTCTCCGGTGCTGGGACCGACCCTGCCGCCGATGCCCTCGCAGCCGCTGCAGCTCGCCTTCCTCGTCATCACCGAGATCGGCTTCGGTCTGGCCTTTGGCCTGCTCGCCCGCATGGTGATGTCGGTCATGCATGTTGCCGGCACGGTGATCGCGATGCAGGCCGGCCTATCGGCGGCGACCTTCTTCGATCCGACGCAAGGGGCGCAAAACGTGCTGGTGTCCAGCGCCCTGGTCTTCTTCGGCATCACCCTGGTCTTCGTCACCGATATGCACCTGCTGGGCCTGCAGGCGGCCTATGACAGCTACACGCTGTTCCCGCCGATGAAGGCGCCGGCCTTTGGCGATTTCGCCAATGTCGCGACCCGCATGGTGGACAGCGGCTTTGCGCTGGGCATCAAGCTGTCGGCGCCCTTCATCGTTTACGGCATCATCTTCAACGTGGCGCTTGGGCTGCTGAACCGCCTGATGCCGGCCCTGCAGATTTTCGCCATCATGCAATCGCCGCAGATTGCCATGTCGCTCGTGGTGCTCGGGCTTTCCCTGACCGCCATCGGTCTGTCATTCACAGCGTATTTCGAGGGACACATGTCGCAGTTCCTCGTGCCGCGCTAGGAGGAAGGGCATGTCGGAAGACGCTGACCCAGAATCCAAAACCGAAGACCCATCCAGTAAGCGACTGAGCGAAGCCGCC
Organism: Ferrovibrio sp. GW821-FHT12D07; assembly: GCF_058807275.1. Lineage (NCBI taxonomy): Bacteria > Pseudomonadati > Pseudomonadota > Alphaproteobacteria > Rhodospirillales > Rhodospirillaceae > Ferrovibrio > Ferrovibrio sp. GW821-FHT12D07. The sequence goes on along the minus strand of NZ_JBXAQN010000002.1, from coordinate 240,196 downwards.
CAGCAGGGCAACGTCGCGAAGTCGCAGGAAATCGGTTACTGGTTCTCCTTCATGGCGGCCTGCATCATTCTCTGGATGATGACCGAGGGCCTGGTCGTCGGCGTGCGGGATGCCACCGTTGTCTTCTTCGAACGGCCGCACCTGATCCAGTTCGATCCCAGCCACCTGACGAAGATGGCGCTCGACCTGATGATGGATATCACGGCGATGATGGCGCCCATCCTGGGCCTCTTCGCCGTTGGCAGCATCGCTTCCAACGTGCTGCAGAATCCGATCCAGATCAGCTTCGAGAAGCTGAAGCCCGATTTCGCCAAACTGTCGCCGATGGCGGGTCTGAAGCGGTTGATCTCGGTCAATTCCCTGGTCGAGTTCGTCAAGAATCTGGTCAAGATTGTGGTGATCGGCGCGATCCTCTTCGGCGTTCTTGCGCCCGAGCTGGACGAGCTGGAGACGCTGATCGACCTCGATCTGAACGTCATCCTGCCGCTGTGCATGAAGATCGTCACCAAGCTGATCGGCGTGCTGCTCTGCATCATGTTCGTCATCGCCATCGCCGACTTCCTCTACCAGAAATACACCTTCATGAAGCAGATGCGCATGACCAAGCAGGAGGTGAAGGAGGAGCACAAGGAAAGCGAAGGCGATCCGCTGATCAAGGCCAAACTGCGCCAGTTACGCATGCAGCGCGTGCGCGGCCGCATGATGGCGGCGGTGCCCGAGGCCAGCGTGGTGGTCACCAACCCGACCCATTATGCCGTCGCGCTGAAATACGATCCCGACACCACCGATGCCCCGATGGTGGTGGCCAAGGGATCGGACCTGATCGCCAAGCGCATCCGCGAGATCGCCACCGAGAACAAGGTGCCGATCGTCGAGAACCCGCCGCTGGCGCGCGCCCTGTTCAAGACCGAGCTGGATCATCCGATTCCGGTCGATCACTTCCGCGCCGTGGCGGAAGTCATCTCCTACGTCATGCGTCTGAAGGACGGGCTCGACGCGAAATACGAGCCCAAGGTCGAGACGATCGAGTGATGGCTCAATAAGCATGGCATTGTCCTTCGCCTCCCTGATCGACACGCCGCGGCGACGCGCGGCCTGGCTGCTGGCCGAGGCCAGCCCCTTTGCCCGCGTCATCACGCGCGGCCACGACCTGTTGGCGGCCAACACGGCCTATCGCGTGCTGGCGGCGCGGTTGCGGCAGGATGGCGGCACCACGCCCGACCTGCTGCTGGGCGCGGAGATCGGCAATGCCGAAACCATCGCGCGGCTGCGCACGCTGCTGCCGCTGGGCCGCGCGGTGCAGGAGGATTTCCAGATTCATGTCGGCGATGGCATGCTGTCGCTGCGCGTCACTGCCATGCAGGCGCCCGGTCGCCGCAACTGGGTGATCTGGGACATCCAGGAGGTGGCAGATTCTGCGGCAGCGCTCGTGGCCGTGCGGCAGCAGCGCGATGAACTGGCCGCCTTCATCGACAATGCGCCGGTCGGGCTGTATTCCGCCGCACCCGATGGCCGTTTCCTGTTTGCCAATCGCACCTTTGCGGCCTGGCTTGGCGTGCTGCCGGAACAGCTGGTCGGCAGCGACCTGCTGCTGTCCGACGTGCTCTATCACGGCGAAGGCCGCGAGAACGAGACGATGACGCCCGACTGGCTCGGCGGCGAGGCCAAGCTGAAGCCGCTGGATAACGCCGGCGGCGAAAGCGCGGCCACGGCCGGTGCCGGCGGCTTCCGGCTGGTCAGCGTCAGCCAGAGCGGCATCGCCGATACCGACGGCATGCCGCTGCGCTACAGCGCCGTCGTGCATGATCTGGGGCTGGAGCTGCGCCAGCGCGGCACCTTGCGCCCGGTCGAGGCCGAGTTCCGGCGCTTCTTCGACCAGGCGCCGATCGGCATCCTTGTGCTGGATGGCGCCGGCACCATCCGTGAAGCCAATGCCGCCTTCGCCATGCTCTGTGGCCGCGACGACTGGCTGGGCCAGCGTCTGGCGGCGCTGGTGCGCGAGGAAGATGCGCTGGTGCTGACCCGCCATCTGATTGCGCTGCGGCGCGGCGAGATTTTCGGCCGTCCGCTCGAAGTGCATCTGGCCGGTCCGCGTGAACGCGTCGTTGAAGTGTTTGCCGCATCCTCCGCCGAACGCGAGGACGGCCAGTCGGCGCAGCTGGTCTATCTGGTCGATACGACCGAGCAGCGCAACCTGCAGACTCAGTTCCACCAGAGCCAGAAGATGCAGGCGGTGGGCCAGCTGGCCGGCGGCATCGCGCATGACTTCAACAACCTGCTCACCGCGATGATCGGCTTCTGCGACCTGCTGCTGCAGCGGCACCAGCCGGGCGACCAGTCTTTCGCCGACGTGATGCAGATCAAGCAGAATGCCAGCCGCGCCGCCAACCTGGTGCGCCAGCTGCTCGCCTTCTCGCGCCAGCAGACTCTGGTGCCCAAGATTCTCGACGTGACCGACGTGCTGGCTGACCTGCGCAACCTGATCGGCCGCCTGATCGGCGAAACCATCACGCTGAAGCTGGTGCATGGCCGCGATCTCGGCCTGGTCAAGGTCGACCAGGGGCAGCTCGAACAGGTGATTATCAATCTGGCGGTGAATGCCCGCGATGCGATGGTCGAGGGCGGCGAGTTGCGCGTGCGGACCCTGAACCATCAGGTGGAGACGGCAACGCAGCTGGGCACCGAAACCATTCCGCCGGGCGATTACGTGCTGATTGAAGTGACTGACAGCGGCCACGGCATCGCGCCCGAGCATATGGTGAAGATTTTCGATCCCTTCTTCACTACCAAGGCGGTCGGCGCCGGCACCGGGCTGGGCCTGTCCACCGTCTATGGCATCATCAAGCAGACCGGCGGCTTCATCCATGTGGAAAGCGCGCCGGGCGAGGGCGCCTGCTTCCGTCTGTATCTGCCGCGTCATCGCGCCACCGGCGAAGAGATCAGCGCCAGCCGCGGCGAAGAAGGCCGCGTCGATACGCGCGACCTGACAGGCCAGGGCCTGGTGCTGCTGGTGGAAGACGAGGACGCCGTGCGTGCGTTTGCCGCCCGTGCCCTGCGCAACAAGGGCTACACCGTCATCGAGGCCGCATCGGGCGACCAGGCGCTGGCCCTGCCGGCGGAACAGCTCGAGCGTGTCGAGCTGCTGATCTCGGATGTGGTGATGCCCGGTCTGGACGGCCCGACTCTGGCCGCGCAGCTCCGCAGCCGCCGCCCGCAGCTCAAGATCCTGTTTATCTCTGGTTATGCTGAAGACAGTTTACGCTCGAATTTGGCGAAATCGCCCCATGTGAACTTCCTCCCCAAGCCGTTTTCGCTCAGCCAGCTGGCCGGAAAGGTGAAGGAAGTGATGGATACGGTCGTCCCCTTCGGGAATCGCTCGCCGGACTGACCGGCCTGAACGCCTGCGAACATCGCGGCGCTCTCATGAGAACATCAGTAGAATATACCAGCAAAATCATGGACATACGGGGCGCTGCATTTTTTGCTGGACAACAGCAACGATATGAGAACATATGGGGTCAAGAAGGCGTATAATTGCAATTCACCACCCCCCATGAAAGGATGCCCCCGAATGTCGTCCCCCTCACTTCGCGTCGTGGAAAAAGAGAACATGGATAAGGGTAAGGCTCTGGAAGCTGCGCTCTCGCAGATCGAGCGCAATTTCGGCAAGGGCTCGGTGATGAAGCTCGGCCAGCGCCAGAGCATGGAGATCGAATCGATCTCCACCGGTTCGCTGGGCCTGGACATCGCGCTTGGCATCGGTGGCCTGCCCAAGGGCCGCATCATCGAGGTCTACGGTCCGGAAAGCTCGGGCAAGACCACCATCGCTCTCCACGTTGTGGCTGAGGCCCAGAAGAAGGGCGGCACCTGCGCCTTCGTCGACGCCGAGCATGCGCTCGACCCGTCCTATGCCCGCAAGCTGGGCGTCAATATCGAAGAGCTGCTGATCTCGCAGCCCGACACCGGTGAGCAGGCGCTCGAAATCGCCGACACCCTGGTGCGTTCGGGCGCCATCGACGTGCTGGTCATCGACTCGGTCGCCGCCCTCGTGCCGCAGGCCGAACTGGAAGGCGAGATGGGCGACACCCATGTCGGCCTGCAGGCCCGCCTGATGAGCCAGGCGCTGCGCAAGCTGACCGCCTCGATTTCCAAGTCGAATTGCATGGTCATCTTCATCAACCAGATCCGCATGAAGATCGGCGTGATGTTCGGCAGCCCGGAAACCACCACCGGCGGCAACGCGCTGAAGTTCTACGCTTCCGTCCGCCTCGACATCCGCCGCATCGGTGCGATCAAGGTGCGCGACGAGGTCGTGGGCAACCAGACCCGCGTGAAGGTGGTGAAGAACAAGGTTGCGCCCCCGTTCAAGGTGGTCGACTTCGACATCATGTATGGCGAGGGCGTCTCCAAGACCGGCGAACTGATCGATCTGGGCGTGAAGGCCAATGTGGTCGAGAAGTCGGGCTCGTGGCTCTCCTTCGACAGCCAGCGCATCGGCCAGGGCCGTGAGTCCGCCCGCCAGTTCCTCAAGGAAAACCCCGAGGTCGCAGCGCGCATTGAAGCCGCGATCAAGGCCAATACCGGTCTGGTGGCGGCTGCCATCGACGCGGGTGCTGACAGCGCCGCGGAGACCGAAGACGCAGAATAAGTTTCGCCCCCGCTCAACGCCGGTAAACCACGGCGCCTGAGTTATTCTCCTCCATGGGCAAAACCCCGGCAGCGGACCTCGCTGCCGGGGTTTCTTTTTGTCTGGGAGGCAGTGCGATGTCCGGCTTGAACCGGGCGGCCGGCGCCCTACATGCTGGTTGAGGCTAAACCTTTTTAGATCAATGGCTTAGAGTTGCGCTAAAGACGGATAAGCCCCAAATAAGCGCGAATAAGCATCGAATAAGGATGGATAAGGGGCGAATAACGACGGATAAGCATCCGATAAGGACGAATAAGGCGGCAAGGAAAGCCGCTGGGCTTGCGGTCAATTCCCTATCCGGTCAGGGACTTAACCGGGCTGTCCTTGGCTGGACAGGGGCAGGGCGGGAAGTTAAGACAGGTCTCTTGCCGGACCCGGTCCGGCTCATGACAATCGGGCCAGCTTTTTATGGCGATCCGGATGCCCCGGAGCGCCGCCGACCAGGGGTATGAAGACCATGAGTTCCGCCAGCGATGTCCGTCAGGGCTTCCTCGACTACTTTGCCAAGAACGGGCACAGCGTAGTCGATTCCTCGCCGCTGGTGCCGCGCAATGACCCGACGCTGATGTTCACCAACGCGGGCATGGTACAGTTCAAGAATGTCTTCACCGGCCAGGAAAAGCGCCCCTATACCCGCGCCACCACCTCGCAGAAATGCGTGCGCGCCGGCGGCAAGCATAACGACCTCGACAACGTGGGCTATACCGCCCGGCATCACACCTTCTTCGAGATGCTCGGCAACTTCTCGTTCGGCGATTACTTCAAGGATGACGCGATCCCGCTCGCCTGGAACCTGATCACCGGCGAATACGGCCTGCCGAAGGAAAAGCTCTGGGTCACCGTCTATCACGACGACGACCAGGCTTTTGACATCTGGAAGAAGATCGGTGTGCCGGAAAGCCGCATCGTGCGCATCGCCACGTCGGATAACTTCTGGGCCATGGGCGATACCGGCCCCTGCGGTCCCTGCTCGGAAATCTTCTACGACCACGGCGACAAGGTCTTCGGCGGTCCGCCGGGCACCCCGGATGCCGATGGCGACCGCTATATCGAGATATGGAATCTCGTCTTCATGCAGTTCGAGCAGGTGACGAAGGAGCAGCGCATCTCGCTGCCCAAGCCCTCCATCGACACCGGCATGGGCCTGGAGCGCATCACCGCCGTGATGCAGGGCAAGCACGACAATTACGACATCGACCTGATGCGGGCGCTGATCGAGGCTTCGGCCGATGCGTCGCATACCGATCCGGATGGCGAGCACAAGATCAGCCACCGCGTGGTCGCCGATCACCTGCGCTCGTCCTGCTTCCTGATCGCCGATGGCGTGCTGCCGTCGAACGAGGGCCGCGGTTACGTGCTCCGCCGCATCATGCGCCGCGCCATGCGCCATGCCCAGCTGATGGGCTGCAAGGAACCGCTGATGCACCAGCTGGTGCCCGCGCTGGTGGGCGAGATGGGCCGCGCCTATCCCGAACTCGGCCGCGCCGAGGCGCTGATCGCCGAGACGCTGAAGCTGGAGGAAACCCGCTTCAAGCAGACGCTGGATCGCGGCCTCAAGCTGCTCGATGAAGCGACGGCGACCATGTCGAAGGGCGGCGTGTTGGCGGGCGAGACCGCCTTCAAGCTTTACGACACCTTCGGCTTCCCGCTCGATCTGACCCAGGACGCGCTGCGTCCGCGCGGCATCACTGTTGATACCGATGGTTTCCAGACCGCGATGGCCGCGCAGAAGGCCGAGGCCCGCAAGGCCTGGGCCGGTTCGGGCGAAGCCGCGACCGAGAAGGTCTGGTTTGAGATCAAGGAAGACAAGGGCGCGACCGAATTCCTCGGTTACGACACCCAGTCGGCTGAAGGTCGCATCGACGCCATCGTCGTCAACGGCCAGCCGGCCGATGAAGCGAAGGCCGGCACTGATGTCGCCATTGTGCTGAACCAGACGCCGTTCTATGGCGAGTCCGGCGGCCAGATGGGCGATGCCGGCATCATCGTGACGGCCGGCGGCGCCAAGGTGCAGGTGGCTGACACGCAGAAGAAGCTCGGCCTGCTGCATGCCCATCAGGGCAAGGTGGTTGAAGGCACCGTGAAGGTCGGCGACATGGCGATCCTCACCGTGGATGCCACGCGCCGTGGCGCCATTGCGTCGAACCATTCCGCCACGCATCTGCTGCATGCAGCATTGCGCCGCAAGCTGGGTGACCATGTCACCCAGAAGGGCTCGCTGGTTGCGCCGGATCGTTTCCGCTTCGACATCAGCCACCCGAAGTCGCTGAGCGCCGAGGAAGTCTCGACCGTCGAGGCCGAGGTCAACGGCATGATCCGCCAGAATGACGCGGTGACCACGCGTCTGATGACGCCGGACGAGGCGATTGCCGCCGGAGCCATGGCGCTGTTCGGCGAGAAGTACGGCGATGAAGTGCGCGTGCTCTCGATGGGCAAGCTGGACGACGGCAAGGATTACTCGACCGAGCTCTGCGGCGGCACGCATGTGAAGCGCACCGGCGATATCGGCCTGTTCAAGATCATCAACGAAGCCGCGGTGGCGGCTGGTGTGCGCCGTATCGAGGCGCTGACCGGTGAAGCCGCGCGCAGCTATTTCGCCGAACAGGAAAGCACCCTGCAGGCAGCCGCCGATGCGCTGAAGGCACAGCCCAGGGACGTACCGCAGCGTCTGACCGCGCTACTGGATGAGAAGCGCAAGCTGGAGCGCGAGTTGTCCGAACTGCGCAAGCAGCTTGCCACCGGTGGCGGCAGCGGCGGCCCGCAGGTGAAGGACCTCAACGGCGTGAAATTCGCCGCCCGCTCGCTCGATGGCGTGCCGGCCAAGGATCTGCGCGGCATGGTCGATGCGATGAAGAAGGAAATCGGTTCCGGCGTCGTCGCGCTGACCTCGGTCGCCGACGGCAAGGTCTCGGTGGTGGTGGGCGTCAGCGCCGACCTTACGGCCAAGATCAATGCCGCCGATCTGGTGAAGATCGCCACGCCGCTGATCGGTGGCCAGGGCGGTGGCGGCCGGCCTGACTTCGCGCAGGGCGGCGGCGCCGATGCCGCTGGCGCCGAGAAGGCGCTGGACGCCATCGCAGCCGAGATCAGCAAGGCGGCTTAAGCGGTCGTCGGCATCAGCCGCGACATGTGCGAGTTGCGCGCCCGCAGGAAGGCGTCCAGCCGGGTCGGGTAGTCGGATGCCACGGCATTTGCCACGCTCGGCCGTTCGGCCAAAGCCCGTCGCCAGGCACGTAAGCGCGGCTTGTCGGCGAAGACGCCAAGGTCGATGAAGCGCTCGAAGACATCGAAGTAGCGGAAAGCCGGACCGAAGGCGGCGTCGACCAGCGAGAAGGCCGCGCCGGAGAAATACGGCCCGCCCTGCCGGCCGAGCTCGGTTTCCAGCCGCTGGAATTTTTCCTCGATCGCGCGGCTCTTCGTGTCGAAAGCCGGCTCGTCCGCGGCCGAGTAAAGCCCACCGATATCGTTGAGCAGTGTGGATGCGAACTCGATCCAGGCGCGATGCTGCGCCCGCACGATTGGGTCTGCCGGATGCAGGCTCGGTCCCAGCGTCTCGTCAAGGTAGTCGCAGATCGCGGCGGACTCGAACAGCACCGCATCATTGACCCGCAGCAGCGGCACCTTGCCAAGCGGCGAGATTGCTCTGAACCAGTCCGGCTTGTCGGCAAGGTCGATGACCGTGCGGGTGAAGGCGGCCCGCTTCTCCGTCAGTGCAATGACGGCGCGCTGCACATAGGGGCAGAGCGCATGGCTGACCAGTTCCAGCTGTGGCATGGCGTGCTTCCTCAGGCTGTCCGGATGCTGCGAACAGTCAGCGTGCCGCTGCCGAGCAAGGCTTGCGCGATGCAGAGGACGAGCAGGTAAGCCGGATATTCCCAGCCGCCATTCACCGCCGAGAAAACCCAGCCGTTGCCGGCATGGACATACCAGGCGCCGACCAGGATCGGGGTCAGCGCCAGGGCTGCCAGCCGGGTCTGGATGCCAGCGAGCAGCAGCACGCCGCCCAGGGTTTCGGCCGTCACGGTGGCATAGGCGAGCCAGGCAGGAAAGCCGATGCTTTCGAAGAAGGCCGCAGTGCCGGCCATGCCGAAGACGAACACCTTCAGCAGCAGGCCGTGGGCCAGGAACATGATGCCCAGGGCGATGCGTAGCAGCGTAATGCCGTACTCGCGGGCGGCGGAAGAGGTGAAATCGGTCATCGGAATCTCCAGGGCAGGGGGGATGGCGCCAAGCTATTGTCCACCACCTTGCAAATCCATCAGCACTTCCAGAAGTCAGGCTTGCAAAAATGCAAACAGTGACTATCCTGCGGCATGGACGATTGGAATGACCTGCGCCTCGTGCTGGCGATCAGCCGTGCAACCACGCTGACCGGTGCGGCGGCCGTGCTGAAGATCAATCATTCAACGGCATTCCGCCGGCTCAACGCGCTGGAAGACGCCGCCGGCGTGCGTCTGTTCGAGCGCCTGCCAGGCGGGATTTATGCACCGACCGTGGCCGGCGAGCGCATGACGACGGCAGCCGAGCGGATCGAGACCGAGGCGGCTGCGCTGGACCGCGAGATTGCCGGCCGCGATCACCGCCTGACCGGCCGCCTGCGGGTCACCGCATCAGAGACGCTGGCTTTCCGGGTCCTGACCGGGCAGATCGCGCGTTTTCGTGAAGCCCATCCCGGCATCACGGTAGAACTGGTGATCGATAATCGCGTGCTCAGCCTGTCGCGGCGTGAGGCTGATATTGCCTTGCGGGTCATGCGTCCGCGCGAAGGCGATCTCTATGGCCGCAAGCTGGCCGATATCGCCTGGTCAGTCTATGCCGAACGCCGGCTTGCCGCAAAACTGCCGCCTCTGCGTGACCTGCGCCTCGACCGCTATCCGCTGATTGGCTGGGAAGCCGGCGTGACGGGTATCAATACCGCCGAATGGCTGCAGAAGCACAATGCCGATGACAGCATCGTTTACCGCACCAGCAGCCTGATCAACCAGCTCGTCGCCGCAAAGGCCGGCATCGGCGTTGCTGTGCTGCCTTGCTATCTCGGAGATCCCGAGCCCGATCTTGTTCGCCTGGCGCCTGGTCCCATACCCGCGCTGGATCGCGAATTATGGATCGTCACCCATGCCGACCTGCGCCGCACGGCGCGCGTCCGTGCCTTTTTCGACGTGGTGGGCGACGGCATAGCAGGCCTGCGCGGCATGCTCGCCGGCCTTGAAAAGAAAAACGGCGGGAAGCCAAAGGCCACCCGCCGTCGTGTCGTCGGGAAAAAGACGAAGGCTTAAGCCAGCGCCTTCTTCAGGTTCTCGTCGATCTTGTCCAGGAACTTCTGGGTGGTCAGCCAGGGCTGATCCTTCGACACCAGCATCGCCAGATCCTTGGTCATGAAGCCGGCTTCCACGGTGGAGATGCAAACCTTCTCCAGCGTGTGGGCGAACTTGTCCAGATCGGCGTTGCTGTCCAGCTTGGCGCGATGCATCAGGCCGCGCGTCCAGGCGAAGATCGAGGCGATCGGATTGGTCGAGGTCTCACGACCGGCCTGGTGTTCGCGATAGTGACGCGTCACCGTGCCATGGGCGGCTTCGGCTTCCACCACCTTGCCATCCGGGGTCATCAGCACGCTGGTCATCAGACCGAGCGAGCCGAAGCCCTGCGCCACCACGTCGGACTGCACGTCGCCGTCGTAGTTCTTGCAGGCCCAGACGAACTTGCCCGACCACTTGATGGCGCAAGCCACCATGTCGTCGATCAGGCGGTGTTCGTAGGTGATGCCGGCGGCCTTGAACTTGGCCGCGAACTCTTTCTCGTAGGTCTCTTCGAACAGGTCCTTGAAGCGGCCGTCATAGGCCTTGAGGATCGTGTTCTTGGTCGACAGGTACAGCGGCCAGCCGCGGACCAGCGAGTAGTTCATGCTGGCGCGGGCGAAATCGCGGATCGAGTCATCCAGGTTGTACATGGCCATGGCCACGCCCGAGCTGGGGGCGCTGAACACGTCCTTCTCGATGACGGTGCCGTCCTCGCCGACGAACTTGACCGACAGCTTGCCCTTGCCGGGGAAGCGGAAGTCGGTGGCGCGATACTGGTCGCCGAAGGCATGACGGCCGACAACGATCGGATCGTTCCAGTGCGGCACCAGGCGCGGCACGTTCTTGCAGATGATCGGCTCGCGGAAGATCGTGCCGCCGAGGATGTTGCGGATGGTGCCGTTGGGCGACTTCCACATTTCCTTCAGCTTGAACTCGGTCACGCGCTGCTCGTCCGGCGTGATGGTTGCGCACTTGACGCCGACGCCGTGCTTCAGGATCGCATGGGCAGAGTCGATGGTGACCTGATCGTTGGTCTGGTCGCGGTATTCGACGCCGAGATCATAGTAGAGCAGGTCCACATCCAGGTACGGCAGGATCAGCTTTTCCTTGATGAACTTCCAGATGATGCGGGTCATCTCGTCGCCGTCGAGCTCGACGACCGGATTCTTGACCTTGATCTTTGCCATTAAAGGGCCCCTCCACAGTCACGGTTTACAGAATGTGTGTAATGGCCCGGACCCTAGCAAAGCCGGCCGGCCCGGCAAAGGGCCGGGAGGCGCGCGGCCGGGTGGATTTAAACTCTAGGCGGGGCGAGAAAAGGTCAAATCCGGCCAGCCGGTTACCCACCGGCCGGATGACAGCCGGAAAGCCTCAGATCTTGCTGGTGCGGGTCGCGTGCTCGGGCGCCGGTTCGGCCAGCAGGGCGGTGATCACCGCCTCGGCGTCGTCCACCACGGTATACAGCGTGGTGGCAGTGCGGCGGGCGAAACCGCGCTCGATGACGGTTTCGATCAGGGCCATCAGCGGATGCCAGTAGTCCTCGGTGTTGAGCACCAGCACCGGCTTGTCATGCAGCTTGAGCTGCCGCCAGGTGATCACCTCGAAGAATTCGTCCAGCGTGCCCAGCCCACCGGGCAGGGCGATGAAGGCATCCGACATTTCCACCATCATCTTCTTGCGGGTGTGCATGCTGTCGACCACATGCAGTTCGGTCAGGCCGGTATGGCCGACTTCCCAGTCGTGCAGATGGTTGGGGATGATGCCGACCACTTCGCCGCCGGCCTTCATCACGGCATCGGCCACCACGCCCATCAGGCCGATGCGGCCGCCGCCGTAAACCAGGCGAATGCCATTTTCAGCCAGACGCCGGCCGAGGATCTGGGCCTGGGCCGTGTAGACGTTGCTCTCACCAAGGCTGGAGCCGCAATAAACGCAGACGGAGCGGATGGTCATGGAATAATCCGGGACACTGAAAAGGGGGGCTTTTGAAGGTGGGGATGGGTAGCCCATTCCGCCTCCGGAAGCCAGTGGAAAAGCCCCTGTTTCCGGGATGGTTTCCGCATAGTGAGCGCATGCGGGAGGCCTGGGCTAAATTTTTCGTGAGGGTTTAAGGGGTTGTCGTTCCTGAGGCGCGAACCGGGTATAGATGGTGTGCCCGGACAGCAGACGGGTTTCAAACGAGGGGAATACAAATGGCAATGTGGCATAAGGCGATCCTGGCGGCAGCGCTCGGTCTCGCAGTGGTGTCGGCCGGTGGCTATGCCTACGCCCAGGCGGATGCGATCAAGGCCCGCAAGGATGGCTTCCAGGTCTTCCGTGTTTCGGCAGGCGCCATCAAGAAGGTGGTCGACGAGAACGGTCCGGCCGCGGCGGCTGTCGCGCCGGCCGAAGCCATCGCGGCGCAGGCGGGCAAGCAGCTCCAGCACTTCCCGGCCGGTTCCGACAAGGGCGACACCAAGGCCAAGCCGGAAATCTGGACCAAGTGGGCCGAGTTCGAAGGCTACATGAAGGATACCGAAGCCAAGGCGACCGCCGTGGCGACGGCCGCCAAGAGCGGCAACATGGATGCCGTGAAGGCTGCCTTCGGCGCGATGGGCGCCTCCTGCGGTACCTGCCACAAGGCCTTCCGCAACGATTGATCCGGACTGATCCGGTTCAGGGAAAAGGCGCAGTCATTGACTGCGCCTTTTTTATTTCAGGAGCGTGATGCCGCCGAAGACGATGGCGAGGCAGAGGCCGAACAGCACCAGACCCAGCAGCGGATGGCCGCCGGGTGCGTCGGCAGCGGGCGCACCCGGCTTTGTGCCTGTCACCATCGGGGTGACCAGATTCTCTTTCTTGATGGTCAGGTAGAAGACCGTCGACAGCAGATGGACGGCGATCACCGCCAGCAGCAGCCAGATTGCCTTGCGGTGGATGGTGCTCAGCAGCGCGCTGGTGCTGCTCGCAACCTTTGAATACAGCGGGCCCTCGCTGAAGATGTCGTCGCTGGTAAACAGGCCGGTCGCCGCCTGCAGCGCGAGCAGCGCCAGCATGGCCAGCACGGCATAGCCGCCGACCGGGTTGTGGCCGATGTATTTCGGGCCGGGACGACCGAACAGCGTGCCCAGGTAGCGCAGGCCGGCCATCGGGCCGGCGACAAAGTCGGTGAAGCGGGCATAGCGGTTGCCGGTAAAGCCCCAGACCAGTCGGAACAGAACCAGCGCCAGCACGATCTGGCCCAGGATCATGTGCAGCTCCAGTTTGCCCTGCCAGCCGGTCCAGACCATGGCGATCACCAGCGCAACCAGGCTCCAGTGGAACACCCGGGTGGGCAGGTCCCAGACCCGGATCGTGCTATTCTGGGGTGAACCGGAGGCGGGGACGGTCGTTTCTGTTGTCATGGGTGCTGCCGCGTGAAGCGATGGAATATCGGTAAGGATTTGCAAACCTTATCTAAGTTAGAGGAGTTGCGGGTCCTCTGACGAGGACTTAATCTCACGCGGAATTCACAATTTAGCCAGCCGGGATATTCGAGTGCGGGGCAGTCGGTTCTTCTTCATCCTTCTCGGCGTTGCTGTCCTGGGCATCCTGGCGGTGATTTTCTTCGGCGCCGATCCCAACAAGCGCGGCATGACTCCGCAGGCCAACATTCCTGCACCGCCGCCGGTTCCATCGGCCCCGCAGGCGCCGTCGCCTGACAGCGTAGCCAAGGCACCCCCCAGCTTCGATGTGGTCCGCATCAGCCGCAACTGCACGTCTGTGTTCGCTGGCCGCGCCATGGCCGGCTCGGTCGTGGTGGTCAAGACCGGCCAGCGCGAGCTGGGCCGCGTCACCGCCGATACGCGCGGCGACTGGGTGCTGGTGCCCGACCTGCCGCTGGAGCGCGGCAACCAGGAATTCACGCTTGAATCGCAGATGCAGGGGCAGGAGCCGATCAAGGCCGAAGCCAACGTCGTCGCCGTGGTGCCGGAGTGCCAGCCGGGCGAGGGCGGCGAACAGGCGATTGCCGTGCTGACGCCGCTGAAGGGCGCGAGCCGCCTGCTGCAGCGTCCGGACGGCGCCATCGATCCGGCGCGCAAGGGCCTGTCGCTGGATGCCATCGAATATGACCAGGCCGGCAACCTGATCCTGTCGGGCCGCGCGCAGGTCGGGTCGACCGTGCAGATCTATCTGAACAACGAGCCGATTGGCGTCGCCACCGCCGATGACAAGGGCCGCTGGTTGCTGAAGCCCGACAAGCAGGTCGATCCGGGCATCTATTCGCTGCGCGTCGACCAGGTCGAACAGGCCGGTGGCAAGGTCGCGTCCCGTCTGGAGCTGCCGTTCAGCCGGGCCCGGCCCGAGGACATCCAGCTCAATGCCGACGGCAGCAGCGTGGTGGTCCAGCCCGGCAACAGCCTGTGGCGCATTGCCCGCCAGGTTTATGGCCAGGGGCCGCTCTACACCGAAATCTACCGCGCCAATCAGGGCAGCATCATCGACCCGGACATGATCTATCCGGGCCAGGTTTTTGCCCTGCCGCGTGAAGGCCGCCAGAAGACCAACTGAAGCGCCCAGAAGGCCGGCAGGCCATCCCTTAACGGGAGGCCTCCGGCGCGCTACACTGGCGGCATGATCGGTTTGACCACATTCGGCGCGACCACGTTCAGCGCAATATCGGCGTCCAGGACCCCGGCCGCGTGACCATAGATGCCCCCGTTGCACGGCAGGGTGCCTCCGGTGCGGCCCCGGCTCGGGGCGCGCCGCCGACCTTTGCTGCCATTGATCTCGGTACCAACAATTGCCGGCTGCTGATCGCGCGCCCGATGCGCGATGGGTTCCGTGTCATTGAAGCCTTCTCGCGCATCGTGCGGTTGGGCGAGGGCCTGAGCCTGACCGGCCGTCTGTCAGATGCCGCCATGGCGCGCACCATCGAGGCGCTGAAGATCTGTTCCGAAAAGATGGCGCGTCGCAATGTCGATTTCGCTCGCGCGGTGGCGACCGAGGCCTGCCGCCGCGCCGGCAATGGCGTGGAGTTCCTGCACGAGGTGCAGAGCGCCACCGGGATCAAGCTGGACATCATTTCCAGCCAGGAGGAAGCCCGGCTGGCGCTCGCTGGCTGCGCGCCGCTGTTGGAGCCGCCGCATCGCCAGGCCATCGTCTTTGATATCGGCGGCGGATCGACGGAAATTCTCTGGGCGCGCCTGCTGGGCGGTGGCCGCACCGAGGTGATCGACTGGATTTCGCTGCCGTTTGGCGTGGTCAACCTGACCGAACGTTTCGGCGCCGGCGACAGCACCAGCGGCAGCTACCAGCAGATGATCGATACGGTGGCGGCGGCGCTGCAGCCGTTCGAGGACAAGCATTCACTGTCGCAGCAGCTCGAGATCAATCAGGTGCAGGTGCTGGGCACCTCGGGCACGGTGACCACACTGGCCGGCCTGCTGCTCAACCTGCCGCGTTACGAGCGCCGGCTGGTCGATGGCACTTGGCTCGACTACACCAAGGTGATCGAACAGTCGCGGCTGCTGGCCTCGCAGACTGTGCCCGAGCGCGCGTTGTACCCCTGCATCGGCGAAGAGCGTGCCGATCTGGTGGTGGCGGGTTGCGCCATTCTGGAAGCGCTGTACAAGTTCTGGCCCACCACGCGCCTGCGCGTTGCCGATCGCGGCGTGCGCGAGGGCGTGTTGGTCGAACTGATGCGCCAGCGGCGCAGGAGATAGTCATGCCGCCGCGTAAAGCCGGCCCCAAGGTCAAAGTCAAAACCGCGCGTGGCCGCAGTGTCGGTCAGGCGAAGTGGCTGCTGCGCCAGCTCAACGACCCTTACGTTGCTGCTGCCAAGATGGGCGGCTGGCGCAGTCGCGCCGCCTTCAAGCTAATCGAGCTGGACGACAAGTACAAACTGCTCAAGCCCGGCATGCGCGTGCTCGATCTGGGCGCAGCCCCTGGCGGCTGGACTCAAGTTGCGGTCAAGCGGGTGAAGTCGCAGGACAAGACCCCGGGCAAGGGGGGCGGCTTCGTGCTGGGCGTCGACATCAATCCGGTCGATCCGATCCCGGGCGCATCGCTGCTGCTGCAGGACTTCTTGGCCGAAGAGGCCGAGCAGGCCGTGATCAATGCTCTGGGCGGCAAGGCGGACATCGTGCTCTCCGACATGGCCGCGCCGGCCACCGGTCACCGCCAGACCGACCATATCCGCATCATGGCGCTGTGCGAGGTGGCGCTGGATTTCGCCCTCCGGGTGCTGAATCCGGGCGGCGCCTTCCTGGCCAAGGTGCTGCGCGGCGGCACCGAGAACGAGCTGCTGGCCACGATGAAGCGGGATTTCCGCACCGTCCGGCATGTCAAACCGCCGGCCAGCCGGTCGGATTCGGCGGAGTCTTACGTCATCGCCACCGGTTTTCGCGGCTAAATGCCCTGAATTCCTGCCTTTCTTGAGGCTGGACCGGGCTGGTAAGACGGTCTATATCCTGCCCCGCAAGGATACTTCACTCCCAATCAGGAGCCGCCTTGCGAATGACCGCGCCGGACCAGTCCGAGCCCGCGGTGGACCCGGCATACCTTGCCGCCACCCCCTACATCGACAGCGATCATGCGGCCGTGCGCGCCTTGGCGCGCGAAGCGGTAGGGGAAGAGACGGATGCCAAGTCCAAGGCGATCCGGCTGTATTACGCGGTACGCGACCGCTTCACCTACGACCCCTACCGTGTCGAAGTCAGCCATGACGGCATGCGCGCCTCCGGCGTGATCGAGCGCGGCTATGGCTTCTGCGTCAACAAGGCGATCCTGCTGGCGGCGGCGGCCCGCGCCGAGGGCATTCCCGCGCGGCTGGGCCTGGCCGATGTGAAGAACCATCTGGCCACCGAACGCCTGCGCGCCCAGATGGGCACCGATATCTTCTATTACCACGGCTATACCGAGCTGTTTCTGGGCGGTAAGTGGGTGAAGGCGACGCCGGCCTTCAACCTGGCGCTTTGCGAGAAATTCCGCGTGCTGCCGCTGGAATTCGATGGCGAAAGCGATTCCGTCTTCCATCCCTTCGACGCCGACAACCGCCGCCATATGGAATATGTGGCCGAGCGCGGTAGTTATGCCGACATGCCGTTTACCGAGTGGCGCGACGCCATGCTGACCCATTACCCCGACCTGATGCGCGAAGACCGCGCAGCTGGTGACTTCGCCGCCGAAGCCGCCGCCGAAACACAGAATAAAAAACAGAGTTAAGGAGCCCCAGATGCAGTTCCGTGAAGCCTATACCTTCGATGACGTGTTGCTGGAGCCGGCCGCATCCAGCGTGCTGCCCACCGAGGTGGACACCCGCACGCGGCTGACCCGCGACATCGAACTGGGCATTCCGCTGCTCTCGGCGGCGATGGACACCGTCACCGAAAGCAAGATGGCCATCGCCATGGCGCAGGCCGGCGGCATGGGCGTGATCCACAAGAACCTGACCATCGAGGAGCAGGCCCGCGAAGTCACCGCCGTGAAGAAGTTCGAGTCCGGCATGGTGGTCAATCCGCTGACCATCCGCCCGAACGAGACCCTGGCCGACGCGCTGGCGCTGATGGAGCGTTACGGCATCCACGGCATTCCGGTGACCGAGACCCATGGCGGCAAGCTGGTCGGCATCCTGACCAACCGCGATGTGCGCTTCGCCAGCAACATGCAGCAGCCGGTGCATGAGCTGATGACCAAGAGCCCGCTGATCACGGTGCGCGAAGGCGTGTCGAGCGGCGAGGCCAAGAAGCTGCTGCACCAGCATCGCATCGAGAAGCTGCTGGTGGTGGACGAGGACTATCGCTGCGTCGGCCTGATCACGGTGAAGGATATCGAAAAGGCCCGCCTGCATCCCAACGCCGTGAAAGACGACCATGGCCGTCTGCGCTGCGCCGCCGCCGTTTCCACCGGGTCCGATGGCCTGGAGCGCGCCCAGGAACTGATGAACAGCGGCGTCGATGTCATCATCGTCGATACCGCGCATGGCCATTCCAGCCGCGTGCTGGAGACCATCATGGCGATCAAGAAGGTGTCGAACCGCACCCAGGTGATCGGCGGTAACGTCGCCACCGTGGATGGCACCAAGGCGCTGATCGATGCCGGCGTGGATGCCGTGAAGGTCGGCATCGGCCCGGGCTCGATCTGCACCACGCGCATCGTCGCCGGCGTCGGCGTGCCGCAGCTCACCGCTGTTGTCGATGCGGTGTCGGTGGCAAGCAAGGCCGGCGTGCCGATCATCGCCGATGGCGGCATCAAGTTTTCGGGCGACGTGGCCAAGGCGATTGCTGCCGGTGCCAGCGCCTGCATGATCGGGTCGCTGCTGGCCGGCACCGATGAAGCGCCGGGCGAGGTGTTCCTCTATCAGGGCCGCTCGTACAAATCCTATCGCGGCATGGGCTCGATCGGCGCCATGGGACGCGGCTCGGCCGACCGCTATTTCCAGCAGGAAGTGAACGACAAGCTGAAGCTGGTGCCCGAGGGCATCGAGGGCCGCGTCGCCTATAAGGGCCAGGCCGGCGCCATCCTGCACCAGCTGGTCGGCGGCCTGCGCGCCGCCATGGGCTACACCGGCAACGGCACGCTGGAGGCCATGCGCACCAACTGCCGCTTTGTCCGCATCACCTCGGCCGGTCTGCGCGAGAGCCATGTCCATGACGTGGCGATTACCCGCGAAGCACCCAACTACCGGCAGGAGAGCTGAGGCTCACATGACACCTGCGGCGCGGCTCGCCGCCAGCATCGAGATCATCAGCGAAATCCTGGAGCGCGCCGCTGCCGCCGACCGTGTGGTCACCGACTGGCAGCGGCGCAGCCGTTTTGCCGGATCGAAAGATCGTCGCGCGGTTTCCGAAACCGTGTATGCCGTGTTGCGCGAGCAGGGCATGCGGCGCTGGCGCATCGAACAGGCCGGTGCGGAGCTGACTCCGCGCCTGCTGGTCTTCGCCGATGCGGCGACGCCGCTCCATGTGTGGAAAGAACTTTGTGCCGCGGGTGGCTATGGCCCGCCGCCGCTGGACGAAGCCGAGAGCGCCGCGCTGTCGAAGCTGCCGTCTGATGAGGATGCGCCGCTCTGGGCGCGGGCCAACCTGCCGCCGGCGATTGCCGAGATGGTGCAGGCCAGCTTCGGTGCGGATACCGAGATGGAACTGGCGGCCCTGAACGGCCGCGCGCCGCTTGATCTGCGCGTCAACCTGCTGAAGAGCAATCGCGAAGTGGTGCTGGAACAGCTGCGTGCCGATGGCGTGGCCGCGGCCGCCACGCCGCTGTCGCCGTTGGGCATCCGTATCCCTGAGCGCGTGCGCCTGGATATGAATTCTTTATATCGCGACGGCCTGATCGAGCCGCAGGACGAGGCGGCCCAGCTTGCCGGCTTGCTGGTGGATGCGCGCGCTGACGAAACAGTGATCGACCTCTGTGCCGGCGCCGGCGGCAAGACGCTGCTGCTGTCTGCCTGCATGCGTAACCAGGGCGAGGTGCATGCCGCCGATAACGACCAGCGCCGGCTGGAGCGGCTGTCGCCGCGGCTGGATCGCGCTGGTGCCCGTAACATTGTCGTGCACGACGCCGATGCATTGCCGCAACTGTTGCAGACCTATGAAGGCCGCGCGGATCGCGTGCTGCTGGATGTTCCGTGTTCAGGCAGCGGCACCTGGCGGCGTAACCCGGAGGGGCGGTGGCGTTACGATCCGGCCAGTCTGGACGAGGTGTTACGGCGGCAGCGCGGCCTGCTGACCGATGGCGCAAAACTGGTGCGGCCGGGCGGACGTCTGGTCTATGCGACCTGTTCCATCCTTCCCGCGGAAAACGACGAACAGGCCGACTGGTTTGTAAAGCATCACGTGGAGTTTACGCCTTTGCCTCTGGCCGAAGCATGGCCGTCGGGTATAACCGAACAGCGTATATGTTCCGGGGATCGGTTGCGTCTGACCCCCTACCGGCACGGTACCGACGGCTTCTTCGCCGCCGCCTTCCGGAAGAGGGCAGCATGACTGGCCCGGAGCATCACATTCACGAGGAGCCTGCCTATGTCTCGTCTCATGACTATTGCTCTGTCCATGGCCGCCGCGCTGCTGATCGCCGGCTCGACCCTGCCGGCTGTTGCTGCGGGCAGCGATCCGCCGAAAGCCGCACCGGTCGATCCGAATTTCACCGAGGGCCGCAAGGCGATCGACGCCAAGGATTGGGCCAAGGCCATTCCGCTGTTCGAGCTGGTGGTGGCCAAGGACGACAAGAATGCCGATGCCTACAACTGGCTCGGTTATGCCTCGCGCAACCAGGGCAACTACGATCAGGCCTTCGCCTATTACGGCAAGGCACTGGCTGTGGATTCCCGTCATCGCGGTGCACACGAGTATATCGGCGAGGCCTATCTGAAGGTGAACCAGCCCGAGAAGGCGGAAGAGCACCTCAAGCGTCTCGACAGCCTGTGCACCTTCGGCTGCGGCGAGTATACCGAGCTGAAGAAGAAGATAGCCGAGTACAAGGCTTCCAAGCCGAGCTGACCGACGTCACGTTTTATCCGGACGGGGCCGCCCCGACCCTTACGGGAGGGTGGCCCCGAACGGCCCGGACAGGATATACTGGCCGCTCCAGCAAGGAGCTCTGCCATGGGTAATCCGGGTCGCGTTTTCCCCCGTCTTTTCCGCATTCTTTCTGTTGCCGCGCTGCTGGCCATGCCGGCCGCATCCATCTTCGCGATGGGCAACAACGATCCCGGCTCTGGCATGCCCAAGGCCGCCGATCCTGATTTTGCCGAAGGCAAAAAGGCCATCGACGCCAAGAACTGGAGCGCCGCCATCGAGCTGTTCCAGAAGGTCGTGATCAAGAACGACAAGAATGCCGATGCCTTCAACTGGCTCGGCTATGCGCAGCGCAACCAGGGCAATTACGACCAGGCCTTCGCCGCCTATGCGAAAGCGCTGGAGATCGACCCCAAGCATCGCGGCGCGCACGAGTATGTCGGCGAAGCCTATCTGAAAGTGAACCAGCCGGAGAAGGCCGAGGAGCATCTCAAGCGCCTCGACAGTCTGTGCACCTTCGGCTGCGCCGAATTGACGGAACTGAAAACCAAGATCGCGGCCTACAAGGCCAGCAAGCCGAGCTGACGCTGTCGCGCCAGCCGGTACCACAACAAAGCAGAGGAGTTCGGTAAGGCCGATGGCGGAGCGCATTCTTATTATCGATTTCGGGTCGCAGGTGACCCAGCTGATCGCCCGGCGTGTTCGTGAGGCGGGTGTCTATTGCGAGATCGTTCCGTTCCAGAAGGCGGATAAGTGCCTGGACCTCGTGAACGAGCATGGCACGCTGAAAGGCATCATCTTTTCCGGCGGCCCGGCTTCGACCACCGAGGAATTTTCGCCGCGTGCGCCCGAAGGCGCCTTCAAGCTCGGTCTGCCGATCTTCGGCATCTGCTACGGCGAGCAGACCATCTGCATGCAGCTCGGTGGCCAGGTCGAAACCGGCCATCATCGCGAGTTCGGCCGTGCCTTCCTCGAGATCAAGGATGACTGCGACCTGTTCGACGGCGTCTGGGCCAAGGGACAGAAGCACCAGGTCTGGATGAGCCATGGTGACAAGATCACCGAGATCCCGACCGGGTTCCGCGCCGTCGGTGTCAGCGACGGCTCGCCGTTCGCCGCCATCGCCGATGACGTGCGCAAGATTTACGCCGTGCAGTTCCATCCCGAAGTGATGCACACGCTGGATGGCGCCAGGCTGCTGCACAACTTCGTGCGCAAGGTGGCGGGCTGCAGCGGCGAATGGACCATGAAGGGCTTCCGCAATGAAGCCATCGCCAAGATTCGCGAACAGGTGGGCAAGGGGCGGGTGATCTGCGGCCTGTCTGGCGGCGTCGACAGTTCGGTCGCCGCCGTGCTGATCCACGAGGCCATCGGTGACCAGCTGACCTGCGTCTTTGTCGATCACGGCCTGCTGCGCAAGGGCGAGGCTGAAGAGGTGGTGCGGCTGTTCCGCGACCATTACAACATCCCGCTGATTCATAACGACGCGTCTGACCTGTTCCTGGGCAAGCTGGCCGGCATCAGCGATCCGGAAACCAAGCGCAAGACCATCGGCGGACTCTTCATTGACGTGTTCGAGGCCGAGGCCAAGAAGATCGGCGGCGCGCAGTTCCTCGCCCAGGGCACGCTGTATCCGGACGTGATCGAGAGCATCAGCTTCTCTGGCGGCCCCAGCGTCACCATCAAGTCGCATCACAATGTCGGCGGCCTGCCGGCCCGCATGAACATGCAACTGGTCGAACCGCTGCGCGAACTGTTTAAGGACGAAGTCCGCATGCTGGGCCGCGAGCTCGGCCTGCCGGAAAGCCTGGTCGGCCGTCATCCCTTCCCGGGACCGGGCCTGGCCATCCGTATTCCGGGCGATATCACCAAGGAAAAGCTCGATCTGCTGCGCGAGGTGGATGCTGTCTATCTCGACGAAATCCGCAAGTCTGGGCTGTATGACCAGATCTGGCAGGCTTTCGCCGTGCTGCTGCCGGTGCGTACCGTTGGCGTGATGGGCGATGGCCGTACCTATGATCAGGCCTGCGCGCTGCGTGCGGTCACTTCGACCGACGGCATGACGGCGGATTACTTCCCGTTCCCGCATGATTTCCTCGGCCGCGTCGCCACCCGCATCATCAATGAGGTGCGCGGCATCAACCGCGTGACCTACGACATCACCTCGAAGCCGCCCGGCACGATCGAGTGGGAGTAACACGGGCGTCATGATTCGTCTCGATAACGTCAGTAAGCAGCACGGCCATCAGATTCTGTTCATCGACGCGTCGATGGGCCTCCAGAAGGGGGAGAAGGCGGGGCTTGTCGGGCCGAACGGCGCCGGCAAGTCGACCCTGTTCCGGATGATCGTCGGCGAAGAACGCCCCGACGATGGCCAGGTGGCCATCGATAGCGGCATGACGATTGGCTACTTCAACCAGGATGTCGGCGAGATGTCCGGTCAGAGTGCTGTCGCGGCCGTGATGGATGGCGTCGGACCGGTGAGTGCGCTGGCCGCCGAAATGGCCCAGCTCGAGGCCGCGATGGTCGATCCGGACCAGGCCGACAACATGGAAGCCAATATCGAGCGTTATGGCGAGGTGCAGGCCCGCTTCCAGGAACTGGATGGCTATGCGCTGGAGGCCAAGGCGCGCGAGGTGCTCGCGGGCCTGAGCTTCAGCCAGGAGCGGATGGACGGCGACGTCGGCCTGTTGTCTGGCGGCTGGAAGATGCGCGTGGCGCTGGCCCGTATCCTGCTGATGCGGCCCGATGGCATGCTGCTCGACGAACCGAGCAACCATCTCGACCTTGAAAGCCTGATCTGGTTGGAGGCCTTCCTCAAGAATTATGACGGTGCGCTGCTGATGACCTCGCATGATCGCGAGTTCATGAACCGCATTGTCGGCAAGATCGTCGAGATCGACGGCGGTTCGCTTACCACCTATTCAGGCAATTACGATTTCTACGACCAGCAGCGCGCGCTGAACGAGAAGCATCGCCAGGCGCAGTTCGAGCGTCAGCAGGCAATGCTGGCCAAGGAGATCAAGTTCATCGAGCGCTTCAAGGCGCGCGCCTCGCATGCCGCCCAGGTGCAGAGCCGGGTGAAGAAGCTGGACAAGATCGAAAAGATCGAGCCGCCGCGGCGGCGCCAGGTAGTCCAGTTTGAATTCCGGTCCCCGCCGCGCTCGGGCGAAGACGTGGCGAACTTCAAGGACGTTCATAAGGCCTATGGCAGCCTCTCGATCTACACGGGGCTGGATTTCCAGGTGCGCCGCAAGGAGCGCTGGTGCATCCTGGGCGCCAACGGCGCAGGCAAATCGACGCTACTGAAGCTGATCGCCGGCGATGCCAAACCGGACCAGGGCACGGTGAACCTCGGCAGCAGCGTGAAGATGGGCTATTTCGCCCAGCATTCGATGGACCTGCTGGACGGTGACGATACGATTTTCGAAACGCTCGACAAGGCATTCCCGCAGGCCGGACAACCGGCGCTGCGCACGCTGGCTGGTTGCTTTGGCTTCTCTGGCGATGATATCGAGAAGACCTGCCGCGTGCTGTCTGGCGGTGAGAAGGCGCGTCTGGTCATGGCTTTGATGCTGTACGATCCGCCGAACTTCCTGGTACTCGACGAGCCGACCAACCATCTCGATATGGCGACCAAAGAAATGCTGGTCGCGGCGCTGGCGGACTTCGAGGGCACGATGCTGTTCGTGTCGCATGACCGCCACTTCCTCGCAGCGCTTTCAAACCGCGTGCTGGAACTGACGCCCGAAGGTGTTCATCAGTTCACCGGTGGCTATACCGAATATGTGACGCGGACAGGCCAGGAAGCGCCGGGTCTGCATCCGGGCGGTTGATAAGGCGTATTGGGATGGGCGGCCACACCCGGTGCGCCTAGCCCTTCGCCGCCGCTTCCAGTCCGGCGAGATCCAGCTTCACTATCTTGAGCATCGCCTCGGACACGCGTTTCGCCTTGGCGCGGTCCGGGTCCATCGTTAGCTCCATCAGCCGCTTGGGCGCGATCTGCCAGCACAGGCCCCAGCGGTCGCGCAGCCAGCCGCATTGTTCGATCTGGCCATCCTTGCCCAGCGCGTCCCACAGGTGGTCGATCTCGGCCTGGCTGTCGCATTCCACCATGATCGAAATGCTGTGATTGAACGGATCGAGTTTCCCGGCCTCGAAGGCCATGTAGCGCTGGTCACCCAGTGTGAAGCCCATGATCTTCACGCTGCCGCCCGGCCCACTGGGCGAGTCAGCTGCAAGTGCGGTGTCCCAGTCGAGTGACGAGCCCGGAATCAGCGAGACGTAGAATTTCACCGCCGCTTCCATGTCCTTCTCGAACCAGAGGCTCTGGGTCACTTTCATGCTGCGGTCCTCCCGTTTCTGTTCATCCTACAGAACGCCTGACGCCACGAAAGGTGTCCCGGATTCGCCGCCATCTGGGCTGTGGATAACAGCGTCGTCCGGGGCCGGGAAGCTGGCCGGTCTGCGCCCCGGCGTTGTAGGATCGCGGACCGCTTAACTGAGAAGAATCGACCATGGCTGCCACCAAGAAAATCCTGCTGCTGGGCTCGGGCGAGCTTGGCCGTGAATTCGTCATTTCCGCAAAAAGGCTCGGCGCCCATGTCGTCGCCTGCGACGCCTATGCCGGCGCGCCGGCCATGCAGGTTGCCGATGAGTTCGAAGTCTTCTCCATGCTGGATGGCGCCGCGTTGGGCGCCACCATCGAGAAGCACAAGCCCGACTTCATCGTGCCGGAAGTGGAAGCCATCCGCACCGAGGTGCTGAAGGATTTCGAGGATCGCGGCTTCAATGTCGTGCCCTCGGCGCGTGCGACCCAGATGACCATGAACCGCGACCGCATCCGCGATGTCGCCGCCAACGAGCTCGGCCTGCCGACCTCGAAATTCCTCTATGCCGAGAGTCTGGAGGAGATGCGCGAGGCTGTGGCGAAGGTCGGCATTCCCTGCGTCGTCAAGCCGGTGATGTCGTCTTCGGGCAAGGGCCAGAGCACAGTGAAGGCGCAGGCCGATGTTGATAAGGCCTGGGACTATGCCGTGGCCGGCATGCGCGGCGACCGCAAGCGCGTGATCGTCGAGGCTTTCATCGATTTCGACTATGAGATCACGCTGCTCACCATCCGCACCCGCGACGGCGTGATTTTCTGCCCGCCGATCGGGCATCGGCAGGAACGCGGCGACTACCAGGAAAGCTGGCAGCCGACGCCGATGTCGGACAAGGCAGTCACAGAAGCCCAGCGCCAGGCCAAGGCCGTGGTCGATAATCTTGGCGGCTATGGCATCTTCGGCGTCGAGTTCTTTGTGAAGAATGACGAGGTCATCTTCTCCGAGCTGTCGCCGCGGCCGCACGACACCGGCATGGTGACCATGATCTCGCAGAATCTGACCCAGTTCGACCTGCATGCGCGCGCCATCCTCGGCCTGCCGATCCCGTCGATCACGCAGTATGGCCCCAGCGCCTCGGCGGTGATCCTGGCCGACCGTGACTCAACCGAATTCACCGTCGATGGTCTTGCCGATGCTCTGCAGTCGCCGGCGCCGGGTGCAGTGGATGTCGACCTGCGCATCTTCAACAAGCCCACGACGCGGCCCTATCGCCGCATGGGCGTGGCTTTGGCGCGGGTGAAAACCGGCGATAGCGACAAGGCCCGCGAGGTCGCGCGTGCGGCGGCGGCCAAGGTGAAGATCAGCTATCAAAAGTAACGGAGAGCCCCATGACCATCGACCGCAGCAATCCTGCCAGCCTGGCCAAGCCGACCGGTTACACGCATGTCACCGTGGTGTCTGCCGGCCGGCAGGTGCATATCTCGGGTCAGGTCGCGCTGGATGCAGCGGGCAATCTGGTGGGCAAGGGCGATCTCGGGGCGCAGACCGAACAGGTCTTCGCCAATCTGAAGGCGGCGCTGGCCTCGGTCGGTGCGGATTTCTCCAAGGTCTTCAAGATGGTCACCTATGTGGTCGACCTGACGCCGGACAAGCTGCCCGCCGTGCGTGGCGCGCGCGGCAAGGTGCTGGGCGATGGCCCGTATCCGGCCAGCACGCTGGTCGGTGTCACCGCGCTGGTCAATCCGGATTTCCTGATCGAAATCGAAGTGATTGCCGCCCTCGACTGAGGCTCACAGCGTCAGCAGCACGGCCGCAATCAGGCAGGCATAAGCCGCGATCGCAAGCGCCGTGCGGATCGTATGCTGCGTGGCCCAGCGGTCCCGCACGGTCGCCCAGTCGGCCGGAATTGTGGTGGCAGCCCAACCCTGGACGGCACGGTTGAGCGGCAGCTGCAGCCACACGGTCAGCAGGATGTCGAGCGCCAGCAGCGCTGTGGCGGCAGCGCTCAGCCACATCGCTTGATCTTCGAAGGTCAGCAGCGTGCAGGCCAGCACCAGTGCCAGATTGGCCAGACCCAGAACCGGCATCACCTTGCCGAAGCTCTTGTCCCGCATCTGGTGCAGGGCCGCATACTGGCTGGCCATGAGGTCGCTGATCCTGTGGTCATGGATCAGGGTGGAGGCATAGATGCCGGCAACGATGCCCATCAGCAGCAGGGACGGGCCGAGCAGTATGATTGTCATGCTCATCGCCCCAGATCCAGCTCATAGGCGATGATGGCAACGTCGCCCGCATCCTGGCCTGTCGCCAGCATTTCGGCGGCCCGCAGATCATAGTCCGGCCGCCGGCAGAAGCCGATCTGCTCATAGATATGACAGGCCGCCTGCATGAAAGAGGCGGTATGAATGCCAATCATCTTTCGCTGAATCTTACGGGCATTCGTAATACATGCTTCGGCCAGGTACCGGCCGACGCCACGACCGCGCGCGGCTGGCAGCACGGCAAGGCGTCGGAAACCGGCCCAATCACTGGGTAGCCCCAGTCCCTCGGCGCTAGCGTCGGGAAAGAAAGTCACGGTGCCTGCCATGCGGCCATCAAGCTCGGCAACCATGGTTTCACCATCGTTCCAATGCGTGGCGAGGTTTCTGAGATCATTGATATAGGCATCGAAGATCGGACGGGGTGCGATACCTCGGTATTGCGTGAAGGCGGCTTTGACGATGTCGGCGATATCGGGGATTTCGTTTTTCGTGGCTAGGCGGATGGATATGGATGGCAACATGAACTGATTCTCTCATTTACTCTCAATAGGAGTATAAAATACTCTCGACAGGAGTATGTCAATTCACCTATTGTTGAAGCATGGCGGCCGCCCGGGCTCTCACCACTACGTCTTTTGCGATTCTCGGCCTGCTCGCCCTGCGGTCTTGGGCGACCTACGAGCTGGCCAAGCAGATTCGCGTCAGCTTCAGCCATTTTTGGCCGCGAGCAGAGAGCAATCTCTATGCCGAGCCCAAACGGCTGGTGGGCGGCGGCTATGCTGCTGTACGTCACGAAAAGACCGGCAAACGCCAGCGGACGATCTATGCGATCACGCCGAAGGGACGGCGTGCGCTGCGGGATTGGTTGTCGCAGCCTGACGGTAGCCTGTATCTGGAAGCGGAGGCCTTGCTCAAGGTCCTCTTCGCCGACCAGGGATCGAAGGCGGACCTGTTGGCTACCATTCATGCGATCGGCAAGACGGCTGAGCAGAAGATGATGGTCTTGCAGCAGCTGGCGCAGGCCTATCGTGACGGTGAAGGTCCCTTCCCGGATCGCCTGCCCGTGAATGCCGTGGCGATCGGGCTGATCTGGCAGCATCTTGAGGTCACGGTTGCATGGGCGGGACGCATGACAAAGGCGGTGAAAGGCTGGCGAGGCGTGGGTCCGCACGAAACGCCGCCCTGGCCGCCGGGCATCTTCAGCTTCCGGCCAAGGTCTGGTGCAGCGGGCTAACGCGGCTCAGACCGCGCCTTCATCCGGGATCGGCAGCACGCGGCCGCAATGCTTGCAGTGCACGGCATCCATGTCGTGGATCTGCAGCGCGCAGTCCGGGCATTCGAACCGCACCTTGTGCGGCCGGAAGATCGCCTGCAGCAGGCGCAGGAACAGGCTGACGCCGACGATCATGATCAGCACCGCCAGCAGCCGGCCGCCCGGTCCCACCAGCGTGATGTCGCCAAAGCCCGTGGTGGTCAGTGTCGTGATGGTGAAGTACAGCGCATCGATATAGGTCTTGATGCCGCTGTTGATGTTGTGCTGCGACACATAGACGAAGGACGTGACGATGAAGATGAACACGGCCAGCGTCAGGCTGCGCTGGATCACGTCTTCATAGAGCCGGAAGCGCAGCGAGTGGGCCCGCAGGTCCTTCAGCAGGCGATAGGAGCGCAGCAGGCGCAGCGCGCGGAAGACGCGCAGGAAGGCGAGATTCTCCAGCAGCACCGGCAGGAAGAGGGAGGCAATCACGGCGATGTCGGTCGCGGTGGCAAAGCTCAGCAGGTATTTGCGGCGCTCGTTCTCGGCATAGAGCCGCGCCAGCAGTTCGATGGTCAGCAGCGCGCCCAGCGTGAAGTCGAGCGGCATGCGCCAGGCCGGCTCGACGACGGAAGCTTCAACAATGAAAACGGCAATGGTCAGGATGTCGAAGCCGACCAGCCCGTAACGGAAGTTGCGCGCCAGGCGGCTGTCGCCGAAATAGAGCGCCCGGAGCCGATCGCGGAAGGTATTGGGACGGGTCACGGGGCTTCCTCTGGTATGGCTATGCCGCCGATCTGGCGCATCGCTCTGAATTCAATGGACAATTTTCCCGGTTGACGCAAGCGGGGGAATTTCGTATTAAACCGTCAGGTTATTTAACTGAATGGTTTAATTCACCATGACCGCTGACCATCTTAGCACAACGCTCGCCGCTCTCGCCGATCCCACCCGGCGCGCCATCCTGGCCCGTCTGGCGCTGGGCGAGGCGAGCGTGGGCGAGTTGGCCGAGCCTTTCGAGATGAGCATGCCGGCAGTCTCCAAGCATCTGAAGGTGCTGGAGCGCGCCGGCTTGATCAGCAGGGGACGGGAAGCCCAGTGGCGCCCCTGCAAGCTGGAAGCCGGTCCGCTGCGCGATGTTGCCGGCTGGCTGGAGGAATACCGCAAGTTCTGGGATGCCAGCCTCGACCGGCTGGATGCCTATCTGACCGCGATGCAGACAGAGGAGGACGGCAAATGACCGCAACCGTCACATCAGCAACTGCCGCCACCGACCGCGAGATCGTCATCACCCGCCTGATCAATGCGCCCCGCGACCGCGTCTTCCGCGCCTGGGTGGATGCCGGGCAGCTTGCGCAGTGGTGGGGGCCGCATGGTTTCACCAATCCGGTCTGCAGCATCGAGCCGCGCGTCGGCGGCGCGCTCCGCATCGTCATGCGCTCGCCCCAGGGCACCGAGCATCCGCTGAAGGGTGAAATCCGCGAGATCGTCGAGAACGAGCATCTGGTCTACACCATGATGATCGACAACAGCACCGGCGCCTGGGACGAGTTTCGCGTGCCCAACGCCGTGCATGCCATCCGCTTCGAGGATGCACCTGATAACAAGACCAAGCTGACCGTGGTCACCCGGCTGTCTACCGTGGCCGACCGCGAATTCATGGACAAGAACGGCCATCGCGAGGGCTTCACCCAAAGCCTCGAACGCCTGGAAACCGTCGTCATGCGTACCTGATCCCACCCTCAGAACAGAAAGACATCCCCATGTTGAAGATCCTTGCCATCGTGGCGGGCGTGCTGGTGCTCGTCCTCGCCGTCCTCCTGATCTATGCCGCCACCAAGCCGGACGAGTTCCGCGTCACCCGCAGCACCAGCATCAAGGCGCCCCCGGAGAAGATCGCGCCCTACATCAATGACCTGCGCCGCCATATCGAATGGTCGCCCTGGGAAAAGATGGATCCCGGCATGACCCGCAGCTACAGCGGCTCGCCGGCCGGGGTGGGCCAGCATTACGACTGGGACAGCAAGAAGGAGGTGGGCGCCGGCAGCCTGCATATCACCGACATCACGGCGGCCCAGACCAAGATGAACCTCGACTTTACCCGACCGTTCAAGAGCAACAACTTCGTTGTCTTCACCTTCGAGCCGAAGGGCGACGCCACCGAGGTCACCTGGGCGATGCATGGCATCACTCCCTATTGGGCCAAGATCATGCATGTGTTCGTGGATGCGGAAAAGATGTGCGGCGATGCCTTCAACCAGGGCCTTGCCGACCTGAAAATCCTGGCTGAAAAGTAAGAGGCCGATCATGACTTATGACGATTTTACCATCACCCGCGTCTTCAATGCGCCGCGCCAGCTGGTCTGGGATGCGCATACCAGGGAAGAGCACCTGAAGCACTGGTGGGGCCCGGCGGGGTCTGATGTCACCGTGTGCAGCATCGACCTGCGTGTGGGCGGCGTGTTCCATTACGGCCTGAAGATGCCGGGCGGCTTCCAGATCTGGGGCCGCTGGATATTCCGCGAGATCGAAGCGCCCGCAAAGCTGGTGGTGCTGACCAGCTTTGCCGACGCGCAGGGCAATATCGCGCAGCATCCCTGGAGCGCCGAGTGGCCGAAAGAGATGCTGAGTACCTTCACCTTCGATGAAGAGCCCGGCGGCAAGACCCGGTTGACCGTGCGCTGGGCGCCGCATGAAGCGACGCCCACCGGCCACAAGGCTTTCCAGGACGGCAAGGACAGCATGCAGCAGGGCTGGACCGGCACGCTGGAACGCCTTGAATCCTACCTGCCTCAGGCGAAGTAAACGTCTCCCCGGACGGCAGATGGCGGCGACTCGCGAGTCGCCGCCATTATTTTTTTGCCAGGTTCATTTTGTGGAGTAGCCGGACCCGCCGGTCCGCTTCCATAATCCTGCCAGACAGGGAGGACTGCGAAGAATGGACAAGCTGTATTTCGAGGATCTGAGCGTCGGCCAGCGCTTCGTCAGCCCCGGCCATGCTTTGGACGAGGCCCAGATCAAGGCCTTCGCGCGCGATTTCGATCCGCAGCCTTTTCATCTCGACAACGAGGCGGCGAAAGACACCATCTTTGGCGGACTGGCCGGCAGCGGCTGGCATACAGCGGCGCTCACCATGAAGCTGCTGGTGCAATGCACGCCGCTGGCCGGCGGCATTCTGGGTGCGGGCGGCGAGATCAGCTGGCCGCAGCCGACCCGTCCGGGCGACGTGCTGCGGGTCGAGGCCGAGATCATCGAAATCTTCCCGTCCAGGCGTCCCGACCGCGGTTCGATCAAGATGCGCATCGAAACGAAGAACCAGCGCGACGAAATCCTGCAAACCTTTGCCGTGCGCGTTGTGGTGCCAGTCCGTCCTGCATGATAATGGGGCGTAACCCATTACAGGACGAGTCCCGTGGCGATCACCATCTACGGCATCAAGAACTGCGACACCATGAAGAAGGCGCGTACCTGGCTCGACAGCCGCGGCGTTGCCTATGACTTCCACGACTACAAGGTGGAAGGCATCGACCGCGCCACGCTGGAAGGCTGGTGCGCGACGCTGGGCTGGGAAACCGTGCTCAACCGCGCCGGCACGACGTTTCGCAAGCTGCCAGACAAGGATCGCGAGGGCCTGACCGAAAAGAAGGCTGTCGCGCTGATGGTGGCGCAGCCTTCGATGATCAAGCGCCCGATCCTCGCCCTGGGGCGCGGCAAATTGCTGGCCGGCTTCAAGCCGGACGCTTACGTGGCCGCGCTGAAGGCCTGACCCCTCTTGCCATTCGGCATCCGTCCCCTAACTGGGGACGGACCTGGCAGCGGAGGGCCCTCCAGTCCCGGAGGGAAGGGCTGCCAGTCTTATCTGGGAGATTTCAAATGTCATTGTCCATGCAGCAGGCCTCAGTGCCGGCGTTTACCCGTGCGCTCGATGTGCTGTCGGCGTTGCTCACCAAGGGCGAGGCCTATGCGGCCGAGAAGGGCCTGAAGGCCGGCGAGATTCTGGACGCGCGGCTGGCGCCGGACATGTTTCCGCTGACCCGCCAGATTCAGGCTGCCTGTGATGCGGCCAAGTTCGGTGTGGCGCGTCCGGCCGGTGTGACGCCGCCGAGCGATCCCGATACCGAGCAGACCTTCGCCGAGCTGCAGGCGCGCATCAAGAAGACGCGCGACTTCATTCAGGGTGTCGATGCCAGTGCTTTCACCGAGGCGGCGACGCGCCCGGTGAGCATGAAGACCCAGGCCGGAGAGTTGAGCTTCACCGGCCAGAATTACCTGCTGGCCTTCGCGCTGCCCAATTTCTATTTCCATGTCGTGACGGCCTACGACATCCTGCGGCACAAAGGACTGCCGCTGGTGAAGCGCGACTATCTCGGCGCGTTCACAAGTTAACGTCCGAAACCCTGCCGGAAGGTCGCGTAAAAGGGCTGCCAGTTCAGGGCAGCCCTGGCGCGCGCATTCTTCAGTCGGAAGGACGGGAAGCCGGCCGGCGCGCCAGTCTCGGGTGCGGGCAGGTTGAGGCTGTCGGCGATGAAGCGGAATACATCGCCCCATTGCGCTGGACCATCGTCGCAGACGATCAGGGTCTGGCGCGACGGCCAGCGCTGCACGGCGGCGACGGTGGCGGCCGCCATGTCGGCGATATGCACCAGCGAGACATAATCCGTGCCGTCGCCCGGGATGCGCAGCTTGCCGGCCGCCGCACTGCCGAACCAGCGATCGTCGAAGCCGGTGCCGGGACCATAGAATAACCCACCGCGCAGGATGGCCCAGTCCAGCCCCGAGGCCGTGATGGTCGCTTCCATCTCCAGCGCCGCGGTGATGGCGCGCGTGGCGATGGTGTCGGTTGCTGGCTTGTAGATATGGTCCTCATCCGTCCAGGCATCGCTGCCCGAGGCATTCACGAAGCTGATGCTCTGCTGGATGATGCGACCGACGCCGGCCTTGCGGCAGGCGGCGATGAAATTCGGCGCGCCTTCGATACGCAGCTTGTCATTGGCGGCAAAGTCGCCGCGACCGCTGGGGCCGGGCAGGGTGGTCGCCAGGTTGATCGCGATGGCGCAGCCCTTGAAGGCCGCCGCCATGCTGTCGGTATCAAAAATATCACCCGTCTTCACCGTGGCGCCGCAGGCACGCGCGACGCCGGCGGCTTCGGGGCGGCGGACAATGGCGGTGACCGGATATCCGGCAGCGCTCAGCCGCGGGATCAGGTGGCGGGCATAGACGCCGTTGGCGCCGAGGACGGCAATCGCTTCTTTCATGACGGCTCCCTCCCGGAACGGGGCAGAAGCCTAGGCTGATGCACGGGTCTCGCTCAAGCCCGACGTAACGGAAGGCTATTTGTCGTCGAAACGCCGGCTGAAGATCACGCGTGGTTCTTCGGTATAGCCGAGCGCATCATAGAAGGCGCGCACCTTGTCGTTCTCGGGCCGCACCATCAGCATCACCTTCGGGATGCCGCGGGCTTTCACCCAGTCCTCGGCGGCGGCCACCATCTGGCGGCCGAGGCCGGCTTTCTGCTGGCTGGGTGAGACGGCAAGGTAATAGAGCCAGCCACGATGGCCGTCATGGCCGACCATCACTGTCGCAATCACGGCGCCGCCCTTGTCGGCGCCGACAAGAATGGTCGATTCCGGTTTCGACACGCAGGTATCGATGTCGCTGCCCGGGTCATTCCACGGCCGCGTCAGGCCGCAGGTCTCCCACAGGGCAATCACGGCATCGCGGTCGGTGGAGAAATAAGAGCGTATATTCATTCTTGGAACAGGTCCGGCCGCAATGCCGTGATCTCCGATATCAGCCTTCGTATTTGAACGAGACCTTGAGTTTCGCGCGGTAGGCTTCGATCTTGCCGTTATTCATCTGCATATCAAGCTGCACCACTTCGGCTACACGTAAATCGCGCAGCGATTTGGAGGCACGGTCGACGGCGGCCTTGGCTGCCTTTTCCCAGGACTCCTTGTTGGTGCCGACGATTTCGATGACTTTGTAGACGCTATCGGCCATGACGTTCTCCCGGTTGCCTGTTGGGCTGCGGGTCATCGCGAACCGCCGCGACGATGCGCAGCATGTGAACCCGTTTCTTTGACGGGCCATGGCAAGCCTAGACCGGTTATCTGGAACCCGGAAGCGGAATGTAGGACGAACCGGGAGGGTTAGTGCTCGCTTTGGGCGGCACGGATGGACTCCACGCGGATTTCCTCGGTCAGCCGTGCCTTGTAGGCGGCGAATTCCGGCGTGGTCTTCACCGTGTAATGGCGCGGATGCGGCAGGTCGATGCCGATGTCGCATTTCACCTTGCCGGGACGGGCGGTCATCACCAGCACGCGGTTGGCCATGAAGATGGCCTCGTCGATGTCGTGGGTGACGAACAGCACGGTCTTCTTGTCGGCTTCCCAGATGCCGAGCAGCAGCTCCTGCATCAGTGCGCGGGTCTGGTTGTCCAGCGCACCGAAGGGTTCGTCCAGCAGCAGGATCTTCGGGTCGTTGGCCAGTGCACGCGCCAGCGCCGTGCGCTGCTGCATGCCGCCCGACAGCATCTTGGGGAAGTGGTTCTCGAAACCCTTGAGGCCGACCTGGTTGATATAGTGGTCGGCGATCTCGTCCTGCCGTTTCTCGGCCACGCCTTTTTCGCGCAGGCCGAAGCAGATGTTCTGCCGCACGGTCAGCCAGGGGAAGAGGGTGTAGGACTGGAACACCATGCCGCGATCCGGGCCGGGCTGGCTGACCACGGCGCCGTCCAGCAGCACCTGGCCAGTGGTCGGCTGGTCGAGGCCCGCGACGATGCGCAGCATCGTGCTCTTGCCGCAGCCCGAGGGGCCCAGAACGGTGATGAAGTCGTTGTCCTCGACCGACAGCGTGGTCGGTTCCAGCGCGCGGGTCGGTTCTCCACCGCGCACGCCGGGGAAAACGCGACTGACGTTTTCGATGCGAAGCTTGCTCACTTGATGAAATACCAGGGATAGAGGCGCTGGTTGGCCTGCTTGAACAGGAAGTCGGAGACCAGTCCGATCAGGCCGATGATGAAGATGCCGAAGATCATCTGTCCGGTATCCAGCAGGCGCTGGCTGTCCATGATCATATGGCCGATGCCGCTCTGCGCGCCGATCAGCTCGGCGACGATCACATAGGTCCAGGCCCAGCCCAGCACCAGGCGCAGCGTCTCGGCGATCTGCGGCGCGGCGCCGGGCAGCAGCACGCGCAGCACGATACCCCAGCGTTTGGCCCCCAGCGTCTTGGAGGCTTCAACCAGGTCCATGCGGCTGCCGCCGACGATCACGGCGACCATCAGTACGATCTGGAAGAAGGAGCCGATGACGATGACGGAAAGCTTCTGCGCCTCGCCCACGCCGGCCCACAGGATCAGCAGCGGAATGAAGGCGGAAGCCGGCAGGTAGCGGGCAAACGAGATGAAGGGTTCGAAAAAGGCCTCCACGCTCTTGAAGGCGCCCATCATGATGCCCAGCGGCACGGCAAAGACCGCAGCAATGATGAAGCCGCCGATCACGCGCCAGATGGTGACGCCAATATCGGCGTGGAAATTATACTGGGTGAACAGTTCGACGCCGGACTTCGCGGCTTTCAGCGGATCGGCGAGGAACAGCGGCGGCACGATGCCGCCGAAGGTCACGCCGCCCCACAGAGCGAAGAACAGCACGAAAAAGAGAATCCCCAGGGCGGTACGCCGCCCCGGGGACACGGGTTTCAATGGTTCGAACACGAAACGCCTTTACGCGATAAGAGGGCTTACTTGATGAAGCTGTCGTCAACCATCGGCTTGAGGTCGGGGATCGCCTTGATCACGCCGGCTTCGAGCTGGATATCGGCCGCTTCCTTCATGAAAGCCTGCAGGTCGCCCTTGAAATAGGCCTGGTTGGCGGCCTTGTCCTGCCAGGCGATGTTGGCGGCCGAACCGGCGAACTGTTCCGCCGTCTGCTTCACCTTGGCGCCCATGATCTCGTTCGACTTGGCCGGTTCCTTCTTGATCATGTCCAGCGCGTCGAAGAAGCCGTTGACCACGCCCTGCACGACCTTCGGGTTCTTCTTGATGTAGTCGGGCTGGAAGGCGACCATGTCGACGACGACCGGATAGTCCAGCGTGGTCAGCAGGATCTTGCCGGCGTTCGGGGCATTGCGCACCGACGATAGATACGGCTCATAGGTCAGCGCCGCGTCATACTGGCCGGCGATGAAGGCCTGGGCGGCCGGCTGCGGGCCGAGCGTTGCGAACTGCACGTCCTTGGCGCTCATGCCGTTGCGCTTCATGAAGGCGATCAGCGTGAAATAGGGCGTGGTGCCGGCGCCGTCGACGGCGATGGTCTTGCCCTTCAGGTCGGTGATCTTGTTGATGTTGCTGCGGACAGCCAGGCCGTCGCCGCCCTTCGACTTGTCGAGCAGCAGCACCTGGGCCAGCGGGATGCCGGCGGCCGAGTAGGAGATGAAGGTGTCGACCGTGGTGGCGACCGCCTGGGTGGCGCCGGCCGCGACGGTGAGGTGACGTTCCTTCTGCGGGATGAACTTGATCTCGACATCGACGCCGTTCTTCTTGAACAGGCCGGCCTCGGCGGCGAGCGTCAGCGGCGCGAAGCCAGTCCAGCCGCTCATGCCCAGCACGATCTTCGGCATGTCCTGCGCCATTGCCGGCGCGGCAGCCAGAAGGGCCGCGGTGGCGGCAGCAGTCATCATCCAAGTCTTCGTCATGTCCCAGAACCCCCGCTCTATGTCATGTCCCCAAAATGGGGGCGCTGCGGCCCTCATGGCCACAACGCGGATGCACAATTAAAGACCGGGCGGGTAAGGACGGCAAGACAAATAATCATGTATAGACAAGTGAGCCCGGCCGGCCTTACCCTGCCTCTATCGGATGCAGCGGAGACTCGCCATGCGCTACTCACTGGTGCCCGGAAAACTACCGCTGACGGACATCGCCGCGCTGTATCGCGCGCCTGGCGCGATCAGCGTTGTGCTCGATAATGCGGCACGTGCGCCTGTGGATAACGCGGCGCGGCTGGTGACGCAGGCGGCGAATGGCGATGCACCGGTCTACGGCATCAACACCGGTTTCGGCAAACTGGCAAAAGTGCGCATCGCGCCTGATCAGGTCGCTGAACTGCAGCGCCGTCTGGTGCTCAGTCATGCCGTGGGCACCGGTCCACTGCTGCCTGATGCCGTCGTACGATTGATCCTGCTGCTGAAGATCAACAGCCTCGCGCAGGGCCTGTCGGGCGTGCGCTGGGAGACGATCGCCGCGCTTTGCGCCTTGCTGAATGCCGATGTGCTGCCCTGCGTGCCGGCGCAAGGGTCGGTCGGCGCGTCCGGCGATCTCGCGCCGCTGGCGCATCTGGTGCTGCCGCTGATCGGTGAAGGGACTGTGCGCATCGATGGCGTCGAACACTCTGCCGCGGATGGCCTGAAGAAAGCCGGGTTGCAGCCGCTGACGCTCGGGCCTAAGGAGGGCCTGGCGCTGCTGAACGGCACACAGGTCTCGACGGCGCTCGCCCTGGCCGGCTTGTTTGCGGCCGAGGACATGACGGCGTCTGCATTGGTCACCGGCGCGCTCAGCACCGATGCAGCCGCTGGCAGCGACACGCCGTTTGATCCGCGCATCCATGCCGCGCGTGGCCAGCCGGGCCAGATCGTGGTGGCCGACCTGCTGCTGCATCTGCTGGAAGGCTCGCAGATTCGCGCTTCGCACCGCACCGGTGACGAGCGCGTGCAGGACCCGTATTGCCTGCGCTGCCAGCCGCAGGTGATGGGTGCGGTACTCGATATCCTGCGCAACGCCGCTGTCACGCTGGGCCGCGAGGCCAATGGCGTGTCCGACAATCCGCTGGTTTTCGGCGAGGGCGAGATTCTGTCCGGCGGCAACTTCCATGCCGAACCCGTGGCTTTTGCCGCGGACATCATCGCGATTGCGCTGACCGAGATCGGCAATATCGCCGAACGCCGCATCTCGCTGCTGGTCGATCCGGTGCTGAGTGGCCTGCCGGCGTTTCTGGCGCCGAACCCGGGCATCAACTCGGGCTTCATGATCGCGCAGGTAACGGCGGCGGCGCTGGCGTCGGAGAACAAGCAGCGCGCCCATCCGGCCAGCATCGACACCATCCCGACCTCGGCCAACCAGGAAGATCATGTCTCGATGGCGGCGCATGCCGGCTATCGCCTGCTGGCCATGGCGGAGAATCTCGCCGGCATTCTCGCCGTCGAATGGCTGTCGGCGGCGCAGGGCGTCGATCTGCGCAAGCCGTTGGCCACATCGCCGCGCCTGCTGGCGGCGCACAAAATCCTGCGCGACCGCGTCGCCTTCATGCCCGAGGATCGCTATCTCGCGCCCGATCTGGCAGCGGCGAAAAGCCTGCTGCAGGCCGGCACGTTGCGCGAGCTACTTGGTCACGATCTGCTGACCCAGGATTGACGAATCGCGCAACCACCGATTCACCGCACTGCACAAGGGTTTTTGCCACCTTGGTGCGGCTTGTATGGCCCGGCGGATATGCTACCTCGGGGTACCCGCTGCGGATCGTCCGATTCTGTTTGGCGGGCGTATATATCCGCAGATTTGGGAGAGGGTCATGAACAAGGCTGATTTGATCGAGATCGTGCGCGACACCGCTGGCAGCACCAAGGCTGCGGCCGGTGAAGCGGTGGATGCCATTTTCGAGGCGATGGCAAAGTCGCTGAAGAAGGACGGCAGCTTCACCATCGTCGGTTTCGGCACCTTCAAGGTGTCCAAGCGCGCCGCCCGCAAGGGCCGCAATCCGCAGACCGGCGAGACGATCAAGATCGCTGCATCGAAGTCGGTGCGCTTCAAGGCCTCGACGAGCCTGAAGGGCCGTCTCTAAAGTCTTCGCCGTCAAGGCATGAAAAAGCCCGCAGTTTCCTGCGGGCTTTTTTTATTCCTGATGTGAGGGCTTCAGCCCATGCGCATCTTGAAGAAGGCCACCGCCTTGCCGAAGCCGTCTTCGGCCTGCTCCTTGCGGTAGCTCGGGCGATAGTCGGCATGGAAGGCATGCGGCGTGTCGGGATAGACGTAGAAGACGGCGAACTTCTTCTCGGCTTCCAGCGCCGCCTTCATGCGGTCGACGGTGTCGTTCGGGATGCCCTGGTCGGCGCCGCCATACAGGCCCAGCACAGGGGCCTTCAGCTGCTTGACCAGATCGATCGGATGCTTCGGCGTCAGGTCGGTCGACTGGCCGACCAGACGGCCGTACCAGGCCACGCCGGCCTTCACCTTCGGGTTATGCGCGGCATAGAGCCAGGTGATGCGGCCGCCCCAGCAGAAGCCGGTGATGCCCAGCTTGTTGGCGTTGCCGCCGTTCTTGGCGGCCCAGGCGGCAGTGGCGTCCAGATCGGCCATCACCTGCGCATCCGGCACCTTGGCGGCGGCAGCCTGCGCGCCGGCCATGTCGGTCACCTTGCTCATGTCGGCCTGGCGGGCATAGAGATCGCCGGCGATCGCCTGGAAGCCCTGCTTGGCAAAGCGGCGGCAGGTGTCCTTGATGTATTCGTGCACGCCAAAGATTTCCTGCACCACCAGGATGGTGGGGAAGGGACCGGCACCGGCCGGCTGGGCGCGATAGGCCTTCATGGTGCCGCCCGGCACGGGGATGTTCACTTCGCCCGCGGTCAGCCCGGTGTCATCGGTCTTGATGGCGGTCTGACCCATCACCGGGCCGGCGGCCACAG
Organism: Ferrovibrio sp. GW821-FHT12D07; assembly: GCF_058807275.1. NCBI lineage: Bacteria > Pseudomonadati > Pseudomonadota > Alphaproteobacteria > Rhodospirillales > Rhodospirillaceae > Ferrovibrio > Ferrovibrio sp. GW821-FHT12D07. The sequence goes on along the minus strand of NZ_JBXAQN010000002.1, from coordinate 200,214 downwards.
TGAAGCCGGTGATCAGGCTGGTCGCCATGAAGCTGCGGCGGTTGAAGTCGACTTTCGGCATCAGGCTCAGCAGATCGGCATTCATGGATTTTCCTCCTCAGGAAATAGCCGGCAAAACAGACGCGACAGGATAGAGGGGAGGCCCCATATCCTGTCGATAAAAAAGATGTGAGAATCAGCAGATATCGGACGAAATGTCCGACGATCGGCTGATCCCGTCCTCAGATCGTCTTGTTCAGGCTCTCGCCGGGCTTCGGTGGCAGGGATATGACAGCCGAACCATTGCCTTTATTGGTGCCGTCCGTGGGGCTTTCAATTGGATTGCGATCTCGCAGCCACACCTTGTCTTCGTCATCCTTGTCGTCGTCCTTCCTACCTGCCGCTGTCTTCAGCAGCTGCAGAGCGATCTCTGCCTTCGAAGTGTAGGTAACGGCGAGTGCTGCCTCGGTCTCGGCGGCGTCGGAGGCATCCTCGGCCTTCTCGGCGAGTTCCTTCTTCGCCTCGTCGGACAGTTCGACCTTGTCGTCTGGTTCGTGGCCGGTCTCGGGACCATACAGGCGCCGTGCATCCGCCACGGCTTTTTCTAACTGCTCTTTATAATTGGCGAGGTTGGCCTTCACGCCTTCAATGCCGGTATAAGGCGTAGTAATGGTTTCCCAGATGCCGCCGGCCTCGATATGGAGCTTGCCGCCACCGAACAGCAGCTTCTGTTCGTTTTCATTGAAGCTGTTGAAGATGTCGAGGTAACGCTGATAGCCGGCTTCCCAGCCCTTGTTTGCGTCTCTGCGCGCCAGTTGGCCCTGCAGTTGATAGTACTTTTCAGCAAGCTGTTCCGAGTACCGTCCGAAATCCGTTTCCGCGCTTGCCCGCTTTACAGCTTGCAGGCCGTCGGGACCATCCAGGCCGAATGCTTTGTGTATCTCGCCGCCGTACGCGAGCAGACCGTGCAGAGTGGCTGAGGCATCCAACTTGTCGTCGAAGCTGGCCTTGTCATCCGGATTGCCCTTGAGGCGTTCCAGCAGTTGGGCGATCTGGTCCCTGAGGGCCTGCTTCTGCCCGTCGGAGATCGGGGCAACCTGTGCAGGCGAGGCAGCAGACGTTGTTGCAGCAACAGCCATGGCAAGCTCCTTCTGAGCGGTTTCTGCATGGCTTTCTTGCCACGCGATAACAGCGCAGAAACTACTGCCCGCTCAGTAACCGGAGCAATTCACGATGTGGGGAGCGACACCCGTATGCTGCTTAGCGCAGCAGCTCGTAGCCGAAGCTGACCACGGCGAAGATCGCCAGCCAGATCGCGACGAACAGCAGAATTCTGCCACTCTTCCAGGGCAAGCGCAGCGCGGCCGGCAGGATCAGCAGCACGCACATGAGAAGGGCGGCGAGTTGCAGCCAGTTTGCCTGACTCATCTCGCCGCCCTGAAGCGAATGGCCTGAATGACGATGAGGTCAGTCAGCCGAGGACACCTTGGTGCCGCCCGGACGCTGGCACTGGCGATAGAGTGAATCCGCACCGGGCTCCTTGAAGGAGAGGAAGCGCATCTCCAGGCCGCTGACTACCTTGTAGGACGGATGTTCGGTCGCAGTCGGGCCCTGATACTTCGCCGGCAGGGTATGAACCACCGACAGCACGCGCTCGGGGCTGATGCGCATTTCGATCTTGCCGCCATCGACGCTCTTCTCGCTGGCGCAGACCTTGCCCAGATAGCGGTCGAAGCTCTTCACCCGGTCGTATTTCGGATCGGCGACGCCATCGGGTACATCGCTGCCCGCGCTGCTGGCGATCAGGGCCGGGCGGTATTTGTGGAATTCGGCGGTGGCAACGACAATGCTGCCATAGGGGAAGAAGATTTCGACATCGTCGAGGCGGGCATGCTCGCCCAGGCGGCCATCCACCACCGGCAGTTCGATCACGCGATAGCTGGGCAGGCGGGTGACGTCTTCGTTGAGGCGGATCATGCCGCGGTCATTGCCGCGATCTTTGGCCCGCTCGACCTCGAAAGGCACCGGTGCGGTTGGCTTGTCCCGCTTGCCCTGGGCCTGAGCGGTGAGCGGCGCGAAGCCGACGACAAAAGCAGCAGATGCGGCTGCTGCCGCAATCCAAAGTCGACGCATGAAGGTCCCCCCTCGAAGCGGATCGCCTGACTGGCGAGTCGGGCGACAGTCGCCCTTGTTTTTCCCTAATGTAGCGCGAGCCTAGCCGTTTTTGCGATTCCTGCCAAGAGTCTATTAGTTATCAAATGGTTACTGGAAAAATTGGGAGTCTTCCGGGCTTTGCCATCGCCGGGCGATCCGGGTAAGGTACGGCCGCTTTTCAGGCCGACCTGTTTACCGGGCCGGCCTGTTGTCGCTTGAGGAGTGTGGCGTGGCCAATTTCATTGAGGAAGTTGACGAGGATGTCCGGCGCGACCGGATGGAGGCGCTGTGGAAGCGCTACAGCCCCGTTGCCATCGGCGCTGTCGTCCTTCTGCTGCTGGCCGTGGCCGGTCATCAGGTATGGAAGAGCTGGGAAACCGACAAGGCCAACGCCGCCGGCACGGCCTTCACCGCTGCGCTGACCCAGGCACAGGCCGGCAAGCCGGCCGAGGCCGCGCAGGCGCTGGCCGATCTGGCCAAGACCGCGCCGAAGGGCTATGCGCAGATCGCGCGCTTCCAGCAAGCTGCGATGCTGATCGAAGCCAAGGATATGACCGGCGCCATCGCCGTTTATGATGCCATCGCCGCCGACAGCAGCTTTGACGCCGGCTTCCGCGATCTCGCCCGCTATCTTGCCGCCTTCCATGGCTTCGACACGCTGGACGCCGATCAGCTGCGTGGCCGGCTCGCCGTGATCAAGGGCGACAGCCCGTGGTCGGCGAATGCGCGCGAGATGCAGGCGATGGTCGATCTCAAGGCCGGCAACAGCGAGGGCGCGCGCAAGCAGCTGACCGCGCTGGCTGACGATCCGCTGGTGCCGACCGGCCTGCGTGGCCGTGCGGCAGAACTGCTCGCCGCGCTCGGCGGCCCCGTCCAGTAAACAGAAAGCTCGTCCATGAAGCGCTTCGCCGTTCTGGTTCTTGCCGCTTTCAGCCTTGCCGCCTGCGATACGGTGGAGGATTGGTTCGGTGCCAGCGAGAAACCGCAGGCCATCGTCGGCGAGCGTATCTCGGTGCTGGCCTTCGACAGCCAGCTCGATCCCGATCCGCAGCTGGCCGATACACCAGTCAGCCTGCCCAAGCCGTGGAAGAACCCTGACTGGCCGCAGGCCGGCGGCTATCCCGGCCATGCGATGCAGCATCTGGCAGTCGGTGACAGCCTGCGCCGCGCCTGGAGCGCCGATATCGGCACGGCCGCCGATGACGCGCAGAAGATTCTGGCCCAGCCGGTCGTGGCCGAAGGCCGCGTCTTCACCATGGATGCTGCGGCCCGTGTCAGTGCCTTCGATGTCGCCAACGGCCGCCGGCTGTGGCGCATCGAACTGACGCCGAAGCGCGAAGACGAAGGCGCACTCGGCGGCGGCCTGGCCTATCATATGGGTAAGCTGTTCGTGACCACCGGCTATGGCGACGTGATCGCGCTGGAACCCAGCAGCGGCCGCGCCTTCTGGGTCGCCACGCTGAAGCAGCCGATCCGCGGCGCGCCGTCGGCCGACGGCAGCCGCGTGTTCGTCATCACCTATGACAACCAGATGCATGCGCTGGATATCGAGCGCGGCGAGGAACTCTGGACCCATACCGGCATCACCGAAGCGGCTGGTTTCCTCGGCGCTGCCAATCCGGCGATCGAGAACAACATCGTCATCACGCCGTACTCTTCGGGCGAACTGCTGGCGCTGCGCGGCGATACCGGCGTCGTTGCCTGGTCGGAACAGCTGGTCCGCACCTCGGCCCGCATCAGCCAGGCCGGCGCGCTGAACGACATCAACGGCCGTCCGGTGATCGATCGCGGTCGCGTTTACGCCGTCAGCCAGTCGGGCCGCTTCGTCGCCATCGACCTGCGCACCGGCGAGCGTGTCTGGGAACGCGTCATCCCCAGCGTGCAGACGCCCTGGGTTGCCGGCGACTACATCTACGCCATCACCATCGACGCGGAAATCCTGTGCATGTCGCGCCGCGACGGCAAGGTGAAATGGATCCGTCAGCTGCGTCGCTATGAAGACCCCAAGGCCAAGACCAACAAGGGCATCATCAACTGGTACGGCCCGGTTCTGGCCGGCGATCGTCTGCTGGTGGCCTCCACCGATGAGCGCGTGCTGTCGCTGTCGCCCTATACCGGCGACCTGATCGGCGCGATGTCGCTCTCCGACAAGGCGGCGCAGCCGCCGGTGGTCGCCGATGGCACGGTCTATATCGTAACCGACGACGCGAAGCTGATCGCGCTGCGTTAAGGACACCAATGCCTGCCAAGATTGCCATTGTCGGCCGACCCAATGTCGGCAAGTCGACGCTGTTCAACCGTCTGGTGGGCAAGCGGCTTGCTATTGTCGACGACACACCCGGCGTGACGCGCGACCGGCGCGAGGGTGCTGCGCGCCTGGGCGACCTGGAATTCACCGCCGTCGACACCGCCGGCCTGGAAGATGCCGATAGCGAGACCATGGCCGGCCGCATGCGGCTGCAGACCGAGGTAGCGGTGCGCGAGGCCGACGCGGTGCTGTTCGTGATCGACGGCCGCGCCGGCGTCACGCCGGACGACAAGCATTTCGCCAACTGGCTGCGCAAGCAGAAGACACCGGTGCTGCTGCTCGCCAACAAATGCGAAGGCGGGGCGGGCAAGACCGGCGTGGGCGAGGCCTACGGTCTTGGCTTCGGCGATCCGCTGCCGGTCTCGGCCGAGCATGGCGAGGGGCTGTACGACCTGGCCATCGCGCTGCTCAAGCATATCGGCCATGGCGGCAGCGATGCCGTTCCCGGCGATGAAACCGACCTGCTCGATGACGTGCAGGCCGATATCGACATCGACCCCGATGCCGAGACGCCGATTGACGATACCTCGCGCCCGATCCAGCTTGCCATCGTCGGCCGGCCCAATGCCGGCAAGTCGACCCTGATCAACAAGCTGATCGGCAGCGACCGCCTGCTCACGGGCCCCGAGCCGGGCCTGACCCGCGACGCCATCGCCATCAAGTGGGAATACGAAGGCCGCGAGATTCGCCTGGTGGATACCGCCGGCATGCGGCGCAAGGCACGCGTCGAGCAGAAGCTGGAAAAGCTGTCGGTCGCCGACAGCTTGCGCACCATCCGCATGGCGCAGGTCGTGGTGCTGGTGCTGGACGGCGCGCTTGGCTTCGACAAGCAGGACCTCACCATCGCCGACCATGTGCTGTCCGAAGGGCGCGCGCTGGTCCTCGCGGTGAACAAGTGGGATGCCGTCGAGGATCGCGCGCTGACCTTGAAGGATATCGAGGACCGGCTGGAGCGCTCGCTGCCGCAGGCGCGCGGCGTTCCCGTCATCACTTTCTCGGCGCTCACCGGCCGCCATCTGGATCGCCTGCTACCTGCCGTGATGGCGCAGTACCAGCGCTGGAACACCCGCATCCGCACCGCGCAGCTCAATCGCTGGCTCGACGAAGCGACCCAGCGCAACGCGCCGCCGCTGGCCGGCGGCCGCACCGTGCGCATCCGCTATGCCACCCAGGTCAAGGCGCGTCCGCCGACCATTGCGCTGTTCGCGCCGCGCGCCGAGTTCATTCCGGAATCCTACCTGCGCTACCTGATCAACGGCCTGCGCGAAATCTTCGACCTACAGGGCGTGCCGATCCGCATGCATCTGCGCAAGGGCAAAAATCCCTTCGTCGACGAGGAGTGAAACTGAAACGGGCAGCCTGATAAGGCTGCCCGTTTTGCATTCCGGCGAAAGGGACTGGTGTCAGGTGATCTTGATCGACAGATCAGGCAGGCCGGCGATCTTGCACAGCAGCACGTCGCCCTTCACCACCGGACCGACATTTTCCGGCGTGCCGGAATAGATGATGTCGCCCGCCTTCAGCTCGAAGGCTTCCGAGAGTTTTGAAATCTGCTCGGCCACGCTCCAGATCATGTTGGCCAGATCGGACTTCTGCCGCACCGTGCCGTTCACGGCGAGCGAGATGTCGCCCTTGGTGAAATGCCCGGTCTTGGCGACGGGATGGATCGGCCCGATGGGCGCCGACATGTCGAAGCTCTTGCCGATCTCCCAGGGTTTCTTTTCGTCGCCCATGGCGCGCTGCAGGTCGCGCCGCGTCATGTCGAGGCCGAGCGCATAGCCGTAGACATGCTGCAGCGCCTTGTCGGTGGGGATGTTGCGGCCGCCGGATTTCAGCGCCGCCACCAGCTCCACCTCGTGATGATAGTTCTTGGTCAGCGTCGGATAGGGATGGTCGGCGCTGCCGCCGGCCGGCACCAGCTGGATCGCATCGGTCGGCTTCTGGAAGAAGAAGGGCGGCTCGCGGTTGGGATCGGAGCCCATCTCGCGCGCATGGGCGGCATAGTTGCGGCCGATGCAGTAGATGCGGCGCACCGGAAATACCTGGTCCGAGCCGACGATGGGGATGGTGGTCTGCCGCACCGTGAAGGCGGGCTTCGGCGTGGCGGCGGCTTCGGCCGTGGATGCAGCCGTGCCGGCCAGCGCCAGGCCTGCTGCGCCTAGCGCGGCGGTTTTTAGATGGTCGCGACGGGTCTGGTTCATCGGGTTCCTCCTGTTTTATGGTTGCTGCCAGTCTACACGATTCGACGGCGTGGCAGTCGTGGCATCGGCATAACTTTTCCATCAATAACTGCTGGTTGGATCGCGGCCTGCCGCATACCAGCGAAATCGCACCGGTGAAATCAGCCAGTGAAATCAGCCAGTGAAATCAGCCAGTGAAATCAGCCAGTGAAATCAGAAGGGGAGTGCCTGCATGGACAAGGCAATGAAGGCGGCGCTGGATTACATCCCCGACTGGCTGGGCTTCCAGATGCGTGTGTTCCAGCGGCCGGGCTGCACGGTCGCCATCACCCATCGCGGACGGATCGTCTTCGAGGCGGCCTATGGCTATGCCGATGTACAGAAGAAAACGCCGATGACGCCGCGCCATCTGTTCCGCGTCGCCTCGCATTCCAAGAGCTTCACGGCGGCCGGCATCATGAAGCTGCGCGAGCAGCGCGCGCTGCGGCTGGACGATCCGGTCGGCGAGTATGTCGATAACCTGCATCCGAAGATCGCCGATGCCACCATCCAGCAGCTGCTGTCCCATGGCGCGGGCATCACCCGCGACAGCGCCGATCCCAGCCACTGGGCCGAAGCGCGCCCGTTCCCCGATGCCAAGACCCTGCGCGGAGCGCTGGCATCGCCGCCGGTGATCGCAGGGTCAACGCGGCTCAAATACTCCAATCACGGCTATGGCCTGCTCGGCCTGGTGATCGAGGCGGTAACGGGCGAGCGCTATGCCGACTGGATGCAGCGCGAGATCGTGCAGGCGGCTGGGCTGAGCGAGACCACGCCGGACATGCTGCCCCGTCTGCGCCCAAAGATGGCGACAGGCTATAGCGGCAAGCTGCTGCTGGATCGCCGCGTCACCATTCCAGCCATCATGCCCACGCAGGCGATGGCGCCGGCCACCGGCTTTGTCAGTACGGCGGCCGATCTGGCGCGCTTTTTCGCGCAGCTTGCTCCCAACGCGAAACGCAGCCCGATCTCGGCCGCCAGCCGGCGCGAGATGATGCGGCGGCAATGGCGCGATCCGCATTCGTCGATGGAGCAGCATTATGGCCTGGGCATTGCCAGCGGCCCGATCGGCGATTGGACCTGGTACGGCCATGGCGGCGGCTTCCCCGGCTTCATCACCCGCACGGCGTTCTTCCCCGATCAGGAGATCGCGATTGCGGTGCTGACCAATTCCGGCGACGGCCTGGCCGGGCCATGGCTGGATGGTATCGTGCATATCCTGCGCGGCTTCCTGCGCAACGGTGCGCCAACCCGCCGCACCGCCGACTGGCGCGGGCGCTGGTGGGGCTTTGGGGGCTGCAGCGATCTGGTGCCGATGGCGACCAAGGTATTGGCGGCCAATCCGGTGGCCTTCAATCCCTTCATGGATGCCAGTGAGCTGACCATCACCGGCAGGGACCGCGCGCGCATCAGTCAGGCCGGCGCCTTTGCCAGCTATGGCGAGGATGTGGTGCTCAAGCGCAATGCGCGCGGCCGGGTAAGCGACGTGATCTTCGCCGGCTGGCGGCTGCAGAGCGAGGCGAAGGCGGCGAAGGCGTTGACTGACCGCTACGAGAAGAAGAAGCGCTGATCTTACGGTAGCCCGTTGCGGCCATGCTGCATGAAGGCCGGACGCTGGCTCAGGCGGTCGTAATAGGTCGTCACCGCCGGGAAGTCCTGATGCGTGATGGGCGTCATGAACCAGCGGTTGACCGACAGCCCGATGACGATGTCGGCCGCCGTGAAGCTGTCGCCGGTGACAAAGGCTTTAGTGCGGGCAAGCTGCTGGTCCAGGCTCGCCATATGCGCGGTCCATTCGCGGATCGAGCGCTCGATCTCGGCCTGGTTCTGGAAGGCGGGGTTCTTGCGCACCAGTCCGAGGAAGGCATGCCGCCACGAGCCGTTGAAATCGCCGACCTGCCAGTCCATCCACATCTCGACGCGGGCGCGCCCGACGGCATCGGCGGGCAGCAGGTCATGGCGGCCATGCCTGGCGGCCAGATAGCGCACGATGCTGTTCGATTCCCACAGCGTCACATCGTCATCCTGCAGCACCGGCACGAGACCATGCGGATTGAGGCCGAGAAAGTCCGCTTCGCGGGTCGAGCGGCCGGCGCCGCCCCAGTTCGGATCGTGGCTGTAGTCCAGGCCGATCTCGGCGCAGGTCCACAGCACCTTGCGGACATTGATGGATTCCGGTTTGCCCAGAATGGTCAGCATGATGGCTCTCGCGGCTGGAAATGCGGCGGAACTGTAGCCGAAAATACTTCGGCCACGACCGAAACATTGCATCCCTGCAATCTGCGATAAGACCGTCTCCCGTCCCTTCAAGAGGATTACCCCGTGCTTGGTTTCGATGTGTCTGCCCTGGTCTGGATCGCCGTTGTCTTTCTGCTCGCCGGCGCCGTGAAGGGGGTGATGGGTCTGGGGTTGCCCAGCATCTCGCTGGGCCTGCTGGCCGCGACCATGGACCTGCGCATGGCGATGATCGTGCTGCTGGTGCCCAACTTCGCCACCAATATCTGGCAGGCCTGTGTCGGCGGCCATTTCCGCCTGCTGATGCGGCGGCTCTGGCCCTTCCTGCTCACCGCCGCCGTCGCCATCTGGTTCGGGGCCGCGGCGCTCGACAGCGTCGACACCAAACTGCTCTCGGTGCTGCTCGGCCTGCTGCTGATCATCTATGCGGTGATCGGCTTGGCGCGTCCGCCGGTGGCCATTCCGGCCCGGCATGAAATCTGGGCCGGGCCTGTTGTCGGCATCATCAATGGTGTGCTGACCGGGCTCACCGGTTCGTTCGTGGTGCCGGGTGTGCTCTATCTGCAATCGCTGGGGCTGACGCGCGACCAGCTCGTGCAGGCAATGGGTCTTCTGTTCATGGCGTCCACCCTGGCGCTAGCGGTGGCGCTGGGCGGCCGCGACATGATCGGCGGCAATCTGTTGTGGATATCGGCGGCGGGCGTGGTGCCGGCGGTGCTCGGCATGGTGGCCGGGCAGAAAATGCGCGACCGGCTTTCGGAAGCGGCCTTCCGTCGCCTGTTCTTCGTCGCGCTGCTGCTGCTGGGTCTTTATATCGTCGGGCGGTTCATGCTCTGACCCGCCCGACGACTGGATGCGGCGTCAGAGAGTCTTGCCCAGATAGTGGGCGACTTCCTGCGGGAAGAAGCCGACTGATTTGACGGCTTCCTTCAGTTTGGCTTCCGACACGCCAAGGCGGTCAGTCCAGTATTCCAGTTCCTGCTTGTCGGCGACATTGACGCGTTCATGCAGCTTGCGACGGGTTTTGTCGCCGGCGGCGTTATCGTCGCGGTGACCGGCGAGCGAACCGCTGGAGGCGGTCGGCTGGCTGATCGCCACTGGATCGCTGGCCGGGAAACTGTCGCGCAGCGCCGCGTCGAGTTCGGCGTCTTCGTCGCGACCCTCGCGCTTGGCTTCCTTGACCTGTTCTTTGGACGGCTTGTTCATTTCGGACGGATGACGACTGCTGGCCATGGCGGCCTCCTGTTCTGGGAACAGAACATTAACGGCGCGTCTGCCATGCGGTTCCCGCTGGCGGCGGCATCAATCATGGCGAAATCGTGAAACGATTCGCAGCCTCAGCGTTCGTCGAGGAGATCCAGCAATTCAGCGCGCAGCGCGGCGACAGTCTGTGGATATTTGTCCTTCGGCACACGGCCGTCGGGACGCTGCAGGGCCGGTGTCACCAGCCGCTTCAGTTCCGGCATCGCGGCTGAGATCAGGTTATGGCGCAGGCAGGTGACGGCATAGCGGAAGGCGGCACGCTCCCAGTCGTCGGGCGTGCGATTGACGGCAGCGGCATGGTCGAGGAAATTGTCGAGCAGGCTGACGAGAGTCCGTTTCTGCTCGGCCTTGTCCAGCTTGGCGAAAGCATCATCGGTCGGCAGGATAAGGTCGGTCATCATGCTCCTTGCAAAAGGAGCAGGAGGCTCGATTTGTGCGGTCAGTAGACCATGTCCATGGATCAAAGTCGCCCGAATTCGCTTTCGGTATGCAGCCAGCGGTCTGTGAACCGCGGGGATGCGCCATATTCAGCCGGCGCCGGAAATGCTAGACTGCAACGCAGAACCGTCCTGGGGGAATGTCATGAGTCTCGCTGCGAATATCCTGGTCGCCATTGTGGCGCTGCTGCATCTGTATTTCATGTTGCTGGAAATGGTGCTGTGGACCAAACCGACCGGCCTGCGCGTCTTCCGCAACACGCCGGAGAAGGCCGAGACCACCAGAATCCTTGCCGCCAATCAGGGCCTGTATAACGGCTTCCTCGTCGCCGGTCTGGTCTGGGGCCTTGTGCATCCCGATCCGGCCGTGGCGCTGCAGGTGAAGACCTTCTTCCTGCTCTGCGTGATCGTGGCCGGCGTCTACGGCGCGGCGACGGTCAGCCGCCGCATCCTCTATGTGCAGGCGCTGCCGGCGGTGGTCGCCCTTATTCTGGTCTGGCTTTAAACCAGCGGTAGCCGATCACCGCCGATGCCGCGAGCGCGAAGCCGCAGGCGAAGATCACCGGGCGGACGCCGAAGAGCTGGAACAGCAGGCTGCCGGCCAGCACCGACCCCAGACCACCGATCCACGAGCCGACCAGCTTGAGGCGATAGAGCCGCGCCACCGTCTTGGTGCCCCCATGTCCATTGTCTTTCTGGATCATGCTGAGGAATGACAGGTCGGCGATGGGCGGGCCCGATGCGGTGATTGCCGCGGCCAGCATCAGCATCTCCAGATCGGGCGCCCAGGCCATCATCATGTAGCCGCAGCCTGCGATGCAGTGGCCGGTCAGCGTCCAGCGCGGCGGATTACGGATGGCGAGGTTGCCGCTGATCAGGCTCGACAACACGTTGCCGCAGCCATAGGCCGCCAGAATGGACGCATAGCCACCGATATCGTCGATCTTCTCGCCATGCAGCAACAGGGCCGTGCCCAGGATCAGGCCAAGCTGCCAGCCGCCGTTGCTGATCATGTTGGTGACGATGGCATAGAAGACATCGGCGCGTGCTTTGGCTACGCGAAACGCGTCCAGCACATCGTCGATCGGCCGTGTCTTGGCGAAGGGCGGTGTCGGCATCTCGATCTTCGCCGCCGCCATCGTGCCATCCAGTTGCCGTCGCACCGTGGTCGCGCAGGCGGACGACAACAGGAAGCAGAGCGCGGCCAGGCCGAGAATCCACACCTGCTGCAGGGCCACCTGCAGCACGCCGATCAGCATCGGACCCATGATGCGCGCCAGCCGCTGCGAACTGTCGACCAGTGCGTTCATGGCATGCAGGACGCCGCTTTCCGCGCTCAGGCGCGGCAGCGCGCCATAGGCCAGCGGCAGGGGCAGGGGGCGCAGCACCGCCATCAGCAGTACGGCCGGAATCAGGACCCACATGTCGTCAGGCGAGAAGACGAGCCAGCCGACCGGCAGCAGCACCAGCAGACCGCGTAGCAGGTCGATCCAGGCCAGGCCGGTGAATTCGTCGAAGCGGTCGACCAGCGCGCCGCCGAACAGCGCGAAGACCAGCGAGATGAAGGCCGTGATGGCGACGACGACAGTGGCATGGGTGCCCAGCGCCTCGACCATGAACCAGATGATGGTGGCATCGTAAATCTGCAGACCCAGTCCGGCGATGCTGGCGCCAAGCCACAGCAGGGTCATGTTGCGATCGCGCAGGGGGCGGAACAGAAGCATGGGACGGGAAACGGGCCGGGCCGGTGATGGGAAAGGAAGCGAACCGGTTTGTACGCCGGCCGCTTTCCAGCCGCAACCGGGCCGCGAAGCCTCTTCCCTCTGCTCCCGTTGAGGCGTGCATACCAGGGACTTCAGGCCGGGCGTATAGGCGGAACTTTCGCCCAAAGGGGTGGTTGGTGGGCTGACGAAACCGCAGCGGCAGAGGAAAGCGGCGGCAGAGAAAAGAGGTCTGCATGTTCAGCCATATCCAGATCGGCGCACGCGATCTCGACCGTATGACCGCTTTCTACGACAAGGTGCTGGCACCTTTCGGCCTGCAGCGTCAGCCCTTCGAACCCGATGGCGGCCCGGACGGTGTGATCTGGCAGCGGCCGGGCCAGCGCTGGCCGCAATTCGTGGTGCAGTTGCCCTTCAACGGCCTGCCGGCGACCTGGGGCAATGGCTGGCAGGTCTCGTTTGCCGCGCCATCGCAGCAGGCCGTGCGCGCGGCCTGGGAGATCGCACTGGCGTCCGGCGGCACTGATGAAGGCGCGCCCGGTCTGCGGCCCAACTACAGCGCGGATTATTACGGCGCGTATTGCCGCGATCCAGAAGGCAACAAGCTCTGTTTCGTCCATGCGGGCGAATTGCCATGACGGATTTACCCCGGTCAGGAACTTCGCGCTGGCGCATCCGTTGTTCAACGCCACCACCTGCCTTCGCAGAATGGTGAGACGTAGTTTGGGGGCGGTTTGCCGGCAAAATGATGGTCAAAACAGCCGAGAGCCCCCATCATGCGGGACAGTGGAACAAGGGTGCGGTGGCTCAGGATGGCCGGCGCGGGGCGGGGAAGTCAGACGTGGCCGGTGAAAAAAGGGAAGACGCGGCGCTGGTGAAAAGCGCCGACCGGTTCAGCGCCTCGCTGACCGACGAGGGGCGCTACCGCCTGCTCGTCGACGCGGTTCTTGACTATGCCATCTACATGCTCAGCCCCGAGGGCGTGATCCAGAGCTGGAACCGCGGTGCCCAGCGCTTCAAGGGCTATACGCCCGAGGAAATCATCGGGCGGCATTTTTCCACCTTCTATACCGACGAAGACCGCACCAGCGGTCTGCCGACGCGCGCGCTGAAGACCGCACGCGAGACCGGCAGTTTCGAGAATGAAGGTTGGCGCATCCGCAAGGATGGCACACGCTTCTGGGCCCATGTCATCATCGACGCGATCCGCAACGATGCCGGCGAGTTGATCGGCTTTGCCAAGATCACGCGCGACCTGACCGAACGCAAGTCGGCGCAGGACGCGCTGCGCGAAAGCGAGGAGCGCTTCCGCCTGCTGGTGCAGGGCGTCACCGACTACGCCATCTACATGCTCGATCCCACCGGCCATGTCAGCAACTGGAATGTCGGCGCCCAACGCATCAAGGGCTATGCACCCGAAGACATCGTCGGCAAGCATTTCTCCACCTTCTACACGCCCGAAGACCGCGCCAACAACGAGCCGGAGAAGGCGCTGCAGACGGCGGTGATGGCCGGCCGCTTCGAGAAGGAAGGCTGGCGCCTGCGCAAGGACGGCACGCGCTTCTGGGCCAGCGTGGTGATCGACCCGATCCGCAACGATGCCGGCGAGATCATGGGCTTTGCCAAGGTGACGCGCGACATCACCGAACGGAAAGAAGTGCAGCGCGAGCTGGAGCTGGCGCGCGAGGCGCTGTTCCAGTCGCAGAAGATGGAAGCGCTGGGCCAGCTCACCGGCGGCATCGCGCATGACTTCAACAACCTGCTGATGGCGGTGCTGGGCAGCCTCGATCTGGTGCGCAAGCGCATGGTGCCCGATCCGCGCGTCACGCCCTTCATCGAGAATGCCGTGCTCGGCGCCCAGCGCGGCGCGGCGCTGACCAAGCGGCTGCTGTCCTTCGCGCGCCGCCAGGACCTCAAGCCCGAAGCGGTGAAGCTTCCGGCACTGGTGCATGGCATGTCGGGCCTGCTGCAGCGCTCGATCGGGCCTGCGGTGATGATCGAAAGCCGTTTCCCGATCGGCCTGCGGCCGGCACGCGTCGACGCAAACCAGCTTGAATCCGCCCTGCTCAATCTCGCCGTGAATGCGCGCGATGCCATGCCCACCGGCGGCAACATCCTGATTTCGGCGCGCAACGAGACGATCCACAGCACCGACGATCTGGGTCTGGAGCGCAACCTGAAGCCCGGCCCCTATGTCTGCCTCACCATCACCGATGAGGGTGAGGGCATGGACGCGGTGACGCTGTCGCGCGCCACCGAACCTTTCTTCACCACCAAGGGCGTGGGCAAGGGCACCGGCCTGGGTCTGCCGATGGTGCTGGGCCTGGCCGAGCAGTCGGGCGGCCGCCTGATCCTGAAAAGCAGTGCCGGTGTCGGCACCACGGCTGAACTCTGGCTGCCGGGCGCCGAAGACCCAGGCGCCGAAGACAATGTCGCGGCGCCGCCGAAGGACGTGGCGGTCGAAGAGACGGCAGTCGCCACGCGCAGGCTTGCCGTGCTGGCGGTGGATGACGACGGGCTGGTGCTGATGAACACCGCCGCGATGCTGGAAGAGCTGGGCCACAGCGTGCTGAAGGCGCATTCGGGCCGGCAGGCCATGGAGATCGTGCAGGCCGGCGACCCGATCGACCTGGTGATCACCGATCACGCCATGCCGCAGATGACCGGCACCCAGCTGGCCGAGGCGATCCAGGCCGTGCGGCCGGGCCTGCCGATCGTGCTGGCTTCGGGGTATGCCGAACTGCCGCGCGGCGTCGAGACCAGTCTGCCGCGTCTGGCCAAGCCCTATGACCAGGGCGAACTGGCGCAGATCATCGGCCGGATGTTCCCGGTCGCATAAGAGTTTTATAGGACGAGGTCGTCGTCGCCCGCCACGGTCTTGAAGGCGAGGCCATGGCGGTCGGCATCGGCAAGGCCGGGGATCGGTTCGTTGCGCGGCGGCCGGCGGCTGAAATCCAGCAGGCTGAAGATGAAGCGCGGCACGCCCTCGGCATCGGCGACCGGCAGCGACAGGCGATGCAGGCCCTGCCACTCGCGGCCGGCCAGCGCCAGCGACCCGGCATAGAAAACCGGCCGGCCGGTATCCAGCGTGTCATTCAGGATGGCGATGCGGCTTCTCAG
The DNA here is from genome assembly GCF_058807275.1 of Ferrovibrio sp. GW821-FHT12D07. Taxonomy (NCBI): domain Bacteria; kingdom Pseudomonadati; phylum Pseudomonadota; class Alphaproteobacteria; order Rhodospirillales; family Rhodospirillaceae; genus Ferrovibrio; species Ferrovibrio sp. GW821-FHT12D07. Next base: position 184,778 of record NZ_JBXAQN010000002.1, on the reverse strand, counting down.
ATGCGCCGGATTGATCACCTCGCCGATATAGCGGTTGGTGCTCTCGAAGCCATAGGCTTCCACCACGGCGGTGCCCGACACCCGGCACAGATAGCGGCCGTTGTCCTTGCGCTCGTGCAGCTGCATATGCGGCAGCAGCTTGCGGAAGCGCAGCGGATCGAACATCGGCCGCCAGGGCATGCGCGCCGTGCCGCGACAGATGATCCAGTATTGCAGCAACTGCCGCATGCCGTCGTTCGTCAGGCGCTCGACGAATGACTCCGGCATCGCCACATGCGATGCGGTGTCCGGAAATGCGATGTCGAGATGCGGCGTCATGGTGTCTCTGGCGAAAAAAATCACGCAGGTGTGTTTTGTCGCCGCCGACCTTAAGCGCGGCTTTGCGGCGCGCCCTCTAACTTTCCGGAAACGTGATTGCTGCGCCTGCGCAGTGTGTAAGGGCCGTCTCGGCGTTTTCTGCGGATTGCCGCGCGCCGTGCCGCCCACTTGTTAAAACCGGCTTACAATTCTTTACGTGATCACGGGCGTCATAGTGCGTTGCGGCAGCCATGCCGGAAAAAATCAGTGCCCGGCGCATTTCGCATACACTTGTAAGTGCGCGAGTGGTTTTGCGGAAAACCGGCCAGCCTCCGTGCGAAGCGAGGCTTTGCAAAACAACGCCTCGGTGTGATTGGATAGGCCCGTTGGGTTACGCAAGCGAACTCATGGGGGAAGCAATGTCCAGAACCGGGACGTATGCCTTGTCTTTCCGCCTCGGCGCGTTGATCGCGCTGATCTGCATTCCGTCCTTCCTGCTCGCGCTGCATCTGGCCGATACGCGCCGGGCGCAGGAGCTGGAGCATATCCGTTCCGAGGCGATGATGCTCGCGCAGTCCATCGCCATCCAGCAGGGCCAGGTGATCGACAAGGTGCGCGGCCAGCTTGCGCAGCTCACGCGCGATCCCCAGGCCCTGCGGGATGACGGATGCAATGCCAGACTGCAGAACCTGCAGCGCTTCGATCCGCAGTATTTCCAGATCGCCGTGGCCGATTCCGCCGGCACCATCATCTGCGCCACCGAACCGGGCAGCATCAACGTCAAGGTCAACGACCGCGCCTATTTCAAGGCGGCCTCCAGCAGCGGCGTCTTCTCGATCAGCGATGTGCTGATGACGCGCACGACCCAGCGCTGGACCGTCATCGCGGCCCAGCCGGTGGTGCGCGACAACCTCATGCAGGCGATGCTGATCGCCACGCTGGACATCCAATGGGCGCAGGCGCTGCTGAGCGGCCTGCATCTGCCGGCGAATTCGGTGGTCAGCCTGTCGGATTCCAATGGCCGCATGCTGGCCCGCGTGCCCGAGCCCGAGAAATACGTTGGGCGCGAAATCCTGGAAGCCGCGGCCTTCCGCGCCACGATTGCCAGGCAGCCGAAGGGCTTCATGGAGTCTGCCGGGCTGGATGGCGTGGCGCGCATGGTCGCCTATGCCCAGGTGCCCGATGCCAATCTCTATGTCCGCGTCGGCATTCCCACCGCCGAGGTGGAGACGGCCGGCTACACGGCGCTGCAGGCCGGCCTGGTCGCCCTGATCGCCACCGTGCTGGTCACCGCGCTGTTCGGCTGGCTCGGCTCGCGCCGCCTGATCATCCAGCCCATCGGCCAGTTGGTGACGGCAGCCGAGATGATCGGCCAGGGCAACTGGGCCGCGCGCACCGGCATCGGTCATGGCAGCCAGGTGATCGGCCGGCTGGCGGCCAAGCTGGACGAGCTTGCCAATTACGGCCAGCGCCTCACGCGCGCCTTCCGCACGCTGAGTGCGGGCAACCGCACTCTTTTGCGTGAGCCCGACGAGCCCTCGCTGCTGGAAGCGATGTGCAAGGTGGCGGTGACGCAGGGCGGCTACCGTCTGGCCTTCGTGAACTACATGCGCCATGACGAGAGCAAGACCATCGACACGGTGGCGCGCTATGGCGAGGATCGCGGCTTCATCGAATCGCTGAAGCTGACCTGGGCCGATACCGACCGCGGCCGCGGCTCGGTCGGCGGCGCCATCCGCGACGAGACTCACAACATCATCCGCAGCATGGCCAAGGACGAGCGTTTCGCACCCTGGCGCGCGGCCGCCGTGGAACGCCAGTTCGGCTCGATCATCTCGCTGCCCCTGAAGGTGGAGGATGCCGTCATCGGGACGTTTACGCTGATCGCGGCCGAGGAAGATGCTTTCGATGAGTCGGAAGTGAACCTGCTGGATGAAATGGCCGCCGATCTTTCCTTCGGCATCCAGATCGCGCGCGCCGCCGTGAAGCAGAAGGAAAGCGAGCGCGTCGCCGATTACGTGCTGACCCATGACCGCTTTACCGGGTTGCCCAATCGCGTGTCCTTCCTGCGCAGCCTGTCCGAACGGATTCAGTCGGCTACCGAGCGCAACGAGCCGCTGGCCATCATGGTGATCCATATGCCGCGCCTGCAGGAGGTGTTCGACGGCTTTGGCTACAATCCCAGCCTGGCGGCGGTGAAGCAGATCGCCGACCGCCTCTCGGCCATCCCCGAGGTCAAGCCGTATCTGACGCGGCTGGCGCCCAACGAATTCGGCCTGGCCGTGGATCATGTGAGCCCGGAGCAGACCATGAAACTGGCGCGCACGGCGCTTGGCGTGTTCCAGGACCCGGTGATGGTGGCGGAGGCCGAGCTCGACATCGCGGCCTCCATCGGCATCAGCTATTTCCCCGGCCATGGCGACGATGCCGATGCGCTGCTGCGCCGCGCGGCGATTGCGGCACGCGGCGGCGCGCGCAAGGATTCCGGCATCTTCATCTATGAAGGGGCCACCGAGCGCGAGAACCCCGAACGCCTGGCCATCGCGGCCGAGTTGCGCACCGCGATCACCCGACGCGAACTCGAACTGCATTATCAGCCCAAGATCGACCTGCAGACGGGGAATTTGAGCGGCGCCGAGGCGCTGATCCGCTGGAACCACCCCAAGCGCGGCTTCCTGCCGCCGGTGAAATTCGTGCCGCTGGCCGAGGAGACCGGCCTGATCCGTTCAATGACAGAGCTGGTGATCGCGATTGCGATCCGTCAGCAGCATAGCTGGGCGAAAGACGGCCGTGTGCTGCCGGTGGCGGTCAATCTCTCGGCCAGCAATCTCTACGATCCGCGTTTCCTCGATACCTTCCAGGCGCTGCTGGAAACCTGGGGCGTGGAACCCAGGCTGATCGAGATCGAACTGACCGAGAGCGCGCTGGTGGATGACCCGGAAGCGGCCAAGCGCGTGCTCGACCGCCTGCGCCAGCTCGGCTGCAAGATTTATATCGACGATTTCGGCACCGGCTATTCCTCACTGAACTATCTGGTGACGCTGCCGGTGCATGCGCTGAAGATCGATCGCTCGTTTGTGCACCAGATGGGCAAGAGCCGCGAGGCGCATTCGGTCGTCGCCTCGATTATCTCGATGGCGCATAACCTCGGCCTGCGCGTCGTGGCCGAAGGCGTGGAGACGCAGGAGGATGTCGAGATGCTGAAGGCGCTGGGCTGCGACGAGGCGCAGGGCTACCTGTTCGCGAAACCGCAGCCGGCCGGGGATTATGAAGGGAAGTTTTTGAAGGGGTGAATGAGAGGAGTGCTATTCTGGTCGCTTCGATAAGCTTTTCTAAATGACGGCATTGCCGAAAGGCGGCCTCCAGTCGAAAACGATTGTTAGGCCGGATTTTTGATTCTTAGCCATGTGTTCGTTGATCTGCTCGCGATAACGATCAGAATACTCGTGTAGCAAGTCATCGAAATTGACAATGACATAAATAAGTCTCAGTGCATGCGCGGAGTCGAATTCTGCTATTTGCATTTCAGCTTTATTTAAGTTGTCTGTAAGTTTGTTGAAAAAATTTATGCTCAATTGATCTTCTACGGTAGAGACGCCGCCAGAGTGTCTGCGATTAGCCTCAATATCAGACACGTTTATCGTCTTTACTTCACACAAGACGCGATCAGCGCCTTTGGTAGCGTCCAAGTCTGGTGTTTTTTTGCCATCTCTGGGTGATGGTGGAATGAACTTAATATTTTCGTGGCCGGTGAACTTTAGATAGCTATATGCTTTTGCTTGATTGAGCTTATCGAACAATTGATACCAGCCACGTCTTTCATGTTTTCTTTGAAGAAGAGGCTTCACTTCTGACTTCAGAAAATTCCATGCGGTCTGATCGAGGTTGGCCAGGTCTTTCTCAAGATCTCTGTATTGCCGTAGCTTCTGCGGGATTCTAGAAAGGCTCTCTTCGAGGTTTTGGAAGTACGTCTCTGGTGTCAGGGGTTGGGGCAGAAGATCGTATAACTCGTAGATATGCGGTAATTCTTGGCGGTACATAAGTTTCTCCAAATCCTTCATCACCATCTCCGCATCCGCCGCATACTTCGCATCGTCCATCCCGGGCAGGCGAAACAGCGTCAGGATCACTTCTGCGCCGTCGCCATTCTCGATCACGCGCAGTGGCACATAAATCTGTATGCCGTCCGGCGTGATGACTGTGTGGTCGAGGATGCCGAAGGGATTGCGCGGGCTGAACTGCACCCTCATCAAACCTTCCGCCTGCTCGGTCACCCAGCGGCCATCATCGAGCTGGTGCAGCCGGCCAAGGCCGGCGGCCCATTTCGGCCAGTTCGCCGGATCGGCCAGGAAGGCATAGACGCTTGAGGCCGGGCGGCTGACAGATATACTGAGATGGCGGCAGGGTAATAAAAGCATACTGTACGATTCTCCTAATCGCGTTGATCGATTTGGTGAATCAACAGAAAGTTGCTCCAACCAAGCCAGACATCAGCGAATAGCTCGTCGGCGAATTGTGGTTCACCGTTTGAAATTATCGAAGGCCAGTGTTCGTATGTTTTGAGAGGATCGCCAGCCGTAGAGTGCCCTGCTGTAAACGCGGAGCTACCTGCGGAAGAGATCGATGTATAGAGCGTTTTGTCGTTCGATGAATTCACAACAAAATGCTTGGCTCCTGTAGCAATTAAACGGCAAGCCTCAAGTTGTGGAATGAGTTGCTTCATCACTTGGATGAAGTCAGCCAGTGTTTTGCTTGGGCAAAGCCTTTCGAGTTTTATTGGATCAATGTCCATAAGATACTCATACGTCCAGTCCACTAAACTCCATCCACTGACCGCGCAGTCGAATGCAGCGTAGGCTGAAACTTCACGACTAATTTTACTTGCTTCCTGTAAGCGCTCTCTGTCGTGGTCGAGCTTCTGGAGCAAATCTGTCGGCCCTTTAAATCTGAAGCGGGCGGTTTGATGACGAGGCTTGTCTGACATAGTGCCCTTGAAAGTTTGCATTGTTCATTATATGTTCTCTTTGACTAGATTCAAGTCAGAAATGATCCGTTGGCTGATTATTGGGCGGGGACGTCATACGAAGCGAAACGAACCAAAACGAAGCCGAACGAAGCCAAACGAACGCAAACGAACGCAAACGAACGCAAACGAAGCCAAACGAACGCGAATGAAGCCAAACGAACCGGAATGAACGCCAGTGAACCCGAATGAACCGCAATGGGCTCCCGTGGGCCCCAGTGAACCGCAACGGGCGCCAGTGGGCGCCAGCGGACCGGAATGGCCCGCAGCGGGCCCGCAGCAATCGGCTTGCCGGGCGGCCGGCGGGCGCTATAGTCCCGCCGCATGACGGCCGCCGTTAATACTTCCGCGCTGAACAGCCAGCCTCTTAACAGCCTGGGCTTCGCCAAGCCGGCTGCGGAAACGCGCGTCGTGGTGGCGATGTCGGGCGGGGTCGATTCCTCCGTGGTCGCCGCCATGTTGAAGCGGGAAGGTTTCGAGGTCATCGGCATCACGCTGCAGCTTTACGATCATGGCGCTGCGATAGCGAAAAAGGGCGCCTGCTGCGCCGGCCAGGATATCCATGATGCGCGCATGGTGTCGGATCGCCTCGGCATTCCGCATTACGTGCTGGATTACGAAAGCCGCTTCCGCCAGTCGGTGATGGATGAATTCGCCGAAAGCTATGTGCAGGGCGAGACGCCGATCCCCTGCATCCGCTGTAACCAGCGCGTCAAGTTCCGCGACCTGCTGGAAACCGCGCGCGATCTCGGTGCCGATTGCCTCGCCACCGGCCATTACGTGAAGCGCGTCGTCAGCGTGGAGACGGGCAAGGCTGAACTGCAGCGCGGCCACGATCCGCGCCGCGACCAGAGCTATTTCCTGTATACGACAACGCAGGCGCAGCTCGATTACCTGCGCTTCCCGCTGGGCGATCTGGAGAAGCCCGCCGTGCGCGCACTGGCCGAAGAGTTCGGACTCATTGTCGCCGACAAGCCGGACAGCCAGGATATCTGCTTCGTGCCCAATGGCGATTATGCCTCGGTCGTCGCGAAGCTGCGCCCCGAGGCGATGGATGCCGGCGAGATCGTGGATGTGCAGGGCAATGTGCTTGGCAAGCACGACGGCGTGATTCATTTCACCGTCGGCCAGCGCAAGGGCATCGGCATCTCGGCGGCCGAGCCGCTGTATGTCATCCGCATCGATGCGGGCAAGCGCCGCGTCGTCGTCGGGCCTAAGCAGGCGCTGGCGCGCAGCACCGTGATGCTGCGCGAGCTGAACTGGCTGGGCGAGGCGATCCCGGCCGGGGGGCTGGACGTGACCGTGAAGCTGCGCTCGGCGCAGCCCGCCGTCGCCGCCACGATTTTCGATGCCGGGAATGGTGTCGCCCGGCTGGAGCTCAGCGCGCCGGAATTCGGCGTCGCGCCGGGCCAGGCCGGCGTGGTCTATGCCGGCGAACGCCTGCTCGGCGGGGGCTGGATCGCGCGGGCCGGCGGCAAGGAATTAGCCGCCTGATATCATAGGCTTGCGGCGCGCTTGACATCTTTGGGCCGCCCCCGTATTCCATGCGGCCTCCGTGACCCACGGGGACGTGGTGTGGCTGGATAGCTCAGTTGGTAGAGCAAGGGACTCATAAGCCCTGGGTCGGCGGTTCAAATCCGCCTCCAGCCACCATTTCCCCTCTCTTCGAGGGGAGCCTCCCATGTCCGACAAGCTCAAGATCACCGCCGGCGACTTCACCTTCGGGGCGCGTTTCGAAACCGCCCTCGCGCCCAAGACGGTGGCCGCCTTCCGCGCCGTCCTGCCCTATGTGGAAAAGATCATCCATGTGCGCTGGAGCGGTGAGGGCTGCTGGATTCCGCTCGGCGACTACGACTTCGGTCTGGAGTACGAGAACCACACCAGCTATCCCGCGCCCGGCCAGATCATCCTGTATCCCGGCGGCATCTCGGAAACCGAAATCCTCGTCGCCTATGGCGCCGTGCATTTCGCCTCCAAGGTCGGCCAGCTGGCCGGCAACCACTTCATCACCATTACCGACGGGCTGGAAAACCTGGTGGCGATGGGCCGCTCCACGCTGCTCAAGGGCGCGCAGCCGATCCGCTTCGAGCTGGCCTGAGTTCTACGCCCTACCAATGGGTTATGGCCTGAGCAGGTTGTCATAAAGCAACCTGCCGAACCGGTACGTGTTTTGCTTAGTATACCGGCAGAGGTGATGGTGTGGCCGGCGTACGCATTCTTTTGATCGACGAGGACCCGGAGCGGTCCGTGGTGCTGGCCGAGGCGCTGCAGGGGCAGGGCTACGACCTGATCGCCCAGCTTGCGCCGCGCGAACTCAGCGCCAAACGCGTGCAGGAAATCGGCCCTGACGTGATCATCGTCGACATGGAAAGCCCGTCGCGCGACACCATCGAAAGCATGCGCCAGATCAATGCCGACCAGCCGCGGCCGATCGTCATGTTCGTCGACCAGTCGGACGAGACGATGATCAATGAAGCCATGCAGGCCGGGGTTTCGGCCTATATCATCGACGGGCTCAACGTGAACCGCGTGAAGCCCATCGTCGATGTCGCCATCGCGCGGTTTCGTGAATTCCAGGCGCTGCGCGACGAGTTGAAAAAGACCAAGGCCACGCTACATGACCGTAAGACCATCGACCGGGCCAAGGGTTTGTTGATGCGTGAACGCGGGATCAGCGAAGACGAGGCCTATGCGGCCTTGCGCAAGCTCGCCATGGATCGCCAGCAGCGCCTGGTGGACGTGGCCGAAGCCCTTCTGGCCTTTGCCGACATCCTGAAAAGCAAATAGTCCCGGGACATCTCTTGAGACAGCGCTGCTGCCCTTTTTTGCGGCATGCAGTTTTTGTCGCCTGAAATTTGTGCAATGCACCATCCAAGGCCCGACTCGGTAGCGGCCTGTATCGCCATGGAAAATCGGGAAATCTCTGGCGCCTTCGCACTGGCACACTTCCTGCTTTGATCAACCCGGATACCGGGTGCAATGGCGCATCCGGGTGTAGCGACCTCCCAGCTTAAGCCTCCCCAGGCAGTGCTGCTTCGGTCGTGAACGGACAAAGGCGTCCGGCAATGCGGTCTCGGTTTTCGAGGCCTCCGTTGCTGGGCGCTTTTTTTATGGCCGCCGCGATCAACAGGGCGCGGTGAAACAAAAACGGAGGGGTCCATGGTCACGAAGTCCAAAGGCTTTAATCGTCGTCAGCTCTTCAAGGGTGCAGCAGGCACCGCCGCGCTGCTGGCTGCAGCCCGTATCCAGTTTCCCGGCGGCGCGTTCGCGCAGGCTGCAGGCCCCGAGGTCAAGGGCACCAAGCTCGGCTACATCGCGCTCACTGATTCATCGCCGCTGATCATCGCCAAGGAGAAGGGCATCTTCGCCAAATACGGCCTGCCCGACATGGTGGTCGACAAGCAGGCTTCCTGGGGCGCGACGCGCGACAACATCGAGCTCGGCGAGGCGGGCGGCGGCATCACCGGCGCGCATATCCTCACTCCCATGCCCTATCTGATCGCGGCGGGCAAGATCACCAAGTCCAAGGTGCCGATGGCGATGCTGGCGCGCCTGAACACCAACGGCCAGGCCATCTCGGTCTCCAAGACCTACGCCAAGCTCGGCATCACCTCTGATGCAAAGGCGCTGGGCGCCGCTTTCCGCAAGGCCAAGGCCGAAGGCAAGGACATCAAATGCGCGATGACCTTCCCCGGCGGCACGCATGACATGTGGATCCGCTACTGGCTCGCGGCCAACGGCATCGATCCCGAGAAGGATGTCTCGACCATCACCGTGCCGCCGCCGCAGATGGTGGCGAACATGAAGGTCAACACCATGGAGGCCTTCTGCGTGGGCGAGCCCTGGCCGTCACAGCTCGTGAACCAGGATATCGGTTTCACCGCGCTGACCACCGGCGAACTGTGGAAGGATCATCCGGAAAAGTCGCTCGGCGTGCGCGCCGACTGGGTCGAGAAGAATCCGAAGGCGGCCAAGGCCATGCTGATGGCCGTGCTGGAAGCCCAGCAGTGGTGCGACAAGACCGAGAACAAGGCCGAGCTGTGCAAGATCGTCGGCGGCCGCGACTGGTTCAAGGTGCCGGTGGAGGACATCCTTGATCGCCAGATGGGCCGCATCGATTATGGCGATGGCCGCAAGGTCACCGTGGGTCCGGAAAGCCCGCTGGTGATGAAGTTCTGGCGCGACTTCGCCTCCTATCCCTTCCAGAGCCACGAGCTGTGGTTCCTCACCGAGAACATGCGCTGGGGCTATCTGCCAGGCGATACCGACGTCAAGGCGCTGATCAAGGAAGTGAACCGCGAGGACCTGTGGCGTGACGCCGCCAAGGCGATCGGTGTGGCCGATGCGGATATTCCGAAGTCGACCTCGCGCGGCAAGGAAACCTTCTTCGATGGCAAGGTCTTCGATCCGGCTGATCCGGCCGGCTATCTGAAGAGCCTGGCGATCACGCGGGTCTGATGATGTCAGCCCACGACAAGGAGCTGTCCATGGCAGTCAAAACCGACGTACTGAGCAAGGCGGATCTGGGTGGCGAGAGTTTTCTCGCCACCTGGGGCCCGCGTGCGATGAGCGCGCTGAAGCTCTTCGCCACCCGCGTGCTGCCGCCCTTGCTGTTCCTGGCCCTGGCGCTGGCCGTCTGGGAAATCGCCTGTTCCAGCCCGAAGGCCACGCTGCCGCCGCCGTCCAAGGTGGTGGCTGATACCTGGGAACTGATCATCGATCCGTTCTTCGACAAGGGCGGCCTCAACAAGGGCATGTTCTGGCATATCGCCTCCAGCCTGAAGCGCGTCGCCATCGGGTTCGCGCTTGCCGCCGTCATCGGCATCGGGCTGGGCGTGCTGATCGGACAGTCGACGCTGGCCTTCCGCGGTCTCGACCCGATCTTCCAGGTGCTGCGCACGGTGCCGCCGCTGGCCTGGCTGCCGCTGTCGCTGGCCGCTTTCCGCCATGCCGATCCATCGGCCATCTTCGTCATCACCATCACGGCGATCTGGCCGATCATCCTTAATACGGCGGTCGGCATCCGCAACATTCCGCAGGATTACCGCAACGTCGCGCGGGTGCTGCGGCTTAACGGTTTCGAGTTCTTCTTCAAGGTCATGCTGCCGGCCACCGTGCCGTTCATGTTCACCGGCCTGAAGATCGGCATCGGCCTGAGCTGGCTCGCCATCGTTGCCGCCGAAATGCTGATCGGCGGCGTCGGGATCGGCTTCTTCATCTGGGATGCCTGGAACAGCTCGTTGATCAGCGAGATCATCCTGGCGCTTATCTATGTCGGTCTGGTCGGCTTCATGCTCGACCGCATGATCGGCTTCATCGGCAGCCGCATCGGCGGCTATTCTTCGCACTAGGAGCAGGGGGATGGCGCGCAGCCCGGGAAAGACCAAGGCAGGCGGGGCCGCCAGTTCGGCGGCCCCCCATCTTGGCCCAAGACTGGCTGCCTTGCGGGTCGGTTTCATTGCACTGACCGATTGCGCGCCGCTGATCGTTGCCCGCGAGAAGGGCTTTTTCGAACGCCATGGCCTCTACGTCACACTGATGCGTGAGCCCTCCTGGGCCAACATGCGCGACAAGGTGGCGCTCGGGGCATTGGATGCCGCGCATATGCTGGCACCGATGCCGCTGGCCTCCACCGTGGGCGCCGGCGGCTGGAAGAAGCCGCAGGTCACGTCCTTCGTGCTGGCGCTGAATGGCAACGCCGTCACGATTTCGTCGAAGCTGTGGAACCGCCTGCTGGAGATCGAGCCGGCGCTGCCGGAGATGCGCCAGGAAGCCGGCAATGTGCTGCGCCGCCTGATTGCCGCTGACCGCAAGGCCGGTCGCGCGCCACTGACCTTCGCCACTGTGTTCAATTATTCCTCGCACCAGATCCAGCTGCGCTACTGGCTGGCCTCGGCCGGCATTGATCCGGATCGTGACGTCAACCTGGTGGTGGTGCCACCGCCACAGATGACCGACCGTCTGGCGGCGGGTGAGATCGATGGCTTCTGTGTCGGCGATCCCTGGAATTCGCTCGCTGTGCTGCGCGGCGTGGGCCGCATACTGATCTCGGGCTACGAGATCTGGAACAACCGCATGGAAAAGGTGATCGTCTGCAACCGCGACTGGGTCGAGCGCAATCCACTCATTCACAAGGCGATGCTGATGGCCCTGATTGAGGCGGCGGAATGGTTGGACCGCCCCGAGAACCGTCTCGAGGGCGTCGAGATCATGGCGCGGCCGGAATATATCGGCCCGCAGGCTGCCGAAGCGATCCGTATGGGCATGCTGGGCATCGTGCGCTACGGCCTGGACGTCAATCCTGAGCATATGCCCGACTTCCACGTCTTCAGCCGTTATGCTGCCAACTTCCCCTGGCGCAACCAGGCCGAATGGTATCTGAGCGAAATGCGGCGCTGGAAGCTGATTGATCCCACCACCGACATCGCCGCCGTGGCTGATGCGGTCTATCGCACCGATCTGTATCGCGAGGCCGCCGCCGCACTGGATCGTCCGTTCCCGCTGATCGACCGCAAGCCGGAGGGCCTGCATGCCGGCCCGTGGACGCTGGCGCAGGCCAGCGCGCCGATCGAGATGGGACCGGACCTGTTTTTCGACGGCAGCTATGTGTCTTCGGCACGCGCCGCAGCCCCCGCCATTGTTCACGACGGCCAGCCGAAACAGCCGGCCCCGCGTCGCGCCACCGCCAATCAGTAGACCAGCAGGAGAGTCCCCATGTCCGCCTATCTCAGCTTTGAAAACATCGGCATGACCTTCCAGGGCGCCAACGGACCGTTCGTCGCGCTGCGCGATATCCAGCTGCAGATCGACAGCGGTGAATACATCGCCCTGATCGGCCATTCGGGTTGCGGAAAGTCGACGCTGCTCAACATCGTGGCCGGCCTGCAGCGCGCTACCACCGGCGGCGTGCTGCTGCAGGGAAAAGAAGTGGCCGATCCCGGTCCGGATCGCGCGGTGGTGTTCCAGAATCACTCGCTGCTGCCCTGGCTGACGGTTTACGACAACGTGCGCCTGGCGGTCGACAAGGTGCATTCCAGGACCAAGTCGAAGGCCGAGCGCGACGACTGGACCCGCCATAACCTGGCGCTGGTCGGCATGGATCACGCGCTGGACAAGCGCCCGCAGGAAATCTCGGGCGGCATGAAGCAGCGCGTCGGCATCGCCCGTGCCCTGGCCATGGAGCCCAAGGTTTTGCTGCTGGACGAACCCTTCGGTGCGCTGGACGCGCTGACCCGTGCGACCCTGCAGGACACGGTCATGGAGCTGCACGCCAAGCTGAAGAATACCGTGATCATGATCACCCATGACGTGGACGAGGCCGTGCTGCTGTCCGACCGCGTGGTGATGATGACCAACGGCCCCGCCGCCACCATCGGCGAGATCATGGACGTGAAGCTGGAGCGCCCGCGCAACCGGCTGACGCTGGCCACCGATCCGGAATATGCACGTTGCCGCAAGCAGATCATGGAATTCCTGTATGCGCGCCACCGTGCCCCGGCCGTGCACGCAGCCTGATCACGCGTAACAGAGGACGTCGTCAGTAGCGACGGAGTGAAGACAATGGCTGAGAGACTCCTGATTATCGGCAACGGCATGGCGCCCGGGCGCATGCTGGAAAACCTGTTCGAGAAGGCGCCGGGTCGCTACGACGTGACGATCTTCAACGCCGAACCACGCGTCAATTACGACCGCATCATGCTGTCGCCGGTGCTGTCGGGCGAGAAGACCTACGAACAGATCGTCATTCATGGCGACGGCTGGTACATCAAGAACGGCATCACCCTGCACAAGGGCACCCGCGTCACCGGCATCGACCGCGCGGCCAAGACCATCACCACCGATAACGGCCTGACCGAGCCCTACGACAAGCTGGTAATCGCCACGGGTTCGGTGCCTTTCATCATTCCGGTGCCGGGCCACAAGCTGCCGGGCGTGCTGTCCTACCGCGATCTCGATGACGTCGATGCGATGATCCTGGCTTCGAAGGCGCGCGGCAATGCCGTGGTGATCGGCGGCGGCCTGCTGGGTCTGGAAGCAGCAGCCGGCCTGGCCGAGCAGGGCATGCAGGTTACGGTGCTGCATCTGATGCCGACGCTGATGGAGCGCCAACTCGATCCTGCCGCTGGCTACCTGCTGAAGAAGGCTATCGAGGAGCGTGGCATCAAGGTGATGACCGGCGCTGATACCAAGGCCATCCTGGGCGAGAAGAAGGTCGAGGGCGTGGAGCTGAAGGACGGCACGGTGATCCCCGCCGATCTGGTCGTCATGGCCGTGGGCATCAAGCCCAATGCCACCATCGGCAAGGATGCCGGCCTGACCATCAATCGTGGCATTGTGGTCGATGACCAGATGCGCACCTCCGATCCCGACATCTTCGCGCTGGGCGAATGCGCCGAACATCGCGGCGCCACCTATGGTCTGGTCGCGCCGCTGTATGACATGGCCGGCGTGCTGGCCAAGACCCTGATCGGCGAACCGGCTGCCTATAACGGCTCGGTTACCGCCACCAAGCTGAAGGTCACCGGCATCAACCTCTACTCGGCCGGTGATTTCGGCGAGGCCAAGGATCGCGAGGAGATCGTGCTGCGCGACGCCAGCCGCGGCGTCTACAAGCGGCTGGTGATCAAGGACCAGCAGATCATCGGCGCAGTGCTCTACGGCGATACCGAGGATGGTGCCTGGTTCTTCCAGCTGCTGCGCGAACAGAAGGATATCAGCGATCTGCGAGAAACCCTGATCTTCGGTCAGGGCTACGCCGGAGGGTCCCCCCTGGACCCTATGGCGGCCGTTGCAGCCTTGCCGGATGAGGCAGAGATCTGCGGTTGCAACGGCGTGTGCAAGGGCAAGATCGTTTCGGCCATCACCAGCCAGGGCCTGACCAGCCTGGACGAAGTGCGCGCCACCACCAAGGCCTCGGCCTCCTGCGGTTCCTGCACCGGACTGGTGGAAAAGCTGATCGGCTTCACGCTGGGCGACAGCTACAAGCCGGCCGAAGTCAAAAGCATGTGCGGCTGTACCGACCTTGGTCATGACGACGTGCGTCGCCTGATCATCGCCAAAGAACTGAAGTCGATTCCGGCCGTGATGCAGGAGCTGGAGTGGAAAACCTCCTGCGGCTGCACCAAATGCCGTCCGGCGCTGAACTTCTACCTGATCGCCACCTGGCCTGGCGAATATGTGGATGACAACCAGTCGCGGTTCATCAACGAGCGCGCCCATGCCAACATCCAGAAGGACGGTACGTATTCGGTTGTGCCGCGCATGTGGGGCGGCGTAACCAGCGCCAAGGAATTGCGCGCGATCGCCGATGTCGCCGACAAGTTCAATATTCCCACCGTGAAGGTGACCGGCGGCCAGCGCATCGATCTGCTGGGTGTGAAGAAGGAAGACCTGCCCGGTGTCTGGGCCGATCTCAATGCCGCCGGCATGGTGTCAGGCCATGCCTATGCCAAGGGGCTGCGCACGGTGAAGACCTGCGTGGGCACGGAATGGTGCCGCTTCGGCACCCAGGATTCCACCGGCCTTGGCATCAAGCTGGAGAAATACACCTGGGGCAGCTGGACGCCGCACAAGGTGAAGCTCGGTGTCTCGGGCTGTCCGCGCAACTGCGCCGAAGCGACCGTCAAGGATATCGGCATCATCTGCGTCGATTCCGGCTACGAGCTGCATATCGCCGGCGCCGCCGGTCTCGAGGTGAAGCAGACCATCCTGTTCCACAAGGTGGAGACCGAGGCCGAGGTGATGGAATTCACCGGCGCTATCATGCAGCTCTATCGCGAACAGGCGCATTACCTGGACCGCATCCACAAATGGCTGCATCGCGTCGGTCTCGACACAGTGAAGCAGCAGATAATCGAGGATGTGGAACGCCGCAAGGCACTGGCGGCGCGCTTCGACCATTCGCAGGTCTTCGCCCAGGTCGACCCTTGGGCGCAGCGTGTGCAGGGCGAGTTCGCGCATGAGTTCAAGCCGCTCGCCGATCTGCGCGTCGCGCAGGCAGCCGAGTAGGGAAGGGGCGGTGATGAAAATGAGCAACGACTGGCTAGATATCGGGATGCTGGACGATGTGCCCCCGCGCGGTGCCCGCGTGGTAAAGACATCGCGTGGCGACATCGCCGTGTTCCGTACCGCTGATGACAGGCTGTTCGCGCTGGATGACAAATGCCCGCACAAGGGCGGCCCGCTGTCGCAGGGCATTGTTCAGGGCGATGCGGTCACATGCCCGCTGCATAACTGGCTGATCGACCTGAAGACCGGTCAGGCCCAGGGCGCGGACGAGGGGTGCACGCGAACCATCGCTGTCCAGCTCAAGGACGGCCGCATCCTGTTGTCATGGCCCGGTATGGCCGTGCAGGCAGCCTGACATGAACGCGATCACCGAAACGCGCACCACCTGTCCCTACTGCGGGGTGGGCTGCGGTCTGAAGGTGACGCGTGACACGGCCGGCGCGGTGACGGTGAAGGGCGATGCCGATCACCCGGCCAATTTCGGCCGCACCTGTTCCAAGGGCTCGGCGCTGGCCGAAACGCTGCAGCTGGACGAGCGGCTGTTGCATCCTGTGGTCGATGGCCGCCAGGCTGACTGGAACACCGCACTGGATCGCGTCGCTGCGGTGTTTGCCGAGACGATTGCCCGGCATGGTCCGGATTCGGTTGCCTTCTATGTTTCGGGCCAGCTGCTGACCGAAGATTATTACGTCGCCAACAAGCTGATGAAGGGCTTCATCGGCTCGGGCAACATCGACACCAACTCGCGGCTTTGCATGGCTTCGGCCGTGGCCGGCCACAAGCGCGCCTTCGGCACCGATACCGTGCCGGGGTTGTACGAGGATTTCGAGCAGGCCGATCTGGTGGTTCTGGTCGGCTCCAATCTGGCCTGGTGTCATCCGGTGCTGTTCCAGCGCCTGTCGGCCGCCAAGGCTGCGCGTCCGGAAATGATGGTGGTGGTGATCGATCCGCGCCGCACCATGACGGCGCGTTCGGCCGATCTGCATCTGGCGCTCAATCCGGGGTCGGATGTGGCGCTGTTCAACGGCCTGCTCGCTCATCTGCAGGATGCCGGCAAGATCGATGCCGCTTTCGTCAGGGCTCATACCACCGGCGCCGATCTGGCACTGTCGACGGCACGTGGGCTTTCGTTGTCGGAGGTGGCCGAGATTACCGGCCTGAGCCAAAGTGAACTGCGTCGTTTCTACGATCTGTTTGCGCGCACCGACCGCGTCGTTACCGGGTTTTCGCAGGGCGTGAACCAGTCGAGTAGCGGCAGCGACAAGGTCAACGCGATTCTGAACTGCCACCTGTTTACCGGCCGCATCGGCTATCCCGGCACCGGTCCGTTCTCGATCACCGGTCAGCCTAATGCCATGGGTGGCCGCGAGGTGGGCGGCCTGGCCAACCAGCTTGCCTGCCATATGGAACTGGCCAACGCGGATCATCGCCGCATCGTTCAGGGCTTTTGGCATTCCCCTGCCATCGCCGACAGGCCGGGCCTGAAGGCCGTCGATCTGTTCCGCGCCGTGAAGGATGGCCGCATCAAGGCTGTGTGGATCGCTGGCACCAATCCGGTCGACAGCCTGCCCGAGGCCGATGATGTGCAGGAGGCCCTGAAAGCCTGCCCGTTCGTGGTCGTCTCCGATGTCATGGCGGTCACCGATACGGCGCGCCATGCCCATGTGCTGCTGCCGGCCGCCGCCTGGGGCGAGAAGGATGGCACGGTGACCAATTCCGAACGCCGCATCTCGCGCCAGCGCAGTTTCCTGCCGCTGCCCGGCGATGTGAAGCCGGACTGGTGGATTTATACCCAGGTGGCGCATCGCATGGGCTGGAAGGATTTCTTCCGTTACGAGACGCCAGCCGACATCTTCCGTGAATATGCGCAGCTCAGCGGCGCGGAAAACGATGGCAGCCGGGACTTTGATATCTCGGCGCTCAGCGATGTCTCGGCTGCCGCCTATGATGCCATGCCGCCGTTCCAGTGGCCGCGTGCGGCCGGGGCGGGGACGCGTGAGCAGCGCTTCTTCGCCGATGGTCGTTTCTATACACCGGATCGCCGGGCGCGTTTCATCGCCACGGCCTGGAAGCCGCCGATGGAGCAGGTGACGGGTGGGCTGCCGCTGGTGCTCAATACCGGCCGCGTGCGCGACCAGTGGCACACCATGACGCGCACGGCCTTGTCGCCGCGCCTGATGGGCCATATCGCCGAGCCGTTTGTGGAAGTGCATCCCGACGATGCCACGCGCTATGGCGTATCGGCTGCGGGCCTTGCCGTGATCGAGAATCCGCGCGGCCGCATGGTGGCGCGCGTGCTGGTGACGCCGGACCAGAAGCGCGGCACAATCTTCGCGCCGCTACACTGGACCGACCAGTTCGCCTCGCAAGGCCGTGTCGACGTACTGGTCAATCCGGCCACCGATCCGGTCTCCGGCCAGCCGGAATTGAAATTTTCTGCCGTTGCGCTGCGGTCCTTTGCTGCGGCCTGGTACGGCTTTGCGGTGATGACCGCCAAGCCCGCCGATATCGATGCCGGCTACTGGGCGCTGGCGCGCGCGAAAGACGGCTGGCGGCTGGAGCTGGCCGATGAGGTGCTGCCCGAGGACTGGGCGGCCTATGCACGCAAGCTGTTCCGCATCGGCGACGACAGTTCGGTCGAGCTGCTAGCCTATCACGATGCGGCAGCGGGCTTAAGCCGCTTTGCCGCCTTCCGCGACAGTCAGCTGGTCGGTGCGCTATTCACCGGGCCTGCGCCGGTTGCCGTGTCGCGCGCCTGGGCGGTTGAGCAGCTTCGCTTGCAGATGAACGGGCCGTCCGACCGCCTGCGGCTGCTGGCCGGTCGTGCCGGCGCGTCGCAACCTGATCGCGGGGCCATCGTCTGCGCCTGCTTCGATATTGGCAGCAACCAGATCGCCCGCGCCGCCGCCGATGGTTGCCGCACGGTCGAAGCGGTCGGCGCAGCGACGCAGGCCGGCACGAATTGCGGGTCCTGCCGCAGCGAAATCCGGAGGATCATTGATGCAGCCCGCATCCAGAAAGCCGGCTGAGGCCGGAACACAGCGGATCGGCCAACTGGCCAAGCTGCCGGTCTTCCTCGACCTGCAGGGCAAGCGCGCGGTTGTCGTCGGCGCGACACCGGCAGCGGCCTGGAAGGCGGAACTGCTGGGCGCGGCTGGCGCAGATGTCATCTGCATCGGACGCGGCTGGCAGCCGGACGACCTGCATGGCGCCGTGCTGGCCGTGATCGATGCCGCTGATGACGAAGAAGGCGCGGCCTTTCATATCGCCGCCCGCGCCGCCGGTGCGATCTGCTCGGTCATCGACAAGCCGGCCCATTGCGACGTGCAGTTCGGCGCCATCGTCAATCGTTCACCCGTCGTGATCGGCATTTCCACCGATGGTGCGGCGCCGGTGCTGGCGCAGGCGATCCGCCGCCGTATCGAAACGTTGCTGCCGGCCAGCCTGAGCCGCTGGGCTGTCGCCGCCAAGGCGCTGCGCCGCACGCTGGCGGAAAAACTGCCAACACCGACGCAGCGGCGTGCCTTCTGGGAACGTTTCGCCGAGCGCGCCTTCCTCGAGCCGCAGGTGCCGGATGAAGCCGAGTTGCTGGGCCATGCGCCTGCGCAGGGTGGTCATGTCACACTGGTGGGCGCGGGTCCCGGCGATGCCGAGCTGCTGACGCTGAAAGCCATGCGCGCGCTGCAGTCGGCCGATGTGATCCTGTTCGATGACCTGGTGTCCGACGATGTGCTGGAACTGGCGCGTCGCGAGGCCAAGCGCATGATGGTGGGCAAGCGTGGCGGCCGGCCCAGCTGCAAGCAGGAAGAGATCAACGCCCTGATGATCAAATTGGCCGGGCAAGGCAAGCGCGTCGTGCGCCTGAAGGCCGGCGATCCGATGGTCTTCGGCCGGGCCGGTGAAGAGATTGCTGCCCTGGAACAGGCCAATATTCCGGTCACCGTCGTGCCGGGCATTACCGCCGCGCTGGCGGCGGCCAGCAGCCTGGGTGTGTCGCTGACCCATCGCGATGCGGCGCAGTCGGTGCGGTTTGTCACCGCGCATTCGCGGCGCGGCGGACTCCCTGAGGATATGGACTGGCGCGGCCTGGCCGATGCCGAGACCTCGCTGATGGTCTACATGGGTGGTCGCACCGGCGGCGACTTCGCGGCCAAATTGATTGGCGAAGGGCTATCGGCCAGCACGCCGGTGGTTGTCGTGAGCGCTGTGTCGCGGCCCGATGAGCGGCGCTGGAGCGGACGGCTGGATGCCCTTGGCGCTGCGCTGGCCGAGATCGGGACAGAGCAGCCGGTGCTGGTCGGCATCGGCAAGGTCTTCGCGGTCGCGCAACGGCAGGTCGCCGTCGCGCGGATTGAACGCGTCGCCTAGAGCATAGGTCCTTCGACGAAGACCCGGCCCTTGGGGTCTTCCACCTCGATCACATAGAGATCGGGATCGCGCTTGATGGCTTTCTCGATGGCGGCTTCAGCATCCATGTCGCTCAGGCGTTCGGCGCTGCCCAGTTTCAGCCAGCCGGCCCGGCCCTCGGCATCGCGCGCCTGTCCCAGCACCATCGCCTCCATCGGCCCGAAGGCGATCTTGAGCAGGATGGTGCCGGAATCGGGATCGCCCTTGCGGCGGATGGCGACCGGAATGGCTTCCTGGTCGTAGCGCCGCAGGATCGCCTGCACCAGCAGGCGGGTTTTAAGTCGGGCTTCGGTCATGGCCGCAGCCTGCCTTGGAATGGCGGCGGGAACAACTACTCTGCAGCAGGCCCGGCCTTGGCGGCTTCCTGCTGCATCTTCAGGCGTTCGCGATGCAACACGTAGAGGCCAGCGCCGACCACGATGACGATGCCGCCGCAGGCCAGCGCATTCGGGATGTCGCCCCAGACCACGTAACCTGAAACCAGTGCCCAGATCAGGCCGGTGTAGCGGAACGGCCCGACCGTGGCGAGGTCGCCATGGCGGAAGGCATCGACGATCAGCAGATAGCCGCCGACTAGCAGGATGCCGGCGCAGAACAGCAGCAGGCATTCGCGCCAGCCGACCATGACCCAGCCTTCGAAGGCCGAGAGTGTCAGCGCGCCAGTCAGCACGAAGATCGCATTGGCCAGCGCGATGACCAGCGAGGGAATGCCCGGCGCGATGCGCCGCGTGCTGAGGTCGCGCGAGACGATGAAGATGATCGAGGCGAGCGCCACCAGCGAGTAGGCGTTGAAGCCCTCGGCGCGCGGCTGGATGATCAGCAGGATTCCGATGAAACCCATGCCGACCGCCGACCAGCGGCGCCAGCCCACCGGCACCTGCAGGAAGACGGCTGCGGCGGCGGTCAGCGCCAGCGGCGTCGCCATATTGATCGCCGTGACGTTGCCGATCGGCATGTGGAACAGCGCGACCAGATACAGGATGGTTGCCACGATATCGAGGGCGCTGCGGGCCATCACGGCGCGATCGGCAATGCGGCGCAGATGGGCCGTCTGGCTGGTCGCGATGATCAGCCCGAGGATCAGCAGGGTCGATACGATGTTGCGCATGGTGATCAGCTGCCCGGTCGGCATGGTGGTGCTGGCCAGCTTGATCAGGGTATCGTTGGCGACGAAGGCCGCCATGCCCAGCACCATCGAAATCACGCCGCGGCGAGTGCCGGAGCCGAGCAGGCGGGCGTAAAACGGAAGGGAAGGACTGGACAAGGCGGAACGCAGTGTTGTGATTTTGATTCTTTGAAACTGCACCCTACCTTTATTGCGTGGTCCCGGAAACCCGGGTTGCCCGCAGGGCAGTCCTGTGCTGAATGCAGGGCTGCCTCCTCAGTCTGTCATAGCCGGGAGATATGTCATGTGGTTCAGCACGCCGCGTCACAAGACGGAATTGCCTGCACGCGACAAGGCGCTGCCTGGCCGAGATGCGGTCATGCCGGTGCCGCCCAAGCATTTCGTCAACGGCAATGCACTGAAAGCGCCATTCCCTGAAGGCCTGGAAACCGCGGTGTTCGGCCTGGGCTGCTTCTGGGGCGCCGAACGCAAGTTCTGGCAGGCCGGCCCCGGCGTCTACAGCACGGCGGTCGGCTATGCCGCCGGCTACACGCCCAATCCGACCTATGAAGAGGTCTGTAGCGGTCAGACCGGCCATAACGAAGTGGTGCAGGTGGTGTTCGACCCGAAGCAGATTTCCTATGCGGCCCTGCTGAAGGTGTTCTGGGAAAACCATGACCCGACGCAGGGCATGCGGCAGGGCAACGATGTCGGCACGCAATATCGTTCGGGTATCTATGTCACCTCGCCCGAACAGCGGAAAACCGCCGAGGCCTCGCTCAAGGCCTATCAGGAAGCCCTGACCAAGGCGAAGCGGGGCAAGATCACCACCGAAATCCTGGATGCTTCGGCCTTCTATTACGCCGAGGACTATCATCAGCAGTATCTGGCAAAAAATCCCAATGGATACTGCGGGTTAGGGGGCACGGGCGTGTCCTGTCCCATCGGCCTCGAGGTTCCGGTATAGATTTTCCTTAACTTTGGCGTTTGTGCCGGATAAAATACCGGTATGGACGATTTTGACCGTAAAATACTATGGCATATTCAGCATTTTGGCCGTAGTTCGTATGCCGAGATCGGAGGCACGGTCGGCCTCTCGGTCTCGGCGGTGAACGAACGCCTGAAGAAGCTGGAAAAGCAGGGGGTGATCGCCGGCTGGACTGCGCGGATCGACCCGCTGGCGGCCGGCAACGGTGTACTGGCCTTCGTGCATGTGCTGATCGAGCGGCCCGAACACGAGGCCGCCTTCCACGCGCTGGTGCGCGATGAACATGCGATCCAGGAATGCCACCATGTCGCCAGCGAATGGTCGTATCTGCTGAAGGTGCGGGCTTCCAGCCTGTTGGCGCTGGAGGAACTGGTGGCCCGTCGCATCAAGGCACTGCCCGGCATTCCGCGCAGCCAGACGGTGGTCGTGCTGTCCACGGCCAAGGAAACCGCCGCGGTGCCCATTCATCCCGCCCAGGCATGATGTCCGGCATGATTCCCGACCTCGACCTGTTCCTGCGCGGTATCCTGCTGGGCCTCGCTGTCGCGATGCCGGTGGGTCCGATTGGCGTGCTGTGCATCCAGCGCAGCCTGGCTGGCGGATTCTGGACCGGATTCAGCGGCGGAATCGGCACGGCGGTGGCCGATGCCCTCTATGCCGCGCTGGCCGCCAGCGGTTTCGCCATCCTGGCCGACAGCATCGGATCGGTGCAGGACCTGCTGCGCTGGGGCGGGGCAGCCTTCATCCTGTGGCTCGGCTGGAAAACCATGACCGCGCCGGTGGTGGAACAGGCGGCCGCTCTGCCACAGCAGGGGCGGCCGGTCAGGCTGTTCGCCGTCACCTTCGCGCTGACCATGAGCAACCCCGCGACCATTCTGTCTTTCGCTGCACTGTTCGCCGGACTGGGCCTGGCGGCGGAGCCGACTCTGGCCGCGGCGGCTTCGGCGGTCGCCGGGGTTTTCATCGGTTCGCTGCTTTGGTGGGCGATCCTGAGCGGCGGAGTCGCGGCCCTGCGGCAGCGCATCGGGACCGAGGCCCGGCGCTGGATCAACCGCATCGCCGGGGGGGTGCTGATCGCCTTCGCAATTGCACTCGTGATCTAGCCCGGGTCTTGTCTCCTGCCGACTGAATCGGCAAGCTGCCTCCCCAGTTTGGCGCGACAGACGCGCCATGAATGAGGAGATCACCCCAATGATGATGCGATGGAAAACGCTGGCGGCCGCTACCCTGCTGTCGGCTGGCGTGGTCGCCGCGCCGATGCTGTTCGCCGGGAACCAGGCCTGGGCGCAGGAACTGAAAATCGGCATTTCGACCGAGCCGAGCGCGATGGATCCGCACTATCACAATCTCGGTCCGAACAACCAGATCGCCTTCACCATTTTCGACACCCTGATCCTGCAGGACGAAACCCAGAAGCTGACACCCGGCCTGGCCGAGAGCTGGAAGGCGCTGAACGACACCACCTGGGAATTCAAGCTGCGCAAGGGTGTGAAGTTCCATGACGGCAGCCCGTTCACGGCCGCCGACGTCATCTTCACCATGGCGCGTCCGGCCAAGGTGCCGAACAGCCCGTCGCCGTTCACGCTGTTCACCCGCTCGTTCAGCGAAGTGAAGGCGATCGACGATTTCACCGTGCATTTCATCACCAAGGCGCCCGCACCGCTGCTGCCGACCGATGTGAGCCGCGTCGCCATCATGTCGTCGAAGGCCGCCAAAGCCGATGTGGCTGAAGGCATGACCACCGAGGCGCTGGGTAAGGGTGAAGGCCTGATCGGCACCGGCCCCTACAAGTTCGTCGAATGGGTGCGCGGCAACCGCTTGGTGCTGACTGCCAACAAGGACTACTGGGGTGACAAGCCGAAATGGGACAAGGTCACCTACCGTCCGATGTCGAATGACGCCGCCCGTGTGGCCGCGCTGCTCGCCGGCGACGTCGACCTGATCGAAAACCCGCCGCCAGCCGACCTGAAGAAGCTGCGCGAGAATCCGAATGTGAAGATCAGCCAGGCCGTTTCGAACCGCCTGATCTACATCCATCTCGACAGCTTCAGCACGCCGACCACCGTGGGCATCACCGATGCGGGCGAAAAGAATCCGCTGAAGGATGTGCGCGTGCGCAAAGCCCTGTCCATGGCGATCAATCGCGAAGCGATCTCGACCCGCATCATGGAAAACCTGGGCCAGCCGACCGGCGACTTCCTGCCGTCGCCGATGTTTGGTACCCGCAAGGATGCCAAGCCGGAAGCCTACAACGCCGAAGCCGCCAAGAAGCTGCTGGCCGATGCTGGCTATCCGAACGGCTTCTCGATCACGCTGGGCACGCCGAACAACCGCTATATCAATGACGCCGAAGTGGCGCAGGCGGTGGCGTCGCAGTGGACCCGTATCGGCGTGAAGACCAAGGTCGATGCCACCACGGCGACCGTGTTCTTCAAGAACCGCGACGAGTTCAAGTATTCGGCCTATCTGGCCGGCTGGGGTGCGGGCACCGGCGAAATGTCGGATCCGCTGCGCTCGCTGGTGGCGACGCCGATCCGCGAAAAGGGCTTCGGCGGCACCAACAAGGGCCGGTATTCGAACCCGCAGCTGGATGCGATCATCGAGCAGGCGCTGGGCACCGTTGACGATGCCAAGCGCGACATGCTGCTGCAGCAGGGCTCGAAGATGGCCATGGACGATCAGGCGCTGATCCCGCTGCATATCGAAGTGACGCCCTGGGCGGTCCGCAAGGGGCTCAGCTACAAGGCGCGCGCCGACCAGTACACCTATGCCAATGGCGTGAGCCGCGACTGATCGAGGATCACTCTGAGAAACAGCGCCGCGGGAGCGATCCCGCGGCGTTTTTCATTTTCACGCGGGTTAAGCCAGAAACTGCTCGTTGAGGATGCGCTCTTCCAGGCTGTGCCCCGCATCGAACAGCAGGGTCAGCGCCAGTTCCGGCGCCTCGCGAATTTCAACCGCCACCACATCGCGCACTTCGTTGAAATCGGCCGTCGCCGAGACAGGCCGCTTGGCGGTTTCCAGAACATCGATCTTCACGGTTGCCGCGCGGCCGAGCAGCGCGCCACGCCAGCGGCGCGGACGGAAGGCGCTGATCGGCGTCAGCGCCAGCACGCCCGCCGACAGCGGCAGGACCGGGCCATGGGCCGAAAGGTTGTAGGCTGTGCTGCCGGCCGGTGTCGCCACCATCACGCCGTCGCAGACCAGTTCCTCGACGCGTACGCGGTTGTCGATATGGATGCGCAGCTTGGCGGTCTGGCGGGTCTGGCGCAGCAGCGCCACCTCGTTGATCGCCAATGCCTCATGCTGCTCGCCATTCTCTGTGGTGGCGCGCATGCGTAATGGATGCACGGTGGCGGTGTGCGCCTCGGCCAGCCGCTCGAGCAGGTCATGCTCGCGGTATTCGTTCATCAGGAAGCCGAGGGTGCCCTGGTTCATGCCGTAGATCGGCTTCTGGCTTGTCATATGCTGGTGCAGTGTCTGCAGCATGTAGCCGTCACCGCCGAGCGCCACGATCACATCGGCCTTTTCCGGCGGCGTATCGCCATAACGCGAGGCCAGCCGCTCGCGGGCGGCTTCGGCGGTCTCGCCCCGGGCGGCGACAAAAGCGATCTTCTTGAATCGGCTCATCGGGCGAGTATAGCGGCCGGGCAGGGACGCGCCAGCCTTGCAGGCGGGCGGAAGGGCTGGTGCTGCGGCTTGCCAGAGTGTGACAGGGGCGGCAAGCTTCCCCCATGATCATGCTTTCCCAAAGGACCAGGGCCATGACGGCGATGATGCGACTTGCGATGACAGTTCTGTGCTTCGGTCTGCTGGCGGCATCCGCCGGGGCGCAGGAGCTGAAGATCGGGCTGTCCACCGAACCCAGCTCGGTGGATCCGCATTACTTCAACCTCACCGCCAACAACCAGATCGCCTATTCGATCTTCAATACCCTGATCACACAGGACGAGACGCAGAAGCTGACGCCCGGCCTGGCCGAGAGCTGGGCAGCGGTGGATGACACCACCTGGGAATTCAAGCTGCGCAAGGGCGTGAAGTTCCATGACGGTTCGCCCTTCACGGCGGCCGATGTGGCCTTCTCGATGGCGCGCACTGCCAAGGTGCCGAACAGCCCGTCGCCCTTCACGGTCTTCGCCCGTGCCTTTTCCGAACTGAAGATCATCGACGATCACACTATCCGCTTCATCACCAAGGGGCCGACGCCGCTGCTGCCCAACGATCTCAGCCGCGTCGCCATCATGTCGTCGAAGGCCGCCAAGGCCGACGTGGCAGAAGGCATGACCACCGAGAACCTGAACAAGGGCGAAGGCCTGGTCGGCACCGGCCCCTACAAGTTCGTCGAATGGACGCGCGGCAATCGCCTGGTGCTGGCCGCCAACCCCGATTACTGGGGCGGCAAGCCGAAATGGGCGACCGTGATTTATCGCCCGATGTCGAACGATGCTGCCCGCGTGGCTGCGCTGCTGGCGGGCGATGTCGACATGATCGAGAATCCGCCGCCGGCCGACATGAAGAAGCTGCGCGAGAATCCCAATGTGAAGATCAGCGACGTGGTGTCGAACCGCCTGATCTACATCTCGCTGGATGTGGGTGAGCCGACGGCCGGTATTCCCGATACCGATGGCAAGAACCCGCTGAAGGATGTGCGCGTGCGCAAGGCGCTGTCGCTGGCGATCAACCGCGAAGCGATCGCCAGCCGCATCATGGAAGGTCTGGGCAAGCCGGTGGGCGACTTCCTGCCGACTCCGATGTTCGGTACGCGCCCCGATGCCAAGCCCGATGCCTATGATCCCGAGCAGGCGAAGAAGCTGCTGACGGAGGCCGGTTATCCGAACGGCTTCACCATTACCATCGGCTCGCCGAACAACCGCTATATCAACGATGCCGAAGTGGCGCAGGCGATCGCCTCGCAATGGACCCGCGTCGGTGTGAAGGCGAAGGTCGAGGCCGTGAATGCCACGGTGTTCTTCAAGAACCGTGACGAGTTCAAGTATTCGGCCGGTCTGGTCGGCTGGGCGGCGGGCACGGGCGAGATGTCGAACCCGCTGCGCTCCATCGTCACCACGGTGAACCGCGAAAAGGGCTACGGCACCGCGAACAAGAGCCGTTATTCCAATCCGGCCCTGGATGCGATTGTCGAGCAGGCGATCGGCACTGTCGACAACGCCAAGCGTGAGGCCCTGCTGCAGCAGGGCTCGAAGCTGGCCATGGACGATCAGGCGCTGATCCCGCTGCACATCGAGGTGACAAGCTGGGGGCTGCGCAAGGGCTTCAGCTATCGCGCGCGCGCCGACCAGTACACGCTGGCCAATGGTGTCAGCAAGGACTGAAGACGGTCAGCCGCCGGTCTTGATCAACCGCCGGTAACACTCATGTGGCGGGGCACAGCGGCGACCGCCTGGCGGCGGTCGATGATGAAGTCATGGCCCTTGGGCTTGCGGGCGATGGCCTCGCGGATGGCATCTTCCAGCGGCGCGTCGCTTTCCGACATCCGCAGCGGCGCGCGCAGGTCTGCGGCATCATTCTGGCCCAGGCACATATAGAGCGTGCCGGTGCAGGTCAGCCGCACGCGGTTGCAGCTTTCGCAGAAATTATGGGTCATCGGCGTGATGAAGCCGAGCCGCCGGCCGGTTTCCTTCACGGTGTAATAGCGCGCCGGACCGCCGGTCTGGTAATCGGTGTCTTCCAACGTCCATTTGCGCTGAATCTGTCCACGCGCCATGGATAACGGCAGATACTGGTCGAGACGGACGGCTTCGCCCATCTCGCCCATCGGCATCACTTCGATCAGCACGAGATCGAAGCCTTCGTCGCCGCACCAGGCGATCAGGGCGTCGAATTCCATATCGTTGACACCGCGCAGCGCTACGGCGTTGATCTTCACCTGCAGGCCGGCCGCCTTGGCGGCTTTCAGTCCGGCCATCACCTTGTCGAGCTTGCCCCAGCGGGTCAGTTCGGTGAACTTGTCGGCATCCAGCGTGTCGAGTGAGACATTGATCCGCTTCACGCCGGCGGCAGCGAGGCCATCGGCATATTTCTCGAGCTGGCTGCCGTTGGTGGTGAGCGTCAGCTCGTCCAGCGCGCCGGTCTTCAGGTGGCGGCCCAGATTGTCGATGAGCGTCATGATGCCGCGGCGCACCAGCGGCTCACCGCCGGTCAGGCGCAGCTTGCGGACGCCCATGCGCACGAAGGCGGAGCAGAGCCGGTCGAGTTCTTCGAGGCTGAGCACATCCGCCTTGGGCAGAAAGGTCATGTCCTCCGCCATGCAGTAGACACAGCGGAAGTCGCAGCGGTCGGTGACCGATACGCGCAGGTAGGAGACAGTGCGGCCGAAGGGATCAAGCATCTTGGCGCTTAAGATAGTGAGGGGGCGGGGGTGGGGCAACCCCGGGCCGGCCCGGGCGCAGTTGCAGCAAAAGGCGGTTATTCCAGCGGCAGGCGCACTTCCACGACATCGTGACCCATGCTGCCCGTGCTCTTGAAGCCCAGTTCGGTCGCCAGCGCCCGCATGGCCTGGTTTTCCCGCAGGATGTCGCCCACGATCTCGCGCGTGCCGCGCTGGCGGCAGTAGGCGATAATCTTTCGCATCAGGATTTCACCCAGGCCCTGGCCCTTCATGTCGGTGCGCACCAGCACGGCGAATTCGGCCCGCTGGTTGTCCGGATCGGTGATTGCCCGCACCACGCCCAGTGTTTCTGAATGGGGCGTCTCAGCATGGCCATCCGGCTTTATGCGGGTGGCGATAAAGGCCATCTCGCGCTCGTAGTCGATCTGGGTGAAGCGCGCCATTTCCGAATGCGGCAGGCTGCGCATGGGCGAGAAGAAGCGTAGACGGTAATCCTCGGCCGAAACCCGGCTCACGAAATCGTCATGGGCCGGTTCGTCCTCGGGGCGGATCGGCCGGATCAGCACCTTTTCGCCATCGCGTAGCGCCACGGTTTCTTCCAGGCCGCTGGGATAGGGGCGGATGGCGAGATGATCGGGTCCGGTCAGCGTGCTGACGCGCACCACGATGCGGGCATCCAGCGCCATCATGCCCTGGTCGTCGGCATAGAGCGGGTCGATGTCGAGTTCGGCGATTTCGGCATGGTCCGCAATGAGCTGGGCCAGGCGAATTAGCAGTGCCGCCAGCGCATCGCGGTCGACGGCAGGATAGTCGCGATAGCCGTCGAGCAGGCGGCTGACCTTGGTGCGGCTGATCAGGTCATGCGCTAGATGCATGTTGAGCGGCGGCAACGCGATGGCGCGATCGCCGATCTCGTCGGCGACGCCGACACCCTGCCCAAACACGATGGCAGGGCCGAAGATCGGATCAGTGAGTGCACCGACGATCAGCTCATGGGCGCGGGTGCGTCGAATCATCGGCTGCACGGTGAAGCCGTCAATGCGTGCCGTGGGGCGCAGGCGTTGCACGCGCTCCAGCATGGCGATAGCGGCAGCCTGCAGCTCGGCCTTGCTGCCCAGGTTGAGCGCCACGCCGCCGACATCGGATTTATGCTGGATGTCGGGTGAGAGAATCTTCAGTGCCACCGGATAGCCCAGACGTTGGGCCGCCACGCCGGCGGCACCGGGCGTATCGGCGGCCTCGGTCGGAATGGTCGGGATGCCGTAGGCGGCCAGAATCTGTTTGCCCTCAATCTCGGTCAGCGCACTGCGGCCTTGCGCCAGCGCCGCCTGAATGATGGCGCGCACCGCGCCGCGATCGGCGGCGAGATCCTCCGGCATTTCAGCCGGCGTCTCCATCAGGTTTTGCATGTTGCGCCGGTAATCCACCATCAGCGTGAAGGCGCGGATGGCGGCATCGGGCGTTTCGAATGAAACCAGACCGGCTTCGGCAAAGGCCTTGCGGGCCTCGCGCATGGACTCGCCGCCCGACCAGCAGGTGAGAATATTCTTCGACGTGCCGCGCGAGGCCGCGATCACGGCCTCGGCCGGCGCCAATGGCGGCGCGATGGCGGTGGGGGCATGCATCACCAGCACCGCATCCACGCCGGGATCGGTCATCACGGCATGCAACGCGGCGGTATAACGCTCCGGCGGCGCATCGCCCACGATGTCGATGGGATTCCCATGCGACCAGGTGGATGGCAGTACGCGATCGAGCGTTGCCATGGTGATCGGGTTGAGATCAGCCAGCAGGCCGCCATGGTCGATCAGGGCATCCACCGCCATCACGCCGGGGCCACCGCCATTGGTGATGATGGCCAGCCGTTCGCCGGGCAAGCGACGGCTGCGGGCCAGCGTCTCGACGGTGTGGAACAGCGCCTCGACGCCATCCACGCGCAGGATGCCGGCGCGACGCAACGCTGCCGAATACACATCATCGCCGCCGGCCAGCGCACCGGTATGGGATGCGGCTGCCTGTGCGGCACGGGCATTGCGGCCGGACTTCACCGCGACGATCGGCTTGTTGCGGGCGGCGGCGCGCGCCGCCGAGATGAACTTGCGCGCGTTCTTGACGGACTCGATATAGAGCAGGATGGCGCGTGTCTGCGGATCGGTCGCGAGATAGTCAATGATGTCGCCGAAATCCACGTCGGCTGAATCGCCGACTGAAAGGAAATGGCTGAAGCCGATGCCATGCTGTTTCGCCCAGTCGAGCACAATGGTGCAGAGCGCGCCTGACTGACTGACGAAGGCAAGCTGGCCGGGCTGGGCATTGGCATGGGCAAAGCTGGCATTCAGGCGCAGGCCGGGAATGATGAGCCCGATGCAGTTCGGTCCCAGGATGCGCAGCAGATGCGGCTTGGCGGCATCCAGCATCGCCTGTTGCAACGTGCGGCCATCGGCGGCCGACATGGAAAGGCCGGCCGTCAGCACGACGGCGGCGCGGCAGCCGATGGCGCCCAGCGCTTCGATCTGCGCCGGGATGGTCTCGGCCGGTGTGGCGATCACCGCCAGATCGGGCGGCGATGGCAAGACCGATACCCTGGCGTAGCAGGGCAGGCCATGCAGGCTGCGGTATTTCGGATTGACCGGCCAGATCGCGCCTTTGAAACCGCTGGCCACCAGATTGTCCAGCACAACGGTGCCGACCTTCGCGGGCCGGTCCGAAGCACCGATCACCGCAATCGATGTCGGGGCGAACAGTTTGTCGAGGTTACGAATCGTCATGTGCAGGCACTATAGCCGATTGGTGACGTCGAGATGACGGACGAGCGGTAGTGCCAATATTAGTGCCGCGGCGATGCTCAGGCCGCCGAGCCATAGCGGCAGCGGACCTATAGCGACCATGGCGGCGCTGGCAAGCGCCAGCAGCAGACCCATCAGGATGGCCGGCATCGCTATGACCTGCGGGCAATCGCGCCAGGCGGTGATGCCAAGGGTGCTGGCGGCCACCAGGTTGGCTGCCAGCATGGCGAAGGCCATGCCGGTCAGGCCAGCCATCCGCGAGGCGGGCCAGACCAGCAGCAGGAAGACGATCAGCGCGAGCAGGTTGTTGCTGACGGACCAGCCTGTGCGTCCGCTGCGCAGGATGCCGGCGGTGAGCGGCGATTTCGCCGTCAGTACCACACGCATCAGCAGAAGGAGGGCGAAGGCGCCCGCGATCTGCGGCATCGGGTCATGGGCCAGCACGGTCAACAGCAGCGGCTGGATCGTCAGCATGATCAGCGCTAGCAGCGCCGCCACGCCGATCACCAGGCTGCTGACCTGTCCGACGATGCGAGCGGATTCCGGACGACGCAGCGCATGATGCACGAGGCCGCCCCAGGCCGTGAGAAAGGGCAGGGCGAATATCGCTTCGAACAGCGTGGTGACGCGACTGACCACCAGGAACTGGCCGGCGGCCTCGATGGACACCAGGGCGGCGAGCGCGAAACGGCACAGCGTATCCAGGCTGTAGCGCAGGACTAGGCCCAACATCATCGGAAAGCCATAGCGCAGCAGACGCAGGCTTTCGCTGCTGGTGACGCTGATCCTGATCCGGCCACCGACGAGGATCAGCGCAATGATACTGGAGAGCGTCATGGCGATCACCTGGGCACCGATCAGGCCGGGCAGGCCATAACCCTTGAGCGCCACCAGCCAGACGCTGAGCAGCAGCCACAACACCAGATGCGACACGGTGATGACGCCCGACATCCAGACATGACGGCTGGCGCGGAGCTCGGTCAGCAACACAGTGAACAGTCCCGCTTCCAGCATCAGCGGCACCAGTAGCCAGGCCATCGGCAGCGGTGTGGCATCGAACAGCGCCATGGCGGCGCTGCTGGCGAACAGGGCTGCCATCAGGAGGCCGGTGCCGAATCCAGCGATGGTGACCAGAACCAGCGCATTGCCGAGCAGGCGGGGGCGCTGCGATGGCGCCGACTGGGCATAATAATAAAGGTAGGCGAATTTCATGCCGAGCAGGCTGAAGGTCCCGCCCTGAATCTGCGCCGTCTCGACCAGGCTGTAGAGGCCGAGTTCCTCGGGGGTCAGATAGGCCGTGATCAGCGGCAACAACAGCAGGTTGCCCAGATTGAGCAAACCCAGTGAAATCAGATAACCGGAAAAATCATGCATCAGGGCCCGGGTGAAGGCGGCGGCACCCTCCAGCCGCTCCGGTGCCCCGATATGGGCGGCGGGCGAGGGGGCGGCAGTGGCCTCGGGCAGGCTCAAAGGGCTTCTCCGGGTATTACGAATGCCTTAACGCTCATGGCATAAATCCAGACTACCATGCAGCCAGACCGGATTGCCGAGAAAATCACCAAGACCCTGAACGCCGCCAAGGCGTTGCAGCTCTCCGGGCATTTTGGCGATGCGCGTCGCGCCTGCACACTGGTGCTTACGATTGATCCGCAAAACTACAGGGCCAGGCAGCGTCTCGGTCTGATTGCGACGGCGGAAGGCAAGTTGACCGAGGCTGCCGAGCATTTCAACGAGGCTCTCTCGCTGGCGCCTGACGACGCTTATGCCGTCCGCATGCTGGCCAGAACCTGGCGCATGCTGAGGGAGCCGGAGAAGGCTGAGGCAGTGCTGGACCGCATGATGCCCGCATTGCCGGCCGATGCCGATCTGCTGCTGGAAAAGGCCCGTTGCAGGATCGACCGCAAGGCGCCCGCTGAGGCTGGCCCGTATCTGGAGCAGGCCATCGCGCTCGCCCCTGACAATGCCGAGGCGCATTGTTTCCTGGGCCTGGTCCTGCGCAAGACCGGCGACAAGCCGGCCGCCTATGCTGCTTTCCAGACGGCACTGGCACTGGATCCATCCAATGCCATGGCGATGAATGGGATCGGCAACGCACTGCTGGAGCGCGAACAGTTCGCCGACGCGATTGCCTATTACCGCAGGGCCTTGAATGTGCAGCCCTCGTTCATCGAGGCCGAAAAGAATCTGGCCTATACGCTCAGCCTGACCGATGATTCGGACGGGGCTCGCGCGGCTTTCGAACAGATACTGCGGCAGCGGCCTGATCACGCCGAAGCACGGATGGATTTTGGATTATTCCTGCTGTCGCAGGGTGATTATGCGGCCGGCTGGCGCGAATTCGAAGGACGCTGGGGGTTCAGCGAATACAGTGAACGGAACTGGGGTGAGGGCCTGCCGCGCTGGGATGGCGCGCCTTTGCAGGGCCGCCGGCTGATGCTCTGGGGCGAACAGGGCATCGGAGACCATATCCTTTATGGCACGATGCTGCGCGATGTTATCCGTCAGGCCGCGGGGCCGGTGACAGTTGCTGTCGAGAAGCGGCTCGTTCCGCTATTCGCACGATCGGTCGGTGGAGAGACTGTTGCGGTGATCGAGCGCGGAACGGCGGCTGATGCCGATGTGCAATGCCCCTTCGGCAGCATGGGGCAGGCCATATCGCAAGGTCCGGAGGTTCGCAGCGGACAGTATCTGGCCGCGGATCCAGCGCGTGTCGCCACGTTGCGGGCACGGTATGCCGGTCTTGGCAAATCAGGCGACAAACTGATCGGCCTGTCCTGGCGCAGCATCAACTGGCATATCGGGTCCTACAAGAGTCTCGACCTTGAGGCATTGCTGCCGGTTCTGCGGCGGCCGGGAACGGTCTGGGTCAATCTGCAATATGGCAACGTGCGTAACGAGATCGCGCTGCTGGCCCAACGCCATGGCGTGACCGTGCACGAAGATGCGGACGCCGATCCGACCAATGATCTGGATGGATTGGCGGCTCAGGTCATGGCGCTGGACGGTGTAGTCAGCACCAGCAATTCCACGGTTCATTTCGCGGGCGGTCTGGGTAAGCCCTGCTGGGTTCTGCTCCCATACGGGCGCGGCCGGATGTGGTACTGGCCGCGTCATGGCGAACGCACGCCGTGGTATGATTCCCTGCATCTGGTCCGGCAGTCGGCGCCGGGCGATTGGTCCAGTGTATTGCAGACAGTAAAGCAGGCGCTCGATGATATCGCCTGAAGCCTCCCGTTTGCTGGTCGCCGGCGTTCAGGCGCATGGACAGGGTGATCTGGCCGGTGCCCGCCGGCATTACGAGGCGGCGCTGGCATTATCGCCTGATCTTGCCGATGCGCTGCATCTTCTGGGCGTGATTGCCGATCAGGAAAGCCGGCACCGGGACGCTGCCGATCTGATCCGGCGCGCCATCGTGCAGTCGCCGGCCGTCGCGGCCTTTCATGGCAATCTAGGGACCGCTTTGCTGTCACTGGATGATATTGCCGGTGCCGAAGCGGCATACAGGACGGCGCTGGACCTGGATGCATCTTATGTCGAGGGCCATGTCAATCTCGGCAATCTGATGCGACGCAAGGGTGAAGAGGAGGGCGCGCTGGCACAGTATCGCGCAGCGCTTGCCTTCGATGAGCGGAATGTCGGTGCGCTCATCGGCTTTGCCGGAATCCTTGTGGCCCGTAGACAGCCCGCCAAGGTGTTACCGCTTCT
Source organism: Ferrovibrio sp. GW821-FHT12D07 (assembly GCF_058807275.1). Taxonomy (NCBI): domain Bacteria; kingdom Pseudomonadati; phylum Pseudomonadota; class Alphaproteobacteria; order Rhodospirillales; family Rhodospirillaceae; genus Ferrovibrio; species Ferrovibrio sp. GW821-FHT12D07. The sequence goes on along the minus strand of NZ_JBXAQN010000002.1, from coordinate 150,110 downwards.
GATCGACGCCATTGCCAGGAATCCCGCCGTAACCGAATTCCGGGATCTTGCTGGATGCGCCCTGCGCCATCTGGAGCGGTATGAGGAAGCCGTTTTGCAGCATCGCAAGGCCATTGCGCGCGCTCCCGGCAATACCGGCTATCGCGAGAGCTATGCCGCGACCCTGATCAAGATCGCCAATGCCGAAGCTTATCGCGACGCCGCCCATGAGTTCGAAGCCATCCTGGCCGTGCAGCCCGACCATGTTCAGGCTCTGGCCGGTCTCGGTTCCGTGCTGATCAAGGAGCAGAATCCGCAGGCGGCTCTGGCACCGCTGCGCCGCGCGCTGGCCCTGGCGCAGACACTGGGCAGTGTGCGTGTGGAAATGCTGATCAACCTGTCCACTGCTCTGGCTTATACGGGTGATGTGGCGGAAGCGCTGGCCTGCTGCAATCGTGCCCTGCAGATGGCGCCGGATGATTGTGTCCTGTTGACCCATCGCGGCACGATCCTGGAGCATGCCGGCCAGTATGAAGAGGCGCTGGCGGATTTTGCCGCGGCCGTCGAGGCGCCAGGACGCCGCACCGCCGAGACTGCGGCTGATGCCCAGCTGAAGCATGCGCTGCTGTTGCTGTCGATGGGGCGTCTGGGCGAGGGGTGGCCGCGTTACAAGGTGCGCATGACTGCCGGCGGTGCCGATCCGCATGGCAAGATTCTTGTCGGGTTATTGCCGGACTGGGACGGCGTCGTGCGGGCCGGGCAGAAGATTCTCGTCTGGGGCGAACAGGGCATCGGCGATCAGGTGATCTACGCCGGTATGTTGCCGGAACTCGCAGCGCGCGGCGCGTCGTTCCGTTTCGCGTGCGATCCCCGTCTGGTTGACCTGTTCCGGCGTTCTTTTCCGCATATCGATGTGGTGCCGGCCGCTGAGGGGCAACTGACCGAGCTGGCGAAAACCGCGAATGTCCAGATCGGCCTTGGTGATCTTGGCGCTATCCTGCGTCCGACGCTGGCGGCCTTTCCGCCACCGCGTGCATATCTGCAGCCGGACCCTGCGCTGGTGAATGAATTCCGTACGCGTTACCGCAGTCACGGCAGGAAGCGCGTGGTGGGGCTGACATGGCGCAGCAAGAATCACCTGTATGGTGCGTATAAGAGTATTGCGTTGCCGGACTGGGCGGCCATGCTGCGGCATCAGGATGTGCTGTTCGTCGACATGCAGTATGGCGATACATCCGCTGAACTGCGGGCCGTACAGGATCGCCTGGGCGTGGCCATCCTGCACGATGATACCGTCGATGCGATGAACGATCTCGACCGTTATGCCGCGCAGGCGGCAGCCCTGGACCTGATGATCGGCACCAGCAACAGCGGGTTGCATCTGGCCGCGGCAACCGGGTGTGCGACCTGGGCGCTGCTGCCCGGTGGTGTCGGGCGCCTGTGGTACTGGTTTGTCGGGCGCAGTGACAGTCCCTGGTATCCGCAGATGCGGCTGTTCCGGCAATCCGGCAGCGGCCGCAGCGACGACTGGGAGGCAACCCTGCGTGATGTTGATGCAGCTCTCACGTCATTTGTCGCCGGGACCGATGCATGAGTGGCAAGATCGGACATCTGCTGCAGCAGGGCGTGACCTTCCATCGGGATGGTAAGCTGAAGGAGGCGCGGGACTGTTACGAAGCGGTTCTGCGCGATGACCCTGAGCAGGCGGATGCATTGCATCTCCTGGGCGTGATTACCGATCAGGAAGGTCGGCATCAGGAAGCCGCCGCATTGATCCGGCGCGCGATCGCCATTGCGCCGCATGAAGCATCTTTCCACGGCAATCTCGGCACGGCGCTGCTGGGTCAGACGATTTTTGACGAAGCCGAGGCCGCCTATCGTCAGGCAGTGGCGCTCGATCCGTCTTATGTGGAAGGGCATTACAATATGGCCAACCTGTTGCGCCGACGTGGTGCTACAGGTGAAGCGCGTGCCGCTTTCGACCGCACCCTGGCCTTGCAGCCCGGCCATCTGCAGGCGCGGAATAATCTCGCCATGCTTCTCTGGGAAGACGTCGGCGACATGGCGACGGCGGGACAGCAGTTTTACACGCTGCTGAAGATCGCACCCGACTGGCCCGTCGGACGCATGAATCATGGCCTGTTCCTGCTTGCGACAGGCAACTACTTCCTGGGATGGAAAGAATACGACTGGCGCTGGCGCAATCCCGATTACGCTGAAAGTGATTGGGGGCTGGGACTGCCGCGCTGGACTGGCGATGCCCTGAAAGATGGCGGCGCCCTGTTGCTCTGGGGCGAGCAGGGCGTCGGCGACCAGATTCTGTATGGCACCATGCTGCGCGATGCGCAGCGCCGCATCGGTGCGCCGCTGATTGTGGCGGTTGATGCACGGCTGGTCGATCTCTTTGCCCGGAGCCTGGCAGGCAGCGCGGTGACCGTGGTCGCCCGCGGCACGCCGGTGACCGCCGTGGCGCAATGTCCCTTCGGCAGTATCGGCCGCTGGCTGCGCACCGATGAGGCTGCCTTTGCACCGGCGTCGCCATACCTGCATCCCGATCCGCAGCGCCAGAGCGATCTACGCGCGGTTTATCGGTCCATGGCCGGCGGACGGGCCATCGTCGGCCTGTCCTGGCGCAGCGGCAACACCAGCATCGGCCAGGACAAGAGCATTCCGCTGCCGGCCCTTCTGCCGCTGCTTGGGCGGTCGGACGTCTTCTGGGTATCGCTGCAATATGGCGACGTGGCGGAGGACCTGGCCTGGCTGCGCGGGGAAGGCGTGGCCATCCATCATGATCCGGCCATCGACAGCCTGCGCGACATGGACGCCTTTGCGGCTCAGGTGGGGGCGCTCGACCGCGTGGTCACGGTCAGCAATACGGCTGCCCATGTTGCCGGGGCGGCGGGCGTGGAAACCGAACTGCTGCTCGCCTCGGGACGCGGCCGGCTGTGGTACTGGCCGGGCGAGGGGACTGCGAGCCGCTGGTATGCCTCGGTCACCATCCGGCGGCAGGATCGGCCGGGCGACTGGGAGGCCCCGGTGGGTGCTTTGCGAGGGGCGGAAATGCCCGTAAGGCGTTGATCTGTAGTAAATAAAGTATTAATTTTTGTCCGGAACGCTGGGTTTGGCGGCTTTTTTCCATTATAAAACGATTATATCTCCCGGAACCGGCTAAAACCTGCGTTTTCCAATTGACTCTTGCCGCCGGGGTCTGCTTTAAAGCAAGTGTCCTCAAAAGAGGGCACTCATATCAATCCTAGAACAGGAGCTTTGTTATGCCCAATTCAGTCAATACCAACGTTGGCGCCCTCGTTGCCCTCTCGTCTCTGCGCGGGCTGAACGCCGACCTCGACAAGACCTCCAAGAAAGTCCAGACCGGTTTCAAGGTTGCCGATGCTTCGGACGACGCCGCGGTGTTCGCGGTCGCCCAGGGCATCCGCGGCAACATCAAGGCTTATGCCTCGGTGCAGTCGTCGCTCGCCGCCGGTGAAGGCCTCGGTCAGGTTACCGCTGCCGCGTTGACCGGTATCTCGAACCTGGTCGGTGACATCAAGGCAAAGTTCGCCAACCTCGCCGACGGCTCGCTGACCACTGACCAGCGCAGCGTTTACCTGAACGACGTCTACAAGCTCGTCGGTCAGGTCACCAGCTACATCAACCAGGCCACCTACAACGGCAAGAACCTGCTGAACAGCGACACCACCTCGGCGGTCACCTTCGTGGCCGACGTGTCGGGCACCACGCTGACCCTGCAGAACAGCAGCAACCTGTCGACGGCGACCTCGGGCGCCACCGGCCTGTCGTCCGCTGTTGCCGCCTACAGCGCCGCCGGTGCTGCCGGTTACTCGGCCGCCATCGTCGGCCTGGGTACCTTCGAAAGCCTGATCAACTCTGTCTCGGCGCAGGTCGCCGCGCAGTCGCGTTCGATCTCGCTGCAGAAGGGCTTCGTTGACGACCTGGTTGACGCGACCAAGAAGGGCCTCGGCGCCCTGGTCGACGCCGATGTCGCCGCTGAAAGCGCCACCCTGCAGTCCCTGCAGGTCCGCCAGCAGCTGAACATCCAGGCTCTGTCGATCGCCAACCAGCAGCCGAACACCCTGCTCAGCCTGTTCCGTTAATCGGCAGTCTGATACTTCTCCGGAAAGGGGGCCGCAAGGCCCCCTTTCTTTTTGTCTTTTTGACAGGTTTGGCCGAAGCGGTCGGCATTCCTTGACGGGACGACGGAAGCGGGATAGCCCTGTTCGGAGCCCATCAACTGTGGAGGGAGGGGGTATCAGACCCCTCCGGATCTCGTGCCGCTTATCATCACACTCAAGGCTGGCGAGAAGTTCATTCTCAACAGGGCGGTACTCAGTCTTTCCAAGTCCGCCAGTATCATTATCGAAAATAAAGCATCCTTTCTTCGGGAAAAGCACATCATGCGTCCCGAAGACGTCGATACCCTGGGCAAAAAAATCTATTACTTCTGTCAGCTCGCCTATCTGTGGGACGAGAACTTCGACGAGTACTATGAACAGATTAAGCTGACGAGTTTGGAGTTTGTTAAGGCCGCGCCGAGTACTCATGCGGTGGTAGCAAGCATCGGTGCAGCTTTGGTCCAGAAGGACTATTTCAAGCTTCTGAAGCTCGCTCGTCGCTTGATTGAGGTGGAGAGGAACCTGCTCGATGTCGGGAAAAAATCCGTACCAGACGGCGCAAAACACCCTTGAGTCGCCGCGGCAGATCGAATACCGCCTCTTCTCGGCGGTAACCCGTGCGTTGATGGATGTTCGCCCCATCATGGAAAGCAAACTCCCGGCCGACGTTGCGAAAGTTGCATATGCGATCGGCTGGAACCGCGAAGTCTGGAACCATCTGATGCCGGAAGTGCTCGATGAGGCCAACACGCTGACCAAGGACGTGAAGGTGTCCCTGATCAATATCTGCATCTTCGTCAACAAGCACACCGACAAGATCACCCAGGGCCAGTCCACGAATGTCGATGCGTTGATCCAGATCAACCGCAATATCATGGAAGGCTTGAAGTAAGCCAACCGCGCGGGCCCGCCCATGAGCGGCGCATCGCCCACCTGGCGCCAGCGACTGGAAGCTGCCATGCAGCAGCACCAGGCCGGCCAGTTCCCGCAAGCCATCGCGCTGTATCAGGCGCTGGCCACCGAAAAACCCGATGATCCGGACATCCTGAACCTGATGGGCATGGCGCTCGATCAGGCAGGACACCCCGCCCAGGGCATACCCATCATTGAGATGGCGATCCGCCTTGCGCCGCGGGTCTCTGCCTATCGCATCACTTTAGGCAATGCCTGCCGCGCAATAAATGACTTCGCCGGCGCCGAAGCAGCCTATCGCGAGGCGCTGCACCTGGATAAGGCGGCCGCCGAAGCTCATAACGGTCTGGGGCTGCTGGCGCAGGCCCGGGAAGACTGGTCTGCGGCGCGCGGACATTTCGATGCGGCGCTGGCCGCCGATGCGGCCTATGTCGATGCCGGCTTCAACCGGGCCGTGACGGATTGGCATGCAGGTCATGTCGATGCCGCGCTGAATGCCATCACCCGGCTGCTGGCATCGCATCCTGTTTTCCTGCCGCATGTCGTGCTGCTCGCGCAGAAGACCCTGGGCGACAAGGATGTCGTCAATGCCCGTAAGCTGATCGACCTGCTGACCGCCGCCGGAGCGCCTGAAGAAAGCCGCCTGGTCCTGGCTGGAAAACTGGCGTCACTCGAGGGGGACGCGGCACATGCGGAACAGCTGTATCGCACGGCGCTGGCGCGTTCACCCAACAACATCGATGCCCTGCGTCTTTTGAGTCACCTGCTGCTGGAACGGCAGGATCACGCGGCGGCAGTGCCGCTGCTGGACCATGCACATCGGCTGCTGCCGGCGGATGCCTCCATTTTCTCGGCATTGGGTACGGCCCTGATGCGCAGCGGCGCGCATGAGCGGGCAGTCTTGGTGCTGCGGCAGGTCGTGGCGAATAACCCTGATGCCATTGCATCCTGGGGTGAGCTCGCGTTGGCCAGTGTCAAGCTGTTCCAGTACGAGGATGCGATCGCGGCCTTGCGGCGCATGCTCGAACTCGATCCCGACAATGCCGCGAGCCATGCCAGCCTGGCCAGCTATGAAGCACAGATCGGCAATCTGGCCAAAGCCGAGGAGGCGATCGCCCGGGCGATCGCCCTTGATCCTGACTCCACCGTCACGCTGGGCAATCTGGCCAACTTGCGCGATCTGCAGGGACAGGCCGAGGCGGCAGAAGCAATATACGAGCGGATTCTGGAGCGTGATCCGGAAGACGGCACGACCCATACCAATCTTGCCCTGCTGCAACTTCGCCAGGGCCGCTATGTCGAAGGCTGGCGACATTATTTCTGGCGCTCGAAGGGGCGAGACTGGAGCAGCCCGGACGGCAGTCGTGGCTTGCCGCGCTGGGATGGCAAGACGCCGCTGAAGACCGGCCGGGTGCTGGTCTGGGGCGAGCAGGGTGTGGGCGACCAGATTCTGTATTCCAGCACGCTGGCCGACATCGCCGGCCATGGCGTCGACATCGTGCAGGCGACCGACCGGCGTCTGGTGCCGTTGTTCGCACGGTCCAATCCCGCGATCCAGGTCGTGGCAGACGACGCTTCGCTGGATCCCGCCGCACTGGGCGTCACCTGCCAGTATCCGCTGGCCGATGCCGCGGCGCTGGTGCGCGTGACGGCGGAAGACTTTGCCAGCCATCCGGTTGCCTATCTGAAGGCCGATCCGCAGCGGACTGCAGCGTTGCGGGCGCGCTACCGCGCCACGGGCAAGACACTGCTGGTCGGCATTGCCTGGAACAGCCATAACCCGCGTGCAGGCCGGAACAAGTCGCTGCTGTTGGCCGATATGGCGCCGCTGCTGCATGAGTCGGATGCGGCCTATGTCTCGCTGCAATACGGTGCGGCGCGAGCCGACGCAGCGAAGCTGCAGCAGGATCAGGGAGTCACGATCATCCAGGATCCGGAGATTGATCCGCTGACGGATATCGATGCGCAGGCAGCCCAGATCGCGGCCCTCGACCTGGTGGTCACGGTCAGTACGGCAGCGGCCCATCTGGCCGCCGGACTGGGCATCCCCACGCTGGTGCTGTTGCGGCAGGACTGGGGGCAGCTCTGGTACTGGGGTGAGGGACGGCAGGACACCCCCTGGTATTCATCCGTGCGCATCTGCCGGGCGGCTCGCGGGGCTTCGGCTGGCGCGCTGGTCACACAGGCTGGTCCGGTCCTGCAGGAGATGCTGGCAGACCTGCGCCGCAACCGTCCCCGCTAGGGCCTGCCAGAGGGATAGGCTTGGCGGCGGGTTATCTGGTAGAATTCGCATCTCGCGATACCGTCAGCGCGGCATTTACGTTCCATAAACCGAAACCATGCGAAAGACTGGCGAGCAACCAGTGCAGATTCGCAAAACAAAGGGGAATGACCCATGGCGATGAACGAAGAAGAGCAGAGCAAGGTTACCCGGGAATCTTTCGTCGCGACCTGGGAAGCTCTGGTCAACGGCGGGATCAGCCGTGAAGTGGTGGCTGCGATTGCCATGAGCATGGCGCTGGCCGAACTGACCTCGCTGTTTGGCAAGGCGGTCACGGCGCACGGTCTGGAAAAGCTGCCCGACACCATTCGCTCCGGCGCCTTTGACGCCAAGTAAGCGCAGCTTACTCACAGGACACAAAAAAACCGGCCAATGGCCGGTTTTTTCATGTCTGCAGTATTTTCAGATCAGACCGAGATATCGACGTTGCCGCCTTTACCAGCACCAGCGGGCGCGGACGCCTTGGTGATCTGCTTGATGCTCTCGAGGCTGGCGCTCACGACGCTCAGCACTGCCCGTTCGGTCTGCTGCGAGGCCTTAAGGCCTGTAAGGTACATGGCACCTTTGATGCCACCAGGAATATCGCCGCTCATTCTGAACCTCTTGATCTTCTGATCTCACATCTTAACGCCTAATTTACTGTAATCCGGCCCGGCCAGCCAAGTGTTTTTAAGCCAAATTCCGCCATAACCCCTTGGTATGAAGCAGACAATGGCCCTCGGCCGGAAGGCACGGTCAGTCAAAAATAATCATTCATTTCATGTAGTTACGATTAATTTGCCGATGCCTGTGCCGGTTCCGACGCTTGACAGGGCGAGGGCGGGGCTTATGACTGGCGCGACATTTTTCCGCCGTCTGCCAGTGTTACCAATCAGGAGCTTCCGATCATGAGCCGTGCCTTCTTGTTCCCGGGCCAGGGCAGTCAGGCTGTCGGCATGGGCAAGGACCTGAACGACGCTTTCGCCACGGCGCGCGAGCTGTTTCAGGAAGTCGATGATGCGCTCTCACAGAAGCTGTCGATGCTGATGTTCGAGGGACCGGAAGTCGATCTAACGCTTACCGAGAATGCCCAGCCCGCCCTGATGGCCGTCAGCCTGGCAGTGGTGCGTGTGGCGCAGAAGGATTTCGGCATCGATCTGGCGGCCAAAGGCGCTTTCGCGGCCGGTCATTCGCTGGGTGAGTATTCCGCACTCTGTGCCATGGGGGCGCTGAGTGTGGCTGACACGGCCTGTCTGCTGAAGCTGCGTGGCCAGTCGATGCAGAAGGCGGTGCCGGTCGGTACCGGCGCCATGGCGGCGTTGCTGGGCGCCGAACTGGAGCAGGCGCAAGAAGTGGTGGCCGAGGCTGCCCAGGGCGAGATCGTGGGCTGCGCCAATGATAATGGCGGCGGCCAGGTGGTGATCTCGGGCCAGAAAAGCGCTGTCGAGCGCGCCATCGAAGTGTCGAAAACCAAGGGCATCAAGCGCGCCATGCTGCTGCCGGTCAGCGCGCCCTTCCATTGCGCCATGATGCAGCCGGCAGCCGACGCCATGGCCGAGGCACTGGCAAAAGCCAAGGTTAATGCGCCCAAACTGCCGGTCGTGTCCAATGTGACCGCCAAGGGCGAGTCCAATCCCGACGATATCAAGCGACTGCTGGTGCAGCAGGTCACCGGTCTGGTGCGCTGGCGCGAAAGCATGCAGTGGCTGAAAAGCCAGGGCGTGGCGCAGGCCGCAGAGCTGGGTTCGGGCAAGGTGCTTGCCGGCTTGATGAAGCGTATCGACAAGGATATCGAAACAGTCAGCATCGGCCTGCCAGCCGAGCTGGAAGCCTGGGCCCGAGCGCTCTGACTATTTTGGGCCTCTGATCCTGGGTCTTTGATTATTTCCGAGGGAGAAGTGCGATGTTCGATCTGACCGGCAAGTTCGCCCTGGTCACTGGTGCCACCGGTGGCATCGGCAATGCGGTTGCCACTGCCCTGCATGCGCAGGGCGCCACCGTCGGCCTGTCGGGTACGCGCGAAGCGGTGCTGCAGGAACTGGCAGACAAGCTGGGCAGCCGCGCCCATGTGCTGCCGTGCAACCTTGCTGACGCCGAGGCGGTGAACGGCCTGATCGCAAAGGCCGAGGCTGCGATGGGGCAGGTCGACATTCTGGTCAACAATGCCGGCATCACCCGCGACCAGCTGGCGATGCGCATGAAGGACGAAGACTGGCAGACCGTGCTGGACGTGAACCTGAGTGCCGCCTTCCGTCTGGCGCGGGCCTCTTTCAAGGGCATGATGAAGCGCCGCTGGGGCCGTATCGTCAGCATCACCTCGGTGGTCGGTGCGACCGGCAATCCCGGCCAGGCCAATTACGCAGCTGCGAAGGCCGGCCTGACCGGCATGAGCAAGGCGTTGGCCCAGGAAGTGGCCTCCCGCAATATCACCGTGAACTGCGTCGCACCCGGTTTTATCCAGACCGCGATGACTGATGTGCTGACCGATCAGCAGAAAGAAATGATTTCCCAGAAGATTCCGGCCGGCCGACTCGGCCAGGCCCCGGAAATCGCTGCGGCCGTGCTTTATCTGGCCTCGGACGAAGCTGCTTATGTCACCGGTCAGACCTTGCATGTGAACGGCGGTATGGCCATGATTTCCTAAGGAAATCTGGCGTCGAATCAGCCGTTCCGGATGGTCTGGAACGGCTTGGAAGCGTGGGGTTTCTATGCTACAGGGAGCCCCACTTGCCGGTCGCCGCTTAACGGTTGGCGCAGGCAGACATAACCACAGGGATTTAAGAAATGAGCGACATTGGTGAGCGCGTTAAGAAGATCGTTGTCGAGCATCTCGGCGTCGAAGAAGAGAAGGTCGTAGAGAACGCGAGCTTCATCGACGACCTGGGCGCTGACAGCCTGGATACGGTCGAGCTGGTCATGGCGTTCGAAGAAGAATTCGGCGTCGAGATTCCGGACGATGCCGCTGAAAAGATCCTGACCGTCAAGGACGCGATCGATTTCATCAAGGAGCGTTCGGCGTCGTAACTGACGCTGCCGCTCACGCGTTCTTTTTCCGCTTTATCGTCAGAAAGGCTCCGCCATGCGTCGTGTCGTCGTCACCGGCCTCGGCCTGGTTACGCCGCTCGCTTGCGGCGTCGAAGCGACTTGGACCCGGTTGATCAACGGGGAATCCGGCCTTGGCCCGATTACCCGCTTCGACGCGTCCGAGATGCCGGCTCGCGTGGCTGGGCAGGTTCCGCTCAAGGCGGACTTCCCGGACCGGGCGGATGCCTTCGATCCTGATGAATGGATGGAAGCCAAGGAGCGCAAGCGCGTGGACGATTTCATCGTCTACGGCATGGGAGCGGCCAAGCAGGCGGTCAAGGATTCCGGTTGGGTCCCCGCCGATGAGGAGCAGCGCTGCCGTACCGGCGTGCTGATCGGTTCCGGCATCGGTGGTCTCAACGGTATCGAAGAAGCGGCGATTACCCTCAAAGAGAAGGGTCATCGCCGCATCAGCCCGTTCTTCGTGCCGGGGCGCCTGATCAATCTGGTTTCCGGTCACGTCTCCATCGAATACGGCTTCAAGGGTCCGAACCACGCCGTGGTGACGGCCTGTTCGACCGGCGCGCATGCGATCGGCGACGCAGCCCGTCTGATCATGTGGGACGATGCCGATGTCATGGTGGCCGGCGGTGCCGAAGCCACCATCGGACCGCTCGGTGTTGCCGGCTTTGCCGCTGCCCGTGCGCTGTCCACCGATTTCAACGACAATCCGACGGCAGCCTCGCGTCCCTGGGACAAGGGGCGTGACGGTTTCGTCATGGGTGAAGGTGCCGGCGTGGTGGTGCTCGAAGAGTTGGAGCATGCCAAGCGTCGCGGCGCCAAGATATACGCCGAAGTGGTAGGTTACGGTCTTTCAGGCGATGCGCATCACATCACCGCGCCGCATGAAAGCGGCGATGGTGCCTTCCGCTGCATGCAGATGGCGCTGAAGCGCGCCGGCATGCAGCCATCGGATATCGATTACGTCAACGCCCATGGCACCTCGACGCCGCTGGGCGATGAAATCGAACTCGGCGCGATCAAGCGCCTGTTCGGCAATGCCGTTACCAACCTGTCGATGTCGTCGACCAAGTCCTCGATCGGCCACCTTCTGGGTGCGGCCGGTGCGGTGGAGGCGATCTTCTCGACGCTGGCGATCAAGCATGGCATCTGCCCGCCGACGCTGAACCTGAATGATCCGAGCGACGTCGCCGTCGGCATGGACCTGGTTCCGCACAAGGCGAAGAAGCGCGAGATTCGTGCAGCCCTGTCGAATTCCTTCGGCTTTGGCGGCACCAACGCGTCGCTCATTCTCAAGCGATACGACTCGTAAAGCCCTGACATGAAGCGCCTGCTGAGCAAGCTGCCGGTGATACTCCTGGCGGCGGCCATCAGCTTGACCAGCGTCTATGAATGGTTTGAAAGCTGGATCGACCATGCCGGTCCGCTGGAGCAGGAAACCGTTATCCTGATCCCACGCGGCACCGGCCTGCATGGCATCGCCCAGCGGCTGGCCGAGGCGCATGTGATCAGCAATGCCCGGCTGTTCGATCTCGCGGCCTGGGAACACGACATGATCGGCAAGCTGAAGGCCGGCGAATACCAGTTTGCGCCGCATGAGACGCCACGCGCGGTGCTGGAGAAGCTGGCGGCTGGCCGCGTGCTGATCCGTCGCCTCACCATTCCCGAAGGCGAGCTGACCGTGACGATCCGCAAGCTGGTCGAGGGCGGCGAGGCGCTGACCGGCAGCTGGCCGGTGACGCCGGTGCCCGAAGGCAGCCTGCTGCCCGAGACCTATCACTACGTTTATGGCGATGCGCGCGGCGATCTCCTGGCTCGCATGCGCAAGGCACGCGAAGACCTGCTGGCCGAACTATGGCCCAAGCGCACTGCCGGCCTGCCGCTGGCCAATCCGGAGCAGGCTGTCATTCTCGCCTCCATCGTGGAGGCCGAGACGCCGGTGCCGGCCGAGCGGCCGCGTGTCGCCGGCGTCTATCTCAACCGGCTGAAGCGCGGCATGAAGCTGCAGGCCGACCCGACGGTGGCCTATGGCATCACCAAAGGCGAGCATGAGCTGGAACGGCCACTGACTCTGAACGATCTGGCGCAGGCGACAGCCTGGAACACCTACACCATCGACGGTCTGCCGCCGACGCCGATCAATCATCCGGGCCGCGCCAGCCTGGCGGCGACGCTGCAACCTGAACGCCACGACTTCCTGTATTTCGTCGCCGACGGCAAGGGTGGGCATGTCTTCGCCACGACCTATGAGCAGCACTTGCGTAACGTAGCCGCCTATCGCGCCACGCAGCGGCGCTGATTACGCTTTCTTCGGCGCGGCGCGCATCAGCCGGTCGAGCAGCGGATAGGGCAGCAGCCCCAGCAGGCGGATCATCGCCAGCATCGGCCAAGGGAAGGCGATGCGGCCCTGGTTGCGGGCCAGGCCATCGTGGATGATGCGCGCCGCGCGCTTCTCGTCCATCAGGAAGGGCATCGGGAACTTGTTGCGCGCCGTCATGCGCGTCGTCACGAAGCCCGGGCAGATGGCCGATACCTTCACGCCCTCGGGCGCCAGCATGCCGCGCAGTTCTTCCGCATAGGCGCGGGCAAAATGCTTGGTCGAGGAATAGGGCCAGGCGCCGGGCATACTGACGAAGCCGGCAATCGATGCGACCACGGCGATCTGTCCCTGTTTCTGCTTCACCATGATCGGCACGGCGGGATTCACCGTGTTCATCACGCCATCGATATTCACATCGGTGATACTGTGGGCGTAGCTGTCGAACTCGTCCCAGGACTTCATCACGCCGCCGACGCCGGCATTGGCGATCACCAGATCAAGTCGCGCACGGCCGGCAATCTCGGCGATGAAGGCCTGCATGGCTGCGCGGTCGGTGACGGGAACCGTGCGGGCTTCGACAACGGCGCCACGCTGGCGGCAGGCTTCGGCCACGGTTTCCAGCCGCGCGACATCGCGGCCGGTCAGGGCCAGCAGCACGCCGGGCCGGGCATAGAGCTCAGCCAGCGCCTGGCCGATTCCACTCGATCCGCCGGTGATGAGAATGCCCGAAAGCGATTGTTCACCCATGACTTAGCCTCGACCCTCTGGCTGATTTTCACTATAGTGCGCGCACCGTAGCATTTTCGGGGGAATCGTGTCGCTTGTCAGCATGACTGGCTTTGCCCGCGTCGACGGACGCGCCGGCAACAAGGCCTGGATCTGGGAGTTGAAGTCGGTCAACGGCCGCGGCCTGGAACTGCGCTTCCGTTTGCCGCCGGGTTTCGATGCCATCGAATCCGAAATCCGCACGCTCGCCCAGTCCAAGCTGATTCGCGGCAACGTCACCCTCAATCTTCAAATTGCCGAGAGCGCGGAGGCGACGCCTCCGGTCTATCGTCTGAATGAGGCGCTGCTGGAGCAGCTGCTGGCGCTGGGCAGCAAACTGGAATCGCGTGGCATCGGCGCGCCACGGCTGGATGGCCTGCTGGCTGTACGTGGCGTGGTCGAACCGGTGGCGACACAAAGCGAGGACGAAGACGCCCGCAAGGCTGTCGAAGCCGGCATGAAGCAGAGCTTCGCCGCCGCGCTGGACCAACTGGTGAAAAGCCGCACGGCAGAAGGCGGCAAGCTGGGCGGCATCCTCGGCGCCATGCTGGATGAGATCACGTCGCTGGTCGGTCGGGCCGCCGGCATCGAAGCTGCGCGGCCCGAAGCGCTGCGTCGCCGGCTGCGGCAGCAGCTCGATGATCTGCTGGCCCAGAGCCCGCCGGTCAGCGAGGATCGCCTGGCGCAGGAACTGGCCATGCAGATCACGCGTCTGGATATCCGTGAGGAGCTGGATCGCCTGAAGGCCCATGTCGAAACCACGCGCAGCCTGATTGGCGGCGGCGATGGCCGTGGCGTCGGCCGCAAGCTGGATTTCCTGGCCCAGGAATTCAACCGTGAAGCCAACACGCTCTGCTCCAAGGCCTTCGATGCCGGCCTGACGGCGGTGGGGCTGGAGCTCAAGCTGGTGATCGACCGTCTTCGCGAGCAGGCCCAGAATGTCGAGTAAGTCCTCCACAAAACCGGTGATCACGGTGGCGCGCCGCGGCCTCATGCTGGTGCTGTCCTCCCCCTCGGGCGCTGGCAAGACCACGATTTCGCGTCGCCTGCTGGCCGAGGACCCCGAGCTGCATCTGTCCATCTCGGTGACCACGCGGGCGCGCCGGCCCGGCGAGGTGGATGGCACGCATTATCATTTCATCGGCTCGGAAGAATTCGGCCTGATGGTGAACCGTCAGGAACTGCTCGAGCATGCCAAGGTGTTTGACTATTACTACGGCACGCCGAAGGAGCAGGTGGAAAAGCGTCTCTCGGCCGGCCAGGACATCCTGTTCGACATCGACTGGCAGGGCACCCAACAGCTGCGCCAGCGCGCCCGCGACGATCTGGTCAGCGTCTTCATCCTGCCACCTTCGACCCGCGATCTGGAAAAGCGCCTGCATACCCGCGCGCAGGACTCCGCCGAGGTGGTGGCCAAGCGCATGTCGAAGGCGGCAGACGAAATCAGCCACTGGGCGGAATACGACTACATCGTGATCAACGACGACGTTGAGCGCTGCCTGGCGGAGGTGCATGCCATCCTGCGCGCCGAACGCCTGAAGCGTCATCGCGGCATCGGTCTGGTCGATTTCGTCAAGCAGCTGCGCGAAGGCCGCTGATTACAGAAGTCGCGCCAGCGCGCAGAATTCCTCAATCGAAAGAGTCTCGGCCCGGCGCGTGGGATCGATGCCGGCCGCCGTCAGTCTGGCATCTGCATCGGGCCACAGCGGCTTCAGCGCGGCGCGCAGCATCTTGCGGCGCTGGTTGAAGGCGGCAGCCGTCACGCGCTCCAGCTTGGGCCATTCGGCCTCGGCCAGCGGTTTGCTGCGCGGCTGCAATTCCACCAGCGTCGATGTCACCTTGGGCGGCGGCACGAAGGCCTTAGGGCCGATATCGAACAGCATCCGCACATCGCAACGCCACTGCGTTGCCACGGCCAGCCGCCCGTAGGTCTTGCCGCCGGGTTTGGCGGCCATCCGTTCCGCCACTTCCTTCTGCACCAGCACGGTGATGCGGGTGAAGTTCTGCGCCTGTGCCACCCAGCCCAGGATCAGCGGCGTGGCGATGTTGTAGGGCAGGTTGGCCACCACCTGCCACGGCGCAGGCGCCAGTGTGGTGAAGTCCGTTTCCATTGCATCGCCGGGATGCAGCGTCAGCCGGCCGTCTGCGGCCTGCGCCAGATCGGCCAGAGCCGCGAGGCAGCGGTCGTCGCGCTCGATCGCCGTCACCTGCGGTGCGCCTTCCAGCAGCAGGGCGCGGGTCAGGCCGCCGGGGCCGGGGCCGATCTCGATGACCTGTGCCGCTGTCCATGGCATGGCGGCGCGGGCGATCTTGCGGGTGAGATTGAGGTCGAGCAGGAAGTTCTGCCCAAGCGACTTGCGCGCGGCCAGCTCATGCTGCGCGATCACGTCGCGCAGGGGCGGCAGACCTTCAATGGCTGCTGACATTGCCCTGGGCGGTCCTGCGGTCGACCATGGTGGCCGCCATGCGGATGGCGGCGATCAGGCTGGTGGGGCTGGCGATGCCCTTGCCGGCGATATCGAAAGCCGTGCCGTGATCGGGCGAGGTGCGGATCACCGGCAGGCCGAGCGTGACATTGACGCCCTTGTCGAAATCCAGCGTCTTGATCGGGATCAGGGCCTGGTCGTGATACATGCAGAGCGCAGCGTCATAGCCGGCGCGGGCCTCGGCATGGAACATGGTGTCGGGCGGCAGCGGGCCGCGTGCATCGATGCCCTCGGCCTGCAGCCTTGCCACGGCCGGCGCCACGATGGCGGCATCTTCGCCACCCATGCTGCCACTCTCGCCGGCATGCGGATTAAGCCCGGCGACGGCGATGCGCGGTTTCTCGATGCCGAATTTCCCGCGCAGGTCGGCGGCCAGGATGCGGCCGGTCTCAACGATCAGGTCGACGGTCAGCAGTTCGATGGCGCGCTGCAGCGACACATGGATGGTCACCGGCACGACGCGCAGGCGGTCGGAAGCCAGCATCATCACCGGCATCGGCGCATCACAAAGCGCGGCCAGGAATTCGGTATGGCCGGGATGGGTGAAGCCCGCGTCGTAAAGCGCGGCCTTGTGGATCGGGTTGGTGACGATGGCGCCGGCAGTACCGTTGCGGCACAGCGTGGTGGCCAGTTCGATGGCATGCAGCACGGCGGGTGCGTTGCGGCGATCGGGAATGCCCGGTTGCGGCATGGCGGGCAGGGGCACTGGCAGCACCGGCAGCGCACGGTCGAAGACGGCCGCCGTCTCTTCCGGATCCGCAATTGTCTCGATGGGTACGCCCCAGCCATGCCGGGCGGCCAGCGCCTGCAGCCGGTCCGGATCATCGAGCATGAAGAAAGGCGCGAGGGCGTCTTCGCCGCGCCTCAGCCAGGCCTGCAGGGCAATCTCGCCGCCGATACCGGCGGGCTCGCCCATGGTGACGGCAAGCGGCAGGCGGGGGTCAGCGGAATTCAATGGTCGCATCGCGCCGCAGTTCACGGATGTAGCGCTGCGCCATCAGTTCGGCACGCCGGACCAGCAGGCTCTGGCGCACGTCGGCCCGGTTGATGCCGCCGCCGTCTTCCTTGGCGCAGAGCGTGAACAGATGCACGGCGCGAGAGGCGCGCACGGGCTGGGACGTTTCGTTTACATTCAGCGACGCCACGGCCTGACGGAAGCTTTCCGGCAGATCGCCGAGCCGCAATGTGCCCAGGCTGCCCGAACCGGGCGCCTGGAAGCGCTCGGCCACCGGCTCGACATCGTCGCAGCTGCGGATGCTGCCGCGGGCTTCACGGGCCCGGGCAATGACGGTCTCGGCGTCGGCATCGGTGGCGTTCTGCGGCAGGGGCAGCAGCAGCTGCTTCAGGGTCACGCGCGCGGCTTCCGCACCGGGCAGACTGATGCGGCGGCGGTCGCGCAGAGCCACAATTTCCCAGCCGCCCACGGTGCGGATCGGCTCGGACAGGTCGCCCTTGTTCATCTTGGCAATGACGGTGTCGACATCCTCGGGCAGCGTTCCCCGCTGTACCCAGCCGACATCGCCGCCACTGGCGGCCGTCGTGCCGCGGCTGAACTGGCGAGCCAGGGCGGGGAAATTCGAACCGCCGCGGATCTGTTCGAGAATGCGAAGCGCAAGCTGGCGCTGGCTTTCTTCCTGATCGGGTGCGTCGACCGGAATGAGAATTTCCGAGATCAGGTCTTCGGTCTGGCCGGCATTGCTTTTCAGCTTGGCGATGGCCTCGTCGATATCCTGCTCGGTAATGTTGACCTGGGCGCCGACGCGGGCGCGCACCATCCGGTTCCAGGTCAGCTCGCTGCGGATCTGGCTGACGACGGATGCCGGTTCGATGCCGGAACGCTGGGCAAATTCCTCAAAGCGGCCGGCCGGAATATTCATCTGCCGCTCAAGTCCGGCAATCGCGGCGTCGATATCCTGCTGCGGGGTATTGATGCCGCGCCGTTTGGCTTCCTGCTGCTGCAGGCGCTCATCGATCAGGGAGCGCAGGGCCTGGTCGCGGACCGCACGACGAATTTCCGGGTTATCCGGCAGGCGGGTGGTCGCCATGATGATGCGGGACCGGTCGTTGATGTCGAGCAGGGAGATGACGTCGTCATTCACCAGCGCAACAATGCGTTGCTGGTCCTGCGCATGCAGGGGCGCCGCCAGGATGGCGGTCAGGAACAGGGCGAGAGCGATAAGGCGGCGATGCATGGGCAGCTCAGCTGAAAGTCGCAATCCTGAAGCGCAGACCAATGGTCGTCGACGGCTGGATGTCACGATTGAGTGTAAATGTCCGTTCGGCGAACAGAATGATGTCGAAGCATTCGTCAGTATAGCGCAAACCGCCGAAGTTCAGCAAAGAGCCGTCATCCCGAAGATCGCGGGTATGCCGGGCTTCCATGGACCAGAATTTGGTCATCTGCAGGCGAATGGCGCCGCTGATGGCTTCCTGGTTGGCGGTGTTCTGCAAAAAGTCGGTATTCGTTACGTCTGCATAGGTCAGCGAGACGAAATTCGTGCTGCTGCCCAGGGTGGTGCCCAGCTCATGGCGCCGTACCGAAAGGTCGCTGTTCTGGGCGAGGCGGACGCGGTCGACGATATTGATATAGCGGCCCGGCGAAACAGTCAGGCGGCCGACATAATCCGAGAACTGATCGCGCAGGCCGGAGGATTCCGTGAACGTATCATCCGTCTTGGCGCGCAGTGACTGGCCGACCAGCAGCTCGATATAGCCACTGCGATCACTGTAGGCTGCCGTGCGCAAGCCATAGTTCAGTTTCGGGCCGCCATCCCAGCGGTCGAGGCCGGCGAAGCGCGTCAGCGAGAACAGATTGGTTTCGTCGAACTCAAAGCTCAACGAATCTTCGTTCGGAATGCCCTTGGGATTGCCGCCGTAAGGTGTGATGACGGCCATCACGATCGGTTCGATGAGCTGCCGCATCGGGCCATCGTCGCGGACGAAGGGATAGCGCCAGTCCAGCGCCACCAACGGCATGGCACGGCCGACAAAGTCCGAATCTTCCCCCGGTGAATTGGAGACAGGCGCCTGGTTCAGGTTGTTGGTCCAGTAGCCGTCGCCGCGCAGCATGGCCGTGGCGGTATAGACTTCGCCGGTTGAGGCGTAATAGGGCTGCGCCCATGACACCGTGCTGGACAGCCGTCGCGTGTCCGTGCCTTCCCTGCGCATCAACGACATCATGTTGGCGTCGACGGCAAAGCGCCCGCCGCGGTCATTCGGCTCCATGACGGCCGAGTAATCCATGACCGGCACAGCGATCGGTACGTTGCTGTTGCGGATGTTGGGGCGCAGGTTCTGGAAGGAGAAAGCGTTTGCGGACGCGAAGTGCCGGTTGTTGATCGCCTCGGCATAGACGCGGCTGGTGAGTGTGTTGTTGGACGGCCGGTCAGAGACGCGATAGCGGCTCAGGTAGGTGTCATCCGTGGAACGCAGGATATTGGCGCCGACTGTGATGTCGTCGCTGGCGCGAAAGGCCATGTTGCTGCGGAAATGGCCGCGTACATCGCCGCTCTGGTCTTCCTCGGTGATGCTGGCATCGGCCTCGATATCGCCGCGCGCGAAGCGCTGGCGATACTCGGTGGTCAGGTGCGCGCCCTGTTTGGTCGAGTATTGAGGCGCGACCGTGATGTCTGTGTTCTCGTCGATGACCTGATAGTAGGGCGTCTGGATCAGGTTCCCGAAGTAGGACGAATTCAGGTATCGCGGCGGCAGAATGCCGCTGCGCCGGTTTACCGTCGGATCGGGGTGACTGAGGTACGGTGTATAGAGAATCGGAATGCCGAACATCTCGAAGACGGCATCGCGATAACTGATTTCCTGCTTGGCTTCGTCATGAACGACCTGCTGCGCCTTCAGCTGCCACAGCGGCGGGCGGCTCGGATCGGTCTCGCAGAGCGCGCAGGTGGTATAGACGCCCTTGCGCATGACAGTGCGATTGCCATCGCGCCGTTCGGCCGATACGGCGGCGCCACGCGACATGTCGGACAGCAGTAGGGAGACATCGCGGATGAATCCGTTCCGCATGCCGGAGGTCAGTTCCATGTAGTCGGCGAACAGAACCGTGCCGTTCTCTTCCATCAGCGCGACATTGCCGCTGGCGATCGCCTTGTCGTCACGTTCGCTGTAGCTGACGGTATCGGCGATCAGGGTGCGGCCGCCCTGGGCGATCTCGACCTTTCCCTCCGCCGTGATCAGGCCGAGAGACTGGTCGTATTTCAGATTGTCGGCCGTGACCAGCACCGGAGCGTTGGTGCCAGTCTGTGCCTCAGCCTTGCGGGCCGTGACGATATGGACCGGGGTCAATGCGGTGAATGCCAGCAACAGGCCGATGCCGAACCTGCAGAACAGACCGCTGGACTTGGCGATCATCCATCCTCCAGGTGAAAGAGCAGCGAGATGCCCAGCATGGCGAAAACCACGGTCGGTGCGCAGGCCGCGAGCTGCACCGGAAGGGTGCCGTTAAGTCCGAAAGGCTGGATGACCTCGACGCTGAAATACAGCAGGAAGCCCGAAGCAACGCCGCCGGCCAGCATGAAGCCGATGCCGCCACGCCGGGTCAGGCGCAGGCTGAAGCTGGCGGCGATCAGCAGCATGGCGCAGAGCAGGATGGGCGAGGCGAGCAGGCTGTAGAAATGCAGCCGGTGCCGCACGGCGGAGAACCCGGCCGCTTCCAGCGTGCTGATGAAGGACGGCAGCTCCCAGAACGAAATCGTACTGGGAGAGGCAAAGCTTTCCTGGATGCGGTCGAAGGTCAGTGTGGTCGGGACCGTCAGGCTCTCATGGCGTTCGGCCGGCCGATCGGGATAGCTGACGATCACCTTGCTCAGGTTCCATTGTCCCGGTTCCAGGATGGCGACTCCGGCATCGATGCGCTTCGTGAACTGGTCGCGGCCGTCGTAGTAAAACAGGATTGCGTCGCGCAGCTCGCCGCCCTGGTTGGCGACACGGAGCGCATGCACCACCACCTGGCCCTTGGAATCTGCCTCGCGCATCCACAGGCCGCTGGAGGATACCGCCAGCACGCTGGTGCGGCCGCGCATCACCTTGGCGTCAATGTTTTCGTAGCGCGACAGCATGGCGGCGCTCAAAGGATTGTAGACGCTGACCAGGAAGATGCCGAGCAGCAGCGCCAGCGTGATGCCCGGCAGTAGGAATTGCCAGACCGATACGCCCGCGGCGCGGCTGACCGTTAGTTCCTGTGAACGGGTCAGCCGGCTCAGCGCCAGCATGCCGCCAAACAGCACGGCAAAGGGAAACAGCTTGGTCATCAGGCTGGGCAGTTTCAGCAGTGACATCTCGAAGACGAGGTCGAGACTGGCTTCGGCGCGACCGCTGGCGCGACGCAGCATTTCCACCATGTCGAAACTGAAGGCCAGCACTGCCAGCACAACCAGGACTGTCAGGATGCCGATCAGGAACTGGCGGCCGAAATAGATGGAAAGGGTGGTTGACTGCCGCATCAGGCCGCCTGCACTTTCCGGGGTGCGCTGAAATGAGCACCTGGTTCACGCAGCAACAGCACGGTGCCGATGATGGCAACAGCCGGCAGCAGATACATCAGCGGGATCAGCGCGATGCTTTTGGCGGCAAGCTGGGTGACGCCCAGACTCATCACCTGCAGTGAGATGGCGGCTGCGGCGGCGATGGCTAGGCGCTGGCCATGGCCGCGGCGGTTGAACTGGCCGCCGATGACGCCGGCGACGGCGATCAGGATCAGGGCCGGCGCATAGAAGGGCGTAATCAGGCGGCGATGCCCCTCGGCGATCAGCTTGGCGTATTGCTGGCGGTCATCGGCATTGTTCATGTCCGGCCAGAACAGGTCGCTCAGGAAGCGCTCGGACGGCTCGCGCCAGCTCTGGCCTTCCTTCTGGGCGTAGGCGTCCAGGTCCAGGCTGTAGTTGTCGAAATACAGCAGCGACAGGGTGCGGTGATCCGCATCGACCTGCTGGCGGTTGCCGTTCACCATGTAAAGCCGCGGACCCTGCGGCGTGCGCACCAGGGTGGCCTTTTCCGCCATCATGGTGGTGGGCGAGGTGGCGTTGCGATTGTCATGCACCAGCACGCCCAGCATGTCGCCGTTGCTGTCGCGCTCGCGCACATAGACCGTCAGGTTCGAGGTCGGCGTGTTGAACACGCCTTCCAGGATCGCCATGCCGGCAAGGTCATTGCGGAATTCGTACTGGGTGGCCTTCAGCGTCCGTGACCCCAGCGGCATCAGGTAGAGCATGATGATGTACATCACGGCCATGACGATGAAGGAGATCATCAGGGCGGGGCGGCACAGCGCCAGACGGCTGTAGCCGGCGGCCGACAGCACGATCACTTCCGAATCGCTGGCCATCCGGTGAAAGGCATAGAGCGCGGCGCAGAAGGCGGCGACCGGCAGGATGATGGCCATGATGTTGGGCAGCACCAGCATGGTCAGGTACAGGAAATCCGAGAAGGCGAGGTTGTTGTTCACGATGCGGTCAATGAACCGCAAAGACTGGGTCAGCCAGATCACCCCGGTCAGGGTGAGGGTGGCAAATCCCAGTGGCCAGGCGATCTGGCGCACGATGTAAACAGAGACCCCGCGCATGGCGCGCAGTATAGCGATTCCGCCCTTTGCTGCCACCGCTTGGCTTTGAAAAGAAGGACTTGACCCACAAGGAAGAATCGACGATTCGGCGGGTCGCGCGGATTGATCGGGCGCGTTTCCGCCCGCTATAGTCCTTGCCCGGTCCCGACAGCCTTTTTGACCCGGTTGGAGCATCATGAAAATTGAAATCGTCGACGCCAAAACCCCGAAACGCGGCAGCCTTGTCCTGGTGGTCGGTGAGGGGCGCCAGCTCGGCGCCTTCGGCCAGCGGACCGACAAGGCCCTGGGCGGGATTCTGGGCAAGGCGATGGCGGCTGCGCCGCGGTTTAACGGCAGCCGGGGGCAGTGGCTGGAGGTCATGGCGCCGGGTGCGGGGCTGAGCCGTATTTTACTGGCGGGCCTGGGCAAGCCGGCCGAGACCAAGGCCGTGGCCTATGAGACCCTGGCGGGCGATGCCGTCCGCCGGCTGGCCGTCTCGGGCGAGGCCGATCTGGCAATCGCCGCCGAAGTCCTGAAGGGCACCGTGCTGCCGGCGGCCGAGGCTGCCGCCCGGGCCGCCCTGGGCGCCCGTCTGGGCAGCTACCGCTTCGACAAGTATCGCACCAAGCTGAAGGACAAGGACAAGCCCAGTCTGAAGGCCGTGACCGTGCTCTCCGAGGCTGTGCCCGCGGCCAAGAAGCTGCATGCGCCACTGGACAAGCTGGCCGCCGGCGTCGAGGTCACCCGCAACCTGGTGACCGAGCCGGCCAATGTGATCTTCCCCGAAAGCCTGGCCGCCGAATGCCGCAAGCTGACCAAGCTGGGCGTCAAGGTCGAGGTGCTGGGCGAACGTGAGATGAAGCGGCTCGGCATGGGCGCGCT
Organism: Ferrovibrio sp. GW821-FHT12D07; assembly: GCF_058807275.1. Taxonomy (NCBI): domain Bacteria; kingdom Pseudomonadati; phylum Pseudomonadota; class Alphaproteobacteria; order Rhodospirillales; family Rhodospirillaceae; genus Ferrovibrio; species Ferrovibrio sp. GW821-FHT12D07. The sequence continues at coordinate 126,772 of NZ_JBXAQN010000002.1, read as the reverse complement.
GCTCGGCGTCGGCCAGGGCTCGGACCGCGACTCCCAGCTCGTCGTGATGCAGTGGAACGGTGGCAAGAAGGGCGGCAAGCCGCTGGCCCTGATCGGCAAGGGCGTCTGCTTCGATACCGGAGGCATCTCGATCAAGCCGGCTGCCGGCATGGAAGAGATGAAGTGGGACATGGGCGGCGCGGGTGCCGTGATCGGCACGATGACCGCCATCGCTGGCCGCAAGGCCAAGGCGAATGTCGTCGGCGTGGTGGCGCTGGTGGAAAACATGCCGTCGGGCACCGCGCAGCGCCCGGGCGATGTCGTCACCTCGATGTCGGGCCAAACCATCGAGGTGCTGAACACCGATGCCGAAGGCCGCCTGATCCTTTGTGACGCCATGTGGTACACGCAGCAGCGCTTCAAGCCGCAGGCCATGGTCGATCTCGCCACGCTGACCGGCGCGATCATCATCGCGCTGGGCCACGAGCATGCCGGCCTGTTCTCGAACAACGACAGACTCTCCGAGCAGCTCACCGCTGCCGGCAAAGCCGAGGACGAGCAGCTCTGGCGCCTGCCGCTGTCGGAGGCTTATGACGCCGGGCTGAACTCGCCGATCGCCGACATGCAGAATATTGCGGGGCCGGGCTTTGGCGCCGGCTCGATCACGGCCGCGCAGTTCCTGCAGCGCTTCGTGGTCGACAAGACGCCCTGGGCGCATCTGGACATCGCCGGCACGGCCTGGAGCAAGAAGGACAAGGCCACGGTGCCCAAGGGCGCCACCGGCTTCGGCGTCCGCCTGCTCAATCGTCTCGTGGCCGATCACTACGAAGACCGCTGATCAGTGGCCGAGCTGCTGTTCTATCACCTGACCCGCCGGCGCCTGGAGCAGGTGCTGCCCGAACTGCTGGAAAAGACCCTGCAGAAGGGCTGGCGGGCGGTGGTGAAGGGCGGCTCGGACGAGCGCCTGCAGCAGATCAACGGCGAGCTGTGGAGCTATGGCCGCAACAGCTTCCTGCCGCATGGCCTGAAGGCCGATGGGTTCAGCGACAAGCAGCCGATCTATCTGACCATCGAGGACGAGCGGCCCAACGACGCGCAGGTGCTGTTCCTGGTCGACGGCGCCGATGCCGATGACGTCTCTTCGTATACGCGCGTCTGCGACCTGTTCGACGGCAACGACGATGCCGCCCTCGATGCCGCTCGCGCGCGATGGAAGAAGGCGAAAGACGCCGGCCATACGCTGACCTACTGGCAGCAGTCCGAGGATACCGGCGGCTGGATCAAGAAGGCGGAAGGCTAAAGCCTGCGCCCTGCCATGCGCGACACGCTGGCCCATCGCACGATCATCATCGGCAACGGCGGCAGCGGAAAATCCACCCTGGCTGCACAGATTGCCGATCGCCTGCAGATGCCCCTGATCGGGCTGGATGCCATCCATTGGGAAGACAGCGGCTTCGCACGCAAACGCGACGAGGATGCGGCGCGACAGATGGTGCGCGATGCAGCGACCGCCAATCGCTGGGTGATCGAGGGCGTCTATGGCTGGCTGTCGGAGCCGGCGCTGCCGCGCGCCACCGCCTTGCTCTGGCTCGATCTGCCCTGGTCGGAATGCCGCGCCGGTCTGCTGGCCCGCAAGGGTGGTCAGCCGGCCGATCCTGACCTGCTGCACTGGGCGGAGCAGTACTGGGAGCGCCAGACTTCCAGCTCCTTCACCGGACACCGGAAAATCTACGAGGCTTTTTCCGGCACGCGGCTGCGACTGCAAAGCCGCATGGACGTGAACGCTCTGATGGCGCGGCTTTAGGCCGCTTCGGCCTGCGCCGTTTCCAGCTTGGCCTGCGCGTCGAGCCAGGCTTCTTCGGCATCCTCAAGCTTCTTCACCAGTTCGCCATGCTGCTTCTGCAGCTCGGCTTGCTTGGGCGCGGACAGCTTGGTGTAGGTCTCGGGGTCGGCGAGCGTCGCATCCAGCCGCATCTTTTCGGCATTCAGCTTGGCCATCGCCTTTTCGGCATTGGTGACGGCGATGCGCAGCGGCGCCAGCGCCTGACGCGCGGCAGCCGCGGCCTTGCGGTCTGCCTTGCGGTCGGCGGAGGCATCGGCTGTCTTTCCGCTGCCGCCCTTCAGCTTCACCGTGCTGGTCGCCGCGCGGCGACGATCCGACAGCAGCTTGGCGTAATCGTCGAGATCGCCGTCGAAATCCTTCACGGTGCCGTCGCCCACCAGCCAGAAGCGGTCGGCGCAGGCCTCGGCCATGTGGCGATCATGGCTGACCAGGATGACGGCGCCCTTGAACTCGTTCACTGCCTGCACCAGCGCATCGCGCGTATCCATGTCGAGGTGGTTGGTCGGTTCGTCGAGGATCAGCAGATGCGGCGCATGGTGGGTGACCATGGCAAACAGCAACCGCGCGCGCTCGCCGCCCGAAAGCTTGCCGGCCACGGTCTGCGCCTTGTCGCGGACCAGGCCGAAGCTGCCCAGCTTGGTGCGCATCTGCTCGACGGTCGCATTCGGCATCAGGTCGAGCATGTGATCGACCGGCGTGCGGGTTTCGTCCAGCACGTCGTCCTGATCCTGGGCGAAATAGCCGATGCGCAGCTTGCCGCTTTTCTGCAGCTTGCCGCCCTGCGGCTTCAGTGCACCCGACAGGATCTTGGCCAGCGTCGACTTGCCGTTGCCATTGGCGCCTAGCATGGCGATGCGGTCTTCCATGTCGATGCGCAGATCGAGGTTGCGCAGCACCGGCTTGTCGGCGGTGTAACCCGCTGTGAGGTGGTCCAGCACGATCAGCGGCGGCGGCAGTTCTTCTGGATCGGGCAGGCGGAAGATTACGGTGGGGTCTTCGATGGCGGCCGTGATCGGCTGCATCTTGGCCAGCATCTTCATGCGGCTTTGCGCCTGGCGCGCTTTCGAGGCCTTGGCGCGGAAGCGGGCGACGAACTCTTCCATGTGCTTGCGCTGCTCGGCCTGCTTGGCCGCGAAGGCACTCTGCTGCTCCATGCGCAGGCGGCGCTCGTTTTCAAACGTGTCGTAGTTGCCGCGATAGAGAACCAGCTTGGTGTTGTCGATATGCAGGATGTGCTCGATCGCCGAGTTGAGGAAATGGCGATCATGGCTGATCAGCAAGAACGTGCGCGGATAGGTCTTGAGATAGCTTTCGAGCCAGAGCGAGGCTTCGAGATCGAGATGGTTGGTCGGCTCGTCCAGCAGCAGCAGATCCGGCTCGGCGAACAGACAGCCGGCCAGGGCGACGCGCATGCGCCAGCCGCCCGAGAAGCTTTCCAGCGGACGGTTCTGCATCGCCTCGTCAAAGCCCAGGCCGGCCAGGATCACGGCGGCGCGCGCCGGCGCGGCATGGGCATCGATCTCGGCGAGCCGCATATGCACTGCGGCGATGCGCTCGGCATCCTCCATGCTGGTGGAATTCTCCAGCTCGTCGGCCTCGATCAGCAGCGCCTCGCGCTCGGTATCGGCGGCCAGCACATAGGCGATGGGCGACTGCGTGCCGCCCGGCGGCTCCTGCGGCAGCTTGGCGATCTTGCAGTCGTTGGGCAGCTCGACGCTGCCGGTCTCGGTCTGCAGGTCGCCGGTGATGATCTTGAACAGCGTCGATTTGCCGGTGCCGTTGCGCCCCACCAGGCCGACCTTATGCCCGGCCGGGACGGTGGCCGAGACATGGTCCAGCAGCACACGGCCGGCAATCCGGTAGGTCAGGTCGCGAAAGGTCAGCATTTACAACAACTTAAATCTGGGCCGGGGAGGGCCGGTGTCAGGGGCGCGGGGGCAGGACGGTTGCGGCCTCCGAGCGGAGCCTCTATATACCCGCCACCGATTTTTAGCCAAGACCCAAAGGACTGCTCATCATGGCGATTGAACGCACTTTCTCGATCATCAAGCCGGACGCGACCCGCCGTAACCTGACCGGCGCGATCAATGCCAAGATCGAGGCCGCCGGCCTGCGCATCGTGGCCCAGAAGCGCATGCAGATGAGCCAGGCCGTGGCCGAGAGCTTCTACGGCGTGCACAAGGCCCGTCCGTTCTTCAACGACCTCGTCTCCTTCATGATCTCCGGCCCCGTGGTCGTGCAGGTGCTGGAAGGCGAGGGCGCCATTGCCAAGTACCGCGACGTGATGGGCGCCACCAACCCGGCGAATGCCGCGGCCGGCACCATCCGCAAGGAATTCGCCGAGAGCATCGAAGCCAACTCGGTGCACGGCTCGGACGCGCCGGAAACGGCTGCCGTCGAGATCGCCTACTTCTTCGCCGGCACCGAAATCGTCGGCTAAGTCTTTCCGCTCCGGCGGATCTTGGAACGGGCCCGGCAGCAATGCCGGGCCTTTTTCTTTGTATCCGCCTGGATCGTCAGGTCCGGATCTGATCCCAGCATTCACGACTTATCCATTGAAAAGAAAGCAAGAAAATCGCGACTTGACATAAAGAACAAATAGGGTACATACTGGAGATATTAAAGCCAATCCATATTTTCTGCCTTTACGAGAATCCCATGAGCCTTTTGCCCTCAAACGAGAATAACCCCTTCGCCTTTTCTGGGTCGGTCGGCCGCAATGGCGACAATGACCGCAACGATGTGATCAAGGCGCAGATGCTGCTGGCCCATGCCGGCGAGTTCGATCTGCCCGCACCTGGCGTCCCGACCGGTTGGGCCGGCGAGGGCCTGCACCGTGCTATCGGCAGGGTGCAGAAAGCCAATGGCCTCACGCCGGATGGCATCCTGTTGCCGGCTCCGGATGGCGGCGTGGGAGAGAACGGCGAGGGCGAAACGCTTTCGACTTTGAAAGATCTGCTGGATGGCCGCATGCAGGAGCAGGTTGTCCCGACGCCGCAGCAGGTTGATCGCTTCTATGAGGCCTATGCCCGCGATCCGAATGCGATCCCTGATTTCAGGACGATGGAAAAACAAGATGGCGCCCCGTCATCTGTCTCAGCGCGCACAATGGAAGCGCGTGGGTTGCCGGAACTCGAAGCGCGATTGCTGAAGGCTGTCGAAACCGGAGCTCTAGAGCCTGCCGAGCGTACACCTGAACAGCAGGAGGCTGTGCTGCCAGTGACATTGCTGGCACCGTTTCTTCTTGCGCCGGCGGCAATCGGTGCCGGCGAATATATGCGCCAGCAATATATGAAAGGGCAGCGGAATGGGATGACGATGCCGCCCGATACGTCCGTTGCTCCGCCTGCAGCTCCGCCTGACCAGACGCAGACGAAAATGCCACCCCTGCAGCCGCCGCCAGTCGATGATGCATTACAAGGGCGTCCGGCCACTGATGTTGACGCCAATGGCAAGAAACTGATCCCGCCAGATCTATCGAAATGGATCGGCGACTTGCCGCCGGAACAACAGCCACTGGCGGAAGGCCTGGCCGGCATCATCGTCGAGGTGCATCAGTTCGGACCACGCGGCAACCCACGCACCGTAGAGGCAACAAAGCTTGTGACGAAGGCTTGCCTGGAACAACTGGCGGACCGCCCTGACCTGGCTGGAAAGCTCTTTCATACCGCAGGGTCTTCTCGCGATGGCAAGCGGTTAACTGAGGAGTGGGTGCCGCGACAGGACATTTCGAAAGGTGAGCGTGGCAGCGAGAAACTGAAGGGAGGTGTTCATGTCGATTCTTCCTTTGGCCCTTCTCTCGATGATGCAGATAAAGAAAGTCCCTATTGGGCACGGATGCAGGCGGTCGATTTCAGCAAGCGCGCCGACGAGCACGATCCGGAAGGGCGCTACAAGCGTGAAAAAGAGCCGACACGCGGCTGCTGCAGAATATGCAGACCGGTGTGGCGGAATGGGCGCGCAAGATGCGGCCCGGCGAAACGGCCGAGGAGTATGCCGTTTATGCGGCGCTTCGTTGCGAGAAAATGTGGGACAAACTCGAAGCGAAATTACGACAGGACAATCTTCTACCAGCGAGGTGAAGCATGGTGTTGACGCAGATTGAAGTTGACGTTGTGCCAGAATTGTCGACGATACGGCCGTCATTCCGCACGAAACACGTTTGTATGACGGTGGCGGATTGGCACCGCATCGGCGATGACCTGTCGACACATTTTCCAGGAATAGGCTATCTGCGGTATATGACCGATGAAGAGCGCAAAAAAGAGGAAAGACCGGACATTCGGCTCGAGCGGGACCTTCGAGCTGTAGTCCCTAAGGCGTTCTGGTTTGATATTTCGTTTGACCCCAACTACGAATTGGGGCTGCGCTATGGAGAGCGCAGCATTTATGCACCTTTTGACGGTCCGCTCGAAACAGTCTGGCTAGCTAATCCGACGAGTCTGCCGCGGGCTTACGTGCAGCGCTGGTCAGGCCCTTTTCCGACGAAAAGAATGCCGGAACCTAATGGAGAGCCTTTTCCAGAACGCCTGCAGCGCGATCAAATCGTCTTCGCCGGCGAGCCTGGCAACAAGAATCATCGCGCTATCGCAAGCCAGTTTTTCAGTATCATCCGGCGACAAATGGCCAGAGAGCCGCTGCTGGTTATGAGCTATCCAAATTACGAAGTTGTGCATCGCTATGAAAAAAACAGGCAGCAATGGATCAGCAAAGATGCCATCCAGTGGGCACGCGAAGATCCGAAGCGTATGTTGACTTATGATCGACGGGGAGGCCTTGGCACCCCTGAATATCGAGGACGTGGTATGAGGCCTGAGTCGGATAGCTAGCTGTTCAATGGCCTGGCTAACAACTACACTGTCAGGCATCTGCTGGCGGCGCTGGCGCGGCCTGCACGGGAGGGCAGGATGATGTATCGCGGACTTGCTATCCTTGGTGTCCTCGGCCTCTCGCTGTCGGGCTGCAGCATCTCCTCGCAGAGCCATCCGGAGCACTGGGCCAGGGCCGATCCCGCGCGCGGCGGCTGTGAGGGCCTCACGGGCCGTTATCAGGGAATAGGCGACAACGCCGATACGAAATTCCGGCGCAAAACCATTTTTATCAACCTGCTGCCCAGGGGGGATGAACGCACCATTCCGGATCAGGTCACGCTCGGCTATGCCGCAGGCGTGCTGAAGGTGACGGGCCATGAAGCCGGCAGGGTGACGTATGAACGCAGCTTCTCGACGCAGGATGGCACCCTGAACTGCGGCAGCACGGGCGCCGCGGTGCAGTCGTATGCCGGCGCGACCGAAGGAAAAGGCAACCTGATGATGGTCGGCCATCAACAGGGCAGCGTGTTGCTGCAGCGGGCGACGGATGGATCGCTGCTGGCGACGCAGTCCTCACAGGCCGTCGGGCTGGTTTTGATGGTGCTGCCGGTGGCGGGCAGCGACAGGCAATTGTCGCGCTTCGCACCGATGGAGTGAGATCAGGATCAGGCGCGGATGCGCACGCGCTGGCCGTCGATGCTCAGCCGGCCTTCCGCCAGCAGGCGCAACGCCTGCGGATAGATCACATGCTCCTGCTCCAGTACGGCCTCGGCCAGGCTCTCCGGCGTCGCATCCGGCGGCACCGGCACGGCGGCCTGCATGATGATCGGGCCGTCATCCAGCGCCGGGATCACGAAATGCACCGTGCAGCCGCTGATCTTCACCCCGGCGGCAATCGCCTGTTCATGCACGCGCACGCCCTTGAAGGCCGGCAGCAGTGAGGGATGCACATTGATCATGCGGCCGGTCCAGCCCTGCACGAAGGCATCCGTCAGAATCCGCATGAAGCCGGCGAGGCAGATCAGGTCGATGCCGCGCGCGTGCAGCACGGCATTCATCTCGGCATCAAACGCGTCGCGCGTCTTGCCCTTGCTTTCGATGATCACGGTTTCGATGCCGTGCTCGCGCGCCACAGCCAGGCCTTCGGCATCGGCCTTGTTGCTGAGCACCAGCGCGATGCGGGCGGGGTAGGCGGGATCGGTCTTGCTGGCGTCGATCAGCGCGCGCAGGTTGCTGCCGCGCCCGGAGATCAGCACGGCGACGGACTTACGCTCTGGGCGCTCGCCCGCAGACATGATTGGCTAATTCCAAGCCGTGTCGCAGTTGCGCATGCTGACCATCGGCTCGGCGGCGCTGTCCTGCTGCGCCTCGATCACGCCAAGGCGGGAGACGGTTTCACCGGCCGCCTTCAGCTTGGCGATCACGGTGTCGGCCTTTTCCTTGGCCACCACCACCACCAGCCCGATGCCGCAATTGAACGCCCGCGCCATCTCGGCGTCGTCGATCTTGCCGGCGGCCTTCAGCCACTTGAACACCGGCGGCAGGGTCCAGCCCTTGGCGTCCACGATGGCGTCGGTGCCATCGGGCAGCACGCGCGGAATGTTGTCGACCAGGCCGCCGCCGGTGATATGCGCCATCGCCTTGATCAGGCCTTCGCGCACCAGCGGCATGCAACTTTTCACATAGATGCGCGTTGGCACCATGAGGATTTCCGCCAGCGGCTTCGACGCATCGAAGGGCGCCGGCGATTCGAAAGAGAGGCCGTTATCAGCAATCACCTTGCGCACCAGCGAAAAGCCGTTCGAATGCACGCCCGAGGAGGCCAGACCCAGCAGCACGTCGCCCGGCTTCACGTCGCGCGGCAGCAGCTTGCCGCGTTCGGCCGCACCAACGGCGAAGCCGGCCAGGTCGTAATCCTTGGCGGCATACATGCCGGGCATTTCGGCGGTCTCGCCGCCGGTCAGCGCGCAGCCGGCCTGGCGGCAGCCTTCGGCGATGCCGGCCACCACCTTGGTGGCGACGTCCACTTCCAGTTTGCCGGTGGCGTAGTAGTCGAGGAAGAACAGCGGCTCGGCGCCCTGCACCAGGATGTCGTTCACCACCATGGCGACCAGGTCGACGCCGACGCCGTCATGACGGCCGGTCTCGATGGCGATCTTCAGCTTGGTGCCGACGCCGTCAGTGGACGACACGAGGATCGGATCGGTGAAGCCGGCGGCCTTGAGATCGAACAGCGCGCCAAAGCCGCCCAGCGATGCATCGGCGCCCTTGCGGCGGGTGGAGGCGGCGAGCGGCTTGATCGCATCGACCAGGGCCTCGCCCGCATCGATATCGACACCGGCGGCCTTATAAAGCGGCGACGTGTTGATGATGGCCTCCACGGGGGCTAGACTGACCGAACCGAAACGGGGTCCGGATGCGGTTTCGATTACGATACGAATTTCCGGGCCAACATACTTATTCCCCCTGTCTTTGCAATGCTTGCCTCACACATGCTAAGAGCCTGTTTTAACGCGATTTTTGCCCTTGTTCTGGCTCTGGCTGCGGCTTCGGCCGTGCAGGCGCAGCCGCGGACTCCGCCCAGTGCTCAGGCCGTTGCGCGCCCCGATCCCTTCACGGTCTCCGATGTGGCGGTGGATGCCTCGGCCGACAGCGCCGCGTCGGCGCGCCCGACCGCGCTCGCCGATGGCCAGCGCCGTGCCTTCATGACACTGCTGCGTCGCCTGACCCAGCCCGAGGACCATGCCCGCCTGCCGCGCCCGACCGAGGCGCTGCTGAACGAGACGGTGGCCGGCTTCGGCATCGACGAGGAACGCGCCTCGGCCACGCGCTATATCGGCAAGATCAGCGTCACCTTCCGCGCCGAGGCGATCCGCCGGCTCTTGCAGGACAACAAGCTGGCCTATGCGGAAACCATGAGCCGGCCGATCCTGCTGGTGCCGGTATGGCAGAGCCCGGCGGGCGCAAAGCTGTGGGAAGCCGACAATCCCTGGCGCGCGGCATGGCTGCAGCGCCCCGATCCCGCCGGCGGCCTGGTGCCGCTGCGCGTGGCGGCTGCCGCTGATACCGGGCCTGGCATCGAACAACTGCTGTCCAGTCCTGACGTGCTGCGCAACCAGGCGCGCACCGCCGGCCTGGAAGATGCCCTCGTTGTGGTGGCGACCCTGCAGCAGCCCGATCCGGGTGCCTTCCGCATCGAGATCGCGACACAGCATCAGGGCATGGCCGGCTTCCTCGACGGCATCGAGCCGTTCACCGCCGCCGGCGGCACCCAGGACGAGGCGCTGCTGTCGGGCGCCATCGAACTGGCGCGCCGCATCGAGACGCGCTGGAAGCAGGGCAGCGTCATCGACCTGGAGAAGCAGGGCCAGATCAGCGTCGCGGCCGGTTTCGCCTCGCTGGCGGAATGGAACAGGATGCGCCAGTCGCTGGCCGCGATCCCGATCGTGCGCAAGGTGGATGTGATGCGCATGTCTCATCGCGATGCCCAGCTGCTGCTCGAATATTACGGCGAGGTCGCCCAGCTGAGCACCGCGCTGGCCCAGCGTGACGTGACCCTGCAGCAGCGCGAAGGCTACTGGGAAATGCGGAGCCGCAAGCCATGACCCGTCGGCAGCAGATCATCACCTGGGTTGCGCTGCTGGTGGCTGCCGTGGCGCTGCTGGTGCTGCTGCATGACATGCTGCTGCCTTTCGTGGCCGGCATGGCGCTGGCCTATTTCCTCGATCCGGCCGCCGACTGGATGGAACGGCGCGGCATCAAGCGCTGGCTTGCCACACTGATCATCATCGGGCTGTTCTTCGTTGCCTCGATCCTGGTGATCGTGCTGCTGGCGCCGCTGGTCTCGACGCAGTTCGCCAAATTCATGGATCACCTGCCGGAATACATCGCGTATTTCCAGCAGCGCGTGCTGCCCTTCGTGCAGGGCTGGGGCGAGCGGTTCGGCTTCGACCTGCAGGGCGATCCCAAGCAGGCGCTCGGCGGCCATAGCGAACAGGTGATGAAGGTGGTCGGCGGCGTGCTGACCGGCCTGCTCGGCGGCGGCCAGGCGATCTTCAACGTCATTTCGCTGCTGGTGATTACGCCGGTGGTCGGCTTCTACCTGCTGCGCGACTGGGACGACATGGTCCGGCGCATCAACAGCTACCTGCCGCTCGACCATGCCGACACCATTCGTGAGCAGGCGCGCGAGATCGACCGTGTGCTGGCCGGCTTCGTGCGCGGCCAGCTGCTGGTCTGCCTCAGCCTCGCGGCCTTCTACGGCATCGGACTGACGGCGGTGGGCCTGCAGTTCGGCCTGTTCATCGGCGTGACGGCCGGCATGATCTCCTTCATTCCCTATGTTGGCACGACCCTGGGCTTCGTGGTCAGCGTCGGCGTGGCGCTGGCGCAGTTCTCGCCCGACTTCATCTGGGTCGGCGTCGTCGCCGGCATCTTCATCTTCGGGCAGGTGATCGAGGGCAACTTCCTGCATCCGGTGCTGATCGGCGACCGCGTCGGCCTGCATCCGGTCTGGATCATCTTTGCGCTGCTGGCCGGCGGCAGCCTGTTCGGCTTTGTCGGCATCCTGCTGGCGGTGCCGATCTTTGCGGTGATCGGCGTACTGGTGCGCTTCGCGCTCGACCGCTACCGCGAAAGCTACCTGTATCGCCCAGGTGCGCCTCCCACTGGGGCCGCGGCGAAAAAATCCAAAGAGTAAGTTTCCATGCCCGTGCAGCAGCTTCCCCTCGGCCTTGCTTTGCCGACCTCATGGGCGCGCGAGGATTTCCTCGTCGCCGCCGGCAACGAGGCTGCGCTCGGCATGATCGAGGCCTGGCCGCGCTGGCCCGAGACCGGCGCGCAGGTGCTGCATGGCCCGGCCGGCAGCGGCAAGACGCATCTCGCGCATGTCTGGGCAGAGCTGTCCGGCGCGCGCCTGATTGGACCTGACGCGCTCACCATCGCCGCCGTCGATGCGCTGGCGCAGCAGCCGCTGGTGCTGGACGATGCCGATGGCGTCGCCGATCCGGCGGCGCTGTTCCATCTCATCAACCTGATGCGCGAACGCCGCCATGCCCTGCTGCTCACCGGCAGCCGCGCGCCAGCGCTGTGGCCGTTCACGCTGCCCGACCTGATGTCGCGCCTGAAGGCGATGCCGTCGGTCGGCATCGACGAGCCCGACGATGCGCTGCTGGCGGCGGTGCTGGTCAAGCTGTTCTCTGACAAGCAACTGAATATCGGCGAGGGTCTGATCGCCTATCTGGTGCCGCGCATCGAGCGCTCGTTCCATGCGGCCCGGCACTGGGCCGCGGCGCTGGATGCGGCCTCGCTGGCCGAGAACCGCGCCGTCACCGTGGCGCTGGCGCGCCGCGTGCTGGAGCAGGCCGAGGCTTAATCTATCTTCTTGCCGTCGAGGTCTTTGGCGGCGCGCTCGGCATCCTTGCGGGCCTCGTTGCGCATCTGTTTGCTCTGACCAAATGTCACGCGGTTGGCAGCGGCCTGCGCTTTCTGCGTTTTCCGCGTCAGCGCCTTGCGCGCCTTGTTCAGATTGATCACTTCAGTCATGCCGGCAGTATAGGCAAATCGCCCTGGTCCCGGAAGGTCAGTTTTCAATCCGCGCCGGCGCGCTGAAGGCATAGCCGCGGCCGTAGATCATCTTGATCGGCGGGTCGATCTGCGCCGTGTCCTTGATCTTGCGACGCAGCCGGTTCACCACGGCATCCAGATGCCGGTTGTCCCAGTTGGCCTGCGGCCGCGCCAGAATCTGCGCCAGCTCGTCGCGGGAGCAGGGCTGGCCGCCGCGCTCCACCAGTGCGCTGATGAAAGCCAGTTCGGTGGCGGTCAACTTGATCTCGCTGCCGTTCGGCGCCAGCAGCTGCCAGGTCGAGCGATTGAGCAGCCACTGGTCGAGTGTGCGGCCGACCGCCTTGCTGCGCGGGTCCTGCAGGCGACGCAGCAGGCTCTGCACCGTCGCCTCGATCTCGCGCAGCGTCGAGCTCTTGACCAGATAGATGTCGGCACCGCTTTCAAAGCCGCGCACGCGGTCATCGCTCTCGCCCAGCGCCGTCAGCATGATGATGCCGCAGTCGAGCCTGCTGCGGATTTCGCCAGCCAGGTCGAAGCCGTTGCCATCGGGCAGCCCGATATCGAGGATCACGATGGTCGGCGGCTCGGGCTGGTCGAGTGCGGCGCGCAGGTCCTGCGCCGTGCCCACGCCTTCGGTGGCAAAACCGCGCATGGTCAGATACTCGACCAGGTCGCTGCGCAGGGAGGGTTCGTCTTCGACAACCAGGATACGGGTCATGAGGCTTCACTGAACTCGACGGGGACTTTCACACCCGGCAGCGGCAGGCGGATGGTGGCGACCGTGCCGCCATGGCGACCGGGACGGAAGGACAGCAGGCCGTTGTGATAGTCCAGCAGCCGCCGCGCATTGTGCAGGCCCAGCCCGGTGCCGGTGGCCGGCGTGGTGTTGGAGGCGCGGAAGAAGCGCCGGCCGATCGAGGCGATCTCGGCCTCGGGGATGCCGATGCCGCTGTCGCTGACCGTCAGGATGATCGCGTCGGCCTCGCTGCGGGCGACGATCTCGACCGGGCTGTTGCCGGGCGCGTATTTCAGCGCATTGTCGATCAGGTTGATCAGCACGGTCGCCAGCATGTCGGGATCGCCGCGATAGAAGGGCAGCGTGTCTTCGGCGATGAAGACCAGCCGCGACGTCGCGTCCATGCCTTCGAAATGCCGCTGCACGGAGGCCAGCAGGCTCTGGATGTCGATGCGCTGGGGCTGCAGCACGTTGAGGTCGCGTCGTTCGGCATCCAGGAAGCGCTCGATCAGCTGCACCAGCCGGTGCACGGCGTCATGGATGCTGCGCAGCCGCTTGGTCACCGGTTCGGGCGGATTGGGCAGTACGACGCCGATCATTTCAGCGGCGCGATCGACCACGGCCAACGGCGTGCGGAATTCATGGGTCACCATGCGCAGCAGCTGCTTCTGTTCCTGCCGCAGCGCCTGCTCGGTTTCCAGCGTGGCGGTCAACTGGTCCTGCAACTGGCGGCGGTCGGTCACCTCGCGTAGCAGGTCTTCGTTCCGCTGCCGCAGGTCGTATGACAGCCGCACGCCCACCATGAGCAGCAGCAGCAGGAACAGCCCGGTGACGAACAGGTTGAAGAAGAAGAAATACCAGACCTGCGAGCCATCCTGCAGCAGGTCGACGGTATTGCTCTGGACCGTGATGACGGAACGGATGATCAGCGCGATGAAATCCGAGAGCAGCAGGCCGATGGTGGTCCAGCGCAGCAGGCGCGGCTGGCTCTGGTCGCGGATGAAGACCGATATCATGAAGGCGAGCAGCACGAAGCCGAGGCCGTTGCTGACCAGGATGCGCAGCGCGACCTGCTCCGGCGCGATGGCCAGCGCGGCAGGCCAGAAGACGATGGTGACGATCGCGCAGGCCCACATCAGCGGCGGGTTGCCGCGCTGGTTGAGGAAGCGGGCGACGCCATGGGTCAGCAGCACCAGGCCGAGATGGATGCAGTAATTCTGGCCGATGATGAAGGCGGCGGGCGAGAAGGGCAGGATGCCGCGCATCAGCAGCAGCAGGATGCCGGCGGCAAAGGCGATGAAGCCGGCCGCCATGAAGCGCAGCTCGAAGATATGGCGTTGGGTCAGCCAGACCAGCAGCCAGACCAGACCCTGCAGGGTCACGGTGACAGACAGGATCAGAAGTGTGGTCGGCAGATGCAGCATCGCGCGGCATCCTCTCCGATCTGCCGCAGGCTGACCAGATGCCGGCCAGTGCCTTGGCCGGTTCAGGCCGGTCTGGCTGGCCCGTCTGGCTGGTCAGTCCTTCGACTTGTCGTCCATCAGTTGCGCGGGGACTACGAAGCTTGCCAGAAAACCGCCTTTTTCAGCGATCTGACCCCAGGTTTTGGCGGTGAAGGTCAGTTCGGCCAGGCCGCCGGTGGGGTATTTCTCCGTCAGCCGCGACAATGCGTCGCCTGCGCTGGTGCCGGTCAGGCGCTGGGCGAAATCCTCCAGGCCGGGATTGTGGCCGATCACCAGCAGTTCGCGGATGGCGGCCGGGGTGGAGCGGACCAGCGCCAGCAGCACCGTGCTTTCGGCCAGATAAAGTTGCGGATCGAATCGCACGCGCGCGTCGCCGGGCACCCGGGGCGGCCGGTCGGCGGTCAGGCGCTTTTCCAGCCGCTCCCAGGTCTGCCGGGTCCGGGTGGCGGGGGAACAGAGCACCAGATCGGGGGTGATCGCCCGTTCGGCCATATGGCGGGCCAGCGCCCGACAGGCCTTCTTGCCGCGGGGGCTCAAAGGGCGGGCAAAGTCATCCAGGCTCGGGTCGTCCCAGGCGGATTTGGCATGACGCAAAAGCCATAGGCGAAGCATGGAGTTATCCTTTGTTATGAACCATCTGGCAGACTGTCGCTGCTTTGACATAAAGGGTCGTTAGACCTATACCCGAAGGCGTCGACCGGCCCAGTCTGGGAGCGGGCCGCCGGTAACGACAGAGGCAGCCGACATGCAAAAGAAGGCGGACCAACTCCGGATTTTGACCCCCGACGTGCCGGCCAACGGTGCCGCGCTCGATCCCGCGCCGCTGCCCGATCGTCCGCCGATCACGCTGAGCCCGCGCGAGCGCTTTATCAACCGCGAACTGTCGTGGCTGGCCTTCAATCTCCGGGTCATGGAAGAGGCCAACAACACGCGCTACCCGCTGCTGGAGCGCCTGCGCTTCCTCTCGATCTCGGCCAACAATCTCGATGAATTCTTCATGGTGCGCGTCGCCGGCCTGCATGGCCAGATCAAGGCGGGCATCGAGGAGGCCAGCCAGGAAGGCCTGACCCCGGCGCAGCAGCTGGCGCAGATCAACGACGCCGCCGCCGATCTGATGAAGCGGCAGCAAATCTGCTGGAAGTCGCTGACTGCCGAACTGGCCGATGCCGGTATTCATGTTCTTGAACCTGATCAACTCTCTGCCGACGACCGGCGCTGGCTGGAGGATTATTTCCTCGGCCACGTCTTCCCCGTACTGACGCCGCTCGCCATCGACCCGGCCCATCCGTTTCCGTTTATCCCCAATCTCGGTTTCGCGATGGTGATGCAAATGCGACGGATTCGTGACGGTCGCAGCCTGAATGCGCTGCTGCCGTTGCCGAGTCAGGTCGAACGCTTCACCCGTCTGCCGGGCGACAACATCCGCTTTGTCTCCCTGGAAAACCTGGTCAGCCTGTTCATCAACAAGCTGTTCCCCGGTTACGAAATCCTCGGTGCCGGCCAGTTCCGCATCACGCGTGACAGCGATATCGAAATCGAGGAAGAGGCCGAAGATCTGGTCCGCCTGTTCGAAACCGCGCTCAAGCGCCGCCGGCGCGGCACCGTGATCCGCCTCAAGATCAACGCCGACATGCCCGAGAGCCTGCGTCGTTTCGTCTGCGAGGAGCTGGAGGTCAGCCCCGAGGCCGTGATCGCGGTGGAAGGCATCCTCGGCCTGGCCGATACCAAGAAGCTGATCGTCGATGACCTGCCGGCGCTGAAATTTCCGCCGTTCAATCCGCGCTTCCCCGAGCGTATCCGCGATTACGGCGGTGATTGCTTCGCCGCCATCCGCGCCAAGGACCTGGTGGTTCACCATCCTTACGAAAGCTTCGACGTGGTGGTGCAGTTCCTGCGCCAGGCGGCGGCCGATCCGAATGTGGTGGCGATCAAGCAGACGCTGTATCGCACCTCTGACGACAGCCCGATCGTGCGTGCCCTGATCGAGGCGGCCGAGGCCGGCAAGTCGGTCACCGCCCTGGTCGAACTGAAGGCGCGCTTCGACGAAGCTGCCAACATCAAATGGGCGCGCGACATGGAGCGTGTCGGCGTGCAGGTGGTCTACGGCTTCATCGAACTGAAGACCCATGCCAAGATTTCACTGGTGGTGCGTCGCGAAAGCGGCCAGCTCAATACCTACGTGCATTTCGGCACCGGCAACTATCACCCCTATACGGCGCGCGTTTACACCGATCTGAGCTTCTTCACCGATGACAACGATCTGGGGCATGACGCGACCTATCTGTTCAATTTCCTCACCGGCTATGCCGCGCCGGAAAATCTGAAGAAGGTGGCGATCTCGCCCTATACGCTGCGGCCGCGCCTGCTGGAATTGATCAACGAGGAAATCCGCCATGCCGAAGCCGGCCGTCCGGCGGCGATCTGGGCCAAGATGAACAGCGTGGTCGATCCGGTGGTGATCGATGCGCTGTATCAGGCGAGCCAGGCCGGCGTGCAGATCGATCTGGTCGTGCGTGGCATCTGCTGCCTGCGACCGGGCGTGAAGGGCTTGTCGGAAAACATCCGCGTTAAAAGCCTGATCGGCCGCTTCCTCGAGCATTCACGCGTCATCTGCTTCGGTTCTGGCCATGGCTTGCCGTCGCCGGAAGCCAAGCTGTTCATCTCCTCGGCTGACTGGATGCCGCGCAATTTCGACCGTCGCGTCGAAGTGCTGATCCCGATCGAGAACCCGACCGTGCATGAGCAGATCATGGACCAGATCATGGTCGCGACGCTGAAGGATCAGGCGCAGAGCTGGTATCTGGGCGCCGACGATACCTATACGCGCGCCTCATCCGATCCGGATGCCTTCAGCGCCCATACTTACTTCATGACCAATCCCAGCCTGTCCGGTCGTGGCAAGGCGCTCAAGAAGGCCGGGGCCCTGCCGCGGCTGCAGTGGAAAACTGTATAGGACACCGCGTGGCCGTTGCGCAGACCCTGACCAAATCCGTTTCCGCCCAGGCCGTTCTGCCCTTCGGCGTCATCGATGTAGGTTCCAATTCCGTCCGTCTGGTGGTGTTCGGCGAGCCGTTGCGCTCGCCGCTCGCCATGTTCAATGAGAAGGTCCTGTGCGGCCTTGGCCGTGGTCTCAGCGAGAGTGGCGCACTGGATAAGGATGGCGCCAAGCAGGCGCTGCAGGCGATCCGGCGCTTTGCCGTGCTGGCGCGGCGCATGAATGTTCGCAGTTTGCGCATCGTGGCCACGGCAGCCGTGCGCGATGCCAGCAACGGCGCGGCTTTTGTGGAGCAGATCGAGCGCGATACCGGTGAGACGGTGAGCGTGTTGACCGGCCAGGAAGAGGCGACCTATTCGGCCTATGGCGTGCTGTCGGGCATTCCCGATGCCTGCGGCGTGATGGGCGATCTGGGCGGCGGCAGCCTGGAGTTGGTGGCGCTGGATGGCACCAAGCTGGGCGACAGCGTGACCCTGCCGCTGGGGCCGTTGCGCATCGCCAACCTGCAATCCTATCCGGTGGTGAAAGCCTATATCGACGAGAAGATCGGCGGCGTTTCCTGGCTGAAGAAGTGGAAGGGCAAGTCGCTCTACGCCGTTGGCGGCTCATGGCGCGCCATCGCGCGCGTGCATATGGCGCAGAAGCACAGCCCGCTGCACATCATCCACCAGTACACGCTGGGTCGCGCCGAGGCGAATGACTTCACCCGCCTGATCGCCAAGCAGAGCAAGGAATCACTGGCCCGCGTCGAGGGCGTGCCACGTCGCCGCCAGGATGTGCTGCCGCTGGCAGCGCTGGTGATGCGCCGGTTGCTCAAGGTGCTGGAGCCGAAGGATGTGGTCTTCTCGGCCAACGGCCTGCGCGAGGGCCTGGCCTATGCGCTGCTGAGCGAGAAGCAGCGCATGGAAGACCCGCTGCTGGCCTTCTGCGCCCATATGGCCGAGAGAGAAGGGCGCTTTGGCGAACATGGCGCCGAGCTTGATCGTTTCATCGCGCCGCTGTTCGAGCGCGATCCGGCACCGCGCCAGCGCATCCGCATGGCAGCCGCCATCCTGTCGGATGCCGCCTGGCGCGTGCATCCCGACTATCGCGGCGAACAGTCGCTGGGCGTCATCCTCCATGCGCCTTTCGGTGCGATCACCCAGAGCGAACGTGCGCTGCTGGCGTTGACCGTGTTCACGCGCTATGCCGGCACGGCCAGTGATCCGGTGGCGGCGCCGGCCTGGCAGCTGCTGAATGCCGAAGAGATCGATTACGCCCTGCGCATCGGCCTAGCGCTCCGTTTGGGCCAGACGCTGTCGGCCGGCGTGCCGGGCATCCTGAACGATTGCAAGCTGCGTCCGAATGGCAACGGCATCGTACTGGAAATTCCGGCGCAGCATGCGGTGCTGGATGGCGAGGCCGTGCAGCGCCGCGTGGAAGCGCTGGGCAAGGCGCTGGGCCGCAGCGGCGAAGTGCGGATCGCGAAGCGTTAGGCGTTTCGCTAAGGCGCGCTTAGGTCTTCAGTTCGACCAGCTTGATGCGGGTGCCCTGGGCCGCCAGCGCCAGCTCGCCGCGCTTCAGGCGCAGCGCATCGTTGCCGAACAGCTCGCGCCGCCAGCCATGCATCGCCGGCACATCGGCATTGTCATCGGCGGCGATCTTGTCGAGGTCGGATGAATTGGCCAGCAGCTTCTGCGCGACATCATGGTCGTCGCATTTCATCTTCAGCAGCACTTTCAGCAGCTCGACCAGCGGCCCAATGCCACGCGGCAGTTCCGGTTCGCGCTCCAGCACCGGCCACGTGTCTTTCGGGCTGGCCAGCTTGGTGGTGATGGCGGCCAGCAGGCCCTGGCCCATCTTGCCCTCGGCAAAGCCCTTCGACAGGCCACGCATGCGTTCCAGGTCGTCGGCGCTCTTCGGCGGATGCGCGGCGATTTCCATCATGGTCTCGTCGCGGATGATGCGCTGGCGCGGGATGTCGCGGTTGCGCGCTTCGACTTCACGCCAGGCCGCCGCAGCCTGCAGCACAGCGAGATACTCGCCCTTGGTGGTGCGCGGCTTCAGCCGCTTCCAGGCATTCTCGGGCGCGACCTCGTAGGTGGCCGGATCGGCCAGCAGCGCCATCTCGTCGGCGAGCCATTCGACACGGCCGGTCTTCTGCAGCTTGGCGTTCAGCTTTTCGTAGATCTTGCGCAGGTGCGTCACGTCGCCCAGCGCATAGACGACCTGCTTTTCGGTCAGCGGCCGGCGCGCCCAGTCGGTGAAGCGCGAGGATTTGTCGACCTGGGCGCCGGCCAGCTTCGCCACCAGCTGTTCGTAACTCACCTGGTCGCCGAAACCGCAGACCATGGCCGCTACCTGGCTGTCGAAGAGCGGGCTGGGCACTTCGCCCATCAGCTTGGTGAAGATTTCCAGATCCTGCCGGGCGGCATGGAACACCTTCAGCACCGCCTTGTTCCGCAGGAGCTCAAACAGCGGCTCCATCGACAGGCCCTCGGCCAGCGGGTCGATCACCCGGGCCTCGTCCGGCCCGGCCAGCTGGATCAGGCAGACCTTCGGCCAATAGGTGGTTTCGCGCATGAACTCGGTATCCACGGTCACGTACGGCGTCGTGGCCAGGGAGGCGCAGAAACGGGCGAGTTCTTCGGTGGAGGTAATCGGGGCGGGATCAGCACGCATGCCCGGTCAGATAGCACGGCTGGGGCCCCGGCCCAAGTCTTGGCCCCCCGCCGGACGGCTGGCCGGAGGCGGAAAATACGCTAGGATCGGCCTTGACTTTCGGGCCCCGACGGGGCCTGTTCCCCTTTGATTTCCCTAGGGATTTCCCCAGAAGGTTTCGAGGGGATTTTCTCGTCTTTTTCAACGGATTGCCTGATGTCGCGCTATCGTACCCATACCTGTGGCCAGCTTCGTCCCGAGCATGTCGGCACCGAGGTCAAACTCGCCGGCTGGGTCCATCGCAAGCGCGACCATGGCAACCTGCTGTTCATCGACCTGCGCGACCATTACGGCATCACCCAGTGCGTCGCCCAGAGCGGCTCAGACGCCTTCAAGCAGATGGAAGCACTGCGCTCGGAATACGTGGTCAGCCTCACCGGCAAGGTAGTGGCCCGCACCAGCGACACCGTGAATCCCAACCTGCCGACCGGCAGCGTGGAAATGGTGGTCTCCAGCATCGAGGTGCTGGGTGAGGCGCAGGACCTGCCGATGCCGGTGTTCGGCGAGCAGGAATATCCTGAAGACATCCGCCTGAAGTACCGCTTCCTCGACCTGCGTCGCGAGCGTCTGCACAACAACATCATCCTGCGCTCGAAGGTGATCTCCTCGATCCGCCGCCGCATGACCGATCAGGGCTTCATGGAATTCCAGACCCCGATCCTGACCGCCAGCTCGCCCGAAGGCGCACGCGACTTCCTGGTGCCCAGCCGCATGCATCCGGGCAAATTCTACGCCCTGCCGCAGGCGCCGCAGCAATTCAAGCAGCTGATCATGGTCTCGGGCTTCGATCGCTATTTCCAGATCGCGCCCTGCTTCCGCGACGAAGATGCCCGCAAGGACCGGTC
The DNA here is from genome assembly GCF_058807275.1 of Ferrovibrio sp. GW821-FHT12D07. Lineage (NCBI taxonomy): Bacteria > Pseudomonadati > Pseudomonadota > Alphaproteobacteria > Rhodospirillales > Rhodospirillaceae > Ferrovibrio > Ferrovibrio sp. GW821-FHT12D07. Next base: position 105,835 of record NZ_JBXAQN010000002.1, on the reverse strand, counting down.
GCCCGGCGAGTTTTACCAGCTCGACGTTGAGATGAGCTTTGTCGAGCAGGACGACGTGTTCAACGCCGTCGGCCCGGTGATCCATGGGGTGTTCCAGGAATTCGCCAATGGCCGCGACTGCGGTCCGGCCGAATTCCCGCGCATCCCGTATCGTGAGTCGATGCTGAAGTATGGCTCCGACAAACCGGACCTGCGCAACCCGATCCATCTGGCCGACGTGACCGACGTGTTCCGCGGTTCGGGCTTCGGCGTGTTCGCCCGCAACATCGAGAATGGCGCGGTCGTGCGCGGCATTCCGGCACCGGGTGCTGCCGGCCGTCCGCGCAGCTTCTTTGATAAGATGAATGACTGGGCGCGCCAGGAAGGCGCCGCTGGCCTGGGCTACATCATTCTCGACAATGGCGAGGCCAAGGGCCCCATCGCGAAGTTCCTCGATGCCGACCGTATCGCCCTGCTGAAGAAGCTCGGGAACGTGAAGGACGGCGACGCCATCTTCTTCGCCTGCGACAAGGAGCTGCCGGCGGCCAAGCTGGCCGGCCAGGCCCGCATCCGCATCGGCGATGAGCTGGATATCTGCGAGAAGAACGTCTTCAAGTTCTGCTGGATCGTCGACTTCCCGATGTTCGAGTACAACGAAGACGATAAGAAGGTCGATTTCAGTCACAACCCGTTCTCGATGCCGCAGGGCGGTCTGGACGCGCTGAACACGCAGGACCCGCTGACCATCAATGCCTACCAGTACGACATCGTCTGCAACGGCGTGGAGCTGTCGTCGGGCGCGATCCGTAACCACAAGCCCGAAATCATGTACAAGGCCTTCGAGATCGCCGGTTACGGCCCCGAAGTGGTCGAGGACAAGTTCGGCGGCATGCTGAATGCCTTCAAGTTCGGCGCGCCGCCGCATGGCGGCATCGCGCCGGGCATCGACCGCATCGTCATGCTGCTGGCCGATGAGCCGAATATCCGCGAGATCGTGCTGTTCCCGATGAACCAGCAGGCCCAGGATTTGATGATGCAGGCCCCGAGCGAGGCGACGATGAAGCAGCTGCGCGAGCTGCATATCCGCGTCGTGGCGCCCGAAGACAAGAAGCCTTCGCAACCCGCATAACGGCAGGCGGCCATGCTCGATCCTCTCGACTATGTCCGCTTTGCCGTCACGCTGTTTTCGATTCTCGATCCTTTCGCCGCCATCCCGCTGTTCCTGATGTTGACCGGCGACCGCTCGCGCACCGAGCGGCGGGCGACCGCGCGCACGGCGGCGCTGGCGGTGTTTTGCATCCTCGTGGTGGCGGGATTCTCCGGCGACCTGATCCTGCGTCTGCTGGGCGCCAGCCTGCCGGCCTTCCAGGTCGGCGGCGGCATCGTGCTGTTCCTGATGTCGCTCAGCATGATCAACGCGCAGATGAGCCCGCAGCAGCAGACGCCCGAAGAGCATACCGAGGCCGCCAACAAGTCAGGCGACGAACGCTCGGCCGTGGGTGTGGTGCCGCTGGCCATGCCATTGCTGGTTGGTCCCGGTTCGATGTCGGCGACCATCATCTACATGGAGCGCGGCGCCGGCTGGCAGCATAAGGGGTTAAGCGTAGCGGTGCTGGCGCTGATCTGCGTCAGCATCTGGGTGGTACTGCAACTGGCGCGCCCCATCGGCGACCGGCTGGGACAGACGGGGATCAACATCCTGAATCGCATTTTCGGCTTGCTGCTGGCCGCTGTAGCGGTTCAAATCTTTGCCACCGGCCTGCGTGGACTGTTCCCCGCGCTGGGTTGACCCAATCCCCCGTCAGATATTCTTTCTGGGGATTTTTTCGCCGTATTCAGCGTTGGTCATAACGAACAACAACGAGAACAGCCTCGCCATGCTCGACACCGAAGCCAAAGCCTTGCTGGATGCCGTGAAAGCGGCCGGCCGGCCTGACGTTTCCACGCTGACGCCGCCCGCAGCGCGCCAGCTCTACAAGGAGACGCGCGCCGCCGTCACGCCCGATCCTCCGGAAGTCTCCGAGGTCGACAACATTGCAGCACCGGGTCCGCATGGTCCGATCCCGCTGCGCTACTATCGTCCGGCCGGCGCCGACAAGAAGGCGGCCATCCCGGTGCTGGTCTTCTATCACGGCGGCGGCTGGGTGATCGGTGATCTCGATACTCATGATGTCGCCTGCCGCACGCTGGCCAACGAGGCGCGCTGCGCCGTGGTCTCGGTGGATTACCGCATGGGTCCCGAACACAAGTTCCCCGCCGCGGTGGAAGATGCCTATGCGGTGGCGGCCTGGGTGGCCACGGAAGAGAAGCATCTGCGCATCGACGCGCGCAAACTGGCGGTCGGTGGCGATTCAGCCGGTGGCAATCTCGCCGCTGTGGTCAGCCTGCTGGCGCGCGACAAGGCTAAGGCCGGCGAAGAGGGCGTGCCGAAGATCAGCTATCAGGTGCTGGTCTATCCGGCCACCGACATGCATATGAAGACGGATTCGCACCTGCGCTACGGCAAGGATCACCTGCTGACGCGCGACAGCATGGACTGGTTTCAGGCGCAGTATCTGAATAGCGAGACGGATCGCGACGACTGGCGTGCCTCGCCGCTGCGGGCCAAGACGCTCGCCGGCCTGCCGCCGGCCTATATCGTGGTCGCCGGCCATGATCCGCTGCGCGATGAAGGCGAGGCCTATGCCGTGGCACTGAAGGCTGCCGGCGTGCCGGTGGTCTTTCGCGAATTTCCCGGACAGATCCACGGCTTTATGCTGTTCGGTCGTGTGCTGCCGCAGTCCAGCCAGGCGATTGCCGAAATGGGCACGGCGCTCAAGCTGGCTTTCGGGCAGGGGTAAGGCGCTACTCCCGCCCCAGCACCAGCACCCAGAGCGCGCGGCGGATATCCACCGGATCGACGCGCGTCTCGGCACCTATCTCTATAACACCGGGATGCAGCAGGTTGCGGCGATGGCCCTCGCTCGTCATCCATAGCCGCACCGTCTCGGCCGCATCGCAGGCGCAGAGCGCGATATTTTCCGCGCCGGCGCGATAACGGTAAGCCACGCGTTGTAGGCGTAGCACCAGATCGCTGCCGTCGCAGCCGTCATGAGAGAGTGTATTGCAGCGCTGCAGGTCTGCGGCATGCGCGGTCGCGGCGTCGGCCAATCGCTGGTTCCACTGCAGCGGTGCCAGACCATGCGCACTGCGCACTGCATTCACATGGAACAGGATATCGGCCTGCCACATCGCTTCCATCGCCCGCGCCGATGGCGGAACGGGGAGGGCAAATAGCAGCAGGGCGGCAACCGCCAGAGACAGACGGATCATGCCGCGCAGGCTAGCACAGATGGCGGTCAGAGATACGCGGACAGGCCGTAACCACCGCCACCACCGCCGCCGCTGAACAGGCTGAGCAGGTAGGAGGTATTATTGGCGCGCATGACCTGCTGCATCAGGAAATTGTTATAGGCGCCCTGGCTGTTATAGGGATCGTCCTGGTCGTTGGTGGTCTTGCCCTTGTCGGCCGACGTGTTGGTCTTGCTGGTGTCGGTCTTGGCCGTATCGGCCGGGATGCTGTCGGCCGGCAGATACTGCTTCAGCTCGGCAAAGGCCGCGCGCTGCTCGTTCATCGTATAGGTCTTGGTCTCATCATAGACGATGGCATTCAGTTCCTCGCGGGTCAGGCCCTTGAAGGGGTTCTCCTTGTCCCAGCCATTGACGAAACGGGTGGCGAGACGGGCGCGCTCGACGCGTTCCGGCGTGCCGCTCACGGTCTCGTTGTTGTTCACCATCTGCTCGGAAATGGTCGGCGACTTGGCTGCCTTGGTCAGGATCGCCTTTTCCAGGATGTCGCGCTGCGCCAGCGCCGCACGACGCTCGTTCACGGTGTAGTCGCCGGTATCGTTGGCGATCACGGCGGTAAGCTCGTCGCGGGTCAGCTTGGCGAAGGGATTCTCGCCCTTGCCGTTGACGAATTCGGTGGCCTTCTTGGCATTGGCCAGACGCTCGGTGGTGCCGGATTTCGGTACTTCGGCGTCGTTCACCTTCTTGTCGAACTCGGTGCCCGGGGTCAGCGTGTCCTTCATGACGGCATTGTCCTGACGGGCGAATTCGCTGTAGGCGGCGCGGCGTTCGTTGATGGTGAACTTGCTGTCCTTGTCGACGATGATGGCGGCCAGTTCGGCGGGGGACTTGCCCTTGAAGGGATTGGCGGCCTTGCCGTCGAGGAAATCGTTTGCCTGCTTGGCGGCAGCCTTGCGCGCCTCATCGGTGGTGGCAGCGCCGGTCAGCGGCGGCTGGGCAGCATCGGCGGCCTCGGCCTGCTTGGCGCTTTCGAGGAAGATGGCGGAGAGGATCTCCTTCATCTTCGCGGTGATCTGTTCCTCGTTGTCCGGGGTCGAGGCCGCGGCGGCCTGATCGGCCAGCGCCTTCAGCGCGGCAGGCGACAGCGTCACCTCCACACCCAGGTCCTGGCGCAGATCGGTGGTGACCTGCACGGGCGTCTGCGGCGTCGATCCGCCGCTGCCGTTTGCCGGCGGCGTCGCGGGTTTGGTCAGCCCGGCCAGGATGGTCGAGATGTAGCCGTAGCTGTTGTTGATCGTGGTCATGGCGCAGGTCCTTGCTTGTCCGGGGACGGACTTTGCAAGCGGCGGGCCATGCGGAATGAATTCTAAGTCATTGAAATATTATAAGGTTTTGCGGGCTTTTGCCGGCAGGCTTTGCCGGGCCGGCAAAAGCTGCCGGGACCATGAAAAACCCCGGCATCCTGGGGATGCCGGGGTTGGGAACCCGGAGGAGAGGCCGGGATAAGCCTTACGAGCACCCCGTCGTGCCGCCGCAGCTGTCGCATTTCAGGCAGGTGCCGTTGCGCACCAGCGTAAAGTTGCCGCATTCGGGACAGCTGTCGCCCTCATAGCCCTTCATACGGGCCAGCGAGCGCTGCTGGGCGACGCTGGGCGTGCCGCCCGAGCCACCGCCTGCGCCCATCGCAGCAACCGGCACATCCATCTCGACATGCGTGTCGGCGGTGATGTGCATCATGGGGCCATCCGTGCCGGTGGCCTGCATCTCCATCGCCGGCGCGCGGTTCTGACCGCCCTTGAGCACATAGAGGTTGGAGCGGACGTAGCCGGTGGAGGTGACCTTGATGACTTCCTGCTCGATCTTCACCTTTTCGGCCGCCGGCAGTTCCTTGGCGCCCAGCGCGTCATGGCGCAGGTCTTCGGGCTGCACATGCGCGAGGTCGGTACGGCCCAGATAGCTGATTGCCAGCTCGCGGAACACATAGTCGAGGATCGAGGTCGACATCTTGATGACGTCGTTGCCTTCCACCATCCCCGAGGGTTCGAAGCGGGTGAAGGTATAGGCGTCGACGAATTCCTCCAGCGGCACGCCATACTGCAGGCCGATCGAGATCGCGATGGCGAAGTTGTTCATCAGGCTGCGGAAGGCGGCGCCTTCCTTGTGCATGTCGATGAAGATTTCGCCCAGCTTGCCTTCATCATACTCGCCGGTGCGCAAATAGACCTTATGCCCGCCGACAATGGCCTTCTGGGTGTAGCCCTTGCGGCGCAGCGGCAGCTTCTGGCGGCCTGCGATATGCTTCTCGACGATGCGTTCGGCGATGATCTGGGCGCGTGCGGCCATCGGGGCTTCAGCAACCATTTCCGCGATGGTTTCACCCATGTCGTCCACGTCTTCATCCAGCATCTGCGCCTGCAACGGCTGGCTCAGCTTGGAGCCGTCGCGATACAGCGCCATGGCCTTGCAGCCCAGCTTCCACGACAGCATGTAGGCCAGCTTGCAATCCTCGACGGTGGCGAGGTTGGGCATGTTGATGGTCTTGGAGATCGCGCCGGTGATGAAGGGCTGCGCCGAGGCCATCATGCGGATATGGCTTTCAGCCGACAGGAAGCGCACGCCGTCCTTGCCGCAGGGATTGGCGCAATCGAAGACCGACAGATGCTTGTCCTGTAGGTAGGGCGCGCCTTCCACCGTCATGGCGCCGCAGCAGTAGAGATTGGCGGTGGCGATTTCGGCGGCCGGGAAACCCAGCGCGGTCAGCAGGTCGAAGGCCGGGTCATCGAGCTGCGCATCGGTGAAGCCCAGCGCCTTGCAGGCGTCGCCGCCAAGCGTCCAGCGGTTCAGCACGAACTTGATGTCGAAGGCGCCGGGCAGGCCGGACTCCATCTTCGCCAGCATGTCATCGCTCAGGCCGCGCGCCTTCAGCGTCTCGTGGTTGACGCCCGGCGCATCCTGCAGCGTGCCATGACCCACGGCATAATCGATGATGCCCTTGATCTGGCCGTCGTTGTAACCCAGCGTCTTCAGCGCCAGCGGCACCGTGCGATTGATGATCTTGAAATAGCCGCCGCCGGCCAGCTTCTTGAACTTCACCAGCGCGAAGTCGGGTTCGATGCCGGTGGTGTCGCAGTCCATCACCAGGCCGATGGTGCCGGTGGGGGCGATGACGCTGACCTGCGCATTGCGGAAGCCATGCGCGTTTCCGAGCTCGAGCGCGCGTTCCCAAACGAGTTCGGCGGCATGCAGCAGCGCGGCATCGGGGCAGCTGGCATGATCCAGCGGCACCGGCGGAATGGCGACGCCCTCATAGCCGAAATGATCGCCTTGCGCGGCGCGGCGATGATTGCGGATCACGCGCAGCATGTTCTCGGCATTCGGCGCGTAGCCAGGGAAGGCGCCCAGCTCGCCGGCCATCTCGGCCGAGGTGGCGTAGGACACGCCGGTCATCAGCGAGGTGATGGCGCCGCAGAGTGCGCGGCCCGCGTCGCTGTCATAGGACAGGCCGGCGGACATCAGCAGCGCACCGAGATTGGCGTAGCCCAGACCCAGGGTGCGGAACTTGTAGCTGCGCTCGGCAATCTCTTTGCTGGGGAACTGCGCCATCAGCACGCTGATTTCCAGCACCACGGTCCACAGCCGCGTCGCATGTTCGAAGCCGGCGACGTCGAACTTGCCGTCCGCCTGGCGGAAGCACATCAGGTTCATCGAGGCGAGGTTGCAGGCCGTGTCGTCCAGGAACATGTATTCCGAGCACGGGTTCGACGCATTGATGCGGCCATCGGCCGGGCAGGTGTGCCAGTCGTTGATGCTGGTGTCGAACTGGATGCCCGGATCGGCCGAGGCCCAGGCGGCATAGCCGACCTGTTCCCAAAGCTGGCGCGCCTTCAGCGTTTTCGCCGGCTTGCCATCGTTGCGGCGGATCAGGTTCCAGTCGCCATCCTGTTCAACAGCCTGCAGGAAGTCATCCGTCACGCGCACCGAGTTGTTGGAATTCTGGCCGGCCACGGTGAGATAGGCTTCGGAATCCCAGTCGGTGTCGTAAGCGGGGAATTCGATCTCGGTGTAGCCCTGCTTGGCGAACTGCACCACGCGCTGGATGTAGTTCTCCGGGATCATCGCCTTGCGGGCGGCGAGGATTTCTTTGCGCAGCTGCGCGTTCTTCTTGGCGTCGAAGCGGCTTTCACCGCTGCCCAACTGGCAGGCGGCCATGATGGCGCCCAGATGCTTCTGCGAGAGCTTGGAGCCGGCGACCAGCGCCGCGACCTTCTGCTCTTCCTTTACCTTCCAGTCGATGAACTGCTCGATATCGGGATGATCGATGTCGCAGATCACCATCTTGGCGGCGCGCCGCGTGGTGCCGCCCGACTTGATCGCGCCGGCGGCGCGGTCGCCGATCTTGAGGAAGCTCATCAGGCCCGACGACTTGCCGCCGCCCGACAGCTTCTCGTTCTCGCCGCGCAGCTTGCTGAAGTTGCTGCCGGTGCCCGAGCCGTATTTGAACAGGCGCGCCTCGCGCACCCACAGGTCCATGATGCCGCCCTCGTTGACGAGGTCGTCCTGCACCGACTGGATGAAGCAGGCATGTGGCTGCGGATGCTCATAGGACGAGGTCGAGCGGGTCAGTTCGCCGGTCTTGAAGTCGACGTAGTGATGGCCCTGCGCCGGACCGTCGATGCCATAGGCCCAATGCAGCCCGGTGTTGAACCATTGCGGCGAATTCGGCGCAGAAATCTGCGCAGCCAGCATGAAGCGCATCTCGTCGAAGAAGGCGCTGGCATCGTCTTCACTGTCGAAATAGCCGCCCTTCCAGCCCCAGTAGGTCCAGGTGCCGGCAAGACGATCGAAGACTTCGCGGCCGCTGGTCTCCTGTGTGAAGCGATCCTTCTCCGGCAGGCTGCTGAGCGCATCCATGTCGGGCTCGCGGCGCCACAGGAAGTCGGGGACATCGCTCTCTTCGACAGCTTTCAGCGCAACCGGCACGCCGGCGCGGCGGAAATACTTCTGCGCCAGCACGTCGGCTGCGACCTGCGACCAGCCGGCCGGCACTTCCAGACGATCCAGCTTGAAGACGGTGCTGCCATCGGGATTGCGGATTTCACTGGTGGTGGTTTTCCACTCAAGCCCGGCATAAGCATCCTGGCCCGCTGTCGTGAAATGCCGCTGAATACGCATCGCGTGATTCTCCCGCCGAACTCAATGAAATCAAAACGTTGTTTCGGTTGGAAAACCCAATATCTGGTTACCAGACCCCCGCAACAGGGGCTAAATCTAGGGATGTGCGCTGAGTCGGGGCAACACCCAATCTTGAGGCGAATCGAGGATAAATCTTCTGCCGAGAGGTGATGTTCGATTGACAGGGTTTTGACATATTCCCGGTATCAGTATGACTCGCTGAGTATTTGAGGATTCGCCCATGCGCCCGCTTTTTGTTCTCGCTCTGATGTTTTTTGCCCTCGTGGCCCAGCCTGCTGCCGCGCAAGACAAGGCGACCCGGGCCGCGGCTGAAAAGCTGATGGCCACCATCGGGCTGGAGAAGCGCGTGGAGACCATCACGCAGCTCTATCTGAACTTCCTGCCGGCCGGTACGCCGGCCGAACAGCAGCGCGCTGCCGAGCTGCGCCAGCGCGCGCCGACCGCGGGTCCGCGTTTCCGCGGCGCCGTGGTGAACGCCGCCAGCCAGAGCTATACGCGCGGCGAGATCGAGGCACTGGATACCTATTTCGCCAGCGGGGAAGGCCAGCGCCTGCTGACCACCGTGGTGACCCGGGCCGTGCTGGGCGCCAGCCAGAAGGGCGGCGTGAAGGGCAGCGACATCCTGCGGCCCGAGGAACTGCCGCTCGACAACCCGGCGCTGCAGGCGGCGGCGAAGAAATATCCGGCCTTCGAAACGGTCGCCAGAAGCGAGCTGCAGAAGGAATTCGCGCAGGAAATCGCGCTGATGACCCGCTAAGCGGGCGCTTGCCCGGCCTTGGGCCAAGTCTCTGATTTCCGGGTAAATCAGGATGCCTCCACCCGGCCTCCGCGCATACCAAGACTTGCCCGGACACCGGCGTAATGCCATATTCCGCCTGAATTTCCAGCCGGATTCCCCAATCCGGCGGTCTGGCCTGAGGTGGGCATTTTCATGAGTCTGATCGGCACCAAGCTTTTCACCTGGTGGAAGGGTGAGCTCGTCGGCACCGACGCGTTCGGCAATCGCTACTTCCGCGCCAAGGACGGCGCGCGCAAGCGCTGGGTGATCTATCAGGGCCGTCCGGAAGCCTCGAAGGTGCCGCCGGAATGGCACGCCTGGCTGCATTACACCATTGATGACGCGCCGATCCACGGCGTGGAGCGCAAGCCCTGGGAGAAGGAGCATCTGCCCAATCTCAGCGGCACGCCGTACGCCTATCGCCCGCAGGGCAGTGTGGCCAAGGGTGGTCAGCGCCCCGCCGCCACCGGCGATTACCAGGCCTGGCAGCCGGAATAACAGGCCAGGTGAGGAACTGATATGCAGGGCAATCTTGTTGAAACGCTGATCGGCGCCGTTGTGCTGCTGGTCGCGGGGTTTTTCCTGGCCTTTGCCTACACCACCGGCGGCGTCGGCAGCAGCCGCATGTCCGGCTATGAATTGCAGGCGCGCTTCAATCGCGCCGATGGCCTGGTGGTCGGCGGCGACGTGCGCATGAGCGGCATCAAGATCGGCACTGTCACCAAGCAGGCGCTGGATCCCAAGACTTTTGATGCCATCGTCAGCTTCTCGGTCGACAGCCGCTATCAGCTGCCCGAGGACAGCGCGGTGAAGATCGCCTCCGAAGGCCTGCTGGGCGGCAACTTCCTCTCGGTCGAGCCGGGCGGCAGCAACACCACGCTGAAGCCGGGCGCCGAGATCAAGTACACCCAGGGCTCCGTCAACCTGATGGACCTGATCGGCCAGGCGATCTTCAGCGCCACCGGTGCCGGCAATACCGGCAAGGAAAAGAACGGCGGCGACGCCGAACTCAATCCGCTGCAGGGTCTTCAGCCCAAAGCCAACTGATCAGTGGGTCAACTGATTCCCATGATGCGTATGTTGCGTCGCTGTCTGTTCCTGCTGCCGCTTCTGCTGGCACAGACCGCGGTCGCGCAGATGCCCGATCCGGTGCCGCAGTATCCCTCGTCGCCGATGCCGGTCGCCGTGCTGCAGGGCTTGGACAAGATCACCGCCCGCATCTACACCTTCGAGGCGCCGGTCGACCAGACCATCGGCTTCGGCACGCTGAAGGTGACGGCGAAGACCTGCCGTAAGCGCCCGCCGGAATATCCGCCCGAAAGCATGGCTTTCCTCGAGGTGGTCGAGCAGCGGCCCGAGCAGGAGTCTTATGCGCTGTTCAAGGGCTGGATGTTCGCCTCTAGCCCCGGCCTCAACCCGCTGGAACATCCGGTCTACGACGTCTGGGTGATCGACTGCAGGACCAACTCCGGCGGCGCATCTCCGCGCAGGCCGTAGAAATCCGCGCTGCGCGGCAGCGCGTCGAATAACAGATCAAGATAATCACCGCGCGGAATCTCGGTCGCGCCGAACTGCCGCAGATGCGACGTGATGAACTGCGTGTCGAGCAGGGTGAAGCCGCCGGCGATCAGCCGGCCGACCAGATGCACCAGTGCGACCTTCGAGGCATCGGTGGTGCGGCTGAACATGCTTTCGCCGAAGAACGCCGCGCCCAGATGCACGCCATACAGCCCGCCGACCATGGTGCCGGCCTCGTCGTAGCATTCAACGCTATGGGCAAAACCCAGCCGGTGCAGTTCGGTATAGGCGGCGCGGATCGGCGCATTGATCCAGGTGTTCTTGCGCTGCTCATGCTGCGTCGGTTCGGCGCAGGCGGCCATCACGCCGGCGAAATCCGTATCGATGCGGACTTCAAAGGCGCCGCTGCGCACCGTGCGCGCCAGCTTGCGCGGCACATGGAAACCATCGAGGGGGATGATGCCGCGCTTTTGCGGGAAGACCCAGAAATAGCCCGGGTCGTCGGCGCTGTCGGCCATCGGAAAATAGCCGCGGGCATAGGCCTGCAGCAGAAGTTCGGGGGTGAGCGGTTCGGGGCGCGTGCTCATGGCTTCAACCTAGCGCACGCGCCCGACCTGTCAGCCCTGCCTGGCGATGAATTCTTCCAGCCAGTGGATGTCGTAGGCGCCGTTGACGAAATCGGGCTCGTTGATCAGCGCCAGATGTAGCGGGATCGTGGTCTCCAGACCGCCGATCACATATTCCTCCAGCGAGCGGCGCAGGCGCATCAGGCATTCATTGCGGCTGGTGCCGTGCACGATCAGCTTGCCGATCAGCGAGTCATAATGCGGCGGAATCTGGTAGCCGGTGTAGAGCGCTGAGTCGACGCGCACACCAAGGCCGCCAGGCGCATGATAGTCGGTAACGCGGCCGGGAGACGGCGCGAAAGTGCGCGGGTTCTCGGCGTTGATGCGGCACTCGATGGCATGGCCGGCGAACTTGATGTCCTTCTGGGTGTAACCCAGCGGCGCACCATCGGCGATGCGGAGCTGTTCGCGCACCAGATCGAGGCCGGTGATGGCTTCGGTCACCGGATGCTCCACCTGCAGGCGGGTGTTCATCTCGATGAAATAGAATTCGCCATTCTCGAACAGGAACTCGATGGTGCCGGCGCCGCGATAGTTCAGCTTGGAGATCGCCTTGGCGGCGATGTCGCCGATCTGCACGCGCTGTTCGTCATTCAGTGCCGGTGAACGGGCTTCTTCCAGCACCTTCTGGTGACGACGCTGCAGCGAGCAGTCGCGCTCGCCCAGATGCACGGCGTTGCCCTGGCCGTCGCCGAAAATCTGGATCTCGATATGGCGGGGGCGAGTGAGGTACTTCTCGACATAGACCTGGTCGTTGCCAAACGCGTTGCGCGCTTCGGTGCGTGCCTGCTGCAGCGCCGGACCGAATTCGGCCGGCGAACGCACTACCTTCATGCCGCGGCCGCCGCCGCCGGCGGTGGCCTTGATCAGCACGGGGTAACCCATGTCACCGGCAAGCTTGAGCCCCTGTTCCTCGGTTTCCACCGCGCCCTTGGAGCCGGGCACGACAGGAATGCCGAGTTCGATCGCGGCTTCCTTCGCCGTGATCTTGTCGCCCATCAGCTTGATGTGTTCCGACGTCGGGCCGATGAAGGTGATGCCATGGGCTTCGACGATCTCGGCGAACTTGGCGTTCTCCGACAGGAAACCGTAGCCGGGATGGATCGCATCGGCGCCTGTGATCTCGGCGGCCGAGATGATGGCGGGGATGTTCAGGTAGCTCTGGCTCGATGGCGGCGGACCGATGCAGACGGACTCGTCGGCGATGCGCACATGCATCGCGTCGGCGTCCGCCGTGGAATGCACAGCGACGGTGCGGATGCCCATCTCGCGACAGGCGCGATGGATGCGGAGCGCGATCTCGCCGCGATTGGCGATCAGCACCTTGTCAAACATGCGACGCGGCCCTGCGCTGTCTTATTCGACAATCAGCAGAGGCTGGCCAAATTCGACCGGCTGCTGATTCTCGATCAGGATACGGGCGACCCGGCCGCCCTTCGGCGCGGTGATCGGGTTCATGGTCTTCATGGCTTCGACGATCAGCACGGTCTGGCCGGCCGTCACGCTGTCGCCCACCTTCACGAAGGGCGCGGCGCCCGGCTCGGGCGAGGTGTAGACGGTGCCGACCATCGGCGACTTCACGGCACCCGGGTTGCTGGCATCGTCGCTCGCCGGCGCACCGCCGGTGGCAACAACAGCAGCGGCCGCGGCAGCAGCGGCAATCGGGGCTGCGGCATAGACCGGCGCTGCGCCGCCCTTGGTGACGCGTACCTTCAGCGCGCCTTCGCTCCACTCGATTTCGGTAAGGCCGGTCTCGTTCAGCAGATCGGCGAGATCGCGGATCATCTGCTGGTCGATGCGGCTGTCCGCCTTGGCGGCTTTATCCTTGGGCGCGGAGGCCATGCGCTACTCCTGTATTCCTGACTAGAGAAAAGTGGTTCAGACGATATCGGCCAGCGCTTCCAGCGCCAGCACGTAACCCTTCGGCCCGAAGCCGCAGATCATGCCTGTCGCAGCCTGCGACACATAGGAATGATGGCGGAAGCTTTCGCGCCGGTGGATATTGGACAGATGCACCTCCACGCAGGGCCGTTCGGCGGCATTCAGCGCGTCGAGGACGGCGACCGAGGTATGCGTGTAGGCGCCGGCGTTCAGCACGATCCCGGCGGCCTTGGTGCGGGCCTCCTGAATCCAGGTCACCAGCTCGCCTTCATGATTGGTCTGGCGGAACTCGATGGTGAAACCCAGAGCCTTGCCGGTGGTGCGGCAGAGCTTCTCGACATCGGCCAGCGTGGCGCGGCCATAAATCTCGGGCTGGCGCAGGCCGAGCATGTTCAGGTTCGGGCCGTTCAGCACATAGATAACGGGGGCCTTCTTGGCCTTGCCGTTTCCTGCCGATTTCCGTGCCGTTGCCATGCGATTCCCGCTGCTGCGATGACCAGACCGCCTGCCGTACACCATCGGGCAGTCAGCGGCAACCCGTTGATCGCGCTGGGGGGAGGTGGAGGGGGGGTGGCAGGGAAGGGGTTGAAAATGCTCCGGAAAACCGCGAAATCATGTTCCCGGTATGTTTCACGTGAAACAGGGGGCGGGAAAGGACAGCGCTTACCACTATGACGGGGCAAGCGCTGTCCAACCGTGATTACTCCCAGAAACGCTTCATGCGGACATACAGGGTGCCGGTTCCGGCAGTCAGGTTATTGCCGCTGTTGTCCTTGTAGTTCGCCATCCACGAGTTGGCCGACCGGATTCTCACCAGGTTGCGCTCATTGAGCGCGACGTTGCCGAAGTTCCAGTTCACCGTGGCCAGAGAGTCGCCGCTCTGTGCGATCTTCGAGTAGTTGCCGTTGATCGTGTCATACATCATCAGGTCAACCTCGATCTGCGACAGCGGCAGACCGATATTGTGGCTGAGGGTATAGGACGTCGACAGGGCAATGGTCTGGTCCGCGCTGTACTGGCCGCGATACGCATAGGTGACCACAGACGAGACGCTCGATGCGCCAGTCGTTGCCTCACCGATGAAGACGCGCTGTACGACCGAAGTGCCGGAGCCATTGCCGACATGCATGGTCATGTTCGCGTAATCGAAGGTGTGCTGGCCGCTGGTGGAGCTGTAGCTGCCGCCAGACTGATAGACTGGTGCCAGCGTGGTGGTGCCGTAGGTGAGCGCGCCGGTGCCGGCATTGCGATCCACATACAGGTAGCTGGTTGCATTGGCGGTAAGACCCGACCACGCACCAGATACATCGGCCGCGATCTGCGCCACGTGATCACTGGCGCCGTTGGCCCCGAAACCAGCAGCGAAGGCGATCACCACAGGCGTGGCAGTGGCCGCGATATTGACAGACAGGCCGCTGCCGGCGGACAGGCAGTTGCCTCGGCCATTCGCGTCTACGCTGCCATTTACAACGGTCTGGCGGATCGTGATCGATGAGACGACGGAGGATGCGTTCGTCCATACCGGATCGGCACCAGCACCCTGCGTCTGCAGAATCTGACCGTTGGTGCCGGGCGACAGAACGGCAGCCTCGCCGGAGGCATCGAAATACAGGATGCCTCCAGCCGTCTGATCGGCGAGTTGCGTCAGGCCGATGCCTTTGTCGGCGACCTTGAGGCCATTGGCACTGACGGACAACGTCGCGCCGTCCAGCTTCACCGCAAGATTGCCGGCACCGTCATTTTCCAGGCCCAGTCCGATGCCGAGCGTGGCCAATTCGCCAAGGCCGAGGGTATTCAGCACTCGTTCGTCGGTGATCATGCTGTTGGTGATGGCGATCGAGCTGGTCTGCAGCAGCACCTGTGCGACCGGTGCCGTGCCGGCGGGAATGGCCGGTGCGACAGGGGAGGCGGCTTCGGTACCGGCGACAACACTGACGACGCCGGTTGCGCGGCCGACCACGATGCGGTCGATGCGCGGCTGGGTGCTGGGCGCCGAGATGGTCGCCGTAGTCTGGGCGGCAATCTCGGTCAGCGCCGTGCCGTTGAAGATGGCGCCGCTGTCCAGCCTGACAGTCATGTCCGGCACAGCCTGTTCATGGGGCGCAAAGGCCCAGGCGATGCGGCTGGCGGCGATAAAGTTGGCGTCGACCTTAGCGCCTTGGACGGCAAGGGTGGTGGAGGAGGGAGTGGCGGTTGTCATTGGCTATGTCCTTATGAATATGATCACTATATGTTCTTTATAATCTGAAAAACCTCCTTTCTGTGAAATTATACCTTATACTGGAATATTATAGGAACATATGTATTCAAGTCAATCCCCAATCTGGAGGTCGGGCCGTGTCCGAGAAAGGCATTTGGGGTCCGGCCTTTATCGGCCGCCAGCCTCCTGTCTGTCGCTCTGGATGCAAGGCAATCCAACGACTTGCCTTGTTCCGGGGCAAATCTCTCTGACCGGGGAGGGGAAGGCCGCCAGAAGTCTTCCCCTCTTGGCGTATCAGGTGTAAAAGCCCCCGGACTTTGGAGAGATTCGACCCATGATGACCTTCCTTCTGGTGGTGCATATCCTGCTGGCCCTGGCGCTGATCGGCGTCATTCTGGTGCAGCGGTCGGAAGGCGGCGCGCTGGGCATGGGGGGCGGCGGTGGCGGTGGTTTCATGACCGCGCGCGGCTCGGCCAACCTGCTGACCCGCACCACGGCGATCCTGGCGGTTCTGTTCTTCGCCACCAGCATCGCGCTGGCGATTCTCGCCGGCGGTCATTCCCGACCGCGCTCGATTCTCGACGCGCCCAGCACGTCGGCTCCGGCCGAAGCCCCCAAGCCGGCGGTGCCGCTGTCGCAGTAACGAGAGCAGCTGTCGTTATAGCTGCCTGAATTAAAAGACGTTTTCAGGTTTTGTTAAATCGCGCGAGTCGGCGCGAGCGAACCCTTTTTTGTGTCGGATGGATAGGTTAGACAGGTCTCCCATGACGCGGTACATCTTCATCACCGGCGGCGTGGTTTCCTCCCTCGGAAAAGGTCTGGCTTCGGCGGCGCTTGGCGCCCTGTTGCAGGCTCGCGGCTACACTGTCCGCCTTCGCAAGCTCGATCCCTATATCAACGTCGATCCGGGCACCATGAGCCCGTATCAGCACGGCGAGGTCTTCGTCACCGACGACGGCGCCGAGACCGATCTCGATCTGGGCCATTACGAGCGCTTCACTGGCGTGCCGGGCCGCAAGACCGACAACATCACGACGGGTCGCATCTACCAGACCGTGATCGCCAAGGAGCGCCGCGGCGATTATCTGGGCGGCACCGTGCAGGTGATTCCGCATATCACCGACGCCATCAAGGACTTCATCGCCGACGACCGTGAAGGCACCGATTTCATGCTGGTCGAAGTCGGCGGCACGGTGGGTGACATCGAAAGCCTGCCGTTCCTCGAAGCCATCCGCCAGTTCGGCCTCGAGGCCGGCCGTGGCCAAGCCGTTTATATCCATTGCACGCTGGTGCCCTTCATCGCCGCGTCTGGCGAGTTGAAGACCAAGCCGACGCAGCATTCGGTCAAGGAGCTGCGCTCCATCGGCATTCAGCCCGACATCCTGCTTTGTCGCTCGGATCGCGAAATCCCGCAGGGCGACCGCCGCAAGATGGCGCTGTTCTGCAACGTGCGCGAAGAGGCCGTCATTCCGGCGCTCGATGTCAGCACAATCTATGCAGCTCCGCTGGCCTATCACGACGCCGGCCTGGACGTGCAGGTGCTGAAGGCTTTCGGCATCGACGCCGGCAAGGCGCCGGACCTCACGGGCTGGGAGAATGTGGTCCAGCGCGTGATCGCGCCCGAGAACAAGGTCAAGGTTGCCATCGTCGGCAAGTATACGGGCCTGAAGGATGCCTATAAGTCGCTGGCCGAAGCGCTGGCCCATGGCGGCATTGCCAACAACGCACGCGTCGATATCGAGTGGATCGAGTCCGAAATCTTCGAGAAGGACGAGACCGCCGTGCAGGCGCTGGACGGCGTGCATGCCATCCTGGTGCCCGGCGGTTTCGGCGAGCGTGGTTCGGAAGGCAAGATTCGCGCCGTGACATTCGCGCGCGAACGCAACATTCCCTATTTCGGCATCTGCTTCGGCATGCAGATGGCGGTCATTGAAGCGGCGCGCAATCTCGCCGGTTTCAAGGAGGCCAGCAGCACCGAGTTCGGTCCCTGCAAGGAGCCTCTCGTGGGCATGATGACCGAGTGGATGCGCGGCAACGAACTGGAGCAGCGCAGTCAGGCCGGCGATCTGGGCGGCACCATGCGTCTGGGCGCTTATGACGCCGCGCTGAAGCCCGGCAGCCGCGTCGCCGAGGTCTATGGCAACACCACGATTTCCGAACGCCACCGCCATCGCTACGAGGTCAACACCAAGTATCGCGACAAGCTGGAAAGCTGCGGCCTGGTCTTCTCCGGCATGTCGCCCGACGGCCTGCTGCCCGAGATCGTGGAATTCCCGAACCATCCCTGGTTCATCGGCGTGCAGTATCACCCCGAGCTGAAGTCCAAGCCCTTCGAACCGCACCCGCTGTTCGCCAGCTTCATTGAAGCTGCGCTGAAGCAGTCGCGACTGGTGTGATCCTCAAACCGTCATGATGACGGTTTAAATACAATCGGGTTGAAGCATCGGAGCCCCGGCCATGAGCGAAGCCCCCAATCCCATCCGCCATATCAAGGTCGGCGATTTCGAGATCGGCAATGACATGCCTTTCACGCTGCTGGCCGGCCCTTGCGCCATGGAAAGCCGCGAGCATGCGCTGGACATGGCTGGCAGCTTGAAGGAACTGACCGAGAAGCTCGGCATCAACTTCATCTACAAGTCGTCCTTCGACAAGGCGAACCGCACCTCCATTCGCAGCAATCGCGGTTTCGGCCTGGAAAACGCCCTGCCGGTGTTCCAGGAAATCCGCTCTACGCTGGGTCTGCCAGTCGTCACCGATGTGCACACGGAAGAACAGTGCCGCGCGGTGGCCGACAGCGTCGACATGCTGCAGATTCCGGCCTTCCTTTGCCGTCAGACCGACCTGCTGGTGGCGGCGGCGCAGACCGGCAAGCCGGTGAATGTGAAGAAGGGGCAGTTTCTCGCGCCCTGGGACATGAAGAACATCGTCGAGAAGTTCGATCATGTCGGCAATCCGAACATCCTGCTCTGCGAGCGCGGCGCGAGCTTCGGCTATAACACGCTGGTCAACGACATGCGTGCGCTGCCGATCATGGCCGAGACCGGCTGCCCCGTGGTGTTCGACGCAACGCATTCGGTGCAGCAGCCGGGCGGCAAGGGCACGAGTTCTGGCGGCGACCGCCGCTTCGTGCCGATCCTGGCGCGTGCCGCCGTGGCGATCGGCGTGGCCGCCGTGTTCATGGAAACCCACAAGGACCCGGACGCGGCGCCGTCGGATGGCCCCAACATGGTGCCCTTCGACAAGATGGAAGCGGTGCTGGAACAGCTGCTGGAATTCGACCATCTGGCGAAGGCCGGGCATTAATCGCCGCCGTCACACTCAACCGCGCTGTCACTGAGGTTCGTATTTTCTTTACCTCGGCTCTCGCAGTGAAGTGCCACGATGACGTAAGGCTCAAGCTTCCCTCAAACTGACGCAGGCGTGATTTTATGCGCCGTTTATTCGTCATCACGATCATGCTTTACATCTGGGCCGGTGCGATGCGCTGGCCCTTCTGATTCTGGGCGCTGCATCGGCGGGACTCTGGATGTTGCGTGCATGGAGGCGGGTGAATCGATGATCGGGACGGCGCATCGCCTGCTTGATTCAATCGGTAGCCTGAAAACGGGGCTCTATCGTCGCGGCTATTGGCTCAGTCGCCCGGAAGGGCTGAACGAAAACGAAAACATCCATTATCTCGATTACAGCGAGCATTTGGCGAAGCGCATCGAGATGGCTTCACATATGAAGCAGTCGCCATCCTATTATGCCTGCGCTTACTGGCTGCAGAAGCTGGTCCGGAAAGATACCATTCATCTGTGCGACTGGGGCGGTGCTTACGGAACTGACTATTTCGTTTTCAGGCGTCTGCTGTCTGCATCGCTCCGGTACACAGTATGTGAAATCGAACCCATCGTGGAGCGTGCACGTGAGATCGCGGCGATCAAGGAGATCGCCTTTATCACCGAACTGGCAGAGGCCGATGCCTGCGATGTGCTTTTCAGCAATGGCACCATGATGAATGCCGACCGGCAGTTCTTTGCCGCGCTGGAACGGCAGCGTCCGCCTGTCGTTATCCTGAGTGGCATTGAATGCACGGACGGGCCGACATTCTATTCCCAGCAGGTATACAGGCAGTACGGTCGCAAGTGCGTCTATGTGACTTACAATTATGCCGAACTCTGCCAGCGCTTTGACAGGCTGGGTTACAATGTCCTTGGCGCTTGGGAGCATGGCGAGCAACGCAGCGGCGCTTTCCTGGATTTCCGCGCCGGGGGTGCTTACCACGGCTTCGCCCTGCGCCGGCGATAGATATCTGTTTGAAACATATCGCTACGTCAGATTGCATTCTGCGCGTTTACTGACCGTCATACGGTGTTAATCCCGTAAGGTCATTGTCTGACTTACCTGATCGCCCGCTAATGCCGTCCTGTCCAGTCAGGCAATCGCATGCGTATCGGTCGGTCCATCATTCCGCTTCTAGCGTTGCTGTTCGCCGCAGTTCTGCCGGCGACGAGCCTGCATGCGCAGTCTTCTTCTGCCCCGAAAGTCGCGGTTTTCGATGCCGCACCCTGGGTCTACCGCGATGCCTCTGGCCGGCTGACCGGCGCAGTCATCGAACCTTTCCAGCGCGCCGGCAAAAAACTTGGCGTCGAGTTCGAATTCATCCCGACCTCGTATCAGCGTGTCGCCATGGAAGTGCTGCAGGGGCGGGCGGACTTCACCATGATGAGCCCGCAGCCGGCACTGGAGGGCGTGGCGCAGGTGGGCCAGGCGCTGTTCGTCGTTGAATTCGGCGTCGTCGGCCTGCAGGGCTTGCAGTTGCGCAGCCTGGACGATCTGCGCGGCAAGCAGGTGGCGGCGCGCGATGGTGCGACGGTGCTGCGCAAGCTGCAGAAGTACCCCGATATCACCCTGGTTCCGGTGAGCGATCACGCCAATGCGGTGCGCATGCTGGATGTTGGCCGCGTGCAGGCCATCGGCGGCACCCGTGTGGAGCTGCAGCGCATCTGGGCGGAGATGGGCTTCACCAAAAGTCTCTGCGAGATGCTGGTGCTGGGGGAAATCAGGGTCATGCCGCAGGTCCGCTCGGCGTCGCCCCATGCCGGCCTGTTTCCCGCCCTGGCGGAAGAATTCAAACGGATGAAGGACAGCGGGGAGGCCGCCGCCATGCTGGAACGGCATGTGGCCCAGTCCATGGACCTCGCGCGGTAATGCGCCGGCCGCTGCTGGAACAGCAGCCTGACTTTGCATACTCCCGCAGGCTTGGCGATAACGCTCCGCATGCCGCGTAGCTGTTGGAGGCATCGTGCGTTGTCACGGACAGCAACGCGCGCCCACTTTTCCACAAGCTTCAATTTCATTGCTCCGCTGTTGGCGCTCATGCAACTATCGGCTCGCATTCGAACGTCAATGCACACAGGGGGATCGTTTCATGGCCAAGAAGGCAGCGAAAAAGAGCGTCCGTAAAAGTGCAAAGAAGGTTGCGAAGAAAGCCGTCAAGAAAAAAGCCGTCAAGAAAAAGGCAGCCAAGGGCAAGGTGACAACGCTGGCGGTGGGCGAGGAAAATCCACCCGTCACCACGCTGGCGATGGGTGAAGAAAGCCCCCCGATCACCACGATGGCCCTGGGCGAGGAAGGCCCGATCCAGGCTGTCATGGAAACCGTGATCCGGGGCGAGGGGCCGGCCTTCACACCGGCAGGTCTGAAGTCGAAACGCAAGACCAAGTAAAAGCCTGAAGCCCATTCCGTACCGGAGTGCGTGACAGTGTTGCTCGTGGCAGGCGGACAATTCGATCCCAATATTGGCCGCCTGCTGCGCCGCGCCCTGCAGCGTCGCCTGCGGGTCTGCGACCTGCTGGTCGGACCCAGACTGCATCCCCGGATCGTCGTCGAGCCCGGCCAGCAGCAACTGCAGATCAACGGCATCGCATTCGCGCCGACGGCCTGCTTTCTCCGCCATGACGTCTTCGGCGACGGCGAAGGAATGTCGGCTGCCGGAGCGCGGGCGGCGCTGAACTGGTTTCATGCCATCCTGGGCTGGGGGCTCAGCGCGCCGCGCCTGCGCATGTATAACCGCCGGTCCGGCGGCGAGGTCAGCAAGATATACAATCTGGTCCAGGCCCGTGCCGTCGGCCTGGCCGTGCCGCCGACCTGGATCGGCAACGACTTCGCCGATGCAGCGGCGCAGCCGTGGAAAGCGATGATCCGCAAGCCGGTGGCTGGCGGCGAGCTGACGACGCTGGCCAGCCGCAGCGCACTGCGGCGGATCGCTGCCGGCAGCCCCGGTGATTATCCGGTTTTCATTCAGTCACGCATGGAGCGGCCGGAGCTGCGGGTATACCGGATCGCCGACCGCATCCTTGGCTATACGCTGGCCAGTCCCGATATCGACTATCGCCGACGGCACAATACGGTCCTTGCGCCGGCGCGGGTGCCGCCGCAGATCGCGGCACGCCTGATCCGGCTCTGCAATCGGCTCGGGCTTGATTTCGCCGCCGCCGATTTCATGCGAGAGCCGGGGACGGGCCGGCTGGTGTTCCTTGAGGTCAATTCGCAACCGATGTTCGCCGCCTTTGACGATGTATCCGAGGGACGGTTGTGCGATGCCATTCTGGATGGCCTTCTGTGCAGGAAATCGGGCAAAAATTAAGGCTGCCGGTCTCGCCTTTGCCACGGCCGGGGCCTTGCCCGGACCGGCCTGCCGGGCTATGCCTTTGCCCACCTTTTTCCTGCCTTTCGCTTCAAGAAGGACCCCCTGTACATGAGCGGCATTTCCGACATCCTGGCGCGTGAAATTCTCGACAGCCGTGGCAACCCGACTGTGGAAGTGGATGTCGTGCTGGAGTCCGGCGCCTTTGGTCGCGCCGCCGTGCCGTCGGGCGCTTCGACCGGTGCCCATGAGGCGGTCGAGCTGCGCGATGGTGACAAGAAGCGCTATCTGGGCAAGGGCGTACTGAAGGCATGCAATGCCGTCAATACCGAGATCTTCGACGCGCTGGCCGGCTTTGAGGCCAGCGAGCAGCTCAAGATCGACCGCACCATGATCGATCTCGACGGCACGCCGAACAAGGCGCGTCTGGGCGCAAACGCTATCCTTGGTGTGAGTATGGCAGTGGCAAAGGCCGCCGCCCAGGAAGCCGATCTGCCGCTGTATCGTTACGTGGGCGGCGCGGCCGCGCATGTTCTGCCGGTGCCGATGATGAACATCATCAATGGCGGCGCACATGCCGACAATCCGATCGACGTGCAGGAATTCATGATCATGCCGGTGGCCGCCGAAAGCGTCGCCGAGGCCGTGCGCATGGGCGCCGAGGTGTTCCATACGCTGAAGAAGAAGCTGAAGGATGCCGGCCACAATACCAATGTGGGCGACGAGGGCGGCTTCGCGCCGAACCTGCCAAGCACCCGCGGCGCGCTTGACTTCATCATGCAGGCCATCGAGGCTGCCGGTTACAAGGCCGGCAAGGACGTGATGATCGCGCTGGATGCCGCCAGCACCGAATTCTTCAAGGACGGCCAGTATCATCTGGATGGCGAGAACCTGAAGCTGTCGCCCAGCGACATGGTCAAGTACTGGGCCAAGCTGGTCGGCGACTATCCGATCGTTTCGATCGAAGACGGCATGGCCGAGGATGACTGGAAGGGCTGGAAGGAACTGACCGACGTGATCGGCGCCAAGTGCCAGCTGGTCGGCGACGATCTGTTCGTCACCAACCCCAAGCGTCTGGCCGATGGCATCAAGCAGGGCGTGGGCAACGCCATCCTGGTGAAGGTCAACCAGATCGGCACGCTGTCGGAAACCCTGGAAGCCGTTGAACTGGCGCACAAGAACGGCTACCGCGCCGTGATGTCGCATCGCTCGGGCGAGACCGAGGACAGCACCATCGCCGACCTGGCGGTTGCCACCAACTGCGGCCAGATCAAGACCGGCTCGCTGGCCCGCTCGGACCGCATGGCCAAGTACAATCAGCTGATCCGCATCGAGCAGCAGCTGGATGTCGCCGCGAAGTATCCGGGCCTCTCGGCCCTCAAGGGACGCTGAAGCAACAGACGATGATGAGCCGGGGGGCAATCATCATCGCGCTCGCCGCCGCGCTGACCCTGGTCAGCGCGGCGGCCGAGTTTGCTTCTGCACAGCAGGCTCCGAACGTCACGGTGGCTGCGCTCGTCGGCAAATGGGCAGTGAGCCAGAGCCGCTGCGAGGACGAGGCGCTGGAATTCGCCGCCGACGGCCATTTCAAATCGACACTGGATGAGGATGAGCCGCGCAGCGGTGACTACAAGGTGCGCCGCGACCGCATTATCCTGATCGACGACGATGCGCCGGACGAGGAACGCACCCTAATGATCCTCGACTTCTCGCCCAGCCGTCTCGTCGCCTTCGACGAGACCATCGAGGGCGACCGCCGTCTGCTCAAGTGCCGCTGACGCGTGTCTGACCGGAAGCTAATCCACCAGGATTAGCGGTCACGCTCGGCTCCGCTGTTTTTCAATGCTTTCAGCCCCATCTGCTGTGCCATGAGCCGCATGCGGCTTTATTCCAGGTATCCAAAAAAATATTTCACTTGCCCCTACGTCCCCTGCAATAAATGGTTCCATTGGTACATTGCAGGGGGACAATAATCATGAAGCTTCTCAATATCGTGGCCGCGTTCTGCGGTCTCATGGCCATTGCCGGCGCAATGCCGGCGTCGGCCCAGGACGCGCCGATGAGCATCACGGGCGCCACCACCGTTAATGCCGAGCAGGTGGTCGACCTGGTCACCAAGAAAAGTAACCTCGTCATCCTCGACAATCGCAAGCCGGAAGACTTCGCCGCCGGCCGCATTGAAGGCGCCGTGCGTCTGATCGATACCGATGTTACGGCCGACAGCCTAGCCAAGGCGGTCAAGACCAAGGATACGCCGGTGCTGTTCTACTGCAACGGCCTGAAGTGTGGTCGCGCCGCCAAGGCTGCCGCTTTCGCGGTGCAGGACGGCTACAAGGAAGTCTATTACTACGCGCTCGGACTGGACGAATGGAACAAGAAGGGTCTGCCGCTGGTCAAGTAAACGGCCGGCTCCCTCACACTTCACGGTTCCATCGATGAAAATGTCGCTGACCCTGGTGGTCGGCCTCACCCTGGCGGCAGTTCTCGCCGCCAGCGGTGGTGTCGGTTACTACATGTCGCTCCGCTACGAAGAACTGGTTGATGAAGGCACGCTGCAGGGCGATGCCCGGATGGCGCGTGCGCTGGCGGCCAGCCGAATCTGGAGCGAGCATTACAAGACGGTCGCGCCGGTGGCCCAGGCGATTGCACAGAGCGCGCCGCTACGCACTGCCGTCGCCGCCAAGGATGCTGCGGCCGCTGCGGCTGCCCTGCGCGAGGAATTTGGACGTGGCGCGATTTCAAGTGGCACCGTGACCCTGCGCGGCGCCACCATCCACGATGCCGACATGAAGCCGATCGGCGGTGAATGGCGCGGTGCGGTGATTGCCGTCCCCGACAGCTTGCTGGCTCCGCTGACCAAGCGCGAGGGCGCAGCCCGCATGCAGCTGGCGCAGATCGGCTGGGCATCGCCCGTGGGTCCGGTGCAGACGGTCGTGGCACCCGTCGGCGGCCTGCGCTTAAGCGGCTATATCGCCCTGCATATCGATCCGTTGCCCGAACTGAACGGCATGGAACAGCAGCTCGGCATCAATATCGCGGTGCATCCGGCCGATGGTGCGCAGGCGCTGGTCCGGCTGACGGGCGTCGCCGTCAGTGCGAATACCGATATCGTTGAAACCCGCATCGACCTGCCCGGGCCCGATGGCGCGCGCATCGCTGACCTGGTGGTGGGGCGCGATCTGGCCGGCTTGCATGCCAGCCTGCTGAGCACGCGGCTCAGATCCTTCATGATCTTCATTGTCATTGCCGGCGGCATCGCCGCCATCGCGTTGGTGATGGTGGCGCGCTATCTCGCCGCCGTGCGCAAGCGCGAGGCCGCACAGGACGCCGCCGAGGTTCGCCTGCGCAGCGAGCGCGAGGAAGCCGACCGCCATGCCGCCGAGCGCGAGGCGACCCAGCGCACCGCCTTCGAAGCGGAACGCAAGATCCAGGAACGCCGGCTGGAAGAGTCGGTCGGCGCGATTGTGGACGCCGCCAGTGTCGGTGATCTCAGCCGCCGCATCGGCACCGAAGACCTGGAAGGCGCCAGCCTGCGGCTGGCCAGCAGCATCAATCGCCTGCTGGTGACGACGGAATCCGCCATCAAGGATGTCGGCGCCGTGCTGGCGCCGCTGGCCGATGGCGATGTCAGCCAGCGCGTCACGGCGCAGCATGAAGGCTTGTTCGGCACGCTCCGCGACGACACCAACCGGCTGGCCGACCAGCTCGGCCATATGGCCGGGCAGCTGACCAAGTCGGCCGAGCGGGTGCATGTCGCGGCCGCCGAGATTTCCGATGGCAGCCAGGATCTGTCGAGCCGGACCGAAAGCCAGGCCGCCAGCATCGAAGAGACCGCCGCCTCGATGCACGAGATCACCGAGACCGTGAAGCAGAATGCCGACAACGCCCAGGCGGCCAACCAGTTGGCCACCATGGCGCGGGATACGGCGGAGAAGGGCGGCAATGTGGTGGCCGAGGCCGTCACGGCGGTCACGCAGATCGAGGAGAGCGCGCGCAAGATCAGCGAGATCGTCGGCCTGATCGACGAAATCGCCTTCCAGACCAACCTGCTGGCCCTCAATGCCTCAGTGGAAGCCGCGCGTGCGGGCGAAGCCGGCAAGGGTTTTGCCGTGGTGGCGCAGGAAGTGCGTGCCTTGGCGCAACGTTCGGCCAACGCGTCGAAAGACATCAAGGGTCTGATCGCGACATCGAATGCCCAGGTGAAGACCGGCGCCGCGCTGGTCAACCAGGCTGGTCACTCACTGACCGAGATCGTCACGTCAATCAAGAAGGTGTCGGATATCGTGGCCGAGATCGCGGCGGCCAGCCGCGAACAGGCCAGCGGCCTCGACCAGGTCAATACGGCGGTCACGGCGATGGACGAGATGACCCAGCGCAATGCAGCCCTGGTGGAAGAGACTTCGGCTTCGGCGCGCTCGCTGTCGGATCAGGCAGTGCAGCTGAAAGAGCTGCTGCGCTTCTTCAAGGGCTGAACTAGACCCTTACCAGGTCATGCAGGCGGCATTAAGTATGCCGATGCCGACCGAGAAGGCGGCCGAAATGGTGCCGGCCGCCGTTTCGTTGTTGGTGATGCGTGCCGGCAGTTGCGGCAGTAGCAGTCGTAGGGCCGAAAAGACTAGCAGTTGAACAATCAGCGCCACTACACCCCAGACCAGCATGTCGACCAGGCTGAGCGAGCCGACGATCACGCTACCCAGCGGCAGGACGAAACCCAGCAGCGCGCCACCCAGTGACAGGGCTGCGGCGGTATTGCCGTTGCGGATTAGCGTCCATTCATGCTGCGGCGTCAGGCGCGTGTAGATCGCCAGGAACAGTGCCAGCAGGATCACCGCGCTGACGAAATAGATCGCGAAGTCGGGCAGAGTGATCAGATAGCGGCCGAGGTTCATGATGCTCAAGGTTTGGTTGACGTCAGTGAAACCACAGGATACGCGACGGCACGCGTCGTGTCGCCCTTAGAGTAGTAGGCCGGTTCCTGAAAGAACGGGGGCACCTTGATGCCCGGATATTTGTAGAGTTCGGCCTTTGCGAGCAGGTCGGTGCGTGTCAGCCGCACGATTTTTGACGGCCTGCTGATGGAATCTACATGGAAATCCCCGATATAGCGCACCTCGCCTGACCGGATGGTGAAGAAGGGGGCGCCATTCTGCAGGCTCAGCAATGTGTGGTGGTTGTTGATGACCGTGCCGCCGCCAGTGTATGTGCTGATGTAGCGCAGCATATATGTCCCGGCAGGAATGCGGATGACGTGAATGGTCATGTCGCTGGCCGTGCTCATATGCATGCCGAGAAGTGTCTCAATCGTGTCGACAGTGAATGTCTCGTCTCGCGTCGGCGTGCTGAATCCTTTCTCCAGCCGGCCCCATTGCAGTGTGATGGGCGGATGGGCGCCTTCAAAGCCAAACAGCGTTTGGGGTTTCGCCGACTGCAGGCCGATGATCACGATGGCATCGGGAGCGCCTTTGGCGAACTGGGTCGATTCATCGACCGGCTGGGTGAAGCTGGCACATCCACTGATTACGACTGCAATCAGCGCGATGGCCAGTCTGGCGGCGATGTTTTTTAAGACGTCCCCCATGGTTGAAAGTCCTAGCCGATGGCCTTCACTGCGTGACGGTCATGAAAACGGATTCCTTGCTGCCCGTCGGGATATAGGCCGGCGGGCGGAAGGTGAACGGTGTAGTGATGCCGGGATATTGTGCCATCACCTGGCGTACCCGGGCGTCATTGCGGGTTAGACCGATGAGTCTGGCCGGTTCGCTGACCGCGTCCCAATGCATGTCGCCCAGATAGCGCACGTCGCCGGGCCGGACAGTAAAGAAGGGCGTGTACTCAGCCGTCTGCGCCGTGGTGAGATACTGACTGTTGCCGCCATCGGCGAGAAGGCGTGAGATGATGTAGGTGCCAGCCGGAATGCGCACCACATACCAGGTGACGCCGGGCGTCTCGGCCAGATGTGCTGACGGTTCACGGGTGTGCAGGTCGAAGTATCCGGCTTGCTCGCCGGGCTTTCCAGGTGTGGTTTTCACCCAGGTGATACGGAAGGGCAGGCTAACCGGTTGCGGGTTGTCGGGCTCCATGGATTGGATGCCGACGACGACGATGGCATCCAGCGATGTCCGGTCGAACCGCGCATTGTTGGGGACAACGTAGTCGGGTGTTGTGCAGGCTGTGGCCAGCAGAAGGGCAAGTGCAGAGGCGAGTTTTGCAAGCGTGTTCATTCTGTCGCTCACTCAAACAGATGCGGCACGAAGCGGCTGGTGTTGCGGGTGATCGGGCTGCGGTCCTCACGGATGCCCAGCCCGCAGGCGCGTGATGCGATCACCCAGACGCCCAGCACGGGATAGAAGCCGTCAAAGGCTGGCATCTCGATGGCCTGCTGGTAGACTAGTTTCTCGGGCTCCGGATCGCCGCTGGGCGGTGTCTGCGTCACGATCTGGCCGCTGGCGTCATACTGCGTGATGCCACCGCCTTCACGGCCCCAGAACGGCTTGGCGATCTTCGCGCCCTTGATGGAAGACGCATCGAAGCTGGCCGGCAGCAGGTTCTCGTGATCGGGATATTTCTGCCATAGCAGCGGCAGGATCGCCTTGGTCGAGAGCAGCATCTTCCAGGCAGGCTCGATCATCTTAACGCCGCTAGGCTGGATATTGGCCGCGAAGTCTTCCTGCAGCAGCCATTCCCACGGATAGAGCTTGAACAGCGTGGTGATCGGCTTGGCGGCCAGATCGACGAAGCGTTTGCCGGTCCAGCCGATCTCGTCGATGAACAGGCGGTCGGTATCAAGTCCGGCCTGGGTCGCCGTGTCGCGCAGGTATTCGGTGGTGCCGAGGTCTTCGGCATGGTCGCGCACACAGGTGAAATGCAGGCGATGGCCCCAGAGGCCGAAATGCTTCCAGGCCTCGATCAGCGTCTCGTGGATGCCGTTGAACTGGTCGCAGTGATTGCAATAGCTGTCGAGCCATTCCCACTGCACCACGCTGGCTTCGAACAGGGCCGTCGGCGTGTCGGCATTATATTCCAGCAGTTTCGGTGGCTTGGTGCCGCACCAAGCGAAATCGAAGCGGCCGTAGAGGTTCTTGTCCTGCCGGCGCCAGCTTTCCTCGACCAGGCTGCAGGCGCGATCGGAAATCCCAAACGCGCTGTAGTCGCCTTTGGAAATGATGCCGTCGAGCAGTTCGAGCGACATATCCTCCAGGCGCTGGGCCGCATCGTCGATCTCGTCCACCTCGGCGGCGGTGAAGCGATAGGCGGCGTCCTCGCACCAGTAGGGTTCGCCGTTGATGGTATGGAATTCAAAGCCGATCTTCTCGGCCCGCTCGCGCCAGTCGGGACGCGGTTCGACCGCGAGACGCTCCATAGCTGGTGCTTACGAGCCGGCGGAGGAGGAAACGGCGCTGCCGGTACGGCCGAAGCCGCCGCGCGATACAGCGTTGGGCGAGGCGGCCGGGGCATCGGGGAAGCGGTTGGCGCTGAGCTGGCCCAGCGGCCGGTTTCCGGTATAGGCGGTGTTCGACGGGTCGCGATACAGCGGCTGGGCGCCAAAGCCGCCACCAAGGCTGCGGCCGATCATGTAGCCCATCAGCATGGGCATGAAGATGCCGCCGCCCGAGCTGGCCTGTTGCTGCTGCGGGCCGGGGACGGGCTGGGACGGGTCGCCGGCCGGCTGGGCTTTGGCGAAGGCGTCGTTGCCCGACAGAATCTGGGTCGGCGTGCCGCAGTTGTTGACGCCGAACTGGGCTTCGCATTCTTCCCGGTTGGTGAAGCGCGGTGCGGTCTGCACATGCTGGGCGCGGGCATCTGCCAGCGCCGTGCGGCAGGCGTCGGGATCGGGCTTGGCCGAGCATTCCTTCTGGTCGCGCAGCACGTCGTGACCGGCGAGCGGATCATTGTTGTCGCAGGCGGCGAGGCCGACCAGGCCGACGCTGCCGAGGAGTGCTAGGCGGATCATCCGGGATTTGCGCATAACCGGAGCATAACCC
This sequence comes from Ferrovibrio sp. GW821-FHT12D07, assembly GCF_058807275.1. Classification (NCBI taxonomy): domain Bacteria; kingdom Pseudomonadati; phylum Pseudomonadota; class Alphaproteobacteria; order Rhodospirillales; family Rhodospirillaceae; genus Ferrovibrio; species Ferrovibrio sp. GW821-FHT12D07. The sequence continues at coordinate 75,759 of NZ_JBXAQN010000002.1, read as the reverse complement.
GGCACGGCGCGACGCGGAAGGGGGCGGGATGCGACTCCGAATCCGGAATTCCGTGTAAAAGCCTGACTCTCATAACAGAATCATAAAAACGACTCGGAAAGGGTTTGACCCGGCGACTCGGATATGATTCGATTCGAATCATGAGCGCTGTCCATGAGATTCGCCGCCATTCGCTGGCGGCCATTGTCCCTGTTATCTGTTTTGCCGCCATCGGCTACTTCGCCTACCACGCGATGGAAGGCGAGCATGGCATCAACGCCTACACGCGGCTGACCCTGCAGATTCAAGATACCAAGGTGGCCCTGCATGAGGTCACCACTGAGCGCAAGACCATCGAGCGCCGGGTCAACCTGCTGCGCGCCGACAAGCTGGATGCCGACATGCTGGACGAGCAGGGCAAGCGGGTGCTGGGCCTGATCCGGCCCGGTGAGCTGGTAATTCTCGGACGCTGAAGCCGGCCTTTCCGGTAACGGAATTGCGTCAATTAACTGAAATCAAGTTAATTGCCAAAAACCCGTTGTTTTAACTAAAGTTAGCCGCCATCTTCACCTCCGACCGGTGTTTAATACCGGCCAATGCCCCTGCGTAAAGGGGCCTTCTAGGGTTCTAGTCGGGAGAGAAACGATGGCCAAACCGGGCAAGGCCGCTGATGCGGCCAAGGGTGGCAAGCTGCCGCCCGTCAAGGACCTGCTCAGCTATTACCGCGACATGCTGCTGATCCGCCGCTTTGAGGAAAAAGCTGGCCAACTCTACGGCATGGGCCTGATCGGCGGCTTCTGCCACCTCTATATCGGGCAGGAAGCGGTGGTCGTCGGCCTGCAGGCTTGCGCCAAGCTAGGCGATGCCGTCATCACCTCCTACCGCGACCACGGCCATATGCTGGCCACCGGCATGGACGCCAAGGGCGTCATGGCCGAACTTACCGGGCGCGCCGGCGGCTATTCCAAGGGCAAGGGCGGCTCGATGCATATGTTCAGCCGCGAGAAGCATTTCTATGGCGGCCACGGCATCGTCGGCGCCCAGGTGCCGCTGGGCACCGGCCTCGCCTTCGCGCAGAAGTACAACAAGACCGACAATGTGACCTTCTGCTATTTCGGCGACGGCTCGGCCAACCAGGGCCAGGTCTACGAGAGCTTCAATATGGCCGAGCTGTGGAAGCTGCCGGTCATCTACGTCATCGAGAACAACCAGTATGCGATGGGCACCTCGGTGGCCCGCGCTTCGGCCCAGCCGGCGCTGTACAAGCGTGGCGAAAGCTTCGGCATCGCCGGCAAGCAGGTCGATGGCATGAGCGTGACCGCAGTGAAGGAAGCAGGCGAGGAAGCCGTCGCCCATTGCCGCGCCGGGAAGGGCCCGGTCATCCTCGAGATGATGACCTATCGCTATCGCGGCCATTCGATGTCCGATCCGGCGAAGTACCGCTCGAAGGACGAGGTCAGCAAGATGCGCTCGGAGCACGATCCGATCGACCAGGTGCGCACGCTGCTGCTCGGCAACAAGATGACCGACGAGGATGCGCTGAAGGCCATCGACAAGGAGGTCAAGGATATCGTGCAGCAGGCTGCCGATTTCTCGCAGGAAAGCCCCGAGCCGGATGCGTCCGAGCTCTGGACCGACGTTTATGTCGAAGCGTAAAGCGGGCGAGAGGATTTAAAACATGGCTATCGAGATTCTGATGCCCGCGCTGTCGCCCACGATGACCGAGGGCAAGCTGGCGAAATGGCACAAGCAGGAAGGCGACGCGGTCAAGGCCGGCGATATCATCGCCGAGATCGAGACCGACAAGGCGACAATGGAATTCGAAGCCGTCGATGAAGGCGTGCTGGACAAGATCCTGGTCGCCGAAGGCACCGAGGGTGTCGCCGTGAACACGCCGATCGCCTCCTTGCGTGGCGAGGATGAGAAGCCGGGTGCGGCAGCTCCGGCCAAGAAGGCTGAGGCACCGAAAGCCCAAGCGCCGAAGGCGGAAGCCAAGAAGCCGGCCGAAGAGGCCAAGGGCGTCGAGTCCGCCGTGACGCAGGCCAAAACGCCGGCGCCGGAACTGAAAGACCCGAGCATCCCCGAGGGCACGCAGTTCGTCAGCATGACGGTGCGTGAGGCGATCCGTGAAGGCATGTCGGAAGAAATGCGCCGCGACGCCAAAGTATTTTTGATGGGCGAGGAAGTTGCGCAGTATCAGGGTGCCTACAAGATCAGCCAGGGCATGCTGGACGAGTTTGGCCCCGAGCGCGTGATCGATACGCCGATCACCGAGCAGGGCTTTGCCGGCCTTGCGGTCGGTGCGTCCTTCTACGGCCTGAAGCCGATCGTCGAATTCATGACGTTTAACTTCTCGATGCAGGCCATCGACCAGATCGTCAATTCGGCGGCCAAGACGCTCTATATGTCGGGCGGGCAGATGGGCAGCTCCATCGTGTTCCGCGGCCCGAACGGCGCCGCAGCTCGCGTCGGCGCGCAGCACAGCCAGGACTATGCTGCCTGGTACTCGCATATCCCGGGCCTCAAGGTGATCGCGCCGTATTCAGCGGCCGACTACAAGGGGCTGATCAAGGCGGCGATCCGTGATCCCAATCCGGTGATCTTCCTCGAAAACGAAATCCTCTACGGCCGCAGTTTCGATGTGCCCAAGCTGGACGATTATGTCGTGCCGATCGGCAAGGCGCGTATCGCCCGCGAAGGCAAGGATGTGACGCTGGTGGGCTATTCGATCTGCGTCGGCCATGCGCTGGCGGCGGCCGAGAAGCTGGCGGAAGAGGGCATCGAGGCGGAAGTCATCGATCTGCGCACCATCCGTCCGATGGATCACGACACCATCATCAAGTCGGTGCAGAAGACCAACCGCATCGTCACGATTGAAGAGGGTTTCCCGCAATCGGGTATCGGCGCGGAAATCTCGGCCGTCGTGATGGAAAAGGCCTTCGATTATCTGGATGCGCCGGTGGTGCGGGTCAGCGGCAAGGATGTGCCGATGCCCTATGCCGCCAACCTGGAAAAGCTGGCGCTGGTCACCGTCCCTGAAATCGTCGCGGCGGCGAAAGCCGTCTGCTACCGCAAGTAAGGAGGGCCAAAGGATGCCGATCGATATCCTGATGCCGGCCCTCTCGCCCACGATGACCGAGGGCAAGCTGGCGAAGTGGCACAAGAAGGAAGGCGACGCGGTCAAGGCCGGCGACATCATCGCCGAGATCGAGACCGACAAGGCGACGATGGAATTCGAAGCCGTCGATGAAGGCAAGATCGGTAAGATCCTGGTCGCCGAAGGCACCGAGGGCGTTGCTGTAAACACGCCGATCGCCGTGCTGCTGGAAGAGGGTGAGGCTGCCGGCGACATCAAGGCCGCTACTGTGCCTGCCAAGAAGCCGGAAGAGAAGAAGCCTGAGGTTGCTCCGGCCCCCAAGGCTGAAGAGAAGAGGGCCGAAGCACCGAAGGCTGCTCCTGCGCCGGCCGCTGCTGCGGCTCCGGTGAAGAGCGGTGATCGCGTCTTCGCTTCGCCGCTGGCCCGCCGCATGGCTGAACAGGGCGGTATCGACCTCAAGGCCGTGACGGGCAGCGGTCCGCATGGCCGCATCGTCAAGGCAGACGTCGAGAAGGCACCGAAGGGTGCGACGGCTCCGGCTGCTGCCGGCAAGGCTGCCGCGCCTGTTGCTTCGGGTCCGGGCGCGCGTCAGCTCGCCGACCTGCTCAAGATGCCTTACAAGCTGGAACCGCTCTCAGGGATGCGCAAGACCATCGCGCGCCGCCTGACCGAGTCCAAGCAGACGGTGCCCCATTTCTATCTCACCATCGATACCGAGATCGACGAGCTGTTGTCCTTGCGCAAGCGGCTCAACGACAAGACCGACGCCAAGATCAGCGTGAATGACTTTGTCATCCGCGCCGTGGCGCTGGCCTTGAAGAAAGTCCCGACCGCGAACGCCAGCTTTGATGACAGCGGCATGATGTATTACGACCATGCCGATATCTCGGTCGCTGTGGCGACCCCGAACGGCCTGATCACGCCGATCATCAAGCAGGCGGAAGGCAAGGGGCTGACGCAGATCGCCACGGAGATGAAGGACCTTGCCGCGCGTGCGCGCGATGGCAAGCTGAAGCCCGAGGAGTTCCAGGGCGGCACCTTCTCGATCTCGAACCTGGGCATGTTCGGCGTGAAGCAGTTCGAGGCGGTGATCAATCCGCCGCAGGGCTGCATTCTCGCTGTCGGTGCCGGCGAACAGCGTCCCATCGTGAAGAATGGCCAGATCGTGCCGGCCACCATCATGACCTGCACGCTGTCGGTCGATCATCGCGCGGTGGACGGCGCTGTCGGCGCGCAGTTCCTGCAGGCCTTCAAGGGCTTCATCGACGATCCGCTGACCATGCTGCTGTGAGGGCCTGACGATGGCTGAAGTGAAAGTTGCCATCGTGACCGGTGCCGGCAAGGGCATGGGCGCGGGGATTCTGAAAAAGCTGGCGGCCGATGGCTACAAGGTCGCCGCCATGTCGCCGTCGGGCGCGGCGAAGACGCTCGCCGAAAGTCTGGGCGGCGTCGGCACGGCCGGCTCCAATGCTAAGGCGGATGACGTCAAGGCGCTGGTCGATCTGACGCTCAGCAAGTACGGCCGTATCGATGCAGTGGTGAACAACACCGGCCATCCGCCCAAGGGCAAACTGCTCGAACTGGATGACGCCGCCTGGACCACCGGCTTCGAGCTGGTGCACCTGGCCGTCATCCGCATGGTGCGGCTGGTGACGCCGGTAATGCTCAAGCAGGGCGGCGGCGCGTTCGTTAATCTGCTGACCTACGCCACCTTCGAGCCGGAGGCCGATTTTCCGATCTCGGGTCCGGTGCGCGCCGCCGTAGCCGCTTTCTCCAAGGTCTATGCCGACCAGTATGCGGCGCAGGGCATTCGCATGAACAACGTGCTGCCCGGCTTCATCGACAGCCTGCCGTCGAAGGAGGAGCGCGTGGCGCGCATCCCGATGCAGCGCTACGGCACCGTGCGCGAGATCAGCGACACGGTCGCTTTCCTGCTGTCGGAGCAGGCAAGCTACATCACCGGCCAGAATATCCGCGTCGACGGCGGCATTACGCGATCCGTTTAAGGAGGCCATCATGGCTGATACCAGTTTCGATCTGATCGTGGTCGGCAGCGGCCCGGGTGGCTACACCACCGCTATCCGCGGCGCCCAGTTAGGGATGAAGACTGCGATCATCGAACGCGAGCATCTGGGCGGCATCTGTCTGAATTGGGGCTGCATCCCCACCAAGGCGCTGCTGCGTTCGGCTGAAATCTACACCAACATCAAGCATGCCGAAGCCTATGGTTTCAAGGTCGAGGGCAAGGTCACTATCGACACCGCCAAGGTGGTGGAGCGCTCGCGTAAAGTGGCAGCCCAGCTGTCGAACGGCGTGAAGTTCCTGATGAAGAAGCACAAGATCACCGTCATCGACGGGCATGGCACCTTGAACGGCGCCGGCAAGATCAAAGTGACCAAGGACGGCAAGGCCGTCGCCGATCTCACCGCCAAACACATCATCCTCGCCACGGGTGCGCGCGCACGCTCGCTGCCCGGCCTGGAGCCGGACGGCAAGCTGGTCTGGACCTACAAGGAAGCCATGGTGCCGCCGACGCAGCCAAAGTCGCTGCTGGTGATCGGCTCGGGCGCCATCGGCATCGAATTCGCCAGCTTCTATCGCCAGCTCGGCTCGGAAGTGACTGTGGTCGAGGTGATGGATCGTGTGTTGCCGGTCGAGGATGAGGAAATCTCCGGCCTGGCCAAGAAGGCCTTCGAGAAGCAGGGCATGAAGATTCATCTCGGCACCACCGTGACCGCACTCAAGAAGGGTAGCGATACGGTTACCGCCGTTCTGAAAGACAAGGCCGGCAAGGAATCCGAGATCACCGTCGAGCGCGTCATCCTCGCGGTCGGCATCGTCGGCAATGTCGAGAATATCGGGCTCGAGACCACCAAGGTGAAGGTCGAGAAGACCCATGTGGTCACCGACGAATACAGCCGCACGGCGGAGCCCGGCATCTATGCCATTGGCGACCTGACCGGTCCGCCCTGGCTGGCGCACAAGGCCGGCCATGAAGGCGTGATCTGCGTCGAGAAGATCGCCGGCGAGAAGGACGTGCATCCGCTCAACGTCAGCAACATCCCGGGCTGCACCTACTGCACGCCGCAGGTGGCCAGCGTCGGCCTGACCGAGGCCGCGGCCAAGGCCAAGGGCCATACGGTGAAGGTCGGCCGCTATCCCTTCATGGCCAATGGTAAGGCGATCGCGCTGGGCGAGCCGGAAGGCCTGGTCAAGACAGTGTTCGACGCCAAGACCGGCGAGCTGCTGGGCGCCCATATGATCGGTGCGGAAGTGACCGAGCTGATCCAGGGCTTTGGCATCGCCAAGACGCTGGAGACCACCGAGGTCGAGCTGATGCATGCCATCTTCCCGCATCCGACGCTGTCGGAAATGATGCATGAGTCGGTGCTGGACGCTTACGGCAAGGCGCTGAATTTCTAGGCTTTGCTGGCTGATGTCAGGGTAGGGGCTTTTCTGTATACTGCCCCTGCGCTACCTCAGCCCCAGAGGTTGCCAAAAGGATTTTAGGCTGTCGTGACCATCAACGTTCATCCCCTCCCGGTCCGTCATCCGGAAAAGGCGCACAAGCCCGACACGCCGCTGCTGCGCAAGCCGGACTGGATTCGCGTGAAGGCGCCCACCTCACCGGAAGTGGCCGAGACGCGCAAACTGATGCGCGAGCTGAACCTGAACACCGTCTGCGAGGAAGCGGCTTGCCCGAACCTGGGCGAATGCTGGAAGCAGAAGCACGCCACTGTGATGATCCTGGGCGCGGTCTGCACCCGGGCCTGCGCTTTCTGCAACGTCGCCACCGGCAAGCCGGACGGCGTCGACCATCATGAGCCGGCCCATGTGGCCGAAGCGGTGGGCAAGCTGGGCCTGCATCATGTGGTGATCACGTCTGTGGATCGCGACGATCTGCCCGATGGCGGCGCCTCGCAGTTCGTCCGCACCATCGAGGAAATCCGTAAATCCTCGCCGACGACGACCATCGAAATCCTGACGCCCGATTTCATCCGCAAGCCCGGCGCTATCGAGGCGGTCGTGGCCGCCCGGCCGGACGTCTACAACCACAATCTGGAAACCGTGCCGCGGCTCTATCCCGCCATCCGCCCCGGTGCGCGCTATTTCGCCTCGCTGCAACTGCTGGCCCGGGTGAAGGAACTCGATCCGATGATGTTCACCAAGTCCGGCCTGATGGTCGGTCTGGGTGAAGAGAAGATCGAGATCATGCAAGTGATGGACGACATGCGGGCCGCCGATGTCGACTTCATTACTGTCGGTCAGTATCTGCAGCCGACCCGCAAGCATGCCGAGGTGAAGAGCTTCGTCACGCCCGACGAATTCGCTGCCTATGCCACGATCGCCAATTCCAAAGGCTTCCTGACTGTGTCGGCCTCGCCGCTGACACGCTCTTCGCATCATGCCGGCGACGACTTTGCCCGTCTGCGCGCCGCGCGCGAGGCCAAGTTCGCGGCACGGGCCCAGTAAGCACCAACGTGCCGACCCACGCCGAAAAACGCATCCTGCCCTACCGGCCCGATCAGCTGTATGCCCTGGTTGCCGGGATCGAGCATTATCCGAAATTCCTGCCCTGGTGTATCGGCGCCCGCATCCGCGAGCGCAGCGAGCATGTCGTGGTCGCCGACCTGATCATCGGCTTCAAGGTGTTCCGCGAGCGCTTCACCAGCCGGGTGACACTCAGCCCTGAGGCCAAGCGGATCGACGTGGAATATACCGACGGCCCGTTCAAATATTTGAAGAACCACTGGATATTCCTGCCGCACCCGACCGGCTGCGAGATCGATTTCTATGTCGATTTCGAGTTCCGCTCAAAACTTTTGCAAAAGACCATCGAGCTGCTGTTTAACGAAGCTGTCAAACGGATGGTGGGGGCCTTCGAAAGTCGGGCCCGCCAGCTCTACGGCGAGAATGGATTATCCCTGCCGCCTGGTGCTACCATCACGGCACTCTGAACCGGCTCGGCCGTTAGGGTCGGGTCTGCCGCCGATGAGAGTGCTGCGCCTATGGTTGCCCTGCCGAACCTGCCCAATCTGAACCTGTCGATTTCCGGCACGCTGCTGGAGCGCGGCCTGCGCAGCCTGGTCGGCGCCTGGCGCGGCATTGCCGGCGGCGACGAGGTCGCCCAGCTCGCTCGCGAGGGCAAGCTCGAAGCAAAAGATACCGAGCGCCTGCGGGCGCTGTTCACCGAATGCCTGGACGCCAAGGGCGGCGAGGTGGCGGCGCGCGCCCGCGCGGCGGCGCTGGGCCGGCTGTATCTGGCGCTGAATGACGAGGGCAAGCGCACCTTCCTGCAGGCACTGGCCAATGACTTCGCTGCCGACGATGCAGCCCTGGAAACCGCGATCCGCGAATTGCAGACGGCCGATACTCCGGTGACGCGCCACAAGGCCGAGCGCAAGCTGCGGTTTGCGCTGACGCCGCCGCGCCAGCGATTGCTGACGCAGTTCACAGCACTGCCGCAGGGCGTGAAATTCCTGGTCGACATGCGCGCCGATGCACTGCGGTTCCGGAAAGACGCGCCCGAGCTATCCATTCTGGATGCCGATCTGGAAGACCTGTTCGTGGCCTGGTTCGATGTCGGTTTCCTCGAACTGCAGCGCATTTCGTGGAACAGCCCCGCGGCGCTGCTGGAAAAGCTGATTGCCTACGAGGCCGTCCATGCCATCGAAAGCTGGGACGACCTGCGCAACCGGCTGGATGCCGACCGGCGCTGTTATGCCTTCTTCCATCCGCGCATGCCGCTGGAGCCGTTGATCTTCGTCGAGGTCGCGCTGGTCAAGGGCATTGCCGGTAATGTGCAGGCGCTGCTGGATCAGTCGCAGCCGGTGCTCGATCCGCGCGAGGCCGATACCGCGATCTTCTATTCGATCTCCAACACACAGGTCGGCCTGCGCGGCATTTCGTTCGGCAACTTCCTGATCAAGCGCGTGGTCGACGACCTGACGCGCGACCTGCCGAACCTGAAGCAGTTCTCGACGCTGTCGCCGATCCCGGGTTTCCGCGCCTGGCTGGAAGAGACGGTGGCCGAGGGCACGCCCGATCTGGTCGAGAACAAGGCGCGCGAGGAGCTATCAGCGGCACTGGGCCAGCGTTTCTCCAAGGGTATGCTGCCCGGCATGCTGAAGGACCATGCCTGGGCCGACAATACCGCGCTGACTGAAGCGCTGAAGCCAGTGCTGACGCGCTTGAGTGCGCGCTACCTGCTCAGCACCGACAAGAAGAACAAGCCGCGCGATCCGGTGGCGCGCTTCCACCTCAGCAACGGCGCGCAGGTCTATCGCCTGAACTGGATGGGCGACCGCTCGCGCAACGGCATGAAGCAGTCGGCCGGCCTGATGGTGAACTATCTCTATCGTCTGGATGATATCGATCAGAACCACGAGCGCTTCGTGCGTGATGGTACGATTGCCGCCTCGGGCGAGGTCAAACGGCTGGCTGGCCTCTAGGACAGATTACTGGGCGCTTTTATGCGCCGCGATCATCTGTTCCAGCATCTCGCCAGCTAAGGCCAGCGCATCTTCCACAGTCGCCATGCGCACGGCCGAGCGGCCGATATTCCCGTAGGTCATGCGCTGGTGCATGGTGGGCTGGCCTTCGCCGGCCACCGCGATATGCACCAGACCGACCGGTTTCTCGGGCGAGCCGCCGCCGGGGCCGGCGACGCCGGTGCAGGCAATCGCAATATGCGCGTTGCTCTTGCGCAGGCAGCCTTCCGCCATGGCGCGCGCCACCGGTTCGGAGACGGCGCCATGGCCGGCGATGATCTCGGCCGGCACGCCGATGGAATAAATCTTCGCTTCGTTCGAATACGTGACGAAGCCGCGCTCGAATACGTCCGACGAACCGGCGATCTCGGTCAACGTCGCCGCGATCAATCCGCCCGTGCAGGATTCAGCCGTTGCCAGCATGGCATTCTGCGCCCGGCAGCGGGCGAGCAGGTCTTCGGCAAGGCGCAGCAGCGTATCGTCCATGAGATCACCAGAAGTGGCAGATCACGAGCATGACCACCATGCCGTAGATGCCGGCGAAGAGATCGTCGACCAGCACGCCCGGCGCGCCGTCCAGCGTGCGGTCGGCCCAGGAGGCCGGCCAGATCTTGGTCACGTCGAAAAAACGGAAGACCAGGAAGCCGACGACATACTGCCACAGCTCGGTCGGCACGAAAGCCAGCGTCAGCCATTGTCCGGCCACTTCGTCGATCACGATCTCGCCCGGATCGTCGCCGGGCCAGCGCACCAGAAACAGCCTGATCGCCCAGAGCGCAACGACGGCCACGGCAACCGCGGCCGCGATCACCAGCCATGGGCCGCCCAGCATCTGCAGGCCCCAGGCAAAGGGCAGGGCGGCAGCCGAACCCCAGGTGCCGGCCGCAGGACGCAATTTGCCGACGCCGAAGAAGGTCGAGATCATGAAGGGGAGGAAATACAGCATAAGCTCTAGGCCGGCAGACGGATGGTGGCCACCGCCTGCGCCGCGATGCCTTCGCGCCGGCCGGTGAAGCCGAGTTTCTCGGTTGTCGTTGCCTTCACGCTGATGCGGTCCAGCGCGATGCCGGTGATGGCGGCAATGCGGGCACGCATCGCCTCGCGATGCGGCCCGATCTTGGGCGCTTCACAGATGATGGTGATGTCGCAATGGCCGATCATGCCGTCGCGCTTGGTCACCAGATCGATGGCATGCTTGAGGAAGGTGGCACTATCGGCATTTTTCCAGCGTGCATCACTCGGCGGGAAATGCTGGCCGATATCGCCGTCGCCCAGCGCGCCGAGGATCGCATCGGTCAACGCATGCAGCGCCACATCGGCATCGGAATGGCCGGCGAGGCCGCGCTCATGCGGCACGACAATACCGCCGATGGTCAGCTTGCGGCCCGGCTCGTCGCTGAAGGCATGCACGTCGAAGCCCTGGCCGGTGCGGATGTCGGCGCGCTGCATCATCAGTTGCCGTTCGGCGCGGGCGAAATCCTCGGGCTCGGTCACTTTGAAATTCTCCTCGGAGCCGGTTACGAGCTGCACGGCGAGGCCGGCCTGCTCGGCCACGACGGCATCGTCGGTCAGCGCCAGGCCAGCGGCCTGCTGGTGGGCAGTCAGGATATCTGTAAAGCGAAACGCCTGCGGGGTCTGGGCCCGCCACAGGCCCTGGCGATCGACGCCGCTGCGGGCTTGGCCCTGGTCGCCACGCTTCAGGGTGTCGACGACCGGGATGGCGAGAATGGCGCCTGGCGCTTGTTTAAGCATTTCCAGCAAGGCAGAGATGCTTTCTTGCCTAATAAATGGGCGAGCAGCATCATGGATCAGCACGGCAGCCGGCTTGCCTGCAGCCAGGGCTTCCAGTCCGAGGCGCACGCTGTCCTGTCTGGCGGCACCGCCGAGGCAGGGTGGGGCCAGGCGTGGCTCGTTTTCCAGACCCCGGATGGCCTCGTCATAAGCCTCGGAATCATCGGGGTGGATCACGACTGCCACCCGTGCTATTGCCGCGTGGCTCAGGAAAATCTCGATGCTGTGGCGGAGCAGGGATTTTCCGCCAAGCATCTGGTATTGTTTTGGTTTTTCTCCGCCGGCGCGGCTGCCGCGACCGGCCGCGACGATCAGCGCGGCGTTTTCCATGGCGGCCAACCTACCTGACCGGATCGGATCAGGCAAAGGCCCCTCGCAAGACGGCATGATCCGACGGCGGAAGGATGTTGCAGCGCAGTAAAAAAGCCATTATCGTGATCAACAACTGGGCACTCCAGGGAATTGTGTAAAAAATGAGCATAAACGTCGGTCCCGTCTCCATCGCAGATCCGGTCATCCTGGCCCCCATGTCGGGTGTCACGGACCTGCCGTTCCGTCGTCTCGTGAAGCGAAGCGGCGCGGGTCTTGTTGTGTCGGAGATGATCGCCTCCGAAGCGATGGTACGTGCCTCGCGCCAGTCGCTGAAGATGGCGCAGAACGTCCCCGAAGAATTTCCGATGTCGGTGCAGCTGGCCGGCTGCGAAGGCCATGTGATGGCCGAGGCCGCCAAGCTCAATGAAGACGGCGGCGCTGCCCTGATCGACATCAACATGGGCTGCCCGGTGAAGAAGGTGGTCAACGGCCATGCCGGCTCTGCGCTGATGCGCGACCTGGATCATGCCAGGACGCTGCTGACCGCCACCGTGAAGGCGGTGAAGCTGCCCGTCACGCTGAAGATGCGCACTGGCTGGGACGATGCCAGCCGCAATGCGCCGGAGCTGGCGCGCATCGCCGAAGGCGAGGGCATACAGATGCTCACCGTGCATGGCCGCACGCGCTGCCAGCTTTACAACGGCCGCGCCGACTGGAGCTTTGTGCGCAAGGTCAAGGATGCCGTGAAGCTGCCGGTGATCGTCAACGGCGACATCACCACGCTGGATGAAGCCAAGGACGCGCTTGAGCAGTCGGGTGCCGATGGCGTGATGATCGGTCGCGGGGCCTATGGCCGTCCGTGGTTCCTGCGCCAGGTGATCGAGTTCCTCAAGACCGGCACGCGTCTGCCTGATCCGGCACTGAACGAGCAGGAAGCCACTGTGCTGGAACATTACGATGCAATGCTGGAGCATTACGGCGTGCAGACCGGCCTGAAGATCGGCCGCAAGCATGTGGCCTGGTATTCCAAGGGTCTGCCGGGTTCGGCCGAGTTCCGCACCCGCATCATGCAGATCGACGAACCCGAACAGGTGCGTCAGGCGATCCGCGATTTCTATGCGCCGCAACTGGACCGGATGGCTGCCTGATGCAATCGGTGGACGTCAGCGACATCGATCCGGCCCAGGTCCTGGGCGCCATTCCCAATCCCATTCTTGTTGTCGGCCGCCAGGGCGATATCGCCTATGTAAACCCGGCCGCCGAACAGTTCTTCGACAGCGGCGCCGCCGTGCTGTGCCGGCAGAACCTGCGTGACCTCGTACCCTTCGGCAGCCCGGTGCTGCAGCTGTTCGCGCAGGTCTTCCGCGAGCGCTACAGCGTGTCGGAATACGACGTCGATCTGGGTACGCCGCGTCTGGGCGAACGGTTGGTCGACGTGCAGATTTCACCGGTTCCCGAAGCCGAGGACCATGTCATCGTGCGCTTCGACGAACGAACCATGGCAGCCAAGATCGACCGCGCGTTGACGCATCGGGGTGCGGCGCGCTCCGTCACCGGCATGGCCGCCGTGCTGGCGCATGAAGTGAAGAATCCGCTCAGCGGCATTCGCGGCGCGGCGCAGCTGCTGGAAGCCAACTGCAGTCCGGCCGATCGCGAACTGACGCGTCTGATCTGCGACGAGACCGATCGTATCTGCGCGCTGGTCGACAGCATGGAAGTGTTTTCCGACAAGCGCATCGAACGCGGTCCGGTGAATATTCACCAGGTGCTGGAACATGTGCGCAAGGTGGCGCAGGCCGGCTTCGGCAAGCATCTGCGTTTCATCGAACGGTACGATCCTTCGCTGCCACCGGTGAATGGCAGCCGGGACCAATTGGTTCAGGTCTTCCTGAATCTGGTGAAGAATGCGGCAGAAGCCGTTGGCGACGATCCCGGCGGCGAAATCATTCTGACCACGGCTTACCGCCATGGCGTGCGACTCGCGGTGCGCGGATCACGTGAACGGTTGCACCTGCCGCTGGAAGTGACGATTCAGGATAATGGCCCCGGTGTGCCCGAGGATATCCGCCCCCATCTGTTCGATCCCTTTGTGACAACCAAGGTCAGCGGTTCTGGCCTCGGTCTTGCATTGGTTGCCAAGATCATTGGCGACCATGGCGGCGTCATCGAGTGCGACAGCCGCCCCCGCCGTACAGTTTTCAGTGCGCGTCTGCCCGTCCACAACACGGCGGCGGAAGAATCGGAGAGTTTTGAATGAGTAACAAGGGCACCATTCTCGTCGCCGACGACGACCGCTCGATCCGCACGGTGCTGGATCAGGCGCTTGGCCGGGTCGGGTATCAGGTGCGCTCCACCGGCAATGCCGCCACCTTGTGGCGCTGGGCATCCGAAGGCGAGGGGGAGCTGATCATCACGGACGTGGTGATGCCCGACGAAAACGGCCTCGACCTGCTGCCCCGCATTAAGCGCATCCGCCCTGAAATCCCGATCATCGTGATGAGCGCGCAGAAGACGCTGCTCACCGCCGTGAAGGCCGCCGAACGCGGTGCCTATGACTATCTGCCCAAGCCCTTCGACCTGAAGGAGCTGCTGCGCGTGGTGGAACGCGCGCTCAGCCAGCCCAAGGCGATGCCCTCGGAAGCCGAGGAGCAGGCCGCCGACGAAGAGAAGCTGCCGCTGATCGGCCGCTCGCCGGCCATGCAGGAAATCTATCGCGTGATGGCGCGCCTGATGGGCACCGATCTTACCGTGCTGGTTTTTGGCGAGAGTGGCACCGGCAAGGAGCTGGTGGCGCGCGCGCTGCACGATTACGGCAAGCGCCGCAATGGGCCGTTCGTGGCGCTGAACATGGCCGCTATTCCGCGCGAACTGATTGAAAGCGAACTCTTCGGCCATGAAAAGGGTGCCTTCACCGGCGCCGCCAATCGTTACGCCGGCCGCTTCGAACAGGCCGAAGGTGGCACGCTGTTCCTCGATGAGATCGGCGACATGCCGATCGAGGCGCAGACCCGCCTGCTGCGCGTGCTGCAGCAGGGCGAATATACCACGGTCGGCGGCCGTACGCCGATCCGCACGGATGTGCGCATCGTCGCCGCCACCAACCGCGACCTGCGCCAGGCCGTGAACCAGGGCCTGTTCCGCGAAGACCTTTATTACCGCCTCAACGTCGTGCCGCTGCGCCTGCCGCCGCTGCGCGAACGCAGCGACGATATCTCCGACCTGGTGCGTCACTTCCTCAACCAGTCGGCCAGTCAGGGCCTGCCGCTGAAGACGGTGTCCAGCGAGGCGATGGACCGGCTGCGCCGCTATCGCTGGCCGGGCAATGTGCGCGAACTGGAGAACCTGGTCCGCCGTCTGGCCGCGCTCTACGCCGAGGACGTGATCGGCGTCGAGGTGATCGACAACGAGCTGGCCGAGCCGCCGCAGGCGGCGCGCAGCGCCGAGCCGAGCGACGAGGAAACCCTGACCGGGGCCATCGAGCGGCATCTGACCAAGTTCTTCTCCGCCCAGGGCGACGACCTGCCGCCGCCGGGTGTCTATGACCGCATGCTGCGCGAGCTGGAAATCCCGCTGATCTCGCTCAGTCTGGCGGCGACCCGGGGCAACCAGATCAAGGCTGCCCATATGCTGGGTCTGAACCGCAATACGCTGCGCAAGAAGATCCGCGACCATAACATCCAGGTCATCCGCGGCCTGAAGTAGGGCGCGGCCCGAATAAGCCCCGAATCCTGGGTCACCAGGGGCCGGCCGGGGGGTGCTGGACGGCCCGGGCTGGGGTATGATCCGGCGATGGCCGGCACAGCCCCGATTCACGTCTCATGACCGACGACAGCATACCCGTAGAGCCCGTCGCTCCCGGCGTCCGGCTGTGGCGGCGCGCGCAGGACTGGTTCCGCCGCCATAACCTGATCCGCCATCTGGAAATCGCCCTGGCGATCACCGCCCTGGTCGCCGGCACGCTCACCTATCTGGCCATGACGCCTGGCGCCAACCGCGAGCTGACCTCGCGCGAGGTGCAGTTCCTGCTGTTGATGGATCTGGTCGTGCTGCTCAGCCTGACCAGCCTGGTCGCCCGGCGCCTGGTCGTGCTGTGGATGCAGCGCCGCCGTGGCGCCGCCGGTTCGCGGCTGCATGCCCGCATGGTGATGATGTTTGCCGCCGTCACGGCACTGCCCACCGTGATGATGACCGTGTTCGCCGTGCTGTTCTTCAACCTCGGCCTGCAGACCTGGTTTAGCGACCGCGTGAATACCGCCGTGAAGGCTTCGGTCGCCGTGGCCGAGGCCTATATCCAGGAGCATCGCAAGACCATTCGCGCCGATGTGCTGGCCATGGCCGTCGATCTCAACCGTTCGGCGCCGACCCTGACCCGCAACCCTTACGCCTTCCAGCAGGCGGTGCGACAGCTGTCGCGCCTGCGTGGCCTGGGCGAGGCCATCGTCTTCACGTCGACAGGCGAAATCCTCGCCCGTAACGAACTCAGCCTGCTGATGGAATTCGACCGCGTGCCGCCGCGCGCCATCGAGGACGCCAATGCCGGCCAGGTGGTGATCATCACGGCCGAGACCGACGACCGCGTGCGTGCGCTGGTGCGGCTGGACGGCTATCTCGACGCTTACCTCTTCGTGGGCCGCTATCTCGATGCCAGGGTGCTGGCTGAACTGGAGCGCACCCGCAACGCGGCGACGCAGTATACAAGGCTTGAACAGGCGCGCTCGGCGCTGGAGATCAATTTCGCCATCCTGTTCATCCTGGTATCGCTGCTGCTGCTGCTGGCCGCGATCTGGTTCGGCCTGCTGGTCGCCAACCGGCTGGTCATGCCGATTGGCGAAGTGGTGTCGGCGGCCGAGAGAATCCGCGCCGGTGATCTGACCGCGCGCGTCACCGAACGTGCCGATGATGACGAGATCGCCACGCTGGGCCGCACCTTCAACCGCATGACCGGACAGCTCGCCGCGCAGCAGGCCGAACTGATTGCCGCCAACCGCCAGCTCGACGAGCGCCGGCGTTTCACCGAGACCGTGTTGTCGGGCGTGTCGGCCGGCGTGATCGGCGTCGATCCGCAAGGGCAGGTGACGCTGCCCAATCCGTCGGCGCTGGCCATGCTGCAGATCACCTTCGACGATATTGTCGGTCGGCCGTTCACCGAGACCGTGCCGGAAATGGCCGAGCTGTTTGGTGAACTCAACGACCGTCCGGCCGAAGCCGTGCAGCGCGGCCAGGTGGTGCTGCAGCGGCCCGATGCCACGCGCACACTGCTGGTGCGTATCGCCCGCGAGGTCACCGGCAACGAACTGCTGGGCTATGTCGTCACTTTCGACGACGTCAGCGAACTGGTGGCGGCGCAGCGCAATGCCGCCTGGGCCGATATCGCCCGTCGCATCGCCCATGAGATCAAGAATCCGCTGACGCCGATCCAGCTCTCGGCCGAGCGTCTGAAGCGCAAGTACATGAAGGAAGTCCAGACCGATCCGGAAATCTTCGCGCAATGCACCGATACCATCATCCGTCAGGTTGGCGATATCGGTCGCATGGTGGATGAATTCTCCACCTTTGCCCGCATGCCGCGTCCGGTCTATCGCGAAGAGGATCTGGGCCAGCTGGTGCGGCAGGGCGTGTTCCTGCAGCAGGTGGCGCGGCCCGAAATCCGGTTCGAGACCGACCTGCCGTCCGTGCCGGTGCGGCTCAACTGCGATGCGCGGCAGCTGGCGCAGGTCTTCACCAACATCTTGCAGAATGCCATGGATGCCATCGACGGTCGCGACCGTCCGGCAGGTGCGACCCTGCCGCCGGGCCATGTCTCGATCGGCCTGCGCGTCAACGATGGCGCGGCCGACATTACAGTGCTGGACAATGGCCGTGGCCTGCCGCTGGAGAATCGCGACCGCCTGTTCGAGCCCTATGTGACGACGCGCACCAAGGGTACCGGACTGGGACTCGCCATCGTCAAGAAGATCATCGAGGAGCATGGCGGCACCATTTCGCTCAGCGATGCCCACCTGTTTGATCCCGCCGCGAAAAATGGTAGCTTGGCGCGCATTCGGCTGCCGGGAATCATTCCGGGCGACCAGGTCGGAACGGAGCGTGCTGCTGGCGACGCGCCGCCGCAAAGCCAGGAAACCCACGAGACAGTGCGCAGGTTGTTAGGTTCGGATCGCCATGGCGCGTGACATTCTCATTGTTGATGACGAAGCGGATATCCGCAATCTGGTCGGCGGCATCCTGCAGGACGAAGGCTATGAAGTCCGTATGGCCGGCGATTCCGATGGCGCGCTGCGCGAGATCGAGGCGCGCCGGCCCAATGCGGTGATCCTGGATATCTGGCTGCAGGGCAGCAAGCTCGATGGCCTGGAAATCCTCGACCGCATCATCCGCGACCATAGCAGCGTGCCGGTGGTGATGATTTCCGGCCACGGCAATATCGAGACCGCGGTTTCGGCGATCAAGCGCGGCGCCTACGACTACATCGAGAAGCCCTTCAAGAGCGACCGCCTGCTGCTGCTGGTCGAGCGCGCGTTGGAACAGGCGCGTCTGAAGCGCGAGAACGAAGACCTGCGCCAGCGCTCGGGCACTGCTGTCGATCTGGTCGGCACCTCTGCGGCCATCACGGCCTTGCGTCAGGCCATGGAGCGCGTCGCGCCGACCAACAGCCGCGTGCTGATCTCGGGCCCACCGGGTGCCGGCAAGGAAATGATCGCGCGCCAGATTCACCAGCGCTCGCGGCGCGCCGGCGGTGCCTTCGTGGTGTTCAACATCGCCACCGTGACGCCGGACCGGCTGGAACAGGATCTCTTCGGCATCGAGGAGTCCGTCAACGGCCAGCGCCAGCACAAGATAGGCGTGCTGGAAAGCGCCCATGGCGGCACGCTGTTCCTCGATGAAGTGGCCGAGATGTCGGCGGAATCGCAGGCCAAGCTGCTGCGCGTGCTGACCGAGCAGAGTTTCGAGCGCGTCGGCGGGCGCACCCGCGTGCAGGTCGATGTGCGCATCATTTCCGGTACTGCGCATGACCTGACCGTGCGGGTGGGGCAGGGACAGTTCCGCCAGGACCTGTTCCATCGCCTGAATGTCGTGCCCTTGAAGGTTCCGGCCCTGCGCGATCGCCGCGAGGACATTCCGCTGCTGGTGAAGCATTTCGCCACTGCCGAGGCGCAGCGCCAGGGCGTGCCGCCGCGCGACCTGGCCGAGGATGCACTGCTCGCCCTGCAATCCGCCGAATGGCCCGGCAACGTGCGCGAGCTGCGCAATGCCATCGCACGGCTGCTGATCATGCAGCCGGCCGAGCAGAAGGGTATGATCCATGCCGACATGCTGCCGGCCGATCTGGGTGCGACACCGCCGGTGGCGTTGCGGCCCGAGACCACCACGGAAGTGATGGCGTTGCCGCTGCGTGAGGCGCGCGAGATGTTCGAGCGTGAATACCTGCTGGCGCAGATCACCCGCTTTGGCGGCAATGTCTCGCGCACCGCCAGCTTCATCGGCATGGAGCGCTCGGCGCTGCATCGCAAGCTCAAGGCGCTCGGCGTGGTCAACCTGGACCGTCCCGGAAACTGATACCCTGAAAGGCGAAGACCCATGTCGCGTGTCGTATATGTCAACGGCCAGTATGTCCCCTATGGTCAGGCTGCGGTGCATGTCGAGGATCGCGGCTTCCAGTTCGCCGATGGCGTTTATGAGGTGATCGCGGTGATCAACGGCCGGCTGGTCGATATCGTCGGCCATCTCGACCGGCTGGATCGCAGCCTGGATGAATTGCAGATCGACCATCCGATGGCGCGCGGCTCGCTGATGGTGGTGCTGAACGAGACCGTGCGGCGTAACCGCGTGATCGATGGCAGCGTTTACCTGCAGGTCACCCGCGGCACGGCGCGCCGCGACTTCGCTTTCCCGGTCGATACGCCGCCCAGCCTGATCGTCATCGGCCGCCATGCCAACATGGCCGCCGCCAATGACAAGGCGGCTAAGGGCGTTGCCGCCATCACGCGGCCCGACATCCGCTGGGGCCGCTGCGACATCAAGACCGTTGGTTTGCTGCCGGCGGCGCTGGCCAAGCAGGCTGCGAAAGAGGCCGGCGCCTATGAGGCGCTGCTGGTTGATCGCGATGGTTTCATCACCGAAGGCAGTTCATCCAACGCCTGGATCGTCACCAAAGACAACGTGCTGGTGACGCGCAAACTGGGGACCAACATCCTCGGCGGCATCACGCGCAACGCGGTGATCGAGCTGGCGAAGCGCGAGGGCCTGAAATTCGAGGAACGCGCCTTTACGGTTGCCGAAGCACAGGGCGCCAAGGAAGCCTTCGTCTCATCCACGACCTCTTACGTGATGCCGATCGTCACTATCGACGGCAAGCCCGTTGGCAATGGCGGCCCGGGTGTGGTTGGCGCGAAGCTGCGCAGCCTCTATGAAGTGCATGCGGATGCACACGGAAGCGGCAAGGCCGACTGGAACGCGCCTTTTATCGCACCCTGATTTCATTGCGGAGTCATTGATCCGTATTGGTCCGTACACGCGCCCGTGACATGCAGCGTGACGCGATGCCGCAGTGCACGCCATTGTTTTGCCACTTTCAGAAATTAATGGTTTAATCGCTGGGCGTGGGGCAGCGGCCGCCGCCTCCGCAGGACCCATCCGGTGCGTACAGGCCGGGCCTGGGAAAAAATAAAATAAATACAACAACATAAGAAAAGAAAGGTCCATAACAATGGCCGCCGACAAGCCTCAGAACGTCCAGGACGTTTTCCTCAACCACATTCGCAAGACCAAGACCCCGGTGACCGTCTTCCTGGTCAACGGCGTGAAGCTGCAGGGCATCATCAGCTGGTTCGACAACTTCTCGGTGCTGCTGCGCCGCGATGGCCACATGCAGTTGGTCTACAAGCACGCGATCTCGACCGTGATGCCGTCCGGCCCGATCCAGCTCTTCGACCCGGCCGCCCAGGGCGGTGCCGCCGCTGCCGGGGAACAGGGCTGAGCAGAGAGGGTTTATTCCCTCCGGAGCGATGCCCATTCACGGAGCATCGTGTAAGTTTGGCTGATGTCTGAATACGATTATTCCGAGGACGAGCGCGCCCGGCGTGCGCTCGTCCTTCATCCGTTTCTGAAGGCCGCCAATGCCAAGGCGGTGGCGACCGCACAGCGCCGCCGCCCCGAGGCGCGGCTGGAAGAGGCCGTGGGCCTTGCCGCCGCGATCAACCTCGATGTGGTGCGCGGCGATGCCATCCCGCTGTCGAACTGGCGTCCCGGCACCCTGATCGGTCCCGGCAAGGCCGATGAGCTGGCCGCCTGGATCACCGAGAATCCGGTCGATGTGGTGATCGTCGACGCCGCCGTCACCCCGGTACAACAGCGCAATCTGGAAAAAGCGCTGAAGGCCAAGGTGATCGACCGCACCGGTCTGATCCTGGAAATCTTTGGTGCCCGTGCCCGTACCAAGGAAGGCCGCCTGCAGGTCGAACTGGCGCATCTGAATTACCAGCGCTCGCGCCTGGTGCGGTCCTGGACCCACCTTGAACGCCAGCGTGGCGGCTTCGGCTTCCTCGGTGGCCCCGGTGAAAGCCAGCTGGAAATCGACCGCCGCCTGATCGGCGACCGCATCATCCGCATCAAGGACGAACTCGCGCAGGTGGTGAACACCCGTTCGCTGCACCGCCGCGCACGCCAGAAGGTGCCGTATCCGGTTGTCGCACTGGTCGGCTACACCAATGCCGGCAAGTCGACGCTGTTCAACCGGCTGACCAATGCCGATGTCTTCGCGAAAGACCTGCTGTTCGCGACGCTGGATCCCACCATGCGCACCGTGCGCCTGCCGTCTGGCCGCAACATCATCCTGAGCGACACGGTGGGTTTCATTTCCGAGCTGCCGACGCACCTGGTCGCCGCCTTCCGCGCCACGCTGGAAGAGGTGATCTCGGCCAACCTGATCCTGCATGTGCGCGACCTGTCGCATCCCGACACCGAGGCGCAGGCCGCCGATGTGCAGGATGTGCTGGCCTCGCTGGGCATCGGCGACAGCAGCAGCCAGGCCCGACTCGATGCCTGGAACAAGGCCGACCTGCTGCCGGCACCCGAGCGTGAGGTGCTGCAGAACCAGGCGGACCGCCAGGACGAGGTGGTGCTGATCTCGGCGCTGGACGGCTATGGCATCGACATGCTGCTGCAACGCATCGATGCGAAACTCGATCACGACCGCGTGGAAATGGATGTCACGCTGGATGCCGGCGACGGCGCGGCCATTGCCTGGCTGCATCGCCACGGTGAGGTTCTGGATATGCGCGAGACTGATGGCCACCTGAAGCTGTCGGTCGCCTTCAGTCAGGCTGAAGCGGGCAAATGGCTCAAGCGTCAGGAAGGGAAGGCTGTGTAATGACCGGTTCGGTTCAGATCGACATGGATGCCGTACGGCTGCTGATGGAAGAGGCGGCACGCACAACCATCCTGCCGCATTTCCGCAAGCTGGAAGCCAAGCAGATCGACCAGAAGGCCGGGCCGCATGACGTGGTCACGGTGGCCGACAAGGCCTCGGAAGAGTTTCTCACGCCGCGCCTGCAGGCGCTCATTCCCGGTTCCACCGTGGTGGGCGAGGAGGCCAGCAGCGCCGATGAAGGCATCATGGATACCTTGCGGCGCCCCGGCTATGCATGGCTGATCGATCCCATCGACGGCACCGCCAATTTTGCCGTGGGCAGCGCGGTTTTCGCCGTCATGGTGGCGCTGGTGAAGGACGGCGACGCGGTCGCCGCCTGGATCTATGACCCGATCCGCAACATCTGCGCCATGGCGCAGAAGGGCCGGGGCACGGTGATCCGCGAGGCTGATGGCACCACGCGCAAGATCAGCATGCCCAAGCCACCCTCGCTGGCGCATATCTCGGGTGCACCCAACCTGCGCTATGGCGACCGCGATTTCGCCGCGCGAATTGCGCATCGCATGGACAAGACCGCCGGCGTGATGATCCTGCGCTGCGCCGGGCAGGAATACCTCGCCATGCTGGATGGCCATTTCCATTACGCCGTCTACAACCGCGCCATGCCCTGGGATCACACCGCCGGCTGCCTACTAATCACCGAGGCCGGAGGCATCGCAAAACGGCTTGACGGCAGCCTCTATCGTGCCGCCGACAAGCCCTGGGGCAGCCCGCTGGTTGCCGCCTGCGGTGAAGACCAGTGGAACTGGCTGAAGGCCGGCATCTTCGACGCATAAGGTTGCCGGTATGACTGCCATCGACATGTAGGCCCCCGGCCGCGGAATCCCCTGGGATCACGCCCCGGGCGCGCTGCTAATTTGCGAGGCCGGCGGCGTGGTCCGGCGACTCGATGGCGCTCTATCGGGCCTCTGATCCGCCGGGTGGAAGCCCCATGCTGGCGGCCTGCGGCGAGGACCAGTGGAACTGGCTGAAAACCGGCCTTTTTGACCCCTGATTTCAGGGGGTAAAACACCCCCCGGAACGTTGCTGCGGCGACCCCCGACATGGTAGTTTTCTCGACCTGATTCCAGGGCCGATTCCGGTCCGTTTCGGGCATGCGATTCCGCTCAAAAAACGCCCTTTAAAACCCTAGTTCCGGATGCCCGTTACGTGACCGATCAGACCAAGTCTCCGCAGGATATTCAGCCGATCTCCATCGAAGAGGAGATGCAGCGCTCGTACCTCGGTTACGCCATGAGCGTGATCGTGTCGCGTGCGCTGCCCGATGCGCGCGACGGTCTGAAACCCGTGCATCGCCGCATCCTCTATTCGATGCACGAGAACGGCTATCTGTCGGACAAGCCCTACCGCAAGTCGGCCCGCGTCGTCGGTGACGTGATGGGTAAGTATCACCCGCATGGCGACCAGTCGATCTATGACGCCATGGTGCGCATGGCGCAGCCCTTCTCGATGAGCCAGTTGCTGCTCGACGGCCAGGGCAACTTCGGTTCGATGGACGGCGATAAGGCCGCGGCCATGCGTTACACCGAAATCCGCCTGGAAAAGGCGGCGGAAGCGCTGCTGACGGATATCGACAAGGACACCATCGACTTCCAGTCGAACTACGATGACAGCACGCAGGAACCGACCGTCCTGCCGGCCCAGTATCCCAATCTTCTGGTGAATGGCGCCAACGGCATCGCCGTCGGCATGGCCACCAACATCCCGCCCCATAACATGGGCGAGGTGATCGACGCCTGCTGCGCCTATGTCGACAACACCGACGTGACGCTGGAGCAGCTGCTCGAAATCCTGCCGGCCCCCGATTTCCCCACTGGCGGCATCATCCTGGGCCGCGCTGGCGCCAAGTCGGCCATGTGGACCGGCCGCGGCTCGGTGATCGTGCGCGGCAAGGTGCATTTCGAAGAGGTCCGCAAGGACCGCGAAGCCATCATCATCACCGAGATTCCGTATCAGGTGAACAAGGCCTCGATGATCGAGAAGATGGCCGAACTGGTGCGCGCCAAGAAGATCGAGGGCATTTCCGATCTGCGCGACGAGTCCGACCGTGACGGCGTGCGCGTGGTGGTCGAAATCAAGCGCGACGCCATGGCCGAGGTCGTGCTGAACCAGCTTTACCGCTTCACGCCGCTGCAGAGCAGCTTCGGCGTCAACATGCTGGCGCTCAATGCCGGCAAGCCCGAACTGCTGAACATCAAGCAGCTGATCGCCGCGTTTGTGAACTTCCGCGAGGAAGTGATCCTGCGCCGCACCCGTTTCCTGCTGAACAAGGCGCGCGACCGCGCCCATGTCTTGGTCGGCCTGGCCATCGCGGTGGCCAATATCGACGAGGTGATCAAGACCATCCGCGCCGCGCCCGACCCGCAGACCGCGCGTGACCAGCTGATGACCCGCGAATGGCCGGCCCATGACGTGGCTGACATGATCGGACTGATCGACGACCTGAGCCACAAGGTGATCGACGGCAAGTACAAGCTGTCGGAAACCCAGGCCCGCGCCATCCTCGACCTGCGCCTGCAGCGCCTGACCGCGCTGGGTCGCGACGAGATCGGCGACGAGATGAAGAAGCTGGCCGACGAGATCAACGAATACCTGTCGATTCTGGGTAGCCGCGACAAGCTGATGGGCATCCTGCGCGCCGAACTGGTCTCGATGCGCGAGCGCTTTGCCGTGCCGCGCCGGACCCAGATCGCCGAGATGGAGTTCGAGCAGGACGACGAAGACCTGATCCAGCGCGAGGACATGGTGCTGACGGTCAGCTTCGGCGGTTACGTCAAGCGCACGCCGCTGTCGACCTATCGCCTGCAGAAGCGCGGCGGCAAGGGCCGCACCGGCATGAGCACCAAGGACGAGGATTTCGTCACCCGCGTGCTGGTCGCCAGCACCCATACGCCGGTGCTGTTCTTCTCCAATATCGGCCGCGTCTACAAGCTGAAGGTCTATCGCCTGCCCGAAGGCACGCCGCAGTCGCGCGGCAAGGCTTTCGTCAATCTTCTGCCGCTGGCGGAAGGCGAGAAGATTACCCAGGTGCTGCCGCTGCCCGAGGACGAGGCCAAGTGGGGCGAACTGCATGTCATGTTCGCCACCGCCAAGGGCTATGTCCGCCGCAACGATCTCAGCGACTTCGTCTCGATCAACGCCAACGGCAAGATCGCCATGAAGTTCGAGGGTGAGGATGCCGACGACCGTCTGGTCGGCGTGCTGCCCTGCACCGAGCAGGACGATATCCTGCTGGCGTCTTATGCCGGCAAGTGTGTGCGCTTCCCGGTCGCCGATGTCCGCACCTTCCAGAGCCGCGCCTCCACCGGCGTGCGCGGCATGAAGCTGGCCGACGAGGATCATGTGATCTCGATGTCGGTGCTGCGTCATATCGAGACCGCGCCGGAAGAACGCGAGGCTTATCTCAAGTATGCCACGGCCCAGCGCCGCATCCGTGAAGGCGAGACCGGCGTCGAGCTGTCATCCGACCTGCCGATGACCCGCATCACCGAGCTGCAGGCAGCTGAGCAGTTCATCCTTACCGCTACGGAAAAGGGTTACGGCAAGCGCAGCTCGGCTTACGAATACCGCATCACCAGTCGCGGCGGCTCGGGCATCATCAATATCGAGACCACGCCGAAGAACGGCAATGTTGCCGCCGCCTTCCCGGTGGAGCATGACGACCAGATCATGCTGGTCACCGATGGCGGTCAGGTCATCCGCTGCCCGGTTGACGATATCCGCATCGCCGGCCGCAGCACCCAGGGCGTCATCATCTTCAAGCTGGGCGACGGCGAGAAGGTTGCGTCGGTCGCGCATTTGCCGGAAAGTGGCCCCAATGAAGCGGGGCCGGATGAAGGCTCCGCCGACGATGCCGGAGACGCAGAGAGCGACACGCCGGCGTAAATCTGGGGGAGGCGCAATGACCAGGCAGCGGATCGGATTGTACCCGGGCACTTTCGATCCGGTTACCAAGGGTCATTACGACATCATCAAGCGCGCGGCCAAACTGGTCGACAAGTTGGTGGTCGGCGTCGCCGTCAATGTCGGCAAGGGTCCGCTGTTCTCGCTGGAAGAGCGCGTCGAGATGGTGCGCGAGGAGATCGGCCCGCTGATGCCCGGCGCGACCGAGTTCGAGGTCAAGCCGTTCTCCAACCTGCTGATGCATTTCGCCATGGACCTGGGCGCGGTCATGATTATCCGCGGCCTGCGCGCGGTGTCGGACTTCGAATATGAATTCCAGATGGTGGGCATGAATGCCCGCCTGAATTCCGAAATCGAGACCGTCTTCCTGATGGCATCCGACAACCACCAGTTCATTGCTTCCCGTCTGGTCAAGGAAATCGCCATGCTGGGCGGCGACATCAATCCGTTCGTCTCGCCGCGCGTGGCCGAGCGCATGCGCACCAGCATCGCCGCCCGCAAGGAAAAGGGTGAAGAATGATCCGTCGTCAGTTTGTTAAACTGGGCATCGCCGCAGCCGCGTTATTCGCGCTGCCGTTTTCTGCGCAGGCGCAGTCCAGCGACCCCGAGAACACGCTGTTCATGGAGCTGGAATTCGGCCGCGTGGTGATCGTGATGCGCCCCGACCTGGCGCCCACCCATGTGAAGCGCATCAAGGAACTGGTGCGCAAGAATTTCTATGATGGCGTGGTCTTCCATCGCGTCATTCGCGGCTTCATGGCGCAGACCGGCGATCCGACCGGCACCGGCGCAGGCGGTTCGGGCCAGAAGCTGAACGCCGAGTTCAGCGCCGAGCAGCATCGCCGCGGCACGGTCTCGATGGCCCGCACCAACAATCCGAACAGCGCCGACAGCCAGTTCTTCATCTGCCTCGACGACGCGCCGCATCTGAACAACCAGTATACCGTCTGGGGCCGCGTCGTGAGCGGCATGGAGCTGGTTGACCGCATCAAGAAGGGCGCGCCCGGTTCGGGCGCCGTCGATGGCCCCGACAAGATCATCCGGCTGCGCGTTGCCGCCGACGTCAAGTAAGAAGGATTTCCTCCATGAGCGACGACCTGGACAATACCCTCTATCTCGAACTGAAAGACGGTCGTGTCACGATCAAGCTGCGCCCCGACCTTGCGCCGAACCATGTCGCGCGCATCAAGGAACTGGCTGGCCAGCATTTCTATGACGGCCTGAAATTCCATCGCGTGATCGAGGGCTTCATGGCCCAGACCGGCGATCCGCGCGGCGACGGCACCGGCGGTTCGGGCCAGAACCTGAAGGCGGAATTCTCCAAGGAGCCGCATGTGCGCGGCACCTGCTCGATGGCGCGCGCCCAGAACCCCAACAGCGCCGATAGCCAGTTCTTCATCTGCTTCGCCGATGCCCGCTTCCTCGACGGCCAGTACACCGTCTGGGGCGAGGTGACCGAGGGCATGGAGCATGTCGACGCTATCAAGCGCGGCAGCCAGGCCAAGAACGGCAGCGTGACTGATCCCGACAAGATCATCTCGCTGCGCCTCGCCGGCGACGAAGACTGATCGCGGCCCTCCAGAGCGGGGGGCGCTGACGTATGCTGGTCTCCGATTTCGATTTCGACTTGCCGGCGACCCTGATCGCCGAGCGGCCGGTTGTGCCGCGTGAAGCGGCGCGTTTGCTGCATGTCACGGGTGGCGAGATCGATCCGGCAGCCTACACGGTGGCCGATCTTCCGAACCTGCTGCGTGCCGGCGACCTGCTGGTCTTCAACGACACCAAGGTGATCCCGGCGCGGCTTTATGGCCGGCGCGAGCGCGATCCCGAGGTGAAGCTGGAAGCGCTGCTGCTGAAATCGCTCGGCGACCGCTGCTGGAGCGTGATGGCGCGTCCGGCCAAGCGCCTGAAGGAGGGTGACCGCGCGCTGTTCGATGGCGGCATCACCGCCGAGATGGTCGAACGCCGCGACGACCAGCTGATCCTGCGCTTTGATCGCGACGACACGGCGCTGCTGCTGGCGCTGAACGAGTCCGGCGCCATGCCGCTGCCGCCGTATATCGTGGCGCAGCGCAAGGCCGATGCGCAGGACAAGACTGACTACCAGACCATCTTCGCCGAGAAGACTGGCGCGATTGCCGCACCGACGGCCGGGCTTCACTTTACCCCGGCATTGATCGACAGCCTCAAGGCTGCCGGGCTCGACTTTGCGCGCGTCACGCTGCATGTGGGCGCGGGTACTTTCCTGCCGGTCAAGGTCGACCGCGTCGAAGACCACAAAATGCATGCCGAATGGGGCGAGGTGACGGCCGAGACGGTTGCCGCCATCGAGCAGACCAGGGCTGCCGGCGGCCGGGTCATCGCCATCGGCACGACCTCGCTGCGGCTGCTGGAATCTGCAGCCCGGGACGGCGGCCTGAAGCCTTTCACCGGCGAGACCGATATCTTCATCACCCCCGGCTTCCGCTTCCAGGTCGCCGACGGCCTGATGACCAACTTCCACCTGCCCAAATCCACCCTGCTGATGCTGGTGGCGGCCTTCGTGGGGCAGGGGCTGCAGCGGGCGATCTATGCCCATGCGGTCGAGAAGGGCTTCCGTTTCTACTCCTACGGCGATACAAGCCTGCTGTTCAGACAGGCCGCAGCCCGCACATGACCCTCCGCTTCTCCGTTTCCGCCACCGATGGCGCCGCCCGCAAGGGCAGGCTCGAAACCGCCCATGGCGCGATCGACACGCCGACCTTCATGCCGGTGGGCACGGCGGCGACGGTGAAGGCGATGACGCCGGAAGCCGTAGCCGAGACCGGAGCGCAGATCATCCTGGGGAATACCTATCACCTGATGCTGCGGCCGACGGCCGAGCGTGTTGCCAAGATGGGCGGCCTGCACAAGTTCATGAACTGGGCGGGCCCGATCCTCACCGATTCCGGCGGCTTCCAGGTGATGTCGCTGTCGCAGCTCAACAAGGTCACTGAAGCGGGCGTGGCCTTCCAGTCGCATATCGACGGCGCGCGCTACGAGCTGACGCCGGAACGCTCTATCGAGATCCAGAATCTGCTCGATGCCACCATCACCATGCAGCTTGATGAATGCATCAAGCTGCCGGCCGATGACAAGCGTGTCTCTGAAGCGATGCAGCTCAGCCTGCGTTGGGCCGAGCGCTGCAAGACCGCCTTCAAGCTGCGCGACGGCTACGGCCTGTTCGGCATTGTTCAAGGTGGCACCAATGCATCGCTCCGCGAGCAGTCGGCCAAGGGACTGATCAAGACCGGCTTCGACGGTTATGCCGTCGGCGGTCTGGCGGTGGGTGAGACGCAAGCCGAAATGTTCGGCACGCTGGATGTCACCGTGCCGCATTTGCCGCAGGATCGTCCGCGCTACCTGATGGGCGTGGGCAAGCCATCCGACCTCGTAGGCGCGGTGCAGCGCGGCATCGACATGTTCGACTGCGTGATGCCGACGCGCTCTGGCCGCAACGGACAGGCCTTCACCCGGCGCGGCACGCTGAACATCCGTAATGCCCGCCACGCCGAAGACCCGCGGCCGCTGGATGAACATTGCCGCTGCCCAGCCTGCCGCAGCTACAGCCGCGCCTATCTGCATCATCTGGTGCGTGCGGACGAGATCCTCGGTTCGATGCTGATGACGGCGCATAACCTGACTTACTATCAGGACCTGATGATCGGCATGCGCGCCGCCATTGGCGAAGGCAAGCTCGAGGCTTTCGCAGCCGACTTCCATGCCGGGCAGGCGCTCGGTGACGTGGAGCCGTTGACCGGCGCAGTGTCATAGCCATGCTGCTGCGGCATCTGAAGGTCTTCGGGATCGCCGCCTGTTTCGCTGCCGTGGCCTATGGCCTGGCGCATCTGCTCTTCCGCATCGTCCATCATTGGTGATAGCGTTTTCCCATCGAGGGAGAAACGCATGGCTGTCGCCAAGAAGAAACCGAAGCCGCAGACATTCCAGCTCAGCCGCGCCAAAGGCGCCAAGTTCAAGCGTGATGGCCTGCGCGCCTTCTTCGCCTATCGCGATCTCGGCATCAAGGACGCGACCCACGGCTGCTTCAACGCCGAGGTGATCCGCGCTGCCACGGTATCGAAAACCAGCGCTGGCCGGCATTATCACAAGCTGGATTTCCAGCTCGTCTATGTGCTGAAGGGCTGGGTCACCTTTGATTACGAAGGCGAGGGTGTGTTCACGCTGAAGGCTGGCGACTGCGTGCTGCAGCCGCCGGAAATCCGCCACGAGCTGACGGCCTATTCAAAAGACATGGAACTGCTGGAGATCACCAGCCCAGCCGATTTCGAAACCAAACCGGCAGATAAGTCGCCGACAGCCCGACGAAAATAGCGCAGGATTTCCCCGGGAAGTTGCAAAAAACCCCATGATTGCCTAACGTCCCCGCTGCGCAGGCAGCGCAAGTCCACCAAAGGGGAAGACCAATATGAAGCGTATCGTAGGCAGCGTTTTCGCGCTGCTCCTGCTAGTCGGCTGTGCGGCTGGCGGCGGCATTCAGCAGACATCCAAGACCAGCGTCAATGTTGACAGCACCAAGACCGGTACCGTTGTGGTGAAAAGTGCGGTTGCCAATCGCGACAGCGTGGCCGAGAGCCTGCGTCAGACCATCAACATGCAGTTGCTGAACAAGCGCGTGTTTGCCTCCCTGCCGGGCGATCCCAACAGCGCCGACATCATGCTCGACGTGACGATCATCGAGGTGTCGGAAGTCAGCCAGGCCTCGCGCATTCTGTTCGCCGCACTGGCGGGCCAGGCCAAGATCGTCGCCGATGTCGACGTGATCGACCGCAAGACCAACACTTCGCTTGGTCAGATGCGCGCCGAAGGCAAGTCCTCGGGCGGCCACATCTTCGCCGGCACGACCTCGGAAGCGCTGGATCAGATGGCAGTACAGGTCGCCGACTATCTGCTGCGCAACCGCAAGCTCTGATCTGTCTGATAACGAACAGGGGAGGAGCGGCGCAGGCTGCTCCTCCTTTTTTATGCGGGCCTAGACCTTGTAGGCCTCGTCATCCTTGTGGAGATGCAGGAAACGACCGATCTGCGCCTTCAGCATTTCCGGATCGTAAGAATCGTTGACCTCAAGTGCATGCAGGAACAGCGCGCGCTGGATCGTCTGCGGCAGGTCATTCCAGCTCATCACCACCGCGGCGCCCAGGCATTTCAGGACATTGCTTTCCGAGACGGCAAGGTGATGGTCCTCGACGGCGCCGCCTTCGCCTTCCCAGCGGCGCAGCGCGCGGGTCAGCTGGGCATCGGCAGTCTGGCGGGCTTTGTCATCCGTCATGATCCGGCCTCGTCGTCGTAATAGGTGATGTTGAGGACTTGCTCGACGCGATTAGCCACGGTGAGCGGCAGGCAGATCGATTCAAACTGGATGAACTGGCGGTCGAGATAGTTCAGCGATCCGTTGATCCGCAGGGGCCGCTGCTCGGTGAGCAGGCGCTCGAGCGTATCGCGGAAATCCGCATAGGTCGCCGGCGGCATCACATCGTCGAGGAAGCGCCCGGTGGCGTCCCGGCCGGTATAGTGGGTGATCATCGTACCGTAGAGCCGAAAGCGGAAGCGGCGGCGCGGCCGGGCTTCGACGGCTTCATAGATGATGACGCGCGGCAGATACGGCTTCAGCATGAAGGGCGAGAAATCGCTGCGGTCGGGTACGGCGCGCCCGTCGCGTTTTTCCTCCCACAGCGCCAGCACGCCGGTCAGCTCGGGCCGGACAAAGTGCAGATCAGGGTCGATGCGTAACCTGCTGTCGACAGCCTGGCGATTCACGGCGCCTCCTTACCTTTTGAGCCAGCATATAATGCCGACAGGCGGAGAAGGAATGCTATTGGCGGCTGGAAAGTGGTGAGCCCGCCGGGATTCGAACCCGGGACCTCTCGATTAAAAGTCGCTTGCTCTACCAGCTGAGCTACGGGCTCACAGAGGTCATTTCCGGGCCCGGCAGGCCCGAAAAGCGCGGCGACCATAGGTCGCGGCGGCTCCCCCGTCAACCTACCGGATATTGCGAAAAAACAGGGGGTTGGCCGGTGCCGGAGTCGGACCGGCGCACCGGTCAGGAGGACCGGTCCGGCGGCAGGCCGCGCTCGTGCAGCCGCAGCGCCAGACTGCCCATCTCGATATAGGCATCGGCCGGCGGGTGGCCAGGCGACAATTCCGCAAGCCAGCTGTAATCGAACCGATGCCCGCCATCTGCCAGGCGCTGCTCCTGCGCCGTCGCCACGGTCACCGTGTCGGCCGGCAGGCTGCGACGGAACAGCGGTGTCAGGCGGCGGGCGCATTCCACGATCAGGCGGCCGCAGAAGGGCTGCAGCGCCAGGATGTCGCGCAGGAACCGCATCTGGTCGCCCACGCCCTGTTCGGCGATCACCAGCAGCGTGCCGGCGCGCAGGTCCTGGCGGTCCCAGCGCGGTAGTGACAGTCCGGTGCGTGTCACGCGCTCCGCGCCGCCCGGCTGCAGGCGATATTCGTAATCCTCCAGCCCCGGCATCCATATCCCCAGGCTGAGCAGGATGGTAGCGCGCGCCATGCGCACGCTGCGGTTTCCGGGTTCACGCGCGACGGCGTGATCGAGCCAGCCGCGTGCCGCCGTCATGTCGCCGGCGCGGAACGCGGCCTCGGCGCTCATGAGCAGGGCTTCCGCGTGATCGGTGCTGAGCGTCAGCGCCCTGCGCCCGGCTTGTAGCGCAGCATCCGCATTGCCGCATTTCAGCAGCAGGTCGCCAAGACGGAACTGCGCCTGCGCATCCTGTGGCAACAGCGCGGCCTGACGCTGCGCCAGCGTCAGCGCGGCCGCATGGAATCCGCCGGCTGCCATCGCGGCCAGTCGCGCATCGGCAAAGGCGGGATCACCGGGCAGCAGCACAAGGCCGGTCTCGGCGGTCGACCAGGCCTCATGCCAGCGGCCGGTGCGCTGGTACAGCGTGACGACGGCGCGCAGCAACCCGATATTGGCCGGATCGTTGCGCCGCGCGGCGCTGAAGCCCACCAGCGCGCCCTCCATGTCGCCGGCCTGCAGCGCCGCAAGGCCGGTCTGAATCGGATCAGACTGAATCGGATCATTTGACGTCATGCTGGCATCATCTTCGGCCGGCCCGTACTCTGTCGCAATGCTTACCGGTTTCCTGCAGGCCGATCCCGCCGCCACCGCCGCCTATCGCAGCCGCCTGGCCGCGCAGGCCGCCGGCCGTCCCTGCATCGGCCTGTCCTGGCGCAGCGGCAACCAGCAATACGGCGCGCTCAAGTCGCTGACGCTGGCCGTCCTGACGCCGCTGCTGCGCCGGCAGGACCTGTGCTGGGTCGATCTGCAATATGGCGATACCGATGCCGAGCGCGCCGGGATGGATGCGCAGGGCCTGTCGCTCTGGCGCGACCCGGCGGTCGATCCGCTGGGCGACCTGGATGCGGCGGCCGCGCAATACGCAGCCCTCGATCTGGTGATCACCAGCAGCAACACCGCCGCCCATCTGGCCGGATCGCTGGGCTGCGAGACCTGGCTGCTGCTGCCGGCGCCGGGGCATGGCCTGCTGTGGTACTGGGGGCTGGAGCGGCTCGATAGTCCGATCTATCCGGGCCTGCGCTGCTTCCGGCAGGACCGGGACGGGGCAGCCGGCTGGGGCGGCGTGGTCGGGACGGTCGAATCGGCCCTGGCTGCCCGTTACCCTCTGAATCCGTGAGGGCAGTTACCAACTTACAACCTTTTACGGGCTACACATTCCTTCGCAGGTGCGGGATAGTATCAAGCCTGATCCGGATCGGACCGGAGGATGAGGACCATGACCCAGTTTTACGTTGAAGGCGGCATTTTCAAGGACTTGGCTGACCCGGCTCCGATTTCCGGAACCGAGGAACGCTACGGTCCGTTCCAGACCGAGCGGGAAGCCGACCAGATCTGGCGCGCCCGCATGGCGGACAAGATCGACATCTGCAACCACCGCCTGCGGGTCATCAAGCGCGACGCCTGACCAGTCGCGACGTCGCGCCCGCAGCCGGACGAGGCTGCGCTTTCCCTGTTGCTAACTGCTTCCACTGCCACGATCATTTCGTGGCAGGCTGTCCGATTCGCTTCTGCTGAGGCGAAACGGGCGGATTGCGAGCGAGGGCTGCGATGTTCGACCCGTACGCCGCCGGACGGCTGATCGCCAACCGGGGCGACCTGAAACGCAAGGCGGTGAACTACAAGCGCGGCCATGATGTGCGCTTGAGTGCCGAACTGCGCGGCCAGATCGAGAAGGTCATCGTGAAGAACCAGGCCGAATTCGAAGCCGCTGCCATCGAGACGTTGCAGACCCTCAAGGAAGCCTGGGGGTCGGCGAAGTTCAACTCGATCAGTCGCGCCCGCTATTACGAATGGATTCATGATCTGGCGCTGGAGCTGAAGGGGCAGGGCAGCCTGTTCGGCTATCCGCTGATCACGCTCTATGCCGACAGCTTGAAGAATCTCTGCGCCGGGCTGTCGCAGCCGACCACGCGTCTGCATGCGATCATCGGCCTCAACATCGACGCACTGGGCATCATCATCCGCCGCCGCATCAGCGGGCCGGGCAGCGTGCTGGAACGCCGCGTGGCCGAGGCCTTCCGCGAGGCCCATGTGAAAATGCGCCTGCGCCAGCCGTCCGAAGCGGCGATGGAATACAAGGTGGCGCATGCGGTGCGCGAGCTCGACGTCAAGCGGCCCGACGGCATCAAGAGCCCGGACGAGTTCAAGGTACCGGTCAAGAACCCCGAGCTGAAGAAAACCGCCCGCCAGTGGCCGAACGGCGTTCGCCTGCCGGCCAACTGAGTTCACGCGTATGGCAGCTTCCGATGACAAGACCCCGCCGCCGCCCAACGGTCCGCCGGAGGGCTACAACTGGCGACCACAGGCGATCAAGCCGATCGCTGCGGTGGAAGTGATCTCGGAAGCGATCAAGGACGCCGACAAGAGCTATTTCTTCGAGAATTACACCAAGCAGGCCAATGCCGTGGTTCTGGCGCTGCGCAAGCATGGCTATGTCATCGTGCCTTATTATCCCACCGTGCAGATGGTGAAGGCGGCGATGGACGAACTGCAATACGGCCAGAACAAGTTCACCAACATCGTCATGCCGATCTATCTGGCGATGATGAAGGCCGCGCCAAAGCCCAAGGGCTAGGCCGGAAAGCCTGGCCGTAACCGGGCCTTAACCGCCATATGGTACAGAGGCAAACTGGGGTAGAGTATACCCAGACGGACCTTGGGAGTTGAGTGGATGAGCCGGGACAAGCTGGTGGCTTTCCTGCGCGTGGCGGGAGATGAGCGCACCGCCGAGATTCTGAAGCGCCTGCCGCCGCAGGAAGCGCTGGCCGTGCGCCAGGCGCTCGACCAGTCGCCGCCCGTCGCCGCCTCGCAAGCCGACATGGCCGCCGATGCCGCCGCCACCTTCGTCGCCGCCATTGGCCATCACAAGCGTTAAGCTGCTGCGCCGCGGTCTTGTCGCCGCGCTGCTGGTGTTCGCCTTCCTTGCGCCGGCCATGGCGCAGGAAGATTCGGGCTTCACCACCTTCGGCCCCGGCCGTCGGCCCAAGACCCCCAACATCTGCATGACCGATCCCGAACTTGAGGCCGAGGCCATCGTGCGCGGCGGCATGGTGATCCGTGACCAGGCGCGCGCCTGCGCCCGGCGCGGGCTGGACGGCACCATCCTGCCGCTGTGGGGCGCCTTTGATGAAGCCAACGCGCAGCAGTTCCGTGATGCCGTGCAGGTGCGGTCGGAAGCCTATAAACGCAACTGGCCCGATGACCCTTACGCCGAGCAGCGCGCCAACAACGCCACGGTGGCCTCGCGGCAGATTTCAGATTTCGCGCCGCAGGAATGCGTGGCGCTGGGCAATCTGGTGGAGGGCCTCAAGACCTGGCCCGATTACATGCGGCATGTCCGCAGCACCGAGCTGGGCCAGGTGAAAACCAAATACAAGCGCTGCCCGGGCAAGGCGCGGCGCTGACGCGGGAACTGTTCCGCTGTCATCTGGTTCAGATGTGACCTGCAACCGGATGCGACCATGCCTGACTCACTCGATAGACGTCTGCTCGATGAACTGCGGCGCACCTACAGCGCCGACCAGCAGGTGCTGCGCGCCAGGCACCATATTAGGTGCAGCAGCGCAGGCACGGTCGCTGAAACGGCTCTGTCGTGAAGGCGTCAGCTATACCCGGCGCAGGCTGAAGCGTCTGGAGGATGCCTTCGCCGAACTCGGTGCATCACCGAAGGCACTGCGTTCCCGTTCAATGTGGGCTCTGATCCGCGAGGCTTCCAGCGTTGCG
The DNA here is from genome assembly GCF_058807275.1 of Ferrovibrio sp. GW821-FHT12D07. Classification (NCBI taxonomy): domain Bacteria; kingdom Pseudomonadati; phylum Pseudomonadota; class Alphaproteobacteria; order Rhodospirillales; family Rhodospirillaceae; genus Ferrovibrio; species Ferrovibrio sp. GW821-FHT12D07. Next base: position 39,457 of record NZ_JBXAQN010000002.1, on the reverse strand, counting down.
GGGCAGAGGCTGGAACCGGCAGAGCGCGATGCTGCGCTGATTGCACGCATCCAGGGGCTGTCTCATCACGGACAGGCCAGCTACATCTCGCTGGTGGCGCTGGCGCAGGTGGCCGGCTATCCGGCCATCGTCAGACTGCTGCGCCCCAGCCTGAAGGACAAGCGCGCAGCCATTGCTGAAATGCGCGGCATGGCGACGGACGAGTTGTATCGCCGTTTGCGCTGACGCCTAGCTGCTTGGCACGATCACGATGCGGTTGTTTTCCAGCATCAGGCTGCCGGCGCGGAAGACCGGTGTGCCGTAAGGGTCCATCTGGCCGATGACGCGGATGCGGTCGCCGGCCTTGGCCTTGGTCAGGTCGCGCCAGGTCGGACCGATATTCACCACCTGGCTGGAATTGCCGTCATTGATCACGAAGGTCGTGGCCTGCGGCGAATACAGGATGCCCTGCAGCATCACCGCCTTGCCGCGCGGGATTTCCGCAATCGGCACCAGGTCGGGCAGGGTGAAGGCCATGGTCTGGTTGCGCGGCGGCGCGGTGGTGCTTTTCGAGGCCTTGGGCGCGCCCCCGGGTGTGCCTTGCGGCTTGATCGGTTTGCTGTCCGGTTCGGCGGCGGCGCGCGGATCGGTCATCTGCGGCGTGGACGGGGTGGTCTGCGCGCCGGCCGGCGGAGTCTGTTGCGCCTGCGCCGCCAGCGGCAGTAGCAGGGCAGTGGTCATGAGCAGTGTTTTGATCATATGCATCGCCCGCCATCGACCTCCATGCAGACGCCGGTGATGAAGTTCGCTTCATCCGAGGCAAGATAGAGCGCGGCGTTGGCGATATCCTGCGGCGTCGAGAAACGCCCGATCGGAATGGTGCTGACGAACTTCGCCTTCATTTCGGGCGTCTCTTCGCCGCCCATGAATTCTTTGAGCATCGGCGTCAGGCCGGCCACCGGGTTGATCGCGTTGACGCGAATCTGTTCCGGCGCCAGTTCCACCGCCATGGCACGGGTCAGCGTGATCACCGCGCCCTTGGAGCCGTTATACCAGACCAGGCCGGGGCGGGGACGCACGCCGGCGGTCGAGGCGATGTTGATGAAGGCGCCGCCACCACGCTTGCGCATCTCGGGGATCGCATGCTGGGCCGAGAGATAGACGCTCTTCACGTTGACGGCGAAGATCTTGTCGAAGGTGGCTTCGTCTGTCGCCAGCAGCGAGGCGTTGCGCTGCGGCATGCCGGCATTGTTGACCATGATGTCCAGTCCGCCGAAGGCATCGACGGCGGCCTTCACCAAGTCCTTCATCTGCACGCCCTGGCTGACATCGGCGACCACCGGCAGCGCCTTCTGGCCCGCCTTGTTGATCTCGGCCGCCACCCGCTCGGCGCCGGCGAGGTTGAGGTCGCCGATCACGACAGAGGCGCCCTCGGCGGCAAAGCGCTTGGCGATGCCTTCGCCAAAGCCCGAACCGCCGCCGGTCACAATCGCCACCTTGCCAGACAGACGCATACCCGCTCCTCCCCGAAAAACCTTCAAGCCATCACTCTAGCCGCCCGGCTGATGCATGCAAGCGCCTGATTTCCCTGCTAGACTGCGCCCGGTCAGCAGTCTGGACGGAGGATGGAAGCGTGTTGTTCCCCGGATTTGAACAAAAGCGCGTGGCGGGTGCCGGCGCCGAGATCAACCTGCGGACCGGCGGCAAGGGGCCGGCCCTGCTGCTGCTGCACGGTTACCCCCAGACCCATGCCATGTGGCACAAGATCGCGCCGAAGCTGGCTGAGGACTTCACCGTGGTCTGCCCCGACCTGCGCGGCTACGGCGACAGCGACAAGCCTGCCACCGTGGACGACCATTCCAGTTATTCCTTCCGTGCCATGGCCGCCGACATGGCCGCCGTGATGAAGAACCTGGGGCATGACACGTTCTATCTCGCCGGCCATGACCGTGGCGGCCGTGTCTCGCATCGCCTGACGCTGGACCATCAGGAACGCGTGAAGAAAGTCGCCACGCTGGACATCGTGCCGACGCTGCACCTGTACGAGAATGTGAACCAGCAGGTCGCCACCGGCTATTACCACTGGTTCTGGCTGATCCAGCCCGCGCCGTTCCCCGAGCGCATGATCGGCGCTGATCCGGAATTCTATTTGCGCAAGAAGACCGGGCATTGGTCTGGCGCGAGCTTCAAGTTCAACGAAGACGCGATGCAGGAATATCTGCGCTGCTTCAGCGACCCGGCCACCATCCACGCCTCCTGCGAGGATTACCGCGCTGCCGCCACCATCGACCTGGTGCATGACCGTGCCGACCGCGACGCCAACAAGCGCGTCACCTGTCCGACGCTGATTCTCTGGGGCTCGAAGGGCCTGATGGACAAGGCCTATGATGTGCTGGGCAGCTGGCGCGACCGGGTCAGCGGGCCGCTCTCGGGCCATGCCGTCAACAGCGGGCATTTCCTGCCCGAAGAAGCGCCCGAGGAAACCTATCAGGCGCTGATCAAGTTTTTCCGCCAATAATTCATCAGCTGTGATCGATCAGAATGACCAATACACCACCGTCTCCTGATGACCTGCCGCCGATCATTCCCGCTGTGGCACCGGTTGCTCCGCCGAAGATCAGCCCGCTGACCCGGCTGCGTAATTACTTTCTCGCCGGGATCATCGTTACCGCGCCGATCGGCCTGACCATCTATCTGGTCTTCATCACCATCGATGCCATCGACCGCAATGTGCGCAGCCTGGTGCCGCAGGGTTTCGAGCCCGAACGCTTCATTCCGTCCTACAATCTGCCCTTCGGCATTCCGGGGCTGGGCCTGATCGCGGCGGTCGTGCTGCTCACGCTGATCGGCTTCCTCGCCACCAACCTGATGGGCCGCACCCTGTTGCGGCTGGGCGAGCGGCTGGTCAGCCGCATGCCGATCGTGCGCGGCGTCTATTCGGCGCTGAAGCAGATTTTCGAAACCATGTTCAGCCAGTCGGGCAATTCCTTCCGGCAGGTGGCGCTGGTGCCCTGGCCGTCGACCGGCTCGTGGACCATCGCCTTCGTCACCAACTTCGTGCAGGGACCGGAAGTCAGCGGCAAGCTGGGCGACGATCTCGTCACCGTCTATGTGCCGACCACGCCGAACCCGACCGGCGGCTACATGACCTATTACCGTCGCCGCGATATCCACGTCCTGTCGATGACGGTGGATGAGGCAATGAAGCTGATCATTTCCTGTGGCGTGATCGTGCCGCAGGGCCTAACGGCCGCGAAGACGGCCGGCGGAGGAAACCATGGCAAGCCCGACAATGGAGATGGCGGCTTCACGCCCTGATGCCGTAACCCGTTTCGACCTGCGCGCGCTGGACAGGGATTTTCTCGATAATCCCTATCCGCTCTATCGCCTGCTGCGCGAGCATGAGCCGGTGCGCCGCATGCCCGACGGCAGCTGGTTCCTGACGCGCTACGACGACCTGCAGGCGGTCTATCGGGACAGCAAATCATTCTCATCCGACAAGAAGATCGAGTTCGGGCCGAAATTCGGCGATACGCCGCTTTACCGGCACCATACCACCAGTCTTGTCTTCAACGACCCGCCGCTGCACACCCGCGTGCGGCGGCTGCTGGCGCCGGCGTTCACGCCACGTGCGCTGAAACTGCTGGAGGCGCGCTTCGTCGCGCTTGTGGATCGCCTGCTAGATCGCGCCATCAGAAACGGCGGCATGGATGTGGTGACGGAGTTTGCCGCCGCATTACCAGTAGAGATCATCGGCGACATGTTGGCTGTGCCGTCGGGGGACCGCCATCTGCTGCGGGACTGGTCGCTCGCCATTCTCGGTGCACTCGAACCCGTGTTGACGCCGGAGCGCGCCGAAGCCGGCAACCGGGCGGTGGCCGAATTCGAGGACTACCTCGACCGCCATATCGCGAGCTGGAAGCCCGATGCCAGCATGGCCGATGGCTATGGCGACGTGCTGGCCGGCTTGCTGAAAGGCGAGACCAAAGAAGATGGGAGCGGTGGCGAGCGCCTGACGGCGGCCGAACTGGTGCAGAACTGCATCTTCCTGCTCAATGCCGGCCATGAAACAACCACCAACCTGATCGGCAACGGCATCGCCGCGCTGCTCGACTGGCCTGATGAGCTGGCGCGCCTGCGCGCCGATCCCGGCCTGATGCGGACGGCGGTGGAAGAGTTCCTGCGTTTTGAATCTTCCAACCAGCTGGGCAATCGCCGTGTGGTGGAGCGCGTCGAGATCGGCGGCGTGACGTTTGAGCCCGGCGCTCTGGTCACGCTCTGCATCGGGGCGGCCAACCGCGATCCGGCGCAGTTCGCTGACCCGGACCGCCTCGATGTCGGCCGCACGCCCAACCGGCATCTGGCCTTTGGCGCCGGCATTCATGCCTGCGCCGGCATGTCGCTGGCGCGCATCGAAGGGCAGATCGCGATTCAGCGATTACTGGCCCGTGTGCCGGCTTTCCGGGCGACGGGGCAGGCCGTGCGCGGCGGTCGCGCACGCTTCCGCGGCTTCCTGAACTATCCGGTCTCGTTCTGACCAGATGGACAGGCAGGTCATGCGGCCCGGGTGAGGGGCGCATCACCGAAGCATGGTCAGGCGGCTTGTCGTGGTGCTTCCGTCCTGAAGAAGCCGACCAGCGCCGAGAGGTCGTTGGCCTGCTGCGCCAGTTGCTGCGCCGACGCCGAGGTCTCTTCCACCAGCGCACCGTTGCGCTGGGTCATCTCGTCCATCGAGACCACGGCGGTATTGACCTGATCCAGGCCGGTGGCCTGCTCTTTGCTGGCGGCCGCGATCTCGGAGACGATATCGGTCACCTTCTTCACGGCATTGACGATCTCGGTCAGCGACGCGCCGGTCTGGTTCACCAGCGTGGCGCCGGCTTTCACCTGCGCATTCGATTCCGTGATCAGCGCCTTGATGTCCTTCGAGGCATTGGCCGAGCGCTGGGCCAGCGCGCGGACTTCCTGCGCCACCACGGAGAAGCCCTTGCCGGCTTCGCCCGCACGCGCGGCTTCGACGCTGGCATTGAGCGCCAGCAGGTTGGTCTGGAAGGCGATCTCGTCGATCAGCGACACGATGTCGCCGATCTTGCGGGCGCTTTCCTCGATCTGGGTGACGGCGATGACGGCTTCGGCCACGACGCTGCCGCCCTTGGCTGCGGTCTCGCGCGCCACGGTGGCAAGCTGGCTGGCGGCCTGCGCATTGTCGGCATTCTGCTTCACCGTCTCGGTGATCTCGTGCATGGAGGCCGCGGTTTCCTCGATCGAAGCCGCCTGGCTTTCCGTGCGGCTGGCCAGGTCGAGGCTGCCGGATGAAATCTCAGCCGAGGCCGTCTTCACCGTCTCGGCGCTTTCCGCCAGCCGCTGCGCGAAGCCGCGCAGGGTGGCGATCACCTGGTTGGAATTCTGCTTCAGGTCGCCGAACACACCATGATAGTCGCCGTTGATCGCAACGGTCAGGTCGCCCTGCGCCATGCTGCCCATGACGCCGGCCACTTCACCGATGACTTCCTGCAGCGTAACGGCCAGACCATTCATCTGCTGTCCCATGTCACGGAACACGCCCTGCAGGCTGGCGGTGTCGACGCGGCGGTCGAGCGCGCCATCGCTGATGGCGTTGCAGAACTCGGCGATCTGGCGGCTGACGCGCTCGTCGCGCTCGCGCGCCTCGACCAACTCGCGTTGTTCGCGATCCAGGCGCTCGCGTTCGGCGGCATCCAGGTGCCGTTTTTCTTCCGCATTGCGTTTGAAGACGGTCAGTGCCTTGGCCATGTCGGCCACTTCATCCGAACGGTTCACCTCCGGCACCTGATGGGTCAAATCACCGTTGGCCAGTGCCGACATCAGGTTGGTCATCTGCGCCAGCGGCCCGCCGATGCCGCGTCCGATCACAAAGGCGACGCCCAGGCTGATCAGCGCAACAGCCAGCATGCCACCGATGGTGCCGGTGCCCGAGCTGTTCCGCAGATCCGCCACGGCGCTGCGGATGTCGTTCATCTCCTGAAGGTTCTGCACGAACAGAGCATCGATCTGCTCCAGCACGGCGGCGCCGGCGGCTTCCAGCGCCTGGTTGGCGGCGCTGACCTGCAGGGTGCTGTCTGAAAACGCGGCGAACTCGCGCCGATAGGTGTCCAGCAGCGGCAGCTGCGCGGTATGGCCGGTGCGCTCAAGGGTGGAGCGGAAGTCATCAGCCGACTTGTTGAAGCGTTCAATATAGCTGCGGTCGCGGCGCAGGATGAAATCCTTCTCATGACGGCGCAGCGTCAGCATCTGTGCGATCAGCTTGTCTTCGGTGCCGGCAGTCAGGCTGGTCTCGATCTCGCGCACGGCCTTACGCAACGCGCCCTGCAGGCCGCTATTCTCGTCGAAGCCCAGCTTCTCCCACAGGCTGCGGAAGCTCTCGAAGCGCTGGCCGTAGACGTCGAGGGCGGCGAGGGCGGCTTCGGCTTCCTGCTTGTCACGACCCTCGGCATTCCGCGTCATGGTCTCAAGATACTTGCGCGCATCGGTGATGAACTGCCTGGCCGTCTCTGCGGTCTTGGCGCTCGGCCGGTCGTTGAAGGTGCGTTCGGTGATGCGGGCTTTCAGGAAGTTGTCGCGCGCCTTGGCCGACAGTTCGACCATCGTGGTGGCGGCCTGGTCGGCCGTCATCAGGCGGTCGACCCGCATGTTCATCGCCACGATGAAGATTGTAATCACGGCGAAGGCGGCCATGACGATGCCGCCGATGCTGATGATCTTCGCTCCCACGCGCCAGCGAATCATGTCTGCCCCCTACTGTTCTGTTCGAATTCCCCCGCACATATTGTGATTGTGTTTCAGTCTTATGAAATAACCCTCGTGGTCTAGATTACTAGAAATTTACCTGGTAAGTCGCTCATAAATTGAGCGATTTCCACCGAATGCGGCCCATTTGGGCGGCAATCGGAGGTTGAGTAAGTGAATCTACTTTCAGGGTGGCCGGTCGGCGTCATGCAGGGCTAAATAGGCGTATGAGCAAGATGGCGCGACGCTATTTCATCACCGGGCAGGTCCAGGGCGTGGGCTTCCGCTACTGGGCCACGGGCCGGGCCAGGCAGCACGGCCTGGTCGGCTGGGTGCGCAACCGGCGCGACGGCAAGGTGGAAGTGCTGGCCTATGGCGAGAAGAGCGCGCTCGACAGCCTGGCGCAGGACCTGCACCACGGACCGGAGGCCGCGCGGGTCGAGACGGTGGAAGACGCACCGGTGACGCCCGAAGAGGCCGAGCTCGCCGCCGGTGCGACGGCCTTTTCCCAGGGCAAGACGCTCTAGGGCAAGACGCCGTAACTACAGCGCGTTGATGTCCGGGATTTCCAGCAGGCGTTTCTCCGGCTGCCGGCGCACCACGGCGATCATCGCCTTGCCCACCTGTTCGGTGGTGGTGAGTGAGCGCGGCCACAGCCATTTCACCAGCGGCAGGAACGGCACCAGCAGGATATAGGCGAAGCGATAGACGCGGCTTTTGGGCTTGATGCCATGCAGCGGCTCGATCATGCCGGGCCGGAACATATAGGCCGCCTTGAAGGGCAGGCGCAGCAACGCATTCTCGGTGCGGCCCTTCACGCGGGCCCACATCACCGGGCCGCGTTCGCTGCTGTCGGTGCCGGCGCCGGTAATATAGGTGAAGGTCATGCCGGGGTTGAGCCGGGCCAGCGGCTGGGCGGCGGCCAGCGTCAGGTCGTGAGTCACCCGGGTGTAGTCCGCCTCGCTCATGCCGGCCGAGGAAACGCCGAGGCAGAAAAAGCAGGCGTCGAAGCCGGTCAGCTTGTCCTCAATCGCCGCGTAGTCGAACAGGTCGGCATGGATCAGGTCTTCCAGCTTGGCATGGTTGCGGCCCATCGGCGTGTCGCGTGCCGGACTGCGGCCGATGGCCACCACCCGGGTCACGCCCGGATCGACCAGGCATTCGCGCAGCACACCCTGACCGACCATGCCGGTGGCGCCGAAGATCAGGACATTCATGCGAGGACCCTGTTCCAGAGAGGGGGAGAGAAGCTGTCATCATACCGGCCGGCGAGACCGGGGACAGGGCGACGGTCACATCTTGATCGGGCCGACTTGGACACCATATGTTCTCATGGTTGCAAGGCGGCCAACCTGATATCCGTCTAACCAGAAACGAACGCAAACGAAGCCGTACGAAGCGAAACGAAGCGAAACGAAGCCAAACGAAGCCAAACGAAGCCAAACGAAGCCAAACGAACGGCAACGAAGCCAAAGGAAGCGGAACGAAGCAGCGGGAATGATCTATTCTCGTTTCGTCATGCCTGCTTCTGCGGGAATAATAAAGTGGATTAGGAGTTATTTATAAGTGTCTGGTAAAAAACGAAAACTCGTTATGTCTCTGAAGGAATGGGCGATCTGCTATGCCGGATCGCTCGGCTTCGGCGGTCTGGCCTGGTGGGCGACCGGCAACCAGTGGGTCGGCTTCGGGGTAATCGTTATCTTTACCGCCGTCTATGTGCTGTTCGTGAAGTCAAAGGCCGCTTCAGACGAGCCGGCCGTGGTCTCGACCGAGGGCATGACCCGGCAGCAGCGCCGGGCTCATGAGCGTAAGAATAAGTGACTATATTCAGTAGTTTGATATAATTTCTTAATCAGACTTCGCAGGTCTGGCCGAGGCGATCCAGCAGGGCCGGCTCGATGGTGTCGCGCAGCGCCATGTCCACATCGGTCATCGCCGCGGTCAGGCCCAGGTCGACCAGAGACGTCACCCCGAAAGGCTCGGTCTCGGTCCTGGTGATGCCGCAGCTGACGATGCCGCCGTAATGGCCGAGGTCGGGTTCCACGTTCAGGCTCAGACCATGGAAGGTGACCCAGTGCCGGACCCGCACCCCGATGGCGGCGATCTTGTCCTCGCGGCCGGGGCCCTGGTCCGGGCGCTCGACCCAGACGCCAACCCGGCCGTCCCGGATCGCGCCGGTCACATTGAAGCGGGCCAGCGTCGCGATCACCCAGTCTTCCATCCGGCAGACGAAGGCCCGCACGTCCTTGCCGCGCCGGTTGAGGTCCAGCATCAGGTAGGCCACCCGCTGGCCGGGTCCGTGATAGGTGTACTGCCCGCCGCGCCCGGTCGCATGGACGGGGAAGCGCGGGTCGAGCAGGTCGCCCGGCTTGGCCGAGGTCCCGGCGGTATAGAGCGGCGGGTGCTCCACCAGCCAGACCAGCTCCGGTGCGCTGCCGGCCCGGATGGCGGCGACGCGCGCTTCCATGGCGGCCACGGCGGCCAGGTAGTCGACCGGCGCATCGCTGATCGCCCAGTCCACCGGGCCGGCGGGGGTGTCGATGATGCTGGAGGCGGGGGGGATCACGGACATGGGGATGGGGCCGACGTTTACTCTGTGCTAACCTGAGGTGAGTTACTTAGCGGCTGCAGTGGCCGGAAGGAAGGTGCCCCGTGGCGACCAATACAGCCGTCAATGACGTCTCGGTGGAAATCTCAGTCGTTCTCGGCAAGGCGACCATGCCCATTCACCAGGTTCTGAAGGTCGGCCGTGGCGCCGTGATCGAGCTGGATGCCAGCGTCGACGACCATGCCTGGATCTTCGCCAACAACAAGCTGATCGCCCGCGGCGAGATCGTGATTTCCGGCGAGAAGGTGGCGGTTTCCATCACCGACACCATGTCGGACGACTAAAGCCCGGATTTCTCCCGGGAATACTCCGCCTCGCGGCCTTGAATACCCCCTCAGGATTTGCTATTCCCCCGCGTCGCCCGAAAATGCGGTCGTGGCGGAATTGGTAGACGCGCAGCCTTGAGGTGGCTGTGGCCGAAAGGCCGTGAAAGTTCGAGTCTTTTCGACCGCACCATTCGAACCAGACGATGTGATCTCCCTATGCTTCCCGGGCATGGCCGTTCTGCGCCATTTCCCCGGTTGGTCATGCCCATCTCCCTTTCCTCGGATACCCGGCTGTTGTAAGCCTGATTGCCCAAGAAGATCCTTGGCGGCAATCAGCCTGACTGGCCGCCCTAATCGTTGATCCGACGAGAGTTTTAGATGAAATCCGATCTTGACCGTGCGGCGCTGGAATACCATCGGCTGCCCAAGCCCGGTAAGCTGGAAATTACCCCCACCAAGCCGCTCGGCACCCAGCGCGATCTGGCGCTCGCCTACAGCCCCGGCGTCGCCGCCGCCTGCAACGCCATCGTGGAAGATCCCGGCCAGGCGGCCGAGCTGACCGCGCGCGGCAACCTGATCGGCGTCATCTCCAACGGTACCGCCGTGCTGGGCCTGGGCAATATCGGGCCGCTGGCGTCCAAGCCGGTGATGGAAGGCAAGGCGGTGCTGTTCAAGAAATTCGCCGGGATCGATGTGTTCGACATCGAGATCAACGAGACCGATCCCGACAAGCTGATCCAGATCATCGCGGCGCTGGAGCCTACCTTCGGCGGCATCAATCTGGAAGACATCAAGTCGCCGGAATGCTTCGTGGTCGAGCGCGCGCTGCGCCAGAAGATGAAGATTCCGGTCTTCCACGACGACCAGCATGGCACGGCCATCACCGTGGCTGCCGCCGTGCTGAACGGTCTGCGCGTGGTGGGCAAGAAGATCGAGGACGTGCGTCTGGTGGCAAGCGGTGCCGGTGCAGCCGCCCTGGCCTGCCTCGACCTGCTGGTCGCGCTCGGCGTGAAGAAGGAAAACATCGTCGTCAGCGACATCGCCGGCGTGGTCTATGAAGGCCGCACCGAGCAGATGGACGAATTCAAGGCGCGCTATGCCCGCCCGACCAACCATCGCACCCTGGGTGACGCGATCGCCGGCGCCGATGTCTTCCTTGGTCTGTCGGCTGCCAATGTGCTGAAGCCCGAGATGGTCGAGAAGATGGGCCCCAAGCCGCTCATTCTTGCGCTGGCCAACCCGACGCCGGAAATCCTGCCTGAAGAGGCGAAGAAGGTTCGCCCCGACGCCATCCTGGCCACGGGCCGGTCGGACTATCCGAACCAGGTCAACAACGTTCTGTGCTTCCCGTTCCTGTTCCGCGGCGCGCTGGATGTCGGCGCCACCACGATCAACACGGAGATGGAGCTGGCCGCCGTGCGCGCCATCGCCGATCTGGCGCTGGCCGAGATTTCCGATGTCGTGGCGCGCGCCTATGGCAATGACGAGGACCTGAGCTTCGGTCCGGACTACTTCATCCCCAAGCCCTTCGATCCGCGCCTGATCCTGCAGATCGCGCCGGCGGTGGCGCAGGCGGCGATGGACAGCGGCGTGGCGACACGGCCGATCACCAACATGAAGGCCTATCGCGAAAGCCTGGAGCGATTCGTCTATCGCACCGGCTTTGTCATGCGGCCGACATTCGAACGCGCCAAGCGTCGTCCGATGCGCCTCATCTATGCCGAGGGTGAGGACGAGCGCGTGCTGCGCGCCGCCCAGATCGTGCTGGATGACAAGGTGGCGGTGCCGACCTTGATCGGCCGCCGCGCCGTGGTCGAGCGCCGCATCGAGAAGCTCGGCCTGCGTCTTAAGATCGGCGAGAATGTCGAGTTGATCGATCCTGACAAGGACGACCGTTATTCCGAATACTGGATGGGTTACCTCGCGCTGATGAAGCGCAAGGGCGTGGCGCCCGACGATGCCCGCATGATCATCCGCACCAACACCACCGTGATCGCGGCCATGGCCGTGCAGCGCGGCGAGGCCGATGCGATGATCTGTGGCGCAGTGGGCCAGTATGACCAGCATCTGCCGCATATCGTCGATGTGATCGGCCTGCGTGCCGGGGCGACGCTGGCGGCCGCCATGCAACTGCTGGTGCTGCCGCATGGCATGCTGTTCATCACTGACAGCAACGTGAATCTCGATCCTTCGGCCGAGGAGATCGTGGCGATCACGCAGCTGGCGGCTGATGAAGTGCGCCGCTTTGGCGTGGTGCCGAAGATCGCGCTGCTGTCGCATTCCAATTTCGGCACGTCGTCGTCGCCGTCCGCGACGAAGATGCGCGAGGCGACCCGTCGCCTGCATCAGCTGATGCCCGATGTGGAAGTGGAAGGCGAGATGAAGGCCGATGCCGCCGTCTCGGAAGCCATCCGCGAGAAGCTGATGCCCGACAATGCGCTCAAGGGCAGCGCCAACCTGCTGGTCATGCCGAACCTGGATGCGGCCAATATCTCGGCCAATCTGGTGCGCCAGATGGAGCAGGGCTTCTATGTCGGCCCGATCCTGATGGGGGCGGCGAAGTCAGCCCATATCGTGTCGCGCAATGTCACGGTTCGTGGCCTGGTCAACATGAGCGCCGTTGCCGTGGTCGACGCGCAGGACCACGCCGACGCCGCATCGAAGGCCTAATGCCCGATGACGGTGCGCCGCGCGGCGGTGTCCCAGTCATGACCGGCGGCGAAGTCGCGTAACTGCTGCAGGGCGGCATCGGCCTGATCGCGCCAGACCAGGCCGATGCGATGGGTGTCGCGCAGTTCCGGCAGCGTCAGCGTCGCCACGCCATCGGTATCAAGCCAGTGCGGCAGGATCGCCAGGCCGATGCCGGCTTCCACCAGCGCCAGCAGGCCTGCATCGCTTTCGGCGCGGCCGATGATGCGCGGCCGCACATTCAATGTATCGAACAGCTTCTCGGCCGCCGGCATGATCTCGGCTTGCGGGCGGATCACGAAGGCCTGGTCCTGCAGGTCGCCGATGCGTGCGCTGGCGCGATGGGCGAACGGGTGCTGCAGCGGCGCGGCCAGCAGGTAGCGCTGGCGGAACAGCGGCAGCGCGCGTTCCTCGCTGTTATCTTCCAGCGGCAGGATCGCCGCATCGATGCGGCCCATGTCCAGCCGCTTGGTCAGCGTTGACGCCGGGGCTTCCAGGATTTCCAGCGCGATGTCGGGATGCGCAGCCGTGAAGCTGCCAAGCAGGGCGATGAGGCGGCGCGGCGGCAGGCCGGGAATGTAGCCAAGCCGCAGGCGCAGCCGGGTTGGCCGGCTGTCCTGCCGCAGCTCACGCCGCGCGGCGGTCCATTCCTGCAGCAGCAGCCGGGCCCGGGGCAGGAAGCGCGCGCCGGCCGGGGTGAGCTGGGCCGAACGGCCGCGTTCGAACAGCAGGGCATCGAGGGATTCTTCCAGCCGTTTGATCCCGGCCGAGAGCGTCGGTTGGGTCACGTTGGCGCGCTCGGCACCCCGGGTGAAACTGGCGGTTTCGGCCACGGCCATGAAGTAGCGGATCAGGGTCAGGTTCATGCGGCATAGAGAAAGCCTATCCAGATCATAAAAACAATCGATTTTCTCTATTCCATGATCCGGGTTATCCCCACAGGCAGGAAAAACCGGAAGGGAGGCCGCTCATGAGCGACCACACTGGGGACCCGCGCTATGTCGAGACCCTGCGCCTGATCACCCATGCTTGGCAGTGCGACCATATGGGGCATGTGAATGTCGGCTTCTATATGGGTTGGCTCGGCGATGCCGCCTTCGCGCTGTTGTCGATGTACGGTCTCAACCGGGAGCAGGCGGCGGCCGAGAATCTGGGCGCGGCCGCGGTGCGTGCCGAGGTGGATTACCAATCAGAGCTGCATGGCGGTGATATGGTGCGGCTGGAAACCACGGTGGAGACCATCGGCGAGCGCAAGATCGTCTTCCATCACCGCCTGATCCGCATCGGAGACGAAAAGCAGGTCATGGCGGCCCGGGTCATCGGCGTCTGCATCGACACGGTGCAACGCAAGTCGCGGGCGTTCCCGCCGGCCTTCCTCGCGCGTATTGTCAGTGAATTCGGGATCGAGCCGCCGCAGCCCAGGAGCGCTGCGGCATGAGCGATTTCAAGCCCCAGAATGCCGACTTCGAGGCTTTCGTGCGCGACAGCTTCAACCGCCAGCCAGCCATGCATCTGATCGGTGCGACCATGACCGAACTGCGGCCGGGCTTTTGCGAACTGACGCTGCTGCGCCGGCCCGATCTTACCCAGCAGCATGGCTTCGTGCATGGCGGCATCGTCGGCATGATCGCCGACAGTGCGGCGGGCTATGCCGCCTTCAGCCTGTTTCCGCCGAATGCCTCGGGGCTGACGGTGGAGTACAAGATGAACCTGATGGCGCCGGCCGATGGCGACCGCCTGATCGCCCGTGGGCAGGTCGCGCGGCCCGGCCGCACGCTGACGGTTGTCGGCTTCGACGTCTTCGCCGAGAAATCCGGGACGATGCTGCACTGCGCCACGGGATTATCCACGTTGATGTGCATTCCGGGGCGTTCTGACGCACCCCCGCCGGCTGCATCCTGAGCGGCGATCCGCTACACTCCGGCCACCCCGATTCAAAGTCTCGTCCGAGAAGGGTAAAATCATGATCTCCAACAGCTATCCCACGCTCGATTTCGGCCTGGGCGAGACCGCCGACATGCTGCGCCAGTCCGTGCGCAGCTTTGTCGACAGCGAACTGGCGCCGCGCGCCGACGCCATCGACAAGACCAACGAATTCCCGCGCGACCTGTGGACCAAGCTGGGTGATCTGGGCCTGCACGGCATCACCGTCGAGGAAGAATACGGCGGTTCGGGGCTGGGCTATCTGGAGCATTGCATCGCCGTCGAGGAAGTCAGTCGCGGCTCGGCCTCGGTCGGTCTGTCCTATGGCGCGCATTCCAATCTCTGCATCAACCAGATCCGCCGCAACGGTAACGCCGAGCAGAAGAAGAAGTATCTGCCCAAGCTGATCACCGGCGAGCATCTGGGTGCGCTGGCGATGAGCGAGCCCAATGCCGGCTCGGATGTCGTGTCGATGAAGCTGCGCGCCGAGAAGAAGGGCGACCGCTACATCCTCAACGGCAACAAGATGTGGATCACCAACGGCCCGACCGCCGATGTGCTGGTGGTCTATGCCAAGACCGATCCCGCCGCCGGCGCGCGCGGCATCACCGCCTTCCTGGTCGAGAAGGGCTTCAAGGGATTCTCGACGGCGCAGAAGCTCGACAAGCTGGGCATGCGGGGTTCGGATACCGGCGAGCTGGTGTTCCAGGATTGCGAAGTGCCGGAAGAGAACGTGCTCAACCAGGTGGGCAAGGGCGTCAACGTCCTGATGAGCGGCCTGGATTACGAGCGCGCGGTTCTCGCTGCCGGCCCGCTGGGCATCATGCAGGCCGCAGTGGACGTAGTGGTGCCCTATATCCACGAGCGCAAGCAGTTCGGTCAGCCCATCGGCAGCTTCCAGCTTATCCAGGGCAAGGTCGCCGACATGTATACCGAGATGAACGCGGCGCGCGCTTACGTCTATACCGTGGCCAAGGCCTGCGATCGCGGTCAGACCACGCGCAAGGATGCCGCCGGCGCGATCCTGTTCGCGGCCGAAAAGGCGACCAAGCTGGCGCTCGACGCGATCCAGATTCTCGGCGGCAACGGCTATATCAACGACTATCCGACCGGCCGCCTGCTGCGCGATGCCAAGCTGTATGAAATCGGCGCCGGCACCTCGGAAATCCGGCGCATGCTGATTGGTCGCGAAATCTTCGAGGAGACCGCGTGAGGGTTTGCTTCCGCCATGCCATGTCCGCCCTTGCCCTGTTCATCGCCGCTCCGGCGATGGCGGGGAACAGCAAAGACACGCGCTGGGAGCATGTGAAGACCGCCGACCAGCGTGTGCGCTGGGAAGCCGAAGGGCTCGCGCCATCGCCTCAGATGGCCGAAGCCTTTTCCTCGCCGCTGGGCTATCGCATCGACCGCTATCTGTGGAAGGCGCAGAAGCCGGCAGGCAGTTTCGCCATTGCCGTGCTGCGCGACCTGAGCGACGAAGACCATTACCTCAGCGGTCCGGTCGACCTGATCAAATTCGCCACGACTGTCCTGAAGGGCCTTGAAGCCCCGACGCCCAAAGCCAGCGAGCCGAAGGACGTGAAGGTAGCGACTGCCAATGGCCCGCTGCTGACCCGGCGCTTCGATCTGGGCACGCGGCAATGCGTGGCGCTTGGCTTCTATGCCCAGCCGCAGGCCGCGCAGCCGACGACCAAGGACAGCAAGCCGGCCGCGACGCGCGATGAGCCTTTGACCGAAGGCAGTCTGCGGCTCGACGGCGTGTACTGCGCCGCTGCCAGCCGGCCGCTGACGCCCGAACAGGTTCTGGCCTATGCCGCCGGGATCAAGCTGACGGACCGCAAGAACTGAGCCAAGACCTGACCCCGGGAGCCCCATGAGCCAGCGCCGCCTGATTTCCTCCGGATCGACTTTCGAAAAGACGATGGGATATTCGCGGGCGGTGGTGGATGGCGAATGGGTGCATGTCTCGGGCACCACCGGCTTCGATTACAGCACGATGACCATCAGCGATGATGTCGTCGTGCAGACCGAGCAGATTTTCCAGAACATCATCGCCGCTCTGAAACAGACAGAGTGCAGCCTGGATGACGTGGTGCGCGTGCATTATTACATCACGGATGCCAGCTATTTCCCGCTGATCGCGCCGGTCTGCGGCAAGTATTTCGCCACCGCGCGGCCGGCGGCGACCGCGCTGGTGATCCAGCTGGTCGATCCGCGGATGAAGGTCGAGATCGAAGTCACCGCCCGCAAGCGTGGTTAGGGAGCACTGCCATGCTGACCGAAGACCAGCAGATGATCCGCAACATGGCGCAGGATTTCGCCCGCGAGCGGCTGCTGCCCGGGGCTGCCGCGCGCGATCGTAGCGGCGAACCGCCGGTGGAGCTGCTGCGCGAGATGGGCGGGCTCGGCCTGCTCGGCATGGGCGTGCCCGAGCAGTGGGACGGGGCAGGGGCCGATTTCGTGTCCTATGTGCTGGCGCTGGAAGAAATCGCCGCCGCTGATGGCGCGATCAGCACGATTATGTCTGTCAACAACTCCCCTGTATGCGCGGCCCTGCTGCGCTACGGTACAGCAGAGCAGAAAGAGCGCTTCCTCAAGCCGCTGGCGCGCGGCGAGTGGATCGGCGCCTTCTGCCTGACCGAGCCGCAGGCCGGCTCGGATGCCTCGAATCTGCAGACCCGGGCCCGGCGCGACGGCAACGGTTGGGTGATCAACGGGGTGAAGCAGTTCATCACCTCGGGCTCGATCGCCAAGGTGGCGCTGGTTTTCGCGGTCAGCGATCCTGGCCAGGGCAAGCGCGGCATCTCCTGCTTCGTGGTTCCCACCGACACACCCGGTTACAAGGTCGCCAGTATCGAGCAGAAGCTGGGCCAGAAATCCTCCGATACCTGCCAGATCGTCTTCGAGGACCTGAAAGTCGGGGCTGATGCCCTGCTGGGCGCGGAGGGCGAGGGCTACCGGATCGCGCTGGCCAACCTGGAATCCGGGCGGATCGGCATCGCCGCGCAGGCCACCGGCATGGCCCGGGCGGCCTTCGAGGCGGCCCGGGACTATGCCGGCCAGCGCCAGGCTTTCGGCACGGCGATCATCAACCACCAGGCGGTGGCCTTCCGGCTGGCGGACATGGCGACCCGCATCGAGGCGGCGCGCCAGCTGATTCTGAATGCCGCACGGCTGAAAGACGCTGGGGCACCCTGCCTGAAAGAGGCCAGCATGGCCAAATTGTTTGCGTCTGAAATGGCCGAACGCGTATGCTCGGACGCCATCCAGATTCACGGCGGCTACGGCTATCTCGCCGACTTCCCGGTGGAGCGCATCTACCGGGACGTGCGCGTCTGTCAGATCTACGAAGGCACCAGCGATGTGCAGCGGCTGGTGATCAGCCGCGCTCTCACCGGAAGCTAGACCAGAACGCCTCAAAAAGAGGCCTTGTAAGGAGCAGTATTGAACCAGGCCAACGAGATCCTTTTCATCGCATCTCTGTTGGTCCTGGTCAGCATCTTTGCCGGCTCGGCCTCCAGCCGGTTCGGCGTGCCCTTCCTGCTGGTCTTCCTCGGGCTGGGGCTTTTCGCCGGCGAAAGCGGCCCGGGCGGCATCGTCTTCCGCGACTACCAGCTCACCTATGCCGTCGGCTCAG
The DNA here is from genome assembly GCF_058807275.1 of Ferrovibrio sp. GW821-FHT12D07. NCBI lineage: Bacteria > Pseudomonadati > Pseudomonadota > Alphaproteobacteria > Rhodospirillales > Rhodospirillaceae > Ferrovibrio > Ferrovibrio sp. GW821-FHT12D07. Next base: position 21,591 of record NZ_JBXAQN010000002.1, on the reverse strand, counting down.
CGGCGCTGGGCATCATCCTTTTCGATGGCGGGTTGCGTACGCATCTGTCCACCGTCCGCCTGGTGGTGGCGCCGGCCTTCGTGCTGGCCACCGTCGGCGTGGTGGTGACGGCGGGAGCGGTGGGGCTGGCGGCGCATTACGCCTTCGGGCTCAATCCGCTGGAATCCTTCCTGGTCGGCGCCATCGTCGGCTCGACCGATGCGGCGGCGGTGTTCTTCCTGCTGAACATGAAGGGCCTGGCGCTGCAAAAGCGCGTCAGCGGCACGCTGGAAGTCGAGTCCGGCATCAACGATCCGATGGCGATCTTCCTTACGTTGATCGCCGTGGAACTGCTGCGGCGCGGCCAGTCGCCGGAACCGCTGCAGCTTTTCGGCCTGTTCGTCGCGGAAATGGCCGGTGGCCTGATCATCGGAATTCTGGGCGGCTTCATGCTAGTCGGGTTGTTCAACCGCGTGGCCGTGGCCGGCGGCCTCTATCCGATCGTCGCCATGGCCGGCGCTCTGCTGATCTTCTCGGGCGCGCATTACGTTCATGCCTCGGGCTATGTCGCGGTCTATGTCGCCGGCCTGGTGCTGGGCAACAGGCGGCATCGCGGCGCACAGGTGATCCTGCGCTTCTACGACGGACTGAGCTGGCTCGGCCAGATCGTCATGTTCCTGCTGCTCGGCCTGCTGATGACGCCCGAGGAGATGACGCCCTATGCCATCGGCGGCGGCATCGTGGCCGGCGTATTGATGCTGGTGGCGCGCCCCGTTGCGGTGATCATGTGCCTGCTGCCCTTCCGCTACACCATGCGCGAGATCGGCTTCATCTCCTGGGTGGGTTTACGCGGCGCCGTGCCGATCTTCCTGGCCACCATCCCAGTGCTGGCCAAGCTGCCCAATTCCGAACTCTACGTCACGGCGGCCTTCGTCTGCGTCGTCGCCTCGCTGACCCTGCAGGGCTGGACCATCGGTCCGGTGGCGCGCTTCTTCGGCCTCGAACTGCCGCCAAAGCCTGAGGCGGTGGCGCGCACAGCCGATATCGACCTGGGTTCGATGCAGGACCGCGATATCGCCAGCTATCGCATCGAGGCCGATGCGCCGGCATTGGGTTACCGCTTCGCCGAACTGCCGTTGCCGCGACGCTGCCGCATCATCTCGGTGATCCGCAGCGGCACGGTGATGGACCGCACCAAGCTGGAGAATGTCGAGCCTGGCGACTACCTGCTGGTGCTGGCGCCGCCCGAGCAGTTTTTCGCGCTCGACCGTCTGTTCACTGCGCGCAAGCTCGACAAGGCACGGCGCAAGCGCGAGCGCGGCGAGGAAGTGTTCGGCGAATTCGTGCTGACCGGCGATACGCTGATGGGCGAGCTGTCGGTGATCTACGGCATTCCCGTGGAAGAGAAGGACAGCAAGGAGCCGGTCGGCGCGCATCTGCGTCGCAAGCTGCGCCATCGCGCCGTTGTCGGCGACCGCGTACGGCTCGGCCCGGTAGAGCTGGTGGTGCGCGAAATCCGCAATGACCGCATCACCTCGGTCGGCATCGAGCTGGAACCGGAGGAGCATCCGATCCTGCGCGGCTTCCGCCGCGCCTTCGGATTCGACTGAGCTAAACAAGAAAAGTGGAGGAGCGGACATGGCGGCCGCACTGGACTTCTATTTCGATTTCGGATCGCCCTACGGCTATATCGGCGCCCAGCGTATCGAGGAGATCGCCGCCAGGCATGGCCGCAGCGTGAACTGGCATCCCATGCTGCTGGGCGCGGTGTTCAAGAGCGAGGGCACGCAACCGCTGACCCAGTATCCGATGAAGGGCAAATACTCGACGCATGATTTCAAGCGCAGCGCGCGCGAGCATGGCATCCAGTTCAACATGCCGGCGAAATTCCCGGTGCCGACGCAGGCGGCCGGGCGCGGCGTCTACTGGCTGCAGCAGGAACAGCCCGACAAGGTCGTGGCCTTCATCAAGACGGTCTACAAATCCTATTTTGTCGATGGCATCGACATCTCGTCGCCCGATACCATCGGCGACATCGCGGCTGGCTTGGGCATCGACCGCAAGGCTTTCATGGCCGGCATCGAGAGCCAGCCGATCAAGGACAAGCTGCGCGCCGTGACCGAAGATGCGATCCAGCACCGTGGTATTTTCGGCTCGCCCTTCACCATTGTCGACGGCGAACCCTTCTGGGGCGCCGACCGTCTTGACCAGGTCGATCGCTGGCTGCAGCGCGGCGGCTGGTAAACCATAAAAAACAGAGGGAAGCTTCGCCATGGCCAATCCGATCCGCTTCTACTGGGATTTCACCTCGCCCTACGCCTATATCGGCGCGCATCTGATCGAGGCGGTGGCGCAGAAACATGGCCGCAGCGTCGATTGGCGACCGATCTCTCTGGGCCATCTGTGGAAGGCCATTCCGGATCGCACGGAGTATTCCAAGGTGAAGATGGGCCACATGATGCACGACTGGACGCGGGCTGCGAAACTCCACGGCCTGCCGATCGTCACCACGCCCGATCCGTTTCCCACCGATGTGAAGCTGCCGCGCCTGCTGTTCTACCGGCTCAAGGAGAACAATCCGGCCAAGGCGGTGGTCTTCGCCAAGGCGGCCTTCAAGCATTACTGGGGCGAGGGCAAGGATATCGCCAGGCCCGAGCATCTCAAGACCGTGGTGCATGTGGCCGGCGTGCCCGAAGCCGAGATCGCCAAGGCGGCCGAGGACCAGGTGGCGCGCCAGCATGTGCTGGATGCAACGGCCGAGGCAATCGAACTGCAGGCCTTCGGTACGCCGACCTTCATTGTCGACGATGAAATGTTCTGGGGCAGCGACCGCATCGATCATATCGACCGCTGGCTCGGCAAGAAGCGATGAGTGAGAAAACCACCAGCGGCCTGCTCGCGGGAACCGGCCTGGTCGTCACGTCGCTGCTGTGGGGCGCGATGATCCCGATGACGCATGCGCTGGCGACACGCTATCTGGATCCGTTTTTCATCTCGGCCATCCGTTATCTCATCCCGGCGCCGCTGCTGATCGTCATGGCGCTCATTTTCGACCGCGCCTCGCCCTTCCGTGCGCCGGTGCCCTGGCCGCTGGTGATCCGGCTTGGTACGGCCATGGGCCTGTTCTCGATCTGCTACACCATCGGCGTGATGATGTCGGAACCGGTGCGGGCCGCCATCACCATGAGCTGCAGTCCGCTGGTCGCCGCCGCGATGACGCGCGCCATGCTGCGCGTGCCGCTGGCGCGCGGCTTCTGGCCGGCCGCCATCGCAGCCATCATCGGCGCGGCGCTGGTGGCGCTGGATGCTGCGCGACCGAAAGCCGGTAGCATGGGCAGCGACTATCCATACGTGGGTGAGGTGCTGCTGGTTTTCGCCATGATCCTGTGGAGCTGGTATTCGCTGCGCGTGCAGAGCTGGTTGGCGCCGCGCGGCTTCAGCAACATGCGGGCCACCTGCCTGACCACGCTGGTCGGCGGCACACTCATTTGCAGCCTGTTCGTGGTGCTGGCTGTGGTCAGTCCCGGGCGTGTGCCCACCGAAGTCCCGCCATTGCCGGCCATCGGCATGCTGCTCTGGCTCGGCTTAGGGGGAGCAGGGCTGGCGATCCTGTTCTGGAATTACGGCGTCAGCCATGTCGGCGTGCCGGTGGCGACGCTGTACAGCAGCCTCGCGCCGGTCTTCGCCGTGGTGGTTTCGGCGCTGTTCTTCGGCAGCGGGTTCACCCTGCAGCAGATCGCCGGCGGGATTCTCATCCTCGCCGGCGTGGTCCGCATGCAGTGGCTTGGCATGAAAGCCGCGAAAGAGGCGGCTGCCCGTCAGAAGATGGTGTAGGCGCCGTCGATCACGAAGCTGTCGCCGGTGTGATAGCTGCTGGCGTCGCTCATCAGATAGGTGGCGATGCCACCGAAATCCGAGCCCTGGCCCCAGCGCCGCACCGGAATGCGCGGCAGCACGTTGCCACTGAATTTCGGATCGGCGATGCCGCCTGCCGTCATCTCGGTCTCGATCCAGCCGGGCAGGATCGAATTGGCGGTCACGCCATAGCGCGCCATCTCGGTGGCGAGCGCGCGGATCACCGACAGCATCGCGCCCTTGCTGGCCGCGTAGGACTGCGCACGCGCCGCGCCATGCACGCCGGCCGTGCTGGCCATGCCGACAAGACGTCCGCCGGCGGTGTCGCCCTTTTTGCTGCGCTCGACCATATGGCGGGCGGCGGCGCGCATGGTGAAGAAGGCGCCATCTAGGTTGACCGACAGCACCCGGCGCCATTCCGCCGTGGTGAGTTCATGGAAATTCGCCCGCGCCTGGCTGACGCCGGCATTGGCGAAGCAGCCGTCGATGCGGCCCATGGTTTTCAGCGCTTCGGCAAAGGCGGTTTCCACCTGCGCTTCGTCGGCGACATCCACTTTCTGGACCAGCACGCGGCCGCCATGGGCCTTCAATGCGGCTTCAGCGGCGGCATTCTTGGTGGGGTTGCCGCCCCAGATCACGAGATCGCAGCCGGCCTGCGCCAGACCCTCCGCCATGCCCAGTCCGATGCCGCCATTGCCGCCCGTAACCAGTGCCACTTTGCCGCTGAGATCGAAGCCTTTGCCGGCCATGTTTCCTCCCATAGTTTTTGTCGATGGTGCCGATAGATAGGTCAAATTAGCATCTGCCGGGAAAGCCCGCATCCATTATCCCGGCCGGGCCTCTTGCAGCCCTGCCGGGGCGCTGGCATGGTCGATAAAACAACAGCCCCGAGAACGAGAAGCAGCCCCTCTGCCATGAGCGCTCTTACCAGCCAACTCGATACCCGTTCGGCGGCCTTCCGCGACAACGCGGCGCAGATGCAGGCGCTGGTCGACGATCTGAAAGCCAAGGTCCGCCTGATCAAGCAGGGCGGCGGTGACAAGGCCCGCGAAAAGCATCTGTCGCGTGGAAAGCTGCTGCCGCGTGACCGTGTCCGCACCTTGCTCGATCCCGGCACGCCTTTCCTCGAACTCAGCCAGTTCGCCGCTTACGACATGTATGGCGGGGATATCCCGGCTGCCGGTGTGATTACCGGCATCGGCCGTGTGGCCGGGCGTGAATGCGTCATCGTCTGCAATGACGCGACGGTGAAGGGCGGCACCTACTTCCCGATGACGGTGAAGAAGCATCTGCGGGCGCAGGAAATCGCCATGCAGAACCGCATGCCCTGCATCTACATGGTCGATTCCGGCGGCGCCAACCTGCCGACCTGGGATGATGTGTTCCCTGATAAGGAACATTTCGGCCGCATCTTCTACAATCAGGCCAATATGTCGGCCGCCGGTATTCCGCAGATCGCGGTGGTCATGGGCAGCTGCACGGCCGGCGGCGCTTACGTGCCGGCGATGTCGGATGAGTCGATCATCGTGAAGAACCAGGGCACCATCTTCCTGGCGGGCCCGCCGCTGGTGAAGGCGGCGATTGGCGAGGTCGTCTCGGCCGAGGAACTGGGTGGCGCCGATGTGCATGCGCGCACCTCGGGTGTCAGCGACCATTACGCCATGAACGATGCCCATGCGCTGGGCCTGGCCCGCAAGATCGTGGGCAACCTCAATACCATGAAGCAGGTGTCGGGCGATGTGCGTGAGCCGCGTCCGCCGCGCTATGACATGGCCGAACTGTATGGCGTGATCCCCAAGGACAGCCGCATTCCCTTCGACGTGCGCGAGATCATCGCGCGTCTGGTCGACGATTCCGAATTCGACGAGTTCAAGAAGCTGTACGGCGCCACGCTGGTCTGCGGTTTTGCCCGCATCCACGGCTATCCCATCGGCATCATCGCCAATAACGGCATCCTGTTCTCGGAAAGCTCGCTGAAGGGCGCGCATTTCATCGAGCTCTGCTGTCAGCGCAATATCCCGCTGCTGTTCCTGCAGAACATCACCGGTTTCATGGTCGGCAAGAAATACGAGGCCGGCGGTATCGCCAAGGATGGCGCCAAGCTGGTCACGGCGGTCTCCACGGCGAAGGTGCCGAAGTTCACCGTGATCATCGGCGGTTCTTATGGCGCCGGCAATTACGGCATGTGCGGCCGGGCTTACTCGCCGCGCCTGCTGTTCATGTGGCCGAATGCGCGCATCTCGGTGATGGGCGGCGAGCAGGCGGCTAGCGTGCTGGCGACCGTGAAGCGCGACGGCATCGAGGCCGGTGGCGGCACCTGGTCGAAGGATGAGGAAGAAGCCTTCAAGGACCCGATCCGCGCCCAGTATGACCGCCAGGGCCATCCGTATTATGCCTCGGCCCGCCTGTGGGACGACGGCATCATCGATCCGATGGATACTCGCACCGTGCTGGCGCTGGGGTTGAGCGCTGCCCATAACGCACCCTTCGAGCCGACGAAGTTCGGCGTCTTCCGGATGTGAGGGGCGCGCGCCATGTCAGACGAACTCATCCTCCTTGATATCGACCAGCGCGGCGTCGCCACGGTGGCGCTGAACCGGCCGCAGATCCACAACGCCTTCAACGACGACGTGGTGCAGCGCCTGAGCGCGATCTGGGATCAGATTGCCGCCCATACTGATGCGCGCGTTGTGGTGCTGAAGGGCAATGGCAAGAGCTTCTCGGCCGGCGGTGATCTTGACTGGATGCGCAAGTCCGGTCAGGCCACACCGGAGCAGAATCGCGCCAGCACTATGAACATGGCGCGCATGCTGAAAAAGCTGAATGACCTGCCGCAGGCAACCATCGCGCTGGTGCATGGCAACTGCATGGCCGGCGGCACCGGTCTCGCATCCTGCGCCGATATGGTGATCTCAACGGCGGAGGCGAAATTCGCGTTGACCGAGGTGCGTCTCGGCCTCACGCCGGCAACCATTTCGCCTTATGTGGTGGCCGCGATCGGCCCGCGTCAGGCGCGCCGGTATTTCCTCACTGCCGAACGGTTCAGTGCTGACGATGCCTGCCGCATCGGTCTGGTACACGAGGTGGTAGCCGACGAGGCGGCGTTGGCCGCGCGCGGCGAAGAATATGTTGCGGCCCTGCTGCTGGGCGCGCCGGGCGCGATCCGTGATTCGAAATTGCTGATCTCCCGCGTGGCCCATGCCCGCGTGGATGATGAGCTGATGCAGTTCACGGCCCAGAATATCGCCGATCGGCGCGCCAGCCCGGAAGGGCAGGAGGGCCTCGCGGCCTTCTTCGACAAGCGCAAGCCGAACTGGGCGAACTGAGAGTGGAGTAAGCAGTGTTCCGCAAAATCCTGATCGCCAACCGCGGTGAGATTGCCTGCCGCGTCATCCGCACCGCCAGGAGCATGGGCGTGGCGACGGTGGCCGTCTATTCCGATGCCGATGCCAATGCGCGCCATGTCGCCATGGCCGACGAGGCCATCCATATTGGCGGCGCGGCGGTGCGCGAGAGCTACCTGCTGCCGGATCGCATCATTGCCGCCGCGAAACTGACCGGTGCGCAGGCAATCCATCCGGGCTACGGCTTCCTGTCTGAAAACGCCGGCTTCGCCCGGGCCTGCAAGGATGCCGGCATTGTCTTCATCGGCCCGCCGGCCTCGGCCATCGAGGCGATGGGCCTGAAGGGTGCGGCCAAGGCGCTGATGGAAAAGGCCAAGGTGCCGGTGGTGCCGGGCTATCACGGCGACGACCAGTCGCCCGAGCTGCTGGCGAAAGAAGCCGAGCGCATCGGCTATCCCGTGCTGATCAAGGCGGTGGCGGGCGGCGGCGGCAAAGGCATGCGCCGTGTTGATTCCGCCAAGGAGTTTGCCACGGCTCTGGCCGGCGCGCAGCGCGAGGGCGCCAATGCCTTCGGCGACGACAAGGTGCTGCTGGAAAAGTATCTGGTGAAGCCGCGCCATATCGAAATCCAGGTCTTTGCCGACAGCCATGGCAATGCCGTGCATCTGTTCGAGCGCGATTGTTCGGTGCAGCGCCGCCACCAGAAGGTGCTGGAAGAGGCGCCGGCGCCTGACATGCCGCCAGCCATGCGCAAGGCCATGGGCGATGCGGCCGTCGCCGCCGCCAAGGCGATCGGCTATGTCGGTGCCGGCACCGTGGAATTCATTGCCGACGTTTCGGATGGACTTCGCGCCGACCGCTTCTACTTCATGGAAATGAACACGCGGCTTCAGGTGGAGCATCCGGTGACCGAGATGATCACCGGCCAGGACCTTGTGGCCTGGCAGCTGAATGTGGCGGCCGGCGGCACACTCCCGCTGTCGCAGGACCAGTTGCAGATCAACGGCCATGCGGTGGAAGCCCGCATCTACGCCGAGGACCCGCAGAAGAATTTCCTGCCTTCGGTCGGCACGTTGCATCGCCTGCGTGCCCCGGCGGAAGACCGTCATGTCCGCGTCGATACCGGCGTGCGCGAGGGCGATGCTGTCACGCCGTATTACGATCCGATGATCGCCAAGCTGATCGTCTGGGATACCGACCGCAAGGCGGCGCTGCGTCGCATGAAGCAGGCGCTGGCCGAGTACCAGATCGCAGGCGTGCAGACCAACACCGCCTTCCTGATCGCGCTGGCCGGCCATGAGGCCTTTATCGGCGGCGATCTGGATACCGGTTTCATTGAACGTTTCCGCGCCGACCTGTTGCCGGCGCCGCAGCCGGCCTCGACCACGGTGCTGGCGGTGGCGGCACTCGCCGTGACGCTGGAGCGTCGCGCGGCGATGGCGCGGCAGTCGGCGCAGAGCGGCGACCGCTGGTCGCCCTGGGCGCAGGTCACCGGCTGGCGCGTGAATGACCATGGCTGGGACGAGCTGGTGATCCGCGAGCGCGACACTGATGTCACCTGCCGGATCGAATATCTCGATGGCGATGCGCTGCATGTGCATGCTCCGGCCGGCGATGTCACCGTGCAGGGCAGTCTGGACAGTGATGGCAACCTGAACGCTGTGATCGACGGCCGCCGCCTGCACGCTGGCCTGGTGCATGCGGGCGAGGACCTGGTGCTGATGCTGCCGGGCGAGACGCACCGGCTGACCGTTATCGATCCGCGCGCTGCCGGCGATATGGACGAAGGCGGCAGCGGCCACCTGACCGCGCCGATGCCGGGCAAGATCGTGCAAGCGCTGGTGGAAGAGGGGGCGAAGGTCGAGAAGGGCCAGCCCCTGATGATCCTCGAAGCCATGAAGATGGAACACACGATCAGCGCGCCGGCCAAGGGCGTTGTGGCCAAAGTGAACTTCCGCGCCGGCGACCAGGTGCCGGAAGGTGCCGTGCTGCTCAATCTGGAAACGGAGGCCTGATTATGGGCCTGCCGTCGAAGATTACATTGTGGGAAGCCGGACCACGCGACGGCCTGCAGAACGAGCCGGGCGTGGTGCCGACCGAGGTGAAGATCGAACTGATCGATCGCCTGGCCGACTGCGGTCTGAAGCATGTCGAGGCGACCAGTTTCGTCTCGCCGAAATGGGTGCCGCAGATGGGCGACCATGAAGCGGTGATGGCGCAGATGAAGCGTCGGCCCGGCGTGGTCTATCAGGTGCTGACGCCCAATATGAAAGGTTACGAAGGCGCGCGCGCCGCCGGCGCCGAAGCGGTCGGCGTCTTCGCTGCCGCCAGCGAAAGCTTTTCGAAGAAGAACATCAACTGCAGCATCGACGAGAGCATCGAGCGCTTTCGTCCGGTGGTGGAGGCGGCCCGGCGCGACGGCGTGAAGGTGCGCGGCTTCGTCTCGGTCGTGGTCGGCTGTCCCTTCGAAGGCGCCATCGCACCGGAGCAGACCGCCAAGGTGGCGAAGCAACTGCACGATATCGGCTGCGACGACGTGGCGCTGGGCGACACCATCGGTGTCGGCACGCCGGGCAAGGTCAAGGCGATGATCGAGGCCTGCGCCAACGTCATGCCGCTGGCCAATCTCGGTGTGCATTTCCACGATACCTACGGTCAGGCGCTGGCCAACACGCTGGCGGCGCTGGAATGCGGCATCACACGGCATGATGCCTCGGTCGCGGGTCTTGGCGGCTGCCCCTATGCCCCGGGCGCCACCGGCAATGTCGCCACCGAAGACGTGGTCTACATGCTGGACGGCATGGGCATCGAAACCGGCGTCGACCTGAAGAAGCTGGTGCAGACCGCCTGGTGGATTTCCGACCGTCTTGGCCATCCGCCGGCCTCCAGTGTGGCACGCGCCCTCAAATCGAAATGCCTGTAAAAAAAGCCCCCGCAAAAAGCACTATCGTGCCTGTCCATCTTCTGAAGATCGCCGTTGGCATCGACAGCCTGGAGCATTTCCGCGAGCGCATGAAGGTGCGCAAAAAGGCCGGCAAGACCTTCACCCATTACACGCGTCACATGCCCAAGCGCGCCGAAGAGGTGCTGGCTGGCGGTTCGCTATACTGGATCGTCAAGGGCTACATCGCCGTGCGCTGCCCCATTGTGCGTCTGGAAGAAGCCGTGCTGGAGAACAAAGGTCCGCATTGCGGCATCGTGATGAAGACCGAGCTGATCCCCGTGCTGCCGCAGCCGCGGCGTCCGCATCAGGGCTGGCGCTATCTGGAAGATGAGGATGCGCCTCCCGATGTCTCGGCTGCCGGCAAGGGCGCGGCCGAGATGCCGCCGGAGCTGCTGGCCGAGTTGCGTGCGCTCGGCCTGCTATAATTCAGAAATAGTACCTGTATCCGGAGTTCACCCATGACCGCCCAACAGCGGCCACGCATCATTGTCGTCGGCAACGAGAAGGGCGGCTCGGGCAAGTCGACTACCTCGATGCACATCCTGATCGCGCTGCTGACCGAAGGCGGCCGCATCGCCGCCATCGACCTGGATGGCAAGCAGCGCACGTTGACGCGCTATCTGGAAAACCGGCAGGCCTTCATCACCAAGCACAGCCTGCGGCTGGCGATGCCCGAGCATCTGGTGATCACGGAAAGCGATCTGCCCAACCGGCCCGAAGCAGAAGCGGAGGAGGCCGCGCGCTTCGCCACCGCCATCGCCGATCTGGCCCCGCGCCATGATTTCATCCTGGTGGATTGCCCGGGCAGCGATACCCATCTGGCCCGCATCGGGCATTCGCATGCGGACCTGCTGATCACGCCCGTAAACGACAGCTTTATTGACGTTGATTTGCTGGCCACCATCGAACCCGACACGCTGAAGGTGATAAAGCCCAGCCGCTACGCGGTGATGGTGTGGGAACAGCGCAAGCAAAGGTTGGCCCGCGACCGCCAGAGTGTCGACTGGGTGGTGATCCGCAACCGGCTGTCGCATCTGGACGCCCGCAACAAGCGCAATGTCGGCCACGTGCTGCAGGCGCTGGAAAAACGCATCGGCTTCCGGTTCCTGCCCGGTCTTTCCGAACGGGTGATTTTCCGCGAACTTTTCCTCACCGGCCTGACGTTGATGGACCTGGATCGCACCACCCTTTCGGGCGGTGCCGCCGGATTGAGCATGGCGCAGGCTGCGGCACGTCAGGAAGTCAGGGCACTGCTGCTCGGGCTCAATCTGATCACTGAGGACTGATCTGCCTTAAACGGCGTCATTGCTGCACCGCACAAGGAAAAAACCTTCTTGGGTTTTACTTGGAGGCGGCCGGGAATCTGTGCTTTATACAACGGAAATTCGGGTCGGAGCCGTAGGGGCTCCGGGGGTTTAACGACAGGGAGATACTATGAAAAAAACACTTTCGCTGCTCGCTGGCAGCCTGCTGCTTCTGGGCACTGCTGCTCAGGCGCAGGACTATCCGAACAAGCCCATCACCGTCGTGGTGCCGTTCGCTGCGGGTGGCCCGACTGATACGGTTGCCCGCCTGGTCGCCCAGTCGATGGGTACCACGCTGAAGCAGCAGGTCATCATCGAGAACGTCGGCGGCGCCGGCGGCACGCTCGGTGCCGGTCGCGTCGCGCGCGCCGCTCCCGATGGCTACACGCTGCTGCTGCATCATATCGGCCATGCCACCAGCGCCACGCTGTATCGCAAGCTGCCCTATGACACCATCAACGACTTCGAGCCGATCGGCCTGATCACCGACGTGCCGATGACCCTGGTGGCCAAGAAGGACCTGCCGCCGAAGGACTTCAAGGAACTCGTCGCCTACGTGCAGCAGAACAAGGACAAGGTGTCCTATGGTAATGCAGGTGTTGGCGCAGCCTCACATCTGTGCGGCCTGATGTTCATGAGCGCGATCAAGACCCAGATGACCACCGTTGCCTACAAGGGCACCGGTCCGGCGATGAACGACCTGCTGGGCGGCCAGATCGACCTGATGTGCGACCAGACCACCAACACCACCGGTCAGATCAAGGGCGGCAAGATCAAGGCATATGCGGTCACCACCAAGACCCGCGTGCCGTCGCTGTCTGACCTGCCGACCATGGACGAAGCCGGCATCAAGGGCTTTGAAGTGGCGATCTGGCATGGTCTCTATGCTCCGAAGGGCACGCCGAAGGCTGCGATCGACAAGCTGGTGCCGGCCCTGCAGGCCGCGCTGAAGGATGCGAACGTGGTTCAGCGCTTCCAGGAACTCGGCACCGAGCCGGTCGCCCAGAACCGCGCCACCCCTGCGGCGCTGGGTCCGTTCCTGAAGGCGGAAATCGAGAAGTGGGCGCCGGTGATCAAGGCGGCCGGCGAATACGCTGACTGAAACGTTACATATCTTTGACGTAAAAGATGGGGCGTCCGGCCTTTTGCAGGCTGGGCGCCCCTTGTACAAAGTCTGCCCCGGTCAGTTGGCCGGGGTAGCCGAAGACACGGCGTAGGGGGAGACATGTCCTTTATTCGCAGTCCAAAAGATTTCTTCGCCGGATTGCTGTTCATCCTGTTCGGCATCGCCTTCATTTGGCTGGCCAAGGATTACGGCTTCGGTACGGCCCGCCGCATGGGCCCGTCTTTCTTCCCCATCGTCCTGGCTGGTATCCTGGTCGCCATCGGTCTGGTCATCGGCGTGCGCGGCATCGCCGTCAGCGAAGAGCCGCCGAAGGGCTTCACCTTCAAGGGCCTGATGCTGGTCACCATTTCCACGCTGCTGTTCGGCGTGCTGGTGCGCAATGCCGGTGTGCCGCTTGCCACTGGCGTGCTGGTCTGCATCAGCGCCGTCGCGAGCCAGCGGTTCAACTGGAAACCCACTCTGGTGCTGGCCATCGGCCTCGCCATCTTCTGCGTTGTTGTCTTTGTCTATGCCCTGGGCCTGCCGATGCCGGTTCGCGGGCCGTGGCTTGGCGGTTGAGGGGATCAAGCCATGGAACTGCTCTCCAATCTTTATATCGGCCTCGAAGTGGCGATGACGCCACTGAACCTGCTGTACTGCCTCGGTGGCGTGTTTGTCGGCACCCTGATCGGCGTGCTGCCGGGCCTTGGGCCCACGGCCACCATCGCCATGCTGCTGCCGGTCACCTTCGGCCTGCCGCCAGTCTCGGCGCTGATCATGCTCGCCGGCATCTATTACGGCGCGCAGTACGGCGGTTCGACCACCGCGATCCTGATCAACCTGCCGGGTGAGTCATCCTCGGTGGTGACGGCACTCGATGGCTATCAGATGGCGCGCCAGGGCAAGGCGGGGCTCGCGCTCTCCACTGCGGCGCTGGGCTCCTTCTTCGCCGGCACGGTGGCGACCTTCCTGCTGGCGGTGTTCGCGCCGCCGCTGGCCGAAATCGCGCTCAAGTTCGGTCCCGCCGAATACTTCTCGCTGATGGTGATGGGCCTCGTGGCCTCGGTCGTGCTGGCGCATGGCTCGCTGCTCAAGGCGGTTGCCATGATCCTGCTGGGCCTGCTGCTCGGCCTGGTCGGCACCGACGTGACCTCGGGCACGCCGCGCTTCACCTTCGACGTGCCGGAACTGGCCGACGGCGTCAACTTTGTGATCGTCGCCATGGGCATGTTCGGTCTGGGCGAGATCATCCGCAATCTGGAGAACGAAGAGACCCGCGACGTCTTCAGCCGCAAGATCACTGGCCTGTGGCCGAGCTGGGCGGATATCAAGACGATCATTCCGCCGGTGCTGCGTGGCACCGCGCTGGGTTCGGCGCTCGGCATCCTGCCGGGTGGCGGCGCCATGCTGGCCTCGTTCGCGGCCTATTCGCTGGAGAAGAAGGTCTCGAAGAACTCGAAGAACTTCGGCAAGGGCGCCATTGAAGGCGTGGCTGCACCTGAATCGGCCAACAACGCCGGCGCACAGACCTCGTTCATTCCGATGCTGACGCTGGGCATTCCGTCCAACCCTGTCATGGCACTGATGATCGGCGCGATGATCATCCAGGGCATCCAGCCCGGTCCGCAGGTGATGACCGAACAGCCGGTGCTGTTCTGGGGCATCATTGTCTCGATGTGGTTGGGCAACCTGTTCCTGGTGGTGCTGAACCTGCCGATGATCGGTCTGTGGGTCCGCATGCTGACCGTGCCCTATCATCTGCTGTATCCGGCCATCCTGGTCTTCTGCGCCATCGGCGTGTTCTCGCTGAACAACTCCGATTTCGACGTCTACCTGATGGCCCTGTTCGGCGTGCTGGGATACGTGCTGTCCAAGTTGGACTGCGAACCGGCGCCGCTGCTGCTGGGCTTCATCCTCGGTCCGATGATGGAAGAGTATTTGCGGCGCGCCATGGTGTTGTCGCGCGGCGATGCGATGGTCTTCATCGAACGCCCGATCAGCGCCACCATGCTGGCCTTGGCCGCGATCGGCCTGATCGTCGTGCTGCTGCCGACGATCCGGAAGAAGCGTGACGAGGCGTTCACCGAAGAAAGCTAAACCCGGTCACGGCCGGTTTACCGCGACGCCGCCGGCTCAACCCGGCGGCGTTTTGCGTTTTCAGGCCATTTTGCTTTGTGGCTGCGGCCCCTATATCCTGTGGGCATGAGCACGGATAACCGGACCCCGGTCCCGAATAAGTCTTCTCTGGCCTCCACCCAGGAGGTGGATGCCTTCCTGCGGCAGGTGGCCCTGAGCCCCAAACCCGCCCCGCAGGGCGGCCAGCCCGGCCGTCTGGTCTTCGCCATGGATGCCACCGCCAGCCGGCGCGCGACCTGGGAAGAGGCACAGAGCATCCAGGCCGACATGTTCCGCACGGCCGCCGCCCTTGGCGGGCTCGAAATCCAGCTCGTGTTCTTTCGCGGCCATGGCGAGTGCAAGGCCTCGCCCTGGGTGGCGGAAGCCAATGCGATGCTGCGCCTGATGCGGCAGGTCGAATGCGTTGGCG
This sequence comes from Ferrovibrio sp. GW821-FHT12D07, assembly GCF_058807275.1. NCBI lineage: Bacteria > Pseudomonadati > Pseudomonadota > Alphaproteobacteria > Rhodospirillales > Rhodospirillaceae > Ferrovibrio > Ferrovibrio sp. GW821-FHT12D07. The sequence continues at coordinate 6,515 of NZ_JBXAQN010000002.1, read as the reverse complement.
GCCATACCCAGATCGAACGCGTGCTGAAGCACACCATGGGTGAGGCGCGCGAGCGCAAGGTCAATGCGCTGGTCTATGTTGGCGATTGCCTGGAAGAAGCCCATGACGACATCGCCCAGCGTGCCGGCGAGCTTGCCCTGCTGGGCGTGCCGATCTTTGCCTTCCAGGAAGGCGAGGAGCCGTTGGCCAAGGCCTGCTTCCAGGATATGGCGCGGCTGACGCGCGGTGCCTATTGCGCCTTCGATGCGTCCAGCGCCGCGACGCTGCGTGCGCTGCTCTCCGCCGTGGCGGCTTATGCCGCCGGCGGCTTCCGGGCGCTGGAGAATTACGGTCGCACGTCCGGACAGGATGTGCGCGCCCTGATCGGACAGATGCGCTGATGGCCGCCTGGTTCGCCATCGGTGTGGTGATTGTCGTGCTGCTGATGCTGGGCGCGCGGGGTTTCATCAATGCTGACCCGAAAATTCTGGCGCGCGCCCTGAAGATCATCGGTGCCGTGGTCTGCGGCGGCCTGGCGCTGTTCTTCCTGCTGCGCGGCCGCATCGACGCTGCCATGCTGATGGCAGCGGGCGCTGCGGCCTCATTGGGCTATCTGCCGCGCGGCCTGATCCCGTTCAGCGGCCTGTTTCATGGCCGGGGCCTCGGCTCGGGCTGGCAGCGCGCGCGCACCGGCAACGAAGCGCCACCGGATGGGGACCTGAATGGCGGCAGCGGCCAGCAGTCCAGCGTCGAGACGCATTGGTTGCGCATGCATCTGGATCACGGCACCGGCCGCATGGATGGCGAAGTGCTGCAGGGGCGTTATGCCGGGCGACGCTTGTCTGCGCTCGGCTTCGAGGACCTGATTTTGCTGCTGCGTGATTGCCGCGCCGCCGATAACCAGGGCGCGGCCCTGCTGGAATCCTATCTCGACCGCACGGTGGGCGAGGACTGGCGCGAGCGCGCCGCGAGCGGCGACGCGGGCGAGGCGGCCGATGCGATGTCGGGTGCGGCCAGCGGTGGCGCGATGACACGTGAGCAGGCCTGGGATGTGCTGGGGCTGAAGCCGGGCGCATCCGATGCCGATATCCGCGCCGCGCATCGTCGTCTGATGAAGAAGTTTCATCCCGACCAGGGTGGTTCGACCTATCTGGCGGCGCAGATCAACCGCGCCAAAGACCTGCTGCTGGGCGAATGACTACTCGGCCAGTATCAGCTGTCGGGGCCAGTCGGATGGCACCTCGATGATTTGCACGGCGCCCGACGCCTTGTTGTAGCGGCACAGCATCTGCGCCGATGCCTGCTTCATATGCGGCTGCGGCCACATGCCGGTGACCAGGATCAGGATTTCGTCGTTGAAATCGGCAGGCTGGGCGCTGGCCTTGGCTTCCAGCAGGCCGCTGGCGGCAGTGCAGCGCTGGCCGGCCGTGATCAGCAGGCCATGCCAGGATTCCGGCGTTGACGCCTGCGCGATCGATGTCAGCAGCAGAAGAAATGACGCAGGGAGAATCAGGCAGCGCAGCATGGCGGGACTAGAGCCGCGCTTTGTGGCTTTTTCAAGCCGCGACTCCTGAAGCCTTTGGGATTGCAGCGCTACAATTCCGCGATACCATTTTCCATCCTGGCGGCTAGGCTTCGATCCGATGAAGGAGTCCGCCCTATGACTGCCGCCGACACCGCTGCCAACGAAGCCGTCATCCAGCGCCAGCTCGATGCCTATAACGCGAAGGACATCGACGCGTTCATGGCCTGCTGCGCCGAGGACGCGCAGGTCTTCGCTCATCCCGACACGCTTTTGGCCAGCGGGGCGACTGAAATCCGCGCGCGCCATATCGTGCGTTTTCAGGAGCCAAACCTGTTCGGTCGTCTGATCCAGCGCATGAGCGTCGGCAATACGGTGATCGACCGCGAAGTGGTGACCCGGACATTTCCCGAAGGGCCTGGCAGGGTGGACGTGATTGCGATCTACGAGCTGGCCGGGGGGAAGATTTCCCGCGCCTGGTTCGCGATGGATCAGTCAATCTTGGATGAGGGGAGTGGTGCCGGATGAGGGGATTGAACCCCCGACCTTCGGTTTACAAAACCGCTGCTCTACCGCTGAGCTAATCCGGCCCGGATCGCAAACATGGGCGCTCGGGCGCCTGTTTACGCGAGGCATTTCCGCCGGGCAAGCCAAGTGCCGGGACAAGATCACCAAAAAGGCACTTGATAATCACTCGCAAGTTCGTTAGAACCGTATCTGAGAATGATTTGCAGAGCGGGTTTGCGCGTGGCGATGGGCGAGTATGCCGGCGTTGTTGCCGGTCCGGATCAAGGTGAAGGCCATTCGGAGCAGGGCTCCTGGCCGACCAGTGTGCAGGAACTGACCGAGGGCGAACGCCTGGTGGTCTGGGCCTTTCGCCGCTGGGTTTCCGGGCCAGAGCATCTGCCGATGCTGGCCCGCGAATTCAACCGCCAGTTCCGCCGCTCCGAATCCCGGCCGGCGCTGATCGCCCTGGATGCAGCGCTCACCTCGCTCAGCCGCCATGCCCGCCGCACCATCGTGCATCATCAGGCCTGCTGCCCCTGTCTGGCCGCCGACGAGGTCTGCGTGATCTCCATCGTGGCGGCGCTGCAGAATGGCGCGCCGGTGGCCGCGCGCGCCATGGCGCCATGGCTGGTCCGTCATGATGGCGTCGCCGCCTTCCTGGCGCCGCTGGAAGACCTGGCCGAATGCCTTGCCGGCAGCGGTCATGATCTGCCCTATCGCACGCGCCAGCGCGCGGCCCGGAATACGTCCGCGCTGCAGCCGGTCCGGCAGCTGCATTAAGGGGCGCGCGATGTATATCTGCCTCTGCCATGGTTTCACGGACGGGGATGTGCGCGGCGCGATTGCCGGCGGCTGCAAGTCGGTGGCTGCGGTCTATCGCCATCTGGCCGACCGTCCGCAATGCGGCAAATGCGTGCCCGAGGTGCGGGGCATGATCAACGAGCACAAGAGCGGCCATCAGCATGGCGCGGCCTGCATGATGCCGCAGGTTGCCGTCGCCAGCATGGAAGGTGCTGATTGATGAGCCAGGCCAGCGAGACGGAATTGGTGCTGTTCGCGCTGGCGAGCCTCGGTGTCGTGCTCTCGAGCCTGACAGTGTTGCGCATGATGCGCAGTCGCGCGGTTATCGCGAACAAGTCGCAGGGAAACTGAGTTAAGTCGCGGAATCTTTGCGACTAACTCGTAATTTCACGCATTTTTCTTGAGCCTTCGATAGGGCGGGCGTAAGCCTCGTGCCAACCAGCGACGCGTAGTGAGTCGCGCCCCCGGCACAGGAGTTCTCCCATGAAGGGCGACAAGAAGGTCCTCCAGCATCTCAACAGCGTCCTGAAGAACGAGCTGACCGCGATCAACCAGTATTTCCTGCATGCGCGCATGTGGAAGAGCTGGGGCTTCGAGCGGCTCGGTCATCATGAATACAAAGAGTCGATCGAGGAGATGAAGCACGCCGACAAGATCATCGAGCGTGTGCTGCTGCTGGAAGGCATTCCGAACCTGCAGGATCTGGGCAAGCTGAAGATCGGTGAGACCGTTCCTGAAGGCTTGAGCGCCAACCTGGACCTCGAGCGCAAGGGCCGCGGCGACCTGATCAATGCCATCGCCCATTGCGAGAGCGTGCAGGATTATGTCAGCCGTGACATGCTGCGCGACATCCTGCGCGACACCGAAGAGCATATCGATCATCTGGAGACCCAGCTGGGTCTGGTCGACAAAGTCGGCGTGCAGAATTACCTGCAGTCGCAGATGGGCGATGGCTCGTCGTCGTAATCCGGTTATGCCGCCGCTGGCGGGAAACTCCTGATCCTCACATCGAAGAGCAGGAGATCGCGCATGGTATCTTCACGTTTTACCGGTTCCACGCCGTGGAAGCTGCGCGGTGATTGCGGAAATGCCACCAGGCTGTTGGGCTTGTAGGGCATCGTTGCTGCGAGATCGAACATCTCGAAAGTATAATGGGGGCCGCCGTTGCACGTGGACGTGCGGTCTTTCGGGATATAGACCGATGTGCCGAGGTCGATCTGGCGCTCATCCGGCGGCAGGTAAAACAGCACCGAAACGACCTTGAGTATGGAATCGGTATGCGGGCCGAGGAAAAAATTCGTGCGGTCGCGCAGCAGAAACATTTCGTTGGCGAGTGGAATATTCTTCAGATCGCGGCCGCCACTTACCTCGATCGGCAAGGCGCTGAGCTTGTCGCGAATGGTATTGCCGAAAAGCGATATCCAGGCATTGCCAAACTCGCCATCACCAAAGGTCTGGAAGAGATTTTCCCAGAACTGCTTCTTCTCGGCGGACATGGGCGCGGCCGCGAGATTCTGGGAAAACAGACCGTAGCGCGCGTCATTGTAATTCCTGGTGACCCGGCCTGAATCGACTAGGCGCGTATATGCCTCATCCTCAATTCTGTGGCGCTGCAGTTCGGCATAGAAGTCGGCCGGGAAAACGTTCTCGACATAGATATGAGGGAAAGGGAAATGTCGTACAGGTGCATTCAGCACCTTGTACAGAACATGCAGCTTAGCGGCGGAAAACATATTCAAGGTTTCTCCTTCAAGCATTTTTATGCTTGAAGGAGGGCGCTGGCAGCCAGCTTCGACGGCAGGCTGTTCCACCGGATTTTTTGATTAGTCGTCCGGTGCCTGACATGGCCCATCTCAGGACCACAACGAAGGATGCGCCGGATGAGCTTATGCGCCTCGCATTATGGCGAGACGGCTATCAGCCGCGCGCGCATTCGTAGAGGGCGATCGCGGCGGCAGCCGACACGTTCAGGCTTTCCACCGCGCCGGTCATCGGCAGCTTGGCCAGGAAGTCGCACTTCTCGCGCGTCAGCCGGCGCAGGCCTTCATCTTCCGATCCCAGCACCAGCGCCACGCGACGGATGTCGCTGACCGCGTCGGCCAGCGTCTTGTCGGTTTCCATTTCCAGGCCGACACGCCAGAAGCCGTATTCGGCCAGCAGATCGAGTGCGCGCGACATGTTGGTAACGCGGACCAGCGGCACGACTTCCAGGCCGCCCGAGGCTGCCTTGGCCAAAGCGCCCGTGGCTTCGGGGGCATGACGGTCGGTGACGATCACGGCGCGGGCGCCGAAGGCGGCGGCCGAGCGCAGGATGGCGCCGACGTTGCGCGGATCGGTGACATGGTCGAGCAGCAGCACCACCTCGCGGCCGCTTTCCAGTTCCAGCGGTTCCTTCAGGCCTTCGACGCCGCCGTCATCCAGCGGATCGACCAGGGCGGCGATGCCCTGGTGCACCGCGCCGGGCGGCAGCAGGCTGTCGATCTTCAGTTTGTCGAGAATCTCGGGCGCCACGGCAGGAATGGGCATGTCGCTGCCCAGTGAGTCGCGTGTCTCGCGCGTCAGCACCAGGCGGCGCACATAGCGATCATCATTGTTCAGGGCGGCCAGAACGGCATGGGTGCCGTAGAGCCAGACCGGCAGGTCGCCGCGATGATGTGAGCTGCGGCGATCAAAGCTGCGCTGGTCGGGGCGGGGACCGGCAGGGCGGTCTGCCCCGCGATCAGGGCGACGCTCGCCGGTATCGGTGACATGGCGCTCGTTGCGCGGGCCTGGGCGGGGGCCGCGATCCGGACGGGCGTCGCGGTCGGGACGGCCCTGACGGTCGCCCCGGGATTCGCCCCGGGACTCACCACGGGCATCTTCGCGCCGGCCACTGTTGATTTCCCAGGGACGGGGGGCGCCGCCGCGATTCGCGCCGGCACCCTTGACGGGGGACTTCGCGCCAGGCTTGGTCGAGGCTTTGCCCGGACGCTTGTCGGCCCGCTTTTCGGGGCGCTCACGACTCTCCGAGGACCGGTTTTTGGGGCCCGAACCGCCCTTGGAAGAGGGGCGTTGCGGGTTGCGGGCATCTGGCTTGCGTCTGGTCATGGCGCCCCTTATAGTGCGCGCCGTCAGAAGCAACAACATTGCCGCCGAACCTCATTTCAGTTCGAGGGAAGGGGGCGATGACGGGGCTTTTGTCGCGTTTTTCCATTGACGGGCAGATATCCCTTCGTTAAGCGAAGGGCCCGGTTTGGAGGGGTGCCCGAGTGGCTAAAGGGGACGGACTGTAAATCCGTTGGCGTACGCCTACGCTGGTTCGAATCCAGCCCCCTCCACCATCTCCACGCCATCCGAAAGATGCATTGGCATCAATAGGTTGGTGGAAGTTATTGGAGTAAAACGCGAATCGGCGGGTGTAGCTCAGTGGTAGAGCCCCAGCCTTCCAAGCTGGTTGCGAGGGTTCGATTCCCTTCACCCGCTCCAGCTTAACAGGGCGGATGTGCCTCGGCACCCTCGTCCACGGTACGCGATGACGCGAACGGCGCCGGAATGGCGCGACGCGGATTTGGGTGCCGGACCGTCAAACTCAACCGGCGGGTCCGCAAGGGGCCGCTGAAAAACACTGGTCGGATAACAGGAATAGAGCGATGGCCAAGGCAAAGTTTGAGCGTAACAAGCCGCACTGCAACATTGGGACGATTGGTCACGTTGACCATGGCAAGAC